>CAYYSJ010000001.1:0-420821 GCA_964474445.1 uncultured Gammaproteobacteria bacterium
GGGAAATATGCTAGACCCTGAAAATCTTTCTTTTGCTCCTCTGTGAGAGGAGACTAACCCTCACCTATCTCTTACTCAATTTTTTAAGATACTCATATACTTGTTCCTAATACTAAGCATATGCAGATAAATAAGACAACTCCAATTGGCTTTGTTGGGTTGGGGTTTATGGGAAGTAGGATAGCAGAACGACTTATGGATGCAGGCTTCCCACTCCATGTCTATGATAGAACACCTGAAAAAGCAGAGCCGCTTGTGCAAAAAAAAGCAACACCTGCTGCCACGCTCACTGATCTTGCTTTTCATTCTCAGGTTATTATGTCCATGCTTACAAATGACGAAGCAGTCGAAGACGTATATTTTGCTCCAAGTGGTATTATCACCTCTTTAGAGTCAGGTAAAATCGTTTTGGATCTCAGCAGTGTTCGTCCTGAAACATCCAAAAAGGTATATAAGGCAGTAAAGGAAAAAGGAGGCTTTATGCTTGATATCCCTGTTTCAGGGAGTACCCCACAAGCTGAGTCAGGCAACCTTATTATCTATGCAGGTGGTGATAAAGAGGTTTTTGAGGGAGCTCAATCTCTTTTTGAGGCAATAGCTCAGAAATGGTTTTATCTTGGAGAAAGTGGTAGTGGAACAGCCATGAAAATAATTGTGAATGATTTACTTGGTATTGAAATGGTAGCGCTTTCTGAGGCAATAACATTGGGTGAGAAAATTGGTCTTTCCAAAGATACACTTCTTTCTGTTTTGTCCCAAACTGCTGTGATGCCAGCAGGACTCCAGGCAAAACTTGAGAATATTAAAAACAACAATTTCCCAAGAGCTTTTTCAACATCTCTGATGCTAAAAGATATGGCAAATGTCTTACAAGAGGCAAAGGCTCAAGGTGTTAGTGTTCCTGTCTCTGAAGCTGCAGAGAAAACGTTTGAAACAGCTAACGCAAAAACACCAAATGAAGATTTTTCTTCTGTTGTCAAAGTAGTGCGAGAATCGTAATGCCATCTCCTCTTGATTGCTAAGATGGAATAACGGTAGACATAGAGGAAACGAGAGCTTTTTATATGAAAAAAACATCATAATTTAGGCATTGTTTGGTACGTTGCTCCCTTGCATAGTTATGGCTATCCCATAATTTACTTTTGGAAAGTAGCTTGACAATATAGCGTTTAGCCCGTATTATCAATTTTATTGCTCCTGTCTGTCCTTCTGCCCTCCTGAGCGTTTCCGTATGCCAAGAAAACGAACTCAATCTCAATCTGTATTTCAAAATTGGTGGTATTCTCTTCGAATAAAAAGCCAACAACTATATCAAAAAGTTGTTATTTTTTTGCAAAAAAGACCACTTACCAGTTTTTTTGTTGCACTTGGTGTTCTTTTATTCGTTATTATTCTCTCATCCCTTATTGCTTCATCAAAGCAGAAAGTCACAACACCAACTGTTGTCAAACCAGTACAAGTCTATTCCATTGGAACTGCACCGAAAGTAACCCTTCAAGCAAAAATTGAAAAAAGTGGTGTTATTAAAATCATGGCCCAGACAGCAGGTGTTGTCCAGACAATCCATGTGACTGAAGGACAACATGTCAGTGCAGGAGATTGGCTTGTCTCGTTGTCAACGAATTACCAAGGAGATGATGCAAGTGGTATTCAGGCAGCAATTGCTCAAAGGCAATACCAAAATGTCTTGGACAGCTATCCTATTCAAAAAGATCTTATCAGAAAGCAACGAGACGTTGCACAAAAAACTTCAGACAATACAGAACAGCTTCGTCAAATCTCCCAACAATCAATTGCTGCTACACAAGATCTGATTAACTTAGACAATGATATGTTAAATCAAGTGAACACAACGTTAGCAACTTTCCAGGCAACTGCATCAGCAACTCCTGGAGGTAATCAACCTCTTATTCTCCAGACACAGCAATTGAAAGCACAACTGCAATCTGGTCTGTTGCAACTGAACTCCCAACTTCGTCAGACACAGTACCAGACAAATACAGACAATCCTCCAACGCAGTTAGCAAATTTACAAAAAGATATTACCACCGCTCAACTTGATGTACAAGAAAAAGCGTTGGATTTGAATAAAGAAGTAAGTCGACTTCAAGCAGGGTTAGCAGCTGTGTCTGAATCATTGATGCATCCTGCTGCTCCTCGAAGTGGTACGGTTGAGCGAGTGTATGTCACAGAAGGCCAACTCGTAAGTCCTGGGACAGCAATTGCACAAATTACTGCTGATGATCCAGACGTCACGGCTGTTGTCTTGGTTCCCCGCTCTCTTGCAACAACTATTTCTTCATTTGATGAAAGTGCCTTGCATGCGGATGGCAAAGAGATTTCCCTTAAGCCCCGGTATATTTCTCAGGAAGCAACTGATGGGGAGCTCTATGCTATTTTGTACTCTCTCCCCACCTCATTCCAACATCTTGTGACACAAGGCGGGTACCTTCTTGTGGATGTACCAGTGGGACTTCCGAATACTGGCAGTACTATTCCGTTTATTCCTTTGGATAGTGTCTACCAAACCCAAGACACTGCGTATGTCTATGTTGCAGAACAAGGAGTTGTGAAGAGTCGTCAGGTGACTCTAGGAAATGTCTATGGAAGCATTGTTGCCGTTGCTTCAGGACTCCAGAGTGGTGACCAGATTATTTTGGATCGCACCGTTATTGCAGGTGATCATGTCAATGCTCACAAATAAGATATGGCAGAGTCTTACTTACACATCAAATTTCGCCCTGAGTTATTAAACAGTTGGGTAGCAAAATATATTACCAATCCTCGTCTTGTTCTTTTGCTTATTTTCACCATCATTACTGTTGGGCTCTACAGTTTTTTCACCCTTCCTCGAACACTCAATCCTGATATCAATATCCCCATTGTTATTGTTTCAACAGCTCTTCCGGGTGCTGGACCATCTGATGTTGAAAAGCTTGTGACAATTCCCTTGGAAAATGCGTTAACAGGAGTTGCCAGAGTAAAAACAATGATCTCCAACTCCCAGGAATCAGTATCAATCATTAATCTGCAATTTGAATCAGGAGTTGATCCTGATAAAGCATTGTCTGATTCTCAGGCTGCAGTGAATACCGTGACAACACTTCCAAAAGATGCCAAAGCACCAAACGTCAAAAAGCTTGATTTTACCAATGCACCCGTGTGGACATTTACCCTTACCTCCCAATCAGATACAGGCAGTCTGATGCGATATGCAAAAGACTTGCAAGATAGGATAAAAAAGCTCTCCTCTGTCAATGATGCAACACTTGCGGGGTTAGAAGATCAGGAAATACAAATTCGACTCAAACCTGAGGCTATAACAACATATAATCTGAGCCCTCTGCAACTCTCACAACTGATCAGTGCGTCTCTTAAGGCATATCCTGCAGGGAATATTCAAGCACATATGTCTAATTTTTCAGTCAGTGTTGACCAACCTGTTCTATCTGTTGCTGATATTCGAAAACAATCGATTCAAATTGGTGATCAGACAGTAAGTATCGGCTCAATTGCTGATGTTGTCGAAGCAGCAAAACCAGGCCAAAATATGTCATTTCTTGCAACCAAAACCTTTGCTCCAAAAGAAGGAGTGACAGTCAGCGTATTTAAAACACACGATGCAAATATTGATAAAACCTACAGTGATGTAAAAAAGCTGATTGATAGTGAAAAACCAATCCAAAGTGGTCCGTTTCATCTCTACTCTGTTGTCAATACATCTGAGCGAATTAATATCCAATTTGGCGATTTAACGAGAGACCTTCTGATCACTGTGTTCTTGGTCTTTGCAGTTCTTTTCCTGTTTCTTGGCATTCGGCAGGCGCTTGTTGCTTCCTTTGCTATTCCGTTGACATTCTTTATTAGTTTTGCCGTCATGTTGATCACCCATATTTCGTTGAGTTTCCTGTCTCTTTTTTCCCTCCTTTTGGCACTTGGACTCTTGGTTGATGACACCATTGTTGTTGCTTCGGCAATGACTGCATATTTTCGAACCGGACGATTTACGCCTGTTCAAACAGGACTGCTTGTCTGGCAGGATTTTATGGTTGCTATTTTGACAACAACCATAACAACAGTATGGGCATTTTTTCCGTTACTTTTATCCTCTGGAATTATTGGTGAATTTATTAAGTCAATCCCAATTGTTGTCTCAACAACACTCATTGCATCATTTTTTGTTGCGATGTTTATTACCCTTCCTGTCATTGTCTTTATTCTTCAGGGTAATCTTCCACGGCGCGTAAAAATTTTCCTTACTATTGTCAGCGTTTCCCTTGCTCTTTTGGTAGGCATTGTCCTGTTGCCAAAAAGTAGACTGTTTGGTATAGAATTTCTTCTGTTTCTTGTATTTGCTACTGTTACCTTTCTTGTAAGACGAGCATTATGGGACAGGGTGTCATCCTGGTTTAGACAGCGTGTTTCAATGTCTACAAAGAAGAGAGAACGGCTGACTGGTGGCATTATTCACTTTACTGTTATTAGTGATCGATACCACACCCTTATTACCCGTATTTTAGAAAGTAAACGAGGGAGAAGGCTTACCATTCTGATGGTTATTATTTTCTCTATTTTCTCCTATCTCCTGCTTCCTTTGGGACTCGTGAAGAATGAATTCTTTCCAAAATCTGAGGAAGACTTTGTCTATATGAATCTTGAATTTCCTGTTGGTGCAAACCAACAAATGGTAACAGAACAAACACTATCTGTTCTGAATACTATCCGTAGGTATCCTGATACAGCGTTTGTGACTGCAGATATTGGGCAGGCACTATCAGAAAATGGTGTTGGCGGGACAGGGGGAAATACCGTGCTGTTTACCCTTGAGCTAGTGCCAAAAGACAAACGACATACAAGTTCACTAGTGATCGGACAAAAACTTCGGGATGATTTTGCAAACTATACAAAAGGAAAGATTGCTGTCACAGAATCAACTGGTGGTCCACCTGCAGGAAGTGATGTACAAATTAAACTGTTTGGTGATAATTTAACCGTTCTCAATACTTACGCTGATAAAGTACAGGCGTACTTACAGAAACAACCTGGTGTTGTGAACATTGATAAGTCGATAAAGCCAGGAACCAGTAAGCTTGCCTTTGTTGTTGACCCACAAAAGATCGCTGTGTCTGGACTAACTGTTGATACCGTTGGATTGTGGCTTCGTATGTATGTCAGTGGTATGCCTATTGAGAGCGTCAATTTTTCAGGTCCTCCAACACAAAAAGAAGATATTACAATTCGTATGCAACAAGGACTTGGAACGCCTGAGGGAATCACAACGCTCACCCTCACTCAACAAAAAGGCTCTCCTGTCCCTCTTACCTCGCTTGGAGATTTTGCTTTGGAATCAAACCCTACTCTTATTACCCGTGAAGGTGGTGAGCGAACAATCTCTGTGACAGCAAGTGTCAAACCAGGCTACTCTGTGTCAACCATCAATGCCAATTTAGGAAAATACGCAGACGATGGACTCGCTCTTCCTACAGGGTATCACTGGACAACAGGAGGAGTGAATGAGCAAAACCAACAATCTGTTCAGTCAATTCTCCAGGCAATGCTATTGTCATTTTTACTTATTGTTGTTACCATGGTTATCCAATTTGCTTCATTCAGACGTGCCCTTATTGTGATGCTTGTTATTCCTCTCTCTATTTCTGGTGTGTTTGTCTTGTTTGCTCTCACTCAAACACCACTTTCCTTTCCTGCGCTTATTGGGGTTCTTGCGCTCTTTGGTATTGTTGTGAAAAATTCAATTCTGATGGTTGATAAAATTGTTCAAAATACCAAGTTAGGGATGGCTCTTATTCCTGCTCTTGCCGATGCTTCCAGTAGCCGGCTTGAGCCAATTGCGCTGACATCCTTTGCTGCTATTTTTGGTCTTATCCCAATTACCCTCTCAGATCCCATCTGGCGAGGGTTAGGTGGTGCGATTATTGCTGGACTTACCTTCTCAGGAACTATCATGCTCTTTTTCATTCCTGTTGTGTATTACTATTGGTTTGCTCCTACTCAAGAAAGAAAACAAAGAAAACGATAATTTCCCTCTTGTCAAACAGTTCACTCTTGTATTTAATAGTCATTGTGATTATTGTTACTGGTAGTATTGCATACGACTACATCATGGAATTCCCCGGCAAGTTTGGTGACCACATCTTACCAGAACATATTCATAATGTGAACCTCTCCTTTATCGTGAATAAATTTGCGAAACGACGTGGTGGAACTGCAGGAAATGTTTCCTACACCATGGGACTTCTAGAAACGAAACATGTTCTCTTCTCCTTTGCCGGCAAGGATTTTCAGGAATACAACGATACTTTTACACAACTTGGCATTGACACCTCTCATGTGCAGATCGATGAGACTGAATCAACTGCAACTGGATTTGATTTAACAGATAAGAATCAAAATCAAATTTGGGGATACTACTACGGTGCAGCAGCAAACAACCCAAAGCTTGAACTTGCAAAGGTAGCAAAACAGGATGATTTAGTCCTTATCGGACCACAAGGTGCAGAAGGGTCAATGAGTCTTGTCAGACAGTGCATTGCACTCGCTATCCCCTACATGTTTGATCCTGGATTTATCCTCACACAAGTGAGTAACGAAGATTTGCTTCTTGGGCTTACCCATGCCACATATATTATTGGGAATGAATATGAAATTAACCTCATGAAGGAGCGCATACCTTCATGGAAAGAACTCGTAAAGAGCAAAATTGGTATTGAAACACGTGGAGAGAAAGGCACAACGATTAACGAAAGCGGAAAAAGTTTGGAAATACCAGTTGTGAAAACCAATACTGTTGAGACAACAGGTGCTGGAGATGCATGGAGAGGTGGATTTTTAGCAGGACTTGCGAGAGGATTTGATATGAAAGTGAGTGGACAAATGGGAGCATTGGCTGCATCATTTGCTGTTGGTCATTACGGCACACAAGAACATTTCTATACAAAAGAGGAATTTGAAAATCGCTATAGACAAGAATTTGGCAGTTTGGTAGAGTTATAAGGTATTTATGGCAAAAGTAAAAAGCTTCGATGTCAAAGATCTAGAACTTGCAACTGAGGGAAAATTAAAAATTGAATGGTCTTCCCAGCAAATGCCCGTCTTAAAGACTATTCAGGAAAGATTTGTAAAAGAAAAACCATTTAAAGGACTTACCATTGGAGCATGTCTGCATATTACCTCAGAAACAGCAAATTTACTGATTACTCTCAAAGCTGGTGGAGCAAAGGTTGTTGCGTGTGCGAGTAATCCCCTTTCAACACAAGATAGTGTTGCAGCATCGCTCGTGAAAGATTTTGATATTCCAACCTATGCAATCAAAGGAGAAGATAGTAAGACCTACTATGAACATTTGAACGCAGTGCTTGATTACCATCCACAGATTACGATGGATGATGGAGCAGATTTAGTGAATTTACTCCATACCAAACGACAAGGCCAACTCGCAGAGATCTATGGCTCATCTGAAGAGACAACAACTGGTGTTATTCGACTGAAGGCAATGGAAAAAGATAAGGCGCTCAAACTCCCTGTTGTTGCCGTCAATGACTCTGATACCAAACATATGTTTGATAACAGGTATGGTACAGGACAGTCAACAATTGATGGGATTATCCGTGCGACAAATATTTTGCTTGCTGGAAAGACAGTAGTTGTTGCTGGATACGGTTGGTGCTCAAGAGGTATTGCAAGTCGGGCCCATGGTATGGGTGCAAAAGTCATTGTGACAGAGGTCGATCCTGTGAGAGCGTTAGAGGCAGCAATGGATGGCTTTTCTGTGATGTCGATGAAGCAAGCGGTCAAATTAGGAGATATTTTTGTTTCAGCAACGGGTGATAAACATGTCCTCTCACTTGAGCATATGATGGCAATGAAAGACGGTGCCATTGTTGCAAATTCAGGACATTTTGATGTTGAAATCGATATGGCAGGGCTTGAAAAAGTAAAGAAATCCAAAAGAAGAATCAGGCATCAACTCGATGAATATACACTAGATAATGGAAAGAAACTCTATGTTCTTGGTGAAGGAAGACTTGTGAACTTAGCAGCTGCAGAGGGCCATCCAGCAGAAGTTATGGATATGTCCTTTGCAAACCAAGCATTAGCTGCTGAATGGTTTGTCCAACACAAGGGTAAGCTACAGCCTCAAGTCTATGTCTTGCCAAAAAAGCTAGATCAAGAGGTAGCATCTCTGAAACTCAAGGCAATGGGAATTACCCTGGATAAACTGACAAAAGAACAACAACACTATCTCTCCTCCTGGGACGAAGGCACCCAATAAAAGACCTATATTATTGACTCCTTCTCTATGATATGGTATAGGTGATCTATGAAATCACATAAAGAACGGCTTACTTTACGCGATAAAAAATATGTAGCTGATAACTTTTCTGATGTCATCTCTTCACAAGTTATTGCCTCAATGACTTATTTAGGTGAAGGATTTCAAGCAACAGTATATAAGAGGAGAAAGCACAGACGAAAGCATACCCTCTATCACCATAGTGGCGAGCATTCTCATCCTTCTATGCATCATCATGAGACAAGAGCTCGAGTATTAAAAGTGCCACGTCGTCGAGGAGAGTGGAGAAAATGGTTTGGACCTTTGATAAAGCGTGCAGCTACCTACAATGAAGAAGCTCCTCTCCTTGAAAATGTGCAAAGATATTTTGACGGCTCGCTTGCAAATACGAGAATTCTTAGAGGAGTAAATGGTGGCTATGTTATTGATCAAGCTCTTGTTCCACATGCTTCAGATCTCTTTCCCACTGATTTGCCGGCAAACCAAGACTTGAGAAACCAATTGGTAACAGTTATCAGCCAGAATCAGAAGATGATCCTGGCTAGAAGAGAATCTGTTGCATTTCTTGGGAAAAAAGGTGCGTTAGGAGCCTTTCACCGCCGTCCTCGCTTAACAAATCTTATTAAAGGAACTATTTCATCTGGTGATGGAGAAGAGACACAAAGATTAGTGTTGGTAGATTATGATCCACTTGACTTAACCAAGAGACGAGACAGGGTTACGTATTGGTTTAATAGAAAAGTGTTATTGAAAGGATTTTTCACTGAAAAGAATGGGTTTAGTAAAGATGATATCAAGAAAGCAAGACAATCTCTCCCTCGCTTAAGAGATATTCCAAGAAAGTAAGTCTTTTACCTTTTGCGTCTATCCTTTCATATAGAATTCCATACGTTGCTTTTTCTTTTACTTTAGTATATGGTTATAGCGCTTATATGGGTCTTCCCGACCGCTCTCCAAAAAGACACTTACCAGTTGCATTAGATAGACACCTCTCTCTGCAACCGCGAGCAAAAGAAGTAATGCTTCCCACAGGAAAAGATGTTATTGATACGAAAGTTCGTTTGATTGGTGAGGCAAAATATAGCATTGACATGCAGTATTATTCTTTTGAGGCAGACGAAACAGGAAGAAGAATTCTGGATGCCTGTAAAGATGCAAAAGCAAGAAATCCTCAATTAAAAATTCGAGTGCTTGTTGATAATTCTGTTGAATATTTGCATAACGGTGAAATAGTTGGAACCAGTGAAGAAGCACGAAAAAAACGTGATGAAACAAACGAATTACTTATGCAACTTCGGGATGAAGGTGTGTTAGATGTTGTTGCTGTTACAAATCGTTTTAATTTAAAAAGGAAATGGGCTAATAGGCTTCACCTTTATTCAAATATCTTACATAGAGACCATAAAAAGTATTTTCTTGTAGATACACGTGATATAGATCAACATCCTGATGCTGTGCCAAAAGCTATTGTTGGAAGTGCAAATATTAATCATTTTCATGAGAAAAAGTGGAAAGATGCAGGAAGGCTTTTTGAAGGAGGAGAAATTGTTAGGACTTTAGCTGAAGATTTTGAGTACACTGCTCATCATGCGCAAAATTGGGAGAGAATTTATGCGGTTCAAAGCCCTCGAGAATACTTTCAAAAATATGGGTTGTGGAATATCCTAATCCACCCGCGAAAATCGTTGAGTGATTTGCGAGGAGCTGTTGTAAGAAATGCTGAACGGAAAGGAAAACGAGTTGTTACAACCCCTGATCCTTCAAGAAGAAAAGAGCGGGATGAAGTTGTTGCAACTGATAGCTTTTTCCCTTCATGGTTTTTTGGTCTTGGGAGACGAGCTGCAACAAAGGAAAGTGTTTTATTGCTAAAAAAAGCAAAACCAGGAGAGATGGTATCCGTCGCTACTCCTTATCCTGGCTTTCTCTCCTTTACCAGAAATCTTGTTCATGCGTCTAAACGAGGTGTTGATGTTCGGTTGATTATTCCAAAAGAGAATAATCATGTATTGTATAACCATAAAAAAATTGATGAATTTGTGTTTCCTGAGAAAGTTCCCCCATGGTTACAACATGTGCTTCGTCGTGCCTCACATGCTAATTTAACCCACTGGGAGAAGAAATTAACAAAAGGTGGAGTCTCTATATATAAATATACAGGAGCAAACGAAGGGTTGGCAGGTATGCTTCACTTCAAAGGAATGCAACTCAGAAGGCTTGATGGTACCTCTCGTAGTATTAATGGCTCACTTAATTACAGTAAAGGAGTTATCTCAGGAATGAATCGTGAAGTCATTGTTGCAACAGAAGGAACAATTGATACAGATCCAATGGTACCTTTTATGGATGAATTGATGGCAGATGCAGAGTTAATTCCTCCCGCAAAATCCTATAGGAGACGAACAAAAAGTGCTTAACTATTTGCTTCTTCGTTTTTGAGGTCTTCTTCAATAAGCTGGCGAATATACACAGCTTTTGGTAACTTTTGTTTTCTTGAAACGTCTTCCAACTTATTCATAAGATTTGCTGGGAAAATAATAGTGAACCTTTTATCTAAATGAGATTCCATAGAACTCAGTGCTTCATTAACCGTTGATTTCATGTCATCTTTTGCATATTCATAGACCGCCAAATTTTCTTCATTAGAATACACTTCACCTTTTGTCTGCATTTCATTCACAGCTTTCATAGAAAGAATAATGATTGGTTTGCCTCGAGAACGTAAAAAAGCGAGTCCAAATCCAACTTGAGTACTCTGCAATGTACATTCTGCCAAAATAAGATCACAATCAAGCAGTTTGTGGTAAAAGTCCGTAAAAACAGCTTCCCTTTCAACATAGGACATTGGAATAAGTTCATCGAGGGTTTGATTACTGGTAACAACGTGGTGCCCTTTTGACGTGAGGTACTCGACCATTTCGTTATACATGGTTTCATACTGCTTTTTCCAGCGGTGTGAAGTGAGCAGACCAATATTCATACTGTCCTCTTATATCATACTATAAGCTTTCTGTCAAGTCCCATGGTTATTGATCAAGCTGCTTTTTGTATGTGTTTTTGAATCTCTTTCAGTGACATAATACCTGTTCTTTGCTTTGCGTACTTTCTTCTATTCCAAGCATACAGTTTTGCATCGAGGAAGAACTTCAATCGAGCAAGACGAGCGCCTCGGTGTTTTCGAGGCAATGTTACCTCAAATACCTGTTCTTCGTTATGGCGGTTAACAACTTGTTGACACGTATTGACAGCGGCAAGCAAAAAACCTGGAGAAACAAGATCTGATGGCCCTTCACTGATATGTCCAATAACAATACCTGCAAGAAGGGGGTGAGTTTTGAAAAGGTTGATGATCCACAAATTTTGATATGCTTGTTGGATAACCTCATTCACTTGTCGTTTATCTTGAGGTGTCTTTGCCCTTCTTAAAGGCCAGAATTCTGGGAACGGAGGCACATGAAATGCGGCAATAATAGGCACTCCTGCTTTCTCGGCCTCTTTGACAGCTTCAATGATCTGATCTTTGTACAACCTATTGTGTTCACGTTCATAATTTTGAAAAAAGTTGTGTCTTTTCGAGCTGTTATACACGTCTTGGTATGTCTCAGGTGGTAATGTCCACGGAATACCAACAATTGATACGACAGGTTTTTTATGCTCGTCTGTAACGGTCAAAACATTCTTCGTGCCTGACTCAAATACGGTTATGCCTTTCTCTCCCAATCGTTGATAAAATTTCTTTCTTTTATCATCAGCGAGGCGTGCTTCATCATTCCCTTCCACAATCGCAACATGAATAGTTCTCGGTGCTTCTTTAAGTCGCGCTAACTGTTGGAAAACTCTCTCAAGATCATCAGAGGAACTATTCTTACTTACGACGTCACCACCTAGTACAAGAACATTCATATGTTCATTTGCAAGCACTGTATCAACAAGTTTTTTTGGTCCTTCTGGGTTATTTCCTCCCCAGTGTAAGTCAGAGACAAATCCCATTGTTGTTTTTTTTCGAGGAAAGAATAGCCTTTCTGGTTTTCTCACAGGAAATTGACTGACATTTTCAGCTGCTAATACCATATTAGAAGGGAATACTACTCTCAATTTTGCTAAATGTCAAATCTTATAGGACAATATTTTGTCAGGAAGTTGTCAGGTTACGTGGTCATAATAGTGTTGGCAATTTTTATAGATTCTGATAAAATGACTGTACTGCGGGCGTAGTTCACCGGCTAGAATGTCTCCTTGCCAAGGAGAATGTAGTGGGTTCGACTCCCATCGCCCGCTCCCAATGGGAGCCCCTGCCTGTCAAATGCGCGAACATCTTGAGGTGCCAGGAATTGACAAATCTTAAAGTTTGCCTTGACATTTTTTGCGATTATTTATTGAAGAACGAGTTGTCAAAAATTAATTAGTCAAGACTTTATTAGTTATATCTGCTATACTAAAAACAGGAAGCCAATTTAGATCGTTTGTAATAATATATTAGGTAATAAGGCAAATTAGTAACTTCTTTATTTTCCCTCTTTATTTATCTACAGTAATTCAAGCAAATTTGTTTTAAATAACAACGAAGTCCCAAACAAAACGAATTTATCATACCTATGAAGCACAAGAATTATAAGAAAGGAGGAAATATACATGAATACTAATTTATTTATCGCTGGACTTTCACATGGTGTTACTAACTCTCAATTAGAAGAACACTTTAAAAAAGTAGGAAAGGTGGTTTCGGCAAATGTAATTACAGATAGACAGACAGGATTCTCAAGAGGTTTTGGATTTGTTGAAATGTCAACAGTAGAAGAAGCAAAAAAAGCAATCAAAGAGCTCAGCCGAACAGAGATTGATGGGCAAACCATTGATGTAAAAGAAGCTAAATCTAGAGAGTAACTATATTGTCTTCTATCATTTCTACTATTACGGGATTATTAACGCAATAAAAATATGATTGCATACTTTATCATGGTGCATAGGTATCCTAACCAGTTTAAAAGACTCTTTAAGGCAATTTACCATGCAGACAACTATTATCTTATTCATGTTGATAAGAGATCTGGTGCTGTGTTACAGACGCAGATACAAGACTTTTTATTGGGTTTTCCAAACGCATCAATGATCAAAAGCAAGAGTACATTGTGGGGAGGCTATAGTTTGATAGATGCAGAACTACGAGGAATCCGAGAGTTATTGAAGATGGAAAAGAAGTGGGAATTTTTTATTAACCTAAGTGGTCAGGATTTCCCTCTTAAGTCACAATCTCATATTATAAATTTTCTCAAACGCAATCGAGGGAAAGATTTTCTCAAAGTTGCTGACCAGAGAAAAATCCGATTCGACACGTTATATCGAATAGAAAATTTTGTTTTTGAATTTGGAAACAAAATACTACGCACTCCCTTTAAAAGACAGTATCTTTCAGATGTCACTCCTTACATTGGAAATCAGTGGATGATACTTAGTAGAAAATTCTGTGAATTTGTCAGTTTTTCTCCTGAAGTAGAAAGATTTAAGAATTTTTATCGTAATACTTTTATCCCTGATGAAGGTTTTTTCCAGACAGTAATAATGAATACCACTTATAAAGGAACTATTGTAAATAATGATAAAAGAACCATTGATTGGGTCCCGTTAGGAACGATAAAATTACGTCCGAGAGACTTTACTTTGAAAGACACTCGATTCTTGTTAAAAAGCCAAGGTTTGTTTGCTCGTAAGTTTGATGAAAGTGTAGATGGACAAATTTTAAATGTACTGGAGTCAAATCTATCTAACCTTTCTAGTCTACAATGAAGCTAATTCCTAAGAAGATAATATTATATATGAATATTTTTAGAAAAATAACTTTGTTTATTGCCATATTTTCCTTAGTATTTCTTGTCTTAAGATTTTCTTCTGTTGTTCCGATTACAGTGTTACAGAAAAATTTAAGCGGGATTTCTTGGCTTTATTCAACAATTGCTCTAATTTTTAGTATAATTTCCGCTTTCGTAATCCAGAACCAATGGAATAGATGGATGAATTTAGAAATAGCCATTAAAGGGGAAATAGATGCTTTATGGGAATTAATAATATTTACAGAACAACTGCCTTCTTCAATAGGAAATAAATTAATAGAGAGTATAAAGGGATATTTGCTAGCTGTTTCAAAGGAAGATTGGCAGGAGATTGAAAACGAACTTTACTCTAAAAATATCGAAATAGCATTACGGAAAATACAACGAATGATAATAACCATATCTAATCGAGAAAAAGAAGACAGAGAAATGTTATCTTCAATTTTTCTTGAAATTATTTCCAATAGAAATAACAGATTGCATTACAGTACAGGAGGATTGCCATTTTTGTTATATATATTGATTCTTGTGTCAACGTTTATGGTGATACTGTTATCACTATTTATAGCTGTAGATAATGTTGTTATCGACTATATGTTTACTTCATCTATTGCCATTCTGGCATTCTTAATAATTACCATAATAGATGATCTCAATCATCCTTTCAGACCGGGTACATGGCATATTTCAGCTAAGAAACATAGTAAGTTATTAGGTAAAGTTAATAGCTTATAAGTTCGATTAACTGATATCTTAAGACTAGATTAATCCTCTAAACACCCGACAAATGAAATTGGAAGTACAAAGTTATATACGACCTACTGATATAGTTATTAACTTCGTGATAACTTCCCCACTCAGGGTCTACAGGAATTACTTCTATCGTACTTGCTTATAGTAGTTTGAAGACATGCCAGATGCCTCCAAACAAATTAAAAAGTAATATGACCCTCTTCTTTACCAGAAACGACATGAAATCCAACCAGAAGGAACAGCCCGCTCTCAACATCCTTCAATGTTGATCTAATACGGTGACAAACTGCAAAATATTAATATGAGACCACCTAGTGATGTCTTTTAAACATTGTTTTGTCACTTCTTCTTTTATATCTACAGGAAACTTTGTTGCAAAATAACTTCCATCTGGATAACGGAGAACGGGATTATCGTCCCGTGTTTTTATACGTGCGATAACTGGAGACATAAGAATTGATCCTTTGACCTTTTCTTGAGGTAAACCAAGTGCCTCTGCAATAAAAAGAGCAGCTGATATAGCAGTGCTATATTCCTCAGCGTATTCTTTTGCACCCTCTGAAGAATCCGTAACTTGAGTAGTTGCAAATCTCGGAAGGCCAATTGTGGGAGGAACAACTATCTCACCTTGGTTAACTATCGCAGCAACAACTAATTCACCTAATGTAGTTCCTCTAAAAAAATCCGCTCCATCTTGATAATAAGTACGTCCCCTATCTCTATTTTCTCTCCATAAAAATCCTCTTTTAGGATCAGTATAATTTGAAAGTCCTTCCTGTGAAATATCTGTGTGTTCTATTAACTTCATTAATTCGCTGGACCTCCAGGCAATTGACTCTTTTTTCGTTTGGGTAAAAACTAGAGTAGGTCCCTCAGAATCTAACCCGGGCAAATCTATAGGGACCGTAATAGAACCTACTTCTGTTTTACCAACTCTAGCAAAAAAACCTGTTCGACGTTTTCTCATAGAGGGATTATATACATTATTTATCTTTTGCTCAAATTTAGAAGTATATTTCTTCTATGTGAAAAGTGTCCAAGTAAGGGTTCGAAATAATTTGTATCGCCCGCTCAAGCTAATCTCTCTCAGAGCTTCGAGGTACATTTCTTCAAAATACATAATAAAATCATATGGTGCGACTACCTTAATTATAAAATCCTATAGTTGACTATAATGGTTATAGTATGATATACTCCTCCCTATGGTTTTTGAAGCTAATTTTCGACAAAAACTTACAAGGCAAGAAGCACGTGGTCTAGAAGCTACGAGAATTACTTCTCGAAATGCTCAAGTAGATGGTTACTTCTTTGGAATGCATACAAGATACAGATCTTATGATAAAGATGATGAAAGGAGTATAAATCCTCTTGTCCAAGCCCTTTCTTTAAAATCTAGTGCAAATGAAAGCCAGAAAAGGGAAACACGAAGAGTAAGAAGATTTAAAAGAAGGTGGAGACATTTAGAAAAGAAAAAAAATGGTTCTATAGTAAGTCAAATTGCTAATATTATAGACAATAATGAGCAAGGTCCTTCTTTTGGTAAAGGTTTAGTAGGCTTATTTGACGGATATATTTATAAACGAATAGAAAAGTTTCAAATTGGAAATAATTTCAAAATTGATCGGTCTCGATCATTTAAAGTGGATACAAAAAACAGAAGTGTGACGAAACTCTATGTAGGAACTAAACGTTATGTTAGTCACAGCGACATAAATAATGCAACAGGAGAAGTCACCAGTCGCTTAGATTCAGGCCATCTTGCAGAGATGAGATTGAGACCTTTTGGAAGAAAAGTCACTGTATTAAAATTAGATAGATACTCATCAGACTATATTACTGGACAGTTTACACAGACAGAAATTGATTTTGCAGAAAGAATGTCAAAATTAGATATTGTTGTGATTAGTTCGGAGGGAGAGTTAGTAGAAGCAAATAAACCAAGAAGAAGGACTTCTGCATACGACTTTTAAGCATCCTGAATATCCAAAACCATAGTAACAGCAGCTATATTTTTTGAATTCTTTGTCTTGGATATTTCGTTTTCATATTCTAAGCCTTATTATACATCGATGATCCAAATCTATGAGTATATAAGCAAATAAATTTAAAGGAAGTAGAGCTGCCCTTGTACCAAAAATACATGGCGATTTGTTGTCAAAATTAACAATAATTGAGATAATAAATAAACTCTGTTATATGACATCTGAGCAGTACGGCATACATAGTAAGCCAACAGCCATTCCTATTGAATCATATAAAGGAGCACCTCATTCCCCAAACCAGATCAATAGAACATTTTTCAGAAAAATGTGGTCAAGCAGACTTCAACTAGGAGAAAAACTCAAAAGAAAAAATGAATTTGGACTTTTTGATGGTGAGCATCCTGCTCATGCTGCTTTGCGAGCTTTGGAATTGAATACAAAACAGCACACCTTGCCTGATAAATCAACTCATCTCCAAACGGAAGCGGGCAATAGACACTTTCATGCAACATGGGTCGTGGATCATGCGAAAAGTTGGCCTTCATTGTTGTCTTTAGCACAAGGTGAAATTGTTGTAGATGGACAAACACTTACTTCACCCACTATTACAATGGATACGCTTGCTAGTCAGGTAAAAGATCTCAGTCATGTTTCTGAAAGAAATCCAAAAAAAACAGTATATACAGGAGTATTAAGCAGGGATAGCAAGCATATTGAAGGCGTAAATATCCCCCATGATCGTGCAGACAGCTTGCCTGCGCTTATTTACAACATTGCTCTTTTACAACAAGAAGGACGGGACTTATTTGCCGAAGTCCCATATTTAATGACAACAGTGAACGATTTTTTGGAAAGTTATATCAAAGACTATACGCTTGGAAAAGAAGATGCATATAATCCAAAAGGTGGAGACTGGGTTGATACAGTAAGACGAAAATTTCCGACGTGGAATGTTTTGTGGCAATTAAAAATGCAGCAAATTATTGAAGGTTGGCAACAAAAAGGGATGGAATTTGATGCACTCAAACATCATCCAGAGTTTAATTCTCAAACAACAACGGATTTACTGACTAGAGAATATATCCATGACGAAAGAAATGGTGGGGATGGGCAACGATATCTTATTGATTACGCAGGAAAAGATGTATGTAGTACTGATGCGAATGTATTAGCACTCCAGCTTGAGTTATTTGATCCAAAGATGCGCATGGATATAGTCCATGCATTAGAGGGCCGGCCTGAGTTGTTTGCCCTTTATCCTATGCTTATGATGCATATTCCCTATACTAAGCATGGTCTTTCTCAATCACTCGTTGCGAGACTCGGTTCTCGACGCTACCACAGTGTTATTTGGCCGCACATGGGAGCTATGTACATCCAAGGACTCCTCAAGCTTGCAGAACACGATCCTGAACATAGACAAGAACTATTAGATTATGCAACTCCCCATCTAAAATCTCTTAACGAGTGTATTGAAAGATTTGGATTTGCAGAAACAATTGATCCAAAGGGAAAGTCATTCAATCCTAAAACAGGAAGATTTGAGCCGGGAGATTATTATAAAACGCTATTTATCCGTTCGGAAAATCCACTCACCATGTTTGCTGCGAATTATTTGGGAATTTATGCTATTGCTCAAAAAATGAAAGAACAAGGAATAGCAGTCGACATACCTACCATTATGACAGACAAGAAGCTGGAGCATGTCACAGCAGTATAACTACTTTACCGTCATTTATTCATTCAAAGCATTAAGCATGCCAAAGCCCAGTGGACAATGAAAAGTAATTGTTATACGCTATCACTATATGTCTGAGCAACAACCACCGGTTCCCCAATCACCTTCTGTTGATGAATCTCGCCCAAAACCTGGGAAAGGCGGAAGGTTCACTCTCCGATCATTACCAGAGGAGCCTGCTCCTCACCCTCTTCAAGGTAATCGGTATCACCAAGAAGAACCTCAATCTCCAATACGCGAAAAACTTTTTGAGGGCTTAAAGACTGAAATGGAGGGAGATACGGAAGAAGTTGGGGCGTGGGAACTTCCTGGTTTGAAGGAGCTAGTAAAAGAATACGAAAATAAATAAAATATTCAGTTGCATTATCCTCTACATATACTGTCTTCAAATAATGAAATTGAGGTTGTTTGTAGATAGTCTTTATAGAAAAAATAAGGTAAAAGCGATATCATAGTAATGATGAACTTGAAAAAAATACTTACTGCACAGCTTTTACGAAAAGTTCCCGAAGTTATTATTTTCTTTTGGATTGTCAAACTCCTTACCACTGCAATGGGAGAATCAACTTCTGACTACTTAGTACATCATATTGACCCTGTTATTGCTGTTATTTTAGGTGCTATAGGGTTTTCAATTGCAATTGTGTTTCAATTTTGGGCAAGAAAGTATATCGCGTGGATTTATTGGCTTGCTGTTACTATGGTTGCAATCTTTGGAACTATGGCTGCAGATGTTGTTCATATTGTGTTGGGTATTCCCTATTTCGTTTCAACGATATTTTTTGCTGTTGCTCTTACCGTTATCTTCATTGTTTGGCACAAAGTGGAGAAAACACTCTCCATTCATAGTATCTCAACTCCCCGGCGAGAATTGTTTTACTGGTTAACAGTCATAACGACATTCGCCCTTGGTACAGCTGCAGGAGATATGACTGCTGTTACATTCAATCTAGGTTATCTCACTTCAGGCATACTCTTTGCTATTTTATTTGCAATCCCACTTGTTACATATAAAGTATTTCGGCTGAATGAAGCATTTGCTTTCTGGGCCTCATATATAGTTACAAGACCACTTGGAGCTTCATTTGCGGATTGGTTTGGGAGGACACCGGACTTAGGTGGTATTGGTTTTGGAACTGGACGAACAAGCATTATCTTAACTGTTCTTATTATCCTTTTTGTTGGATATCTTTCAATCACACGAAAAGATACCAAACGCTAGTTCTCTATTTTATAAATTTTAGGATGTCCAAAACAAGAAAAGTTTCCCCGTGCCACTAATTTCGAACGCATGTTATTGAGAGTGACAAAGAATATAAACCTCATTACCTTTTAGGCATAACTATTCCGAGTAGACTCCAAAAAGAAATGTTTGCATTTGTAATGGTATTTGCTAAAAAATGGTACTAGTATATAAAGGAATAATTAAAATGCCAAGATTTGGAAGAACTATATTTAACAAGATATTGTCAGCAGGTACACCTATTGTTGTTCATAGTCCAAAATCTCAACAGAGACGTGATGGTTTGGGTACTGACCCAGGATGGGTAATCGATACTTCAGATACTGCTGTAGACAGAGCACAAAAAAAATTTGAAGCAAAAGAGGCAAGAAGAAATGGGGGTCGAGGATTCTTAGGATTTCCCAAGCCTTGGAGAGGTTAATTAACCAAATTTGCTAAAATCTCCCAATTTTAATGTAAAGAATACTCGATGTCTAAGACGAAAACATCTTTGTGGATCCCAAACAGAATGAGATTATTTTAGGTTCCGCACAAATCGTTGTCCGACCAGTTCCATGCCAAAAATTTTTGGTAAATTTGCTATCATTCGTTGTTGAGCACCCGAGCTCATCTCTGCCACTCCTCCAACATCAATAACCTGTCCCATGGTAAGCCGCTGCCACGGAGCATCTCCACTTGTTATTATTGGCATAATAGCATCCCGGATTACTTCTGGACTCTTAATGCCAACGTGAATTGATTTACCCCGTCTACCGCCAAAAACTTCTTTCATTTCAACAAGCTCGAGTTCTTCTGCATGGCTTATAAAGCGTGCAGTATACCCTGGATGGCCGTGGTATAAAATCGTTACCTGCAAGCACTCTTCCAAAGACGTCTCATTTGCTCGGCCAAACTGCATATCAACCGATAAGTCCGGCAAGTTTAAATACTGCCTTTCAGACCCAATTGGACGAAGGTGTTGTTGAAATCGGGATGACTCTACCTCTTGTTGAAATAACCGCGCGCGGTCTAACATAGGCTTGTAGTTTACAATACCCGTGCTGAGCTGTCAATGGAAGTTGAGTAGTTTTAGAATGGAATCTTTCCGTTTTTAACATTGGTCATACTTCAGGCGTTTTGACCACCTTGGCTATTCTGCTATATGGTAGAGAGGAAGAAATCATTCTACTTCGCTTGATTGAAGGACATTCTAAATGGTGTTATCATTTTGTCTCATGAGTTATTTGGATTCATGGCAGAATTTTTATATCATCACAGGTTCAGCAGCGGCAGGACTTACCGGACTCATGTTTGTGGTGATTACTTTGGTCAAAAGTGTTCGAAGTAAAGTCTCGGAGGAGATAATTGCGACATTCACCACCCCCACTGTTGTACATTTTTCCCTGGCATTTGTCATGTCAGTACTTCTTAGTGCTCCATGGACAACATTTTCATATCTCATCCTTTTACTTTGCCTTGTTAGCATAGGAGGATTTATCTATGTCGTTATTGTGGCAAGGCGAATGAAGAGAACAACGGATAACCCAGTAGTTGGAGAGTACACACCAGTTGTTGAAGATTGGGTATGGTACGTTATATTCCCACTTATCTTATATACAGCATTTTTTACTGGTGCAATTCTTCTTCCAATGAACCCTTCCCTCATACTATTTGGCATTGGTGCTGTATTAGTACTTTTAGTATTAGTCAGCATTCATAATGCGTGGGATAGTGTTGTATATATTGTTACGGGAGTGAACAATCAATAAAAAACGGTAGTATTCTTGGAATACTGTTTTGCGAAGGTCTAGGATGATAAGTGTTTACTTTTGACAAATATATACACTCCCATCACTTCAGCCACAACAACAATGGAAAGATAGTCTGCCATAGACCGATAGAACCCTGAATAAAAAGTTGCCCAATAACCCTGCACCTCTCACAAGAGTAGTAAGAATACATATATTAATCACCTTTCACCTAAATTTTACAAAAGATAGATATACACAGTATATGGAAGGTAACAGAGTTGAAGGAATCCCAATCGTTACATCTGAAGTTGTTGGGGCTGCGTTACGAAGAAATGCATACTCGCGTGAAGATCTCCATTGGATAAACAACAAATTGTCTCTCATAGAACCAAATCTTTCAGATTATATATGGAGAAATACGGTTGATGTATTATCTGAAAATTTTGGTTTTGCTTTAGGTTATGGAATAACAGGCGGATTTGGTAAAAGGCGTGAAAGAAGAATTGCTCAAAATATTGTATTACATACTGTTGCTCTTTTAGCAGATCAGGCTGGGTACAATAAAACTGGGAAGTTTAATACTCTTGCCCTTGATGAATTATTGCCAGTCTATTCAATGAGAAAAGACATATTTGCAGTTCTTAGTAGAGAAAAAGAGGAAGAAAAAAAATATCAAACAGCACGTCTCTCTATCACGGAAAGGTTGACCCGGATTAATAATCCACTTTTGGCAGAAGAAATTGATCAGATGTCCGGTTATGGTACTCGCTGGCAACGGTGGAGTGAAAGAATAGTACCAAGAGTTCGTCGTTTTCAGGCTGGATATATAACTACTTATGGAGTACTTGCTGCTATTAGTTTGCAAGCACGGTCACTAGGTTGACGGAAACTTCGCACAGTTTTCATTACTGTTTGTTCTCTGGTTTTGGATTGTCCAGGAGTGCTTGAACACCTAAGAGAATTGTTACCTTGTCTTCTGTTACTGTCATGACCCCTAAATCAACAGGAAATTTTCTTACATCCGCTCCCATGTGCAGTGTAAGTTCTTTCGTGATGATTGAAATAAAGTTTTCATGCAGGGGCAGGATATCTAACGGACCAAAAGTGTTAAAGGTTGAAATTGCATCAAGTGTTCCTTCAAACAGTATAGAAGAAGGATCTTTTATCAAAACAGTGAGTGTATATGTTGTCTCTGCCATTATTTCGTCTTCACATCATCGAGTGTTGCGATAAAAAGGAATTTACGTGGATCAACTGTGTCAAATTTTCCGGAAAGAATATCTTGTACGTCCTTTATAACATCCTCCCTTTTTACATAGACTCCTTCTTTTCCAGTCTGTTCAGTTAGGGTATAAAAATTTTGCGTCATGTAATTCTTGAGAATTTGTGCCCGTTTATATATCTGCTGGTCTGTTATCGATAGTTCTGATTCTCCAATAAGGGAAACAATTCGTTCTAGATATGATGCCTTTTTGAGTAAGCTTTCCGCCTGGATATGTGTTTGGTAATGATCTTCCCCGACAACTGCAGGTTTTAATGCTGATGAGGTTGATTCCAAAATATGCACTGCAGGGAATCTTCCTTCTTGATAGACAGACCGAGAAAGAATCAGTGTTGAGTCAAGATAAGGAAAAACAGCCTGCACTCCATAATCGCCCATATCATCTGATGGGACATAAATTGCTTCAAATGAGGTGATGCTATGTTTTTTGGTTGATACGAGACGTTCCTGGACCGATGCCATTTCTGACCCAAGTGTTGCCTGGTATCCACCTTCTGATGGAATGGTATTCATCAGTGTTGCAAGTTCGTATCCTGCTTGGGCAAAACGGAAAATGTTATCGATAAAGAAAAGAACATCTTTTTCCTCTTGATCACGGAAATATTCTGCAACAGCAACACCAGCTAGTGCGGTCCTAAGTCTCACTGTTGGGTTGGTTCCCATTGAACCATACAACAAACAGACACTATCAATGACGTTGCTTTCTTTGAGTGATTCATACAACTCTTGCCCTTCTCGAGTACGTTCCCCTACCCCTGCAAAAACAGAGACATTATCTGACTTATGTAAAATAACAACATTATGGATAATTTCTGTCAGAAGCATTGTCTTTCCTACTCCTGCACCACCAAACACACCAACTTTTCCTCCCCGATAAATTGGTGCAAAAAAATCAACAACTTTAATCCCGGTTTCCAAAACAGTATTGGGAGAAATAATATTAGTAAGTCCAACATCATGCTGGTAGATTGGTCGTGTTGCCTTTGCCTTTATTGGGCCTTTCCCATCTTGTGATGCTCCAAAAATATCGATCACCCTGCCAAGCAACTCTTTCCCAACAGGAATGGCAAGAGACTCTCCAGTATTTATAACCGATTTCCCTTTTTGTAATTTTTGCGCGTTAGAAAGAAGTAAACAATAAAAGCTGTTTTTTTGCGAGGATGCAAAGACTTCCATTTTGACAGTGTCATCATCTGCTAGTACTAACACATCATGGATTGCCGGTCTCCCGTCGACAAATCTCACTTCAATGAGTTGTCCGTTGATACCAATAATTTTTCCTTCTTGTTTCATATTTTGTTCCTCTTCCACAGGGAAATACCAGAGAGTGTTTGTAATTGTTTTGCATTTCGTATCGCACTCATGACTCGTTTCTTCCTCCCCACGAGTGTCTTTTGTTTTCTGTGAATGTTTGAAAGAGCTTCTTCCATTGCTTTGATGCGTGATGCATGACGGGCAAGTTCATGCTCATGGATTGTTTGTTGCACAAATGAAGAGAAAAATTGTGTTTCAAAAAAATTGAGCATTTGCTCAAGGGATGGTTCGTAGAAAAATTTGTAGGTTTTTTCTGTTGTCTCCTCTTCTTTGGTTAATGCATCTTGTCCTGAGACAATACTTGCTTGTGGTACTTGGGAAATGACGTTTTCAAATTTTCCGTAAAACACTTTGACACTTTTATACTGTGACAAATAGGCAAGTAACGGCTTCATGTTTTCAATGGTAATATTGTTGTCAGGAATTTCAAAATAGGTATATTCTTTTTTGATTTCTGACTCATCCAGCATTTCTTTCCCAAGCAAACCGACAACACACACATCAACAGCATTTCGGGTCACTTCTTCAGCAAAGGTAGCAAATGTTTTTGGGATGATATCTCCATATAATTTTGCATTTGCAGAAAGGAGCGCAACAACATCTTTCCCGTTATTTGCCATTGTTGAAAACGTAACACCATCAGTTGTGTTTTTTTTCTTTTTGAGAATTTCTTCTACTTGTCGTTTATAAGACGATCGGACCTGAACAAAAACATCTTGCAAGGAGTCAACGAATGAACGGGATGATAATACCTTTGCCCGCACCTGTTGCATTTTCATTACCGATATTTGTTCATAAGATGTTGTCAGTGTTTCCATATCACCAACGATTTTCATTTCCTCAGCAACAGTTTTTAAGCGCATAGTTTTTGTAACTCCTCTTTTCTGCTATCAACGTTTTTCAGAAGCTCTGTAAATGTTTTGGCAGTGATAACGCTTTTTATAACATCACGTGTTTCTTGTTGCTCTCTTTTTGCAAGTAGTTTTGCACGATAGTTTTCAATGTCCTCAGGTTTTATGACATCGATCCATAACATCGCAAGCATCAACAATTGCACTTCCTGAGGCAGCAACTCTCCAGGAGATTGAGTAAAGAATCGGTAAAATTTCTCTCCACCTTCCATTACCTGTTTCATTTGTTCATTCATCTCAGCACCAAAGTGTGAGATATTTTGGGTTTTCTCATAGAGTGTGAGCAGTGCAAGTAGTTCTCTATTGAGTGACCTTTCAAGATCACTATGTACTTGCTTTCCAACACGAGTCACAGAAAGCGTGCTATTGATTGCCGGACGCCTTCCCTGATACAAAATGTTGGTATCAAAGAAAATATGTCCATCGGTCATACTCATAATATTTGTGACAATATACCCGGTTACATCTCCCTCTATTGTTTCAACAACAGGAAGACAGGAAATAGCAACTTCTTTTCCTTTCACCAGAAAATTTCCCGCCCGCTCAAGCAATTTTGCATGGGTGTAAAAAATATCTCCGGGATATGAATCACGCCCGGGAAAATTCTTTGCAACTAAGGAAATCTCGCGATAAAACTTTGCATGCGTTGATAAATCATCAAAAATGACCAATGTATCTTTCCCCTGGTCTTTAAAATACTCCGCAATGGTCATTGCTGCGTAGGGTGTAAGAAAAATAAGGCTTGGGGAGTCATAGGAACTTGTTGCAACCAGAACAACATTGTTTGCGTGCATTTTTTTGAATAAAACGCTTTCTAAATCTTTTAAATCACTTCTTTTTTTGCCAATTGCTGCATAAATAACAATAGTCCCTTGTTCAATTTGTTGAGTCAATGTATCCAAAAGGAATGATGTTTTCCCGCTTTTCCTATCGCCAATAATGAGCTCCCTCTGGCCTTTTCCCATTGGGATAAGCATGTCGACAATGCTTGTCCCTGTATGTAGTGGCTGCTTGATTTTTGCGCGGGCAGAAATCCCTGGAGGTTCTGTATGAAGAGGTCGAAATTCTTTCGACGTAATTGGTGAATAATCTTTATTCAATAGTTCTCCTAACGGATTTATTGCCTTTCCCAGGAGTGATTCACCAACAGGAATGGTAATAATTTCTCCGGTACGGGTCAGTTTCGTTCCCGTGAGTGAGGGCTTTTTTGAGAAACTGAGAATGGTTGTTGTTGTCTCATTCATGCTGAATACTTGTCCGACTGCTCCGTCTTCAAAAAGAATCAGCTCGTCCGGTTTAACAGATGGCAACCCTTCAGCAACAACAAGCGGATGGTTAACCTCGGTAACAACGCCGTATTCTCCGAGTGAATCTAAGTATTCTTGAAATGTTTTCATAGAAATGTTTGCAATGCTTGTTGCGCTTTCTTTCTTGCAGAGTAATCATAGAATTTACCATTCACTGAAAATGTTATGCCGGCAATAAGTGTTGGGTCCTCTTCATAGGCAAGAAGAAATGGGTTTTTTACTATGTCTTGTATCTGCTCATACATACTATCAACTGTTGAAGGAGAAGGAGCAAATGCAATGGTACAGGAAATCACGGGAAGTTGTTCTAAAAATGTTTTTGCCTCTTTTGCAAAGGAAACAAGCTTTTCTTTTTGTGTCGTATCAACACTATTTGCTTGGCAAACGTTTTGAAAGAGGTGAAGTGTATCAGGAGAAAAAGCAGATTGAAGCGTTGCAACTGTTTCATGTGTCTTGTATTCCATATTCACGATCTCAGATAACAACAACAGCAGTGCTGCTGCTTGTTCCTGTGTCTTCACATTGTCAAACGAAATTGGTGTTGAGGTCATACGGTAAAAATAGCATCATGTTTTGCTTGCTCTATCGCTTTTTCAATGATTGCTTCATGGTCTGCAAGAGAGATACTTTTCCCAAGGACTTCTGCTGCTACTTTTCTTGTCAGTTCTTTGACTGCCTCATCAAATTGTGCTTTTTGTGCTTGCTTGTATTGTTCCAGTTCTCTCTTTGCTTTTGTGAGTTCATCTGCGAGTTCTTTATCAATCCGCTCTTGAGCACCTGTGAGTGAGGAATGAAGACTATCCGTGTAGATTTCCAATTCTTCTGTTGCTGCTTTCTCAAGGTTCTCCTCAATCACACTTAATTCTTTTTTATACAAATCAAGCGCAGTAATAGTCTGTTCTCTAAGTTTTTTCTTCACAGCATCCAATTCTTCTTTCTGGATGAAACTGCCCTTTGCTACTAGATTCTCTGCTCGTCTATTTGCTTTTTTGAGGATTGCAATCGCTTCTGTATGGGCTTTGAGTAATATTTTTTCATATTCTCTGAGAACATCTGATTCTTTTGTAAAAATTTTTCGCTCTTTGCTATATACAAAAGAGAAAAATGCGACAATACAAAGAAGTATCAGAAGGACTCCAAAAGGAAGAAATGTTTGTGTCAAAAACACTAATTGCATATTATAATCGTATCACAAAGAATGCCATGATAACTCCAGCTGCAATAATGGCAATGGTGATAGCAACATTTAAAATAATACCCATTTGAATAATTTTTCCAGCTAGTGGATTTCTTCCAATAGCCTCAATCCCCCGGTTTGCCGTTTGGCCAAAAAACCAGAATCCAAACAGAAATGAGAGAACAATGATGAGTGCTGCAATAAAGTATTTGAGGACTTTTGTTGGTTCTTCATAAGTTGCTGTTGCTGAAAGCGTGAGAACATCAAAGATGCTATTGGTGACTGTTACCCTACTGGTGAAGTAATGGATACTTATTGAAACAGGAAGCTGAATAACATCATTTACATTGTTGGGTGCAAAATCAGTCAGTGCTGTTCCTATGACAAATCCTGAATGGGTTGCTTTCATCCCTACTCCTGGGATCGTTGAAGTTGTAATCAGATCTCCTTTTTTAATCTTCCCATTTGAAGCAGAGACAAGAACATACGTATTTCCGGCTGATGCAACTGGATAGCTGTCTTTTTGTGGGATAACGATGGCAACAGCTGGAGCATCGGTGACAACACCAATGACGAGTGGATCGTATGCACGGGTTGAGAGTTTGTAGCCGGAATCAGTTGCTGAGACGAGTTTTCCTGTACTAATATTGCTCCCAGTTATTGGGACATATGTTGCAACACTCAAAGAATTTGTTCCAATGTCTGCAAACACACGATTTCCTTTGAGGAAAAAGATTCCGCATACAAAAATAATAAGGAAAATGGGCAGTAATTTTCTCATAGTCTCTTACAGTTTATTTTTTACAATAAACCAATCAAAATGGACATCAACTTGTTGAGGTGTACTCACCTGAATCACAAACTTCCCATTTCCTTTTTGGGCGATCGATAATGGTGTAGTGATATTTGTTGTGGGGGTAATAAAGACTTTGTCTGATGCTGTCATAGCTGGTGTATCAACTTCCACACTGGTAGATCCCTGTGGAATAACTGCAGAACCAATAGAGGTTGTGCCTTTCACAACAAATTGCGTTGCCTGCACCGTTTGTGCTCCAATAACACCTTGTGTTGTGATATTCCCTGATGTATCAATCGTAACAAGCCCATTAAGGAAATCAATACCACCAAGTCTTTGGTACTGGAGATATAAACTACCAGCAAGCGTATCAATCTTTCCTTCTAGACCATGGATAGTGATTAGGCCAGCACTCACGTTGCCGGTAATACCCAAATCTGTCACGGTTGTTCGACCCAACACATTTAACGTCTGTGAAATGGTCGCTGTATCTGCAACGAGTGGAACATTTTGCAGTTGTGAAGAAACTGATGCTGAGATAGGCATATTCAGAGAACTGGATGTTGCTCCTGCATAGAAGCCTGGATCATACCATGCAGGTTGAACGGCAACCATAATTTGTCCATAGGTTCCTTGCTGATTGAAAGATTCCATTGCATGGCCAACAATTTGTCCGGCACTTGTTGCTTTGACTAAAACGCCTGAGTCAGTTGCAATTGTGAGAGGATCACCTATACTGATGTTTCCTTGTGCTGTTGAAACTTTTGCTAGTAACTGTCCAACAAGACCAACGAGGGTGAAGTTTGGATCACCAGCATGGTTGCCTCCTCCAACAAATGATGGGTGGGAAGAGATGATGCCTACAATACTTTTTCCGCTAATGCATTTGGTCACACCGCCAGTTACATCAAGACAAACAGTATCCCCTGGGACTAATGATTCGTTCACATCCTTCTTTGGGAAGTATTCAGCCATATCCAAGCCATTACCATTGTATGAGACACCGGTTCCTCCATTCGAGTCAATAGACCCTTGTGATTCACCCTTGCCATTTAAGAATCTAATAAAGTTATTCCCGTTATTCTGAGTTGTCGGGACAGTACCGTTACCAGTGAAGCCAAGTTTGACGATAAGGCCACCACTATTGGCAGTAGTATTTGTGTTATAGATTTGGGCAGCTGCTGTTGCTGAAAAGTTTCCTTGCAGATCAAGGTTATACATTGGATTCGTTGTCCCAAGTCCCATATATCCGTTTCGTGTCAGAACAAATCTGGTCAGACCTGATGAGGAGGCAGTCATCAGATCTCCAACGCCTGACTGATCAACAATAAAAGATGAGAAACTTGTTGACCCAGAAACTGAAGCAATTGGTAATGTCCCAAAGGCAAAATTCCCGTTAAATCCTTGTGCAGATCTCAGATCAAACGTTGCTTTTGGATTTGATCCTCCAGCGTCATTCACTGTTACAAATCCATCGAAAGAATGCTGGGCAGACTGGAAATCAGCGAACCAATTGCTATTGCCTGAGTAGTAGAAATATGGAGCGTTGATACCACCATATTGGTTCACAACGAAGTTTCCATCAGCTGCCCGAATTTGATTCACTCCATTCCCATTTGTCCCGACATCCAAAATAGCAAAAGGGTTACTGGTATCAGCGTTCCTGATACCAACATTTCCATTACGATTAATGGTAAATTTCGCAACTCCAGATAAGGAAGCAGTAAAGATGTCTCCTAGCCCCTGATCATTCACCACAAGCGCTGCTTTCCCACCACCATTTGGCTGTACAACAACATCCCCAATACCTGTACCTTGCCCAAGAGTGATATTCCCCGTTCCAGAAGAGAGCAGTGTTAATCCGGCATTGGAGGAAGTCTGAATTGTAGAACTGGATCCATTACCAATTGTTACTGTTGTGCCTTTAACAGTAAGCCCACCAGCAAGAGTTACATTGCCTGAACCATCATCAAGAACGTTGTTAAAGGTATCGATCGTGTTGTTCGCGTAAATAGTAAATGCTGTACTACCCAAACCATTTGCTGATTGGGCAGAGTTAAGAACACCAAAGATTGGATCTGTTGTCCCACTCACACTTCCTCCAATACCAAGTCCTTTGTAGTATCCACCAACAGTAGATGTGCCAGAAGGAGCAGGAAGTTGCTGGGAAATACCATAATAGAGACTTTGAGTTGGCCAGTAGATACCAAACCAGTCATTTGAATTGCCGCCATTCACACCTGCCGTGTAGGAGTGGACAAATGCGCCGTTTGTCGTTGGACTTGCCCCTAAGACCACAGTGTAATGTTTCGCTGAAGTATTATTGTTGGGGACATCAACCTGTAACCCAATGTCGGTATTGGCAAGTGAATTGCCAGTATCGTTGAGTGAGAGATACCCTCCATATGCAGTATCTGCATTCGTTGCTGGTGTATTTGTGACCGTTTCATAAAGACCATAGCCTGTTGCAGATGAAGTTGTCGTGGCAATAGTACCTGTACTACTTATACCCTTTCCTCCAGAGGTCGTGATAGTTGGCCAGTTCAGTGTTAGTAAGCCATTTGCGGTGATATTGCCATTGTTGGCAATGGTAAATTTAGTTGTTCCAGAAACAGAGGCAGTGAAGAGATCACCCAAGCCAGAGTTATCAATAACAAGTCCCGCAAAAGAAGTTTTCCCTGATAATGAGGCTATTGGAGTTGTTCCTAAATTGCCTCTGACATCAAGGGTTGCAAGAGGAGAAGTTGTTCCAATCCCTAAGTTACCACTTGCGTCAATTCTAAAGCGTTCTATATTATTTGTCGCTAAAATAATTGGTCCATTGAGATAGTTCCAAAATCCCAGAGCATTTGTGTAAGGAGAGGCCCATCCGCTGCTCGCGAGAAAAAGAGATGCTCCTTTAGTACCAGCTCCAACACCGAGGTCATTATATAATGATATTCTTGTTTCTGCACTACTTCCATTGTTCGGATTATTAGCAACGATAGTATCAGCTGTGGGGATTCCATTGTTATTGTAATAAATTTCTAAAGGTCCATGTGGTGTCGTTGTTCCAACTCCCATATTGCCAGAAGAATCAACGGTAACCAAATTTGTTGCTCCGTTAATATTGCCGGTTATGTGGAACTTATTATCCGTCCCAATATTCGTACCAAAGGAATATGTGCCGTTTAAAAACCATGTTCCTGCAAGAGTATTGGTGTTTGTACTATAGAATTGTCCAATTGCTCCACTTGCAGCTTGCACGGACAGCAATTGTGGTGGGGTTGTTACTCCAATTCCTACGTTTCCGTTTTGTGTTATCACAAATCTACTTAAGCCTGATGATGAGGCAGTGAAGAGATCACCCAAGCCAGAGTTATCGATAACAAGTCCCGCAAAAGAAGTTTTCCCTGATAATGAGGCTACGGGAGTTGTTCCTAAGTTACCTCTGACATCAAGCGTTGCAAGAGGAGAAGTTGTTCCAACACCAACAGTTCCACTCCCTGAGAAAGTGAGGTTGAATCCAGAGAGAGGAAGATCCGTATTGCCCGTTAACCCTCCACCCAACTTGATCGTGTTACTAGTTCTGGTCAAACCATTATTAAAGGTAAGAGGTACCTCATAATCTGTGCCAGATGTTGCAATAGCAAGTGTTCCGTTTCCGCTTGTAGTTTTAATAAGACCATTCGTTGAAAGACTGGAGAATTGGATAGTTCCAGAAGAGGTAAGACCGGTTAGACCAGTAAGGGTTCCTGTTGCAACAAGATTTCCGTTATTCCCAATGGTAAATTTCGTTGTTCCAGAAGCAGAAGCTGAAAAAATATCATTGGCAGATGCCCCTGTTTGGTTAACGATGAATGCTGCGTTCCCACCAGTATTCCCTCCTTGGACATGAAGCACTGCTTTTGGAGATGAAAATCCTCGTCCAATGGCCATCCAATTTGGATTAGGATTGATATAAAAAGGAGAAAAGCCATTTGCATCAAGGAGTGTGAAATCACCTGGTGTATTTGCGTTCAGATTAAACGTCCATTCATACGGTATCCCTCCCGTTGCCTGAGCGAGTGTCAGTAGATTCGGACCGGTACTATTTTCGATAATCATATTATGATTTGTCGTTGCTGTTACGAAGTGGAAAGGTGCACATGCTTCATTGGCACCTGTTCCTTTACAAGTTCCACCAGAGTATACAGAAGTTCCTGTCCCGAGTTTAAGAAAGGAATTCGTTGTGTCAAAATTGATAAGCGGAGTTCCTGATGAATTGGCAATCTGAAGACCAGTTGTACTATCAGAGCTTGGCTTCCACTGACTTCCTGCAGCAGAGGTCAGATTGCCATTAAGCGTGAGTGCGGCAAATGTCGGCGAGGAAGTCGTTAACAAATTTTGATTTATACTTGTACTTCCTGTTAATGTCAATGTGTTTCCTCCTCCAGTTAAGGTAATATTAGATCCGGTTACTGTTAATGTTCTGGATGTTGTACCTCCTGCAACGGTAAAACCATCTGCTGCAGAGGTTAAGGTTAACCCATTGACGGTACTGGATGTCGCAAGCGGACCACTCACGGTTGTTGTCACGCCTGATCGTCCGATTGTCACACCATTTGCATTTGTTGTCCCAATATTGATTCCTGCTGCTCCTCCTGCATCAAGGGTGAGGGCTGTTGCTCCTCCGGAAGTAACTGACAGTGCTCCAGATCCCGTAATATTCCCGCCAGCAGTAAAGGCAGGCAGGGTTAACCCAGTCGTTGTTACTGTTCCATTGATGGCTGGAGCTGTTAATGTCTTATTTGTTAATGTCTGGGTTGCTCCGATACCAACAACAGTATCGGTTGCAGTTGGGAATGTCATGGTTGTCCCATCGGTACCTGCTAAGGTTAAGGTATTGCTCACTGTTAATGTTTTAGATGTTGTTCCACCAGCAATACCAAACCCTGTTGCATTTGCCGTAAGAGTAAGACCATTAATCGCACCGAAACTTGAAATGGTTGGAGAACCAGACCCAGTAATATTGCCACTGGCAGTAAAGGCAGGCAGCGTTAATCCTGTCGTTGCGACTGTTCCATTGATGGTTGGAGCAGTTAGTGTTTTATTTGTCAGTGTCTCTGTCCCCGCAAGTGTTGCAAGTGTGCCTGTTGTCGGAAGGTTCACATTGGTTGTTCCGGCAAGTGTCAGCGTTACTGCTCCACCGGATGTTGTGAATGATCCTCCTAAGGATGTTGTTTGCCCATTCAATTGGTTTGCATTGATGATGCCTGAGTTTGTGTAGGTAATTGTCCCTCCTGTTCCAACGGTCATTGTTGCACTAACATTGGTGCCCGTTGTTATTTTATCAAAACTCACCGTAGAAAGAGATGCTGAGGAAACCCAGGAAGGTGCACTTCCACTGCCATTTGACTGGAGAAGATATCCTGCAGTTCCTGGGGTAAGCGTTGTTGTCGTTGTTGCGCCTGTTGCATATAACACACCATTTGTTGTCAGGCCTGAGAGCCCCCCTGATGCATTAAACGTTATTTTTTTATTCGTTGTATCAGTATTTAAGGTAACACCTGTACCCGCTTGCAATGTGAACATATCGTTATTTTTCCCGGCAGAAAACGAGTTTGTGCCATCACTTACTGTACCGAAAAAATTCGGGGTTGAAACAGTATTGGTAATTGTTGTTCCACTAATACTGATCCCACTTCCTGCTGTTAGTGTGACGTCTCCTGTTTGCCCTTGGAGTGAAGTAACCCCAGTATTTGTGATTGTTGGATGTTGTCCTCTTGTTATCCCAATACCTGTACCAGGGGTAACACTATAGACAATGTTTGAGGCTTTGAGAGATCCGTCAATGACAGTATCTCCGGTAATACTGAGTCCATTGGCAAATGTGACTGTATTATTAAATTTTGCGGGAATACTAAACACAATCGTACCGTTTAAACTTTCTGGCACATCCTGTATACCAAGCACATCTTTCACTGAGGTAGGGCTGACATTATGCATTTGCATGAGGACTTGGGTGAGCGGAACAGCACTGAGAAGAATGGCCAAGCCTCCTAACAACGACAAAACAAAAGAACGTCGCTGTTTTCTTCGTAATGACTCATGATTAGGAAAAGATGGGTTAACATTGGGAGAATTCGTATGAATCGCTTCAGATGAGTGCTGTAACAGCTGTTGAAAATAGGAAAAAAAACGCATAAACAAATGCTAATACTACTTCTTTAGTGTGATAGAAAAAAAGCAAAGAGTCAAGCATTTTTAAATCTCTCCATATATAGTTTTTTGCTTCATTTCTCCCCTTTTTTCCATGCAGGAAATCGTGATATATAGAAAGTATGAGAAGACCCCTTTTTGCTCTGATCATTATTCTTCTTACAGCGGTCCTTTTTGTAGCGATTCGTACACTTTCCAAACCTACTCCTATGACAATCCCTAAAAATAGCGGTACAATAGCATCATCTATGCAGATTACGAGTCCAGCGTTTGAGAATAATGGATCCATTCCTTCTGTATATACCTGTGATGGAGCAGATGCCAATCCTCCTCTTGCGCTTTCCAGCGTTCCACAAAACGCAAAGAGTTTGGTCCTTATTCTTGATGATCCTGATGCACCAGGTGGAACATGGGATCATTGGATTGTTTTTAATATCCCACCAACTGTCAAAGAAATTCCAGAGAATAGTACTCCGCAAGGAGTCGAAGGTATGACAAGTTGGGGTAGGCCAGGGTATGGAGGTCCATGTCCTCCATCAGGGACACATCATTACCATATAAAACTCTACGCACTTGATACAATGCTTTCTTTAACAAGATTTGCAACAAAAGCAGATGTAGAAGCCGCAATGAAGGACCATATCCTTGCGCAGTCAGAACTTGTTGGGTTATATAAAAGACAATAGTATCCTCTTTCGTTACTCCTCGCGTTACAACAAAAAAGATACAAAGATAAAATTTCTCATTCCACTTTCATGTAATCTATGGGAAAATAAAGTATTCATGTGGAAATTTAAAAACAAGCATACAGGACATTGGCGAACCTATCTCCTCGTTGGTATCCCTCTTTTCATACTTGCTATTGCTAGCCTTTGGGCGTTCCTGTCTATTACTGTCTCTGCTGAGGTTGCAGACGATATTTTACGGCCTGTCATTGGAGAGAAAAATACCCTTGCTCTTGAAGCAGTGTTTTTTACCATCCAAGATAAACTTGACGCAGGAAAATATTTCCTCTTAGGAATAAAGACAGGACCAATCGTAAGACCCGCTCCTTTAAGAATGGTAACAGTGAATACCGTTGATCAAATGGAATTGAGCACGATTCAACCAGAACCTGGACTTTCTCCACTTCCTGGAGAAGGGGTATGGGGTCCTCTGACACAGGATAATTATCCTGACCAAGATGTTATTGCAAAAGCATTTATTCGTCCAGATATAACACATCCGTATGCAGTTGTGTCTCTGGTAAAAATGGATATGAGAAAGCTTGGTATTGGAACAGAGGCAGGTACCTATTATCCAGGAGGAATACACAAAATCTATGGGCCAGGGATTGTTCCAAAAACGACTCAAGCTTCACAAACTCTCCTTGCTGTTTTTAATGGTGGATTTCAGGAGAGAGATGGTCATTATGGGATGATTGTTGGAAATAGGACATACGTGCCGTTAAAAATGAATATGCCAACTCTTATGCTATATACCAATGGGTCTCTTTCATTCACAACCTATACAGGTCAACCATTTTCTTCTGATGTTGCAGCGCTTCGGCAAAATGGTCCCTATCTTATTGAAAACGGCATCATTACCCCATACGTTGAACACGGTATAGATACTTGGGGCAGAACAATTACAAACAGTATGTATACATGGCGTTCAGGACTTGGGATAACAAAAGAAGGAAATGTTATTTATGCGGCAGGGAATTCCCTTATCCCGCAAACACTTGCAAAAGCACTCCAAAAAGCAGGAGCAGTGAATGCAATTCAGCTGGATATCAATCCGCCATGGGTACGATTTATCACATATCAGAGTAACGGGAATGGACAATATGCCTTTTCCCCTCTTGTTCCCTCTATGCAGGGAGGAAGAGAATACTTACGTGGATACAGTAAAGATTTCTTCTATATTTATAGAAAATAATCTTCGCAAAGCAAAGAGATTGAGAACGATACATACCGGAAGTACTTACTATGTTTTCTATCGTATTCGGAAACATGACGGTTTTTTAAGATAAGAAGATCTTGTCAATGTCATATATGCTACGATTATCTCAAATACATGAAAACATACTTGTTTCCTATTTATCTGACAGTATTATCTATACTATTTAGCATGCTTTCTCACCAGGCTTTTGCTCATTTTCCAGCAACTGATAACTCTATGACAGTAGAATTGCATGTTGATCCAGATGATAACCCGACCCCTGGGCAGCAAGCATATTTGTACTTTCTTTTTGATGATGCAACAAAAAGGTTTCAATTGTCTCAATGCAACTGTGTTGTCTCTATTTCAGAACAAGGAAGACAAATTTACCGTCAGAAACTTACCGAGAAAAAAGATACACGCCCTAGTATTTGGGGAGCAAGCCTCCCTTATGTTTTTCCACAACAAGACGTCTATCATATACAAGTGACAGGTGGTCCAACGGTTCAAAATACCTTTAAGCCATTTGATATCTCCTGGGATTTTCGAGTAGATCCTGATGGCTCTCCTGGTATTGTGAAAGGAGGCCCTTCTGATATTCAAATTCTTTTAGGAACAGCAATAGGAGGAGTTATCTTTCTAGGACTTTTTGGTTGGTTTATAAAAAAACAAATTATCGATAGCGAAGACGTAGACAATACAAAAAGTAACCATTACAATAAGAAAAGATCATGATAAAACGTTCATTTGCAAGTATTACCCTAGGTCTTACCAGCTTTCTTTTTCTTGCAGCTCCTGCCTTTGCTCATGTAGTCGTTACTCCCAAGCAAGTCGGTATTGCTCAGACACAAGTATTTGATATGAGTGTCCCAACTGAAAAGAATAATCCCACAGTTGGAGTTAAATTATTAATTCCTGCATGGATTCGTGGTGATGTCATGCCAAATGTGAAACCAGGATGGACAATCACTGTCGTAAAAGATGGGGACGTTATAAAAGAAATTGACTGGACAGGTGGAACGATTCCTCCAGGACAAAGGGATGATTTTTTCTTTCAAACACAGGCGCCAAGTACTGAAGTAACCCTCAAGTGGAAAGCGATCCAGATGTATCAAGACGGGAGTACCGTTGAGTGGACTCATGATCCAACAAGTAATCCTGAAGATGATTCTGCTCCACCTCCCTATTCAACCACAAAAGTGGTCAATGATCTAAAAGGTCCAAATCTATCACTGAAAGAGAGGATAAAGAATAAACTGCCTTTGGCAATCAGTTTTGCTGCTCTTGCATTCTCTGTCTTAGCCTTAGGAATATCGATACAAAAAAAGAGACAACATCAGTAAATGGTCCTTCTTCTAACTCATGAGAAAGCATCCGCTTATCTATTCACTCTTACTCTTCTTGTTTGGACTGCTTTTTTCTGTGTTTCCTCACATGGTATATGCTGATCCAGGAGGACTCAACCCATTTTTAGCCATCAATGGGAGTTATGAACTCCTCTATCCTATTTCAATCTCCTCTCTCCCCTATACAACCTTTCCTGTTCCGCTCTACTCTGCACATGACAACTACCTTATCAACCAGCCGTTAACATTTTCTCTTGATACAAATCTCATGCCTGTGAGTAAAGAAGATCTTCCCAATGCACAATTTGAATGGGATTTTGGTGATGGAACAAAAGGAGAAGGACTTCAGAATACGCATACGTACACAAAAATGGGTTCATACATCATGACTATTCGCATTAAAAATGCACCTCACTATGTTCCACTTACCTCTGCTGATCAAAGCATCCCTTTTAACGCCGTTCTTATTGCGATTCTTCCTTATCCTTCTTATCAACTGCCCCAAGCAGTTATACAACTCAATCAGCAAACACTCCCTGATCCCCTCACAAATTCTCTTACCTTTGATTTTACGAAAGGGTGGCTATTTGATGCTTCTGTATCAAAACAAGGTTCTGCCCCTCTTGTCTCATATTTTTGGGATTTTGGTGACCAAACATCAAGTACAGAAGCAACAGTGCATCACACATTAAAGCCAAATGACCAAATAGTCAGTCAAACCTTTCCTGTCCTCAGAGTAGTAGATGCCAATGGGTTTATTTCTGATACCTATGTTACGGTTAATAATACTGCCTACAGTCCACGTGGTCTTCTTTTTAAACGTGCAGTAAAATCTGCGAATCAACAGCAAAATAATCAAAATGTCCTTGTTACCCTTTCAACGAGGTTCAATGATTTCCTGAAGCGCCTTACGGTACAGATTTTTGCGAACAACAAGATAGATTTGGTTCTCTTGGGAGTAGTTGTCTTTTTTGCTTTTTTTGCCGGAAGTTTGCATGCACTTACTCCAGGTCATGGGAAAAGTATGATGGCAGCATTTCTTATTGGGAGAGGGAAAAGTAGAATTTTTGATGTTCTTATTCTTGCTGCGTCAATCACCTTTGCTCATACATTTGTTATTTATCTTCTTGGTTTTACTCTTCTTTTTCTCACAAATCATTTGGTAGTAAATAGAATTCTTCCCTATTTTGATAAAGCAAGTGCTATTGCTGTTGCGATTCTTGCCCTAAGCCTTATCTATAAGGGATGGAAAAATTACAAACATGCATGGGATCATGCTCATGACCATGAACATTCTCACTCTCACCACCATCATGATGATAATAATAAACATCACTACTTAGGAAATAGAATTCTTGAACTTATTTTTGCTGGGGTAAGCGGAGGACTCACTCCCTGTATTGATGCACTTGCATTACTACTACTTGCCGTCAGTATTAACCAGATAGGCTTTGGACTTTTTATTATTTTTATTTTTAGTCTTGGTCTATCAGGATGTATTATCCTTCTTGGAACACTTGTTGTGCTGGGTAAAAATACATTACAACTTGAGAAACGGTTTGGAAATACTGCAGATATCTATGGACCACTCCTTGCCGGCATATTTATTCTTTTTTTGAGTATCAATATCTTTTTGACAAAATAATTTACGGGTGAAGTGGCACAGTATCTGAAATGTTTTCTTGGTTTGGGTATTCTTTATCGAGTCGCTCAATCTCTCCCTTGTCTATTTGCCAACCAATTGTCCCAGCTATCTCTTACTTTGATTGCGTTTCACGTTTCTTTTTATTATTCTCCAGGGAGTACTTCTCCATGCTTCTTCAGTATGAGTAGTAGGAATAAATGGTGGAATGGGCATAAGAAAAAAATCAGAAAGAGCTTGCAAATATGGTTCATACAGACTACGAAGCTCTTTTATCTGCCTGTCTACCTGCATGCCTTGGGCTAGAATAACCCCTTCTCTCCTGAGGATCTCTCGAAGTGTTTTTACATCTCTCTCAGACAATCTCTCTCTGGGAGAATAATGAGGGGTGAGGCTAAATACTTGTGTTAAGTCAACAACAGCGTGACGTGCTATTGCAAAGGTAAGTTGCGCTTGATGCTTGGGAATTCCATCAATTCCTATAGAAATAAGTGCTGAGACATCAAGTATCAATGTGATGGCAGAAATCCAAGACTGATGCTCGTGCGGGGAACGGTAATAGCCAAGTATTGGATAAGAGAGATGTGTTTCCAACAATTCAGCAGCCCATATCTCCCAGTTTTCAAGTAATTTAATTAGTCCCTGTTTTGTCTCTTTGCCACAATATGTCCTCAATAATAACAAAGCACTCGGAGGAGATCCTGCGCGTGCATCAAGCAAAGTAACTTGTATTTCTCTGCGGGAAAATGCTTGATAGAGTATTGGTAAATATCCAATGATTACTGCTAAAAATGTGAATCCAGTCCCTGCTTCAATAACAAATGACGTTCTCCCAATGTATTTTGCAGGATAGATATCGCCAAGTCCTAAGGTAAAAAATGTTGTCCCACTTGCATACAAATAGGTTACAAAATCTTTTGTCCCACTCGTTATTATTTCAATGCCTGCTCCATAATTAAAAAGCGCAAAACCGATAATAAGGCCAGTTGCCCAAAAGATTAAAAGCAAAATAAGTGAAAGAGGACCGTAAAATGCCAGGTACGTTTCTCGTAGGGTTTCTGAATGAAGAAATGTTGTAAATCTTGACCAAGGAATCCATGTTATTCTGTAGAATCCCCGTGCCAGGCGAAATCGACGACTAACTCTTCTTGGCAAAACAACTGTTTCGAAAGCATCCCAGATGATTGCGAAAATAATACCAATACCAAGGAACGCGAGTAGGAACATCATAAAAAAGTTAACTGTTTTTCTCCCATTTTATATGTAGTGTGAAGGTATGTCCAGGAAAGAAAATCACTATATCGACTATTCTTTAGTTTCAATGATAAGCTCTTCGATATTATTGTTTAATCTCTCAAAATCAGTCAGTAATGCCCCTCGTATAACAAGTTGATTTGTAAACATCGCTGATGACGTTGGTCTTTTTGTTTCAAATGCTTGTGTATCCCCGATCAGGGTTTTCTGGTATATCATAATTCTCTTTGTTATTTTTTCTAATGATACAGAAGATTGTTTCGTTTCCTCTGCATCTGTTTTAGCACGTACATTTTTACTGAATGTTGTAACTATTGTTGCTAATTCTTTTAATACAACGGCATACTCCGTAACCCATTTCTGCTTGTTACTCATTTCTCCCCAATTTGGTTTTGCTTCACTGACAGTATAGGCAATTCTTCTCAATTTTCTCACGATTTTATCTACTGTCAGTAATTTTTCTGGATAGTTATCGATGAGTTCTTTTGCATTCAATGACCAAGGACTTAAATGCGTACTATCTAATGCGAGTATGAGTTTTTGTTCTGTATTTTTGAGGTCCTTTTCTAATTTTCTTACACCAGCATATACTTCTTTGTTTTTTTCAACATCTTTTGACTCAATTGCTTTGGCTACTTGATTCATGATATCGGCAACTTGCCGAAGGGATTTACGAAATGCCTCTTGTGCTTTTGATACGTATATAGGAGGAGAGATGATGATACTCACAAGGACACCAGTAATAGCACCAATAACTGCTCCTAATGTACGAAGTAATGGATAATTCCCCCTTGTTGTTACTAATATAAGTGCTAACCCCGCACTAATTGGCATTTGTGTTGCAAGGTATGGTCCTTTTTCTTTCACAAATATTCCTAAAAATTGCATAAAGAAAATAATTGCAATAACTGTCCAAACATGGAGTCCAAAAAAGTGGATAGCAAGTACTGCGAAACTTACTCCACATGCAACTGCGATTATTCTCTCAATCCCTTTTCGTAGTGTCTGTCGTGTCGTCAATTGTGTAATAACAATTGCAGAAACAACGGAAAAAGACGCAGCATCTTGTCCAAAAAATGTCATTGCTATTTCCCAGGCAATACCAGCAGCTAAGGCACTTTTAACTGCATAAATGAGTGAGGCAGATTTTCCATTAATAAAATCGATAAGTTTTTCTTGTAATGTTTGGAGTATAACCATAGTAACAACTTTACTGACAAAAAGTTTTTTGAGAACTTAACAGAGGGATATAGTAAAAGTATATCATATGGAGCACAATTTGTTGAGATCCTGTATCTGAAACATAAAGGAGATGTTCTTTTTTATACCACTGCTTCTGCCGCATACATTTCATTCCAATACGTTGATGGAACTTTTTCCAAAAGCCTTGGCTCTTGAAATCCAGATTCTTGGGATAGTTCAATAAATTTTTCAAATGATACTGGATATGGAACCCATGGATTCCCCGAATTGGTATTATATTCAACCAATATCAATTCCCCTTTTGGTTTGAGATAGTTTTTTATCTTTTGTAAAAACACAACTTGGTCTTTTACATAATGGAGAGAATTGGCCATCACAATTCCATCAAGTAGAGGAAGGTTCAAAGCCTTTGTAAAATCAGCATGAAGAAAATGGATGGTAGTGTCAGGAAACATTGTATCAAAGTTTTCTTTTTGTCTCTGTAGACGGTTGTTGTCTTTATCAACAGAATAGATTTCACTTTTGTCTCCTGCAAGGTCTCGAAGTGCCAGAGTAAATGCTCCATCTCCAGATCCCAAATCTGCCCAGAGTCCTCCTTTTTTTGTCACTGCTTTTTTTATCAGGTGTATATGATCGCTATGCTGCACGATGTGTATCATACCCCTCTCTATTCCATAAAACAACAAAAAAGGTACATAAAAATACATGTGATTAGGAGTGATATAATAGATCTGATGTTACGAATATTCCTTCTGGTATCGGCAGTACTTGTTCTTCTTGGAGGAGTTGTTGGGATCCAACAATTTTTCACTGTCAGAAGAGCACATAGTTCATTTGAAAATTATTACGCTTTCAGAGGATGTACGCAACTTCTTCAAAAGACAGCAACATCTGCTACCTGTAAAATTCAATCTGGTAAAGTTATCAAAATGGTCAATCTAAAAGGAAAATGGTACTTGGACGGAGATTTGCCTGTTTGCTATTTTACCTTCTGCTTATAATTTTTTAGTAATCTCAAAAAATGAAGAAAAATTATCAAATATTCTATTCAACAATCCTTGTCACTTCCTTATAGTAATAGCATTCTCCAGATGAGTGGTTGCTTGGTCGCTTGTCTTTATATATTTTTATTACAAACAGAAATTACGCAGTATGGTTAAATAGTTATTCACAACTAAAGAGATAATTTTTATTCTGCTTCTTTTGATCTTATTCTAATTTTTTATCTGTTCCAGCAGAAAGATTTTATCTGATGATTATTACTCGAGATACTACAACATTGTTGCAGGATAGTGTTCTTATGGGGATACTGCTTGCATTATCCATTTTCCTTATAAATTTTTACTTTTCTGCAAACTACCTGAATACTAACTATCCTGATTGGATTGTGCATGCGTTTCGAATTAAGGCACTGGAAAATGATGGCCTTGCATCCTGGACTCATGTGTGGTCAAATGGCATCAGTCTTTGGAAATCATATCAATTTGTTCCTCATCTTATCACTCTTGGTGTTATAAAACTGTTTCATCTTTCTATCCCCCGCGGAATGGTTGTCATGACCATAGGATTGTTTATTCTGCTTCGTTTTCTTATTTACGCAACTATGCGATTTCTTCATTTTTCCCCAACGACTGCATTTATTTCAGCAATCCTTTCTTTTGATATAGCACAGTATTGGGGAGGTGTTGGAGATTTTTCACTGTTATTCGGATTTTCATTTTTCCCACTCATTGCTTTTCTCTGGGTAAAATACTATCAAGGCAACATTCAATATCTCTTCCCCTACATTGTTGGAGTATCCTTTTATGTCCATCCAATTTTAGGTTATTCCTCTATCGCCCTTTGGCTTACGGCAGTGATTTTTTCTCATAGGAAACTTCTCTCGCTTCCGATCTTGTTGCAAGGAATGATTATTCTTGCATCCTCATCAATATTTTGGTTTCCTTTGGTTTTTAAAACGTCCTATTCGTATACCAGTCTTGTTTTTGCAAATAAATATTTTTTGGGATTAGTTCTTTCTGGATATAAATATTTTGGGTTAAGTATTTTCCTTCTTTTTTGTCTTGCTATTGCTTTTGTTCGCTCTTTTATGCCAATGAAAAGTGAATATCGGTGGAGTAAACCATTTTATATTTTTGTGTTGTTATATTTTGCACTTATTGTTGTTGGAATAACTATTGACTTACCAACAGCCATTGCACAGCTGCAATTTACCAGAGGTGCAGGACTCGTAGGACTCGCAATTATTTATGCATTTGCACCGGTTATTGAGAATGTGACAAGAATTCAAAGCCTTGCACTTAAATCGCTTCTTCTCTTTGTCTCATCTTTAGCACTCATTGAAGGAATTTGGTTTACCAGTCAGTATTCTCCTGCTGTTGGTAAAACATTCTCTGAGCCAATCACTGCATTTATGAAAACATATCCAACAAATGATATTGCGAATAGACGAGTCTGGTCAGCAGACATTGGATTATCAAGTTATCTCCCTCCAATTTCTGTCCGTCTTCCTTACTCTTACATGGGACATTTGGATGCAAACCAAATTTCTCCACGTATATCACCACTCGTGTTATACCAACCATACTTAGACCAAATTCCACAAGCAAATATGGCACGACTCACAGACTATTTCAAAATAAGTGGAGTACAATATGCACTCTTTGATGAGAATTCACCCTTCACGAAAACAATCAGTACACAAAACCAAACACAATATAAAGATTTAGGAATGGTGCATGATGCTGGAAGTAATTACCATGCATTTGAAGTACTCTGGCAACCACGAGATGCTGCACTCATTGATTCGTCTCTGTCACATGGTCTTTCACACTTTCCTTTTAAATTGGAATTAACAGATGTTAATGATCAGATTTCTCTTGATGATTATGTCAAAAAATTTGTCACTGTTGTCTATGATGATCGGAATAAACCATTACCTATTGCATATCCAAAAGCAACCATGCTTGAAGTTGCAATTCCTTCTTCCCGACAATCAAACCTCGTCTATATTGCAGAAAGTTTTGATAGCAACTGGTATGCATATTTTAATAACAAGCCTGTTCCTCTTAAATCAGTCGGCCCAAACTTTATGCTTGCTTCTTTACCGAATATGTCTGAAAAAGGAACACTCCTTCTCACACATCGATGGCCGTTATCTTTCTATATTTCAGTTTTTCTTATTTTCCTTATTCCCCTTGAAATTTTTGTACTACAGATGATGAGAAAGAAAGGAGTTTATGAAAAACATTAAAACAGGACGCATTCAAAATACCGCACTGCTTTTCTTACTCATTGCGCCATTTACCGTTACCTATTATGCAACATATATTTTTAATCCTTCACATATAGGAAACATCTGGTTATATGTTTTACTCCTTCTTGCAGATGGCATTGTCATACTCAACGTTGGGACATTATGGTTAACAATTCTTCTTGATTTAGTCCAGCCTGAGTATCATAAAAGAGAACTGCAGTATCACAAAGAATGGATAGAAAATTACCAGATTTCTGTTGATGTATTTATTCCTGTATCCCAAGAGCCGGCACATATTATTGAACAAACAGTAAAAGCTGCTGCAACTATGGACTATCCACACCAAACATATGTTTTGGATGATGGAAGTTCAGAGGAAGTAAAACGATTAACAAAAGAGCTTGGGGCTACCTATCTTTCAAGATCAACTCAAGAAAAAGGGTATGCAAAATCGGGAAATCTAAATTATGGTCTAAAAGTAGGAAGAGGAGAATTTTTTGCTGTGTTTGACGCTGACCATGCACCTGAGAAATCTTTTCTCCTTGAGTTGTTACCATTTTTTGAAAATAGCCAAGTTGCTCTTGTCCAAACTCCTCAAAAGTATGTCAACACAAAAAATTTTATTGCTGCTGGAACTTCTCAGGCACAGGAAATTTTCTATCGATATGTCCAACCTGCAAAAAATAGTTACAATGCGTCATTTTGTGTTGGGACAAACATGATCTTTCGAAGATCAGCAATTGATCAAATAGGAGGGATTGCAAAAATGGATCATTCAGAAGATATCTGGACAACGATTACATTACATGAGAAAGGATATGAAAGTGTGTTTTATAATAAAGTCCTTGCACATGGGCGTGCACCTGAGACAATTCCTTCTTTTTTCCGTCAGCAAAATCGATGGGCTCAGGGAGGATTTTCTTTGTTCTTTTCCCATAATCCCCTCTTTATTCAAGATCTAACAATTGACCAAAGACTCCAATATTTTTTCTCAAATATTCATTATTTTACCGCCTTTTCTGTATTGATTTACTTAATTCTTCCATTGATCTATTTATTGTTTGGGTATTATCCAATGAATCTTTCTCAAAGTAGTGATTGGCCAATACACTTTATTCCCTATTTCATTACGATTTACTTTTTACCGTTTTTCTTATTAAAGAAAATCGCGATAGCAACCATGAGTACTGCATTTGCAAGTTTTTGGCCGTACATAGAAGCATTCTTTGCAACTGTTGTAAAAAGTAGATACACATGGGTAGCAACCGAAACAAAGAAAAAAACGCAGGTGATTATTATGCGTTTTATCTGGCCACATGTATTTTTAATTGTTCTTTCTTTTTTAGCAATTTTTATTGGGTGGTTGAATGTTGTGGATACAACAACAACATTTATGACAACAGGATGGGTATTAGTAAATACCTATTTACTTTTTGTCTTTATTCGACAGGGGGTGTCGGTCAGTTAATATGAAAAATCTCTTTACCTTATTTTTAAATATTATTTTCTTTTCCGTTGTGGTTATTGCTGCGTTTGCCGTGTCAACCATTGCGCTCACAAAAAAAGTCAATGAATACAGAGCACAAACAGCAAAAGGTATTACAGCAACCGTTACCAAACAGCAACTTCCTATTGTTTCTTTCTCCTCAGGGTATGTCAAAAAAATTTATGTAAAAGAAGGAAAAGAAGTAAAGAAAAATGATTTACTTGTTGTCATTGATAACCCTGTTTTGAAAGGAAAAGTGTTGGCATTGCAAAATTATCCTGATAACGTATCTGCACAAACTGAAGCAAAAGTAGCAGAGGAAGAAATGAAAGGTTTGAATGTGTATGCACCAGTCGATGGATTTGTGAGTGATGTTTCCATTACCGAGGGATCCCCTATTGAAAATTTTTCAAAGTTAATGACTGTCTATTCAAATGAAAACGTTGAAGTACTTGCTGATTTAACTGATGACCAGTATTTAGCAACACAGCAAATGCACGAAATAAAAGTATATAGCAAACGACTCAATCAAGATTTTGTTGTCGTACCGGATGTCTTACGACCTGACACAAAAATGGGAAGTATGCAGACAAAACAAATTGGTCTGTACTTTATTTTCAAAGATCCCATTGCTGCAAAAAGCTTACTGAATAATGAAGATGTGCAACTTGAGTTGAATAACCAAAGTGACAATACACGAAAACCTATCGATGTCTTTGTTGATTTTTGGAACAGTCTTCTACTTGATAAGAAAAAACAATGAAAGACGTTTACTCTTTTCTCAAACCATTCCTTATATGCACAGCTCTTGCAGTTGTAAGTGGTATTCTGTTTTTTACAACTGTTGCATATATGAATAGACCACCTCGCCCTGCACTTTCTCTTTTACACACCTCTCCTGACCCCTCATCTCATTCCCTCTCCCCAGTGCTCTCAAACCAGTGGTATAGTTCTCTTGTCTCACAATTTCCATCAAGTCCTCTCTATGCGTTGCCTTTAGTGTACAAATTTGATCGTGATGGGATAGGATTTTCCTACCCTGATATTGTAAAGACTCCTGACTCCATTGCTGCATCGTACAAAAAAGATTTTGTGATTGGTCTTCCTCAGGAGATTTCTAAACCAACACTTGAAGCAGTTGGTGATTGGCATATACGAGGAAACGTAAAGACATCGAATGCACAGAGTCTTACCTTTACGATTGGGCACGGGCTGCCCTATGTCCTGCTTACTGCAAAGGCTCAATACCTAACAGTTTCTCTCCCAGCACAGACAGATATCTATAACAACAATACCCGTCTTGTTACTAATACAGCATTCCAAACCCAAGGATTTCGCCTTGTAACACAGCATCATACCTATGCATTCTTTTTTGACAAGTCAGTAAAGGTTTCACCAACTGATACAGGGATCACTATACAAAATCCTGCAAGAATTGTTGTTGCACTCTTGGATAAAAAAGAGCATTTCACAGACTTTGCTACACTTATTGACATGGATTTGAAAGATACACAGGTATTCTTTGCCGTTGATGATACAAAACTTGATACGACCTATCAAGTTACGACAAATAATAAAACGCCACTTCTTACGCTGTTTCCTCATCAGTATGATGCTCTTTCGGCAAAACCTGATATTCTTGGCGAATATCAGAGTATCAGAGGATCTCTCAAATTAGTAAGGGCCCAGTCGTTTACTACAACAACTCCTCTTCTTGTCCCGAATGGGACATTTGATAGCGTTGCAACAAATTCTGCAGAAATAACATCCCAAATAAAAAAAGATGTTGCTGGAGTTTTGCAGGAAGGTTTACCAGATAGCAAAGACTACTATTTAGGAAAATGGTTTGGAAAAGTCAGCAACCTTTTGCTGTTAGCGGATACCTATAACCTAGAAAATGAAAAGGAAAAACTTCTTGCATACACAACTCCCCTTTTTATAAAAAGTCTTTCAAATTTCTCCTACGATTCTCAAAAGACAAGTGTTATTGCAAAGTATCCAGAATTTGGTAATGAAAACCTTAATGATCACCATTTCCATTATGGCTATTACATTCGTACAGCTGCTGTGCTAGCAAACTTTGACCCAACCTTAGTGCAAAAAATGAAAGATCCTATTACCAGTATGGTAAAAGATATTGCAACAACACAACGAGAGTCTTCGCAGTTTCCTTTCCTTCGCAATTTCGATGTCTATGAAGGCCATTCATGGGCGGATGGGTTTGGCAATACTGCGGATGGGAATAACCAGGAGTCAACATCTGAGGCAATTAATGCATGGTATGGAATCTACTTGTGGGGGAAAATTACCAATGATACCCAGATGCAGTCATATGCACTCTATCTGTACAACACAGAAATACAATCTGCTCAGTATTATTGGTTTGACAAGACAGGTATATACAGTGCTCCATATAATCACAACATTGCATCCATTGTTTGGGGAGGAAAAGTCGATTTTGCAACATGGTTTAGTGATAAGACAAATATGAAATATGGTATTCAACTTCTGCCTATAACGCCTGCTTCTTTGTATTTAGGCAATCTACCAAGTTTTGCTGGATATAAAAAAGATTTTGCAAAAAGTGGAGGGAGTGAACAAGATTCCTGGGGAGATTTATTTACCATATGGCGATCGTTTTATGAACCAGATATCACTTTTACACAAAAAGATAAAACACTCAATTTGGAAGAATCAAACACCAAATCACTTTTTCTTTACATCCTTACATTAAATAAAAGTAACCAGCAAAACGACAAACAGGCTCCTAGTACCCCATAAAAAGCTTTAGGTAAAAGTCTCTGACTGGATTTTCTTTAGCTAAATTTGATAAAATATACTTCGAGAAAGATAAAAACAGGTATTTGATATCTCTCAATGCGGAGTGGTGTAATGGCAACACGCCTGACTTTGGATCAGCGCGACTCTAGGTTCGAATCCTAGCTCCGCAGCAATTCAGTTTAGACTACCAGATCATTCTGTATAAAAACACTCGCATTGGACGTTAGAACTTCTGATATACTTCAGGTATGAAACGAGGAATTGATTATATTGGTGTTGGAGTAGGGGCTGCAATTTTTAATAACAAAGGAAAACTGTTTATAACCTTGCGTGGTAAAGAGGCCAAAAACGAACGAGGAAAATGGGAAATTCCAGGTGGAAGTGTTGAATTTGGTGAAACTTTTGAACAAGCAATAAAACGTGAAATTAAGGAAGAACTTGATATAGAGATTGAGATTATAGAGTTATTAGGTATATGTGACCATATTATTCCAAATGAACATCAGCATTGGGTATCCCCTACATATATTTGTAAAATCAAAAAAGGTACACCAAGAATAGTTGAGCCTCATAAATGTGCCAATGTTGGTTGGTTTACTCTTAAGGAAGCAGAAAAGCTTCCTTTATCTATCGTCACTAAATATGATATATCCTTATTGAAAAAGAAATACCCTAAAGGACTAGTTGTATAAGGCTAAATTGGTTCTAATGTGCTCTAGTATCCCCAGCAAAATAATCCACCTTGGATTCGAACCTTAAAATTTTCTACCTTAAGAGATGTATCCATGATATAATCTCGCCATGTCTACATTTAAAATGATCCGTCTTGGTAATCCAGTACTCAGAACAAAATCAAAATCTGTAACGCTAAAAGAATTAAAGACAAAAAGATTTCAAAAGTTTTTAGATAAGTTAGTGGCAACCTGTTTGAAAAATGATGGTGTTGGCATAGCAGCTCCTCAAGTAGGAGTAAATAAACGAGTCATTGTGGTTACTGTTGATCCTAAAAACCCTCGATATGAAAATAAAACTTCATTTCCCATCACCGTTATTATCAACCCTAAAGTTATCTCTCATTCTGAAAAGATAAAAGATGATTGGGAAGGAGATTTATCAGCAGATTTACGAGGACTTGTACCACGACCAATAGAGTGCATAGTTATAGGATTAGATAAACAAGGAAAAGAAGTTCGCTATGACTTAATAGATGATTTCCATGCGAGAGTATTTCAGCATGAAATAGATCATCTTGATGGTATTATGTTTTTGGATAAAGTAAAAAGAAAAAAGAGCTTTAGTGAGTATGAAACATGGAAAATATATTGGAAAGGTAAGGACCTTAAAGAGTTACCTTTTTAATTAGCACAGTTAGGGATGTAAAAACTTTCATTATTTTGCATCCGAAAAGTTCGAATACTGCCTATGTCCACCAGCTTTAATCGTATAGCTGGAATACCTCAATTATACTATGTGGGAACTTTTGATATACTAGAGAAAGTATGAAGGTCGTATTTTTATTTAGAGGTGAATTACCACAAGCAGATGCGAATAAATATATTCCACTGTGGGATAAATGGTTTAAAGAGTTAACAGATAAAGGTATATTTAGAGGTGGTATACCAATTGCTCCTCAGGGTAAACTTGTAACACAAAATAACGTAGAAACTCTTCAACTAACTGATGATTTAGTAACAGGTTATGCAGAGTTAGAATTTCCATCTATGGATGAAGCAATCGCTACTGCCAAGCAATGCCCTAATAGATTATATGGTGGGAAAGTTGAGATTCGCGAGCCAATGAATATGTCAAGGTAATACATGATTCTTTTAAATAGCCATTAATAGTTCTTGAAGAATATTATTTCTATAAAAAGTTCCTACACAATCCACTAGTGCCAGCCATTCGACTCGCTTCTCTCGCTCATGGCTATAGCTCTTTTTCTATAAAAGAGATATCCTAACAATAGAATTTTATGGGAAAAGAGTCGAATACCCTGAGCGCAGTCGAAGGGAAATTCATCGTTTATATTCTGCGCACATCATCAAATACACTCTATATCGGTCAAACCAATAATCTCAATAAACGCTTACAGGAACACAAAGATAAAAAAAGCAAATCTGCTAAATATATGAAATATTTCGACTCCTTTGACCTTGTCTATAAGGAAATTTATCAAACGAGAAGACAAGCTATGCAAAGAGAATGGCAATTAAAACATTGGACAAAGAAGAAAAAAGAAGCACTCATTGCAGGAAATAAGATTTTATTAAAACAATTTTAATGTGCTTTTGCCTCAACCTAGCCTTAAAAATTTGTAAAAAAATGTCTTAACCAGATTGAATTCGAACTAATAGTTTTCAGTGAATTAAAGTGTGGTAAACTTGTTTACATGAGGAAAATCATTACTACTACATTCATTACTCTTGACGGTGTTATGCAAGCTCCAGGTGGACCGGAGGAAGATACTTCAAATGGATTTACTTATGGAGGTTGGCAGTTTGGTTGGGACAAAGTAGCGGACAATATCATGGACACAATAATACAGGCTGTTCCTTTTGATCTACTCTTAGGAAGACGCACCTATGATATTTTTGCCTCTTACTGGCCCAATCACAAAGAAGAACCGCATTGGGGAAAGCCATTCGATAGAGCGAAAAAATATGTTGTCTCACATAAACCTTTTGAACTTACTTGGGACAATTCAGTGCTTATTACGGGAGACGTAGTGGCAGAAATAAAAAAACTTAAAAATTCAGACGGTCCTAACCTGTTGGTATACGGTAGTGGCAATCTTATACAAACGCTTCTTGGAAACAATCTTATAGATAGAATGCATATCTGGACATTTCCCATTACTATCGGCATCGGTAAAAAATTATTCGCCGAAGGCACACAACCAGAACGCTTTAAACCGATAGATGCAAAAATTTTGTCTACGGGCGTGATATTTGCAACCTACCAACCCTCAAACCCGCTCAAAAGGGGATCATTCTAAATTATAGTTAGCAAAAATTATTTTGATAAAAGTTCATACATAGTTCACTAGAGCCAGCCTATTCAATCACACACATTAGCTACATATATGTTAGAATAGAAATAGGTATGGGAAAAATCACTGTACAAACTATCGTTAATGCTTCTATAGAAAAGGTGTGGGACTATTGGAATAAACCAGAACATATTAAAAATTGGGCTTTTGGATCTAATGATTGGGAAGCTCCAAGTGCAGAAAATAATTTACGTGTGGGTGGAAAATTTAAAACAGTTATGGCAGCAAAAGATAAGAGTGCAAGTTTTGATTTTACTGGTACATATACGGTAGTAAAAGAGAATGAACTTATTGAATACGATATGGATGAGGCTGGTAGACATGTAAAAGTAGAGTTCATAAAATTACCAAAAGGCGTAAGAGTTGTGGAAATATTTGATCCTGAAAACGAAAACCCAGAAGAGATGCAAAGAGATGGTTGGCAAACAATTCTAAATAATTTCAAAAAGTACGTTGAGAGTATATAAAATATCTATAGTTCCTACAAAGTTAACTAACGACAGCACCAATTTCTGCCTCAAATTAGCCTCGAAAATGACTAGTATTAATGAATGGCACTATTAATCAGATTTGGTATTGCTTTAAAAGGTAGTTCATTAAGATGATGTCTTTCCTTGAAATACTCTGGAGAATTATAGCTTACCCATACGACTCCTTTTGAATCTTCCCAAACAACTGCCTTTAATGGAAGGTCAATTGCAAGTGGAGGAGTAATATTCATGAGAGGTGTACCTGTTTTCGGATCACCAAATAATAACAATGTAGTTGGACTCATAGTTAATCCGACTTTTGAGGCTTCTTCCTGTTGATCAATAATGTCAAATATCTTTATCCCTTTTGACCGTAATACTGCTTGTAACTTACTAACTGTTTCACCAACTGTATAATTGCTTTTTTCAGTAATAATTCCCATATCTGCTTCCATGTAAACGAGTATAAGCTACATTTGTAAATACTTTATTAGAGTTTCGGATTGGCTCAAAGATTTTATAAAGAAGCACTTGAAAGAAAAAGGGAAATCGATCCTAACTCACTGAAGCTGTATGTGAGAGCTCTTCTAGACAAAATTGATTCATTACAACAGGAGGAAAATGATTCTATTGCAGATGATGCACTTATGTTAAGCACACTTTTGCAAAATTACGTTAGAGTATACCCATTATAAAAAGTCGGAATTTCTTAATTTATGCAAATGTTGGATCGAACCACTGGCTCTAAATCAGTACTAGTAGTAGAATAGAAATATGAGAAAGATTGTTGTCTTATCTTTTATTACACTAGATGGTGTCATGCAAGCACCAGGTGGGACAGAAGAAGACACTTCAGGTGGGTTTAAGTATGGAGGATGGTCTTTCCCCTATTTTGATGAATTCTTAGGTAAGGTCATGGCCGAACAGACAGGACATCCCTTTGATCTGCTTCTTGGCAGAAAAACCTATGACATATTTGCCGCTTATTGGCCACATCAGGATGAAAACACGAATCCATTTGCCAGAGAGAGCAACAAGGCAAGAAAATATGTAGTATCACATTCACCAATTAAGCTTGAGTGGAATAATTCTGTACTACTGCAAGGAAATATAGTAGAGGAAGTTAAAAAACTTAAGGCACAGGACGGTCCAGAATTGCAAGTTCATGGTAGTGGTAATCTTATCCAAACACTTTTACAAAACGATCTGATTGATGAATTATGGCTAAAAATTTACCCACTTACACTTGGCTCAGGCAAACGCTTATTTGCTGAAGGGACTGTCCCTGCATCATTCACTCTTGTTGAATCTAAGACTTCACCACTTGGAGTTATTGTTGCGAATTTCAAACGAGCAGGAGAGATTAAAACAGGCTCATTCTAGATTTCCACTCGCAAAATATTCTTATAAAAGTTCTGATATAGTCCAGAGAAGAGTGAGTAGACTTCCTACAAAGACAGCCACAAGTGTTTGATAGATACGTTATACATAAAACACTATTCTCATTGCGGTAGATTTTTTAGTTATTGTTGGGAATAAAAAGTGTTTCCTCATTTTAAAGTCAAGAGTTAGAATTTTGTTTATGTTTGCCATTTCTCAATCAACACGATACCTAGGACTTGAATCTTTTGGTATAATCTCTGTATGGTGTTTGATATTGAAGAAGTCCTCCAGCAGATTAGTGAACATCCATATATTCAAAAGACAAAACATGTTTGTGAAGTAAATGCAGCACATACGGAAGATTCAGTTCATACGCACCTTATGCAAACACTTGATATGGCAAGAAAATCTATAGATGGGAATTTTATTTCTCATCCTCAGGCAAAACAACTATTTGATAATTTTATGAATAGAAAAATAGAAGGCGTAGCCTACAAAGATATTGCACTCCTTTTTGCTTTCATTCATGATGTTGGAAAAATTCTTTCGTTTAAGGAAGGTAACGAGGTATTTCCTATGAATATCCAAAAACCAAATGCTCCATTAGGTAACACATATAATCCAGGGCATGAGTATTGGGGCTCTCAACTGGTTCCAGAGATATTAAAGAACTTACCCATGAATCAAAAGTTAGTTGAATATATTACAACGATTGTCCGTTTGCATGGACAGGTATTTGATTATCATACTTCCTTTATTCAATTCCCTCTGGAAGATGCGATTCGGGATGTTAAGTCGAGAGTTGAGGGATACCATCTAGCGGTACTTTTTAACTCGTATTGTGATGCTGCGTATAATAAGCCTTTACAGCCGTGCCGCGAACTGATCGTGCAGATGCTTAACTCGCCCAGTACCTATACCCTTCGTGAATACATCGTCTCTTAACTACTAATTTCATTTCCTTAGTTTCAATTGACTATCTCAAACTATTAGCTTCAAACTGTTATACTTATTTTAATGAAACTCATTCTCCTTTACGGAGCACCAGGAACCGGAAAATTAACTGTAGCAAAAGAACTTACTGTGTCTACTGGGTTTACCCTCTTTCATAACCACATGATCCTTAACGCATTATGTGAAGTTTTTGGCTATGATCATCCAATTCGTCGAAAACTTGAAAAAGAATTTCGTTTACGGATTATTGAAGAAGCAGTGAAAAACAATATTTCTATGATCACAACTGGTGTTATTATGCGAGATAATGAAGATTTCTATAAAGAAATGATACATACTGTGCGTAAGAGTCAAGGAGAATGTTTGCTTGTTCACTTAACTGCAACAAAAGAAATCTTAGAAAGTCGAATTGGAAATGATTCCAGAAAAGCATTGCAAAAAATCAGTAATCCAGAAAAGTTAGCTGAATGGACAGAACGTTATCCAGAATCTTTTGAAAAAATTGAATACGACCAACAACAACTAACGATTGACACAGGTAGTCTTTCTCCTCAAGAAATTGTTGAGAAAATAATTGAGCACTACAAACTAGCGTAAAAATTCTCTACCTGCTTCCCTTCTCTGATATAATTAATACATGAGTTATACATGTCCAATGCACCCAGAGATAGAGCAAAATAAACCAGGCCGATGCCCAAAGTGTGGTATGAAACTTGTTGCAAAGGAGAATCTGACAAGTGCTTCTTTATCACATGAAACCCATGAAGAAAGCCAGAATACACTGGCATGGAAAAGCTACATTCCACTGATTGTTATTATCGGTTTAATCTTGCTTACTACACTGGTCCTCTCTTTGAAAGACATGCAAGGAGGAAATTTCAGTATTGCAAACACCATATCGTATTTTATGATTGGATTCTTCCTTGTATTCTCTGGATTCAAACTGATAGATTTGAAAGGCTTTGCAGAAGGATATGCAACGTATGACCTTCTCGCGCTAAGGTGGTTTGGCTATGGATATATCTATCCATTTATTGAATTATTTTTCGGATTAGCAATGCTATTGATACTTCAAACAAAGTGGCTCCTTTGGGCTGAGCTTATTGTGATGGTGTTTAGTGGGATAGGTGTTGCGCTGAAATTAGCAAGGAACGAAAAATTTCAATGTGCATGTCTTGGGACTTTTCTGAAAGTTCCTCTCACAAAAGTAACCCTTGTTGAAGATTTTGGTATGGCCGCTTTAGCACTTATCTTGATTTTGATTCATTAAGTGAAAATCTTGTCTTTCATGGAGTCTTTTATTCAGGAACAAGTAAATGAGATTGTAGGAGAAACTACGTGTTGCTAATCAATTCTTTTCAAAACTATTACTGATTTGGTTTTGATCTTCTCCCTCGAGGAAAACCCGATTTTCTATTCTCACCTTCTAATGCATGTCGTACCTTTTCAACAGTGGATTTTCCTCTCTTTATTCTCTTGGCTACTTCCTCTGCTGTTTCTTCTGTATGTAAATGATATTCAGAAATAAGCTGTCTTATCTCTTCACTTACTTTACGCCTTGCTCTTATCAATCCTGTTCCACGGGGTTCAAGAATACCTTTAAAATGTCTATTCATGAAGTCCCATGCTCCTTGTTGGGACATTCCTAGTAACTCTGCAATCTGCGCACTTTTAATAACCTGATCTTGATGTTGATTAAGGTATGCCTTAACAATGTCAATTTTAACTTGAGTCTCCTTTTTCATGACCTATATTATAATAAGTTTTAGCACTCTAGTAAACGATTTTTTTTCCAAAATCGTAGTTCTTTCTACGGTAATTTATAGTAAAGGACTCTTCCCTTATCTTAATTTTAGTAATTATTCTATGTTCAACAAGGCGATTTCCTAATAGAATCAACGTGTAAAGGTACTTCAAAATGAAATTAAAATAAAAATAAATTTACCCTAAAGTATTAAATAATTTATGTAGCTAAGAAATTTTTCTTTGAGTTAGAAATACTTTTAAGAAAATAGACCATATTTCTCACGATTAACATACGGTAAGGTTGTAGAGTGGTAGGAAATGTGTGGACGATATACAGTGACAAATCCAGATGAACTTTATGAGAGGTTTGATATTAAGAACCGAGTCGAGCTTACCCCTCGGTACAATGCTGCTCCATCTCAAGAACTTCCTGTTATTGATCAACCTCATCATGTTGAGTTAATGGAATGGGGTCTTATCCCTCATTGGGCAAAAGAAGGGAAAGTAGGCTACAGCATGATTAATGCTCGTGTTGAAGGAATAGAGAAAAAACCATCATATAAGAAGCCGTTATTGTATCAGCGCTGCATTGTTCCAGCAGATGGATTTTTTGAGTGGAAACAAACGAGAGCTGGTAAGGTCCCCTACTACTTTAGACTCAAAGATGGAGAAATGTTTGGTTTTGCAGGACTCTACGATGTATGGACAGATAAAAATGGAAGAGAGCTCAAAACCTTCACCATTATAACCGGTGTTCCCAATGAAATAGTTAGTGAAGTACATAATCGAATGCCGGTTATACTTAAGGAAGAAGACGAGCGAACATGGCTTAACCCTGATATTGTCGAACCAGAAAGGCTTCTTAATCTTCTCAGACCATATCCAGATAATGAGATGGAGGATTACATTGTTTCAAAAGCGGTAAATAGTCCAGCACATGATGATCCAGATGTTATTTCTCCTCAGGAAAGTCCATATATACCTCCGATATAAAGCCAACTTAGACGTGAGAGCTTATAAAACCAAAAAAATCCCATTTCTGGGATTTTTTGGCAATTGGGAGCTATATTCCAATTGTATTGCGTAAAATGCCGAGCAAAGGCATTTTGTCTTACCAACTCTAAGGAATTGGTAAGCCAAAGCGTCTTTATTACTTAGCAAGTCGAGCTGCGTCTTCTTTACTTAAGATTTTGAACAAATTTGTTCCATTGTAAGATGCTTTTGCTGCCATCTTACCATTTTTCATGGTAACGACAGTTACTTCACTATCTGGAACATCGACACTTTGTCTTGTTTTAACATTGTAAAACTTCATGCGATTCACCTCCTTTCAGTTTGACCTCAACATTAACCTTTGGAATATAATATGCAACTTAGTTGCACTTTGTCAAGAGAGGAAACAATATCTTTAAGGAAAGGTCAAAAATGAGAGTTATTGATTATCTGCACGTACGGTAGGTAGTTCTTTAAGGAAATTTTGATAGGCTGCTGGATCTTTACCAGTAACAGCATCAATAACTTTATATACTAGTTCATCTGATATCTTTCTCCATGCCCCTTGAGGAGGATTTTTCCCTACATTTTCTGGGTCATATTCCAGTTCACCATATTGTAGTGGATATATCATTGCTCGCAATAATTCAAAACTTGGTTTATGCACTAATGCAAGTCCAACAACGCCTAGCTTATTATTACTATTTGGTAAACCACTATGAGTATGCACTTGAGCATAGCCTTCTGAAAGTTCAGTTCCTATAACGCTACAATCATCAGGCATTTGTATCCTTTGGATATTATTTATAAACTCTTGTCTTTTTTCTTCTGGCCATGCAAAAAGAACATTGAATAAAGGTTCTGAGTTTTCACGAACGTGAGAGGTTTCTAATCCGCTTTTCTCCCAAACATTTTGGATATACTGCATAAGTTCTTCTGATGTTTCAGGAACTTTTAACCCTTCGAATCCAAGTTTTTCAATGTATTGTTGGATAAGCGCATTGTTTCGTTCTCCTTCGGGAATGAGATCTGTTATTGGGATATGGATTTCTTGTCTTTCCAGTTCCCCATCTTCGTTTGCTGAAGAAAGTGTTACAGAAGGGTTTTGTATTATATCTTCATGAGATTCTGACTGTTGATCAGTATACCCTTTCAAAATAGGAGCTGGTGCTACTGTTCTTCGGGTGGGTCTAGAAATAGGAGGTGATGTTGTTTCTTGTCCCAGAATGGTAAGATAGCGAGATGATAGGGCATCTGGTTCTTGTGTTATTATTTTTTCTGCAGTTTGAACGAAGTCATCTTTTTCTGTTTGCAACTTTCTTTCAGTTTCCAGTAAATCGATGATCATATCTGCTGAATCTTTTCCAAAGATGCCTGCAACAAAGCGTATTGTTTCTTTTCCATCTGTCAGTTCATTAAATTTACCATGATAGGTCACGATCATATCCTTAAGGAATTTTTGAATTCTTGTGCTAGGATCATTTGCTTCAGGAGTTCCAAAGTAGCGATTATAGAAAGCATCAATAATTTCAGGGGTAACTTTTCTATTAGCAGCAGGAATCGCATGCTCAAGATCTACACCTAAATGATCATGCCATTTGATAAGATCTCTCACAACTTGTTCATTGTCTGGATTATTAAATGCATTTACGGTGTCTTCTCTCCATTTTTCATATTGTTTATCAAAGCTAGCAAGTGATGAGTCTTTTTGTACTTGATCGTGCCAATAATCTGCACTCTCTTTTGCAGAAGCAGTAGTGACTGCTTTGTAGGTATTTTCATGAACTCCTGTTGTGTTTTTAAGATCTTCCACATGATGTAGTGTAAGAGGTTGGTCAAAAACTCCAAGTGCTGCTCGCACTTGAAAGTGGAGTGGGCCTGTCGCAGTTTTTGGCGATTCCCGTCTTTCTGAAGCTGTTTGTTTTGCTCCTTCTGGATTTGTCATATTTATAGCCCGTAGGATATCATAAAAAAGTTAAATTTGCAACTAAGTTGCAATAATTGTTGTTTTCTTTTATAATTACACAGCCTTATATATAAAGGTAATATAACAAATTTTATTTTATGGATTTATTAACAGTTGTAACGCAGGCAGAGAGAAAAGCCGGCCAGAATGAGACAGCATTTTATGCAGAGATTGCCCTTGCAATTATCAAAGGCAATGCGCTGTATGAACTTCTTGATGGAAAGGAAAAACTTGAAGAGGAACTCTCAGCTATTGAAAAAGCTTCTGAGGCACAAACGCCACGACTTTTCAAAGGGCAAGATGTCAGTACCCTTTCCCTCCAAACCAAACTTGCCTCGCTATGTAAAAAACAACAAAAGGTACTTTCCTGCTCTCAAGTTGATGAACATGTCCTACTGTTGGGTTGTTTAAAGGGACTGCAAGATAAGTTACCTCATACATACAATGATGTCCTCAAAGAGATCCTTTCCAAACAATTGCATAAAATTGAACAACCAAGCCATACTGCACACCTTGTTGGACGAAAAAAAGAGTTAGAGGAAATTATAAAAGTACTTAATCGAACAGAGAGAAATAGTGTGCTACTGGTTGGGCAAAGTGGTGTTGGTAAAACAACCCTTGCATTAGGTATGCAACAGAAATTACCTGAAAAAAAGATTTTACGACTATTTCCTTCAGATAATTTGTTTGACCAAGTTGTTACTATTCTTTCTTCGAGCGATAAAGATATATTATTTTTCCTTGATGAATTACCTTCTTTTGAAATGGGACAAATTCAGTATCTACTTGAAAATGGACAAGTAATTGCAACAGCAAATGACACTTCATTTAAGAAGCTAGCAGGAGACTTCCCTCATATTATTAGTAAATGCGAAGTGATTGAGCTTGAAGAGCCAAGTGATGAGGACCTCAAACATATTTTGTCTGATAAAGTACAAACTCTCCAATCACAATACAACGTTAGTTTCGAACAAGGGGTACTTGAAGAAGTTATTCAGCTTACGAAGCAATATATTCACGAACCATCCTTCCCTGCCAAAGCCCTTACTTTGCTTGAGGAAGGGGCGTTGAGTACTCAGTCTCAAAACCTGCAATTTGTCAGTAAAAATTTTCTTCGCATTCTTATTTCACAAAAAACAAATATTCCAATTGGTTCACTCACTGAATTTGAGAAAAAAGATTTAGTTAATTTACCTGTCAAATTGAAAGAAAAAGTAAAAGGACAGGATCAGGCTGTTGAAAAAGTCGCAGCAACGATTCAGCGGTCTCGACTTGGGTTTAAAAAACCAAATAAACCAATTGGTTCATTCTTATTTGTTGGACCATCAGGAGTTGGAAAAACAGAACTTGCAAAAGCGTTGGCAAAAGAGGTATTTGGAGATGAAGAAGCAATGGTACGGCTTGATATGAGTGAGTTTGCTGAGGCACATATGGTACAAAGACTTATTGGATCCCCTCCTGGCTATATTGGCTATGAAGAAGGAGGACAACTGACAAATCCTGTCAAAGCAAGACCTTACACGTTGGTGCTTCTTGATGAAATTGAAAAAGCACATCCTCGTGTGTTTGATATCTTCCTGCAAGTGCTGGATGATGGAAGACTGACTGATGGACAGGGAAAAAAAGTTGATTTTCGAAACACAATCATTATTGCAACAAGTAATGCAGGTATTGAAGATATGCTTGATATGATTGAGGATGGAAAAACACATGCAGAAATGGAGACAGAAATTAAAGATATTCTTTCTGATTATTTCAGGCTTGAATTTATTAATAGATTTGATGGTCTCATCCTCTTTAATCCTCTTATCCCTTCAGCTCTTGAAGGTATTGCGCAAATTCAAATTGCCAAACTCCAAACAGAACTCCAGAAAAGAAATATTCAGCTTGCAGTTGCTCAGGAAACCATTGCAAAGCTTGCGCAAAGCGCTTACGACCCTCGATATGGTGCAAGAGGACTCCTCAGACTTTTACAAGATACTATAGAAAACAAACTTGCAGAAATGATCCTGAATAATCAGCTTCGTGAAGGCGAACGAGTGGAATTTTAACATATAACAATTTCGTTTAGATTGCTCTGTAGTACACTTTCCAACTCCCACGAGCATTGAGTTGCATTTATGTGGCAAGTTGTGCATTATTTTCTACTATCCATACTTCTTCTCCAAATTTCTGACTTTTTTTGAATCGTTGTTTGGCTTCTTTTGTGGTATCTCCTGTTGCAACGATCAGCTGGGTTACTCGTTTCCCTTCTACCTTTGTTTTTGTCCATCCAACATAAATGGCCGTTTTCAACAGAGGCTTGGCTGTTTGAAGAACGTCTTCTAAAAGTGTCGCTGTAATTTCAGGAGGAAGTTTTTTTGGTATGAGTGGTCTGACTACAAGACGAGGCTTTTTTCCTTTTTGTTTTACAGTTGCCAATACCACCTCACGAATGTGTTGTTGGGAGTCAAGCGACCCAGGAAGTGAAGCGGCAACCGAAAGATTAGAAATAGCTTGTGTTTGATTTTTTTTTGCTTTTCTCTTTAGTGCGGGATCTGAAGGGGTATTTGGTGTCGGATTATGTTGAACAACGCCTTGTTCAGATAATAAACGCTCGACATCTCCAGTTTCTTGTTTTTCCTGTTTGACTGCTTTCGTTTGACGTTTTTCTTCTGTGCGTGTTTCCTGTGTTGTTATCTGCACTGCTTGTTTTTTGCTTTCTTGAGCAATTGTCTGGACTAATACTTCCTCCGCTTCTGCTTGCTCTTGTCTTTGTTGAACAGTCTCAATAGCACGAGCAACAGCTTCACCTGTCTTTACTTTTACTGGTTCTGCAATATTTACTTCTACTGTTATTTTTTGCTCAGATCCAAATGTTTTTGGTTTTGGATCACCTTTTGGTTTCTCTCCAGGGATGCTGTTTGTTGGAATAGGTTGTCGTCCTCCCTCTTTCTCTCTTTTCGTGGGAGTAACTGGTTTTTTATCAGGTTGAGGCTCTTTTCCTTTTTCTGAAGGTACTTTTGGGAAAACTTTTGCAACAAGTGACACAGCTACCTTTTTTACTCTCCCTTGTTCACTATTTCCTTTTTTCTCTGCACGTACTGGGGTATCTTTTCCTGACTCTCTTGTTTTAACACCTGTTCTTTTCCCCGAGTCGGCTTCTTCTTGTTTCCGTTGTTTGTGCTGTCCTCCTTCTGGTTTGTTGACTATCCTTTTTGCAACATCTAGTATTGATCCTCCTGCTTTTGACTTACTCGGTTGTTTATCTGCAGATGAGCGAGGTGTTGAAGTACCACGTCCTTGCTTCTCACTTGATTTTCCTACAGTCGGAAGAGGCACTTTTGATGCAAATGTATCTTTCATTTGATGAGGAAGACCTGGCAAAAGACGTACCTGAGCTTTTATGGAAGTAGCAGGGACAGGGAGAAGCGGACGTTGAGGTAGTGTAGGACTTATTGGTGGATTTGGTTTCACATTCTGTAGCTGTTCAGCTATACTTTTGAAGTTATTTGCATTCTCATTTGCATGGTTATCGCAGATTTTTTGATAAGGACGTCCTTGATTATCAAACGCTTTTTCGACATGAAAAGCACCTGAGGTATGTCCCATTCCAAGCGTAAAATAATATAGATTTTTTTCATTCAATGCTTTTGCTTCCTCTTGAATAGTTTTTTCTTTTTCTGCTTGTTCTGGAGTGAAGTTTCCATTTTCTCCTCGTGCTTTTATAACGGCATCATACGCCAGAGTGGCAGCGGCCCGCATCTTTGGATCTGCATCAGCAGACATAGCTGTATCTAACGATACTATGGAAGGATCTTTTAATTGAGCAAGTGTTAAAGCAAATGCTTGGGTATCAATAGGGTGGTTTTGTTGTTTTAGTTTTGTCATCTCTTCTTGCAGAGACTTAACAAACACATCTGTTAGCTCTTTTTCATGTGCCATCATCTTTTCAGAAATTTGTGGTGTATTGGGATCAGGAAGTGTTCCAACAGCTTTATCTTCGATCGCCTTTCTATAGCTTTCATCCACTTGAGGGTTATCAGGAAGAACAGCTTTTTTGGCAACAATGGTGGCAACAGCTGGCAAAGCCTCTGCGATCGTTTTCACCTCAGGACTTACTCCTCTTTCTTTCTGTAAAGCAGGTTGTGACTGAGCTTCTTTTTTCGTAACAGACGGTGGTAATGGTCTGTTTCCTCTTTCAATAACGGGTGACACCATATGCAACTAAGTTGCATTTTATCATATAACAGATATTTATAGCAAGGCGACGTGCCTGGAGGGCTGAAATAGTGAAATCTGAGTGCTGTCATACATGTTTATTTCACCTATCTTTCCCTAGATCCTAAGAAGTTCATTATGTTTGAGTTATGGAGCCACGAAGTGCTGCTGACTTTGCTTTTTCATTTTTTTCACACAATCGTGTTGCAGCAAATGAAACATTGTTTACCCTGCAGAAAAAGGCAGACAGTAAGCTAAATAGCACCCCAATTTTTGGAAAAATGAGGCAAAGAAGAATAGAAGGTAAGTTAAGGGGCGTTCAAGAGCGTATTACTGAATATGAAACAGTAGAGCATGGTTTATTAACAAAAGATTACACACCTGCTATTACGATCTTAGAACGTGAAGCACAACATCTCGAACAATCAAAATCATCACTCGATGCAATAAAGCGGGTCTCACGAAGACAAGGAAGGCAAGAAGCAATTAGAATGAGAGTAATGGCACAACAACTGAGGTCATCACAATAGCTGATACTAATCAATCCAACGTTTTACTCTCAAGGATGAACCCAGAACAAGCACCAATGGGAGCTTACTGCTTTTTCTTATAGATCTAGTTGGTTAATAAGATCCATTCTCTTTACATTTACTTTTTTATCTCTGGTTAACATAAAAAGAATTGCTTCAACAGATTCTTGAGGAGAAAACATCCATGGTTCATGTTCTTTATATTCATTACCAGCTTTTTTGAACAAGTTTGTTTCCATACCACCTGGATAATATCCCATGACACGGATATTTCTACTGTAAAATTCCTTTGCCAACGCTTCACTAAATCCTTGTAAACCAAATTTAACAGCTGAGTATATCGTATGGTAATACCCTGCGGGGATCTCAACACCAGCAATACTGACAATATTGAGTATTTGAGCAAAGTCCGATTTTAGCAATGAAGGCAATACTGTTCGTGTTATCAGAAGAGGGGCAAGTAAGTTAACATGTGTTAACTCAATTATTTTTTCAGATTGAGCCTCAAGAGTGTTCCCTTCCAGCCATACCCCGGCATTATTAATAAGGACGTCTACGTTTTGTATGGTAGAAAAATGTTCTGTAATTTTTTCTGGTTTATTGAGATCACAAACAATATGTTGTACATTGATTGATGCATTAACTTCTTTAAGATGAGAAACAGTTTGTTGTACTTTTTCTTCGTTCCTTCCATGAATGATAAGATGTGTTCCTTGTTGTGCTAATGCTGATGCAATGTGTTTTCCCAGACCGTCAGTTGCTCCGGTAATCAGTACAGTCTTGTTCGCGAGTGAAAGTGCCATACCATATTGTATACCACAAAAAAGAAAGAATGGTAAAGAGCTTTTTTATTAAAAATTTACATTATTTTTGCCTCTTTTTGTTGTTCCTAGAAAATGTATCTGGTACAATTTTTTTGTTTCATGGAAAATGATATAGCAAAAAAGAACAAACCATTTTACACAAACATATGGTTTTTCACTACTCTTTTCTGTTTTATCACAATGGTACTTGTCTTACTTGGACTTTGGATAGAACTTCAAGCTCGTTATCCAACAACTTCTCCTCTTAATACGCTTTCCTATATTGTATACAGTAAACAACATTTGCACATACCTATGAGCAAACAGACGATCGCGTTTTTACCTTACTGGAAGCTATCTGACGCAAAATATACACGGTTTGATTTACTCTCAGATATTAGTTATTTTTCATTAACAATTGATGAGAAGGGGAACTTTATACAGAAAAAAGAAAATCATAGTGAGCCGGGATGGCAAGCCTGGAATAGTCAAACGGTAAAAGATTTAATAGCAAAAACACAAATTACGGGAAATACATTTTCACTAACGCTTGCGAATCAAAAGAATAAGACAATTGAAACTTTTTTACAGGATAAAACTGCCCAACAACATCTCATTAATAACACCCTCAAGCAAATTACTTCCAGGCACTTGAATGGTGTTACTCTTGACTTTGAATATGAGGGTCAACCTGATGGCACATACAGTAATGCTTTTACCCAGTTTGCTTCGAATTTTGCAACAACACTCCATAAAAAAGCACCAGGGGTAAGGCTGAACCTCACACTTCTTCCTCTTTCAGGAAGAGAAAAGGGATTATTTGATTTGCCAGCAATTGTGCCATTATTTGATCGATTTATTGGGATGAGTTATGACTATTATGCGCTTGGATCAGATGTTGCTGGCCCAATTGCACCTATGAATGGTTTTAAAGAGAATAAATTTTTCTTTGATGTGACAACAACCTATGAGGACTATATGAAATATATTCCAAAAGAGAAAATTGTGATGGGTATTCCTTACTATGGCTATGATTGGGCAGTTACTGATGGGAAAAAGATCCAAAGCGCAACATTCCCCCAAAGTGATCCAAATAATTACGTTGCTGCCATTTCCTATGCAAAGGTAAAAGATGATACTGATATCAAACAAGATCAATGCATGTGGGATGACTATGCAAAAGAACCGTGGTGTTGGTATACAGATAGTCATCAGGTTGATCATCAGGTATGGTTTGAAAATAATGAATCAATAAAAATCAAATATCGCTTTGCACGTCAAAGTAACTTTGCAGGAGTTGCTATTTGGACATTGGGATACGATAAAAATTATCCTGACTTATGGAATGTTATGAAAAGCACATTAAAAAAGTAAAAGCCTTAATTCCTTTGATTAGGAAGCAGTGTTTTCTTTGGAGATTGGAAGGGTAAAATAAAACGTAGAACCTTTCCCTTTTTCACTTTTTACCCACATTTTTCCTCCATGTATTTTGATAATCTCTGATGAAATATATAACCCAAGTCCTAAACCAGGAAACGTTTTATGTTGAGCTGCTTGATAAAATCGTCCAAAAATTTTTTTTACCTCCTCTTTTGCAATACCCATACCAAAGTCTTGTACATACATCTCTATATAATCGCCTCTCTTGTGAGATCCAACAAGTATCTTATCTCCTTCAGGTGAATATTTAATTGCATTAGTAACAAGATTAATGATAACTTGCCGTATTCGTTCTTTATCTGCATGTACTGGTAGATTTGTATGCCAGTCTAGTATAAGTTTCTGTTGTGTGAGTGGTTGTAAAGTTTCAATGACTTCTTCAGCAAGTTCTTTGACAAAAAACTGTTGTGTATATAATGCTAATTTTCCTCGTTGCATTCGTGTTACATCAAGCAGTTCATTAATCAGTCCTGATAACATATCAATTTGTATATTAATTTTTTCAATGAATTTTTTCATGTCAAGATCTTTATTTTTTGCAAGTTTCTTATCGAGCACTTGCGCAAAAACTTTCAAACTGGTAAGGGGAGTTTTTAACTCATGGGATGCCATAGAAATAAGATCATTTTTCTGTTTTTCCAACTGCTTTCTCTTTTCCAATTCTTTTTGAGATGCTTCATAAAGTTTTGCATTCTCCATGGCAAGTGACGCTCGATTTGCAAGTTCTTCTGCCATTGTCAGATCAGCATCTGAATACTGTTTTCCTGATTCTGCTGTTACAAAGGTAATAGCCCCCAAGGGTTTCCCAGAAACAATAAGCGGGACAATCATTGCAGAAGTAAAACCTATTTTTCTCATAATTTTTAACTGTTCCTCGTCTCGTGCATTTGTAACAAGCATATCGTCAGTGATCACTGAGTATATCTCAGATTTTCCTGTACGCATCACTTGAGGTATTCCTGCGGTATGATTGATATCAATAGGATATTTTTCTCGTAACTTTTTCGCCCATATCGTTTTTTCTGGATCTTTATGAGCAATTGCTACAGACTCGAAATCACTCTTTTTGTTTAGCAATTCAACAGTACACCAATCAGCAATATGTGGTACTGCAAGCTTTGTCACATTTGCCAATGTTGTTTTATAATTAAGAGAAGATGAAAGAATTTTACTCGCCTCAGATAAAAATTTTAAATTTCCTTTTAACCGTTTTCGATCAGTAATTTGTCGAGTGATTTTTGCAGCTCCGACAATTTCTCCTTCTGCATTTCGAATTGGAGATACTGATAAGGAAACATCAATAGAAGCACCTAACTTTGTTAGTCTGACTGTTTCATAATGGTTAATGTGTTTTCCTTTTTTTATATTTTTCAGAATTGCTGATTCTTCTTCTTGTATCTCTTGAGGAATAACTGAGGACATGTGCTTTCCAAGTACTTCATTTGCAGTATATCCGTACATTTCTTCAGCTGCTTTGTTCCAACTAAGGATATACCCATCGACTGTTTCACCAATAATGGCATCGTCAGAAAATTCAACGATTGCTGCGAGAAAGGCTACTTCAGGGAATGGTTTCTCTCGAATTTTTTCTCCCCAACTCTCATGGAGTAATTCCATTAATTTTTCATCCATTTGCCATTTACAATATAGCAAATATTACAAGCATATAAGCAGAATATAGTATATCCTTACCAGTTTATTACAGAAACATTACTCTATATGAATGTTCTCATGATTCATGGTTGAAGCCTCTGTCTCATACGCTGCTTGGCTATAGGTATACTTCTTCCCTATAGTTCTTCTAACCCCTCGTTCCTTTGTTCCATACATTTCTTACAGAGGAATATCCTATTTTCAAGATATTTCTTACATATTTCTTACTTGCTTGCATTTTTGCTCTTACCTCTCTTTCGTACACTTCTTACAAATAGTTATAGGTTTTCCTATGATCTCACCACAACAATTGAAAAAGTTACATGAGGCAGGACAGCGCTTTCTTGCGCCTCTTACCCCGTATGAGACGTATGTTGCACTTGTTGAAGAAGGTATACGACTAAGTAAAGCAACATGGGGGTCAGTATTCATTCCTGACAAACAGAGTTTTAAAAAAGTATATGCCTCCCTCCCCTCTCTTATTGCTGTAAGACCTCGTAAAAAAGGGACAGTATATAAAGCATTTTCCACACGAAAGTCGGTTATTTATACAAAGAAACAAGTTTATTTTTTAAAAAAGTATCATCCTGAATTTCACGATCTACCGGTAAAATCAGCTGTTATGATTCCTATTTCCTATGGAAGAGAAGCTATGGGTGTTTTGTGCTTACAAGCAACAAAGGAAAATCATTTTTCAAAAGAGCTCATACAGATTCTTGAAATTTTCGGGTCTATGGCATTTATCTGCATAAGAAAGACACATCTTTACGAGCAGGTACAAAAAGCACTTGAGTTGCGGGATCTCTTTATCTCGATTGCTTCTCACGAGCTAAAGACTCCATTAACCGCTGCTACGTTATACAGTGATTTACTCAAGAGTAAACTGCAGGCAAAAGCTTTGCCTGAAATGAAGCTTTCAGAGTCGCTCTCTCATGAAATTTCACGTCTCAAGCGTCTTATTAATGATCTTCTCCAGATAGAACACATTAAGAAAGGTAGTCTGCATTACGAGTGGGAGAAATGCAGTATGCAACACGTTATTAAGGAGGCAGTTGAGGAGTTTACTCATCTGTATCCTTTTTATAAAGTATCTATTAAATATCACTTATATAAAGGACTTGATACGATTGTTGGTGACTTTGACAAGCTGCTTCAGGTCATTACTAATCTTTTGACCAATGCAGCTAGATATTCAACTCCAGAGGATTCGATAACAGTTGTATTGGAAGAACAAGACAACACGATTGTTATCCACGTTATCGATAAAGGGAAAGGTATTCCTCAATCAGATATTCCAAACATTTTTGAAAAGTTTTATAAAGGTGAAAATAGTTCCCATGAAGGAATGGGACTTGGGCTCTATCTTACTAAAAACATCGTTGATAATCATGGTGGAGCAATTACTGTTGATTCAAAATTACATAAAGGAACAACTTTCTCAGTAAAACTTCCAAAATATCTATGAGAGGATTTGAAACACAACGAGTCCCAACGCCTTCAGAAATGGTTCATAACATTGTAAGTGGTTATGTTCGTCATCATCCATTCCTTAGAAATTTTGATACTGCTATTCATGAGAAGAAAAGAAGAAAGAAAAAAGCTGTTGAACGAATGATTCTTGATATTCTCCGTCCTCATTCACAAGTTTCATTTCTTTTATATATAGGACTTCCCGGTACTGGGAAAACGACACTTGCTGATGCAGTAGCTGATGCAGTTGAAGGTGCATCACTGAGAATGGTAGAGGTTCAGCGGTGGTATTTTAGTGATTATAGAACTCGTGCTATTGAACAATTACATTCACAAGGAAAGGAACCAACAAAAGAAGCAGAAACGGAATTAGCAACTCAGATGATGACACGGGATGCGTTACGCATTATTGATGAAGGACCATATAATGCTCAAAGAAGACGTGTTGTCATTGCTGAAATGCCTGTCTATCCAGTCGATCATAGACAACGAGGACTTGATTTAGTGAGGGCTATCGGTGAAAAAGAAAGAGGTGTTCCCTATAGAGAAAGAAGAGCACGAGTAAATGGGATAAAGCCGGATTTGGCAGTTATTAAAAATGGTATTGTAACAAGACTTTTAAAAATGTCTTCTGGAGGTTCTCCAGAAATGCTCATGGAGATTGCATATAAGGCGTATGGGGGAGCACTTCTCTTTCGGTTACTGGAACCAAAGTTATTTGTGATGCTAAATCGCTTAGTAAAAGACACACACGGATTTCAAGTCTGGCGAAGAAATTCTCCGGAAGAGCAAGCAGCAAAGGTGATTACGCTAAGAATGTTAGCAATTTTGCGGAATGCAGGGTTATATGGCCCCCTTAGTACGATTCTCATGAATCCTGCTCGAATGGGTTTGGAACGATTATCTCGAGTTACTCCTCAGAAACACGTTGTAGAACAATAATTTGCTTATTGCTTTTTTGTCTCCTTGATTGCTATAGTAGAATTCCTATGGATGATCAAACACCAGAACAAGAAGTCGTAGATGCTGAAATTGTTGCTACGCAAACTCCTACACCTGCTGCAGATCAAGTAACAGTTCTGTTAAGTCTTGAACAACTTATTAAAAGTCATATTGCAAGTATTGATAAACTGAGAGAAGAATCCCGAAAGCATAAACAAATGCTTGAGGATGCTTTCCTGAATGATCCTGTTTACCAAGAACATTTAAAAATAGCAAAAGAAGCAACCAAACAAAAATCAACAACCAAACAAAATATTATGCATCAACCTGCAAATGTACAGCTTTCAAATAAGATAAAAGAAATGTCTGCAGAATTAAAAGATAAACAAATGGCATTGTCTGATTACTTGCTTGAATATCAACGAATGACAGGAGTCAATGAAATTGAAGGAGAAGATGGTGAAGTACGAGAAATAGTCAATACTGCACGGGTAGTAAAAAAGACCAAATAAGCAATATCCATATACTTCATATACCAGATAAGCCAATACAATAAAAATTAACCAAAAGACTTGTATGCCTCTTGCCTAGTTCTTACTGCTTTTTAAGTGCGTATTGTTAATCCTTTGGTAGATTTCGTGAGTATGAGAGTAGCTTTTGTAGCAGTACTCCTTGTTCCAGTTGCAATCATAGGAGGGCTACTTGGCTATTATCTTGGATACCAACATTTGCTACCCCGAATTTCATTTGTTCCCATTGTATCACCCACCCCTGTCCCCTCTCGAGTTGGGGGTGCAGCAGCAACCCCAGAAGCAACTGTATCTGCTACACTGAGCCCTTCTGTTTCACCAACTCCATCAGTTGCTCCTGCAACAGTTGTGGACTCTTTTATGAAAAGTTTTACGCAAATAAAAACAACAACGGCAAATGATCCAAATGCGCAAAATGCAGTACAATTCTTAACAAAAGATGCACAAAAAGTTGTGGCGCAAGAATCAACAAATAACAGTCTTGCATCTGGTCTTGCAAAATTTGCAGGGGTACAAAGTCTTCCAGATGGAGGTTATACTATTGGAAAACCAACCGTTACAGATAATACAATTGTTATTGCAACAACATGGAATTATTTGAGTGGGCCGGTCACAAAAGTCTTTTATTTAATACAGGAAAATGGCCAATGGAAAATTGATACGATTCGAGATCGATAGTATTTCATAGAAATAAGCTCTCCCTCGTTCTATTCTTTCAACTCTCTCACTTCCCTTTGTCTACACTCTCAAGTACTACCATTACTCTCAATGTCGGAAAGTGGGGTGATAAATGTGCAAAAAACAGTTATTGGCATTTTCTCCTCTGAAGAAGATGCACAGACGGCTGTGGAAGATTTAGAGACAGCAGGATACGAAACAAAAGACATTTCTATCATGATGAAAAACAGAACCAGCGCTGAAAGATTTGCAAATGACACAGGCACAAACGTTGCAAACAGTGCAGTATCTGGTGCAGTCACAGGAGGTGTGATTGGAGGAATAGCAGGACTTCTTATTGGCATTGGAGCGATTGCTGTCCCAGGCATTGGAGCACTTCTTATTGGTGGTCCTATTGCAACCGCGTTAGGTGTAACAGGTGCTGCTGCAACAACCGTGTCTGGTGCGACAACCGGTATCCTTGCAGGTGGTCTTATTGGTGCACTAATGGGGCTTGGTGTGCCTCGTGAAGATGCAGCAGTCTATGAGGAACGTATAAAACAGGGAGGCATTCTTGTAGCAATTCCCGCTCAAGAAGGAAGAGAAGAGGATGTAATGGCTATTCTTGAAGATAATGGTGCTGACCAAATTCGTGCAATTGAAGCATCGATTCCCTCTGAAAGTGCTCGCGAAGAAGTCTATGAAGACCCGGTCTCTTCTCAAAATGGGTCATATGAGTACACACAATTAGGCATAAAAGGTGGTAAAAGCAGGGCAGCTTCGAAAAAGACTTCTCCAGAGAGAAAAACACGTGTAAGAAAAAAAACATAAGGGAAAATCTTTCAACGTTTCCCCTACCCAAGCCCCTACTTGGGGTTTTTCTACCTTGGGACCTTTACCTTTCTTACACTTCTCTTACATTTTTATACTCGATCTTTTACTTTAAGCATTTAGAATCGGAAATAACGTAAAGGGGGTGAATGATATATGGCAAAAGGAAAAAGAGGTTTGGCGTCAGCAGATGAAAAGACTCGTAAAAGAGTTGGACATTTAGGGGGTATCGCAAAGCACTCTCTGCGAGGTTTACAAGCAGCACCAAAACACGTTAGACAGCGAGTAGCACGAATGGGCGGAAAGGCATAAGCTTTCTGGATTCAAGACTTTAAAGAGGCAGAGTAACGGCTGCCTCTTTTTTGTTCACTGATGCTATGGAAGAACTGTTTTGCATATGCTTTTCCATAATCAATTTAAAGAGTGTTGCTGTCCTATAAAAAGCTTCAGGAAAAATATCCAAATCTTCTTTTCCAACAGATATACTAATTTGAAATGTTCCTCGTGGATATTTGTTCCAATTCCAATCAGTTGTTCCGCTAAACATCACTTCTTTGTGTCCTTTGGATAGTTTTAATTGGCATAAATACTCAAGAAGAATATGTTCAAACAGATGTCCAAGTTCTGTTCGCATGACCTCAACTTTGAAAGGAATATTTCCTTCATTAAAGCACGTTGATTTTAAAATAGTTGGAAGGAGTTGTTTTAACAGCGGAAGCGTATAAAGCATTTTCCCTGTATGAACATCTTTGGTAAATACTCTCATGATGATAAGGGTTTTTGTTTTTGTATGACGGACATGAGAGGAGAAATAGTCTGTGGAAAAAACTGTATAATCTTGGTGAACAGAGAGTCTTGGCATATTCTTGTTCTTACAAATAATTGCTATTTCTTTGCAAATTTCTTACCAAGAATATACAGAAAACCCCTTTTTGTCAAGCAAAGCGAGCAATAAAAAACACAAGAAATTCGACATTTCTCTTTGTTTATCGTGAAGCGTTACGTGTTTGAAGATGATTTATTTCCCTGGCGTGCCTGTCCTCCAAGTTTACCAATTCTACTGTAGTGACTTGGTCCAAATTGTTTTTTTGTGGCATTACCACCTTTTCTTCCTAGGCTTCTATAACCATCTTTTCCAAGCATACTTTTTCTGGATTGACCCCCTTTCTGACCAATCCGTTGGTAAAATTCACGTCCATACTCTTTTTTTGTAGCAGTTCCCCCTTGTTTTCCAATATTCTGGTAGAATCTCTTGTCATGAGTACTGGCAGTTTGTTTACCACCTTTTCTCCCTGCATCCGCTGTTGTCATTTGTCCCTTCTGGGAAGTATTGTTATTGGGCATAGGTCACCCCCTTTCACTACTCAAGTATGAAAAATTGTATTCAAAGGAAAATGAAAAGTGCGTAACGATTATGCAAGAGGGAGATTACTCGGATTGAGGGGTAATCGTCTGACTTACGAGTGTTAATAGAGATGACACATCAAATGGTTTAGGTAAAAATGCTGTGGCACCTGCTTCTTCTGCAGCTTTTTGTGCTGTTGGATGTGCTGAAATAATAATGACAGGAATATGAGATGTTTTGGTATCTTTCTTTAATTCTCTTGTTATCTCTCTGCCATCTTTTCCTGATAACAGAAGATCCAAGATAATGAGTTGGGGAGAAAATTTCTTTGCTGTCTCAAGAGCATCATCTCCTTTTACCAGTGTTTTGACATCATAATTTTCTGAGGAAAGAATAAGCTCTATTGCTTCAAGAATATGGGGATTATCATCAACGACAAGAACTCTTTTGACCATATGCTAATGTGTATACTATAGTATACGACAAATCTTCCTAATTACAAGGTTTTGCGAATTTTTCTTACAAATGATAAATGTGATATGGTAATGCCAATAAGTAGCAACAAAGAAAAACATGACACAAGCAAAGAGAGATTTTCAATCGAGGTAGAGCCAACGGATATGGTAATATGAAGTATGCCTTTTGGCACAAAAACGTGCAGCAACCCATTAGCATTTTGTGGGCTTAATACGCGATTATTTGCAGTAACAATCCATGATGGGTAATAGCCTTTGGAAAAGGTTATTTCTGCAGGAGATGTTATCTCAGCGAGGAACACTTCTTTGGTTGTGTCTTTTTTTATAACAGAAATCCTTCCCTCACCGTTTGTTATAAATGCGTCCTGTTTTGCTTTTTCAGAAAAGACTGGTGTCCATATTGTACGAAACTCATTTCCTGGACTATTAGTTCCATCCATAAAATTTGATCGTGTTGTGTAATACATGTCATTTCGAAGATGATAAAAAGCAGGATGAGCATAATCATATGTTGATACAAAAAGAATCCCTAAAAATAGAATAGTCCAAAGGACAGAACGGTTTTTGTAGAAGAAACTTCCAGCAAGAAAAGAACAGATAAGAATCATGAGACTCAGCAGTCTCCAAGGAAATTGAAAATAATGAAGCAGTGGAACATGTTGCCAAATACCAGAAGAAAATGGTGTCAGCAAAAAAAACGTCACAGTACATGCATAGAGAAAAAAAAGGATCAGTGCCTTGTTTGGATAACTTCTCTTAACATATTTTATATAAACAACACAAGCCATACACACTCCAAACAAATTTGCCACGCCAATTTGTACAGACATTTGATTTGTCAGATTATTATCAAAAAATCCTGACCCCCATGATGGGAAAAGAAGTTGAAAAAGATCAGGGAAGTTCTTTTGTATAGTATAGATTTGCAATCCCTCAACATAGCTTGTTTGAAACAGTGCTGGAAGCCAAAAGATTGCAGAAAGACCAAGACTAACAAGTATGATATAAAAAGAAGAGAGAAGTATATGCAGCTTTTGTTTGGATTGTAGAATAAAAAAAGACATATAAAAAAATGCAAAAATAAAGAACATGAGTGCGAGGATATTATGGGAAAAAATAATAAATGCTAAACTTATGGTTGCATACAAAAAATGAGGTATTTTTTGTGAACGAACAAATTTAGTGTATGACCACAACCAAAGAGGAAATAACGCAAGTGCCCATACTTCTCCAACAGAACCTCTAATGTATATGTCAACAAAATGATACGGAGAGAATGAATAAAAGGCCGAAGCAATGCATCCTGCTTGTTCTCCAAAAAAATCTTTTACAAAAAGATAGAAAAAAAATCCTCCTATAAGCGTTGCAAGGAACATTTCCCCTTTTAAGCTATCAATGGAATTGAAACCAAACGTATGAAATAAAGAAGCGAAGTAATTAGGAAGTGGATAAACAAATGTAAAAAGTGGAACACCATATCCAAAATTAAAATCTGGGGCCCAGCGAGGATAGACATTCCCTGCTCGTAGCACTTTATCAAACTCGTAAAAGCGTAAAACATGGTATTCACCATCATGAGTTGGTGGTAATCCTGGATGTAGCAATGCAAAACCTGCGAGAAAAGCAATAAAAAGAGAAAGTAATGCATATTTTCTCTTTACTATAGTTATAAAAAAAGACCTCATGGAAGTGTGTCAATGCTTATTAAGTGAATTAGTGTAAATCTTTTTCACACCTATTCCTCCAACAAGAATCATGGCAGGAAGAAACATCAACACTATTTTCAGAAGTGGTGTTGGACCAAAGTATGTTCCAAGGAACATAAAAGGAATATATCGGAGGAGAAGTCCACCGGTGAAACTGATAAGAAGAGAGGCAAAAAATGTATTATCAACCAAAAATGTTCCAGGTACTAAAAACCAAAGTGCATACCATGGGTATATCTCTTCACGAAAAGATGACAGGAAAAAAATGATACCCATGCACAATGTTACCCAGATAAACAGTTGTTGTTTTCCCCACTTTTTTAGCCATGAGATAAAAAATACTGGAAGAAGAATGAGTGTTGCGTATTTGATACCAATTGAACAGAGATAAAAAAACAAACTCTTTCCGCTATTTTTATGAGTAAAAAAGTATATCGATAAAAGAAGGAAAAACATCATCACAATATCATTATGTCCACTCACCAAACATTCAATGACTACAAGAGGGTTGAGTGCAAAAAACACCACTTTGTAAATACTTTTTGTCATTTTCCAAAGAAGAAATGTGGTAAGGAAATAAAACGTTATTGCAAGCAATTTGAAATGAAAAAGAATAAGAAGAACATTCCCAAACCCCAACAAGAACGGTACTCCTGTCAGGAATATCCAAAATGGTGCATAGAGAGCCGTCTTATTTGCTGCATGCATAAAAAGAAGAAGTGGATCACGAAGAAATTCTATTGGCATTACAATATAGGGATTTTCATGGTAGAGAAATGTAACTTTTGCTGTTGCAACATAATTAAACACATCAAATGAAAGCATTGCAGGATAAGAAAACAGAAGAATGAGAGCAGTTACTCCGATAAGAGAAAACATCTGCGTGTTGGATAATTTTTTTTGTTTTGATGCATGTAAAAAGAAAAGATAACACGTGTAAAAAATACTCAAGGATACAATAAACAGAAGTGTAGTAATAGGTCGTTGTGCTTGGGCAATATTGGTAAAAAGAAATCGTAAATAGAAAAAATTTGGATCAATAAAAAGATAAGAAAAGATAGCAAAAAGCAAAAGAAAGAGTGCATAAAAAACAGCAAGTTTTTTCATAAATATTTTTCTCTTTGTGTGAGAGATTGTTGTATATGGGCATGAATGTACAAGGTCGAAGCAGGACTTTTCTCAGGAGACCAGATGAATGTTGCAGGAGTGACACTTAGTATTATTTCCAAAACGTCTTTATGCTTGAGAACTGCTTCGTGAAGGAGTGCTCTTTTTTCGCTTATATCTTTCCCTTCGCTCTTGGCTTGTTGCAAATATGGCAATGTTTTAGAAAAATACATGTTTGATTTCTCAAGCGCTTTGTCTCCTAATAGGTATTGTTGGTATTCAAAAAGCGTTTTTGCCTCAACTAGATATTTATCTGCCTGTTTCAGATTATAGTCAAACTGGCCAAAAGACCCAAAATACCAGTATTTCATGAATACTTCCCATACAAGGTGTATTTTGTAGCTCACACTTCCAGGCATAGCTGATGGATACGGTAAAACGTATGATGAAGCAAAAAGTGGCTTGAGGAAAACAACAAACAGCATCGTAAACGTCACAAAAGACATAAACAACCGTTGCATAATATATATGCATTGTAATTGCTTCCTTTCTTTAGAGCAAGATATATTCTTGCTTCTCTCTAACATTTCTTTGGTTGTTTTCTCCCAATGCCTACCTAGCATGTATCTTAGACAAACAATCTATCGGTAAAAAAGGAGGTGAGAGTTATGGCATATCAATACACGAATAAAAAGGGAACAACATATTACTTACATCAGACAAATGTCCAGTTACGAGGTGGTAATAGAAATCAAACAATTTACTATTTCTCTCGACAAGTCGGAGAGAAGGCGATTGATGCTGTCCCAGAAGGATTTGAAGTCGTAGAAAACCAGAGGACAGGACTTCCTGTTTTAAGAAAAAAGTCATCGTAGAGATAAAGCAAGCGGCCAGATGACAAGATAGGAGTTGGATGATATACTCATGTGATGAGCAGTGTCGCTTTATCTTCCCGAGGGAAAAACGCACCCGCCTCCCCTATTCGGAAATTGATCCCCTTTGCAGAAAAAGCAAAAGCAGAAGGTGTAAAAGTCTATCATTTAAATATTGGTGATCCTGATTTTGAAGCTCCACAGGAAATTCGTGATACGTTAAAAGCTATAGCGGCAAAAACAACACATATCCCCTACTCCCATTCGAAAGGTGATAAAGATATGTTGGCATCATGGAGTACATACTTCTCCCAGATTGGAATTTCTGTGTCTTCTGAGGACATTGTAGTTACCAGTGGTGGAAGTGAAGGACTTATTCTTACTGCATCAGTGATTATGGATGTTGGAGATGAATTCCTCGTTATGGAACCGTACTATGCAAACTATAAAGGATTTGCAAATTTACTTGGTTTAGGAATAGCCACGGTGGCACTTGATCGTTCCAAAGGATACCACCTCCCAACTGATGAGGACATAGAACGTGCAATTACACCAAAAACAAAAGCAATCTTCTTCACAAATCCTAATAATCCAACAGGAACAGTCTTTACCAAAGAAGAAATAGAAAGAGTGTTAGCGATTGCAGAAAAGTATAACTTGTTTGTTGTGAGTGATGAAACATATAGAGGTATGGCATTTGAGGGAAAAGAAAGCTTGTCTGTCCTGCATGTTGCAACAGATAGCCAAAAAGACCACATTATTGTTGTTGATAGTCTTTCGAAAAGGCTTAATGTATGTGGTGCACGTATTGGTGCCATTATCTCCTACAATTCAGACATGATTGATGCTGTATATCGTACTGCTCAAGCACGCCTGTCTGTTGCACTGATTGAGCAACAAATGGTAACACCAATGCTTTCTCATTCGCTTTCCTATGTTGCAGAATTGGCAAAACAGTATCAAGGGAGACGAGATGCATTTATCAATGCGCTTGAAAAAGAGTTAGGAATAACACTTCATCGTCCAGAAGGTGCATTTTATATTATGCTTCCCTTGCCAGTTGATGATGCAGAGCATTTTGCAACATGGCTTTTAACAGATTTTCGAGACAACAACGAAACTGTTATGGTTGCACCAGGTGCAGGATTTTATGCAACCGAGGGGAAAGGGAAAAACGAAGTACGAGTTGCCTATGTTCTGAATGAAAACGATTTAGCGCGAGCTGCAGAAATTTTAGGAAAAGCAGTTAAGCAATATAATCAAAGATAATCTTTTTACTTTTTCTCTACGTGTTCTATAAGAAATTTTTTCAATATATCTACGCTATCAGCATCATACAGTGATATGGGAAACACACTCTTTTTCGTTTTCTTCAGTTCTTTGATTTTTTTTGCTGCATCTTCTTTACTCACTAAGTCTGTTTTTGTCAGAAGAACAATTTCAGGCTTTTTTAAAAGTTGTGCATTATACTCTTTTAACTCTGCGCGAATCGTCTGGTAAACACTATAGACATCATCATTTTCAACAGAGATACAATGGACAAGTACTTGCGTTTTCTCAACATGTCGCAAGAATTGAATTCCAAGTCCACGTCCTTCGTGTGCTCCTTCGATAAGTCCTGGAATATCGGCTAACGTTGTAGTCTCAAGCATACCGATATTTGGCTCAAGGGTTGTGAATGGATAATTACCAATCTTTGGGTGAGCATTTGTGAGTATTGCCAAAAGTGAACTTTTTCCAGCGTTTGGAAGACCAATAAATCCAACATCGGCAATCAGTTTGAGTTCAAGATGAAATTCTTTTACCTCACCTGGTGTTCCTTGTTCAGCATAGTGAGGAGCTTGGTCTGTTGGGGTTTTAAACTCATTATTCCCCCTTCCTCCTTTTCCTCCTTTTGCAACTAAGATTTTGTCTTCTTCACTTACTATCTCAAATTGCTCACCGCTTTCGTTATTGGTAACAAGGGTACCAATAGGAAGTTTTACAATAAGATCTTTTCCATTTTTCCCAAATAAGTTTTTCTTGCCTCCTGGGATGCCATCTTCTGCTTTTACTTCTTTTCGAAATTGAAAATTCCTTAATCCTAAAATATCATCAATTCCCTGCAGGTACACATTTCCTCCATTACCCCCATTTCCTCCGTCTGGACCTCCCTTATAGTTTTTGGGCAAATGCCGGAAAGACACTTTTCCATCTCCCCCCTTGCCTGCTTTAATAGTAATCGTCACTGTATCAATCAACATATCTGCATTGTACCATACCTGATGCGTGATAAATGAAGGTTTTTGATACAATAATAGAATGAAGGGGTGGCTTACCTATTTCACGACGCTTTCTTGTCTAACTGCTCTTCTATGTATTGGTATATGGCTTTATCAACCACTTCTTATTCCCTTTCAGTCAGTACTCTCCTTTCCTATTCCGGTAGTTTTTGCATTACCAAACAATCATCAAGTTGCGACACTTGATTTATGGGAGCCTGGAAAACAAGTAACAAATATAACGGGTTCACAAGCTCCTCAAATCTCGGCATCTGCAGCATTAAGTTATGACTTAACAACAAACACTTACCTTTTTGCAAAGGATGTACAGAAACGGCTTCCCATGGCTTCCCTCACCAAAATAATGACAGCAGTTATTGGGCTGGAGCATCTGAAAAATGATGATCAATATATTGTCCGATCACAAAGTCTCGTAGGAAATAATGCAATGGGAGTTACCCCAGGGGAAGTGCTTGATCATACAGAGCTGCTGTATGGGCTTGTTTTGCCTTCTGGCAATGATGCCGCAGAAGTCTTTGCAGATAATTTCCCTGGTGGACGGGAAAAATTTATTGCTGCCATGAATGAAAAAGTAGCGGCGTTAGGCCTTTCTGACACCCACTACACGAATCCTTCAGGACTTGAAGGAGATGGAAATCAATATACAACTGCGTATGATTTGCTTGTCATCACTCGATATGCCCTTTCTCACTTTCCACTGTTTCGTACCGTTGTTGCAACATATACAACAGATGTACCTGCAACGGCTACTCACAAAGAATTTTACCTTACTAACGAGACAAATCTTTTATCTAGTTATCCAGGTGTAAAGGGAGTAAAGGATGGCTATACTCCTGAGGCAGGATTATGTCTTGTAACCTATCTTGATTATGGAGGACATAAGGTTATTTCAGTTCTTTTAGGGAGCGATGATAGACGAGGTGAAATGAAAGAGATTTTGGATTATTCATTGAAAAAGCTTGGTATCAAACCACCTCTTCATGGATAACATGACTTTCCTCATTTTGTATTGATCGCAAAAGCAATTTAAGGTACAATATACTCTACGCCGCGGTGGTGGAATGGTATACACGAAGGCCTTAAGAGCCTTTGTCAGCAATGGCATGCGAGTCCGAGTCTCGCCCGCGGTACTTTGTCCTTCTAGGTGGACAATATAAAACTAAAAATGAAAAAGTAAAGTTTAAAATTTTTAGTTTTTGCAGAACGGGGAGTAGCTCAGTTGGCTAGAGCGCGCGGTTTGGGACCGTGAGGTCGGAGGTTCAAGTCCTCTCTCCCCGACAAAAGAAGCCGTTAATTTTTCTTGATTTGCTTCCAGAGAAAAACTCCTAAAAGAATAAGATCAATAAAGCCAACAAGCGAGAAAAGGAATGTAAACACACCAAATGCTCCAAGTCCATTCCAACCCATTATAGAACTTGTCCCTCCCCAATTTCCCATCATACCTTCTACACCTCCCTGTCCGTTTGAATAACAACCAGTAGCATTTTTAGCAAGACGAATGTGCATTTGCTCCTCACCATTTTCTCCCATCAGTTGTTTCATAGCGTTATTCATTTGTATATGAGCATTAGTATTCCCGCCAAAACTCTGATTCATCAGATACTCTCCAATTTTTTCGAAATCATCGTCTCTGAAATTTGTGCAGGAAACTTGTTTATTCTGGAGTTTTGTAAAAAGGTCTTTACCTGTTTGAATATCTTGCAAATCTTGCTGTGTTGGGGTAATTGTTGGAGTTCCAGACAATCCTTGCATCATGGGAATTCCAGTAGAATCCATCATTTGTGCGTTACTTTTCCCAACAACAAGAAATAAGCAGAAAATACCTGCTAGAAGAAAAGTGCTTAGATATTTTTTCACTGACATACTAATTTTTGACTGGCTGAGCAGTGTACCCAACCTTCTGTATAATAGACACTATCTTTTCTTCAGTCAATTTGTCAGTGTCAAAGGTCACTTCTGCTACTGCTTTTGCATAATGAGTATTTGATTGTTTTACCCCATCTATTTCTTCCAAAGCGTCATCTACCTCAAGCGTACAAGCCGTACAGTGCATTCCTGATATTTTGAATTTTTGTTTTGTTATCATATTACAACGTGCATAACTCCTCTATACATTCCCATACTACACATAAAAGGAATATCTTCTACTTGTTGTGGAGCTGTAAAAGCAATGGTAGCTGATGCTCCAAGAGGAACAACTTTTTGAATACCAAGACTTGGGATAGTAAATGATTGAGTACAACCCTGCCCACCAGTGTTTTTCAAATGGATAGTTATTGGTGAGCCTGCTTTAATGGTGAAATTATTTGGGTTGTACCCTGTTGCTGCAATGTCTATGCTTGCATCCTGTACAGGTGTACTATATGCATTACCTCCTATTGGACCACAGATAGCAAAAACACACCAAAATCCTTTAGCCATATTCTCTATTGTCCATGAACTCCCTGTAAGGGCTACTGCATTATTAATATTAAAAATTGCCAATAAAATAATGGCAATCGCAGCCAACTTCATAAAGCCTTGCTGAAACATATCACCAAGTTTTGTTGCAAAATAGCCGAGAACAAAAAATACAGGTGATGTCCCTAATACAAAAGCAAAGAGAATTGCTGCTCCAAGAAGAGGTTTGCCTGATGCAATGGCAAGTGCCATCATTGCTTGGGTTGTTCCACAAGGAATAAAGACAGTGAATGCACCAAGAAGTGCTGGAGCGAACATAGTCTGGCTTTTGGATTGTTTTCTTATCAATCGAGTCAAAAAATGGGGAGGTTGAATAATAAAGTAGCGAAAGATGGGGTGAACATCAAGAATATTAAAAGCTGTACCAATCATAAATACTGCAACAGCAACTTGCAAAATAATTCGAGTACTCAGAGACAGTTGAAAGAAAGAGCCAAGTCCACCAAGCAGAAAGCCAAGAAGTGTATAGGCGGTAAGTTTCGTTACAAGGAATGCAAGAATAGGAAATGCATTCCCACCTTTAGTTTTTTCCTGGAGACGTTCCTCTTCTGCTTGAGCAAGAGTAGCTGCTAAAAGTCCTCCCTGTACTGCCATACACGTTAATCCTCCTGCTAATAACCCTGTGAGAAAAATGGCAAGTAAGTTAATGTTTCCCATAATTTATACTTTACAACAATCCTCCATATCTTCTGGATCCATTTCCATCATTTTAAGCATTGCTGGTCCACCTGTTCGAAGAAATCGTATTGTTAAGATAACAGCTAAAATTGAGAAAATAATATTAAGCACACTTGTATAATTCCAAGAAATACCAGAGTTTATCATGACAACATTTCTATTTGTTGGAATAATATGAAGATGAGAAAAAATAAATTCAATGATGTATCCTGCTGCTGCCATAGTGATATAAAAACTAACTAAGATATATGCCATCATCTTAAAACTATAGTATTTTCTGTAAATATTAAGAATTGGCAAGACAATAAGGTCTGCAAATATAAAGCTCACAACTCCTCCAAAACTAATACCACCCTTCCATAACACTGCTGCAAGTGGGACGTTCCCAACAGAACATACAAAAGAAAGCATAGCTACAAGAGGTCCAACAAGTGGTCCTTCTATGTATGCGAGTGTTGGATTATTCGTAAAGAAAAATGCTTGCCAAAAAGGCTCTGGTACAAATACGGCAAGTACTCCTGCAATACCAAAGCCAATCAGAATATCAATCCAGATGGAGGCAATATCCATAATGAAATAATGACTTATTGTGGTAAATCCTTTTTTACTAACAAGTCTTGACCAAAGACTACCTTCTGTCAGGCTCATATTCATATCAGCATGTCCCTCCATTTTGCCAATCAAGCCTTTTTCTGCTTGTCGTCTTGCTTCCTTGACAAGTTTTCTTGAGAGAGTAAAGCGGAAAATAAGAGCAAGAAGAATAACCATAATAATTCCCCCAAGAAATTCTGCACTAACAAATTGCCAACCCATAAATACCCACAGAATAACTCCTAATTCTATGACTAAATTTGTAGAGGACAATTCAAAAACCATTGCATTTGTAAAGCTTGCACCTTTGCGAAAAATAGAACGAGCTAGGGCAATAGCAGCATAAGAACAAGAACTTGAGGCAATTCCAAAAAGAGTTGCTAGGGTAACACTTCTAGGTGAATCGTCCCCAAGTGTTTCTGCCATTTTTGCATGAGAAACAACTGCCTGGACGATACCAGAAAGAGCAAAGCCTAATATAAGAGGCCATAAAACGTCCCACAACATATAAAAGGACATAAGAAGTGATGTAAGAATGTTATGGAATAAATTCATTTATTTTTTTTGAATACAGTCATGATTTCTTCAATTGCTTCGTCGGTTTTACCTTTTTTCATCTTCTCAGAAGCACAAGTTCGTAAATGATGTTCAAGAAGTACATTGGCTGTTTCTTCAAGTCCACTATCTACAGCATTTAATTGTTGCAAGACATCTATGCAGTAAGTGTCGTTTTCAACCATCTTAATAACTTTCTCTAAATGTCCTTTAGCTATTTTAAGACGGTGTAGTATTCGTTCTTGTGTATCTTTTGGTCTATATGCCATATTTTAATCCTGAGTTTATCGAAGAATATCCTCCCCTAGAGGATATTATTAAATAATCAATATGGTCGTGTCAATACTTAATAAATGTAATCAGTGGCTAAAGTGTACGATGAATCTTTTAATTGATGTATTTGCTCATCAAATTTAACTGGATTCCAATGTTGGAGGATGAATGCAACTAGCGGTTCAATATCTATCGCTTGTTCGCGATAAACTAAAGGCAGTTACTAACCTATCTATTATCTTTTCTTTAAGACTTTCCCTAAGAAAAATAAAGCAAGGCCTGCGGTAATTAAACCGCCTAGCACGATTTTTGTCTTATCAATTATGGGGACAAATTCTGCATGTTCACCAAGGATACGGATATATCCAAGTGGCTTAACTCCAATGCTTACTCCAATTCCCATACCACCTTGCTGTGGTCCAGGTTGTCCTGCAGTTCCAGCCTCTTTTTGTGGATTTATGCCTCCTCCGCCTCCACCTTTGATAGAAATCGATGCAACGGGAATAAGGGTAAGACCATTTTGTTTGATAGGATCTCCTAAAATTGCCTTTATATTTGCACTCTTCTGAATTTGATCAACAATTTTTTGTATTAGCTCATCAGGTTTCATAAACTCATGATACATTTGTAGTACAAATCATTTGAAAGAATTATATGTAAAAATGTTTAGAAGGATATAGAAATATAATTGGATTCTATACTCGTTTCTTATTGATATTTGATAGAACATTGCCAAAATAAAGGCATGAGAAAACAAATCCGTTATAGTCCTCAAGATAAGATAAATAACCATAGAATTTATAGTCTTTATTTGCAAATTGGTGTGGATGACGGATGGAGTAAGAAAGATAAATGGGAAAATTTTAAAACTTTGGTTGAAATAGCAGCCTTAACCAGGACTTCCCTTCAAGGGTCGGCCATTCTGGATGTTGGTTGTGGCACTGGAGACATGGTGCAATTTTTAGAAAATAAAAACATTAAAGAATATGTTGGAGTTGATATATTTTCTCCTGCCATAGAAAAAGCACAACAAAAATATCCTGATCAAAAATTTATTGCAGAAGATTTCCTTCGGCTTTCACTCAAAAAGAAGTTTGATTTTGTGTTTTGCTCGGGAGCTCTCACTACTGTCCTTGAAACAGATAATTATGAAATTCTTCAACCATGGATTAGCAAAATGTGGAAGTTAGCAAAGATAGGTGTCGCTTTTAATTTTTTGGTTGATAATAAAGCAAATGAAGACACATTATTCTTATATGATCCAGAACGAGTGATAGGTATTTGCAAAGAGATTGCCCCAGAAGCACATATCAAAACGTTAACAACAGATGCTGGGTCTGGGAATTCTTTACAAAAAATGCACATCTTTCTTTACTAACGTTTGAGTTAGACACATTGCAGCAGTTCAAGTAATCGGTATGGTAGACATATCTTAAAGAATCTATACGTTTTAGAAACGTTACGTTATTTTTTATGGTAGATACTTGGGATGTGTTCTCTCCCATATTTTAAGGTCTTTGCTATCCAAATAAGCTCTTCAAATCCACGTTTTATTCGTCTTACATACCCTTCATCTTTTATGTTTCCATTTTCATCAAATAAGTTCTGCACTTGAGGAAAATATACGTCAGAAAATGTCACTGCCATTCCCATTTCTCGAACCGTTGGTACCAATTCTTCTATTGCTCTTGCCCCACCAAAAATGCCGTTTGATACTCCAGCAAAGGCAACTGGTTTATGGATATAGTTTTCCAGTTCAGAATCAAGCATTCTTTTCAATGTTCCTGGGAACGAATGATTATATTCCGGCGTAACAATGAAAAATCCATCAGCTCTCTTTGTAAGATCAGAATACCTTGGATCTTTATTTTCAGGATCATTCCCATCAAAAGGGAAATGATAGTCAAGTGGATCAACCAGCTCAACAGTAATTTCATCAATCGCTTCTCCTACATGTGTTACTAAATCAGCAACTTGTTTCGACTGACGATGGGGGCGAGATGTCCCAAGTAAAATAGGTATAAACAGTTTATCAGCCATATACTACCAGATACAGTTTACAGCGCTTTGCATGTGAAAGCAAATACACTTGTCTTATTCTCATTCTAAATATCCATATCCATTATGCATTGTGCCAATGCTTAATAAACCCATAATATGTTGCATATTATGTCTGAACGTATTAGTGATGCATGCAATGATGATTTTACGCATGAGTGTTGGGATGATAAGGATAGGCGTCATCTGGCAATATTAGGAAAAAAAATTCTTTCTCAGGTATCCTGGGGGGAGCGTACACAACAGGTTGTATATTCTCAAGACAAAAAATCAAGAGTTATTATCTTTGATTGGGATGCAATGCAATTCAGCTTACAAGAACATTCCTCTCTGTGGTTTGTGGGGTTTTTTGGAACTAAAATTGATAATGTCACTGAGAAGACAAAAGCAATGCTTGAGGACGATGATAGAACCCTCACAAGTACCTCTCTTCGTGGAATACCAGGTCTTCTTGGCTATGCTTCCTATGAGATTCCTACTGGAGAATGGGTTAACCTTGTACTTGTTACTGATCCGTCAGTTATCAAAGCTATCTATGAGCAACCAGAACATAAGATTATTGCTTTGGATCATTCACGGTCTTTTTACAAGAATATTCGGCTTCATAATGGAGTAACAAATGGGCTGTTAGACACGCCAGCGTCCTATACTTTTACAACGACCCGATATATTCAGTATCCAGAGGTTAATGCCCAACCTCAATATAGACTAAGAAGACATGGAGAAAATTTGCCAAAAGCAGCATAGAAAATTAGTTTGTTCCACCCCTGTCAAATTCTTGTTCAGAGTTTACAGGTGGACTCATTTGTTTCACTGCGCTCCAAATGTGAAAGCAAATACTTGTATGCCAGGTGTTTGGAATTCTAAACGAAGAATATGTTCTGATACTTTCTCTTTTAGATCAATAAGGTTATATAGTCTATCAGTATCAACAGTTACTATTCCATTTTTGACATCATTTCCTGCATTTGCATCAGAAATATCTTTTCCATCGAGTAAGACTTTCACTGTCCCTGGCTGGTTCCCTGGTGGACGAAGAACTAAAAATACTTTTCCTGCAAAGAAATGATAGACAAGGACTGAATTGTTTCCTGAAATAGCATTTTCATCCTGAATATTCCATGTCCCTCCAAAGCTAAATGAATGAAGTGTAGGATTTCCTAGTTCAAAGGTTTTACTGACAACCCCAGTGCTCCCTGTTGGATAGTAAAATTCCATTCGTTTTGCACCCACATATGTTTCTGGAGAAAGTCTGGTTGTTGGGGTAGTGTCTGGCATAGTATCAATGGATGTATTTACCTGTTTCCCTGCTTCTTTGAGTAATGCTTGAATAGCCATTTCTGTTTGGTCATATTCTCCTTCTCCAAAATGAGTCCGTCTGATATTTCCTTGCGCATCAATAAGATATTCTGCAGGCCAATATTGATTAGAATAATTATTCCATGTTGCATAATTGTTATCCTGTGCAACAGGATAGTGAATATTGTACATCTGTATTGCATTCAGCACATTCTGCGTTTCGTGTTCAAATGCAAATTCTGGTGTATGAACACCAATGACGATAAACCCTTTATCCTTGTATTTCTCATACCATGACGTGACATGAGGGAGTGTCCTAATACAGTTAATACAGGTATAGGTCCAGAAATCTACTAATACGACTTTTCCTTTGAGGTCGGAAATACTGAGTTGTTTATCTATATTTAACCATTTGGTAATGCCAACAAAATCAGGAGCTGGAAAATTTTGGTTAAAAAGTCCAGAACTATCTGGAGTAGTTGTTTTTGGCATGTTTCCTTTTAACACATCAAGTTGTTTTTTCACTTCAGGGTTAGATTCAAATGCATTAAAGGAATTTGTAAATTGTGGAAACGTATTGAGAAGTTGTGCTTGCAGATAGGTATCATAATGTGTGTAGATCGCAAGAGCGGTTAAAAGCATCACAATCCCAAAAACCTGTTGGATTTTACCCAGCTGGGAAGAAAGAAACCGGGTCTTTGAGAAAAGAACCTGTCCTACAAAAGCAAATAGAAATAACGGAATTCCAACACCTAAAATATATGCTCCTGTAATCGCAATAAGAGAAAGTGTTACTTGTCCTGTCGCAGCAAGTGTTGCAATAGCAGCAAGAATTGGTCCTGCACAAGGGCTCCATACAATTCCCAAAGAAAGTCCAGTAATAAAGCCAGCAGTGAAGTCATTGCTTGTTGTTCGTACCCCAAATAGTCCGGACAATCGGCTAATGAGTGCTTCTGTCACCTGGGAAAACTGGGGAATAATCAAAGAAATTCCGAGCAAACCAATGACTACAACCGCAACCAGTCTTAAGATATTTGGATCCAAGTGAAATATTTTTACGATGCTTGAAATAGCAAGGGTAAAAACGCCAAAGCTCAACATAATGCCAAGTGTAATCCCAAGAGGCCTTTGATGACTTTTTCCACTGACGCTGCTTGAAAAAATAATAGGAAGAATTGGCCAGATGCACGGCGCAAGTATCGTAACAAGACCTGATAAAAATGCAAAAAAAATCAAAAGTATCATAGGTTAAGGTAATAAGTTCTGATGAGCCTCAGAAAGCAAGGCTCACCGCAAGTTATTACTTTGCTACATGCCAGACTCCTCCGACACCATCACCTGTTGCATCACCTGGATTTTTATCACCCGTATAATAGTACAAAGGATGATTATTCCATGTGTATTGTGTTGTGCCATCAGTTCGCGTGCTTGTTCCTAAGTGTGCTGAGAGTGTTGCTGGAACTGTCCCTGACACCACAAATGGTGGCCATGCTTGTGCACAGTTACCATAGCAAGTACTTGCTGAGGTTGTATCTTTATCAAATATATACAACGTCATTCCTTTGGTATCTGTCAGGTTTGATTTTGCCATCATAACAGGACCGCCAGCCATCGTATTAGATGGGGTTGGTTTTTGGGCCATCATTTTGGCATCGTCTAATTGCTTTTGCATAGCCATTTTGAAGGCTTCCATTTTCATCGTTGCTCGAGATCTTTCAAAATAAAATCCGCCTAAAGCACCAACAAGCAGAGCGACAATAACAAGGACAACAACTGTTGTTTTATTCATTTTTTCACCTCCCCTCTAATGTCTAATATAGGCATAAACAAAACCAATAAATTTTGAGAGCAACATAACGCAAAGTGCAATAACAAGCCATATATCAAGATTTCCTGAGAGTGTTTCAATGCATACACTAATAAAAAGCGTTGTAATTCCTGCAAAATAAGCAAAGCGTGTTGCAATAAATTTATGGAGTTGTTCCCGTTCATCTCCACGTGTTTCTTTCCAGACAAAACCTGCAAGCGCTAAAAATAAAATAATCAGCAAAGGCAGCATAAAGGGATGCATCAGGTGGGGCATAAAAATCGTCATGGGTTTTACATAGAAAAGGAGTACTCCAATGAGGAGAATAGAGATGATTATTTCACCGATAAAATTATTTTTCATAAGTATAGGTAAAAATTTTTTCAACCGGTGTGTCAAAAAATTGTGCTATTTTTATTCCAAGCAGGAGTGATGGCATATAATTCCCTTTCTCAATTGCAACAATTGTTTGTCGAGAAACACGTAATGCATTTGCCAACTCTTCTTGTGTGATTCCCTTTTGTTTGCGAAGATTCAGAACGGAATTGTGAAGTATTTCCTTCATACAGCATAGAGATATCTTAAGCGTAAAACACAAATACGTAAATGTCAAGTACACTTTACATTTCAAATAAGTATCACTAAAGCAAAAAGAATATGCATATCCCCTACTCATAGATATTCTGCTTGATTCTTCCTAAAGTAATAGAAATAAAAATATGATATGGATTGATAGACGTAGAAGTACGTGTTAAGCCAACATTAAGAAGCAGTTCAAGACGGTTTATTGCTCAAGGAGATACCCTTCATGAGTGGCCCATATATAAGCCTGGATTAGATGATGACCGGGATGAAATAGACCACAAAAACAACTAAATCTCTCAGTGCTTTTCTTCTTTCTTTGGAAATATTTCACTACAATGAAAATTTTGGTATAATAGTGGTTATTGCGGGTTTAGCTCAGTGGTAGAGCATCTGCTTTCCAAGCAGAGTGTCGTGGGTTCGAGTCCCATAACCCGCTCCCAACGTATATTAAGCTACACGCTCCCATAGCTCAGTGGATAGAGCATATCGGTTCTAACGATGTGGCCGGGGGTTCGAATCCCTCTGGGAGCGCCAACTGGTTTTTATTACCATTCGATTCCTCTTTTAGCTTGATAAATTCAGCTAAATAATACTTCATTATTTAGGAGTATTTGATAGAAATTATTGGAAGGAAAGTAATGAAGGTTTAAAAACAAAAACCACTTATTTGATTTTCTCAATATCCTCATACACGATTTACACAATTTGTCTTTTGCACTATGAGAAACTAAAGAGCTTCTGTATGAATTGGTTTATTTTGATTCTACTTAGCATGGCTCAGTTTATGGTCGTGCTTGATTTTTCTATAGTGAACGTTGCCCTTCCCACAATACAGCAAGAGCTTCACTTTTCTCAAGCAAATTTACAATGGATTGTTACTGCATACGCTCTTACCTTTGGTGGATTGTTGCTTCTTGGAGGAGGACTTGCTGATTTATATGGAAGGAAACGGCTTTTTATTGTTGGTCTCCTGTTATTCAGCATTGTTTCATTTATTGGTGGAATTTCTCAGTCACAAATCATGCTTATTATTGCCCGTGGTGTACAAGGAATTGCAGCAGCTCTCATTATGCCATCTTCCATGGCGCTTATTACTTCTTTTTATACAGAACCCCATGCAAGACAGCGCGCATTATCAATTCTTGGGGCTGTTGGATCAAGCGGTTTTGCTTTAGGAGTACTTTTGGGTGGGTTACTTACTGTAACACTCGGATGGAGATGGGTACTGTTTGTTAATGTACCAATAGGAATTATAACAGCACTTCTTACATATCGATTTGTCCCTGAAACAATAAAGCAAAAGGCGCATATCGAACTAGATATTCCAGGGACACTTACAATAACATTGGGGCTTGCAACATTTATCTTTGCGATTACAACAGGTGGAGAAGTTGGGTTTACCTCTCCCTTGGTACTCTTGTCTCTTGCTATTTCGGTTATCCTTTTAGGAAGTTTTGTATTTATTGAGCTAAAGAGTAAAAATCCGCTTGTTCCTTTTCATATTTTTACCCTACCCTCTGTCAGAGGTGCAAATATAAGTATGTTTTTATGGATGGGAGCATTTGGAACTGTGTTCCTTCTCCTTGCACAGTATTTACAAGATGTTCTGCACTATTCGGCTCTTGTAACAGGATTTATGTTTTTTCCAATGGGAGTCGTCACGTTTGTTATGTCAAGTTACTTTTCCTCAAAACTTATGGATAGATTTGGCACAAAGCCTGTTATTGTCAGTGGTTTTATTATCGCTGCAATCGGACTTCTTTTCCTGACATCTATTCCTGTTGATGGAACGTACTTACGAAATGTTCTTCCTGGCATGCTTCTTATTGCCCTTGGAGTGGGCGCAAGCTTTGTTGGCCTGTTAGTTGCTTCAGTTGCAGGTGTTCCACCGAATCAGCAAGGTCTTGCATCAGGCCTTATTAATACGTCAAGACAAATAGGAGCATCTGTCGGAATTGCAGCGCTTGTTGCTTTGGGAGATGCACAAACACGTGCAATCCATACCACACAAGCAGCTGCTTTTACTGATGGTATTCACTATGCGTTCCTTGGTGGATTTGTACTCGCAGTGATTAGTGTCTTGGCAAGCATTGTGTTTATAAAAGAAACAGAATGTAATGCAGCAGTAAAAAAAGTAGATACATCCCAACGAGTTGCTAATAGAGTTGTCTGTTTGCAATAGATAACGCTATTTGAGAAAGTTAAGTAATTCTTTATTTATTTCCTCAGCATGGGTCCATGGAATACCATGTGATCCTCCTTTGAATACAACTAATTGACTTCCCTTTACCGCCTCATGCATTCGTTTCCCTGTTGCTTCAAAAGGTAGAATTCTATCCGCATCCCCTTGAATGATTAACAAAGGAACAGTCATTTTGGGCAGGTCTTCTCGAAAATCAGTAAGCCACGTGGGAACACATGCGGCAGTTCCATATGCAGATGCCTCAACTGCAACATTCCAATTAGACCGAACAACTTCTTTGCTCACCAATTTATCCAACGTTTCATCCAGATTATAAAAATCTTTTAAAAAGCTTGTTTGATAAGCGGGACGATCTTTTTTAATTGCTTCGAGTATGTTATCAAATACACTCTTGTCTACTCCTTCAGGGTTATCGTTTGTTTTTAATAGGAATGGTGGGATGGGAGAAATAACTACCGCTTTCTCAACTTTTTCTGACCCATAGGTACTTATATAGCGAGTTACTTCGCCTGTACCTATTGAATGACCAACTAATACAGCATTCCTCACATTGAGTTTCGTCATGATGGTATGAAGATCTGCAGCAAAGGTATCGTAATCATATCCTTTTGTTGGCTGACTCGATCTCCCAAAACCACGTCGATCATATGTAATGGTTCTAAAACCTGCCTTCAGGAGAGCTAAGACTTCTTTTTCCCATGCTGCACCACTTAAGGGAAAGCCGTGAATAAGAATCACAGGTTGGCCTTCACCATGATCTTCATAGTAAAGGTCTATTGACTGGGAATTTTCTTCACCAACTGTAATATATCCCATAACCCATCACATACACATAGTACTTTCTCAGTTGCAAAATAGACATGAATATCTAGTAGTAATCAGGTAACAGAAGGAAGCATTTTACCTGTTTCCTACAAACGTTTTCTTATCAAAATATATAGTATGGTTACGACATGGTAAAAAAATGTAGAGAAGGACTATGCCCGGGCCCACCTGAGTGCTTTTTAAAAGCATACTTGGAAAAGCCTGGTCCTACTCCACCGGGTTACGATGCAGACGATGTAAATGCTGCTCGTCGGATGAAAAAATGTGTTATCCGAGATAAATTAAAGGAACAATATCCTACCATTTTCGAAGAAGCTGACAGACTTAGATCGTAAAACACGTTATTCTGGAGATTCAGTTGCCTCTGCGGCTATTTGTGATACCTTTAATTTATCTTTCAACTGAGCTGTGCGTTCCCACTGAGTTTGTATCTCATTATTTCTTTGTAGCACTCTAGTAAAGGTATCTTTTGTATCTGCTTGAGAAGGAATTTCTCCTTGTATATTCTTTATAACACTCGCATTTGAACTTCCTGCTTTGGATAAAAACACCATTCCAACAACAATACAAAGAAGAGATGGGAGTAAAAGAAGAGGAGTACCCCCAGTATCCAAGCTTTTAATGAAAAGATAGGCAAGATACAATCCTCCGACAGTAAGGATGAGCCCTAAAAAAGTTTTTAGTACTATTTGTATCATAGCAAAGAAGAAAATTTAAATGCTCTCTAACCAACTAAGCAAGTATTTTCCTGTTCGGCCGCCGGGCCTTAATCGATAGAGAAAATATCTATTATTTTGCGGGTGATCAATACCTGGAATGGTTGATGTTGCAGAGGTGAATCCTGTTTGCCTGACGATATCTACTGCCTGTTGGTCAAATGCTCCAAATGGGTATGCAAAAGAGATAACTGGTTTGCGAATAATGTCTTCCAGCATTTTTTTGCTTTGAGCTATTTCATATTGAGCAGTAACAAGCTTTTGCCCTTTCAACCATACATGATGGACTGTATGTGCTCCAATTTCAACTAATCCATCATTTGCAATTTCAACAAGCTGGGAAGTCAGCAAATGGTTCGATCTATTTAAAAATCCTGCAATAACATACTGTGTTGCTTTTGCATGATATTTTTTTAGGATTGGGTAAGCATCTGTATAAAAATCTCTATAGCCATCATCGAATGTCAAAACAATCGGTTTTGGAGGAAGTTGGGTTTTTCCATCAAGTGCATCCGTTAACTCTGCATGGGTCATAAAAGTATATCCTGCTTCCTGCAGTGTTTTGACTTCTTGTTCGAGTGTATAAGGAGTTGTATTGAGAGCAATTCGTTTCGTATCTCCTTTATCTTGCACATACTCTACATAGTGGTACATAAGAATTGGAATATGAACACTTTCTGGGAGTTTTATTCCTTGTACAGAACCTGATATATGTGCTCCAAGTACCTTATTTTGTTGATTTACCGTTTGTTGAACATCTGAAGGGATAGCATTTTGCTGGGTTTCCATCGCCTCCTCACCAGTAAGTGAGGAATCATATGAGTTATTCTTGTTGTATAAGAAAAATCCAACGTTTGCTACAGCTAAGAGAACAGCAAGACTAAATAAGAAAGTAAGTTTTTTCGTAAACAATGAGTGTTTTCTTTTCTTGTGATTAGTTTTTTTCTTAGCCATACATTATAGTATGAAGGAAATAAGAAAATAATCAAGAGTTTAGGACTTTTCAAAGGACTTCTAAAAAAGAAACAGTCTGAGTGCACGTAGTTTTTCTTTAATACTACCTTGTTTAAGAAACATAACTGCCAATTTTTCTCTGGAGGTCAAAAGACGAGAGAAAACATACAAAACAATACACGCAATCAATGCATATAGCAGGAATAATCCATTGGTATGTGCATCTTTGTTCTGTGTACCCAAAACAGATTTCACGGTATCATGGGGAAGAACAGCTGGTGATGAAGGTTGACTTGTTGGGACAAACAGTGGAGCAAGCTGGAAATAGCTTGTGCTTGATGCACTCAGATTGGTATTCTGATTTCCTGTCGTTCCAGTAACTGTTGCAACAGCTGAGTATGCTCCACTTGGTGCATTTTGGGACAGAACAATTCCTGTGGTGAGTTTTATACCTTTTCCTGCATCAATATCTCCCAAAGAAAATTCTGCACCTCCCATATTTTGTCCATCATGAAACAGAGTAAGTTGTAGGTGTGATCCATAGACTCTTCCTGTTCCAGAATTTTTTATTTTTACAAAAAATGTCACCGTATCCCCTGGTAATATATAGATGCCAACATTGTTTTTTTGTTCAATCCATAATTGTCCACCATCTTCTTTTGAACTTGACGTGTTAGAAGAGGAATTGTTTTGTTGCTGCGTTGGTTGTGGCGTAGAACTTGGTGATGGTGATGGCGTTGGTGTTGGGAAAAGGTTTGCTTGTCCAATATCTCCCCGTACATCCCCAAAAATATTAATAAACCCAAAGAATCCACGACTGTTTATAAAATCTGCATTAAGAAAATTTGTTATTGAAACAACAGAGTATGCATTACCTGTTGAGATATTTCCATTCCCTCCTTGAATTGTGTTATCTCCTGTATTTGCCTGGGAAGTAATACTGTTGGTAACAGTTGCATTATTTGTACTATGCTCAGCAAGTGAACACTCTGAACAAGGTAGTGAATTTTTTGCGTTGCTCTGCATTAGAGCAAAACTTTGTCCTCCTGTATGTGCAGAAAGATTTCCCCACCCGAGGAATTTTCCGTTCCATGTACCAAATAGATTAATAAAGAGGTTGCCAAAGAATGCATTCCAAAATGTCGTATTTGTCACATTTGTTGTTTGGATAACACTTGTTGCATTTCCTGTTTTTATTGTTGCAGAATCTGTTGCAACAATACTGTTATTGCCTGTGTCTGTCGTGCTTATAATGGTGTTTGTCACGGATGCTGTATTTGTTGTTGCAATATCGGTCTTTGCGGAAGCAGAGCTATCCGGAGTATTTGCTATATTTGGAAGTAAAATATTGCCTGTCAGATTGCCATAAATATTGAGTGTTATTACGTGAATTGTTGAATCAATTAATGTGACATTTACGGTATTCATGAGGGACGTAACTGCATATGCATTTCCTGTATTAATGATAACCTGTCCACTTCCTGTTGCTGTATTACTTCCCGTATTTGCTGTTGTTGTCACTTGATTAGAAACAGCAGCAGTATTATTAATGTCTGCAACTTTTACGTTATACGTTGGGTTATTTGACGGGTCTTGGGAAATAATTTGTTTTGCAAGAGCAGTTGGATTGGAAAGATCAAGATTTCCTTGTTTATCGACAAACAAATTAATTGTTTGATAGACAACTTGAGAATTTACTGTCGTTGTATTAACGGTATTTGTCACAGACATTTCTGAGATACTCTTTCCTGTTTGTATTGTTGTGTCTGTAGGATTACTGGTTGGTGTTGGAGAAGCTGTCTTTGCAGAAGGAGTACTCTCTGATGCACTTTCTGTTGCTGATGGGGTGATTGTAATCGTATTTCCACCAGTATTTGCCTCTGATGTTGCGCTTGTTGTTGCTGTTGCACTGTTTGTTGCATTAATGGTCACCATTGGAGTAGGTGTTGGTGTATCAGAGATATTTTGTTTTTGTGTCTGGGTCGGGGATACACTTGAACTAGGACTGGGTGATGGTGTTGTACTTGGATCTGTTGTTGGAGTAGCTGTTACCGCTGAGGGCGTAGAGATTGGATTATCAGCAAAAACCTTCAGAGGCAATACGCTCTGAAATAAGAGGAAAATAATAATTACAATACTAAATATTTTTTTCATTTTTATACTAAGGGGAGAGATCACTCCCTCCCCTTAAAAAAAAGAGAAAGGTATTAATTACCTTCTCCTAAATCTGTTGTTTTTACAACTGTTGTATTAACAACATTGGATACAACTGATTCTGCGCCTGCATTTCCTGTTTGCACAGAACCACCATCAACTTCTCCTGCATTAACTGTATTCTTTCCAGTTGAAGCAGAGATCCCAACTAAATTCAGGACTAATCCTGCATTGTTAACAGTTACATCACTGCCGAAGAAACTTTTTGAATCTACGGAAGTAGTGTTAAGAATGTTTTCAACTTGTGCAACTGATATTGCATTTCCCGTTGTTACAGAACCTCCGTCAACAAAATCTCCATTAAGAGAATTATTGCCTGTGTCTGAAGTGGTAAGAACACCATTTACGACAACTCCTAGATTAGAAACATTTGTTTCTGCAAATGCTGGAACGATTGTTCCAAGTACGAGTGCTGCTGATGCTGCTGCGACTGCTAATTTTTTTACGATCATCTTTGATTCACCTCCTTTCTTTTAAATATTAAAAACCGACGTTTTCTGAAACTAGTACGTCGGTTACGAAAAATGAATAAAAAGTTCTATATACATATTGCTTTGTTGTTAACTTTTTCATTTACAATAAAAAAACACCAGAACACATATGTGTTTGGTGCCTCCGTTAACGGTCAGCAATTACTTTGTAATTATAAGTTATAGAATGTTATTGTTATCTTGTCAATAACCTAGGGAATATTACTCTTCTACGAGACTAATTATAGGTTTGCGAATATTCTTCTCTGTAATTTGAGTTACTTGGTTATTTTGGATAATGATCTCGATACTTCCCCAGCCATGAATACTATTGATAGATTGGGATAGTTCTTCGAGAATCTTTTGTGAAAGTTGCGGTGAGATTTTCTTTCCTGCCATACTGACTTCAGGACAGGAAGAAGCTTACCTATGCTAATGCTTAATGCATAATTTGTCAAGCGTTAATAAGATAAATGAATACGCTACTTAGCTTGGAGCACATGAAAGAGACTATTAAAGAAAGATTGAATGTTATTCCAAAGGTTTTGAAGCTGAGGTGCACGGTGAGGATGTTCATCTCCCTTTATTGGGCTAGGAGATGAACTTGCCATTGGAGATGGAGAAAGCGTTGTTCCTGTTGCATCATTTGTTACCGATGATGTTTTGCCATTGTTTTGTATATGGTAATCTCCTGGCTGAGTACTATCAAAATTTTGCGTGTGCCCATTTACGTTGGTCTCAACATGAGTTGAAACACTTCCAGACCCATCAATTGAGGTATGTACGTCTACATCTGATGAAGCGTTGCCTTCATGTATCTCTGCAAATGCAGGAGTGGTGAAAAGCAAAAAAACAGTTGTAAAAAGAAATAGGTATTTCATTGTTCGTTCATTCTAGCACCTTTATGCAAGAAATTTGTCAATATGTGTATTGACAAGTACCATATAAATTGTTATAAAAAATCAATCTCTGCCCCCCTGCCTCATAGTTTAATGAAAATACAGACATATATTATTAGTGGTCTTGTCCTCGCATTGTTTCTCGCTTGTTTGGGGATTACCCATTCATTTGCTGTCGAGAATGTGCATGTAAGCAATACTGCAACAGTTCAAAACTCCGTTACCACAACCTGTGGTACAGGAAACAATACTGTAACTGGCAATGGTACTATCAAAACAGGGAATGCAAATTGCCAAACTGTTATCCAAAATGTTGTCAATACAAATATTGTTGTCACCTCCCCTACTCCTACACAGACACCGACATTGATACCGACGCTTACCATTACATCTTCTCCTACTCCTACCCCAACACCAGGACAGAACGGTTGCACAAGTAATTGTGGAGGGAATAATAGTGGTGGCAGCAACAATAACAGTGGAGGCTCATCAAATAATTCATCTTCCAATACCCAATCTACTTCACCAGCTCAGGCTGTTTTGGGAACGAGTGACATGGCTGCAACAGGAACCTTTACTAATACACTTATGGCAATGTTTGCTTTTGTTGGTTTTGGGTTTTTGTTTGCAGGATCATACAATCTTCGAAAAGATCTCGTTAGCAAATAACTAACTTTTCAAGACATACTTTTCTATTACGCTTCCTTGACTCCTACAAAATATCTACCATTATAATAAAGGTATGTTTCCCCTCTGGGACTCCATCCATACGAATAAATTTCCCCTGGTAAACATCACGCTTATTATTGTTACCGGATACGTTTTTTTTAAAGAAATCTCAGCGGTAGACCCAAATGCATTTATCCAGCAGTACGCTCTTATTCCTTCCCTTGTAAGTCTTAGTAACTTCGCAACATTTTTTCCTTTTTTAACTGCAATATTCCTTCATGGAGGATGGCTTCATATTTTGTCCAATATGTGGTTTTTATGGGTATTTGGTGACGATGTAGAAGGATACTTCGGGCATTTTTTCTATCTTATTCTATATTTTCTTTCTGGGATTGCTGGAAATATTGTGCAATTTCTTCTTATGCCACACAGTAATATCCCTATGCTTGGAGCATCTGGTGCGATTGCCGGGGTATTGGGAGCATATTTTGTCTTGTTTCCCTACTCTAAAGTGAAAACGTTCCTTCCCATTTTTTTCTTTTTTACGATTGTTGATATTCCTGCTCCTTTTATGCTTGGTTACTGGTTTTTGTTGCAACTTGTTTCAGGTGCTGCTTCTCTACCGCTCATGGGGGCAGTTGGAGGTGTCGCATTTTTTGCACATGTAACAGGTTTTCTCGTAGGTGCAATTGTAGGGACTTCATCGAAAGAAAGGTAATAAAGTAAAGAATATAAGATATCCTGTATTTGGTAGATTTTTATTGTGACAACTTTGGTTCTATGGTATACTACCAAAGCGTGGTGGCCATAGCTCAATGGTAGAGCATCAGTTTGTGGAGCTGAGGGTTGCGGGTTCGAATCCCGTTGGCCACCCCAATAGTATTTAGATTATTTCATAAATCCTAACTTCATTCGGCAGTCAACTTCAATTTTTTAACTTCAAAAGACACGTGAAATTATTATACTCCAAGACCAAGTTCAAATCTTTGGGATAGCATATATGCGTATAGAGTTTTTAAGTGTTGATCTTCGACGAAAAATGAAAATTTGGTATAATAAATATCATAAGAATCAATATGTCGACAATCCATTTTGAAGCTAAACTATTTAAAATCGGCTCATGGACACTTCTCAGGCTGCCTAATGAAGCAAGCGCGAAGCTTCCCTCACGGGGCATGACAATGGTTGAGGGAACTATCAATGACTTCCACTTCCAAACTGAGCTCGAACCAGATGGTAAAGGAAGCCACTGGTTTAGGGTAGATAAAAGTATACTCGAAGCCACCGGAGTGGATGCAGGTGATACTGTAACGCTGTCAGTTGAGTCGACTAAAGAATGGCCGGAACCTGATATACCAGAAGATTTGGAGACTGCTCTTGCGGCTGACCCAAAAGCACACACTCTTTGGATGAGTATCACGCCAATGGCGCGCTGGGACTGGATCCGTTGGATACGATCAACCAAACAAGCGGAAACACGGAGACGACGGATCGAGGTAGCGTTCTCAAAGCTTAAGGCCGGAGAGCGAAGGCCATGTTGTTTTAATCGAAGTCTATGTACTGAGCCCTATGTATCGCATAATGGTGTGCTCCTTGACTCAATAACAAGCTAACGATTACAGTAATTTACTTTTCATAAAGTTACAAAACGACTCCACTTGAAAATCTGTTTGATAAGCATTTTTGAAATAATTTTCTATTTTAAGAACGGGGTCTAATAGTGCGTGTTTTTACCGATACTGGGATATGATGTCGGAAACTGAGGTGAATTGTGCTTTTGGTTTGTCGCTGTTGTTAATGTCAAACATATCCAAATGTCCATAACCACCATAGCTTTGTGCGTCAAATTGGTTTGCAAAATCTAAATGTGCTCCAATCATTGCATTCATTGCAGCTGTTGAGAATTTACTCATAAAGTCTGCGTTTTCTCCAAGGGGGTTACTGCCTGGATCAAAATTCCATTCTGTAATACCAACTGGAATATCAAATCCTAAATCGTTATGGACCCAACTTTTTACTTCTTGGGTAACGGTGGTGTAAGTTTGTGCTTGTGCAGGTCCACAATTTCCTGAGCTATTAAATCCATCTGTTGCATTGTCACAAGGATACCAATGGAAACTTACGGCATCTGGGTAAACGCCTGATGCTTTGACGCCATGTAAGAAATTTTGCATATAACAATCTCCTGGCTGTGCACCAGGAAGGGGTGCAGGTCCAGAATAGTAGCAATCATTGCCTTGATCGTTATAAGTAACTGGGCCGATAAATTTTGCATTTGGATTGATTTTCCTAAGTTCAGTAACGAATTCATTCCAGCGGCTAAGATATGTTTGAATATCCATATGGGTAACTACAGTGCCATTGTCGTTATATTCATCCAAATCTGGCTCATTGCCTATTTCATATAAGTTACATCTATTGCCAGCATATGCAACTACCCTCTTTGCAAAATCAAGATCTGTTTCTAACTTTCCGGTATCAATGTCAGTAATTCGTATGTGTGTTGAGCTTGGATCAGTATTATTTGCTGCATTTGTTCGGATATCCTTGAGTACGATCAGACACTGCATACCTGATTTTTTAATTGCTTGCAGTCTTGTTTCAAGCTCATATTGATAGGGTGCATATGGCGTGACAGTCGTATATTGTGCCGTTGGCGTGTCATATTCATGAGAGTTTGGTTGAGATGGATTTACTATAGTCTGGCCAGTAGTTGGATCAATTTTTATTTGAATTTGAGGATTTGTTCCAAGCGTTATCCTATGTCCATCGGACAGACTGTAATGGAAAATAAACATTCTCATGAGAGAAAAATGATTATTGAGCAATGAAGGTTGGATGATATTATGAGGATCAGTGTCGAAATTATCTTCTGTATAATCCTGACTATCATTACTTCCAAATAAGTAAGATGATACATTATTTTTCCATAGTTGTTGACCAGGAAGTAGCCCAAGAGTTGTTGGTGGCACTGTCGTTGGTGTTGGTGTACTTGTTGGAATTACCGTTGGGTTTGGCGTTGGGGTTGCTGTTGGACTCACTGTTGGACTCACTGTTGGAGTTCCTGTTACTTGTACCCCACCGACCAGCATAACGTCATCAATATATATAGTTACGAGAGATGTATTTAGCCAGTTCTTCAGTTGTATTCCACCAATTGTTTGGCCACTTGGATTAAGCATTGACATTGGCACACTAATATGGACCCAGCCATTTGCCAATGTGTTTGTAACATTGTTTTGGGAGAGTTGTATCTCGTTAATCCAACTTCCCTGCGGATCAACAACGAGAATAGCAAAATCTTCAAGTGATTGTCCTTTCGTATTTACATTCCAGTCAATAGAAGTATATTGATTGGATGTAATTGGTGTGTTTGCTATGAAGTTGATTGCCCCCCAGCCCTGGTATGCAATTGAGTATGAGCAGGGTGCAGAGGTGTATGTTGTTGTATCGCAGCTATTTCTGCTGGTAAACCCAAATGAATTATCAGTGAATCCACTCTCCACCCCATTGGTATACACCGGAACTGATGGTGTGGCAGCAAATACAGCACTAACTACTGGAGAAAAAATATTTTGTAGCAAGAGACCAATAATAAAAAGTATTGCTAAAGTAAATCTATGTTTTAAATACCTCATATCTTATAAAAGCGATTGTAACAGACATTATGTAGGATAAATGTAAGAAATAATGTAGCAGAATATAGTTAGTTTGAAAAGAGGATTATGAATGAGTAGGAGATTACCAAAATTTCTTAAATACTGAAGAATTACAGTGGAAGTATTTTCTTACCAAAGATAGGGAATTAATCGATATCTGACTTTTGTACGGTATGCGTTATAACCAGATAAGTTCTTCTCTAAGTATTTTTCCTCCTCTAAAAGTCTCCAAATTATCCCAAAAACTAAAATAACAAAAAGAAATAAACCTAACCATGAGCCAAGTGCTAGAGGAACTCCAAAAAGCATTATTAATGAACCGCTATACATTGGGTGCCTAATATATGAGTATAATCCTGTGGTAATAACCTTCTGATTTTTTTCAACCTCAATCGTTGAAGCTGTATAGGTATTTTCCCTAAATACAATAAAAACAATTAGGAAACCAAGAACTATGAGAGCATTACCAATAAATACTGCTACCGCAGGGGTACTGGACCAATTGAAACGGTGGTCTAACACGGAACATATGACATATGCGAGGATTATAATGAACGCAAATGTCATAATTATTTTTTGTTTTTTATCCTTTTCTGCTAGTGGCCCTGCATTCATACGACGAGCGAGTAATGCTGGATCATATATTGCTAGATAAAGAGTAATTACGAGAATACTTAAGGAGAAAACAGTAATAAACAACCATCCTTGCCAATAGTTTATTGTTCCTGCTGGTATAAAAATAAGCGCTGCCATGGAAAAAGGCATCAAAAGGAGTTGTACTGTTGCCTTACGATAAAGTTCTGCTTTGGTGAACATAAACGTATATCAAGATTTTTAAATCAGTATCCTTCGTTGAACAAGGCGTCGTTCCTATTGTAGTGTATTCTTTACCACTGCTGCTAGTGCTTTAATAAAAAGTGGTGATGTATTGAGAGACTCTGTTCGTGCAAAGGTAATGCCATGTTCCTCCGCCTGTTCTCTTGCTCCAATACCAACGTCATACAAGATTTCTAAATGATCAGCTAAAAATTGGACAGGTGCTATGAGGACGTGCGTTTCTCCTTTTTCTTCCAACTCTGGCATGATGTCTGCAAAGTCAGGCTTCAGCCACTCCTCTGGTGTGTGCCCTGCACTTTGATAACAAAACATCCACCTCTCCTTTGAAAGTCCAGATAACTTTGCAATCTCAGCAGCTGTTTCTTTGAGGTCATCAATATAACCAGGCTCTTTATCAATCACTCTTTTAGGCATACTGTGGGCTGAGAAAAGCACTTTGATTTTTTTACTTACCTCTTTTGGAAGATTATTGAGTGCTTCCATGACACGTTGTGCCATTGCCTGAAGAAAAAAAGGTTCTACATGCCAGTCTGTTGCAATTCTCAAGTCAAGGTTATCTCTTTTTAGTTTTGCTACTGCTTCTTGTAATTCACGAAGATAGCCACTCATAATAATTGGTGAATATTGTGGTGACATAATAATACCCACTAATGTATCTATATCTTCTGGAAACTCCTTGACAACATCTTCAATAAAAGGGTCAGAAAAACGCATGCCTGCTTTTACAAAAAAGCGCGTTTCTTGCATATGCTGGTTCAATTCTTTTTCAAGTGCTGCTGCTTGGTCTTTGGTAATTTGAATGAGTGGAGAGCCACCTATAAGGTCATATCTTCTTTGAAATTCTGCAATATTTTCTGAATCAGCATCTTTTCCCCCGTATACATTCTTTAGGTATTGTGGCACATCAGCAAGTGTTTTTGGTGATCCATAGGTCATGAGGATAACGCCAATTTTTTTCTGTTGTTTTGCCATAGAATCTTCTTTCCAGTATAACATAGATACCTTATAATGGTTGTAGCTTTTTTATGAGAAATATTATTATCGGGACTCGTGGAAGTCGTCTTGCTCTTATTCAAACAGATATTGTTAAAAAACAATTGGAGGAAATAGCTCCTGATATATCTATTGAAGTCCAGACAATTACGACAAAAGGAGATAAAAATTTAAACCCCGTACCTTTGGATAGTGTTGGAAAAGGATGGTTTACGAAGGAAATTGATAAAGCACTTTTGGAAGGAAGTATTGATATTGCTGTGCATAGTCTAAAAGACTTACCAGAAGTGTTACCAAAAGGACTTGTTATTGCTGCAATTCCACAAAGGGAGGATGCACGAGAAGCACTGGTGTCTTATGGGAATGTATCATTTGAACATCTGAAAAAAGGAGCAGTTATAGGGACAGATAGCACGAGAAGAAAAGCACAGGTTCTTCATAAGAGACCGGACCTTGTTGTTGAAAGTGTCAGAGGAAACGTCAATACCAGACTTGATAAGCTTGATAATGGTGACTATGATGCTCTTTTTCTTGCTGTTGCGGGACTCAAAAGGCTAGGTCTTGAACATCGTATTGCTGAGTATTTCTCAGTTGAAGATGTTATTCCCTCTCCTGGACAAGGAGCTTTGGCTGTTGTCATAAAAGAGAGCAATGCTGATCTTTTTTCACTCCTTCAGCAACTGAACCATACAAACGCGCTTATTGCTATTTCAGCAGAACGAGCATTTTCAAAGGCTGTAGGAGGTGGATGTAAGTTACCTGTTGGAGTATATGCAGAATGCAAAGGGAACTCAATAACATTACATGGTGTCATTGGGTCCTTGGATGGGAAACATCTTGCCAAAGAGTCAATAGAAGGAAAGGTGTCCTCTTCAGTATCCCTTGCAAAAACTCTTGCAACACAACTGTTGCAAAAAGCCAAGCCTTGGTATAGTAAACTTACTATTGAGTAAATTACGTATGGCGCAGTATATTGTTGTTACCCGTCCAATTAAGGAAAGTAGAGAATTAAAAAAGAAATTAGAAGAATTGGGATTATCTGTTTTTTCTTTTCCGAGTATTCGTATTCATAAAACTGTTCTTACTACTGAAATCCAAAAACCACTAAAAAATCTTGCATCATTTGACTGGATTGTTTTTACGAGTCAAAACGGCGTTCGTTTTTTTATTGAAGCCCTGAACAAGTTAAGAATTGACATAGAAATTCTCCGAACAAAACGAATTGCGACTGTAGGTCCAAAAACAGCTGCAGAAGCAAAAAAATATCATCTTCCTGTTACCTTTATCCCTTCAGAATTTACAACAAAAGATTTAGCGCAACAGTTGGAACATATTGAAGGGAAAACAATACTACTACCACGAGCAAATATTGCAACACCAACTCTTACAGAATCGCTAAAGGCAAAAGGTGCATTGGTAACAAATATTGCAATCTACATAACAGAATTTACTACTACTCAAACGAATGAATTTGAAACTCTCCTTGAACATAATGAAATACGATGTATCACATTTACCAGTCCATCCACTATTGAAGGTTTTTTGAAACATATACAAGGCATTCAAAAGAAAGCAGAAATTTTGTCTCTTCCTGTCTTATCAATTGGTCCTGTGACAACAGAAGCACTCAAAAAACATGATTTTAAAAAGATTTATACAGCTGATGAATATACAATAGAAGGAATGTTTAGCAAACTAAAGGAAAGTATTTTATAATAAGCATATGACAAGTCACAGTTATATCTTTTTTTCTGTTCAACACTCCTTTTATGAGTTATCAGACTCTAAGAAGGAGAAATATAAAAAAGAGTTTATCAAAGCATTGAAAGATGAAAAGCACGTCTTGTGGTATACCTATGCAACACTTGGCCTAAAGACAAATACCACGATGATGCTATGGTTTCAGTCAGAAACAATTGATGCTATACAACTTTTTCTTAATAAACTTGTGCATACAAAATTAGGTGAACATTTAGTTATTACCTATACGCTTTTTGGCATGACACGCCCTACACAATATTCAGATAAGTCAACACGACATCTACATACTGAGCGAAAAGGTGGGAAATACCTTGTTATCTATCCTTTTACCAAAACAACTGAATGGTACATGCTTGATTTTGAAACCAGAAGAAAATTAATGGGGGGGCACGTCATGATAGGAAAAAAATATCCGCAAATAGAACAAGTCCTGTTATATTCCTATGGCATAGATGACAGTGAGTTTATTGTGAGTTATGAAATGGATGACCTATCAGCATTCCAAAGCCTTGTCATGGAACTTCGATCGAATAAAGTCAGGGAATATACGCTAAAAGATACTCCTATTTTTACCTGTATATATAAAACACCTGAGGAAGTTGTAACATTTTTATGAACGCAACATTTTTAGACGCATGTTTCGGCAAAAAAACACCTTATACTCCCGTGTGGTATATGCGTCAAGCAGGCAGGTATCTTCCGCAATACCGTGAGCTAAAGGGAGAAAAAAATATTTTAGATATTGTTCGTACTCCAGAACTCGCAGTACAAATTGCATTACAACCTGTTGATATATTAGGTGTTGATGCAGCAATTTTATATGCTGATATTATGATTCCTCTTCTTGGTATAGGTGTTGATTTAGAAATTGTTGAGAGTATTGGTCCCGTAATAAAAAATCCCATTCAAAATCAGCGTGGTGTTGAAACATTACGGATGCTTGAACCAGAACAGGATATCCCCTATCTTCTCGAAACAATTTCAATGTTAAAAAATGAGCTAAAAGAGAAAGTACCCCTTATTGGTTTTTCAGCAGCTCCATTTACTCTTGCGAGTTATTTACTTGAGGGTAAACCTTCTCGAGATTTTTTGAAAACAAAATCATTTATGTATTCCAATCCTACTGCTTGGCATATGCTCCTTGATAAATTAAGTGATATTAGTATCATCTACTTGCGGTCTCAAATTACAGCAGGTGTTCAAGCAATACAGCTTTTTGATAGTTGGGTTGGCTGTCTCTCTGAAGAAGATTACAAAACGTTTGTCTTTCCCTATTCTAAGCGAATTTTCGACAACCTTCAAACATCTTCCGTCCCGCGTATTCATTTTGGTACGAATACAGCAGGAATGCTCAAGACGTTTTCATCAGTTGATTGTGAGGTTGTTGGTGTTGACTGGAGAATGCCACTTAATAGAGCATGGGAAGAAATTGGATTTGAAAAAGCAATACAGGGAAATCTTGACCCTGCATTACTACTGAACGATTTCTCAATTATTAAAAAACAAGTTGATCATATCTTTGTGTCACTGCCAAAAAAAGAAGGGTATATTTTTAACGTAGGACATGGAATATTGCCAGGAACTCCAGTCGAAAACGTCTTGCGCTTAACAGAGTACGTTCATAGCAAATAATAATTTTCATGATAGTTACTGCAATTATTGCATTTCGAGAGTTTTTAGAAGCATTTCTTTTGGTAGGTGTTTTTCTTGGAATGGACAAGAAATTCCATTTAGGAAAGCGGAAAGAAATATTTTTTGCTACTGCCTTAGGAGTTAGTATCTCACTGATGCTTCCTCTTATTGTTTTCCTTTTTGCGGGTTCTCTGCATCACATATTCTCAGAGAAAAATACAGATACCTTTGAAGGATATCTTTTAGTGTTTTCAGGATTTTTTCTGTCATATGTTATTTTTTCTCTTCATGAATTTATGAAATATGGCAAAAAAGAAACTATTCAGAAAGCAAACAAAAAGATGCAACAAGAAATTTTTGATTTATCTCTTTTTTTGACTATTGTATTTTTTATCGCTCGTGAAGGATTTGAAGTAGCACTACTTACTGCAACAACTTCTCTTTTTTCTGTTTTTTGGACAAATGGAGAAGGTTTGTTGCTTGGATTTATGGCTGCTGCATGTATTGGTGTTGCAACATCCTTAACATATATCAATGTATCAATAAAGAAAATATTTACCTATACAGAATATTTTATTGTTATTATTGGAGCAGCAATGGTCAAGAATGGGATGAGCCTGTTACTTCAAAACTATTTACATATCCACATGGAGAAGTTTTTACCATTACCGTTACAGTTTTTACCAAGTGATACGACAATTCTAGGACATATAATTAATAATATTTTTGGTTTACAACAGGAAGTGGGACTGATTCAGCTAGCTATTATGGGGATGTATGTCCTCCTGATATGGTCACTTTTTAAGGTCAAGAGATTACAAGTAAAACAAAATTAATTAGTCCACCTACTTAGTGACTTTTTTTGTTGCATAAATTCCCCAGAAAAGAGAGAAAAGAGCTATAAGAAAATTAACAGCCATGATATAGGAATAGACATCTTTTTGTGTAGGAATAAAAATAGCACCTGCGATAACAGCCTCAAGTATGACAAAGCCTGCTAAAGAAGAAACAAAAATCCATAATCTATCTTTTTGTACAAGCGCTCGAATAAAGAAAACTATTGCTCCAAAAAGTAAAAGAAAGCCAATAATAATATGAAGAGCAAGAGGTATTTGCGTCCAGGCAAATTTCCATAATTGCCCTCCTTTTTGCCCATCAGGAAAATGGATAAAAATATTTGCAAATTCACCAAGAAGATATTGGATAGTTAAACCAACGATCAGTCCCGCAGCTTGAGGTCTTAGAGAGGAAGGAGAAGCATACGAATTAGCCATACCATACATATCATACAATATATTGTGTAAGAGTAAAGTAATCTCTTGAAGAACAATTCAGTAAGATGAATACTCTCCTTAATTTAGCAATTAGCTGATTATGTATCAATGGTTAGGGAAGTTAATTTTTTCTATGAGAGAAGGATTAAAAAAGTAATTTTTATTTTCATATACTATTAATTTAAATCCAACTTTTTTGTTGATACCTATCATAGCGTCATAAAGCCTCTTACTATCCTTATTTTTATCTTTAGACTCAAGCTGGATTAAAAGAGTTTCTTGGGATACTCCGTTTGAACTGTCTGAAGTAAAAAGAGCCGAACATAGTGAATATTGGATTGAATCAAGTGGAATAGTATAGTCTTTGTTATCAATAGAAAGCTTACCTGTTTTTCTATCAAATACAATTGATTTCACCTGTTTTATTGGGTTTGCCATCTGCAAATGCAAAAGCTTTGCGAATAGATAAGTAGTCACTACAGCAAGAATTGTTAGGGGAAGAATAAGAAGTGGAAAAAGGTGTTTCATTGTGGTCAGATATGTGTTAATGAGTGACAAATTACTCTGTAATGACTTTCCTACAACAACCAACCCTAATCGGGTATTATCTTTCATCAGTGGCTTTCTCATGATGAGAAAATTTTCATTTGTTCTGGTATCAGTAACAAGTTGTGACTCAGTCTGCTGATATTCATTATATAAATAGCTTGTGTCTAAAAAGGTTGGGATTCTCCCGTTACTTAAAAGGACATGATTTGTCTGATCAATGATTTCAAATGATACGTCATAGTCTATTGTACGGACATCAATTTGTTGTGCAGAAATACTTTTCCCATCAAAAGATAACCCTTTTGTTAACGTATCCATGTTTGCCATGAGTTTGGAGTCAATGGTACTTATATTTGCATCCTGTGGATTGTAATAAGCAACAATAACGGTTGCAGCAACATTATCAGAATATTTTGTCTTTCTACTTAACACTCTCCATACTTCATTCACAGGGGTACGAAATGTTGTAGGCTGGTTATATGCTGCAAGTGTTTTCTGATCTGTTGTGTCCAGAAGTCCATTTATTGGGTTTGAACGAGCAAGGATAAACCCATCGTTTGTAATAACATATAGAGGAAATGGCCCTGATGAGTTGGGATATGGCATTAAGGGATCAGAGTTAAAAAGTTGAGTACTCCATTTTCCATTCGTATACATGAGATCCTTTGCTGCTTGATTTGCTATATATTGTAGGTTTTGTTTGGTATTTGTATAAGTTAAACTTGTCAAAAGATTATTACTAATAGAAACCAATAGGATGTAAAATCCTGTTAGGAAAAGGAACCAGACAGCAAATAAGAAGGCAAAACCTTTGCTATTCATGACACCATTATAGCAAAGATGGTATTTGTGTACAGCTATTCTTGAGATAGATGAAGATTTTGGAGATATTGCAAGGCCGGTTTCCAAATAACAGGATATTGCCAGACAGAGATATTTTTGTTCGTATTATGCACCGTTGTTATTCCTAATACGTATTTAGCAGGGATTATTTCAAAGTAGAAGTATAGGATAGCCATTCCTACTAGCAGTAGCATAAAAAGCTTTGTATGAAATTTATTGATATGTGTTGCCATACCTATAATTCAACTGGATACATTTCAGCTGAAAGATGTTTTTCTCGACCAAGCCCAAAGTAGATATCTGCAGTATCCGTATTGCGAGAAAGGAATTTAAAGAGTTCGTATCGAAGTTTGGCAAACAGAGTATGTGTGTGTCCTTTGAGTGTTCGTTCCTGGATAATATCAAATACCCAATCGTTATGGTTATGACTAATATTGAGTTTCTTTAAGTGAGCAAGCTCTTCTAGTTGCCCTTCTACGTTCGGATTTTCCATGAAGCCAAATCGGATAACAACACTCGTTATTGTCCCTTTTGTTTTACTTTGGAATAAATTCGTAACAATATATCTTTCTTCAGAGGTTAATATAGGTTCTTTTACTAATTCAACGGTAAGGAAAATAATATTTTCTGGCAGTATGCCGTAGCGATCCAAGAATAATTGCTTTAGTGTAGGAAGAGTATCTTTACTACTTCGAATCGCTTTTGGTGTCATAATCATGATGGTTCGAGGAATAAAGTATTTCTCACTTTTTTTCAGTTTAATAAGGTCTTGTAAGGATGTGGCAGGGTATTCGTTGAATGCTTTTGCAATTTTTTCTCTTCCCCACTTCCATGTTTGCATAATGAAGAGAATACCAAGTCCAATTCCAAGAGGAATATATCCTCCCTCAATGATCTTCAAGGAATTTGAAATCATGAATGATGCATCGATTATAATAAGTGGTACAAACACAGCATATGCAAGAGCAGGTTTCCATTTCCAATAGTGAACAGCTACCTGAATCATTGAGAGTGATGTCACCAACATAACTCCAGAAACTGCAAGTCCATACGCAGAGGCAAGTCGATTACTTGACTGGAAAATAACGACCAAGCTTACACAACCAACATAGAGTGCCCAGTTGATAAAAGGAACATATATTTGTCCTTCATGTTTGTGGTGCGTATGGGTTACTTTAAAGAACGGGAATAACTTGAGTGATATCGCTTGTGAAGCAAGAGAAAAACCTCCAGAAATAAGCGCTTGAGAAGCAATAATGGTTGCCAATGTTGAAATAATAACCATTGGATAGATCATGACACTCGGTATCATGCTAAAGAAAATATTCCCGTTGATGACAGCATTACCACTTAAAAGATATGCTCCTTGTCCAAAATAATTGATGAGAAGGGACGGGAAGACGATACTAAACCAACTTAATCGAATAGGAAGAGCGCCAAAGTGTCCCATATCAGCATACATTGCTTCTCCTCCGGTAATAACAAGCATCACTGCTCCAAGCGTCAACAGAACATCAAGAAATGTGTGATGAAGTAAAAAGTAAAAAGCATAGTATGGATTTATTGAAAGAAAAATCTGGGGAGTATGGAGAATGCTTACGGTGCCAAAAAAGAAAATTGAAGCAAACCACACGATTACAATTGGTCCAAAGAGACTTCCAACTTTTGATGTCCCTTTACTTTGAATAGCAAATAGTCCCGTGAGAATAATAATGGTAAGAGGAACAACATAGGGAGAAAAGGTATTGGTTGCAACGGTAAGTCCTTCAATAGAAGAAATAACACTGATTGCAGGTGTTATAATCCCATCACCAAATAATAGCCCGGCAGCAATAATAAGGAGTACTGAGAGAATCACTTTACTTTTTGATCTTATTTTTTCAATAAGACTGTACAGTGCAAACACTCCTCCTTCCCCTTTGTTATCTGCTTTTAGAACAAAAACAACGTATTTAAATGCAATTAATAGTGTTAAGGACCATACGACAAGACTTATTGCTCCGAGAACATCCAAACGACTTAATGTTGCTTTTCCGTGCCCGAAGAAGATTTCGTTGATTGCGTACAACGGTGAAGTTCCAATATCCCCATACACAATACCAAGTGCGGCGAGTGATAGGAATAGTGTAGTCTTTTTATCTGGAATTTTGCTATGACTCATTAAAAATGTTTAATGACTCATCAGTGAGTCATTAACAATAACCAATTTTATGTAAGAATATGAAAAAAATCAAGAAGTATTTTTTAACAAATTACCGTAAATAGTCTGCCAAGGCTTACTAATACAATAATTTTTGATATAATTGACAAATGTCACTGCTATGATAAGCCAACCTGTTAATCGAAAAATTGTGGAGAGACTGATAAGAGAATTTGGCTCGGATACCCTTTCTTATTTTCACCTTCAGCATGATAGGCAATATTTTTTTTCTCCTAGTGGGAAATCATGTCTTTCCTATAAAATAGTTAAGAATGTTGCAGTGGTTGGCGGAGATCCCGTAGGAGTGGCTACTGAGGTACCACTACTTTTAGAAACATTTCTTTCATATACTGCTTCCTGGCATATACTCCCATTATTTGTTGGTCTCAGTGAAAAATATGCCTCTGTGGTGCAAAAAACAAATATGAAGCTTGCAAAAATTGGCGAAGAGGCAATTATTGATGTACAAACGTTTGATGTAAATAATCTAAAAAAGAAAGTGCGACGAGCTGTAAGACATGCAGAGGGATCAGGGGTGGAGATATGTTTTTTTACTACAACTACTCTTCCCTTTCGTCTTAGACAACAAATAGAGGAAATTTCTTTTGACTGGATTAAAGAAAAAGGTGGAAAAGAAAAAGGATTTTCAATGACACTAAAACGATTACCTGAAGAGAATGATCGTGATTGTATCTTTGCCGTTGCACTAAAAGATGGGGATGTCTTAGGATATCTGTACTTTGTTCCTTGTTATGGTGCAAATAGTGTCTCATTAGATCATATTCGTAGTAAAACCAATACATATAACGGACTTCATGAATTTCTTATTATAAAATCAGCTGAATACTTCAAGAAAAATAATATCCAAAAAATGAGCTTGAATTTTGCAACATTTGCAAACGTTATTCAAACATCAAAGTCAAAATTACATATTAGACGAAGAGTGATGCTTTTGCTAATGAAACTATACAAGTGCGATACACTTCGTTCTTTTAACAACAAATTTAAACCCTTTTGGGAGAATCGCTATGTTGCATACTCTTCCCTCTTATACTTGCCGAATTATCTTTTTGCGGTTATCGAAGCAGAACGATAAATGAAAAAGTCGCGATACATTTTAAACGGTAGGTAAGAAATGTATGCCAAGTGATTTTAAGGGAGTAAGATATTTGCGCCCAAAGCTGCGCCAACTCTTGTTGTAGCACATAATAGTAGAGGATCAGCCTTATTTTAACAATGAGAGTTTTCTGTCTATAAATCAGCATCACAAATGTGCTGTGTCACAGTTAACTCTCTCTGCGTCTTAGTAACTTGTCTTCGAGCATGAAAAAATAAAGGAATTTCTAATGTTCCTCCAAATAAACAGCCAATACCTAAGGAAATCTCAAAAGCATCTCTTCGTGCTATCCCAGTTGTTATGCCACCTATTCCTCCCGCCCATAGGAGAAAACTTGTTCCAAGGACTCCATAAGACCCTACTTTTTGATAGTTATTTGTTGACTGTATTGCTCTTGTTGCTGATTCTTTATCTTGGTACGTTCTCTTTGTTATTGTTGTTACCTCAACTTCTCCCGCTTGATCTATTCTTCTTGCCGAAAGCCTGTTTTTTGTTCTTCCTTCTGTATATTCAACACTCATTACATAACAGTATGAAGCAATAAAAAAGGTTGTATAAAAGTGAAGTAATAATTAAGAAAGACCTTTAGGAGACAAAGTATCCTTTGGAAAAGTAAGCAAGTAGGAAAAAAAGTGCGATGAGACTGATGCAGATATAGACTGCTTTGAGAATCCTTGAATTATGAAGTGCTAAAGCTAAAAATGTAGGGAATAACACAAGAACATATCGGGGAAGTGCAGTAAATGTCCCTGATTGTGTTGCGATAAGAAAGGTAAAAAGACAAAATAGAATGTACCTCTTTTGAATTCCCTTTTTCCACGCATACCACAAAAACACTGCTCCAAAGAAAAACGAAGAAAATTCCAGGAATGATATCCACCATTCAAAATGTGTGTAGGGAACGGTGAAAAGAATTCGTATATATCGAATAAGTGTTTGGGGGAAAAAGATAATTGTTCCTAGCTTTCGCCCATTGACGGCAAGTTGTTGTGCATGGACAAAATATAAGCTATCATGCCATCGCCATAAGGAGTAAAGCATGACAAGGAGCAAGCCACTTGGCATAATGATAAGAGGCATCCATGTCTGCCACCTCCCTTTCCATGTCTGAGAACGAAAAGCGAGAAGTTGTTTCCTGTTTTCTTGGATATAAAAATAAGCAGTAATTGGAATCATGCACACTCCAACAATGCGAGTAAGGCTGAGAAGTAGTGTAGCAATGGAAGCTGAAAAATAACTCTTCTCCCGAAGGAGTAGAAATGTCAAAAAGGTAAAGAAAAGGAATGTTCCTTCTGAATAAAAGCTTCCAAAGAAAAAGGATGTAGGAAATACAAGGAGAAAAATTATCGTAGCGTAAATGGTGTTATCAGAATAATCGTAATGCAACAGCTTATAGAGAAGAAGTAATGCCCCAAGAAATATTGCATTACTGACAAGAAAGGCAAGGGTAAACTCCTTGAGCCCCATAAATGGCCCACTACCAAGTAAAACATACGGAATACGAATAAGATATGGGTACACAGGGAAAAACCTTCCATCTGCGCCATCTCGATAATTTCCATCCCCAGCAATCGTTAAATAATGAACACCGTCAAAATTTGCCCATGGATACCCAAAAATACTCTGTACAGGGAAATAAGGACGTGTGTATGCCCAGATAGTATATTGATCAGAACCTGGATTGTTTGGAATGTGATTCTGACTAAATATGAGCGGTGTGAAAAGAAAAAGTCTCCAAACGACAAATATAAAAATAATTTTCCAGTACCATTTCATGAGAAAATTGTACCTTAAATGTTTAAAAAAAATAAGAGGATAAGGTTACAGCTCTACAGCGTGCGCTTGAGATGATGTCTCGTGTCCATGTTGTCCACTTTTTGCTTCTTTGACAAACAGTGCAGCAATACCGCCAACTGTCATAAACACTGCTGCAATCTTAAAAACTACTGAATATGCTAGAACATTTGCTCTTATCAGCATAAGACCAAAAATTTTTTTCATGAGCATTGGGTCAGGTATGGTAACAATAGAATGTTGTTGAAGTGCAATGAGATTTGCATTGACACTATTGGTAAGAATTGTTGCAAAGATAGCAACACCAAACGCACCAGATAAGTTCCTTGCTAAGGCTAAGATTGATGAGGCAATACCTACTTCTTGCAGTGGGACAGTTGATGTTGCGGCATTGGTTAACGGAGCAAGTCCGATACCAAGCCCTGCAGCAAAGAGTCCAAGCCTCCATGTTATATCCCAAAACGTCCATTTCACATCAATGCCAGTAAAAGAGAGAAGCATGACTGCTGCAAAAAACATGCCCGTTGCTATAACCCAACGTGGTTGAAAAACTCTGGAAAGACGAGCGCCGCTTTGTGCTGCGAACATAAGACAAATTGCCATTGGAATATAAAGGTATCCAGATTTTGTTACCGAATATCCAAGAAAATTCTGTGTGAAAAGAGGAAGCAGAAAGATTGCTCCAACCATTCCTAAAAAGGAGATAAATGAGGTGATAATTGCTGCTGAGAATGCAGGGATTTTGAAAAAACGTAAATCAACCACTGGCTCTTTTTGTTCCTTTTCAACCCAAAGAAAAAGAACAAGTGATACCACTGAAACTATATAGGAAAGGATACTTTGCCCACTTCCCCATCCCCAACTTTGTCCTTGATCCAATACTAAAACCATCGTTCCCAAACTAACACCTAACAACAAGGACCCCCAGATATCAAAATCTTTCAAACCTTTAATTTTTTGGACAGGTTCAGTAATAAATCGCATAGCCATCAGTGTTCCTAGAATTCCCAATGGGACATTCACATAAAATACTGATCTCCACCCAAATAAATCAACCAGTGGCCCTCCAAGAAGTGGTCCAAAGACAATAGCTGCTGCGAAAATCCCAGACCAAATACCCATTGCTTGTGCCCGTTGCTGTTTATCCTCAAAGGTAAAGGCAATGATAGAAAGAGCAATTGGATAATCAATACTTACAGTGACTGCTTGCAGGACACGGAAAATAACCATGGATGGTAAGTTAAATGATAATCCTGCCAGCATAGATGTTAGCGTAAATCCGACAATACCAAAGATATATAGTGGCTTTCTTCCAATAAGGTCACCTAATTTCCCAAAAACAGGGACAAAAATTGCATTGGCGATAATGTAGGCGGTTGAAATCCAACTGGCTTGGCTAACTGTAATACCAAAATCAGAAATAATTTTTGGGAGTGCTAAATTGACAATTGTTCCATCTAATCGACCAAGGAATGACGCAATCATTAGAGTAAGTAACACAAGCCATTGATGCGTTTCAAATCCTTTTCTTGCTGGAGGAGGTGGTAGTTTGGATTGTTTTGTCATGGTTTCTATGTATTACTAAGTGATGCAGAGAAATCTTTTGTATGGAGGAGATCCTTTTCTGCACTCAAAATGATAGTTTAAGTCATTTAATTGGTATCCGTGTATATTACCATTTTTGCTGACATGCCATTTCTGATTTGCGGATAATCTGTTGCATGGAATCGTGCATATACAACAAATTGCTGTGTTGGGCGCTCGGAAGAAATAGAAAATGCGACTTGTGTTTGCTTAGCAGAAGGAGAAATTTCATCAACATATCCCCAGAATGTTCTCCCTGGTAAAGCATCAACAGTAAAGGAGACAGCTTGTCCAACCCTAATGTCTGAAAGACCTTTATTCTCATCAATTGTTCCTGCAACCCGCATATCAACAGGATTGATCATTTGAACAACAGGAGTTGTTGCATTGACAAGACTACCAATTTGATTATTTGCCATAATAATAAGTCCCGCTGTATCTGCGTAAAGTGTTTGACTTCCAACAGTTGCGAGAGGATCTCCTTTTTTAACCATTTGATTCTCGTACACATTTGTCTCAAGAAGTTTCCCCGTACTGGCCGGTGCAACTGCAATAATTGGTGCCTGAATAAGTGAATCATCAATAAAGACCCTTCCCTGTCGTATCTGATAAAAGTAATATCCAAGTACTGTTAGGAGTATGACGAAAGCGACGAGAAGTGGACGAAAAACTGATGGATTTTTTAGTTTTGAAAAAAGGTTTTTCATAAGAATGAATAATGCTCCTTTGCAACTTTCTCAGAATTTAGAATAATTTTATTATCAAGTGATAATCCCGCTGTCACTTCTGTCATATCCCCATGAGTTTTCCCAGTCGTGACTGACTTTAATACAGGTTTATTATTTTCTAAAACCCATACATTATTATGGTTGAGAATTGCCCAGGTAGGAACCATAAGCGACGTGCTTTGATTGTTACTTCTTATCGTGACTGAACCTGTTTGTCCTAAGAGAGACGCTGTGAGTCCTGAAGCTTGAATATCCACCTGATAGACATCTTCACCTGTTGAAAGGGTCATTTTTTGTGGGTAAATTCTCTTAACTATGCCTGAGTAGGTATTTGCCACTCCATCGATATAAATTGTTGCTTCCCCTCCGACACTTACAAAATCAATGTCTGTTGCTCTCACATTTGCTCGAAAGACTTTTGTCGTTGGATCAGCAACAGAAAAAGAAGTTAATGGAGTGACATTGACATTAGGTGTTGTGATATCTTCATGGGTAATAATGCCACTAATAGGGGAAGTAAGGAATGCTTGTTCTTGAGCGATCTTTTGAATTTCTACAGTAAGTTTTGTTTGATCTAAGGTATTCATTGCTGTTTGGAGTTGACGTCGTGCTGCAATACTGAGTCCTGTATCGTTTAAATCCCGATTTCCATTAAAGTCGTTTATTGTGTCAAAGCTCATTTGTTGGATTTGTGCAGTTTTGACAGCTGTTTGTAAGTTATCAACAATAGTACGCTGGTCAAGCGCTGCAATTGTTTGCCCTATCCCGACACTGTCCCCTTCCTTAAAGGGAAGATAAACAATTTGTCCTGCTATTTGAAAATGAAGTGTTGCTTCCTTTTCCGAATGGATACTACCTGTTGCCGTTATATTCTGTGATACTGATTTGACTGCAACACTTTGTGCCTGGATTGGTGCAACAATTGTCCCTGCTGCTGCTACCACTCCAACAGTCACTCCAAGTGTCAGGAGTGCTACAAAAAGTAGTAATAGTGAAAATTGTTTATTTTTCATCTAATTTCTCCATTGCCATTACTAGTGTATCAAATATTCGCGATAAATCATCCTTGTCTTTTTCTGAAAGATATGCAAGTATCTTTTCCATGTTTTTTGCGCGCTCTTTCATTGCACCTATTAATAGTTCCTCACCTTTTGGCGTAAGATGAAGAAGCACTAGTCGTCGATCATCTTTATCTGTTTGTCTTTTAACAAAGGAAAGTTTTACTAGTTTTTCAACAATTGTTGTTGCTGATGGCAACTCAACTTTTAAGTATTCCGCAAGTGATTTCATAGGTGTTCCAGGGTTTTGCTTAATATAATGAAGTGTGTGAAGTTGAACCATGCTTAAGTTCATCATGTCTGTTTGCAAAGACATTTGTTCCTTCATGCATCGTAAAAAGGTAAATACTTTTTCTATAAGAGAGTTTGTTTTATTCATAAATAGTTAATAAGTCTAACTATTTACTATTATAATTACATCAGAGCAAGATGTCAAGCATACAAGGAAAGGTTTGGTGTATACTCACCGTATGATTGTTCCTGATATCCTTCTTGAAGAATCATTATGGCAAAAAGGTTTTCTGCATGTTGCAGGGGTTGATGAGGCTGGAAAAGGTCCACTGGCTGGGCCAGTAACAGCAGGTGCCGTTATGATTCACACTTCATCACAAATAGTTACAAGTGTACGGGATAGTAAGCTCATGACATCTAAACAACGAGAAAAAGCATTTGCTGAAATTTGTCAAAAGTCTTCAAGTTATGGAATTGGCATTGTTGAGGCAGAGGAGATAGATACTCTGGGTATTGACGTGGCAGTGCAAAAAGCAATGATCATGGCGCTTACAATGTTAGAAAAAAATTTTGGGACTTCCCTTTCTTTTGTTTTGGTTGATGGCTCAAAAACAAAAATACTTCCTTTATTCCAATCTCAGCGAATAAAAAAAGGCGGACTGTATCACTATTCTATTGCTGCAGGCTCTATTTTGGCAAAAGTAACACGAGATAGAATGATGCATGAAGTTGCTAAAGTATACCCTCTCTACGGCTTTGATAGGCACGTTGGATATGGGACAAAAAGACATATAGATATCATCAATCAGTATGGTCCTTGCCCAATTCATCGAAAATCATTTGAACCAATAAAAAGCATTGTGCAAAAGCACTAACTTCTTGCTTGTTTCTACAGGTCATTTTTTAATGATTTCCAAAAAATGTATTGGAAATTATGCATGAAATTCGCATTCATAACGCATTGCATGTGAATAGTGGTAGTAAGAGAATACATACTAAGATTGCCATTGTGGCAGTTTATATCACTATGAAAATTGGATTAATTGCATCATTGAGAGGAAAAGATTCATACCACTTGCATTACAAAACAATTATTGACCATCTTACAAAAAAAGGTCATGAAGTTGAGCATATGCTCCATATGTTTGAAAAAGATGTACTGGCAATGGATTCTGTAATAAGAGAAAAGTTCTTTCAGGATTTTTATAACCGTTTGGAACATACGGATCTTGTTATTGCTGAATGCTCTTTCCCAAGCATGAATGTCGGGTACGGTGTTGCTTACCTAATACAAAGAGGAAAATCTGTAATTGTCATGTATTTGCATGGAACTGATGGATACAAATTTGGTGTTTCTACCTTTACTGGGAGTTTAGATAATGTTACCGTGAACGCATACCGTGACGATACGTTGAAAGAAACGCTTGACTATGCAGTGAGTACTATGGCCCTTAAGCTTGACAAACGTTTTACCATTATTTTCCCTGCTCATTTAATGAATAGATTGGAAGATATATCTAGAAAGAAAAAAATTCCCAAAGCAGTATACATACGAAATCTTATAGAAAAGCAACTTGCAAAAGAACGCTCCTAATAATCTTTGTTACATAATCTCTCTATTGTTCACAACGTTTTATATAAAACAAGTGCGGAGAGAATAAGCTTCTATGGGTTCACGCTCTCGAGGAAAATACGTTGGTTGTATTATAAAAATATCTATATTTTCCCTAGCCTTTTCCTATATTCACTTTCAGCTGCCTCATCTATAATCCGAACCTCTCTCTCCACTTGTTCAAGCATCTGAGGTGGAAGACCAGATTGCTGTGCAAGCGTTACTTTAACTTGCGCGAGTAAATGAAGTCCTTGATCAGGAGGGAATGATGGGTTATGATATGCTTCAGTCAAAGCTCCAAGTAGGTCGCCACTGTTCATAAGATGTATTACTCTATCTTGACTTCCTTCATATTGTCCACGCCTCATTCGCTCTGTAAAACGTGCTTTAGCGCCTCCTAAAGTTTCTTTCAAGCCTTCTATAATCATGAAATGCTTATAGCAATTTTCTATTGTCTGCGCAAGATAGAAAGATGTTAGAGAAATGTCAGGAGTAATGAAAATCATCTGTAGGTAAGGTAACTGTCGTTACTGGGGCTATTATTCCTATACGACTTGATTCTTCTCCTACTTCGCGTTCTGTTGAATCAAGTTGTGTTTTTGATTCCGCACTTTTGAAATTAAGTAGTCCCTCTGTATATCCATACCCATGCGGAAATTTTTTCGAACCAGAATATGGGGATCTTTGTGCCCTATCGATGGGTTGCATCACCCTCCTTTTCCTTTGCCAATTACTGTCTGCAGACGGCAGTTCTCCGCAACTTTCAGGGTTTCTATTCATTTGGAACAAGTTATCAGAATTCATGAGGAGTATCAATATGGATAGGATGTGCATATTTACAGATAAATTCTCATAAATAAAGATTGCTTCATTTTTAAAAGTACTTATTAAAAAATGTAGTATTTGAAGAAAAAGTATTATATAATAGATATATTATATCTATGGATAATTGCAGTGTAGCAAAAACATTAAGAGTGATTGGAAGTAAGTGGACAATGCTTATTCTCCACAATCTTTTTGAAGGCAAAAAGCGGTTTGGAGAGTTGCAGCGGGCACTGGAGGGGATTAGTCCAAAAACACTCTCTCAAAGACTGCAAGAACTTGAACAAGAAGGCGTTATTAACAAAAAAGTCTTTGCAGAAGTGCCACTCCACGTTGAATATACACTGACGGAAAAAGGGAAATCTCTGGGTGAAATTTTTGACAAAATGGCTGAATGGGGAGAAAAAAGTTAGGAAAGACGAGGATTCTGAACTCCTAACATTCCTCTTGTTGGTTTTAATGTCGTTGGCTTTGGAGATACTTCATTTGGTGCTGCACTTTCATGAAGATAATGCTCAAGGTCTAAAATTGCTTGTTGTACTTTACCCACACCATGGACAACATGTGTATCCCTTCTGAAGCGTTCCTCTGCTTGAGGTAATACGCTTGTTTTTAAATACATTAATCGTTGACGTGCAGCTTCTTGTAATGCTAGTTGACCTGACAGTAGTCTTTGTTCCTTAACCATACTCAACATAATTATATATGTGCTTGCTGTCTTGTCAAGATTTTTTTTTGTAAATTTTTTCTAAAACTGCATTGTAAGTCTTTCACGCCTCTTAAACGATTATTTCTTTTATCTTATTTACAGAAATTACCATATGGTGGTATGAAGGATAATAAGAAAACACAACCTGAAGAACGTCCAATTGACCCGAGTCGTGATGCTCAAGATATTTTTGGTGATATCAGTGGGATGACTGGAGTAACAACTGGAAATCCAAAAGCTGTTAGCGCCGAACCAACTGATGACGTCAACAATCTTGATCTTGAATATGAACCAGGAGGGGTGCAAGATGTTAAAGAATCTCCAAAAGGAAGTCTTGGGGTACCAAAAGAAAGCTACAGCGAAAGAATATATAACAAAAAAATTGAGCAAGGTATGTCCACCACCTACGAAGATATATCTAATGTAGTTGCATCTGATACATCTGAGGAAGAATCTCCAACTCCAAAAGCCACAAAATCAGCCGTTACAGAACAAGGTGCTGAAACAGTTGTAGCTAATGAAAATGCTATTACCAATACCTCTGAATTTGAAGAAGGGACAAATGAAGACCCGTTGACAACCGAGCAAGGAGAATTTGCAGCACAAGAGAGTCCAGCCGAGGCTGGAGAACAATCCGTGAGTGGTGATATGCCAACTCCTGATAGTGATGATGACACTCTCGCCAATGCACAAGCAGTTGGAACTCAAACAGAGGAAGATCCTGAACATCCGGAAGAATTAGATATAGGACGAGATATTGATGAAGCAGAAGAATATGAGCGAACTCATTAACCTATTTTTGACTCCCTTTGTGTCAGTGCTGCAAGCGTATTCATTGGTCTTAACTTTGTAGGAAGTGTTCGTACAACTCCTGATACATGTCCTATGAGGTCAAATATGTTTCTCTTAGATGAGTCAGAAGGAGGAAATGTTCCATCATACAAAAGTGTAGGATTACCTGCTAGTGTTCGCAGAGTTCTACGCATAGTACTCCCCTTTTCTGATCGTCTCTCCGGCCATCCAAGTCTATCACCCATGCTAACTACTTTGTATGCAATATTCTCAGTCGCCACGGCTTGTGAACCACTGTGCACAAATACGCTTTTTCTTCTTTCGGCAATACGACCAAACCTTTCCTCAACTGTCCTAAGATGTGTTACTGTTTTCTGAAGTGGTTGCAGGAGATCAGAATTGCTTAAACCTAGCTCTGACCACTCTAATCGTTGCTGCATGCGCTTGAGATCAGCTTTTGCTGTCTCTTGAGCGATTAAAGCAGAGAGATATGCTCTTTGTTTCTTACTGAGATGGAATATCTTATCAACATCATAGTTTTTCCTTGCAAAAAATGCTCTCATGTCTCTTGCAAATAAATCAGCTTCGAGTTTTGTACGCTCTTGTAACTCTCGCTTCATAGATATCGTTATGGTAATGTATGCAAGCAAGGAGACGGTGGGAAGTTTGTAAGAAGGATGTTATGATCTACGAAACCACCTATATCGAAGCATTGGATAAATTGATGGATTGTTGAGAAATTGTATTGTAGATTCTCCAGCTGGGGTAAAAAATGTTCTTCTGCCTGCTATACGACATATTTGCTTAGAAGCTTGGTAGAGAGCTTGTTCGTCAGTATGAGTCTGATTGCCTACTTTAAAAATATCAACAAACCCTGTTTGGGGCTTTTCCTTACGTTTTAAAAATTTGGGCAGTTCCACGCCGGGGAGTTTACCAATTACAGCAATTATATGCAAGCAATCACTTGACCGGCTTAGCTACAACAATAAGACGTTTCCAGGTCGTACCAGGAGGCCAACAGGTTTGTAAAACAATTTTCTCGTCCGTATCTTTTTGTGCATTCACAAGAAGTGATACATCATTTGCATCAAGAATCTTGGTATCTGTTACTTTGTAGTTATAGCGGTAGTTGTTAAAGAATAAATCAATATCATCTCCTACATTTAAGTCTTTCAGTAAATAAAAAACAGCGTTATACCTTCCAACATTCCAAAAACTATCCGTTGAGTGAGCAAAGTAGAATGATGTGCCTTTCATGCCAGGAAAGACTGTTCCTTTCGCATGAGCAATTCCCTGTTTCAATGCAGCTAAATATTCTGATTCATTACTTGAGTCAACGTTGATAATCACTCGAGAGCTTGCTCCAATTTTTGGAATAACGATACTAAACAATGTATCTGGAGGGGTAATGATTTCTGAGGTGGTTGTTTTCAGATTGCCAAGAGGACTTTTTGTTTGTGGCGAGGCAACAACATACTGTACTCCTCGAATAGTGTCGATGTGAAATTTGATTTCATAAAAAAGTGCAGGGCCAATAGTCATGCCTATTCCAAAAAGCGCAAAAAGAATAAGGAAGTTTCCGATAGATTTCAAAATAAGCAATCTTCGATACACGTTACTTTGTAACATTTCTTGAAACGAAAGTGCTTCTCCTTGTTGAATGGTCTGTTCTGCTTGTACCGTATAGGTGGAAGAGGTAGGTTGAGACGAAGAAGTATACTCTGTCTTTTCCCCTTTTCTTCTCTGCATAGTCATGAATATATTGTACCAAAAAGAGAAAAAGGATGGATTTAAAAAATTAGATTTGAGGTTAATCATATCACCAGGATCCTCTAGCCAACTGTGAGAGATTGAGGCAAAACAATAGAAAATGTAGAGCCCTTTCCCTTTTGGCTCTTAACCAAAATTTCCCCTTTATAATGTTCAACAATTTCTTTTGCTAAGTGAAGTCCTAATCCAAGACCGGTACCAAATTTTTTTGCTTCATCTTCACGGTAAAATTTCTCAAAGATGTTTGCTTGGTTTTTTTTTGCTATCCCTATGCCCTTGTCTTGTACAGAAATGGTAACAGTATCTTTGTCTTTTTTAATGGAAACAATAACAGTTTTATGCTTAGGGGAATATTTTATGGCATTTAGTAAAAGGTTTGTGATAAGTTGTTTCAGTCTTGCTTTATCAACATGTATAAGCTGAAGATGAGCTCTTTTCTCAAAAACTATTTTATGATCATGATTTGTTACTTGGACAGCGTCAATAACTTCTTGGAGAAATTCATCTATATATATCGTGTCTGTATTATGAAATGGTAATTTTCCAATTGCGATTCTGGAAGTATCTAAGATATCTTGCAGTAAGCGCGATAACATATCAACTTGTGAAAGAGCGTTCGTTATAATAGGTGCTAATTCACTGTCTCCTCTTTTTGATAGTTTCATTTGCAGAAGTTGCAGATAGGCTTTTATACTTGCTATAGGGGTTTTTAATTCGTGTCCAGCTAGGCTCAGGAATTCTTCTCGTTTTTTTTCTATTTCAATTTGTTGAGTAATATCAACAACAATTTTTGAAAACCCTTTGAGTTTATTATCATTTCCCCATAACGCAGTAACAATACATCGAATAAAAATCTTCTTTTTATTTTTGTTCACTGTTTCTGTTATATGTTCATATTGACCTTTTTTGATAGCAATCTCTATATCTTTTTGTAAATGGCCACTTTTGACCATTTCAGGAAAAAGCATTGCAAGAGACTTCCCTACAGCCTCTTTTGCTGTATATCCAAAGAGATATTGGGCTGCTAAATTCCAACTTGTAATGACTCCTTTTGTATCTAAAGTAAAAATCGCATAGTCTTGTATACGCTGAAGCATGAGCATAAACAAATCAGTATAATTTTTTTGTATCACGCTTTCTCCTGTCAAAACGATAGGAGAAGAATGAGCTCCGGGGAATGTAAGTGAATCTAGTGCTTTAAACATAGCTCCAACACAAGCTTTATATAACCATTACTGTGATTCCATTAAATAGTTGTAATAATAGCGTAATAGGGTTTTAACTGAAGATGAGGAAAATTGAGGACTATTTCCTAGTTATTACCAGTTCTCCCTGTTTCAGGTTCCTGAGGTCGTTCTCTCTCTGGTCTATGGCCGTTTCTTCTATCTGGATCTTCTATTGGCGTGGGTGGTAATTGTGGCAAGGTCGGACCATCTTTACCAGGAATTCCTAATGGATTATGAGGATCTGATGGATCAGACTGGGCAATTAATCTTGGATATTTGTTTACTTTTTGGGTAACAATTTTTTCAAGACGCGTTACCATAATTCTTTTATTATCTGGATCATATGCTATATACGGAGGATAGTCAATGTGGATAGAGTACTTATCAGTTTGACCTTCCAGAACGAACTCGATCTATTTTTGTCAGATATTTCTTTCGAGGACGTAAGTTGTGTGGTGTCACCTCTAACAATTCATCATCTTCCAAAAAGTCTAAGTATTGCTCAAGGCTCATGATAAGTGGAGGTGTAAGAATAGTCTTTACTCCTTCACCTTTTGAGCGCATATTGGTTTGTTTTTTCTCCTTGGTAACATTAATTTCTATATCATCTTGCCTATTTTGGAGTCCAACAATCATTCCTTCATACACTTCTACCCCTGGATCAATAAACGTAATGCCTCGTTCTTGTGCATTGCCAAGACCATATGCAAGTGCCTGGCCACCTTCTGAGGCAATAAGGACACCATTTCGTAATTTCTCAAGGTTTGGTGTGAGTTGTTGATATCCACTAAGCATCGTATTAACAACAGCTGTTCCCTTTGTGAGGGTAAGCAAGTCGCTTCTCACACCAAGAAGGTTTTTTGAAGGGATAGAGTACTCAAGGCGGGTATTCCCTTTGCCATCCTGCTCCATGTTAGACATAGCGCCTTTTCTCTGCCCTAATTCTTGAGTAATTGCGCCGACATATTCATCAGGAACATCAATAATAACATCCTCAACAGGTTCCATCTCCACTCCATCAACAATTTTTGTAATAACCTGTGGTCTTCCGACTTCAAATTCATATCCCTCTCGACGTAGTGTTTCAATAAGGACAGATAAGTGTAGTTCTCCACGCCCGGATAGAATAAATCTATCCCCTACATTTTCAAGTCGTAAGGCAACATTTGTTTCAAGTTCTTTTTCCAGCCTTTCAAGAATTTGTCTAGATGTAGTAAATTTGCCTTCCCTTCCGGCAAAAGGAGAGGTATTTGGCCCAATAGCAATTTTAATTGTAGGTTCCTCAACACTAATTCTAGGTAATGCATCAGGAGAGGCAGGATCTGCAATCGTATCACCAATTGTTGCATCAGCAATACCGGTAATATCCACTATTTCGCCTGGTTCGACTTCATCAACATCAATTTTTTTCAAGCCATACGTAATGGCAAGGCTATCAATACGTGCTGTTTTTGTACCGGATTCATGTAAAAGTGTTACTGCTGATCCTTTTTTTGCAAATCCTCTTTTAATTCGTCCTATCACATGCTTTCCTTTATGTGAATCGTAATCGAGTGATGTCACAAGCATTTGGAAAGGGCCTTCTTCAGTTGTTGGAGCTGGAATGTATGCAATAATTTTTTCAAAGAGAGGAGTGAGAGAATCAGATGCGAGAGCTTCTTCTACAGTAAGTCCTGCCTTTCCTTCACGACCGATGGCATATACAATGGGAAATTCTAAGTGTTCGACATCCGTTGCTAATTCCAAAAATAAATCATTTGTTCGCTCAATTGTATGAGGAATATTTGCGAGTTGTTTATCTATTTTATTAATAACGACAATAATTTTTAGTCCTAATTCGAGTGCTTTTTTTAATACGAATTTTGTTTGAGGCATTGGTCCTTCTTGTGCGTCAATAATAAGGAGTGCGCCATCTGCCATATTCAAGGTTCGCTCGACTTCTCCTGAAAAGTCTGCATGGCCAGGAGTATCAATAATATTAATTTTTTTATCCTTATAGGAAATGCCGGTATTTTTTGCAAGAATTGTAATGCCTCGCTCTCGCTCCAGAGGATTTGAATCCAGAATCGTTGTCTGCTGCATAACTTCTTCATTCTCACGAAATGTATGTGATTGTTTGAGTAAAAAGTCCACTAATGTTGTTTTCCCATGGTCAACATGAGCAATAACTGCAACATTTCTAATATTTTCCGGTGTTGTTGGATTCATAATTTTAAAAAAAGCGCGAATCGATGCGCTCTTTCACTATTATACCACATTGTGGGCTTCTTCAAAAACATACCAAAATCTGGTATAGTGTGATTGCTCCCATGAAACGAAATAGAACATTTCCATATGTACTTTTTGGGCTTTGTCTCCTTGCTGCATTTTCCTTAGGAATCATCCACAGGTCTCAAGACAAGCATGTCATTGCTGCTACACAAATGAAAAAGCCAGACCCTATTTCCTACTGTACTGGGAATAATAGCTGTCAGAAAGGATCGTTAAGTATTTTCTCCAAGCCAAAACAAACGCAGGTTGCAGGAGCCTCCGATACTCATCCAAATGGATTCTGTTTACAGGTCCCTGTTTTGTTGTATCATCATGTGCAACCTCAATCTGTTGCACAGCAAAAAGGGCAAACCTCATTAAATGTAGACAATGGTATTTTTGACCAACAAATGGGATATCTAGCTGCAAAAGGATATCAGACGATCAGTGCAGAACAATTAATTAATGCACTAGTTGCTCATACAAAACTTCCTGCCAATAGTGTCGTTATTACTCTTGATGATGCATACTTAGATAATTACATCTATGCATATCCTATTTTTCAAAAATACCACCTCACAGCAAACCTCATGATTCCAACAGGTCTTTTGGGTAATACCTCTGGGACAAACTCATATTTTAGCTGGGATCAATTAAAAGAAATGGTTGGAAGTGGGATAGTCTTTGCCTATAACCATACATGGTCTCATTTTGCGATGGGTGCTGGTCCACGAGAAAAGGATATTTTTGAAATTACGACAGCACAACAACAATTAAAAGACCATTTGGGGAAAGCGTATCCTCTCTTTGTTTATCCTTACGGATCTGGTCAGACAGTAGGATGGGTGCAAAATCTCGTCAAACAAAATGGTTTTCTTGCTGCATTTTCAACTCTTGGAGGAAGATTTCAGTGTGAAGGAAATATTTTTGTTCTTCCAAGAATTCATGTCGGAAATGCTCCTCTATCTGCTTACGGCATATAGTAGATTGTTTCCTTGCCATCTTTGCCCCTCTTTGTTTACACCTTAAGCTTTATCTAATTCTAAAATCCTCTTTAGAAACAATAAACTTCTTCACTCCAAAAAATCTTGATAAGCATGCAATATGGATTGGTCTATTGTTGATAATACCTTAAGATAAACCTTCGACAAGTAATATGAACTATTTGCAAGTAAATAGATCAACACAGCAACTCATTCATTCTCACCTAGAGGTAGTAAGCCAATATATTCATAGCAGGTCATCGACAGTAGATGAAGCTATAGAAGAAATAGAAAAGAAAATGCTTCAAACCGTAGATAAGGAAATTGTGATGCTTATCATGCAAATAGTGCAAAAAAATAAAGAAAAAATCAATTTACCTAAAATAAAAAATAAGAAGAAGAAAAAATGGAATAACTCGTTTGATGTTCGATACTATGTTTCTCATATCATAAGTGAAATTATTCTTATAGGAGGTCTTCTCTATGAAGCTGAAATGCTTGGCATTGTTCTTGATGTTGTAGAAGCAAAGCGCATTACTCGGTCGGAGTTATTTATAGAAGATATGTGTAAAGATATGTTAGAAGAATTTGCTAGGAAATATGGATATCAGCAAGATTTTCTTTTTTCAGGGGTAATTATTCCTGAAAAGATTGATGTATACAATATCATTGCACAAACCATACAGGGTAAACCACAGAAATTAAAGCGCTCTCTTTTTGGGGTAGGTGGTCTCCGCTATGATACATCATACAATTATGTTCATGACATAAAAACATTTGTGTATACAAAAATTCTTATTGATCGTCGATATTACCCTGGTATATGGATATTTTATTTATTATCGCAATTACCCCTTGGAGAAATTCCTATATTGAAACCAACCTCTCAATTTTATTCTGAAAAATTATTATTTTTGCAAAAAGAAATTCAAAGAATACAAAAAAAAGAATACAAATCTGTTACTATTCTTTGTAGCACAGAACTGCCCGATGCTATTTCTTATTGGTCTTTCCTGCATTATGGCACACAAAAATATTTAGAACTTCCTTTAGCATTTCATTCTCCTTCTGATATTTTTGGGATGATGAAAAAAATTTTTGAAGATAGAGCAGAAATTTCTTCCATGCTACCAATGATAGAAAAAAAACTTTCTTACTATTGGACATTTAATTCTATTCTCCATCTGCCATGGACAAATAAGCTCTCATACCTTTCACATCATCTCATAGGGAAAATACGAAATGAACAAGGAATGCATTGTATTCGTTATGGTGTTGGTCTTAAAAAAAGGAGTATTGAAATTAGGGAATATATGGTAGCAAAAGAGTCACATGTGCAACGCCTATACCAACTGAGATTTTACTTCAAAAGTCAATACTATAAGGGTGGGTATTCTTCATATTTTTTACAGCACCATGCGCTTCTTTGGAGACATATTGAAGATTATGGTTTTTTTGCTTCATTTCTCCCAGTTTTACAATGTAAAAATCCAAGACAGAAATTGCTCCAATTACTCTCTGCTTGATGCTCATGGCTGCTGCATTGTCTAGTTGCCTCTTTTTTAGTAACTTTTAAGAAATTAATCATAAAGGAGGTGATAATATGGTTTTTGAAGCAAAACACAGTCCTGCAGATATTGTCTCTGGAAGTGCTGTCTTAGACATTGGTCGGCTGAGAGTTCCTGCAGTTCCACGAATCCATGGTGTATATGCATTAACAGGTCCTAATCCTGATGGTACAGGCAGACCAGCGCCTCGAGGAGGTACTTACAAATAGTGGTTTTGTTAAACATAACAAGGCATGTTTCTATTTTGATATAGTGATATGCCTTGTCTATTTATATGAAATCTTTTATAGTACGAGTGTACTATGGAAAAGATCATCCTTCATATAGATTTTGATTCTTTCTTTGCTTCAGTTGAACAACAATGTAATCCCTCTCTTCGTAACAGGCCTGTTGGAGTCACTGCTGCACATAGTCGGACTGCGATTATTGCTGCAAGTCGTGAAGCAAAAAGATTCGGAGTACGAGGTGGTAGTAATGCAAGGGAAGGCTTGCAGCTTTGCCCTCACCTTATTTTGATCCCAGCTCATTTTGTGCAGTATTTTGAAGTGTCAAAAAAATTCCTAATTATTTGTAAGCGTTACTCTCCTTTCATAGAAGTATTTTCTATAGATGAGTTATTTATGGATGTCACTCAGACTGCTTCTCTTTTTGGTGGAGTAGATTCCCTGATGCAACATCTCAAAGAAGATATTGCAAAAGAAATTGGTGCGTATATTACTGTCTCCATTGGAGTATCTCACAACAAAATGCTTGCAAAAATGGCATCTGGTCTTGATAAACCAAATGGGATAACAAAAATTACAAGAGAAAACATTGATGAAATATATAGAAAAGCAGCATTAACTGATGTTTGTGGGATTGGATGGGCTATTTCGGAAAGACTGATGCGTATGGGGATTCGTACCTTACTGCATCTTCGGGCAGTCCCTTTTACAACGCTCGTAGCAGAATTTGGACCCCATGAAGCACAGTTTCTACAGAATGTTGCGTATGCAAAAGACGAAACAGAAGTTGTCTCGTTTGGAAAAGCTCTAACAACAAAGTCAGTGGGAAGAAATTATGCACTTCCAAACAACGAATATGACAAGACAAAAATTTTACAAACTATTTTTGAGCTGTGTGAAGAAGTTACCTTAAAATTACGTCGTTTAGAGAAAAAAACACGGCTTGTTGGCATGTTTTTGAGAGGAAACACCAATACAGGGGTACGAAAAACAATTCCTTTTTATCTTGATACCGGGAAAGAGATGTTTTACGCACTCCTGGGTGAAACTCCAAAACTTTCAGAAAATCTTTCTTATGTAAGACAAGTCTCTGTATGGGCAGCCTCCTTGGAAGACGCTTCTTGTGTTACCCGTTCACTCTTTGATGTAAGTGGACAAAAAGAATATCTGACAAAAGCAATAGATACTCTTAACGAAAAATTTGGAGATCACACAATTCGAAACGGCTTTCTACTTACAGCACCAAAATTAACAACTGTTCCAAATGGGTTCTTAGCAGATAGATGGGATAGGTTACAACTCGCAAAAAGCTATTAAGTTGTACTTATTCTTCATGATGATTGTGGTTTGCTAAAAATGCAGTTTCTTCTAAAATAGCTTGTTGTTTATCATCCGGAATACCCACTTCCAATAGCATATGAGGGTTTTTGTGAAGCTCTTTGCACAAGACTACTTGTTTTTCCAATAATTGTTGTTTTTGAGCTGTTGAGAGAGTTGTAAGAGCAGTAATAGGATACATTTTTTCTTTTTCTACTATTTCTCGTAAACTTTTTCCTTCTGGATAACTCCAACTAATAACATCCATTCCCACACATTGGGCATATGCTATTGCATCACTTGTTGCTTTTGTATTGGTAATAATTAGTGCCTTTGTAAAATGGTATCGTTCCTTAAGATCATCAAATCTGGATTTTGTGTAGAGCGATACATGCACATCCGTTGTCGTTCCCGGACCATTATGGAATTTCGCTTCAACTAACATTTTTTCAGAGTCTTTTTCTGCAATAACATCGATTTCATGAGTTACACAACTTCCCTGTAAGATCATACGGGTTTGGGTTGTGTACCCTTCTGTTTCCAAAAGACGTGCATAATAGTCTTCAAAAGGATATCCTGTTGGCCCAAGATCCATAAGAGATTGTTTCAGGCTATATTTTGCCTTTGCGTATTTTGCAGGGGTTTTATCCAAAAATTCTAAGACGTGGTGATAAATTTCAGAAGTTGGAATGTTGTCATACAGTTTTTCTTGTACGTGTGAAAGCGTCTCTTGGTGAAGTTCTGGAGGAACACCCGCCCTTTTTATTGATCTGAGTAGTTTGCCTTCTGAAAATGCTTCTTTTTCCCCGTTTGCCTTGACAACAATAACCATATTCTATTTGTAGCATGTTACATATCAGAAATAAAGTGTATTAATGAAAAAATCGTGGAGGAGTAAAATGATGGCTCTTTTGTAGTGGATGAAGCGGTAACCCCTTTTTTGTAAATAGCACAAAGTCTTGATATTCATATACGAGAAGATAATGAGGGTCTTGACTGAGTGTTTGAACAAATTCTTTTTGTGCTTCTAGGGAAGGTTGTGCAAATTGATCATTCAATAAAAATACAATAACATCTGCTTCATCCATACCAAGTGGGATTGTATATATCCGTTGTCTATGAGAAAGATGTGATCCAACATTATTTGTTGCTGCAACACTATATCGTCGAGGAATTGTTTGTAGAAAGTCATCAACCTCTTGTCGATATAATAATTGGCGTGTGTACATTTCATGGTCCATCGTTTTGGCTCCTGGAAGAGGGCCATACCAATATGCAGCACTAATACTTGTTATGAGGAGGAGAAGTCCGAGGGTAAAGTGGGAAAGCTTTGGGAATTTCTTCATGAGAAAAGCAGTACCATACAGTGCTGAAAGGAAGATAAATGGAATGGTAATTGACGCATAGTGAAAGTAAATGTTATGGAGCTGATTATTTTGTGAAAGAAGGCTGACTGCTAAGTCTGGTCCTGCAAATAGTAAAAAGAGAGGTGAAAAAAGAGATAAAAATGCAAATGGAAAAAAGAGTTCAAACAGATACCACAGTCGTCCATGCTGGAAAACAAGAGAAAGAATTTTTATTGGCGATAGGAAAATATTTTTAATAATTCCTCCTGGTGTTGTTCCAAAATCAGAGTAATAAGAAAGGGCAAAATGCTTGCCACCGTGAGCAAGAGGAATAGCTTTAAAAAATAAAAAGTAAAAGAGGCTAAAAGAAAAAATACTGAGCAATGCACCCCACAATTTTTGTTTTTTAACAATAAATAAAAGACCAAACATCCCACTAATAAGCCATACTTCTTCTTTTGTGGTTCCAGCAAGTAGTAAGAGGATGATTACAACAATAAAGCGCCTTTTCATCATGAAATACCATGCGGCAAGAAACAGTGGAACAGCTAGTGTTATTGCATGAAAATCAAATAAATTAGCATGGTCAATTGCTGGATTGATAAGGTAGGCAATGGCAAAAATAAGAGAAAGGCTTTTTTGTTTTAGAAGGGATAAGGCAATTAGATATACAAAAAGTGCACCACTTGCAAGTGCAAGTGTCTGAATAAGAAGGAGCATTCGCGGATCTTGCCAAATATAATAAAGGGGTGAAAGAAAAACCAACATGAAATCTGCGTGAAATGCCAAGCGGGAGATGATATTTGTCCCATCAGGATTGGTAAGTTGAAAAATTCTTCCATGAATAGTATTCCAAATAGTTTGATCCATGTTTCCTAAATCAAACCTCCCTGTGTAAAAGTTGACATACCGCAAGAAGCTTGTGACTGAAAAATAGAATGCGTAGATTGTTATTGAAAGGAAAAGGAAAATCTCATAAACATATGTTTTTGAGAAAATGATGATCTTCTTTATCCATGGCTTTTGTGCCAATCGTAACCATATCGATGCTATAAGAAGAAAGCACAGCTCAGAAAAAATAAGCATAATTCTTGCGATAATAGCTCCCTGTGCTGCCTGAACAAGCGGAAGATATCGTGTCAGTCCTATTGTCATCAAGCCCTCCCTGACACCAAGTCCCATTGGGGTAATAAATGAAAGATATCCAATAATATAGGTAAATACAAAAAATGCTGAAAGGGAAAGAATATGCGGGAAATATAAAATTGAAAATGTGCTTACCGCATAATATGTTCCTATACCAAAGAAGAGAAATGAAATAGACATTAAGATAAATAACTGAAGCATTTTTTTAAGAGAAAATTGTAGAAATAATTTCCCTAGCAAAGGAATATGCCCAAAAGTATAGGGAGACAATAAAAACGCTGCTGTAGATAATAAGATTGTAACAACACAAAGAGAAACAACAATACGCCCAAGAGGAAACGAGAAATGCAAAAGACCATAAAAAAGAAAGTTTGTTGAAAGAAGTGAAAAGGTTATACAGCTTACGATAAGGAAAAGTATTTCAGATACTAATAAGTGTGCCATTGTTTTGGAAGATACCTGGTGCTTTTCATAGCTTTGAACTCGTCCAACAAATGACCAAATATTACCAGGGATATACCGTTTTACTTCAGACATGCTCCACAAATAGATTGTCTCAGCAAATGGGACATCTATCCCCTTTTCTTTAGTAAGCTCTCTCCAAAAAAGAATTCTAAAAACAAAATAAAGAAAAAAAGAGAACACTGATAAAACAATGAAAGGATAATGTAGTTGCGTTATCTGAATGAGTGTCTCATGTTTTTGCAAAAGAATTTTTCCCACAAAAAAAAGTGCAAGAAGAGAAAGCGGCCAACCGATAATAAATTTTGCTAACGATATAAGACGAGACTTCATGGGCTTACTATTGGTCTTACTGTTGCAGTGGTAGTGGAGATGGATAGATGCATACGATGAACCTATTATAACAAAAAGCGATGAAGCATCTCAAACAGATTATTCATATCGTAATGCTTCAATTGGTGACAGCTTAGATGCTTTAATAGCTGGTGCAACGCCAAAGACAACACCTACTGCGACAGAAAAAAAGAAAGCTAAAAAGACAGACCACGGAGTAACGGTTGAAACAAAAATTTGAGCAATAATCAAAGAAACACCAATCCCAAGGATAATGCCAATAATTCCTCCTGTTAGAGAAAGAATAATAGCTTCCAAGAGGAATTGCGCAAGAATGTCCCTTCGTTTTGCTCCTAATGCTTTTCGAAGGCCTATTTCCTTTGTACGTTCAGTGACCGATACGAGCATAATATTTGCAACACCGATCCCTCCTACAAGAAGTGAAATAGATGCAACTCCTCCAAGTGCAATGGACAGTACATTGGTAATATTGGTAATTGTTGACAACGCACTTTCCTGAGACTGTACATTGAAGTCATCTTCAGTAAGCCTTTTCAGCAGTATTGCTTTTGTTTGTTGTTTGACAAAAGAAACTAGTTCTGGTCGTTTTGCAGATAAATAGATGACATTGACATTCGTAATGTTAAATTCTTTCTGTGCAACACTAACAGGAATCGTTACCGCATTATCTTGGTCAAGACCAAAAACAGATCCTCTTTTTGCCAAGAGACCAATAACAAGGTATCGACTTGAGCCTATGGTAATTGTTTTACCAAGAGGATCTTCGTTGGGAAACAATTTTGAAACAACAGTTGCTCCCAAAAGTGCAACTTTTGATCCGTTATTTTCCTGTGCTTGTGAAAAGGTAGCTCCTTTGGTGACTTTTACATTGATAATTTCATTATAGTTATAGCTTACTCCACCGACTACAACACCCTTATCTACTTTATTCTGGTATTTTACTGTCGTATTTTTTTGTACGAGCGGTGAAACGTTTGCAACATTTTTTAGTCGAAATGACAGTAGTTTTGAGTCTGAAAGCAACAACTTGTTTGCAACAATCCCTCCAGGTGTTCTTGCACCTCCTTCACGTCCAGGAATGACAAAAAGAAGATTAGAGCCAAGACTAGAGACTTGAGTTGTGATGTAGGATTGTAACCCTGAACCAAGAGAAACAAGAAGAATAATTGCAAAAACGCCAATAATAATACCAAGTGTTGTGAGAATACTTCTTAGTTTATTAACAATAAGTGATTTCCAGGCAAGTTTTAATAATTCTTCAATATCCATAACACATTACCGTACTATTTTCCCGTCTTTGAAGTGAATAATTCTCTTTGCTTGTCTTGCAATATCTGGTTCATGAGTAATAAGGACAACAGTTTTCCCTTCTTTATTCAGTGATTTTAAAATATTCATCACATCATTACCTGATTTTGTATCCAAATTTCCTGTTGGTTCATCTGCTAAGATGATTGCAGGATTATTCATTAGTGCACGGGCAATTGCAACACGTTGTTGTTGTCCACCAGATAATTGATTAGGATGATTGTATAGTCTTTCAGCAAGGCCCACCTGTGTTAATAACATCTTTGCTCTTTCTTCGCGGGATTTTTTATCTAGTCCTGCATAGATTGCTGGAAGGATAACATTTTCAAGGGCTGATGAGCGATTGAGTAAGTTAAAAGATTGAAAAACAAACCCAATTTCTTTGTTCCTTATATAGGCTAATGTATCTTCTGAAAGCCCGGTTGTTCTTTTGCCACTCAACACATACGTTCCTGAGGTAGGTACGTCCAACAATCCCAAAATATTCATCATTGTGGATTTTCCCGAACCCGAAGGACCTGTTATCGCAATAAAGTCACCTTCATATACGGAAAGCGAGACCCCTTGTAACACGGTTGTAACAACATCAATGGTTCGATATTCTTTGGTAATATTTTTTAATTCTATAATAGGTTGTTTGTTCATTTTCCAGAAGCTTGTTTTTCGGCTTGTGTTGGGTCTAGAGCAACTTCATCTCCGGCAGTAAGACCTGAGGATACCTCTGCATCTGTGTCGTTTTGTAATCCAAGTATCACTTTCTGTTTCCTAAATGTGTTCCCTACTTTTTTGTAGATATAGTCATTATTGACAACACTTGAAAGTGGTACGCTAACGACATTGGCCTTTTCGTTTAGAATAATTTCAGCGTTTGCATTCATACCAACGCGGTATCGTTGCAGAGAATCTGTAGGTAAGGCTGTCTCAACAGTAAAAGCGGTTCCCCCATTCGTTGTTGTGTGGCTGACAAAATCGATATTCGTTACATTCTGCGTCAGTGATTGGTCTGGGTATGCATCGAAGAGTATTTTTACTTTTTGACCTTGTTGTACTTTCCCAATATCTGCTTGGTCTACATCCATATCAAAAACAACGGAAGCGGGGTCAACAACAGTATATGTGGTTGTCAGTGCGGCAACAACCCCTGGGGTATCGATATCAACTCTTGTCAGAATTCCATCGATTGGAGAGATAAGAAATGCTTGTTCTTTTGCAAGATTCTGCACTTCTACAGCAATTTTTGCTTGGTCTAGCGTGTTTATTGCTGTCTGAAGCTGACGCCTTGCTGCTATACTGAGTCCTGTATCACTCAAATCTCTATTCCCGTTAAAGTCATTAACACTATCAAAGCTTATTTGCTGATTTTGCGCTGCTTTTACTGCAGTTTGTAAATTATCAACAATAGTACGTTGGTCGAGTGCCGCAATGGTTTGGTTTTTCTTTATAAAGTCTCCTTTTTTCGCACCAATATAGACAACTTTTCCTGTGACCGGAAAAGTAAGGTTTACCATGGATTTTCCCGTAACAGATCCACTCACTGAGAGAGATTGCGTAAGGTTTTGTCTGGTTATTTTTTGCGTTGCAATAGGTGGTTGAGGTTTAGGCCATACAATGTATCCAATAATAAGAAGGGCAATAACTGCTCCACTTATTCTTTTATGATTCCACGCCAATAAAAACAGTTTTTTTACTATTTTCATAACCATGATTTAGTATAAGCAATTTACTAAGTACTGTATAGTAGTTTTCTTTTCAAAAAGAAAAATTGATTGCTAAAGATGAACTAGTTTGATACAATTTACCCGTTGCACCTGTAGCTCAGTGGATTAGAGCATTTCGCTTCGGACGAAAGGGTCGGGGGTTCGAGTCCCTCCAGGTGCGCATTTACAATTACTCTAGCCACACATTCTCATCCTCTTCCTTTTTCGCTTGACACATGTTTCATAAAGTGTTAGCATAGTTTTACTCCGAGTGCTAATATCTCAACGGCAGTCTTGGTGTTAGGATAACAAGTAATGGTTCAGTTTCAATCGCAGTCTCACAATGATAATCAGCTTCTTGATGCATATTCTCGAGCAGTAGTTAGTGTTATTCAAAAAGTTGGTCCTTCTGTTGTTCAAATTAAACATGTGCGTAAGGATAACCCTTTAGAACCCCAAGGACTGGGATCTGGAGTTATCATTACTCCTGACGGATTTGTCCTCACAAACAATCATGTGGTTGAAGGAGCAACGGAATTTGAAATAACACTCACAACAGGGAAAACATATAAAGCAAATTTAGTTGGAAAAGATCCATCAACGGATCTTGCTGTTGTAAGACTTCCAGATAATGGACTTCCCTTTGCAGAGCTTGGGAATTCAGAGGATGTACAAGTTGGGCAACTCGTCATTGCAATAGGTAATCCTTTCGGCTTCCAAAGTACGGTTTCAACTGGTGTTGTTTCCGCTCTTGGACGAAGTATGAGAAGTACTGATGGAAGGATCATGGATAATATTATTCAGACTGACGTTTCTCTTAATCCAGGAAATTCTGGCGGTCCATTGGTCGATAGCCAAGGAAAAGTTATTGGCATTAATACTGCCATGGTTGCAATGGCACAGGGCATTGGTCTTGCAGTTCCAAGCAGTACTGCATCATGGGTTGTGAGTGAACTTATTTTAGTGGGTAAAGTCAGAAGAACAATCCTTGGAATAACAGCAAAACCCGCATCGATTCCAGTACAAATCCAAAAAATTTTAAAACTTCCTCTCCCAACAGCAGTTGAAATTATGACTGTAAAAAAAGGTTCACTTGCTGATAAAGCAAAGCTTGAAATTGGTGATTTAATTATTACGATTAATGATAAACCTGTTTCAGATGTTGATGGGGTTAATAGAGAGATAGGTCAAAAGATACAGACAACTCTTTCGCTAACAATTCTTCGTAACTATCATTTGAAAGATATATTCATAAAGACAAATAACTCAACTCGTTAATATCACCTCATTTTTTCTTTGATTTCCTTTTTTGAGTAGATTTCACATGTTCTTTTTTCTCTAGGAGTGCTTGCCACTCTGCCTTCGTAACATCAGGCCTTAGGGTTAAGTCGGGATTTAATCCACCAGGAATATCATCAGGATCGGGAATAATTTCATCCATCCCTACTGCGAGATTTTGTTCAATATCATCAGTAGCTTTCGGATCTATACTCATAATTTCTTTTTTGTTAATATGAGCAATTCCTTTTCGTTTTACCATAGGTAACGATTGTTATACTTACCGTTCTTTTTTTGTTTCTATTTTTATTTTGTAGCTTTCCCGCCTTTCATACCGGCTGCAGCATAATTTGGAGTGTACACACTTTTCTTAGTATTTGCTGTTGTGGGCATATAGGGTAGGAGTACAAATTCGTCTGCATGATGCTTTTCCATAATATCTCGAGCTTTTTTTCCCGTTTGTCCATCCACTTGCACACCGAGTAATACTCCGCCTTCTTCGACTTGTCTTGAATAACTTCGTGCTTGATTCTTAGAGAGCCCAGAATCAACAAGCGCTCCAAGCAATCCTCCTGCAACTGCTCCAAGAGTGAGCCCACTAAGGATTGTTAACGGGCCGATGATTAAGATGCCAGTTCCTGGCAAAACAATTGGTGTAACTACAAGAAGAAGGCCGGCAAGCCCACCAAGCAAGCCACCTGTAATAATCGTTTCTCTTTCCATTTCTTTTTGCCGGTATCTTTTCAGATTGTCTTCTCGTGCTGCGACAGAAATCTCATCGCTCACAAATCTAGCATTGCCCAACTGAAACAGTGCAGCATCTGCATCTTCTTGTTTCTGGAAAATCCCAAGTAATACGTATTTCATCTCTTTCGCCTTCCTTGTGATAATTGTATCCTCGTTCCTAAAATCCTCTTTACAAGTATGACAGGTGTAAGGGATACGTAAATATTAAAAAGGAATTTGAGGAGCATGATATACTTTTTATATGCAGGTTATAAAACAAATCAAGAAGAGATATATTGGTCTATTTCTTTTTCTTTGTGTAATGTTACTCGTTGGTGTTTTTTATCACCACCAAATAGACTATGAATTCTCACAAGCCCTCCTTACCCAACAACATACCGTGGAATCAGCAGCAGCCTTTTCTCCTTTGCCTCAAATCCATCATGTATTTATTATTCTTGAAGAGAATAAAGATTGGCAAAGTATTTACCATAATCCCCAGGCACCATTTATCAATTCCTTTCTTTTAACACAAGGAGCATATGCTCAAAATTATCATAATGTCCCTCCGACACTTGGTTCACTTCATCCAAGTGGTCCCAACTATATTCTTCTTGAGGCTGGATCGCTTGCATTTCCTGATCATACATTTACAACGGATGATCCTCCAAGTGCTACAAATAGCACCTCATCACTTTTTCATATTAGTAAACTCCTAGACCAAACCAACCAAACATGGAAAGCATATCAGGAAAATATTTCAGGAAGAAATTGTCCCATAACTTCAGAAGGAAATTATGCACCAAAACATAATCCCTTTATTTATTTTCGAGACGTTTCGGGAAATCCACCAAGTAGTACAAATGCTTACTGCCAAAGTCACATACGACCAATGCAAGAGCTTGCAATAGACCTTGCTTCAGGACATGTTGCTCAATACGTATTTATTACACCAAACCTTCAGAACGATATGCATGATGGAACAATTACACAAGGTGATGCCTGGCTTGCTAACATTGTTCCCCTCATTACTTCCTCACCTACCTTTAAAAAAGACGGAGCGCTATTTATCACATGGGATGAAGGTGCTGGACCAGAGGAAAATAATCCGATTGGTATGATCATGTATTCACCATTTATCAAAAAAGGCTATACAAATGCTACCTTATACTCTCATGCATCATATGTAAAAACTATTGAGGAAATTTTTCACTTGACTCCACTTATTGGATTTTCTGCAGATCCTACCACAATTGATCTCTCAGATTTCTTTCTCACCCATAACTAATAGGATCAGTGTTTTTCTATTTCTATGGTCTTTCTTCAGCTGTAAATACTTTTCTTCGTTCTACTTCATGGACAACCCGTTTACTTCTTCTAGTCAAACTATCAACTTTTCTTTTTAACCTTCTTATATACCAGGTTTCTTGCTGTGCAGTAGTTCGTTTTGGATATTCTGGCCCTCTATGAAGAATAAGTCCAGCTGGTTCCATTGGTCCGGTATGGGAAATAACTTGAGGAGCAATATAGACAACAAATCTTTCTTTTCCTGTTTTATCATTCTTTTCAAATCGCATATATCTCCGGAGGGCAGGCTGTACGATGATACTATCAAGCATTTCTTGTGTTAACGACGCAGGCAATGGTTGATCGTGTTGAAGAGCTCTGTCTATTTGTTTGGCAAGAAGAGCCATGCCTATTTTGTATCCTTCAAAGTTCCCGGCAAGAACATCTGCAATATATGGAGTGTTCTTGATAAGATTTCTTCTTGTAATATCATCAAATCGTATTGAATACCCAACAGGTGTACCTGACTCCATCACTAAAGAAACATGTTGTGTTGCTCTTTCTCGTATTTTTTGGTCATGAATTCCTGCAGTAAGAAAGCGTTGTACGGTTTGCAAGAACGATTGAGCTTTTGATGTTCGCTGGAAATCTCTTATGAGTTGTTGTTCTGCTTCAACGCTAGGGACATTTGACGATTTTCCAGCAAAACTTCGTTCACTTACTTTTGCAACATGTAAATGAGTAGGCCCACCTGTACGAGAGGTTCTTTGCGCTTTTTTCCCAGGCTGTTTGAAGCGTTCATCAATCAGAGTAAGAGGTGCATCATTTTCCATAATAAAACTATATATTGGAATGTGCTGAATTCTTCTTTTTGCAATACGTAGTAAGCCAATGGTTGGTCCTATAATAGGTATCGGAGAGGTTTCCTCCGCTAATGGAAGTCTATCTTTTGCAAGTAATGTTGCAAAAGCGGTTTGAAGATAGGCAATTTGTGTATCACGCGGAAGATCGTACGAGAGTACTGCGCTATTTGTTGCTTCATATTCAAATTGAGGAAGATGTGCAGAGACTATCGTGGTGTCTTCAGTATACGGATTAATTGGTTTATTAAGAGCAACAACAGTTCCATTTTGTAGAACTCTTGTTGAGAGAGTGCTTTGTTTTGACCTTGTCAAGTTATGATACATCCGTCCTGGTTGATTCCAATTGACAACAGTAGTTGTCACTGTTTCTGGGGTTTGGTCATGATCTGTCCCACCTACTGCATTTGTATTGACTACAACAGGCTCTGCATGTCCTAGAAAATATCTTTCTCGAACAGGAAATACCATAATAATATTATAGGCTCTTATTATAGCTGTAATGGTTATTGTGTTCAATAGGTAATTGTGTCCAATTGTTGTCAGAAAAGATTTTACAGGAAGGACTGCACTTCTGAGTTGATTTTTGGTATACTATCTGCTATCGGGTCGGTAGCTCAACGGTAGAGCAAAGGACTCTTAATCCTTAGGTTCTGGGTTCGAATCCCAGCCGGCTCACCCAAAAATCAAGGTTGCAGGTGCCTTCGAAGATTACTTGCTTTTTGCTTTACTCTGTCTACAGTCTCTCTACCAGCAAGGATAGAAAAGGCATAGGTATGCTTAACCATTTCCAACCCAAGAGTTCCTACATGATTAGCCAAATGTCTTCCGGTGCCTCGGACATCCCCTAGATTTCTCTTGTATTGGCGATATGCATCTAGAGTGTTTTTTGCCATATCTTCTATGGCCTGATTGTCTCGGTAAAAATAGAATATATTTCTAGCTGCACCGACAGCAAGTCCTTTAACACCCCTATATGCAAATCCAAAATCAAGAGCATCTTCTGCATTAGATAAATCAACTTTGTATTTTTCTCCTCCCCAACCAAAATCATATTGACGATACCCTCTTTGGAAACATTCCTCCATGTATGCTGTGTGCACTAATAATCCAGGTGTATAGTTTGCAAGTCTTTCATCTTTTTTCCCAAAATTCACTTTTTGTGCTAAATTTATACCGCCTGTGTATCCAATCATAATGCCATTTGTATCAGTAAAACTTAAAATACATCCAAGAGTAGTGTTACCTGCTCTTAACCTATACACACTTGCTTTTCCTTGTGGGAAAAGTTTATCAATTAAGTCTCTGTAATAATCAACAATTTTATTTGTAGTGAAAAATCCAGGTTCGTTTTTTAACATACCCCAGCGATTTCTATTCAGAGCAACAAGTTCTGTAAATATTTCTTGGGCATGTGTTACATCTTCTGCCAGTTCCCCCTGTATTGGACCTAGAGCTTTACTTAATTTTTCCTTGTTTTTTGAGATGCGACCTTTGTTTGTTCGTAGACCACTTATTACATCTGTAAATCCTTCTTCGCGCGCTCTATCAAAATTAAAGACAGGAAAGTTTATCTGTCTTATTGCAAGAGGAATTCCAACCTGAGTTCCTGCTTTTGCCAAAGCAGTGGTATCTTCCGGATCAAATCCCTGCAACAAAAATTGATCCCACTTCCAAGGGAGACTTTTTATCGTTTCCATAACTCCTGTAGCAAAAATGTCTCTTTGTTGTGGGTTAACAAGCAGGCGCAAATCTGTTAGGTGAGGATCTTCACTCTGAGGTTCTCCAATGGTACCAAGAGAAAGTGTCCTTACAGGAATTCTTCCTCTCCTTGGATGTTGTATTGAATGAGTAAGAATTGTAGCTCCACTTACTTCTTCGGCATCATTTCTCTGGAAAATAAAAGTATGAGGAACCGCATCTCCAAAATGATTTAACCATACTTCCAGCCAAGATGTGGAACTTGTTGCACTGGAATTTTGCAGTTTTTCTTCAAGAGCCCTCCAAAGAGTTAGCGCTTTTTGCCTGTCTGCTGATGAAATGAGTTCAATATTTGTGGGTAACTGTTTTCTTTCCCGTTGATGATGCAAAGCCTTTTCTATAAATTGCATCACTATATTTTCGTAACAAGATATTAAAATTTTGTAAAAAAGCGGTAATCAAGCGATGAAGTAGTGCCTTTTTTGCTAATTTCTATAACTGCTATTTTTTTGAGAAGTTTTTCTATTTGTCGAATTCTGATTCGTGCTCCTTTCTAATACCCATTTTTTTAATTCAATATTTAAATTGTTTTTGACAGCAAAAATGAGGCTAATTTATCACTAGTAACTCATCAGTTTTGGGGTCATAGACATGGGCAATTGCCAAAAGACCGGCCTTGGTCATTTTCTTTTCTTTAATTAATTGTCGAACACGTTCTAAATTAATCTGTGAAAGTTTGCTTGTTTTTTTTCGAGGAGAAAACCGTTGAGCAAACCGCTCATCATCAATTTTTTTTGCTGTACTATCAATCCATCCAAAACATAACGCCTCTAAAACTGCATCATCATGAGAAATACGTGGTTTTTTCGTTACTTTGCGATAGTAGATAAGCCAAATTTCTGGCTCAGAATCAGCATATTTTGTTAGCCAAGAACGCCATTCTTTCCGATTTGTTACATATAAGGTTTTACCAATTATCATAGCACCGATAATAATAGCAAATTTTTTCGTACAGTAGAAAGTGCGGCTAGGTCACAAAAAAAAGAGTTTGACGAAATTTAAGAGATAGAAAGAATTGTGTAATGGGTAGTTCCAGCTGGTGTTTGGATACTCACACTTTCTCCTTTTTTCTTTCCAATGAGTGACTTTCCTAGAGGAGAAATATGAGAAAGCTTACCTTCAGAGGGATTAGATTCGTAACCTCCAACTATAGAAAAGGTTTTCTCTATATCTCCTGTTTGGAGTGTTACTATGCTGCCAATATCAACAGTTCCATTGTTCGACACAACTTTTACCTTTCCATACCGAAGCAAATGTTTTACTTCACGAATACGATGATCAACAGATGATAATTTTGCGCGGGCTGATTTATAATAGCCATTTTCACTCAAATCTCCCATTGCTCGCGCTTTTGCTAAATCTTCAACAGCTGCTTTTCGAATACCCTTAAGGTCTTCTTGCTCTTGCAGTAACTTGTTGTATCCATCTTGAGTGAAAAAAATTGGAGCTGGAATCTTCATCAGTGTATTATACCTCAGTATGAGTGAAATGCATATGTCACCTAAAGTTTACTGTTGAACAGCATCAATAGTATATTTCATGAACGTGTGCTCAGTTTTGCAATTCCTTGTGTAATAATATCTCGAGCATGGGAAATAGTATCTGGATGAGAAAGGTATTCTTCTAATTCCAAACAGGCGTTTTCCCATCCTGCATATGCTGGATTAAGGTCTTCATGAAGTCTCAAATTTTCTGCACTAAATCTATTTTTTGATGGTCTTCCTGTTAGTCTGCTACTCATTGCATAAGGGTGATTAAGTAAATCATTAACTGCAATGACTCCCCAATGTTCGGGGATGATAACAGGCTTTTCTTTATCAGTCCCTTGCGATATTGTGTATCCTTGCCGTTCAATAAATCCAATAAAAATACCATTCTCTGGAATAGTACTATGGGTATCATCTGATTGTTGTGTGACCAAGTACCCATGCACGTATACATCAGCAAGCGGTACACGTCTGGTTGCTGTTTCCTGTGGAACTCGCATTGGTCCTGAAAATCGTGATATCTCTATAGCATCACCTAAAAGCTCATGTACAATAGGACGAGCAGCAACTCTTCTTTCGAATCCACGCATAATATGCATAACTCTTTCTCTGTAGGTCATCGCTCTTTCATGCATACCATCATATGAAATACTTTCTTGCTTTTCGATTGTTGGGGTACGAGATAACTGCATCGCTTCTCTTACATTGGTAATAGCCATGAACGTATGGTGACACATGATATAGAGCGACAATGTAAGAAAACGGTAAGTTTTCAGAAAGAATGCTTATTGCGCTTTCATCTTTTTTAAAAGTTTGTTAGTATACTTCTACCTGTATGTTACCCCAGAAACTTGTCTTTGTTGATACCGAAACAACAGGTCTCTCTGTAACACGGGATAGAATCATTGAGATAGGAATAGTTCGAGTTGAAAATAATAAAGTTGTTGCAGAATATCAAAGTCTTATTAACCCTCAAACATTTCTTTCTCCATTTATTACAACAATAACAAACATTACAGAAAGTGACTTAGAACATGCCCCTACCTTTTATGATATCCGAAAAGACATTTATGACTTATTAAAAGACGCAGTCTTTGTTGCACACAATGTGCGATTTGACTATGCATTTCTTCGAAATGAATTTAAAAGGACAGAGATGCAGTTTAGTACAAAACATTTTTGTACAGCCAAGCTCTCTCGCTCACTTTTTCCCCATGCATCTCATCATAATTTAGATAGCATTATTGAACGGTTTGGGTTTATCTGTGAGAGACGTCATAGAGCATTTGATGATGCAAAAATTCTTTGGGAATTCTACCAAACAGTACAAAAACAATTTGACGAGCCTGTACTAGAACAACATCTTAAACATCTCCTAAAACGTCCATCAAGACCAATGCAAATAACAGAAGAACAGTTAGATATTCTCCCAGAAGCTCCCGGTGTATATATTTTTTATGGGGAAGACAGGATCCCATTATATGTAGGAAAAAGTGTCAATGTGAAAGAACGGGTACTTTCTCATTTTTCAAGTGATTATTCTATTTCAAAAGAAATGCATATTTCCCAACAAGTGACAGATATTCAAGTTATCCCAACGGCAGGAGAGTTAGGAGCACTCCTGAAAGAATCACAACTTATCAAAGAGTTACAGCCTTTATATAACAGGAAATTGAGAAGCAGCAGACGTTTGATTGTATTGAAGAAGAAAGTGAATGCTCAAGGATATGAAGAACATTTCTTAGAAGAACTCCTTGATATTGCACCAAATGAGACAGAGAACATTCTAGGAGTATTCCGATCAAAGAAACAGGCAAAAGAATTTTTGTATGGAGTAGTAAAAGAACACAATTTGTGTGAAAAATTAGTAGGACTTGAACATACAAAAGGTGGATGTTTTGCCTATCGTTTAGGAACTTGTAAAGGAGCCTGTGTTGGTAAAGAAAATCCTCTTATCTATAATACTCGGAGTATTATGGCATTTTCCAAAAACAAAATAAAACCGTGGCCTTTCCCTGGCCCTATCCTTATTAAAGAAACTGAAAACATCAGTAGCCAAGAAGACACATTTTATATTGATAAATGGTGCTTACTTGGGAAGCAAACAGCAAAAGACGGACAAGCAGATTTTTTTAGTAATGAAGATTATCGTTTTGATATGGATACCTATAAAATTCTGGCAAGTTTTCTATCCAACACAAACCAAAGTCAACTTTCAAAATATATTACTGTTCTTCAACCAAGTAATCATCCTGTCACACAATAGTTTAGTTGTATCCTCTTTGTTGACAATACATAAGATTCTATCTAAGCTAAAAGAAGCATATTGTTTTTATGTCCCAAAATAAACAAAAAATTATCGCCCTTATTCTCTTTGTTATTCTTCTTATAGCTATTCCTGTAACACTTAAGTTTGGAGTACAACAACAGCAAAATGTCGTACAAAAAGCAGCATGGTTTACAGGACAACAAGAGTACTATTGTAACCAAGCATTAACAGTTCAGCTTATCCCCCTTCCGGAAGACCCACAAGAATGCCAAGGTGGCACATTTAGCGGGGCAAACCATTTTCAGACAACCATTTTGGTAAAGGCTAAACCAGGCTCTCTTGGTGCATATACAGTCAAATGGAGATGGGTATCATTCTGGTGTCCAAATGAGGACCCACATGCACCTTGCGTGTTTAGTAACGCCGCTGCAACAGCTGATACCGGGGTTCAAACAAGTGGCTTAACAGGAGAAAATAGCGCATTCGCGACAGCAAAATCTGCAATGATTACACCACCTGCTCAGTATGCAGGTCAAGTATGTGGATATTACCAAACGGATTTTGCATTTTATGTTTACGATAATACTAACCAGGCAACACTTCTTTGCACAAAGATCAACGCTTCACAGTTAAACGATCCCAAATTCATTGCCGACACCAATAACAATGCTGCTTGGTGTCACACGAATACATCTTGTACCAATGTCACTCCATCTCCAACTGCGACACCTACCCCGCCAGTTACTCCAACAAATACTCCTACCCCAACTCCTACGCCAGGTGTTACTTCAACCCCAACACCAACGCCCACACCTGGTCCAAGTGCGACACCTACCCCTACTCCGACTCCGGGTCCTACAGCAACGCCAACTCCCACACCTGGGATAACAGTGACACCAACCCCTCGCCCAACATTGCCTCCGACTGGTCCTGGTAATACTATTATGGGTATAGGTATTGCTGGGGTAGCGGCTGCAGCCGTAGGAACGCTTCTCTTACTAGGCCTCTAAATAGCTTTTAATATTATGATGTAATTGCTGTAGTTGCATCCTGTGCAACTTCATGAATGTGTCCCTAGCGGAAAAGTCGGACGATCCTAGATAGCTACACAAGAAGAGTAAAGTCTTAATCTCCACTCTCAAGTTCAAAAACTTCTAACTCTTTTATTTGTGGAAGTGAGCTACCAATAATACCTTTCAAATCACCGTGCATTCCAAGAGTATTATCAATAACCTGACGAATATGTTTCTCATCTCTTGCCCATTTGTTAGAAAAATATCGTTTCTCTTTTTCAATTTCTGTCTGCATATTACTAAAAGCATCAACAATTGCCTCTACTCTATGCTTGAATTCTGTTCCTGAAAGATAGGCATAGAGAATTTCCATTTTTTCATCTTTCCCTTGTACAGAATTCTTTACATAATACAGTTGAATAAGTTTTGCACGCAATGTATCTGCAAGCGGAATAACAAAGTTTCTCTGTGTTACCCACACACTACTCCGAAATCCCGCAATTTGCATATCAGATGGCAAGACTTCAGAAATAAGCACAGCTTCTTCAGCATTAATCGTTCGCTGATCCGTCTTAAGTTTGTCTATCCATCCTTCAGACCAATTCTTTGTATTTTTCAACTCCCAGAGAATTTTTCCGACAAAATTTCCTCTTCTATCCCATACTTCCTGAATAATATCTCCCCCTTTGACTCCTTTACTCACGGGTTGAATCTTATCATTTGGATATTGTTGTGCAAGCAGTCCTTCAAATTCGAGTTCAAATACTTCCCCTTGTGCTTGCTGAGAACCTTGTTGCAGTTTTCTTTTTGCATCTTCTAACTCTTTGAGTGTATCTTGAAGTTGTTTATCCTTTGCAAGAAGAACAGTGCGCTGCTCTTCTTCTGCTTTTTTCTGTGCTTCTTGCCTAATTTTTTCTTCCTCTTCCATAAGCTGTTTTTTCATAGTAAGCTCCATTTCTTCTTTTTCCTTTTTTGATTTTCTCATCTCATCAGTAAGCTCGGACATTTGTTCAAGGAGTTTTTTAATCCGCTCATCTTTTTCTTCCAGGTCTTCGTGGGTAAGTTTGAGTTGTAATTCAAATTCTTCACGCATTTTTTTTGAAGAGTCTTCCAAAGCTTGCTTACGGGCTTTTTCCAATTCTTCTTTATGCTTCTGTTCTAGTTCTTCAGTAAGTGTCGCCTTGTACTCAGATTCAAATGCTGCAGAGAGCTCAAACTCTTTTTTGCAATGGGGACAAATGATGGTTTGCATAGCCCTACTATACCAAAGAGTAAAAGCAGACAAAAGAGCCAAAAGGGATAGAGAGGGTTTGACTGATACGTTTTGCTCTGTTAAGCTAATGCTATGCTAAAAGGAATTCTTCGTAGGTTTCTTTTTTACACAGCTTCTTTATTCTTGACAACACTTCTTCTCTCTGGTGTGCGGATTGCCGGAGGACTCCAAGCTTTTGTTATTGCTGGTATTGCCTTAACAATTATGATGTTTGTCCTAAAGCCAATTCTAACTATTCTTTCTTTTCCATTTAACGCAATTACATTCGGTTTTTTTTCTATTATTGTCAATGCAATTATTCTTTTCCTCCTTACTATTTTTATCCCCCAAATAACAGTTAACCCATTCATAACATCCAAAATTATTTTCTTAGGATTTATTATTCCAGCAATTGCTCTAAATAAATGGTTTGCTTTTGTAGTTGCATCAGTAACGATTTCTGGTGTATATTCTCTTCTTACATGGGTGACAACAGAATGAGTAAACAACGTATTGTGTGTATTGGAGGCGGAACAGGGACATTTGTCACCTTAAGTGGCTTAAAAGCCTATACCCCTAATTTGAGCGCGATTGTTACGATGAGTGATAGCGGAGGAAGCAATAAGCGTATTCGAGATGAATTTGGTCTTCTTCCCACGTCTGATATCCGTCAATGTCTTATCGCTCTTTCAGCAGAAAAAGGCCCCACAGGTCTTTTACGACAGCTTTTTATGTATCGTTTCGAGAAAGGAACTGGGATTAAAGGGATGACGTTTGGAAACCTGTTTATGGCTGCACTATCTGACATTCTCGGCTCTCAAGAAGAAGCAATCAAGCAGACAGGAAAAGTACTTCGTATTCTTGGAAAAGTCATTCCTGTTTCGTTTACTGATACCAATCTTTATGCAACCTACGAAAATGGTCAGGTTGTCAGTGAAGAACATTTGATAGACGAACCTACTCATGATGGGACACTCCGTATCACTCACATCGAATTAAAACCAGAAGCACAGGCAAATCCACAAGCATTAGACGTGATAAAAAAGGCTGACCTGATTGTCCTTGGTCCGGGTGATCTGTACACAAGCCTTCTTCCTAACTTACTCGTAGAAAACATTTCAGAAGCTATTCGAAAGTCAAAAGCAAAAAAGGTATATGTGATGAATTTAATGACAAAATATGGACAAACATATAACGTGACTGGTACTGGACATATTCAGGTGCTTGAAAAATTTATTGGGAAAAGTATTGACTACGTTTTGGTGAACTCCTCACCATACCTAGAAAAGATTATGCAAAAATATGAAGCAATGAAAGAATTTCCTGTTGTTGATGATTTGCCGAAAAAAGCGTATTATAAAGTCATTAGAAAACCAATTGTTGCAAATAGCGTGGTGAAAAAGTCTTCATCAGATACTTTGGTCAGAAGCCTTATTCGACATGATAGCGATAAATTGGCCTATCAGCTTATACAATTACTATGATTCTTTTATTTTTTCAACTTATTATTGCAATATTCCTTATTGTTGCAATTGTTTTACAGATGCAAGGAAGTGGCCTTTCAACAGCATTTGGAGGGTCAGGAGAGTTTTATCGAAGTAAAAGAAGCCTTGAGAGATTTCTTTTTACAGGCACCATAGTACTGTCTGCTCTTTTTGCTACAATTTCCATAATCCTACTGATTCAAAAATAACTGTTATGATTGTTATCAAACGCCGCCTGATATTCTGGCTTTTGCGCGCTTACTTAAAGAAATGGGGAAAATATATTATTGTTTCTTTCCTTGTTGGTCTTGCCGGATTTTTTATTCTGAAATCTTCATTCCCCTATATCATTGCTGCATTTACAGGTGTGAGTAAAGAAACAGTTGGTGTTGTCGGTGCCTACAATCTTGAAGACTTGCCTCCTTCAATTATTCATGAAGTATCAAAGGGACTCACGCAAATTGATGCAGATGGAACAGTTAAGCCTGATTTAGCAACGTCTTGGGAGGTACAAGATAATGGAAAAGTCTATGTTTTCCATTTAAAAAAAGGACTTACCTTTAGTGATGGTACTCCTTTTACCTCAAAAGAAATTACAACATCATTTGCAAATGTGAATGTTGAGAGACCTACTGCTGACACGATTATTTATAAATTGCAAGACAGCTATGCTCCTTTTTTAGTTACCGTCTCCCGTCCAATTTTTAATAATGGATATGTTGGCATTGGTGCGTATAAAATAAAACAAGCTAAACTCAACGGAAACTTTTTGGAAAGTCTTACACTAGCAAGCTCAACGCAAGTTCCTGCTCTTCGTATTTATCAATTTTACCCAACGCAGGATGCTTTGAAGGTCGCCTATGCACTTGGAGAAATAACCCGTGCACAAAACCTTTCTGATATTACATTTCAAGACAGTAGCTTTACAAAATTTGTTCATACAACGATAGTTAAAAATACGAATTATTCACAATTGGTAACAATTTTTTACAATACACAGGATAAAAATCTTTCTGACAAGAAACTTCGAGATGCGCTTTCTTATGCATTGCCAAACCAATTTACGGATGGAGAAAGAGCTTACTCTCCAATACCCCCAACTCAGTGGGCCTTTAATGCAGAAATTCAAAGACCACAAGATGTAACGCATGCAAAGCTGTTACTTGAAGCATCACTCGGGAAAGACATAGAGAATTTTCCGCCAATTATTATTAGTACCATGCCAAAATATGAACAGACAGCAAAGGATATTCAAGCTGCATGGAAACAGGTGGGTATTTCATCAAAAATTGACATTGTCGATGGTTTACCTCAAGTATTTCAGGTCTATCTTGGTAATTTCAATGTACCAAAAGATCCAGACCAATATACACTTTGGCATTCGTATCAGGGAAATAATATTTCAGGATACAGAAGTTTGCGTATTGATAAACTTTTGGAAGATGGAAGAAAGACATTGGATATGACGGAGCGAATAAAAATCTACACAGATTTCCAGAAATACTTGCAGGATGATCAACCAGCCTCATTCCTTTATTTCCCGTATAATTACACACTGACAAGAAGCTGATCTACGCTTACATGAAACTATTTTTACTACGTACCTTTCTATGAAAGGTTATCGCAAATCGATGGGCTTCATCCCGAATTCTCATCATCAGCTGCAATGCTGGAGCATGTTTAGATAAATGAATTTCTTGCATGTCTGATGTGATAATGGTTTCGTATCGTTTCGCAAGTCCGACAAGAGGAATTGTTACTCCCCTTTTTTGTAAAACTTCCAGAGCTGAAGAGATTTGTCCCTTTCCCCCATCAACAATAAATAGTTGTGGGTATGGCCATTCTGGATGATTAAGCCGTCTTTCAAAAACTTCCTGCATGGTTGCAAAATCGTTTGGTCCTTTGATCTGTTTTACTTTAAATTTCCTATACTGGGATTTATCAATCTCTCCATTTGTAAGAACAACCATAGAAGACGTGGGACTGCTTCCTTGGAAGTTTGAGTTATCGTAACATTCAATTCTTTCTGGAATATCGATTACCACACCATATCCTTTTAAAATAGTTTGTAAGTCTTCTAACTCTTTTTGCCTTAAGTCTGAGCGAAGATGCGGATTTGTTTGATATTCAAACGGTTGGTGGAAGGGGGTTGTCACAAAATGAATTGCCTCTATTTGTTTTTGTACCTTTGCTGCTTGTTCAAATGATTCTTTTTGTGCGAGGACGTCTCTTTCTTTTTCCAAGTCTTTCAATACTTTTGCAGTTTTTCCTTCAAGAAAATCAATAATATGAGAAAGCGTTTTCTTGTAGCTTTTCTTTTCTGCCTCTGTAGTAAACGTTGGTGGACAGGGACACAAGCCTAAGTGATTATATAAACAGGTGTGTTTAGGGTGATTCAGGACAGATTGGTAAGGAAAAATTTTCCTGATTGACCGCAAAACGAGTCTGACTGCGGATGCACTTGGAAAAGGACCAAAATAGATGGAATTTTTATCTTCCATTCGTCGTGCTGTGAGAACAGCAGGAAAATCTGCTTTTATTGTCATTCTAATCAGGGGGTATGATTTACCATCAGTAAGGCGAATATTGTATTTTGGTGCGTATTTTTTAATAAGAGATGCTTCAAGAAGCAATGACTCAAGTTCTGATTCAACAATGGTAACTTTGATAAATGCTACTTGCGAAACCAGCACTGCAGTCTTTCCCATAAGACTCTGAGGACTGGAAAAATATGAAGATACTCTATTTTTGAGGTTTTTAGCCTTTCCCACGTACAGAATTTCCCCTTTTTCATCGAGGAATTGATACACGCCTGGATTTTGAGGCAGTGATAAATAGTGTGAAACCGAGTACTGCAAGAATAGCTCCTCCTATCAGTAATTGCTGGGTGGTAAATGGCATAATAGCAATTTTTTTCGTTATTTCCTGACCAGCAAGGGCTATTGTAATGGCCGTTTGGACATTTGTCAAAAGGGCTGTTTTATTAAACGTAATGGGAACTGCAACACTCCCAAAAGGAGGAATATCAGAAAAAGAAAGAATTTGATTATGAGGTGTCAGTCCTGGCGTGAGAACACTTGCTTTTTGACCGGGGAATAAAGAGACACCGGTATTTTTTAAAACGAGTGTTCCACCTATAGGGAATGCAGAAAGAAATTTATCTGACATGGTAAGGGATGCTTCAATACTTGGTGTTATATCCTGAGGAAGTGTTCCGAATGCAACATCAATATCACGTTTGTTCTCATCCCCTAGCAATTTATACCCCCCTGCAGGGACAGGATAGGTACTGCTTTCACCTTTCAATGTGAATGCAATGTGATCAAAATCAAAGGTATTAAAGTAATCCACTCCTCCTGTTGTATTTCCCCAGGTTGGATCAACCATAACCCATTCTTTTTTCGCATCATCATAGTACTCTGGCCATGCATGCAAGACGTCTTTTACAAGAGACAAAGGTCGCTCTTTTGTATTTTGAGTGTAAGCATACCCATCAATCTCTCTGGCCGGAATTCCTGCTGCACGAGCAAGTGCAACAAACAAATCACTGAATTCTAGACAGACTGCTGAAGTAGGTTTATCTAAAACAGTTGTTGCTCCAAGTCTGTGTTGATTTTCATTGACTCTAGAAAAATCATATTGTAAATGGTCGACAACATATGCATATATTGCTTCAGGAGTCTGGAGCTGTTTTGCAAGGGTTTTCATTGCTGCACTTTGCTGCCAATATTGCCTCTCTTGTGTGTAAAGAGCGCGTTCTTTATCAGAAAGCTGTGATTGTTTGGGGTATAAGTTAACAGCAACAGCACCATCTGCCGCAACTTCTACATTTTGTGATGGAGAAAGGACGTATTCAGCAAGCCAATTTCCATCTGTATCAACTCTCATATTTGATGGTTTTGGATTAAGTGATGTGACATAAACATCCTGGTAGTTTGTTGATGGAGGAAGAGCTATTTCCGTTTTGATTGGGAAAAGGTTTTTGTTTTGCAAATGATACAGCAAATGAAATGCATACGTCTGTTTGCTCCCAAAGGCCAAAGAGATCCCTGATTTGCCAAGTTGGTCTTTTGTAAAGGTGAGTGAGTTATTCGATTGTTGTGGCTTTATGTACGTTGGTGTGCCAAAACTCGGAGGAACCTGCACATTGACAGTAAAATTAGAAAACTCATTTTGACTGGAGAGTCCTGGTATATTCACTTCCCAGATAGCGCCATTTTTTGTTGCAATGTTTGACGTATCAAACGAAAGGGTAAATGGAACTTTTGTATTTTGTCCATAAATTGTCGTATTTAATTTCAGCGTTATTTCCTGTCCTGAATCAGTTTTTCGGATCACAGGAATAATTGGTCCTCCGGTATCTGATGCCCTGACATTATCAATATTTTCAAAACCTAACTTAAGTGTGTATGAAGAAACATAATAGTTGGGAGTCGTATTAGTAATAACCATCGCTGCTGTTGTATGGGTGATACCTGATTCCTGTACCGCATAGGTAACAGTCACATCACTACGAAACTTATCATCAGCAAAAACAGGAGTATGCAAGAATAAACAGAAAAGGATAAGAAATAACGCAAAGAAAAGTTTTCTCATGTAGTGGCTATGACCATTATAAAAGGTATAAGACGTATATTACAGTACCTTTTTGAGGAATTGTCCGGTATATGAGGTAGGATGGGCGGCAATTTGGTTTGGTGTACCTTTTGCAATAATCTCCCCTCCCCGCTCTCCACCATCCGGACCAAGATCGATAATATAATCTGCATTTTTAATAACATCTAAATTATGCTCAATCACAATCACACTGTTCCCATTGTCAACAAGACGTCGAAGTATTAAGAGTAGTTTTTCAAGATCAGCAAAATGCAAACCTGTTGTTGGTTCATCAAGTAAATACAGTGCATCCTTGCCTCTTTTTGATAATTCTGTTGCTAATTTTACTCGTTGTGCTTCTCCACCTGAAAGTGTTGGTGCAGGTTGTCCTAATTTGACATAAGAGAGTCCTACGTCAACAAGTGTTTGTAATTTGTACGAAAGTGCTGGATGGAAAGAGAAAAACTCTGCTGCTTCTCCTATACTCATTTGTAATACTTGAGAAATATTTTTCCCATTGAACGCTATCTCCAGTGCTTCTGCATTATATTGTGTTCCTCTGCAGACTTCACAAGGAACATAGACATCCGGCAGAAATTGCATTTCAATTTTTATCTGACCTTCTCCTTGGCATGCTTCACACCTTCCACCTCGTACATTAAAAGAAAATCGTCCTGGACCATATCCTCGAAGTTTAGCTTCTTTTGTTGTTGCAAAAATATCACGGATGTAATTAAAAGCTCCTGTATAGGTTGCAGGGTTACTGCGAGGAGTACGACCAATGGGTGACTGGTCGATAAAGAAGACATGACGGATATGTTCTGCTCCTGTTATTTTTTCATGCTTACCTGGTTTCTCTCTAGTATACGGATTGTCTTCCTGCATGAGTGCTCTGTAGAGAATGTCATTCACGAGTGTTGATTTGCCACTTCCAGAAGCACCAGTTACAACAACAAACTTTTGCAGAGGAAATTCAACAGTCAAATTTTTTAAATTGTGCTCTGATGCATTTACGACAGTAACTGCTTTGGGTTCGTGATCATGCTTTTCCTGCTCTACTTTTACCACATGAATTTTTTTCTTCCCTGATAAATATTGTCCCGTTAAAGAATTACTGTCTTTTTTGAGTTCTTCTGGTGTTCCAAAAGCAGTAACTGTTCCGCCAAAGACACCTGCAGCAGGTCCAAAATCAAAAATATAATCAGACTCGTGCATGGTCTCTTCATCATGTTCAACGACAAGAACTGTATTCCCGAGATCTCGAAGCTTTTTGAGTGTTTTGATAAGCTTTTCATTGTCTTTTGGATGTAGTCCAATGGAGGGCTCGTCTAAAACATATAAGACGCCTGTCAAACCGCTCCCAATTTGACTTGCAAGACGAATTCTTTGTGCTTCTCCTCCAGAAAGTGTCTGAGCACCACGAGAAAGTGAAAGATAATCAAGCCCCACATCAATAAGGAATGTTAGTCTATCTTTAATTTCCTTAAGAATAACTTTTCCAATTTGTCCTTCCCTCTCATTCAAAATATCTGTGAGACTTTCCATAAATTCATAGGCATGGGAAATAGCCATATCAGAAACATCCATGATAGAAAGACCATCAACTGTTACTGATAGTGCTTCTTTTTTCAGACGGGAGCCTCCACAATCGCTGCACACTTCATATCGCATGAATTTCTCAAGCTGTGCTTTCATAAAGAGTGATTCTGTTGAAGTATATCGACGTTTTACTTCCTGAATGACTCCAATAAAGCTTTCAAAAATTGTTGTACGCCTTCCCCATCGATTTTCCCCTTCTACTTCATATTCCTTATCTCCTGTTCCATTCAGAAGCAATTCTTTTTGTTCAGAAGATAATTCGGAAAGCTTTTTATTGAGTGGAATACCATTTTCTTCACAAAAGGTTTTTAATGTCCTACTAAACCAGCTGTCATGAGTAAGTGTTGCAGAAAAAGGCATCAGCCCTCCTTCATTAATGGAAAGGTTGTTATTAAAGATAAGCTCTGGATCGACAGTAAGAACTGTTCCAAGGCCATTACACGTCTCACATGCACCGTGTGGGGTATTGAATGAGAAGATACGAGGTTCTATCTCAGGAAGGGAAATATTATCAACTGGACAGGCAAATTTTTCGGAAAATAACTCATCTTCCATTTCTTTTGGAAAGTCAGGCATACTAAAGCCTGAATCTTTCACGATTGCTAAAATAAGTTCGCTATTGCCTAGCTTCAGAGCTTGTTCAACATCATTAGCCAATCGGAGTCTATCTGTCTCTTTTGAAAGAACCAACGCATCTATAATAACTTCAATAGTATGCTTGTTATTTTTGAGTAGTACTAATTTTTCATCAAGACTATATACCTTTCCATCAAGTCGCACCTTTCTGTATCCTCGCTTCTTCAGGTCTGTAAATAACTCTGTATATTCTCCTTTTCTATCCTTCACAACAGGGGCTAAGATAAGTGCTCGAGTTGCCGCTTTCCCAACTTGTCTTTCAATACCAACCTTAAGGACCGCATCCGTTATTTGCTCTTTACTCATATGAGAGATTTCCCTTCCACAAATTGGACAATGAGGATGGCCAACTCGTGCAAAAAGAAGTCTTAGGTAATCATAAATTTCTGTAACAGTACCAACAGTAGACCTAGGGTTGTGTGATGCACCTTTTTGGTCAATGGAGATTGCTGGAGATAAACCTTCGATAATATCCACGTCAGGCTTTTTCATGATGCCTAAAAATTGACGAGCATAGGATGAAAGACTTTCGACATATCGACGCTGTCCTTCAGCGTAAATGGTGTCAAAAGCAAGAGAGGATTTCCCACTACCCGAAAGTCCGGTAAAAACAACCAGCCTGTTTTTTGGGATTTGCACATCTATATTTTTTAAATTATGTTCGCGTGCACCTTTTATGGTAATAACATCTGACATATGTTTGTTTCTTTCGTCATTGCAAGGTCACATAATTGACCGAAGCAATCTCATTGAATCTTTCATTATCTTGCTATGAATAACAATGGAAATTGGGTGAAGTAATAGTGTACCAGAGATTTGAGGCTAATACAATCCTTTAGGACGACTCATTCTCAGGAATTCTACTCACCAAACTATCATTATAACTATTGCTACAACATACTGTGTACAGAAAATTGTAATAGTTTGATATAGTATCCACCTTTACAAGATAAGAAAAAGTGCTACTCTATGCTTATAGTATGGGGAGAGTACACGAACATGCAAAATCAGTTTCAACAATTGCAGGTGCTGTAAGATCCACAGTTGCAGGGCATACAGAGGAAACTAGGAAACAACGTGAAGCAGACTGGGCTTCACTCTCAAGTGAAGATAGAGCGAGAGAGCGCCAATTCCATCTTGCACATACTCCATTAATGGAAAGATTACACGAAAGAGTTTTGAACCCTCTTTATTGGGTAGGTTTTACGTTCTCTCAGGTAAGACCATTAAGAAACATGATACTGCAAGGAAATGCAAATGAACGGTTATATAATGCCGCTACACAGACTAGTGAAAAGCCAAGTCTGTTATCCAGAATTAAGAGAGATTTACCTTTTATGGCAGAATATAGAATGGTAGATGCGTTATTAGGAGGAGCTTTATATCCAGAAATAAAACTTCCTCCTATCTCCTATTATCAGGAGAGACGCTACCGCTCGGGTGATTTTACTGGGAGAATTCATGTGGATGGAAGAAGAAGAGCAGTTGGAGACCTTATTGCTGCCCTCCCTGGTATTTCTGTTGGGGTAGGAGAAAAAATATCAAAATGGTTATTTGATACATCAGTTACTCAAGCTTCTGAAAAGTGGTTAGCAAAACATAAGCCAGAGGCATATGTGAGAAGACAAGTAGGACTAGAGCAGGCAGAAAATGAAATTAGGAAGTGGAATGCAATCATACAGCAAGAAAGAATTGACAATAGACTTCTGAGAAGAGTTGGGGGAAGACTAGTTGGTCGGCAAGCACCAAATAGACGTGCATAAGCAAATACTTTTAGATTATTTTTTACTCAAAACGTATACTACAAAGAGAAGTAGGTTATTGGGGTCTCTGTAGACTATTTTTTAACCCACGTGCTCTTCTTCTAAACCATCTGTGAGTTTCTCCTGCTGATTTCACTCCTGCTACTCCATGCCCTAAAGCTTCGTCTACCTTTTCAATGCCATGTGTAAAAGCTTTCCAAGATCTTCTTACTGCATTAACTTGAGTAACACTCTCAGATAAAAGTCCCGCTGCTACATCCACAGCTGCACTCGTAAGGCCAGGAGTATGAAGAAAATGTTCAGCTGTAATGAGTCCAGCTTCTAATAAAGCGGTAACAACTACACCTTTTGTTTGTTCTTTAAAGAATACAGTTGGTACGCTGACGATTGTTTTCTCTGCTTGGAATCCAGCACCAATGGCATGTGTAACATGATCGATCGTTTTAGCTGGATGACCAGCTTCTTTATCAACATGTTTACCTCTTCCGAAGCCAAATCTTGTTAAATGTCCATGTGCTTCTCCCAATTGTTCTTTTGCTTTTGGCATATTATTATGTTAACTATAGTACTTATATGTTTTCTTGTCAATAACCATTTTTTATGTATTTTACATAAAACTATATCATTCTATTTAAATTCGATATAGCAAGTAATGCATAACTATTATGGAATATCAAGATTTATGTTTTTATAAAATTTTTAAGGTGTATTATCTTAAATTATTATGAGGACATAAGACAATACTAATTGAATTTTTTAACGATTTATGCTATAAGCTCATTATGATACGACCTGATTCACCTACTCCTGTTAAAATTGACCAAACAAATGCCGAGCTTCAACGTGCTCGAGAGCGAGAAGCTGCTGTAAGTACATTGATTGGTGTTGGGTCTGCACTCTTACCAGATGCAGCAGCAGTCGCATTTAGTGTTGCAGAAACAGTACATCCTGTTGCAACCTTGATCGGTATCACTGGAAGAACAATTAACGGAAGAGTAAGAAAACCTCATGAAGTAAAGTTTAGTCCTCTGGAACGCGCAATACTCCGAGTTGAAGATGTCTTTTTGGGAGATAAGGCTATGCAAAGACGTTTAAGGCGTTGGCAAGAAAAGGAATTTAGAAAGTTGAATAGACAAGAAAAAGCAAGTAAAAGAAGACTAGCAATAAACAAATTTATGGTAAGAGTTGGCTATCCCATTGAAGTTGCTGTGCCTACAGCCTATGCATATCTTTCACGTGTTCCTCACGCCGCGGGTGAAAATGCTATTCAGGCGGCACGAGATGTCCTCCAGCAAGTTTTGCAATTCAACGCAAATAATCCCCTTCTTAATGTTCAGCCAAATGTCCCAGTACTTGTTGCAGGTGCAATAAGTGGCGCTGCCGCAATAGCAGCTGGTGCGTTGCAAGGAAGGTCTGAAAGAAATTATCAGAGAATCGTTGCAAATGAACGTGTGGAAATTCCAGAAATTGCAGATCAATTTTGGGCTAATTATATTGCACCACAATCCCCGCAAGAAAGAGTCGTTGATGCGGCAAAAACTCGAGTCAGCAGATTAAGAAGACGACCAAGAGGATAATTCGTCAGCAATATCTCCATATTCTTTTGTTATTCTTGTCAATAGTATTCAAGCTTGATATAATCAGAACTAGTTTGTATTGTTTAAATTTTGGGTCCGTAGCTCAGCGGTAGAGCAGGAGCCTTTTAAGCTCTTGGTCCCGGGTTCGAATCCCGGCGGGCTCACAGAAGGTGGCAACTTGTTTGTCACAATCAAGAATAGCCTGGTACAACGGGCTAATCTGCTGGTTCGAACAATCTGGATAGCTCCAAGATATTCCAATAAGAAATATCGAACCAATAAACATACGTTTTGCTCAACATTAGACTCCTTGCCTAAGTAGCTCGTAATGCCTTTGGATTACTGAGAGAATAGCCAACCCCTGGAATGGTATGAATAATATTCCCAAATTTATTTCGTTCTTTTCCTTCTAATCTTTTACGCAAGGCATGAATATGTGCTTTGGGATCAAGTGTTTCTGCTCGATCAAAATCGAACGCATTAGCAATATGATTGGGGGACAACACCTGTTTAGGATTGCGCATCAATATTTCAAGAATTCTTGCTTGGGTTATAGAGAGAGATATTGGTTGGTTTGGATGAGTAGGTGAAAATGCAATTCTTGCATTAGGGAAAAATCTGAGAAATTGGCCATTTCCAAGATTAAATTCTAATACTGCGTCGAGCTGTTGTTCAGTGAATTGCGGCATTTCTTCTACTTTTGCAGGCTCTCCTCTTCTTCTTGTCATCTCTGTGATGATCAATGGATCGGATAAATCAAGCTCTTTAGATAGAGAGTATCCTTTTCGTGTAAAAGTATATATTAATTTTCTTTTTTCTGGATCTGTCGCCTCTCCCAATTTCTCTCGTAAGTGTCGAATATGTGCCTTCATAGTTTGCGATAAATCTGGGTCTTGTTGCCACAGATAAATATCTCTTTCGCTAATCGCTCTGTGAGGATTTTTTATAAGTTGTGTAAGGATTGCTGCTTCGGCAGTTGTTAAATGAATTGCCCTATTATTATTCAAAAGAGGAGAGTATGCTTGATTTCTTTCTGAGTCAAGAATGAGATCTCCATATGGTGTCTCATAGGTATTTAGTGAAAGGCTTTGCTCATGAGAGACAGTCTTGGTACTTTTACCTTGCTCAAGAACTTGTACTACTTTTTGAGCCGAATGGGTAATGGCAAGGTGTTCTGATACTGCTTTTATATCGGTAAGTAGCACTTCAGAAAGATCTTGCGATAAATCATATGCAGCAGTTAAATATGCAACCAAAAGACCACGACGAGAAAAGGTAGGAAGTTGCCATGGTTTCGCTGACGGTTCTTCTTGTGGCAGCAAGATTTGTGTTTGAACAGCAATATCCGGAATAGATACTCTTGCAGGATTATCTTTTATTGCGACATGTGTTTGTGCAATGAATTGTTCATGCATATTCAACCAAAGAAACAATATAATCTCTTTGTAAGTTGACAATAAAGAGTTAGTAAGAAATATTCTTATAAGATTGCTGCAAGGTTTATCTTCTTTTTGTTTGAAAACGAAAATAATAGTTTTACAGATGAGAAGGAATTGGACCTTCAAATTTGTGTGTATCCCACCCCGCAAGTTTTGCACTCTCTTCATACGAGGTTTGTAGAAAATCCATAACGACCTTATCCGGAAACTTTGCTGTTCGTACTGTTTCATACGGTAAAATACATTCTGATAGCTTTTCACTAAAAGATGCGGGGTTAGAAGCAAATTGTATTGTTTCCATCCCAGGCGGTGTTGGATAAATGTAGGAATAAAAGGCGGGTTGAGGATATTTTTCATCACCTGGCCAAAAACCGCAGGAGAAATTTTCTTCATTTTCTGCAAATTCCATAATTCGCCCTCCATTTTTAGGAGGGGTTACTCTTTTTCCCGAATAGCGAGTTTGACTTAGATCAAAAGATCCCCAGAAAAATTGCACAGGACTATTTTTCCCATAAAATGGAGTACGAAAACGCTCGAAAATGGGATTAATTGTCGCTAAAATTTGGAAGAAGCGCGAAACATATACGCTGTCATAAGAAGCGTGAATTGTATCTTTTTCAAAACGAATGGGGTGTGATACTTCCGATGGTAGGGTACTGATAGTTACCTGTATTCCAAGAGTGTGTAAAGCAGTCATAAACTCGTTATAAAACTCTGCTACAGCACGGGGTATTAATGCAATGCTTTTAACCTGATTTGTTGATGTTCGAATCAAGAGATTGTGTGAAAGAAAATCAATATCAACCACAAATAACTCGTTATTATAGGGAATTTCACCAGTTGTTAGACCATAAGGAGTAACATATAAAGCAACTTCCCACCAGTGATTCATAAAAGGAGCAAGCTTGAGCTTGACCTTGCCTACTATTTGTATCCACATATGAAGAGTATCCAATGTATCTTTCCATTCCTCATAAGGGAGCTCAGGCCAAAACTTGCTTTTCCTATTACCCGCGATATTTACTACCACATATGTATAATAGCGTTTCTCTACGATAAATGTATAAAAATCTTGTCTAAGTCTTACCAGAATATCAAACATTAATTTCTTGACAACCATTTCCTCTTCAAGATATTCTTACACTGCACTAACAGAGATTATTTACAATCACACAAGAGAGTACTAAAACGTTTTATACAAGGAAAGGGGGTGAGTCTATGAATGGTAATGTGTCAGTAAATACTATTGGCCAGTCAATTGTTATGGCCCTGAATAATGGTATTGCTGCAGTCGTTAACTTTGTTCCGAAATTTATTGCAGGACTTATTATTCTTCTTATTGGTATCGTCATCGCATCTTTAGTAAAAAAGCTGGTACAAGAAGCATTTCGAGTACTGCGTTTTGAAGCACTGTTAAAACGATATGGTTTCCCTGAATCTAGAGGAGAGCTTGCTTGGTCAAATATTTTAGCTGAAATAGTAAGATGGTTTGTCATTGTACTTTTTCTTATTCCCACAGCTGATGTCTGGGGACTTCCACAAATTGTTACAGTCCTCAACACATTCCTTTTGTACTTGCCAAATGTTTTTGTTGCAGCAATTATTGCAATGATTGGGATCGTTTTTGCAAGGCTTTCTCATGATGTCATTTTGGCATCCATTAAAGGTGTTTCTAAAGATACAGCACAAACAATAGCATCCATTGCACGATGGGCAATTATTGTCTTTGTCTTTTTGGCAGTCCTTAACCAACTTGGAGTTGCTGCTGAACTTGTGAGAATTCTGTTCACAGGATTTGTTGCCATGGTTGCAATAGCAGGGGGAATTGCATTTGGTCTTGGAGGTCAAGAGAGTGCAAGAGGACTATTAGAGCAGATTCGGAGAAGACTTAAGTAAGCTTGATTCTATTGGCAAAACCCCAATTTTACGGTATAATGAATACTGTTACTTGCGGGGCGTTCGTCTAGTGGCCTAGGACATCGGGTTTTCAGCCCGAGAATCAGGGGTTCGACTCCCCTACGCCCTACCAAGAAACAATTACAAACCACTCCTTTAAAAAATTTGGATTCCTTCATATTCTTTTCATTTCCATTGCTATAATAGATATACCTTATGAAGAAATACCTTATTCTTTGTACTGTCATACTTCTTGTCATCCTTACAGGCGTATGGGTAATTGGACATTCTCAAAAGGTAAATCTTCCCCACTTGAATGGTGGGAATATTGTCCCAAAAACCACCGTCTCAGAACCAACTCGAACTTCATCTCCTAGTCCAACGAGTAAAAAAATAGTTTCTGTTACTGTAACCCTTACACCAACAGGATTTTCCCCACAAATCATTACTATTACTCCTGGTACAAAAGTTATTTGGATAAATAAAAGTGGTGTTGAAGCAACAGTTAATTCAGATCCTCACCCAACTCATACTGCCTATCCTCCACTGAACCTTGGAAAATTTGGAAAGAGTAACGTGCTATCATTGATATTTCCAACAGCTGGACGTTTTGGGTACCATAATCATTTTGATGCTACCCAAACAGGCACAATTATTGTTTCAAACTAATTGACAGTAGCAGGATAGCTTGTTATATTCTGTGTCCCACCAAATACTGCATTTTGAGGCAATTGATACAAGTCATGGAATAGTGTTGCCCAGACATCCCGTTCATCTACTTTTACATCAGACCAGTTATATTTATCTGTACTTGGTGTAAGACTTCCAATCATCTCTGGCCACGAAAGGACATTACTTAAAACAACCATTCCTCCTCCAATCCCATGGTCAGTCCCCTTTCCACCGTTTACCTTATTTGTTCTGCCAAATTCTGAAAAAACAACAATTGCTACTTTTCTTTTATCTTTTTCATCATTGTAGAATTGGGTAAGATTGTCAAAAAGTTCTTTTATTTGTTTTTCAAAAACGAGACCTTCATTGACATGGGTATCATATCCGTTATCAGCATAGAGGTAATAGGTGTTCCCAACATGGTTAGCAATAAGCTGTTCCAGAAATGATAACTGCGTTGTATTGGTATTGCCAGGAGTCCCTTTCCCTCCATTTGCGACGTTTTGTTTTGCAAGGCTATCTAGTAAAAGCGCTTGGTTATAGTAGCTTGCGATAAGCGATGGGAATTGTCTTTGAGAAAAGGTAGAGATAAGAGTTTGTCCAACATTCTCTCCTGTGTTTCCTTTTTTCTTTTGTTGGAATAGTTCAAGGTTTGCAGATCCTATTTGTAAACTTTGTTGCCCTTTCAACATAATGGGAGGAGTATTTGTAAACGAAATGAGTTGTACTGAAGAGTTAGCAACGGCAAGTTGTGCAAGAATACCATTCCCATTTGAGAGAAGACCTGTTTCCATTTGCTTGGATGCAACATCATGTGCACGTGATTGATTCGGTAATCCAACACCTGAGATAAGGAATGCTTCTTTTTTTTGAAGGAGTGAAAGCAAACTTTGGGCTGCATTATTTAACACATATCCATTACCTAAAGAAGTGCTATTTGCAGGGGTAAGCGCCATCTCTTTCCGGTTGGAATAATAGGAAGGGTCTTGTGTGTTCGCGACAAGTTGCTGGTAATCATATCCTCCTTTAATCCGTACAACAACAAGAATGGGACTATCACTTGTATTTTGTGACTTTGATACTCTTGGAAGAGAAGCACTTTGCGTATTGCCACTGACTGTTAAAAATTCAGGTTGTGCAAATAGTAATTCCAGAAGACCTGCAAATGTCTGTTGTTGTGTCTTTTGAGAGGTACGAGAGAGGAATTCAGCAAGTTTACCCTGTACACGTTGTGGAAGAGGAGAAGAGAGTGAAAGTTTTTGGGAAAGTATACTAACTGTTTGTGAAGTATATCCTCCTACATTGTTTTGCAGCATCTTTAGTGCCCGCATATTTTGTCCTACTATTCCTTGTGCATCGCCAATCCATTTATTGACAATCGTACCAGAGTAAAACAGAGAATTACTATTAAACCCATCTCTTCCAAAAATACTTCCAGGTCTATATGGTTGAAAATCAAGATCTGTAAGAATAGATGCAGAAGGAATCACACTGTAGTTATTTCTTCCAAAGAGTGTTGTATAGAATGAGGTAACAAGTTGCGGTGGAGATTTAAAACGTTCCTGTTGCATATAGAGGGGGTTATACATGATATCTGATGAGAGAAGTTCTTTCACGGTTGGAAGAATCTCGAAGTTATTTTTTTCTACTAATGAGGCAACTGCGATAACGTCATTATCTAAAGGCGTATCACTGACATAATAGTGAAGTAATTTACTTGCTAAGAATTCAGCCATTTCATGTTTTTTCTTTTGTTCAATATAGCTGATCACATGAATCGGATCGTTAAACTGGTCTCCTAAAAATTCTTTTTGGCCTGCATAATGGTCCCGTGGATCAAAGTATATTGTTCGTGCTTGTTTATCCACCTTATATCCTGTCAGTATATAGGCAAGCGCATTGACATCTGCGTCAGAATAATTCGAATGTGACTGTGTTTTATCAAGTGGGGTATACGGACCAATAAGGAAAAGCTGCATTAATTCTCTAGCAAAATTTTCATTTGGGTCATTTTTAGGAGAATTTGTTAAATCCAAATATCTTGCCATTGCATAGTTATTCCTCACATCCTCAACCATCTGAGGATAATTCCCGTATGCATCGGCATAAATCGTATTATCAAGCTTTTTTACATCATCGTATAAAATACCATCATCCGCTTCTGATCCATCAACTGAGAAAATATTCTCCCAGAGATAGTAGAGCATTCTTCGAGCTCTATCGGGATCATGAATCATTTGATAGGTATACTCAACATTGTTAAATTGAATCTCATTTTTGTAGGTATCTTTCTTATTTTGTAAATCTGCTAGTCCTTGCTGGTAGGCTTGTTCTTCAGTTTGGGACACGGGAGCAAAAAGCATATCAACTGCACTCCTTGCAGATGTTGCCCTGCTGAGTTTTTGTATATCATTAGGAATTGGATCAAGTAATACACGGTGGGCAAGATATACTGCCTTGTCCTGAGTCCATTGTTTTGCTAAAAGATTCTTTGCAATGATAAAACTTGTTGGAATAAGCAAAAGTAAGAACAGAAATGCAAGGGAAAGGAGTTTCCATTGATCTACCAGAAGGATTTTTATATTCTGCACCCACATTTCCCCACGAGGAAAAATTGCCATACTCTATTATTGTAATAACTCAGATGAATTGTAAATGAAGAACTACGAAGTGAAGTCTTTATTTTTTGGAGACGTAGTACGGTTAGCTTTTCGTGCTGTATCGTATGCTTCTTTTTTTACACGTAACTCTTCTTTTCGTTTTGCTTCGTCTTGGTATCCTTTTTCAAATTTAGACTGACACTCTTCATTACTACAAACGATTTGTTGATGTTTTACCTCCACTGTGCCGCTAAAATTCTGAACCGTTTCAGTCCACGTTCTTCCTATCATTCTTTTGCTGCCGCATCGTTCGCAAGGTTTGTCTAAATATGCAATATTCATAATTTTCATGTGCAAGACCTCTTTTTCTTGCCATTTTCTGCGGATCTATTCTTTCTACAAAGAGGTTAAAGAGCAATATACTTCTAAATCCAGATACGTCGTCGTGTCTTAAAATTGAAGTGATATTATTATACTACATAGGAGCAACTTTGTACATTTTCAAAGTTAATTTGAAAAATTTTCTGGCAGCGTATAATACCCACTTTTTGCTTTATCCCATTGATCCTTCGTAATATTAGGTATTTTTGTTTTCTTCACCCAAATACAGGAGGGTTTACCACTTTCAAGTAAACGCACATAAGAGCTTTGCTGTGAGGAAGTAAGCAGGCGTTGTGGTATATCTCCTTGCAGACAAGATCCATAATAAAGATCAGGAGGGTTTGTCTGAAGCATGCGAATTCGTGCACTTGTATATTTCGGAAATGCAGGCATGAGAGACGTATACCATGAGTACTGGTAAGAAGAATACCTATGAGATACCCAATAGACCATATCGTCAAATCCATCAACAAAGAGCGTATCAGTAGGTTTGGAAAGTGTTCTCACAATATCTCCGGCCTGGAGGACTCTCCCATAGTTAATAATAAACTCTTGATACGGAGATACTTTTTCTTTCCAAAATGCCTGTGGAGAAAAAAGAATATACCCAATAATAAGATACAAACATGCCCTTACGAACACTTGCATCCATCGTTTTGGTAAAAAGACAACAAGTTGTGTAGTGATGAAAAGAAACAGAGCATACCATACAGCTTGGTGAAATGCTTCGTAATATTGTAATCCTGGCGGAGTAAACCTAAAATTTGCCAATCCCAATACAAGAAAGACAAAAAACAATACTCTCCAATGTCTCCTCCAAAAGATATTTGCAATTGAAAAAAAGAATACAATCGATACGGCAATTTCTATACTTTTGAGAAACGTTTTACTACCGCTGAAAAAAATGAATATTGGATATAAAAATGCCTTTATCGCCCCTATCCCAACAATACTTTCTGATCCGCTGGATGAAAGACTTACCTGTGAGTTGGTAGTAACAACATTAAAATAAAATTCGCTGATGTTGTGAAAAAGCAACGTTATCAAAGAAAGCAAAAAGAATATACCAAGAGCTACTCCTTTTCTTTTCCACTCCTTACTTCCCAGAACAAGGATTCCTAAGATACATAGTGTAAGAGGAACAAACGGTTCACGCATAAACACTACAAACCAGGCAAAAAACCCTCCAAGTATCCAGTCAAGAAGAAACAAAGATTGATTCCTAATCTTTTGTAATGCAATCCCTGTGAGATATAACAGAGGGTAGACAATTATTCCTTCTGCTAAAAATCTATCTCCAAATACATAAAATTTCGTCAGCTCATAGATAAATATCATTGGCAATAGGCTGTAACCAAACCGAAGAAAAAGAAATATGTTCATTACCAAACCAAAAATAAAAACAAATTGTCGATGCTTCAGTACAACATCGTAGAGATTCTGAGGGTGAGTTAACAGTTGAATAAGAGCACTGATATATGCCATACCGGGGGCATGATTATAGAAAATTTGTGAATAGAGGTGTTTGTTATGGAGTAAAAAGTATCCTCCCATGAAATTAAAACAATCATCAAAACAACCAAATGCATTCACGCGGGGAATATACATTTTGTATAAGAATAGGGATAACACACTAATACCCAGTATTCCTATTGCTGAGAATAGCAAAGACTTTTTAACAAAAAGATTATTGAGCATCCATTGTATTTAACAGGAAATGCTCTGAGAAAATCAATATATCCTGTCTTTCCATGTCCCAACAGCTTTCTTACAAGTAGGCTGATAAATGTCTATTAGTATCATATCCATGAGGAACATAAAGCAAGCAGAACACTTTTATGGTACTCTCATTGATCTTTTTATTGCCTATAATCACCAATTCATGGTAGGAGGAACCTATGCATTTGCGTGCTACACTGGAATAGAACGACCAACAAAAGACGTCGATTTTTTTTGCACTCCTGAAGAATACCCCAAGCTATTGCAGTTATGCAGTGAACATGGCTATGAGACAGAGCTTTTAGATAAAACGTGGATTGCAAAAGTCCATTCATCTGGACTTACCGCTGATATTATTTTTGCAGAACGAAACGGCCTTGTTCGAGTATCTGAGGACTGGTATAAGCGTGCACGAAATGGCGACGTGATGAACAGGCCAGTAAAACTGATGCCTATTGAAGAAATGATTCGATCTAAAGCATATATCCAGTCACGCAATAGATTTGACGGGGCAGATGTTGTCCATCTTATTCTTCGACACGGCAAAGAAATAGATTGGGAATATCTTTTTAAGAACATGGAAGCAGATTGGGAACTGTTACTTTCCTACCTCCTACTGTTTAATTTTGTCTACCCTGCTGATCGAAATATCATTCCCTCATGGATTTTTGAAAAACTTATCGAACAACTACAAAAGCAATATACAACCTCTCCTACAAAATCTCACATCACTCGTGGATTGTTACTCTCATCACAATATAACGTCGCAATTGAGAAATGGGGATACAAAGAAATTGAGTCGAATTCACGTGCATAATGGTTAAACAACGTACGGTAAAAATTGCTGCTCTTGCTGACACGCATGTTGGCAAATTCATCCACCCTCAAAATAACTACGAAGAAGTATTTGAAGCGGTAGGGCAGGATGCTGATATTTTACTCATCGGTGGAGATTTAACAGATCATGGACTACCAGAAGAGGCAAAACAGCTTGTTACCTATTTAAAAAAATGTACTATCCCAAAAGCTGCTGTCCTTGGAAATCATGACTACACCAGAGGGAACCAGGAAGAAATCGTACATATCCTTGAAGAAGGAGGAGTCAATGTCTTAGGAGAAAAAATTTTTGAATTTGATAGTGTTGGGTTTGCTGGAGTAAAAGGATTTGGAGGCGGATTTGGCAAGCATATGCTAGGAAGTTTTGGAGAAGATATTATCAAAGACTTTGTCAAAGAAACTATCGATGAAGCAGAGCAACTGGAAATTTCCTTAGATTACATTGGAAGATATGAAAAAAAAGTGGTATTATTACATTACGCCCCTATCCCTGCAACGAATAAAGGAGAACCTTTAGAAATTTACCCTTTTCTGGGAAGTTCAAGATTTGAAGAAGTTGTAGACAGACACGAGGTTTCGGTGGTCTTTCATGGACATGCCCATTTTGGATCCACAGAAGGCAAGACGTTAAAAGGTATTCCTGTATATAACGTCTCTTGGCCAATTATGCAAAAAATAAGTCCAAAAAGACCGTATAAAGTGATAGAACTATGACAATAAAAGCTATTCTTTCTGATTTAGACAAAACGCTCATTGAGGACAGGCTTGTCCCGGAACAAGTTATTCGTGTTGTAAAAACATACCTGGAATTACCCAAAGAAAAGGCAGAAACTATTGTAAAAGATTTCTATGATACCCAGACAACAAAAGCTCATTTCCTCAATGGATATTCAAAAGTTGGAGCGTGGAAAAAAGTTTTTGAACAAAATGCATTTGATTACTCTTACGACCAATTATACGAATTGAATGATATTTTCTGGAAAACAGCAGCACAATTTGCAAGACCATACGAAGGTGTTATGGAAACTATCTCCTTTTTGAAAGAAAACGGGTATCTTTTTGGTATTGTGAGCGGTGGTGACTATATCACCCGTTATCAGCATTTAAAAGAAACGGACATACTTCCTTTTGCCGATGTTGTAGTAACAACGGAGGAAATAGGACAGGTAAAACACACAAGAAACCTTTATTCTGTTGCTGCAGATGAATTAGGCGTTTTGTATACAGAAGCAATGACTGTGGGAGATAATGAAACGGCTGATATTGTCCTTCCAAAAGACGAAGGCTTTATTACCGTCAAGATAGATCCGGAAGATGGTCCAACACAAGCACATTTTCGGGTTAACACATTTTCTGAAATAGAAAATATTTTAGGGAATGAAGAAGATCTTATTCAACAGTTACGACCTTAATACTATTGATGTGCCCTGAAACACCAGGATGACTTCCTGCAACCTCTACAAGATGGTCTCCAGTAGTAAGCAGTCCTTTTGATACAAACTGTGTCACTATTTTATCGTATGCTTCGTCATTATCAATAATCTTGTCTACAAAAAAGCATTTTACTCCCCATAATAATGCGAGCTGACGATAGGTATATGCATTATCGGTAATAGCAAATACAGGAACAGAAGGCCTGTACGAAGAGACCTCCTGCACTGTTATCCCTGATTCTGTCAGTGCAACAATAGCTTTTGCATTCAATTTGAGCGCTAAAATAGCTGCAGATTCTGCAATCGCATCTATTTGTGTATGTTCGTCATGAGAATTAACGTGATGTTCTATACGAGATTCATGAATATATCGTTCTACCCTTCTAATAATTTTTTTCATCATAACAACTGACTCAACCGGATAATCCCCATGTGCCGACTCTGCTGAAAGCATAACAGCATCAACCTCATCCAATACCGCTGTCGCAACATCATTCACTTCAGCTCGGGTTGGTTCTGCATTGTGGATCATACTCTCAAGCATTTGTGTCGCAACAATGACCGGTTTATGGGTTTGTTGCGCATACTTAATGATTGTTCTCTGAAGAATTGGTACTTCCTCCTGCCCTACTTCAACTGCCATGTCCCCTCTTGCAACCATAACACCATCAGCCGCGTCAATAATTTTTGTCAGATTTTTTACCGCAGCCCCGCATTCGATTTTTGCAATCACCTTTGGTATATGATGATGGGCAGCCATAAGTTCTTTTACATATTCAATATCTTTTTCTGATTGCACAAAGGAAACAGCAACATAATCAACTTCATGAGCAAGGCCAAATGCTAAATCATCTTTATCTTTTTCTGTAAGAGCCATACTTGGAAGCTGAGTATCAGGAAGATTCACTCCTTTATGCGGTTTTATTTCCCCAGGCGCAACGACTGTACATGTTGCAATACCATTTGCTATCTCATCAACAACGAGTCTGACAAGTCCGTCATTAATCAGAATCGCATTACCCACGTGTAAGTAAGGGAAAATATCTACCTGGACAGGGATACATTCATTCTCTTGAGTCTTGCCATAGCAAAGCATAACAATTTCATCTTTTTTCAAGAAAACTGAATTTTCTTTTAAATTCCCAAGACGAATTTTGGGCCCTTGTAAATCCTGAAGGATTGCAATTGGCTTATCTAATTCTTTTGAAAGTGCACGGATTTTTTTGAGTCGTTCTTTATGATCATCTTGCGTTCCATGAGAAAAATTCAACCGTGCAACATTCATACCGGAGGTAATAATTGCTCGCAGTTTTTCTTCAGACTCACTTGCTGGGCCAATGGTGGCGACAATCTTTGTTTTTTTAAAATCATTAATTGCGGTAATCTGCATAGGTAATAAAAGGATTAATATCCAGCATTTTCATGAGCTGCTCTGACTTGCTTGTTCACTATCTTTCCGTCTTTATCGATGTCATACACATAAGTCTCTCCTGTTGCTATCTCAAGGTTTGGAATATCAGCATCTGATACATTTTCTAAATACTTTACCAGTGCCCGAAGCGAATTTCCGTGAGCGGCAATGATAACATTTTTCCCTTGTTCAAGAAGTGGAAGAATGGTTTTTTGATAGTAAGGAACTACACGATCATACACATCTTTGAGAGACTCTCCTTGAGGAGGCTTGTCTGCCCATCCTCTTCTCCACTTCATAAATTGTTCTTCCCCATATTCTTCTTTTATTTTCCATTTGTTTTTACCGGTTAGATCACCATAATCTCTCTCACGAAGCTCCAGAGCTTCTGTTGTTGAAAGATCTTCTTGATGAATGACTTTTTTAATTTCATTAAGTGTCTCGATAGCACGTTTGAGAGATGAAGTAAAAGCATAATCGAAATGAATATCTTGTATCTCTTCTCCTGCTTTTTGTGCCTCTTTTCTCCCTTCATCATTTAAAGATACATCTGTCCACCCTGTCCAAAGGCCTAGAGCATTCCATTCTGATTTTCCATGTCTGACGAGTACTAGTTTTGCCATATCAATTATTCTAACGCTTTTTTGCCAGGAAACACAGCCTGTTTCCCAAGCTCCTCCTCAATTCGTAAGAGTTGATTGTACTTCGCAACGCGATCCGTTCTGGATAACGATCCAGTTTTGATTTGACCTGTTGCAAGACCGACTGCCAAATCCGCAATTGTTGTATCTTCTGTCTCTCCTGATCTGTGTGAAACAACTGCATGCCATCCTGCTTTTTCCGCTTCTTGAATGGCTTGTATAGTCTCTGTAACACTACCAATTTGGTTAAGTTTGATAAGAATAGCATTTGCTGATGCTTCTTGTATGCCCCTTTCTAAGAATTTCATATTGGTCACAAACAAATCGTCTCCTACCAATTGGATGTTGTTTCCAAGCTTTTGGGTAAGAATCTTCCACCCATTCCAATCTGACTCTGCAAGACCATCCTCTATAGAAACAATTGGGTACTCTTTCACAAGTTCCTCATACCATGTAATCATTTCCTCAGATATTAAGGTTTTGTTTTCTGTCTTAAGAACATACTTCCCCTCTTCATACAGTTCAGACGAAGCCACATCAAGAGCAAGAACAATATCTCTCCCTAAGGTATATCCTGCTTTTTCAACAGCCTGAGAAATAAGGCTCAATGCTTCTTTATTACCATGTTTTACATGAGGAGCATATCCTCCTTCGTCTCCCACTGTTGTTCCATACCCTTTCTCTTCCAAAACTTTTGCCAAACTGTGAAATACTTCAGCTCCCATTCGGAGTGCATCTGAAAATGTTGGTGCGCCAAGTGGCATAATCATAAATTCCTGAATATCTGTAGATCCGGCAGCATGCTTGCCTCCATTAATGATATTCATCATAGGAACAGGAAGCGTGAGCGGTTTGGATGTATGAGAGAGCGTATGGAAGTATTCATAAAGAGGTATTCTTTGTGTATTAGCAGCTGCTTTCACACTAGCAATTGATACAGCAAGAATAGCATTTGCTCCTAATTTGTTTTTATTTTCTGTCCCATCCAAACCAATCATTCTTTCATCAATTGCTTTTTGATCTGTTACATCCACGCCTTGTAGTGATTGAGCAATAACTGTATTGATATTTTCTACTGCAGTTAATACACCTTTCCCCTGATATTTTTTAGGATCTTTATCCCGAAGTTCGAGTGCTTCATAGGTTCCGGTTGAGGCACCTGATGGCACTGCTGCACGCCCAAATGTGCCGTCTTCTAAAATAACATCTGCTTCTACAGTAGGATTACCGCGAGAATCTAAAATTTGTCTTGCTTTAATACCAGAAATCTTCATTGAAATCTTCTCTATACGAAGTGAGTCGTGGAGCAGGTCCATTGTAAACCTTCCTCACAAGAAATGTAAATAGTTTCTTTTTTGTAAGTAGTTTGAGAGCTTTACTTCACATGATACAATGCACTCGCATGCTACATCTCTTTAACACGCTAACAAAACAAATAGAACCGTTTTTCCCTTCTCAAAATAAAAAAGTTACCCTTTACGTCTGCGGTATTACTCCATACGACACAACTCATCTAGGACATGCCTTCACATACATATCATTTGATGCACTTGTCAAATATTTTGCATACAAAGGTTATGAAGTCATATACACGCAAAATGTAACTGATATCAATGACCGCGATAAAGATATTCTGGAAAAAGCCAAAGAGCAGCACACAACCTGGCAAGCATTAACGAAATTTTGGACAGATAATTTTCTGAAAAACATGGCATCGTTGCACTGGACAAAGCCCACTCACTATTTGTATGCATCAGAGCAAATTCCTTCCATGATTGACCTCATTCAGAAAATATTAAGAAATGGATATGGCTACGAAGCAGATGGAGGCGTGTACTTGGATATTTCCAAGTATAAAGAGTATGGAAAGTTATCTCACCTTTCCTATAAAGACATGACCGTGCTTGCAAAAGAATTTGAAGAAGACATTGATAATCCTCACAAACGACACCCACTTGATATTACCCTTTGGAAGCCCAGCCAACCAAACCAGCCTGCGCATATTCCCTCATTTGACAGTCCATTTGGGAAAGGTCGTCCCGGTTGGCATATTGAATGCTCGGCAATGGCACTCAGTACATTAGCAAAACAACAATCAGACAAAGGTAATATTTACCGAAGTATTGATATTCATGGAGGGGGGATAGATCTTATCTATCCTCATCATGAAAGTGAAATTACCCAGTCTGAAACAGCAACAGGAACAATACCATTTGCCAGGTTTTGGATGCACGTGCAGATAGTCCAAAAAGATCATGAAAAAATGTCAAAATCAAAAGGGAATTTGATCATGGTAGGAGATCTACTTAAAAAATACTCTGCAAATGCAATCAGGTGGTACTTACTTTCTCATCATTACCGACAAAGCTGGAATTTTGATGAAGAGAAATTAGGAATAGCTCAAGGACATGTTACAAATCTTGAAAAAGCATTGCTCCCCTCTTCGGATATGGATACACCAACAAATGAAGATAGATATTTGCTCGATCGTTTTGAAATGATGATGGATAATGATTTACAGACTCACGAAGTCTTGGAGATGGTACAGGAAAAGCTTCTGAAAAAAGAACTGCTTCCCGAAGAAAAAAAATCATTGACAATAATTTCCAAAACACTCGGGTTTGTATTTTAATATAGCAGGACAATTGCCTTTCCACATATAATAAAGGGGTATGTCTCTCTCTCGTTTTCAGTTTTTGATAAAAACTTTTGGACTTTTGTGTATTACTGTTGCACTTTTCTTGACCTTTAGCTCTTTTATTCTCCCAAAAAAACAAAGTGTACAAAAAATTTCTCCCCAACAAGAATCACAAGTGTTGGGTGCTTCATTTTTTCCTACGCCAACACCTGTAATCGTACTACCAAAAGACGTTCTCACCTCCCTGCAACAAGCTCCAGTTATTTCACAACATGTGGGTCATCCAACAAAAAGCAGTTACGTTATTGCTGTGTATGGAGATTCTTTGGAAGACACCATGGGAAACAGAGTGGAAAGGTTGTCCTCACTACTTACCCAACTGTACCCATCCATTCACTTTTCGTTATACAACTACGGTATAGGAGCACAAAATGTTGAGCAGGGACTTGAGAGGTTTGACAACATTTTTACCTATAAAGGAAGAAATTATCCTCCGCTGCGTGATATAAAGCCGGATATCATCATTGTTGGCTCCTTTGCATACAACCCTTTTACTCCTCCTGATCCGGAAAAACACAAAATGCTTCTCATGCAACTTGTGCAGAAAGCAAAGAGTACGAGGGCAAAGGTATATCTGCTCGCTGAGATTGCACCCTTGGGGACAGATTTTGGCAAGGGCCCATCTGGAATGGCACAGTGGACAGATGAATATAGGCTGTCTCATGCAAAAGAAATTGTCGAACAAATGAAAAATGTATTCTCCGCTGCAACCAGTACCAATACGCCACTTATTGATGTCTATGATAAAACAAAAACTAATGGTCCGTTTGGGAGTTGGCAATATACCACGGCAACGGACGGTATCCATCCTTCAGAGACTGGTCAGTCTCTCACCGCATCAGAGATCGCTCACTCCATTTTTTAGAGTAAGTTTGCTATACTAAGGCCAATATGAAAGTCATTCTCTCCAGCTTTTTTCTCCTTCTTGCCTTCCTTTTTCTTACACCACAATCTCTTTTTGCAGTAGAAAATCCATTGTCATCCCCAAACAATAGATTTGGCATTCATATTCTTTTCACCTCAGAAGTCGACAAAGCCCATGATTTAGTTAACTCAAATGGTGGTGATTGGGGATATGTCTTGATTCCAATCCAGTCAGGCGATAAGGACCTTGTCAAATGGCAGAACTTTATGGATAGCTGTCGAAACTACCATCTCATTCCTATCCTGAGGATTTCCACAGAAAATTATTTCTTTAATACACAAGTCTGGAGAAAACCTGATGCTTCGGATGTTTTAGATTTTGCAAACTTTCTCTCCTCTCTTAATTGGCCAACAAAAAATAAATATATTATTGTTTTTAACGAGGTTAATAGAGGTGATGAATGGGGAGGGACTCCTGACCCTGCAGGATATGCACAACTTCTCTCATATGCAGTAACTGCATTTAAAGGAAAAGATTCTGACTTTTTTATTATCTCAGCAGGTTTGGATAATGCAGCACCGAATGCTGCTACGTTTATGAATGAGTATGACTATATGTCCCAGATGAACCAGGCTGTTCCGGGTATTTTCAATCAAATTGATGGAATTGCCAGTCATTCATATCCCAATCCTGCGTTTTCCCAGCCTCCAACTATTAATTCACGAATGAGTATTACTAGCTTTACGTTTGAAAAAGCACTTGTTGACAGCCTTTCATCAAAGTCGCTTCCCGTTTTTATTACTGAAACAGGATGGTCACAGGATGTTGTAGGGAAACAGACAACTGCTTCCTATTTTGTTCAAGCGTTTAATACCATATGGAATAATCCAAATATTGTTGCAGTTACTCCGTTTCTTCTTCAGGCAGGAGGTTCACCTTTTTCAACATTTTCATTTTTAGATACAGGTGGCAATCCAACACCTATTTACTCAGCTGTTAAAAATCTGTCGAAAACAAAAGGAACCCCTGTCTTAGGTCCTGAAGTGTTGTCAGCACAAAACCAATTGGTTGACTTTAACACAAAAACATTTACTCCTTCCCTTCCGGATGAAAAACCTGTCCGTTTTGCTAATAACTTTAAAGAATTTATTAAGTGGCTCCTCCACGTACCATGATTCTTGAAAAACCCTTTATACTTTCTCCTCTATACTTTATACTTCTGTAACATATGCCTCTCACCCTTATTCACGGAGACGATATCGCAGTTAGCAGAAATTATTACTTTGAGCTGAAAAGCAAATCCAAAGAGAGTATTACTCTTGATGGATCTAAAGTTTCTCTTACAGACCTTGCTCAATCTCTTGAAGGGCAAGATTTATTTGGAGATAGTAAAGAAATTTTTATTGAAGAATTATTGTCCAAGAAAAAAGCATCAAAAGAGCTTGATGCTTTTGTGTCACTACTCCTAACCCACGACTCATCACCCATTACCCTCTGGGAATCCAAAGAATTAACTCCCAAGCAAGTAGCAAACTTGAAGAAAGCAACGATAAAAATCTTTAAAATTCCAGCAACAATCTTTGCTCTTTTAGACGCGATAAAACCTAAGAATGACAAGCAGCTGGTAGAGCTTTTTCATAAAACATTAGTGGATAAAGATACTGAATTTGTCTTTTTTATGCTCCAAAGACAAGTACGGATACTTCTTGCCTTTCACTCACCAAATAACGCAACTATTTCTGAAATCACCCGTACTGCCCCCTGGCAAAAAGGGAAATTGGAAAAACAAGCACATCTTTTTACTACAGCCCAACTAGTCAATCTTCATGCAAAACTTTTTGCTATCGAATATGGTCTTAAAACAGGGAATCTTTCCCTGCCTCTTACTGCAACAATTGACTTACTCCTTCTGAATCTTTAAAGTAAAGGTATGATCTATCAAGAGTTTCTCGCTCATGTGCTTAAGAAAGCATCAACCATTGCCACTGGACAATTTGGAAAAGTATCGTCAATTGAAAAAACAGGAGACAATAACCAAGTTCTTACCCACACAGATTTGGAAGTAGGAAAGCTGCTTGTTTCTTCTGTCCAAGAGAAATTTCCAACCCACAATATTATTGATGAAGAAGCAGGAGTTATTGATAATAATTCTTCTTTTACCTGGGTTATTGATCCAATTGACGGAACAAGTAATTTTGCAAATGGTCTGCCAACCTATGGCATTATGATTGGCCTTTTAGAGCATGCTACTCCAATTGCAGGGGGTATTGCATTACCAGCTTTTAACCAAATATATACCGCGGAGAAGGGTTTTGGAACATGGATTGATGGGAAGAAAGTTACCGTGACACAAGAGACACAACTCTTAAAAACTCTTGTTGCCTACGGTATTGATGGCCATCAGGAAAATCCGTCTCTTACATATAATGAATCAAAAATCATTGCAGAAATTGTTTTGCATATTCGTAATTTGCGTAGTAGTAATAGCGCGTTTGATATAATCCAAGTAGCCACCGGTAGATACGGAGGTTCCCTTGCCCAATCAAGTAAAATCTGGGACAACGTTGCTCCTCATATCATTATTGAAGAAGCAGGAGGAGTCTATACAGACTTTTTTGGCAAGCCAATGGATTATTCGAACCCATTAGCAAAAGTCCATGACAACTTTACCCTCTGTGCTGCTTCTCCCACTCTTCAAAAGCAACTCCAAAAAATAGTTATCTCAACAAATAAATAACCCTCTTGTAACACCAATAAATATCATCTATTTTTATAGTAATCTTAGAATATGAAATCTTTTCCATTTTCAAAACATAAAGTTCCAGTCACTCACAGTACATACGATGTAAAGGAAATGCTTCACCAATACAAAGATTACTATTTTTGTCTTTATTTAGCTTATAAAGATGCCTCAGAATGGGATATTTCAACAAGTCGAACATATATGAATCAGGTTCTACCAAACCTTATCTATTTGCCTGTTAATATAAAGAAAGAAAATTCAGAGGAACTTAGAAAGATGTATCAGCTTGCAGAAGAATCTGCACAAATAGTTGCAATTAACCAAACTAAACCTCATAAAAGCAACATTGCACTAAAAGATTTTTTTGCTCATTCAGAAAATATGCCAACAAATGTTGATGCTATGGTTAAAAATGCAAAGGGGAAATTAATATTGTATGATCTCAATGGTCCATCCTTCTGTAATTGGTATATAGATGAAGTTGGAAGCTTTACAAATAAAGTAGTGATTTTGGTTGGAGTAGGAGGTGTGGGCGAGCCTATTGCAAGAAAAATTGTTAACTATCAACCGTCTATTCTGTATTTAGTTAACCCTTCACCCAAAGAACAATTACAAAAAGAATTATCAGAGAGCGGAAATGTTATTTACTCGCCGAGCGTAGCTAATATTATGAATGTCCAGATAGAAGGCGAAATCGTTCTTATTAATGCTGCTGGCAAAGAGGGCACAAAAGATGAAGGTGGAGTAAAACCTCTTCTAGAGAAATATCAAAATAAGCTGTACGTATTTGTTGACCTAAGACCCCATCTAAACATAGATATCGTAAAAATAGCTGAACAACTTGGATGGCAAAGCTATACTGGTTACGGAATGAATGCATGGAACGACTATACACTCCTTAAAAAAATTGCTGAAGCTGTGAATAGCCCTATTCCATCTTTTGAAGAGTTTAAAAGGTTAGTAAAGCAAGCATCGTAATTACTGTTGTCATGACTTTTTATATATAGAATAAGAATAGATAAAAGGATACTCACCGCGCTTGCTAGGTTGAGCGTCTGCTACAATAAGCATATCAGCTTTTTCAGCATTGGGAATAGTATAAGGATAGTATTGTGATTCAAGCCTGAAGTCAAAACTTTGTCTTATTTTTTCTGAGTCACCACCATTTCTTTTTGCCATGTCTCTTACAACTCGATTTTCTCTTCTGACATCTGTTGGAACATGAAAATAAATTTGCACATCAACGTTTTCAATAGGTTGGAAATCTCCTTCAATAATAAAAAAATGGAGGTTAGGTTTGATGGTATGGGGAAAATTTGTTTCACCTACAACTACTGCATCTCCTGTTGCTTCATCATAGACAGGAGCCTTTACTGACTTTCCTTCTCGCACCTCATCAACAAGTTTATTTAACAATACCCAATCTTTTGCTGTCCATGGATTTATTTTGCCTTCCGCAATAAGCCTATTTCTTTCCTCTCTTGTATAAAGCCCAAAGTCATCTGTGCTTATGTAATCTGCAGTATGTCCATTCCTCTCTAATCTATCAATGAGGTGTTCTCTTAATGTGGATTTCCCTGCACCCGGACCAGCAGTCAGAGTAACGATAACTGCCTTACCTTGAAAGTGACTCTCTAGTTTCTTTACTAACTCACTCACCAACTGGATGTCATTTAATCGAGTAAAAAATGGAAGGAACCTCTTTTCACTAATTAACTTTTTAATAGTTTGCTCATCTCGTACATGATTATCCATATTTAATGTAACACTATTTGCAATAGTAAAACCTATGATACTAACTAATAGTATTTATACTAAAACCCTATCTTATCTTCTAAAAAATTTCAAGCACACTTTTTTCTACAGGATTATTTTCCTGACAAAAATCTAACAAAATAGCTTTAAATTACTTACCTACTATTGACAAAATAAAAGGGCAAGATTAGACTTTACTTCATATTCTTATGGACAGTAAACTGCAAGAAAAGCTCTCTCAAGCTCTGCAAGAAAAAAAGCTCAATAAAACTGCGTATGAGGAAATAGTCAAATGGCTTACAGAAGAAGAATTTGCTGAATTTATTCCTGAACTCTCCGAAAAAATCACAAGAGAAGAATGGGAAACATTAATGGATGAATTTTATCGTGTAGTTATTTTTGGTACTGGCGGTATTCGTGGAACAATGAATTTGGGGACCAACAGAATTAATAACTATACAGTGAGATGGGCCTCTCAAGCATATGCTCAATATCTTTTGAAATATAAAAAAGACATCGTTAAGCAAGGTGTTGCAATTGCTTATGATAGTCGTCACCATTCAGAAGAATTCATGAAAGAAACAGCAAGAGTTTTGGCTGCAAATGGTGTTCCTGTTTGGGTTTTTAAATACTTCAGAGCAACTCCGGAACTTTCTTTTACTGTTAGATATTTGCATTGCGCGGGTGGAATTGTCCTGACTGCAAGTCATAACCCTCCAGAGTTTAACGGATATAAAGTCTATGATGAAAATGGTGTACAAGTAATGCCTGAAATAGGATTACAAATAGAAGCAGAATTTAAGAGTGTCACGAACATCAAAAAGATGCCTTTTGATGAGGCTGTAGAGAAAGGGCTTGTTAAATATATTAGTGATGATGTTGATAAGGCTTTTGCAGAGTCAGCAAAGAAAGTTTCTGTATATACAGGCCGCGATGTAAAAATAGTGTATTCCCCTCTTCATGGTGTTGGTTCTCAATCAATATTGCCGGTGTTGAAAGAAATTGGGTTTAAAGATATTGAATTAGTTGAAAGCCAAATGTCTTTGGATGGAGACTTTCCAAATGTAGAAGGTCACTTTCCTAATCCAGAATTTGCAATAAATTATAAACAAGCTATTGAACTAGCACAAAAAACCAATGCAGACATTGTTATTGTTAGCGACCCTGATGCAGATAGAATGGGAATGGCAGTACCAGATAAAAACGCTACATGGACCCCCCTAAATGGAAATCAAAGTGCTGCTCTATTGGGATATTTTTATATGAATGCTTTGCATGAACAAGGAAAAATGCCCAAAAATCCAGTAGTTATTAAAACTTCTGTAACAACTGATTTAATTAGAGATATCGCAGAAGGATTTGGCGCAGAATGTATCAGCGATTTGTTAGTAGGGTTTAAATTTATTGGAGATAGAATGCAGCACTTACCCCCTACCAAACACTTCATTTTTGCAGGAGAAGAAAGTATGGGCACACTTTTCAGTAATGATTATCGAGACAAAGGTGCAGAAACACCTTCTGTTGTGGCAGCAGAAATGACAGCATGGTGCAAAGCCAATAACCTGACACCAATGGATTTACTCGAATCCATCTATCAAAAGTATGGGTATTATGCAGAAATACTCTATTATCGTCTCATTGAAGGTTTTGGAGCCTTTGATCAAATGAATTTAGCAATGGTTGAGCTTAGAAAAAATCTTCCAAAAGAAATTGCGGGAAGAAAAGTTGTGAAAACTATCGATAGACTAACCGGTGAGGTACGAAATGGAGAAACAGGTAAACTCCTTGAAACACGAGATTGGGATAAAGGAGATATGCTCTCTTTCTTTTTCTCAAAAGATGAACGAAATGTTATCCATGTTAGACCATCTGGGACAGAACCAAAAATGAAATACTATACAGCAATTAAAGGAAATCTTTCTGAAAAAACGAAAGAACAAATTAATGAAGAGGCAAAAGAAATCGAACAAGCAATGGCGAAAACCTTTGAAGATATACTTGCAACAATTAAAGTAGACGTTTTCTAATCATTTATGGACCTCTCACAACAAGAACTACAATCTTTAGAAGAGAAAGTTTCTCATGCTATTTTGCCTTTGGGAAAAGATTTGCTTACCGTATGGCAAACGACAAAGAAGGTCTCTTATAAAACACGCTTTGAACCTGTAACACAATACGATCCCCTTATTGAAGAAAAATTAAGACAACAGCTGAGAGAGATATTGCCAAGGGCAGGTTTTATTGTTGAAGAGGGAGAAAGCACAGAACAAAAAGATTATATGTGGACAATAGATCCAATTGATGGAACCAATAATTTTAAAGGTCAAATTCCCCTTTTCTATATCCAAGTAGCACTTTGTTATAAATCCGAACCTATTCTTGGAGCTATATATAACCCAGTTACAGATCAACTTTTCTCAGCAAGTAAGGGAAATGGAGCCAAAATCAATGGAGAAACAATAACACATCAAACAGTTGAAATGTTAGAAAAAGCATTTATAGACATGGATTTTGGCGCCCATAATAATGGGTTATATTGGAAATTGCCAATTTTTAAAGTTTTATGTGAAAACTGCAATCGACTGAGATCATCAGGCGGTGGATTTAGCCCTTATATTGCATTTGGAGGCATTGATGCATTTGTTGTTCTAAACGAAAGAACCAAGCTTGTCGATCAGATGCCACGTATTATTTGGATGAAAGAGTTAGGCCTTACTGTAGAACAATTTGAGATAAGAGGACATAAAGTCACTTTGGCTACTAACCATACTCTCTTTCCAAAAATAAAGTCATTTATTGTCTCAGCAATAGAAAAATAATTTGTCTTCTTTTTGTCAGGGAAAATGACTTGTAAGAAGAGATCTCGAGTGCTAGTATAAGTAAATATTCGTATGGTTGACTTATCTAAATTTGATACATCTACATTTAATAACTCTCCTTATGTAAAACGTGTTGAGAAGCCTTGGGGATATGAACTGCATTGGGTTCCAGAAGATGCTCCATATATGGGAAAAGTTATTCATATCAATGCCGGTAAAAGACTTTCCCTTCAGGTTCATGATCAAAAATCTGAAAGCTGGTTTATTATGAAAGGACATGGAAAAGTTACCTGGGAAGATAAGGATGGTAATATGATTGAAACAGAACTTGAACCAGGATATGGGTATACAACTCATGTTGGTCAAAAACATCGGCTTATCGGTATTACAGATTGCGATATTTTAGAAGTGTCTACTCCTGAAATTGGAACAACATGGAGGATTGAGGACGATTATAAAAGGCCAGATGAGACAGAAGAACTGAGAAAACAACCCAATAGAGGGTGGAATGAATAAGTTTACTATTCCTTTCATTCACTTGAGTAATAAAAAATGAAGGACTTAACAAATCTTGAAGCAATTAAAAAAATAGACCCTGCGGATACAGTACAGACAACTACTCTTGCCAACGAACAAGCAAAAGCAGCGTGGGAGCAAGTCAAAGCACTCCCAATTGAACCTCTTCAAGGAAAAGTAAAGTCAGTGGTATTTTGCGGAATGGGTGCATCAATTTACGGAGCACTTGTCCTTAAGGCTTTAAAAGGAGAAACCCTCCCCTTTCCTATTGAAATAGTTACAGACTACCACATTCCCTCCTATGTTGATAAGGATACCTTAGTTGTGTTGACGAGTTATTCCGGTACCACAGAGGAAGTTCTCTCTTGTGCCCAAGAAGCAAAAGAAAAAGGAGCACATATGCTTGTTTTAACAAAAGGAGGACCACTGGCTGATTTTGCTCGGGAAAACAACGTTCCTGCCTATATTTTTGATGGAAAACTCAATCTCTCTTCCACTCCCCGACTCGGCAACGGATATACAGTGATTGGCTTACTTGGATTGTTTAATAAGCTTGGGATTATTTCTATTGATGACAAGGAAATGACAGATGCATTTGCCTATTTAGACACACAGCTTGAAGATATTCGAAGCAAAGCAATGAAAGAATCAGAAATTTTTGAAGGAAGAATACCAATTATTATTGCTGCAGAACACTTGTCTGGTAATGCACAAATTTTAAGAAATCAATTTAACGAAACTTCGAAAGCGTTTTCTGCATATTATTTAGTGCCAGATCTCAACCATCATTTAATGGAGGGACTACAATTCCCAAAAGATTCTAACCTCTATTTTTTGGTACTCAATTCACATCACTATAGTCCAAAAATTCAAAGAAGAATGGAGTTAACCATTGACGTGATTAAACAAAATGGCCATGATGTCCTCACTTCATTCCCAAAAGGCAAAAATAAATACGAAGAATTTCTTGAAACACTCACGTACGGCAGCTGGCTTACTCTTTATTTAGGCCTTCGCTACGACCAAAATCCTGCCATTAACCCCTGGGTCGACTATTTCAAAAAAGAGCTTGCTAAATAACTCTCCACAGTAAGTCGTGAGTTCGTCAATTGTAAGCACTATCACTTGCAAGTTATATTGCTTACTGATAACCTGATAATATATGGCCAAAAAACTGCTCGTTTGGTTTGAGGATGTTGATAAAGAAGATATTGCTTTGGTTGGTGGAAAAGGTGCAAATTTGGGTGAAATGACCAAAGTCGGATTTCCTGTCCCTCCTGGATTTATTGTTACTTCCACTGCATACCGCGAATTTATTAAAGAAAACAATTTAGAAATAAAGATTAGACACCTGCTAGGATCTTTAGATTACAACGATACAAAGTCACTGGAAAAAGCTTCCCGTCTTATTAAAAAAACCATTGAAAAAGGGAAATTATCTGAGGAGCTTATTCAACAAATTTTTAAAGCATACTTTTCTTTGGGTGGCTTACTCAAGAATCCCTTTGTTGCTGTTCGGTCTTCTGCAACTGCTGAAGATTTGCCAAATGCGTCGTTTGCTGGACAACAAGAAACATTCCTTAATGTTCAAGGTGAAGCAAACCTTATTATCAAAGTAAAAGAAGTATGGGCCTCTCTGTTTGACCAACGAGCAATTTTTTATCGATACGAACAACATTTTGACCATTTTAACGTCGCTATTGCTGTTCCTGTTCAGAAAATGGTTGAGGCAGAACAATCAGGGATTATGTTTTCCATTGATCCAGTGACCAATGATAAATCAAAAATTATTATTGAAGGAATTTATGGTCTTGGAGAATATATTGTCGGAGGGAAAGTAACACCTGATCATTATGAAGTTGATAAACAAAGCCTTAACATAACAAAAAAGCAACTTACTGTACAAAAAATCATGCTTACAAAAAAAGATTCAGAAAACAAAGAAATCAAAGTCCCTACTGCAAAACAACACGTGCAAAAAATTTCCGATGCTCACATTAAACAATTAGCAGAACTTAGTAAAAAGCTTGAGTACCATTATTATTTTCCCCAAGATTCGGAATGGGCAATTACAGATGGAAAAGTATATTTAGTCCAAACTCGTCCAATCACAACAGTCAGTGCAATTGATAAGAAAAGTGAAGAAGCTCATGCAACAATTCATCTAGAAGTTTTATTAACAGGTGATCCTGCAAGCCCTGGTATTGCAACAGGTCCAGTAAAGATTCTTCAGAGCGCAAAAGATATTGATAAGATTGTTCCAGGTGATGTACTGGTTGCAGATCAGACCAATCCTGATTTTGTCTCTGCCATGAAAAGAGCAGTTGCTATTGTCACGAACCAAGGCGGTCGTACCTCCCATGCAGCAATTGTGAGCAGAGAAATTGGTGTCCCTGCAGTTGTTGGAACACAAACCGCAACACACATCCTAAAGGACCATGAACTAATAACAGTCAACGGACTTACGGGGAAAATTTATCGGGGCGGGCATATTGGACATGTTGATGAACACTATGCTCCAACAAAAGCATTTGTTCCAACTGCAACAAAAGTTTATGTGAATTTAGCAGAGCCCGAATTGGCAGAAAAAGTTGCACTAAGACAGGTTGACGGTGTTGGCCTTCTTCGGGCAGAGTTTATGATGGCAGGTATTGGAACACATCCCAAAAAATTGATACATGAAGGAAAATCCCATCTTTTTGTTGAGAAAATGGCAGAAGGAATCGCAACATTTTGTCGCACCTTTTCTCCCCGCCCCGTTGTCTATAGAGCATCTGATTTTAAGACAAATGAATATAGAGAATTAGTTGGAGGAAAAGCATATGAGCCAGTTGAACCAAACCCAATGCTTGGATATCGAGGAGCGTATCGATACATTCACAATGAAGAAGTCTTCCAACTGGAACTTGAAGCGATAAAAATGGTCAGGAATAAAATGGGGCTGAAAAATGTATGGCTGATGCTTCCTTTTGTCCGAACGGTTGATGAATTAGTTTCGGTTAAAAAAATCCTTTCTGCCAACGGCATCTATCGCTCCCCATCATTTAAATTATGGATGATGTGTGAAGTACCATCAAATGTGATTCTTTTGGAAAGGTATATTGAAGAAGGAATTGACGGCGTTTCTATCGGAAGTAATGATCTTACAATGCTTATTCTTGGGACAGATAGAGACAATAGTGACGTAGCTTCTGTATTTAACGAACAAGATCCGGCAGTCCTGTGGGCACTTGAACACGTGATACGAACGTGTCACAAATACAAAATACCATCATCTCTTTGTGGACAAGCAGCCTCTGTGTATCCTTCTCTTTTAGAAAAATTGGTGAAGTGGGGAATAACAAGTATCTCTGTTAGCCCTGACGCGCTAGACCGGACACGAGAAGAAATAGCACGAGTAGAAAAAGAAATGATTTCCAAATGAATGGAAGTGTACCGAAATTTCCAATCATGACTCATCAAAGTCTACTGATTCTATCGAATGTATGGCAAAAATAAAGCAAATTATTGCACGAGAGGTGCTTAATTCCAAAGGGATTCCAACGATTGAGACAACTATTGTGCTGCAAAACGGTATAACTGCTATTGCCTCTGTTCCATCCGGTATATCCATTGGAACGTATGAGGCTGTGGAAATACGAGATAAAGACCCGCAACGTTTTAGAGGACTGGGGGTACTTAAGGCAATTGGAACTATCAATGAACTCATTGGTCCCAAACTTGTAGGGATGGAAGCTACCAAGCAACAGGAAATTGATAAAGCAATGATTGAAATGGATGGTACGCAAAATAAATCGAGGCTTGGTGCAAATACAATTCTTTCCGTATCCATTGCTGTTGCGAAAGCTGCTGCTCTCAGTAATGTCATGCCACTCTTTTTATATCTCCGTCAATTTTTAACAACGAAAACTACTTCTCTTCTCCTTCCCACACCACTGATTAATATGATCGAAGGGGGAAAACACATCTCAGGAACACTTGATTTTGAAGAATTTTTTATTCTTCCTGCTACGTCAAAAACATATTCTGAAAACTTACAAATAGGAACAACAATCTATACAGCTCTTTCTGATATGCTCCGGACGAATGGATTATCCATTTTAACAGGAGATATGGGTGCTTTTAGCCCCCAAGTGAGATCAAACTATGATGCACTGTCTCTTCTTTCTCAAGCAGTTGAAACAACGAACTATAGAATGGGATTTGACGTCTTTTTGGGAGTGAATGCGGCTGCAAACTTATTTTATGCAAACCAACAGTATAGGATTCATGACAAGCAAATGAATCTTTCCAGTAAAAATTTTATCGAGTATTATGCAGAACTCGTAAAACAGTTTCGAGTTTTGTATCTTGAAGATATTTTGGCAGAAGATGATTGGGATGGATGGCAACAAGCAGTCAGTGTATTAGGACCCTCAGCAATGGTTGTTGGGGATGATCTCACCGCAACAAATCCATACCGCTTGCAAATGGCACTTGAGAAAAAAGCAATTACCGCTATTGTGATAAAACCAAATCAAATAGGAACAGTCATTGAATCCCTTGCTGTTGCAGAAGTAGCACGTGCGTCAGGATTAAAAATTGTTGTTTCTCACCGAGGACAGGAGACAAATGATACGTTTATCGCTGATTTTGCAGTAGGGGTTGGAGCAGAATACTGTAAATTGGGTGCACCGGTACGGGGAGAACGAGTTGTGAAATATAACAGACTTTTGCAAATCGAACAGCAACTAAAGGCATTAAAGTAACGATGAGGGAATGCTTTTTGGACAAAACACATTACCTTCCTGTTTGGAGTAGCACAACAAATTCTCCTTTTGGAGAGTGTTTTGTGAAATGATCTTTTGCTTTTTCCAACGTGGTATGTAGTACTTCCTCGTATACTTTTGTTAATTCCCGTGCGAAAACAACTTCTTTCTCTTTACCAAAGACTTCAGTCATTTCATCAATTGTTCCAACAATTCGATGTGGTGCTTCAAAAAAAATAAGTGTTGTTTTCACGGTCTCACCTATTTGTACTAGTGATTTCCAAAATGCTTGTCTATGTCCTTCTTTTTTCGGAGGGTATCCAAGAAAGAAAAATTTATCGGTTGGTAAACCGCTCACAACAAGTGCTGTAATGACGCTTGATGGTCCTGGAAACGATTCTACCTTTATTCCCTGAGCGATACACTCCCTCACTAATTTAAACCCTGGATCAGAAATGCCAGGGGTACCTGCATCTGAAACCAACACGACATCTGTTCCTGTCTTGAGAATTTCAATAATCTCTGGTGTTTTTTGTGTTTCTACTTGATCGTAATATGACAACAGACGAGGTTTTATCGCTTCCTGATATCCGCTAAACAGTTTGGCAATTTCTTTAAGCAATATTCCGGTACGCCTTGTATCTTCACAGGCAATGACTTGTGCAGTTAGCAACGTCCGAGCAGCCCGAAGACTAATGTCTTGCAAGTTACCTATTGGAGTTGCTACAATCAGTAAAGTTCCGAACATATGGTAGCTCAATTATCAGCATATATTATACATCTTATCTCCCAAGCAGGCTACCTTGCTGTTTTTATCTTGATGACGCTTGAATCAGCCCTTCTTCCTATTCCATCAGAAGTAACAATGCCATTTGCGGGATTTTTAGCACAAGGAGGACAGCTGAATTTCTGGCTTGTTGTCTTCTTGGGAGCAGTAGGAAATCTAGCAGGTTCACTTATTGCCTACGCAGTAGGGTTCTACCTTGAAGAAAGCCTCATTCTATCACTTATCAAACGATACGGAAAATTTATTTTAGTGACGGAACATGAGTATCTGCGAGCAGTCAAATGGTTTGGAAAATATGGCAGCCCAATTGCCTTTTTCAGTAGACTATTACCTGTAGTCAGGACATTTATTTCTCTTCCTGCAGGACTTTCTGAAATGAATGTATGGAAATTTTCCTTTTATACATTTGCAGGTTCTTTCATTTGGTCAGCATTTTTAACTGGCATTGGATTTTATTTAGGAACAAAATGGAATTCCCTTGAACCATACTTTAAAAAGTTTCAGTATGCTATTTTGGCACTCATTATTGTTGGTATCCTTTGGTATGTGAATCACAAGCTAAAGCTTATAAAATTTGGCAAGAAATCTTAATCAACTCACTCTTCTGTTATCCTCAAAGTAAAGTCTTACCACTTCTTTTGTTTATCTTTGCTACGCTTTTTGTAATGAAACGACCTGAGCTAGAAAGAAGAGAACGATTGCTTGACCGATTAACAAAACAGTATGCAGAACTTTCTCGGCAAGTGCATGAAGGAAATAGAACACCCTCTACAGTGAATTCTCTTCGCAGAACTGGACGAATCATGAATAATCTTGGATTTGGACACATGATTTCTGAAATAGCTGAAGGAGTAACAAATAAAAAGTAGATTAACTGAATCTTCTCACAAGCCCCACGACCCGACCTTGAAGAAGAAGTCTGTTTGGATAGATAGGTTGCATTGTAGAATTTGCAGGTTTTAGAACAATTCGTCCTGCTTCGTGATAGAATTTTTTCAGTGTTGCTAAATTATCATCAACAAGTGCAACAACAATGTCCCCATTGTGAACTTCTTTTTCTTTCTCGATAATCACATAGTCACCGTCTAAAATACCATCTTCAATAAGGGATTCTCCCTTTACCTGCAGTACATATGCTGTTTTTTCTCCGGAGAGCATAGAAGCAGAGACTTGGAAGGTTGCATTCGGATCTGTGTGTGGCTCTAAAGGCTTTCCCGCTGCAATATAGCCCATGAGAGGAAGTTCAATGGATGGCATATTGCCCCGCATCACATTGTTGATTTTCTGGTCAATCACTTTAAGAACTCGCGCGTTTCCTTCTACCTTTTGAATATATCCTTTATCAACAAGGGAGCGAATAAGTGTATGGACTGTAGAATTTGCTTTGTGACCTGTTGCTTTTGCAATTTCAGAAAGGGTCGGAGAGAACCCATATTGATTTTGAAATTGCACTAAAAATTCTAAAACTTCTCTTTCTTTTTTATATAAAACTCCTGGCATAGATAAAATGAGACTAGTGTTTGCCCGAAGGTGGTAGGGTCGGGCAGAACAAATATCTTACTATTATTTTATACGAAGATTCGAGTATTTTTGTCAACAGAACAAAGGAATACAATTACCAACCTAACTAGATCAATTAAACAAAATTCGAAGAATACATATATCTATGGTAAAATACACCTACCTCTTAAACATTTTCAACAAAGCGTATGAATTTTAAGTTACAATCACAATTCAAACCTTCTGGAGATCAACCGCAAGCAATTGCACATCTTACAGAAAGTCTAGAAAAGGAAAGCGACCACCAAGTTCTTCTTGGAGTGACTGGCTCTGGAAAAACCTATACCATGGCACAGGTTATTCAAAATGTCCAGAAGCCGACACTTATCATTTCTCATAATAAAACACTTGCTGGACAACTCTACCAGGAATTTCGAGAGTTTTTCCCTGAAAACTCAGTCAACTATTTTGTCTCCTACTATGACTATTACCAACCAGAAGCATATGTTCCAACAACAGACACGTATATCGAAAAAGAAGCAGAAATAAATGAAGAAATCGATAAGCTTCGACTTTCTGCAACAGCCAATCTTTTGACAAGAAAAGATGTTATTGTTGTTGCTTCTGTAAGCTGTATCTATAACATTGGTTCTCCTGTTGAATATGGAAAATTTGTATTGGAATTAAAGCCGGGAATGAAAATAGAACAACGGGATATTATGTTGCGCTTGGCAGACTTACAGTATGAGCGCTATGATTTCGGGATGAAACGCGGTTCATTTCGAGTGAGGGGAGAAAGCATCGATCTTTTCCCTGCATATCAAGATACCGGACTTCGCATCGATATGAATAATGGGAAAGTCGCTGCTCTGGTAGAATTTGATCCCCTGACTGGTGATACTCTCCAAACAATTTCTGGGACTGTTGTTTACCCAGCAAAACATTTTATGACAGACCCAAAAACCTATGACGGCGTCTTTCCCCAAATTAGACAGGAAATGGAAAAAAGAGTTGCAGAGTTAAAAGTTCAAGGGAAATTAGTCGAAGCACAAAGACTTCAACAAAGAACAAATTATGATTTAGAAATGATTCGAGAAGTAGGATATGTGAATGGTATTGAAAACTACTCTCGGTATTTTGACGGACGGAATCCAGGAGATCCACCATATACCCTTCTTGATTACATGAAAGCATGTAGCAATGATTGGCTTTTAGTGGTTGACGAATCACATATTACCATGCCGCAAATCCGCGGTATGTACAATGGGGATAGAGCCAGAAAAGAAACTCTTATTGAATACGGTTTTCGACTTCCCTCCGCGCTTGATAACAGACCTCTTCGATTCGAAGAATTCATGACACGGGTTAACCAGGCAGTGTATGTGTCTGCAACTCCAGATGAGTATGAATTATCCCTTGCTACGGGCAGTGGAGGCATTGCAGAACAACTTATTCGACCAACAGGCATTGTCGACCCGGAAATTGTTGTAAAGCCAACAGAGGGGCAAATTAATGACCTTCTAAATGAAATTCAAAAGCGTGTAGAGAAACACCAAAGAGTCCTGGTAACAACACTTACCAAACGAATGTCTGAAGAACTGTCAGATTATTTAGAGGAAAGAGGAATTAAGGTAGCCTATATCCACTCAGATATTGAAACACTGAACAGGCAAGATATTTTAGACAACCTGCGTCGTGGTGAATATGACGTCTTAGTTGGCATTAATTTACTTCGTGAAGGACTTGATTTACCAGAAGTAACACTTGTTGCTATTCTGGACGCTGACAAAGAAGGGTTTTTGCGAAGCCGCACTTCCCTTATTCAGACAATGGGTCGTGCTGCAAGAAATATAGACTCACAGGTTATTCTCTACGCAGATAGAACAACAAAGTCTATGCAGGCAGCAATTGATGAGGTTGAAAGACGACGAAAAATTCAAATTGAATTTAATGAAAAACATGGCATAACACCAACAGCTATTGAAAAGGCCATTCGCGCACGACTTTACGAAGAAGACACTGAGGAGGAAGAACATCCATCTCTCAGACCTTTATCAGATGTCCTCAAACTGGCTGATAAAGAAGTTTTATTACCTGATGAAAAGGAAGCTGTGATAAAAAGACTTCGTAAAGAAATGACTGCTGCAGCTAAAAATTTGGATTTTGAAACAGCTGCCAGACTGCGGGATAGAATTCGAAGCATCCAAAATGGATAATTATGTATCCAAGACTAGGGTGAAAACTAAGAATTTACTAGGGGGGTTAGTTATTTGTCTTTGTCTTTCGGAGGAATGAAAGATGAGATTTTCTGACTTTTTTAGCTTTAAAATATTTGCCTTTTACAACTACTTTATCAAGAAGTGGAGACATCATTGGCCATGTTCTTTCAACAGCAATATCTCCTACCATTTTCTGGACTGAGAAAGACCTATTTTCACCTCGGCCTTTAATATCCAAAACAACGCCTTCAAAAACCTGAATTCTTGTTTTGTCGCCTTCTTGAATTTTCTGGAATACTCGTACAATGTCGCCAGGAACAAATGTTACATCAATCATGAACACAATTATACAATATTCTCTTTCTTTTAACAATTAGTTAGTTTTACTGGATTCGCCTTTATACCTATTTGCCTGCAGCTTTGATAAAGGCAACAAAAAGGGGATGTGGAGCAAGTGGCCTACTTTTATATTCTGGATGTCCTTGAGTCCCAATATAGAAAGGATGGACTTCTTTTGGTAACTCAATTATCTCAACAAGATTCTCTACTTTAGAACGTGCTGCAATGACAAGACCTGCTTTCTCCATGTCTTTAGCAAATTCATCATTAAATTCATACCTGTGTCTATGTCTCTCTGAAGTAAGTCCTGTTTTTTCATCAATTGGACCACCATATTGTTTATAATACTCAAATGCCTGAGTCCCCTTTTTGACAATGGCATCCCAGCTACCAAGCCTCATTGTTCCACCATAGGCACGCCGCTCCATTAATTCTTTCTGTGACGGGATAAGATGAATAACATTGTGTTTCCCTTTCGGACTATTTTCTTCTGTACTTGCATCTTTCCACCCAAGAACAGACCTTGCAAAAGCAACAACTGCAAGTTGCATACCATAACAAAGTCCCAGATATGGGATTTTCTTTTCTCGAGCATAGGTTGCGGCTGCAATCATCCCCTCTGCACCTCTTTCACCCCATCCAATTGGGACTATAATACCATCAGGATTCCCTATCACTTTCTCTGCACCTTCTTTTTCAACTTTTTCTGCACTTACCCACCGCGTTGTTACCTCTACGCCATCTTTCCACGCTGCATGATCTATTGCATCAAGCAGTGCAGCATACGCATCTCTCAGTTGATACTCACCCGTACCAAAGTATTTTCCAACAATAGCAATTTCTGCTTTTTTCTTTTTTGGAGCTTCAATTGACTTTACTAAGTCTTTCCACTGTGTAAGATTGGCTTTCTTTACAGGAAGACCTAATTTTTTAAGGATTTTCGTTTCCAAATCTTGTTCGTGAAGTACCATTGGAATTTCATAGGCAGAGGAAAGGTCTGGATTGGAAATAATATCTCCCTCGTGCATATTACAAAAAAGTGCAAATCGGTCCCTTCTTCTTTGATCAAGAAACTTCTCGGATCGTGCAACGATAAAGTCTGGTTGAATTCCCATTGAGTTAAGTGTTCTGACGGAAAGTTGTGTTGGTTTTGTCTTTGGCTCACCTAAGTGTTTTGGTGTTGGAACGTAGCTCACATGAATGTGAATAACATCTCCAGGGTTATGCCAGGACAAAATTCGTGATGCTTCATAATAGAAAATGTTTTGGTACTCTCCTGCTGTGCCCCCTAACTCAATCGTTACAACATCTGCTTTATTATCTACTCCTACCTTTTTAATCCTTCGAATAATTTCATCGGTGATATGAGGAATTGCTTCAACATCTTCTCCGTTATATTCAAATCGTCTCTCTCTTTCAATGACTGTTTGGTAGATTCTTCCCATGGTGACAAAATTTCCTTGTCCCATATCTTGATTAAGGAATTTTTCATAACTGCCAATATCCATATCTGCTTCTGTTCCATCTTCACATAAAAAGGGGTCTCCGTGCTCAATAGGATTAATTGTTCCAGCATCTAAATTGAGATAGTTTTCTACTTTAATGGGAGCGACTGTATATCCTGCTTGTTTGAGAAGAAGAGCAATAGAGGCGGCTGTTGTCCCCTTACCTATTCCGGAGATGAGACCACCGGATACAAAAATGTACTTTGTTCGTTTTTTAGAATTTCTAGCGGGCACGATTCATACTAGCACACCATTTTAAAAATCGTCAAGAAGGTATTAGTGAATTTTTCTATAACAGAAGAGATCAAGATTGGTGCAGATAATTCGACTCCGTTTGAACGTATATCAACTGGATCTCTGATTTCTATTCCGAATTGCTCGTTCATAATCGATAAGATAAAGTGTTCCTTTGTCTATTATTTCCCGCAATTCAGAATGATCTATTCCATCACTATTGTAGCTTCTCCAGCTTTTAGTAGATGGAGCTCTTTTTGGGGCTGAATTTGAAAACAAAAATAGAAAGAAAATTCCGAAAAGTTTATTTTGGAAGCTATAAGTTTAAATGTACCCAACCATTCGGATGGGAGCGGGCGACGAGAGTCGAACTCGCTACATTCTCCTTGGGAAGGAGACATTCTACCGGTGAACTACGCCCGCAAAGTAATGAAAGTATTGTAATACAAATAGTCTTTACAAACAATTATTTAAAAATCATAACGTTAACCCTTACTTCAGTAGGATAGATAATGTATGACTTACCCAATCATCCTTGAGTTTCATACAATACAAATCAGATATAATTTTCTGAAAAAAGACCAGGAGAGGTATAAAAACTGGTATAGGTACCTACCGAGGAATTGTGAGAACATTTCCTGAGAAGATAAGACTTGGATCGGAAAGGTTATTTGCTTTTGCTATATCTACCCATTTATATCCATTTCCATATGCTCTAACAGCAATGTGCCATAAATCATCGCCTTTTTCAACAGTATAGGTATTTCCACTGATTGCGTTTGTTTGAGCAACTTGTGTTGGAGTAGGTGTCACTGTCTTTGCTCCTGGAGTGACAGAGGGGATAACAAGCACGTTACCAACATGAATGGTACTTGGATCGGAAAGGTTATTCGCCTTTGCAATATCAACCCAGTTATACCCTGACTGATAAAACTTCTCAGCAATATTCCACAAATCATCCCCTTGACGAACTGTATATGTTTTTTGACCTTCATTCAGCTGTGTCGGAGTATTAGTAGGTATTGTTGTAACAGCGGGAGTTGCCTGAATTGAGGAAGTCTCCTGAATATTTCTATGTTGCCTTATAAGAGTAACACCAAAGAGTACGCCAATAACAACGACAACAAGACCAAGTAAGAAACTTGTATAGGATTCTCCCCATTTCCATTGAGAGATACCAAATGTTTTTTTTGTTACACCCTCTTCATGAACGGTTGTTTTTTCTGTTCGAACTTTTCGGGTTCTTCTTGTTGGTTTTTCAATCTTTTTCCGTGGCATATAATTATGGGACAGAAGGCAGAGATTTGACTATATACGAAACGAGCACCATTGTCAAAATATCAAAGTGAGTCAAAATAGTACTCTTGCAGATTGTATATAGGAAATTTTATAAAATATTGGCGGGATGGACGGGACTCGAACCCGCGACCTCCTCCGTGACAGGGAGGCGCTCTAACCAACTGAGCTACCACCCCAATTACAAATCAAGCAGTAAGAATGCTAGATTCAAGAATTAGGTACTGTCAATTCTAACAAATATTTGAACTTCAAGCAATCCTCTGATATGCTATTCATGAACTCGAACATATCAAAAGATCTGTTTCTGAGTGGTTGCAACTCATGACTAATACAGAAATTGCTCAACTTCTTCGTAATGTTGCCGCCGCTTTTACGATAAAAGACGAACGGAAATATCATTTTCAAATTGTTGCCTATCAAAGAGCTGCGGATGCAATTGCAAATTCAACAGCGCAGATTGTTGACTTGGTACGAGAAAATAAATTGGGAGAAATTCCAGGCGTTGGAACCTCTATTCAACAGCATTTAACTGAACTTGTGCAGAAAGGATCGGTGAAACATTTTGACATGATTATGAAAGATGTTCCTCCAGCTGTCTTTCCACTTCTCGCAGTTCCCTCATTTGGACCCAAAAAAGCATATAAAGTAGTAACGACCTTTAGCTTAAAAGATCCAGCAACTGTTATTGAAGATGTAAAAAAAATAGCAGCAGAGGGGAAAATTGCAGACTTACCTGGATTTGGGGAAAAGTCACAAAGTGATATGATTCGCGCAGTTGAGGAGTTTCATAAAGGTGCGGGCAAAACAACTCGTATGCTCCTTCCTTTTGCCACAGAACTTGCAGAAAAATTAGTAGCGTATTTGAAGGAATCTCCCGATGTTGTAGATGCCCAACCATTGGGAAGTCTTAGACGAAAATCTCCTACTGTTGGTGATGTTGATATCGCAGTTGCGACAAAAAACCCAGAAGCAGTCCTCAAACATTTTGTTTCCTATCCATATAAAGATAGAGTCATTGAACAAGGGCCAACCACCTCATCTATTCTCACCTCTGGGGGACATCAGGTAGATCTTATGACACAACCAGCAGAAGCGTGGGGATCGTTACTCCAGCATTTTACTGGTAGCAAACATCACAATGTCCACTTGCGAGATTTTGCGTTAAAAAAAGGTTTGTCGCTGTCTGAATATGGCATCAAACACCTCAAATCAGAGTCAGAAGAACGGGAAAAATTCACGAGTGAAGAAAAGTTTTATCATGCAATAGGACTTGACTGGATCCCTCCAGAACTTCGGGAAGATACAGGGGAGATAGAAGCAGCAGCACGTCATCAACTTCCTTCCCTCGTTGAAGAACAAGACATAAAAGGGGATCTGCACATCCATTCAAGCTATCCCATAGAACCAAGCCATGACATGGGTGCAGATACCATGCAGGCAATGCTTGATGTTGCAAAACAAATGGGGTATGAGTACTTAGGGTTTTCAGAACACAATCCCAGTGTCTCCAAACATACCCCTTCTCAAATTCTTTCAATCTTGAAGCAGCGTGCAGAAAGAATTGAACAAATAAAAGAGAGTAATAAAAATATGCGAGTAATTAATTTGCTCGAAACAGATATTCTAGCCTCAGGAGAGCTTGCCATCAATGACGATGCACTTGAAACACTGGATGCCACGCTTGTCTCTATTCATAGCTCATTTGGACTTGACCAAAAACAAATGACAGAAAGAATTTTACAGGGACTCTCTCATCCGAAAGCAAAAATACTTTCCCATCCAACAGGAAGATTAATTAATGAAAGAAACGGCTACTCACTCGACTGGGAAAAAATCTTTACATTTTGTGTTGAACATAATAAAGCACTTGAAATTAATGCATGGCCTGAACGAACAGACTTGCCTGACACGCTTATACGAGAAGCAAAGAAATACGGTGTGCATTTTGTTATTGATACTGATAGTCATGCAAGTGCCCATATGAAATTAATGCGATATGGCGTCTGGAATGCAAGACGCGGCTGGGCAACAAAAGATGATATTTTAAACACTTTGCCGTATAATAAGTTTATTGCTTGGCTTAAAAGCTGAGCCATCCAGACGTTCAGAGCAGTATGCGATGAACAACTGAAGGAGGTGAAGAGAATATGGCACTTTGGATCATTTTAGGAATACTAGTACTTATTGGTCTTTTTGTTTGGGCAACATACAATGGTCTTATTACTGCAAAAGTACGCGTACAAGAAGCTTTTTCCCACATTGATGTGCAACTTAAAAGACGCACGGATTTAATTCCAAATTTAGTTGAAACAGTCAAAGGATATGCGAAACACGAAAAAGAAGTTTTGGAAGAAATAACAAAAGCCAGAACAAGTCTTATGAAGGCATCTGGTATTGAAGAAAAAGCAAAAGCAAACAATCAAATTTCTGAAACACTAAAAAGTCTTTTTGCTGTTGCTGAAAATTACCCAACACTCAAAGCAAATGAGAATTTTTTACAATTACAAGATGAACTTGCTGATACAGAAAATAAAATTGCATATGCAAGACAATTCTATAACAGCACCGTTCTGGACTTTAACACAAAACTTCAGGTTTTCCCAACAAATATATTTGCGAATATGCTGAAATTTACTCCAGCAGACTTCTTCGCTGCCACAGAAGAAGAGAAAAAAGAAGTGAAAGTAAAGTTTTGATAAGGAAACGAGTGATGAGAAACAGTAAGGGTTACAAAAAACATAACCGTATCCTTCTTCTCATAGAGAGGGACATTCATCTTTCAATTTTCACTCGTAACTTTTGGCTATGAATATCTATTCTCAAATATCATCAAACAAGTGGAGGACATGGGTTATCGTTGTCTTATTTATTATCTTTATCACAGCAATAGGTTATGTCTTTGGCAAAGCAACTGGATATGGTCTTTCTTTTGCTGGCATTGCCCTTATTCTCGCAGGTATTATGAGTTGGGGTAGTTACTATTTCTCTGATCAACTCGTCATTGCAACAAGCGGCGCACACCCATTGAAAAAATCCGATGACCCAGAACTGTTTCATGTTGTTGAAAACCTTGCGATAGGAGACGGACTTCCTATGCCAAAGATATACATGATGGAAGAAGATGCTCCCAATGCGTTTGCAACAGGGAGAGACCCAAAGCATGGTGTTGTTGTCGTAACACGAGGACTTCGGGAAATGATGACTAGGTCAGAGCTAGAAGGGGTACTGGCACATGAGTTGTCTCATGTCAAAAATTTTGATACCCGGCTTATGGGTATTGTTGCAATACTCGTTGGATTTGTTGCAATACTTGCAGACATGTTCCTCAGAAATTTGTGGTGGGGCGGATTCAAAAGAGATAATGACCGTGAAGATAATCAATTGCAAATGATTTTTCTTGTTGTTGGGATCGTTCTTGCTATTCTCTCCCCTATTATTGCAACACTCATTCAACTTGCCATTTCTCGAAAAAGAGAGTTTTTGGCAGATGCGTCTGCTGCATTGTTAACACGTTACCCAGAAGGACTTGCATCTGCTCTTGAAAAATTAGCAAAAGATAAAGAGCCAACGCTTGGCGCAACAAATGCAACAGCACACTTATTTATTACCAATCCTTTTGAAGGAAAATCAGTTCGTACATGGTTTGCTGGACTTTTTGATACCCATCCTCCTCTTACAGAACGAATTAAGATATTGCGGTCAATGTAGTATACTTATACTATCTCCCCATTGAGATCATTGTTTCAGTCAGCAAATAATGTTATGAATAGTTTCCTTATTAACTCTGCCAAAACAATAAGCACGCTTAGTCGCTTCTTCAATCTTGGAAATGGTTCAACCTGGCCTGGTCATATTGCACTCAGTATCAATCCGCATATTATTGAAGATTTGCTTACTCACCCTCAAGCAAAAGTCATCGTCATTGTTGGTACCAATGGCAAGACAACTACCTCTCGAATGCTGACAACAATATTAAGAGAGAATGGACAACACGTTATCCAAAATACTTCAGGTGCCAATTTAGTCAACGGTATTGCATCAACACTGCTTCTGAATACAAATACTCATGGGAAATTAGTTGCTGATTACGCAGTTTTTGAAGTCGATGAGAATAGTTTGCCGCTCCTTTTGAATCACCTGACTCCTCATATTATTATTGCACTGAACCTTTTTCGTGACCAGCTTGATAGATATGGGGAACTCGATTCAATTGCAAAGAAATGGCATAGTGCATTGAAAGACCTCCCCTCGACAACAAACGTAATCCTTAATGCAGATGACCCCCTTATTGCATATCTTGCAAAAGATGTTGCCGCTGATGTCCACTATTTTGGACTGGATCATACAAAAAAAGAACAAAAATCACTTGAGCATGCAGCAGACTCTATTTACTGTCCACAATGTAATAGTAAATTAACATATAAAAAGATTTTTTATTCACATTTAGGAATCTGGGAATGTCCCCATTGCCATGTGAAAAGGCCACAACCACAAATTTCTGAAAGTTATTATCCATTGCCTGGAACATATAATGAATACAATACCCTCGCGGCAGTATTAGCAGCAAAAATACTCGGTATTTCCGACAAGTCCATTGATGCAGCACTCCATACCGTCACCCCTGCCTTTGGTAGACAGGAAGTGTTACACGTTAAAGGCAAAAAGGTACAGCTTTTTCTTGCAAAAAACCCAACAAGCTTTAATGAGTCTCTCAGGACTATTGCAGATTTAAAAGCAAAGAATGTTCTCCTTGTCTTAAACGATCGAATTCCAGATGGACGAGATATTTCATGGATTTGGGATATTGATACGGAGCACTTTGTTCATACATTTGAAAACATTTTTGTTAGCGGCGACAGAACATATGACATGGCACTTCGCATTCACTATTCTTCCTTAGACCAATCACAGAAAACGTATACCGTCATTGCAGAAGAAGAGCTACCAAAAGCAATAGAAAAAGCACTAGACCAAACACATCCAAACGATACGCTATATATCCTTCCAACGTATTCAGCAATGCTTGAAGTAAGAAAAATTTTAACAGGGAGAAAAATTCTCTAGAAAGAAAGCAAAAAGTAAGATGAACCAAAAGAATACACAGGCACCATACAAACTTACCATTGGCTGGCTCTACCCAGAGCTAATGAGTATTTATGGTGATCGAGGAAATATTATTACCCTTACCAGGCGTTGTGAGTGGAGAGGTATTGTAGTTGAAGTGAAACGCTTAGGACTTGAAAATAGTAGTGAGGATTTTAAACAAGTTGATATGATTTTTATGGGAGGGGCTCAGGATAGACAACAAACAATTGTTGCAACAGATTTAGAAAAGAAAAAGGCAGTTCTTTTAGAACATATCGAAAGTGGCACACCAGGACTTTATATTTGTGGAGGCTTTCAATTTCTTGGAAAATACTATAAAGAAGCAGATGGAACTGTGATAGATCAACTGGGAGTACTTGATGTCTATACAGAAAATCCCGGGGGTGAAAGACTCATTGGGAATATTGCAATTGAAGTAACAGGACTGCCACTACACAAAACATTTGTGGGGTTTGAAAACCATGGTGGACGCACAAGACTTGGTAAAGATGTGAAACCACTCGGCAAAGTCATTAAAGGTTTTGGGAGTAATGCAGAAGATGGAACAGAAGGAGCTGTGTATAAAAATACTATTGGGACTTATTTCCATGGACCCATTCTCCCCAAGAATCCTGAACTAGCTGATTGGCTTATTGAAAAAGCATTAAAAGTAAAATATAAAAAGGATATTCCCCTTTCAGCACTTGACAATCTGCTTTCCGATAAAGCTCGAGATGTGATGTTACAAAGATTAGGATAAACTATGAGCACACGTTTTGTTGAAAGAAGGAAAGTTGCAGGGAATGACACTACATTTTTTGAATCAATGGACATTGGTTTATTAGGACGAAACCCAACAATTGATTTTCCTAAGCTGGTTGGATCTCTTCGTCAAAGACCATAGGATTTATTATCTCCTCTTTGAGGATGGTAGAATCATTTTCAGTAAAAGAAAGTACTGATTTTTTCTTAAAAAGAGAGTAAACTTTATTCTATGAGCAGTGAGTCAGAATTACAGAAACAACAAAGCCAATTTGACATTTATCTGGAAGCAGTTAAAAGAGAATTGGGGCGGGCAATGCATCCAGAAGCAGAACGCATTCCAGATAATATTGATGTGCTTGCTGCCTTTTGGGAAGGAACTGGCTTACATGCAGTGAGCATGCGATTTCCCGGTGTTTCGAAAGAGATGGGTGGTATCGTAAATGATTGGATTGTCACACTAACTTACGATGCGTCTGGTAATTTAGTTGGATTTAATTCAGTATTTTCAAAAATTCCAGAAAGACAACCAGAAATGCCTGTAACAGTAAAAGGTACCATCGCGTCACTTCGCGGAGGAGAAGGAATTGGTTCATTTACTGCAATGGCGCATAAACAAGCATTACAACATTACACAAATCGTTTAGGAAGAACTATTGTGAATGTGATGCAAGATGAAAACGCACAGAAGTTTGCAGGAACTGAAGTTCGCGACCGATGGGAATCTGTTTTTGCAGATGATGGCACAGCAGGTTTTGTCGGAGGCAAGAGGACTTTCACTCCCAATGGATCATCTGATACAGAATCGCATTTTTATCAAGTAACTGTTACTCGAGCACAAATGCCCCAACGGAAACCCGCTTCTTATCAATTTATCGAAAGACAACCAAGCCCAAAAGAGATAGCTCTTTTTGCTACGTCAGGCTTTGGATTATCCAGCACAAGAACAACAGTCGATCTTCCAAAGCTTGCAACAACTATCCAGCGCAAAACTTCTTGACACATTAGGTGAACCACTCTATACTCACTTCAACCATGAAGTTTGCACAAAATCAACAAAATGGTTCCCTATAAAGTTGGGAGGTTTTGTTATGTAAAATGATACCTCCCCAGTGGGAGGTTTTTTATTTATAATACAGATATGGCAAAGCTCAATATTGATCATGTAGCACAACTTGCTAATATTCCTTTGAAGATAGAGGAGAAAGAAAAGCTTGAAGAACAGCTTGAGGCAACCCTTGCACATGTTGAGAGACTAAAAGAAATTGATACATCAAAAGTAGAGACAACAAGCGAAGTAACAGGCTTGAAAAATGTCTGGCGAGAAGACGTTATAGAACCTTCTCTTTTTCAGGCAGAAGCACTCATGAATGCAAAAAAAGTTCATAACGGATTTTTTGTCGTCCCTGTGATTATTGAGGAGGCAGTAGAAGAATAATGGATTTACATGCACTAACTATCACTGATGCAAAGAATAAGCTTCTCAAAAAAGAAGTATCATCTGTTGAATTAACAACGGCATACTTGGACAGAATTAAAACGCTTGATGAAAAACTCAATGCCTTTGTAACAGTTACTGAAGAACAAGCACTTGAAGACGCAAAACGTGCAGACGAGTTACTTGCTTCCAACCAGGACCTTCCCCTGTTGGGTATTCCCTTCTCTATTAAAGATAATTTCTTAACAAAAGGCATCAGAACAACAGCATCAAGTAAGGTATTGGACGACTATATCCCTGCATATTCTGCAACGGTTGTTGAAAAACTTCATCATGCAGGAATTGTTACTCTTGGAAAAACAAACATGGATGCATGGGCTCATGGCTCCTCAACTGAGACATCTGATTACGGTACAACGAAAAATCCATGGGATACCAATCGGTTGCCCGGCGGCTCATCAGGCGGTGCAGCAGCAAGCGTTGCTGCAGATGAAGCAGTTGCCGCAATTGGTTCTGAGACTGCAGGATCGATTCGACTTCCAGCTGCATGGTGTGGAACAGTCGGCCTTAAGCCAACCTATGGCAGGGTAAGCAGATACGGTGTTATAGCAATGGCATCAAGTACTGACAGTCCCGGTCCTCTTACCAAAACCGTTGAAGATGCAGCACTCATTTTGGAAATTCTGGCAGGAAAAGATCCAAAAGATGCAACAACATCCCCAGAACCAACACAGAAATATACACAAGAAATGAAAAAAGAACGACCAATGACCATTGGAATCCCTGAAGACTATTTTAAAGGTGTTGATCCGGAAATTGTTTCAGCAGTCAATGACGCAATTAAACTTCTGGAGAAAAAAGGCCACAAGATCAAAAAGATCAATCTGCTTGATCCGAAATATGCCATTGATGTGTACACCATTTTGCAGCGATCTGAAGTTTCTTCTAACTTGGCACGATTTGACGGTATTCGATACGGCAATGACAGGTCCTACTTTGGTGAAGAAGCAAAACGGCGTATTATGCTTGGTACCTATGCCCTTTCTTCTGGATATTATGATGCATATTATAAAAAGGCACAAAAAGTACGAACAATTATTATTGAGGACTTCAATAAAGCATTTTCAGAAGTTGATGTTATTATCAGTCCCTCAACTCCGGTTCCCGCATTGCCAGTTGGAGCAACAAAAGACAACCCAATGTTTGGTGAGCTGATGGACGTATTGGTTGAGGCATCCTCTATTGCTGGACTGCCTGGGATCAATATGCCTGTTGGATTTTCAAAAGAAGGCTTACCTCTTGGTATGCAGATTATGGCAAAGCAGTTTGATGAGATAAGTATCTTACAACTTGCATACCAGTATGAAAGAGAAACCAACTGGAGAAAGGAAAAGCCACAGCTATGAAATATACACCGGTGATAGGACTTGAAGTCCATGTTGAGTTAACAACAAATTCAAAAATGTTTTGTAGTTGCGCAAATGACTGGTTTGGTGCAACACCAAATTCACATACGTGTCCTGTTTGTCTTGGCCTCCCCGGTGCACTTCCTGTTCCAAACAGAAAAGCAATTGAAGGATGCATCAAAATCGGTATGGCACTCAATTGTACTATTCCTCTCGTCTCAAAATTTGATAGAAAAAACTATTTCTATCCTGACTTAGCAAAAGGATACCAGATTAGCCAGTACGACCAACCATTCACAGAAAACGGTTCTATGATCCTTTCAACAGGGAAAACAATCGGCATCAGACGTGCCCACATGGAAGAAGATACCGGCAAATTAATGCATGCGACTGTTGATGGAGAAAAAGTGAGTCTTATTGATTTCAACCGCTCCGGAGTTCCACTTGTTGAAATTGTGACAGAGCCAGATTTTGAATCAGCTTCAGAAGTAAAAGAGTATCTGCAGAAATTGCAGCAGTTAGTACGATATCTTGGTATTGCACATGCTGATATGGAAAAAGGCGCAATGCGACTTGAACCAAATATTTCGTTAAGACCAGAAGGCCAGACGGACTTACCAGATTATAAAGTGGAAGTGAAAAATATTAACTCATTTTCATTTGTTGAAAAAGCAATCGAATATGAATTAAAACGCCAGGCAGAACTTTTAGACAAAGGTGAAAGACCTGCTCAAGAAACACGTGGATGGGATGAGGATAGGAAAATGACTATTTCCCAAAGAAGCAAAGAAGAAGCAGCAGATTATCGATATTTTCCTGAGCCAGATATCCCTCACTTTGAATGGAAAGAAGAATTCCTTACGACACTCAGGAACGAACTTCCAGAACTTCCAGATGCAAAGAAAGAACGATTTGTCAAAGAATATAACCTTTCGCTATATAATGCAGATCTCTTAACAAAAACAAAAGAACTTGCAGATTACTTTGAAGAAGCAGTAACTGTTGGAAAAGACCATGGGCTTGATGCAACAAAAATTGTAAACACGATGATTAATAAAAAATTGGATATTGAAAAAGTCCTACCCGCTGCACTTATTAAAGATTTGAAAGCAGCAGAAGTAACAGACACGCTTTCACTAGATGAACTTCACCTCGTTCTCAAACCTATTCTTGATGCAAACCCTCAAGTAGTCACAGATTATAAAGCAGGGAAAGTCAACGCACTCATGTTCTTGGTTGGACAGGCAATGAGAGCATTGAAAGGGAAAGCAAAAGCAGACACTGTGAAAGCAGAGCTTGAAAAATTACTGCAATAGTTTTCCCTCACCTATTCGTAAAACAATACTTGTACAAACACAATCAAACATATTAGAATAGAATAAGATAATGATCGCTTGCGATCGACAATTCTATGACCGATTTTGTTCATCTTCATAACCATTCAGAGTTTTCTCTTCTTGACGGACTCCAAAAAGTAAAGAAAATGGTTGCTCGTGCAAAAGAACTGGGAATGCCCGCAGTTGCTATTACCGACCACGGAAGTATGTATGGGACTATTTACTTCTACAAAGCCTGCATGGAAGCAGAAATCAATCCAATCATAGGATGTGAAATTTATATCACGCCAAAATCACGCTTCTCAAAAGATGACAAAAATTATAACCATCTCATTTTGCTTGCAGAAAACAATACTGGGTATAAAAATTTGATGAAGATCGTGAGTAAAGCTCACTTGGAAGGATTTTATTACAAACCACGTACAGATCTGGAGCTGTTAGAAGAATACCATGAAGGACTTATTTGTCTTTCTGCATGTGTCAATGGCTTTGTCTCAGAACCTCTTCTTGCCGGCGAACAGGAAGAAGCAGAAAGACGGGCAAAAGAGCTGTCTCGTATTTTTGGACCAGACCATTTTTACCTGGAATTACAAAGACATCTGAATGTCCCGCCTCAGGAAGTTCTTAACCCTAAACTAATCACTATGTCTCGCAAATTAGGCATACCTCTTGTTGCTACCAATGATAACCACTATACGATGCGAGATGATGCAGAGGCTCAAGAAATTCTCCTCTGCATTCAAACACAAACAACAATAGACCAACCGAATAGAAAGCTTTCTATGATTGATTCCCCTGATTTTTATATGAAGACACCAGATGAAATGGCAGAATTGTTTGCAGACATTCCTGAAGCAATTTCCAATTCTGTCAAAATTGCGAACATGTGTCATGTCGAAATAACACTTGGCAAATGGGTGATGCCGAAATATGAAGTCCCAGAAGGACATACCCTTGATAGTTATCTAGAAGAACTGGTATGGGCAGGAGCAAAAAAACGATATGGAGAAATTACACCAGAAATTAAAGAACGTATTGAATACGAATTAGCAGTTATCTTTAAAAAAGGCTATTCAACTTACTTTTTGACCGTGCAGGATTTTGTAAACTGGGCAAAAGATCATGGTATTAGTGTCGGCCCTGGGAGAGGGTCTGCAGCGGGATCTGTTGTTGGCTATTGTCTTCGAATTACAGACGTTGACCCGTTTTTCTTTAAGCTTCCTTTCGAAAGATTTTTAAATCCGTTGAGACCTTCTGCTCCTGATATTGACTTGGACTTTGCAGATATACGACGGGAAGAGGTCATTAAATATGTTACGGAAAAATACGGCGAAGATAAAGTTGCACAAATTATCACGTTTGGCACCATGGAAGCCAAAGGCTCTGTTAGGGATGTTGGAAGAGCCTTGGGAATGCCATATGCTGGTCCTGACCGAATTTCCAAAATGATCCCTCCTGGCTGGCAAGGCCATGCAATGACGCTTGATTCGGCTCTTGAACAATCACCGGATTTAAAAAGAGCATACCAATCTGAGCAGGAGACAAACCGATTGATTGAATTGTCTAAAAAAATAGAGGGTGTTGTCAGACATGCCTCTGTCCATGCAGCTGGCGTTGTGATTGCAGATAAACCGCTTACTGAATACGTTCCTATTCAAAAAGAACCATCTGGAGGAGAAAAAATAGTGACACAATATGATATGTATACAGTCGGAGAAGACGGCGTCGGACTACTTAAAATGGACTTTTTAGGTCTTCGCAATTTAACTATTATTGAAGAAGCATTGAAGTTTATTAAACAAAATCAGAACATTGAAATAGAAATGTCCACCCTTCCAGTGGATGACAAGCCAACCTATGATTTACTTTCCAGCGGTGAGACAACAGGCATTTTCCAATTGGAATCCGCAGGGATGCGACGATATATTAAAGATCTTCGCCCAACAAATATCTTTGATTTAATGGCAATGGTTGCGCTATACCGTCCAGGACCAATGCAAAATATTCCTGTTTTTATTGCCCGCAAACATAACCCTGCACTCATTGACTATCCTGATCCAAGGCTTACTGATATTCTGAAAAACTCATACGGCATTCTCACCTATCAGGACGATGTGCTTCTTACTACCATTACCCTTGCCGGATATACGTGGCTTGATGCGGATAAATTCCGAAAAGCGATGGGTAAAAAAATTCCTGCAGAAATGAAAAAACAGGAAGAGAAATTTACTCAAGGAGCAATGAAGAACGGTTTGACACAAAAACGGGCACAAGAAATTTTTCAACTTATTGCACCATTTGCAGGCTATGGATTTAACAAATGCGTTACCGCAGATACAACCATTACTGATGCAGAAACAGGTGAGATATATACAATAGGAGAATTATATAAGACAAATAAACAGATGAATGTACTTTCTATTACTGATAACTATAAATTAAAGCCATCCCCCATTACTGCAGTTCAAGAAAACGGCATAAAGGAAGTTTTTGAAGTGGTGACAAGAAGAGGATTGAGAATAAAAACAACAGACAACCATCCTTTTTTCACCCTTTCTGGTTTTAAAGAATTAAAAGAGTTGAAAGTCGGAGAGAGAATTGGTACTGCACGATATGCACCGCTTCCCAAAAAACCATTTTTTATTCCAGACTACAAATTAGCTGTACTTGGATATCTGCTAGCAGAAGGAAATTTTTGCCATCCTTCAGGGATATACTTCTATTCAACTTCACAGGAAGAAATTACTGATTTTGTCACCTTAGCAAGAGAATTTAACAATGCTCATATTACAATAGATAGAAGTAAAACAACTCAAGCTGTATATATTGGAAGAAAAAATAAAAAAGAAGACAATAGCGTATTCCAATGGATTAAAGAGCTTAACCTGTTAAATAAGAAAGCTACAAAAAAAACTATTCCACAATTTGTTTTTCAGCTCAATAAGGATCAATTGTCTCTATTCCTTGCAAAAATGTGGCAAGGAGATGGATCAATCACTCCACAAAAAGGAGGGCAAATCTATTATGCAACAAGCTCAGAAGTACTTGCTCACCAAATGCAGCACCTATTATTACGGCTTGGCATTATTAGTACTGTTCATGATAAAAGTTTCAAGTATCGAGGAAAAGTTCTCCTAGGATTTACTATTCATATCTCTCGCTATACAAATATAAAAACTTTTTCAGAAACAATAGGAAAACATCTTATTGCAGGTAAAGAAGCTATGCTTCAGGAAATTATCCATAACCATGCTATTCTTTCCCAAAAGCTCGACGTATTAAGCGCCCGAGGGACGAAGGATATTATCCCTGCAGAAATTCTCCTTACTATAAAAGAAGAAATTTATAAATCATACGCCTCACTCAACGAATATAGTGCCAACACTGGCCTTGCTGTGCGCTTGTTTTCGTATGATGCAAGAAAAATTGGTTTTCTCAGAGAATCGATGCAATATATAGCAGCTTCATTGCAGTCTCAGGTACTTGAAGATATTAGCAATTCTGATGTTTATTGGGATGAGATTGTTGAAATTAATCCAAAAGGAAAAGAAATGACATACGATTTAACAATCACACAAACGCATAACTTTGTTGCAAATGATTTTATTGTGCATAACTCACACGCAGCGTGTTATGCGACTATTGCTTATCGAACCGGCTATTTGAAAGCACATTTCCCAGTAGAATTTATGACAGCACTTCTCACTGCTGAATCTCGCGGTACAACAGGTCCTCAAAAAAATGAAAAGATCTCACAAGCAATTGCTGAGTGTAAAAGGCTCAATATTGTTGTTTTGCCTCCTGATATTAATACCTCAGAAGCTGAGTTTTCTATTGAAGATTCGGTAAAAATACGTTTTGGTCTTTCTGCTATTAAAAATGTTGGAGAAGCAGCAATTACATCCATTCTTACTGCTCGAAAAAGAGGAAAGTTTATATCATTTGAAGATTTTTGTATGCGGATTGATTTAGGAGCAGTAAATAAAAAAACACTTGAATCTCTTATTAAAGCAGGTGCAATGGATTTGTATGGTAATCGGGCGATGCTTCTTGCATCAATGCCTGAAATAACAGATAAAATCAGTAAATATAAAAAACAGCAAGCAGAAGGACAAGGATCTCTTTTTGGAGATGATACAGCGGAAGAAAAGTTGGATGTGAGTACTGCAGCATACGCTGATATTGAAGATTTTTCCAATACGGAAAAACTAACATTTGAAAAAGAGTTTCTAGGGTTTTACCTCACAGCACATCCACAAGCAGAAAATCTTAACTTTATTAAATCAATCATTAGTCATGAACTAGAGATGTTGGGTGAAGGAGTTACGAATGGATTACAAGTAAAAATTGGTGGTATTGTAGAGACTGTGAAACGGATTTTTACAAAAAAGACAAATGCAGAGATGGCATTTGTTTCACTCTCCGATGAAAAAGGAACAGTTGTTGAGTGTGTTATTTTCCCGAAAGTCTACGAAATCTATCGAGACATTTTGCTGCAAGATACTGTTCTTCTTTTTGAAGGAAAAATTGATATCAAAGATGATAGACCGGTTATTATTGTTAACTCTATCTCAAAACCTCAAGCATCATAAAATCCTTTGTTTAGAAAAAGTACTCCCTAACCTGCTCCCCTTTTGTTACAATTTTTAGGTGAAGTATAAAGCAATCATTACTGATGTTGATGGAACCCTTATTCCTCAAAGTCTTAAAGACGGATTACCAACACGGAAAGTGAGATCTGCCATTAAAAAAGCTCAGGAAAAAGTTCATATTGGCGTTGCAACAGGAAGAGTACCAACTTCTATCTCCTACCTGTTTAATCACGTTCATCTTCCAGGGCCTTCAGTTGTCTTAAACGGTGCCATGATTATTGATCTGGCAAAGAATGACATATTATATACAGATGAGATGATCATGTATGATTTCCATAGAGTTGCGGCTATTCTCACAAGAATGAACGTATCTTTTGTTGTTGATGAAGTTGACCGATATGTTATTCCCTATAGCGCATCCTACAAACCAGCTAGGCCGCTTGTCATATTTATCAGCAATTTAACAGTAAAAGAAATTGATACAATACAAAGCGCTATCTCCCACTTAAACAGGATCAGTTCTGTTCGCGTTCCTGATTGGACAAACAAAGAAAAATGGGGACTCCATATCTCTCATAGTAATGCAAGCAAAGAATTTGCAGTACTAAAAATTGCAGCAATGCTTGGGATACTTCCCTCAGAAATCATAGGTATTGGTGATGGGTATAATGATATTCCACTTCTGCAAGCTTGTGGATTAAAAATTGCGATGGGAAATGCCGTCAGAGATTTAAAAGAGATTGCTGATTATGTTGCTCCTTCTGTTGAGGAAGACGGTGTTGCTGATGTTATTGAAAAATTTATCCTTTCCTAAATCTATGCCTACAGTCAGGAAGCGCCTTGAGAAATCATTTTACTTCTTATTAATCCAATAAGTGTTAACGAAATCTTTCGTGCATGCAGTGTTCTTTGCTCATTTCCAATGTAGTAAGAATCCGAAAGTTGTTCCTCTAGTGCTTCTAAGACAGTACCACCCTCTCTTTTCAAATCTAACTCAACTCTTTCCAATTCTTCTTGCCATGCATCACTTGTCCAAAAACGGTGCAGTTGGGCTGTAGAGGGAGTGGATACTCCTCTTTCTGATCGTGCCTCAGCAAATCGTGTAACATAGGTCTCAACATCTTCTCTTGTTATTCTTGGAATAGAACAGCCTTTTTGTTGTGCATCTACTTCTAACGCTTCATAGAGAGCAAAAAGCGTTTGTGTGCAGTGCTGCGCAAATCCTAGCCGACTTTTTGTGGTGACTTTTGCTTCTATATCTCTTGGTAGTTGAGTAAAAAAGATAGTAAGCTGTTGCTGCTCTCTCATCATCGATGGAATCTTGCCAACACGTTCTCCAATCTGATTCATACTATAAGTTAGTATAATTGCTCTTTGTGTGATTTTTGTAAGAATTTTTATACTTTTCTTCTTGAAGCCACAGCATTGTACTGATACAATACAACTGTTATGGCAGCAGAACTTGCAGCAGAGACACTGTTTCGTATAGGAAATGTCCCTGTTACCAATACCCTTCTTGAGACACTTCTTGTCGACGGCATTATCATTTCAGGACTAATCACACTGAAAAAACAACTCAAACTCATTCCCTCAACTTTTCAAAACATCGTTGAATTTATCATAGAAGGACTCTATGGACTAACAGAACAAGTAGCAGGACACAATGCAAAAAAGATCTTCCCATGGTTTATGTCTTTTTTTGTTTTTATTCTTATCGCGAACTGGCTATCTCTTCTTCCTGGATTTGGAACAATTGGTTTTCACACAAAGACAGGATTTGTCCCCCTTCTTCGAGGAGCAGGAAGCGATATCAACTTTACCTTAGCGCTTGCACTTGTCTCAGCAATCGCAACGCATGTATTGGCAATTCGAACCGTTGGCATTTGGGAATACTTAAGTCGCTATTTCTCTCTTAATCCCATTTTCCTTTTTGTTGGAATTTTGGAAATTATCTCAGAAATTACAAAAGTCATCTCGCTTTCTTTCCGACTTTTTGGTAATATATTCGCAGGAGAAGTGGTACTTTCAACAGTAAGTAAAATGTTTGCTTTTGTCTTGCCACTTCCTTTTTTAGGGTTGGAGATTATTGTCGGACTCGTTCAGGCATTGGTTTTCGCAATTCTCACAATGGCATTTATGTCTATTCTTATGACACCACATCATGAAGGAGGTGAACACTAATACATGGACTTTACAGTACATGGAGGCCTTATTGTTGCAATAGGAGGTTTGGGGCCAGCTCTTGGAATTGGACTTATTGGAGCTAAAGCAATGGAAGCATTGGGTCGCAATCCAGAAGCATCTGGAAGAGTTCTTCCAGCAATGTTACTCGGTATGGCTTTCGCTGAAGCTATTGCTATTTACGGTCTTATTCTCGCTTTCGGAAAATAAACACTATGTGTCATTCCGAACTTGTTTCGGAATCTCTTTGTTGAAGACAGTGAGGTTTTAAGTCCGGAAACAAGTTTGGGTTGATAATACCCGTGTAATTATGCAAGATTTATTAAAAAGTTTTGGAGTCGAGCCAGTACTTTTGGCAGCACAAATTGTTAATTTTTTGATTATTCTTTGGCTACTCAAGAGATTTGCCTACAAACCCATTTTTGACGTCCTTGAAAAAAGAAGAAAACTTGTTCAGGAAGGCGTTAAAAATGCAGAGAAATCAACTCTTGAGCTTGAAAAAGCATTAGAAGAAGAGAAAGTTATTCTGAAAAAAGCACAACAAGAATCACAAACATTACTTGCCGATGCACAAAAACAAGCAGCTGATCTTTTAACAGAAGCCGAGGCTTCAGCAAAAGTGCGAGTAGCAAAGATTCTTGAAGAAGCAAAGCAAGAGATCGATCGACAAACACAAGAAACAGAAAAACGGTTGGCAGCACATACAGCCCAGCTTGCCGTAGAATTGTTGGAAAAATCACTGCAAGGTATGGTAGATAAAAAAACGCAACAAGCTGTCTTGGAGAATGCCTCAAAAAAGTTAAAAGCATAATATGACAAAAAAACAAATAACACAATTAGTACAAGCAAGTTATACAAAAAATTCCCTTGATAAGAAAACGATAGAAAGAATTGCAACACTTCTTTCCCGTGCTGATTTAAAACAATACATTAGAGCACTCAAACTTTCTGAAAAAGCCAAAACAATTTCTCTTGTCTTACCGGATGCAACAGTATATAATAGTGCTAAGAAAAGCTTTGAATCATTGTTTACAGACAAAAGAATCGTTGTAGAAGAAGATCCTTCCCTTCTTCTTGGAATAAAAGTTATAGACAATGATATCGTCTATGATCTCAGTCTGAAAAATAGTTTAGAGTCATTCGCAAAAGAAGTGGCAGAAAGTTAGAATATGGACAGTAACGATATTTTAAAACAACTAGAAACAAAATTAAGTTCATTTGAAACCTCAACCAAACAACAAAATGTTGGGACAGTCGAGCAAATTGGCGATAACGTGATTGTTGCATCAGGACTCTCAAAAGCACAAATGGGTGAACAAGTTGTTTTTGAAGACGGTACCACAGGTCTTATCCTTAATCTTGATGAAGATTCAGTTTCTATTGTTTTACTCGGAAGAGGAGAAGGAATTAAAGAAGGAGATACTGTTAAAACAACCGGAAGACTTCTTACCATTACCGCCTCAGACGAATTACTTGGACGTGTTATTAACCCAGTCGGTATTGCACTTGATGGAAAAGCAAGTGTCAAAAAAGGAAAAGAAATGCCTCTTGAAAGAATTGCAGCAGGTGTTATTGCAAGACAACCGGTGGATACTCCTTTAAAGACCGGTATCAAAGCGATTGATTCATTGATTCCAATTGGTCGTGGGCAACGAGAACTTATTATTGGCGATCGAGGTCTTGGAAAAACAGCTATTGCAATTGATACCATTATTAATCAAAAAGAAGCAAATAGTGGTGGAAAAAGAGTTCTGTGTGTTTATGTTGCAATTGGACAAAAACAAAGTACTGTTGCACAAGTTGTTGAAAAGCTGAAAGAGACAGGTGCAATGGATTACACCATTGTTGTTAACGCTGGGGCAGCAGATCCAGCATCCCTCCAGTACTTAGCCCCTTATGCGGGTGTTGCTATTGCTGAATATTTCCTGGAAAAAGGCGAGGATGTTCTGGTAGTCTATGATGACCTTACGAAACATGCATGGGCATATCGCAACCTTTCTCTTGTTTTGAAAAGACCAGCTGGAAGAGAAGCATATCCAGGAGACATTTTCTACCTTCACTCACGACTACTCGAGAGAGCGGTAAAGTTAAATAAAGACTTTGGCGGCGGATCAATTACCGCGCTCCCTGTTATTGAAACACAAGCAAATGATATTTCAGCATACATTCCAACCAATGTTATTTCCATTACCGATGGACAAATCTTTTTAGTTTCAGACCTTTTTAATGCAGGTATTCGCCCAGCTATTGACGTTGGAAATTCTGTGTCAAGAGTTGGAGGAGCAGCACAGACAGGCGCTATGAAGTCTGTTTCAGGCAGAATTAAACTGGAACTTGCTCAGTACCGGGAACTAGCAGTCTTTGCACAATTTGGATCAGAGCTTGACGCAGCAACCATGAATCAGCTCGAAAGAGGAAAGCGATTAACTGAAGTGTTAAAGCAGCCTCAGTATAATCCACTTCCAGAGGCATTTGAAATTCTTTCTATTTGGGCTGTTACCAATGGATATTTAAATGATGTGCCAGTTGAAGATGTTTTGAGGTTTGAAAAAGAATATCACAATTATGTGAAAACCCATGGAAAAAAACTTTTGGAAACGCTTTCATCTGGTAAAAAAATCGATGATGCAACAACAGAAGAATTAAAGAAAATTACAGTAACATTCAAAAAAACGTTCTAAAAGTATTGAAGATAGACAATAGAAAGTAGATTGTAGATTTTGATGATAGAAAATAGAAAATCTATTCTCTACCTTCAATATCCGCTTTCCATATTCTATTTCTAAATAATATCTATGCCAAGTACACTTGCGTTACGAAGACGAATAAAAACAGCTCAAAATATTAGTAAAACAACAAAGGCAATGCAAATGATTGCTGCAAGTAAATTGAAGCGCGCACAACAAGCAGCATTTGCAACACGTCCCTATGTTGAAAAATTGACAAATCTTACCCAGAATATTGTTACGAAACTTGATACATCTGATATTACGTTACCCCTTTTGCAAAATAATGCACATTCTGGTAAAACGCTTTATATTGTTATTTCACCAGACAAAGGGCTTGCCGGTGCACTTATCACAAACTTACTTCGCGAATATTTAAAACATAGTAAAGATGATAAAAACCTTTTTGTCGCTGTCGGGAAAAAGATAGAAACAGCTGCAGCAAGTACAACAAAAAATCTTGTTGCATCATTTCATGCTGGAACGACACTTCCCTCCTTTGACCAAGTTGCCCCTATTGCAACAATCATTGATGAGTATTATGGTCAGAAAAAAGTAGATACGGTTAACATCATTACCACCCATTTTAACAGCGTTTTTTCCCAGACACCAAAAATAACGCATCTGTTACCAGTCAGAATTGAAGAAGTTTCAACGCAAAAAGAAGTAACACCAGAATACACTCTTATTGAGCCGTCCCCTGCTGAAATTCTTCCAGCACTTTTAAAAAGATATATAGACATGAATATTTATCAACATTTACTCGAAAATTATGTGTCATTCCAAGCAGCACAAATGATAGCCATGCAAAACGCAACAAACAATGCAAAAGATATTGTTTCTGATCTGACTTTGTTATACAATAAGCTCAGACAAGAAAAGATTACGAGTGAAATTCTTGACATTTCCAGTGCAGCAGTAGCTCTTGCTCAAAAATAATATGGCAAAAAAAGATTCAGGCATTATCATAAAAATTCAAGGACCAGTTATCGATGTACGATTTGAACATGAAGTTCCCCAAATTAATGAAGCTCTTTGGGTTACCCTTCCAAATAACGAAAAACTAACACTTGAAGTTGCATTTGAAACTGGCAGCAATGAAGTCAAAACACTTGCTCTTGGAAGTACTGATGGATTAACACGTGGAATGGAAGTCGTCAGAACTCATGCCCCTATTCAAGTCCCTGTTGGAAATGAAACGCTTGGCAGAATTTTCAATGTTTTGGGGGATACTATTGATGACCAGAAACCTCTTGATAAATCAAAAGTAAAACTTGCTCCAATTCACCGAAGTGCACCAACACTTGAAGACCAAACAACAAAACCAGAAGTACTTGAGACAGGTATTAAAGTTATCGACCTTATTGCTCCTTTTACCAAAGGAGGTAAAATTGCAATTTTTGGAGGAGCAGGCGTTGGAAAAACTGTTGTTATTAAAGAGCTTATTCGAAATATTGCACAAGAACACAAAGGCCATGCAGTTTTTGCAGGTGTTGGAGAACGCACACGTGAAGGAAATGATTTATGGCTAGAGATGAAAGAAGCAAACGTTATGGACAAGACCGTGATGGTTTATGGCCAAATGAATGAGCCACCCGCTAACAGAATGAGAGTTGGACTTACTGCTCTTACCATGGCAGAATACTTCCGGGATGAAAAGCATGAGGATGTGCTTCTCTTTATTGACAATATTTTCAGATTTGCACAAGCTGGGTCTGAAGTTTCTGCACTTCTTGGCCGCATGCCTTCTGCTGTAGGATACCAGCCAACACTTGCTAATGAAGTAGGACAACTCGAAGAGCGAATTACCTCAACAAAACAAGGTTCTATTACCTCAGTACAAGCTGTATACGTGCCAGCAGATGATTATACTGATCCAGCACCAGCAACCATTTTCTCACATTTAGATGCAACTGTTACCCTGGATCGAGGCCTTGCTTCACAAGGGCTTTTCCCAGCAGTTGACCCACTTACCTCTTCTTCACGTATTCTTGATGCAAATGTTGTTGGGCAAGAGCATTATGAAGTCGCACGAGGAGTACAAAAAGTATTACAGCGATACAAAGATTTGCAAGATATTATTGCAATTTTGGGTATGGATGAATTGTCTGCAGAAGATAAGCTTACAGTTACGAGAGCTCGAAAGATACAAAGATTCTTGACCCAACCAATGTTTGTGGCAGAAATTTTTGGAGGGCCTCCAGGAAGATATGTTAAAGTCGCAGATAACGTACGAGGATTTAAAGAAATTCTTGATGGAAAGCATGACGATCTACCAGAGCAAGCATTCTACCTGGTTGGAACCATTGAAGACGCTGTAGAAAAAGGGAAACAGTTGATGAAAGAAGCTAAGAAATAGTTGATCGTTCACTTGTGACAAGGTTCTGCTTTGAACAATCAACCCTAAACCGCTATGACGTTACACATTAAAGTTGCTACCCCAGAAAAAGAAATTCTTTCAGAAGAGGTTGACGAAATCGTTGTTCCAACAACAACAGGAGAGTTATCAATTCTTCCAGAACACGTTGCCTTACTCACGCAATTGACACCGGGAGAAATGCAAATTAAAAAAGGCAACAAGATTGAACATCTTGTTGTTGAAGGAGGGTTTTTAGAAGTTGGAAATAACACAGTCACCGTTCTTGCAGATTACGCCGTATTTGGCAAAGACATTTCTGAATCAGAAGCACAGAAAGCAAAAGAGCGAGCAGAAAAAGCAATGAAAGAGAAAAAGTCAGATGTTGATTTTGCAATGGCAGAGGCAGAGTTTAGACGAGCAATCCTTGAACTTAAAGTTGCAAAACGCACCAAACACACAGTCTAAATTTCTACTTTTACTATCCTCTTACCGACCCAGCTCTTATTTACTACAAAATAATTTTATTTTTGGTACGTGGAAAGAATAAGGGTACATCGCGTAAATTGTATTGGTGGCGTATGGGGAGACCCAGATCCATTAACAGGTCCAGACTGGATAAATCATGACGAAATGGTAAGAAGGACTATCGAAAGACATACAGGTCAACCTCTTCCTCGTGAAACATTTGAAAACGAATATATCTATCGCATGAATTTTAAACCAGATAAAAAAGGTCTACCACAAGATGGCGTACCAGGAACAGTAAGTATCTCCTACAAAAGAAGGAAAAGAAAATAAACTATCATCCTACTCACTGATTACTTCTATTGCAAATAAAGTCTCGTAGATTACCATAACCATTTCTTCTGATAAAATGCAATGGTTATGGCAGATGTCAGAAAAGCTTTTTATACCCAGATCAACCTGATAGATCAAGACACCGCATGTGTGCTGCTGGTCAACGTAGAGCTGCAAAAGAAGGTTTAAAGCTTCTTCGAGAAGACAAAATAGGCATTCAGGATCCTGAAGTTACTGAGATTTTAACAAGAGGTGGAAGAGCTGCTGATCAACTCCGAAGAGGAATTAGAACCAATAAGCATAAGGTTATCTCTGCAGTTGTGACACAAGCTTATGCAGATGGTGAACTAGAAGAATTTGTGAGTCGTAATGGGGACTTTATATTAGAGACCCATGATGGCATTCACTTACAAAGAAATATTGTAGAAGAAGAATCTAATGGAAAACAAATATACTAATTACTCTTTAAAATAAACATTCATTGCCTTTTGTTGATAGTCTGTCATGTCTACCTCTTTCATTGTACCTTTACCAACCCACCTATATTCCGAATGCTCATGACTTAGTAAAACATTTTGGGTCTGGTCTTTTAAACGACAAATAAAGAAAATTTCGACTCGATGAATTTTCTCTCCAGGTTTTTCCATAAAATAATCATCAACATAAAATGGATTTCCTACTTCTACATCGAGTCCCGTTTCTTCCTTGATTTCACGTTGTACTGCAAGGATCGGGTGCTCGCCAAAATCTGTTCCTCCACCTGGAACCTCCCAGTATCCAGGCAAGAATTCATCATCTTCTGATCTTTTTACCACTAACACTTCCTTTTTTTCATTGGTAATAAATCCACTCACACAAGCTTGTTGAAATTGTTTCATACTTAGGAGTATACCAAATTTATCTTGACTAGCACATATACAGCAAGTACTATTGTTGTATGAAGAAATTTTTAATAGAAACAGCAGGATGGTATGGAACAATCGTAATTTTGGGTGCTTACGCGTTAGTAAGTTTTAACCTTCTTAAATCTGCGAGTCTTACTTACCAGCTACTTAATATTACCGGATCACTTGGCATTCTTGTTGTGTCACTCACTAAAAGACTTTATCAATCTGTTGTTTTAAATATTATCTGGGGAATTGTTGGACTCATTGCAATCATCAGCCTCCTTCATAAATAAGACCTTCTTTTTGATATCATCTGATCTATTGACTCTTTCATACGATCGTACTATTGTAGAGATATGGACATCAACAAAGCAATCGAAATGATTAGAAAGTTTTTTGTGCAACACAAAAGAATGCCAAGCTACAGCGAACTCTCTACTCTTTTTGGTTATACAACAAAAGCAAGTAGCCAGTATTTAGTAAAAAAGCTTTTAGAAGCAGGTGTGTTGGAAAAAGACGAACATGGGAAATTACTTCCCAAAAATCTTTTTACAATCCCCAACCTTGGGATTATTAAAGCAGGCTATCCAACAGTTGCAGACATGCAGTCAGATGCAATTGATGTCTACGATTACTTGCTCAATAGACCAGGTACTATTTTCTCACTCACTGTAAAAGGAGACTCTATGATAGACGAGGGGATTCATGAAGGAGATATTGTGATTGTTGAGAAAGAAAGAAGTCCAAAAAATGGAGATATAGTTGCTGCAAACGTCGATGGAGAATGGACAGTGAAATATTACCACAACAGTTTTGGAGATGTTACGCTTCTACCTGCTAATAAGCGCTACCCAGCTATTAAGCCACGAGAGTCTTTGGAGATTGGAGGTGTCGTCGTCAGCGTGATACGAAAGTACCGCTAAGTATGACAGACATTAATGAACCAATAAGTGTTCTTACTGTTTTTGACGCAGAAAAAAAATGTGTACTGCCCCGCAAATTCAAATGGAGAGGAAGAATATACAAAGTGAAGGAAGTGAATCTCTACTACACGAAAGCATTCAGTTCAGTTTTACACCATCTTTTCTCAGTCACGGATGGGAATACAGCCTTTTACCTTTCCATGAATTCCCAAACACTCACTTGGAAACTCCTGGAAATCTCCTGATTTCTTTTAGAAAATTGCAGACAAATATCACCAAACTAACAAAGATTTTTGAAGTAAAAATTTTCCCTTCGATGCATACCTTAATGCGTCTTTTTCTTTAAGATAATCTTGTATGGATTTATATTGTCTTCTTTCACTTGGAAATATTCTTTTCCGTCTGAGAAAAAACTTACTTTTAGCAATAATTTAGGATGAGCGCCAAAAGAGCGGGAAAAATTTTCTTGATAAAACTTTATCAAATCAGAAATTTTTTTGATTAAGCTGTCAGTGCTTGTCGTAACTCATCTAACTTCCCTGTTGTTTGAATGCGAAGAATTTTAAGAGCTAGTTCTTTATCACGAAAGTTGGGATTTGCAGCAAGTGTAATAAATTCATCAAAGGTTACTTCTTGTATTTCTATTTTTTCTCCTGCATCAAGATGAGGCTCTTGTATTTTTTTGCATTCTCTTGCAACAAAGATAAAAATAGCCCAATCAATTTTTGTCGTTGGCTGAACAGCATTAAATAATTCCCACTCATTACTAGTATATCCTGTCTCTTCAAGTAATTCCCGCTGGGCAGCAGAAAATGGTTTTTCCCCTTCATCTATAATGCCGCCTGGAAGACCAATAAATGGCTTTATACTAGGCTGTTCTTGGTATGTTACGAGTATCTTTTTATCTTCGGTAACTGCAATAACGCCAACAGTATCTCGCCTGGCAATTTTTTCAAAAGTCTCCTTGCTTCCATCATACATCTCCTGCTCCCACTGATAGACACTAAATAACTTTCCTTGAAAGACTTTTTTTGCATGAGAAGGAAGCGGTTGATTTGATTGTGGACGGATAATGTTCATATCCGTATTATAAACTATTTCTGTATGTTAAAGAAAATCGTAATTTCTAAAACACTTCCAACCCCGTATTCCCACTTGATATCTGTTTGATTGTTGCCTCAGTTAGCAGTTGCAACAAGTAGGCAAGCAAACAATGACAGAGGAGTAATAAAAGTCTTTATATATCTTTCAGAGAAAATTCTGCAATTAGTTCACGGCATGTTCCATGCTCTCCCATTACAAAGACGCCAACTTTACTTACTAAAAATCGCGGAAGGCTCCATCTCGCTTTTCTTTTGATAAGTTGTCCATCTAACTCACTTTTCATGCGAAGAAGAGTGAGGTGCGGATGAAAGTTAACGATTCCTACAGACCCATACTTTTCTAATGATTGTAAACTTCCAAGTGACAAATCCATTCGATAATCTCTTCCTTCCTCAAATGTCTCCTCAACTTGTACCTCTCGAAGTGAGGCAACCGCTGATACAAGCTTTTCCTGCATTAGCTTCACATCTGGGATAAGACCAAATTCAAGGTTTACAAATCCTTGCGACTCTGTAATCTCCTTTAGGGTCAAATACACTTCTGAAAAAGTTGCAACCTCTTTTTCTACAATGTCAAGAACTTCAGGTATTTTTTCTTCTACAATAACAGGAGCATAGAGGGTAACGTGGGGAAGAACAGTAATACCATCTAAAAAGAAGTAGGTATCTGTATTTTTTCCAAGAGACGAAGCAATTGCAATTGCTTCATGTTCTACTTCTTTTGATAACCGAAGTGCAATATTAATACGTACCATAGATCCTTTATCCTAGGATAGAATAGCCTTGTTCATCAGGAGAAAGGCGTAAAAATTTATTCGCAAGTTCGAGAGCCTCTTCATAGGAGTTTGTCTCCATAAACTGTGCACGCATCTCACTTGCTCCTTCAAAATCTGCAATATAAATTTTGAAATATTTTTTTAGAACTTGAAAGTTCTTTTTTTTATCCCATACCTTTTCATAGAGAACAACATGCTGCTGTAAAAGCTCAAGACGTTCTTTTATCGATTTCGTTTGTGGATCAATACCTAAAAAAAGCCAAGGATTATGAAAAATCCCTCGCCCTATCATAATGCCATCAAGCCCATATTGCTGAACTTTTTGTTTAGCTTCTTCTAAACTTTGTACATCTCCATTGCCAAAGATGAGTGTCGGTTTTTTCATTTCTGTCCGAAGTACTGCTGCTTTCCCTATTTCGTCCCAATGCGCTGGGACTTTAGACATTTCGGCAGCCGTTCTGCCATGGACTGTGATAAGTGGTAAGTTTTGTTCTAGCAAAAATCCTATCCATTCTTCTGTCTGGGTTTTTGAAAATCCAATCCGAGTTTTAACAGATACTGGCAAATCTCCAGCTCCTTCTCGTGCTGCTTCTATAATTTCTTTGGCAAGTGGTTTGTTTTTAATAAGTGCACTACATGCACCATGCCTTGTTACATCCCTTTGTGGACACCCCATATTCAAATCTATCCCGTCAAATCCCATTGCCACAATTCGCTTTGCTGCCAAGTAAAAGTTCTCAGGAGTTACTCCCCAAATTTGTGCAATGAGGGGTTTTTCATCTTTCTCAAATTGCAATCGTTGGCTTACTTTTTCATCACCGGCAGAGTTCATGCCATCGACATTGGTAAATTCAGTAAAGAAGATATCAGGTCGACCACAAGATATAACAATCTGGCGAAAAACAGTATCCGTTACATCTTCCATCGGAGCAAGACTAAAAATTGGTTTTGGTAATTTGTCCCAAATAGTTTCCATGAAGCCAATTGTACACAAAAAAAAGCTGCAAAGCCACTGTAAGTCTGCAAAATTACAAGTTAGAGAAGGAGTGGGCAAGCAATTTTAAATTACGCTGTTGAGCAGATGAAAGCCTGGGGGAAAGAGAATCAACAAATTCATTTACTGACTTTTGTACAGATTTTTGTAGCTCCGTATAATAGTCACTCTGACTTGCATATGCTGGAGATAATTGTTTTTGACACTGTTTAATAAAATCAGCAATAAAGGCCTCTTTATCTCCTTCATACTCTGCCAAAACAAGCATTTGAAAAAGTGTTTGCCGGATAGTATCTATCATAAATTGCCTTATAGTACTTGATCAAGATACTAGCGAAGGAAGGATACGAATTAAGTGAAGAATTGGTAAGAAGTGGGAAAGAAACTAGGATTGATTTGGTTTTAGTCCGTTAGTTAATAAAGTCGCAAAAGCAGGGTTGGCAGCAAGTTGTTGAAGAAAGTCCATTTCTGCCGCATTCTTAAATCCTAAAGCTATTGCAACTTCATTTCTCTTCGCTGCGGTGACTGATCCATCTGTCAACTCCTCTTCAAGCGGTTTTCGCTGTTGTGGTTCAGGGGCTACTAATGCAAGTAATTTCTTTTGTGTATCTGTCAATCTATCTCCAAATCGCTCTTCCAATCTCTTTCTTTCTTCAAAATTACCTGCTACTCCCGCTATCATAACATCTGTTAACTCTTCATCGAGTCTAACTGAATTCTTTATGCTCTCAGGTAAGCCACCAAATGACCTTAATTCTTCATCATATGCGTCAAGCTCTGCTTTTGTTCGAATAGAAAGAACTCTTGCGGTATCAATTTTCGGAGTTGTTATATCATTCAATATTGCTCGTTGATCATCTGGTGTAAGATCTGTTGCCAAAGCCAATTCAGCTTCAACTGCTTGTCTCCACTCTTCTATCGTTTGACCATTTTTAATATCTCTTTTAATTGTTCTGGCTTTGGCGATATGCTCACCATCAGAAAGAGGGTAGTCTCTATCTCGAATTGCATTCCATTGCTCTAGTTGTTTCTCATCAGTAATACCCAATTCTTTGGCCATTATAGCAAACTGCTCACGAGCAACTTCTCTCATGGAACGACTATTATTTGGGTTATTTTCTTTAAACGTGTTCTGAATTCGAAGTTCAAGAACTTGAGCTGCTCTATCTGCTCCCAAGACTCCCCTTGTTGTTACCCCATTACCTTCTCTATATAATAAATCTGGTTTAATAGAAAGTATTTGCAACGCAATATCAGCATCCTCAGTCAATTCAGCTCTGACATTCTGTCGAATAATTGCACTTTCCCAAAACCTTTGTTCTTGAGCTGCATCAGTAAGCGCTGATGCTGCTGTTTCGTTAAGAAGTGCAGCCCTATCTACAGAAGCAGATTCTTGCACATCTGGAGCGTAAACTTGGATATCATACTTTTCTGGATCCTGCATTCGTTGGTTTGCAAAGAGGTCTGCTCTGCCTTTTCTCGTCAATCCATCAAGTTGTTCTTTTTGATTTGCTGTAACCAAAAGTGGAATTTTTGGATTTTCTTCTCCTTGTTCTCCTGATTCTGTTTGCCTTGTCTCATCAACCAATTTGTTGGCATCTCTCACATTCATCTCTTTTACAAAACGAGCATTTTCAGCTGGTCCTGCATAATAGAGTGCTCCTTCAACTGCGGTGCTATTCAGATCAAGTGCTTTAGACTCTCTTTGAAGTTGATATTTTCTATCTGAATTAGTTCCATCCAAATCTACTGCACGATAAACGCTAACTATTCTTACCTTTGCTTTTTTCGTTTTTGCTTCAGCTGCTTGTAATTCTTCTGGAGAGATCACCCTTGTCTCATCAAGACCTTGACCATTTTGTTTCCCGGCTTCTTTTAGTTTTGCAGTAGCTACAGCAGTAGCACCAACTTGCCATTCTTCATCAATCCACTTATATTGTGAGTTTTCTGCACTCTCCACAATGTCTTTAACTTGTTCTTGAAGAGCCAATTCTCCATCAAGAAGTTCTGAAGTATCACTACCCTGTACGGCTGTTGTAATAATCTCTCCTTTAGGAGTTATTCTGTATGAAGCAAAAGTAAATGCTAAATCTGCACCTTTTTCAACTGGTTCTATTGCATGAGTCTCAGAGTTAATTCTAATTTGTTTACCATCTACACTCGTTGCATGAATAACAAGGATATCATCCCCTTCTTTTTGTATAATTTGAAGTCTATTATCTTTCTTATCAAAAACGTTACCCTCCTTACCTGTTCTTGCTTGATCAATAAGACTAACCTCTCCTTCCCTCAAAAGAACAGGAAGTACACGCTTTTGTCTGTCGCTAAGGTCCAAAGAATCAATTCGTCCTAGTGACTCTTGAGAAACATTAGTCGGTAATTTATCATCCAGGTCAACTGTTTTTACTGAACCATCAGCAGCAACCATTTGTACATTAACATATCCTTCTTCCCGTGCATATCTTGCAACCCTTTCTCTATCTTGTGGATTAGCACTTGAAATTAATCTAGCAATTTGCTGATCAGCAGTTAATAGCTCTGTTGCCATAAGATTTTTTCGAGCAAGCGCTCTTTCATGACGACCTATTGTTACCCAATGCTTAAACCTTCCTGCAAGAGTATCTTTTGAAGATCTAGTCACTGGATATTCAGTTCCTGAGCCATTAGTAATTACCGGCTCTGCTGGAACTGATGCTTGATCAGCCGAAAGTGCAGCAACTAAAGGTTCTCCGCCACCTTCTTCCCCCGCATTTGGTTGTGTTGGTTTACCTGAGTCTTCAACAGTTTGGTCTCCATCATTATGCCCGGCTAGTTCCTCAAGAGTATCAGGCACTGGACCACTGTCATGACTCTCTGAACTCCCACCTACTGCTGCGTCTGAGAAATTCGCATGTGCTTCTGCTCCAGGAGTTACAGCAGCTCCTGGCTCTGCTGGTAATACTGCATCTTGACCTCGCTCTTGTGTTGTCGCTGAGGTTCCTCCTGATTCTGCTGGTGATTGCACTACAGCAGGCTGTGCTTGCTCCACTGGTTGTGGGGGCTGTATAACATCTCCACTTGGTTCTTGCATATACATTTAGCATATGGTTTTTTACAAAGATGTGTCAATAGGAAAAATAATTTCCTACGAGACTATATGGGATAAATAAAAATTTTATTTCCTTTGTTTTCTTGCTTTTACAGCGACAATTTTTTATCTTGGCTCTTTCTCTCTTCTTACGACACTCTGTGCAAGTTCTCAAATGTCAGTTCTATTATCACAACTATTATAAGTTATGTTAGATAGATCGATTGGCGCAGAGCAAAGAAGACCAGTACTCAACCAAGGCACAGCACTAGCAGTACATCAAGGTATTTTCGATCTTACCAATATAACACTTGGAGTAAAAGTACTCGAGCTTACTGCACGAACAATGGGAAGACCTACCTTTCCTGCAGAGGTAAATAGAGCAACACGAGCAACACTTGTTACCCAAACACCAATTGAAGATCAACAACAAGCAGAAATAGTTGCAGATTGCATGGCAATTATTTTTAACGGTGAACCGTATTACCCTTTTGTAAGAAGAGATACTGAAGCAGATAAGCGACGAAAAGTAGATATCATGGGCACTATTCGAGATCTAAGAGGAATGACAACCGACCAACTTCGAGAAGAAGTAGCCATCGACATTGTAAGGAAGGATCTGGACAGTAGTGCACTTCTAGAAGGTTCTGAGGTGCCAAGTCTGTTAGAAAAATTTCTTTGGACAACAAATCCCACCCCCTCTTCTGATGTAAATAGATCTTTAGGACTTGTATGCAGTACGTTAGAGCAAATAGTTACAAGAGCACTGGCAGAAGAGGAAGAGACTACAACTCAAAGTTTTTAAGCGCTTTTTTAATTGCTTCAACCGGTAACCCAACAATATTGTCATAATCCCCTTTCACCTTCGCTATAAAAGTGTCCCCAACTTCTTGAATCGCATATGCTCCTGCTTTGTCCATATAGGTGTTTTTGTCTAAATATGCCTCTATGTCATCTTTTGAATAGTCTTTCATATACACATGGGAGACAACTGCATCTGAGGAGATTTTTTCTGTATCAAGAAGAGTAAAACCTGTCACAACATCTTGTACTTTCCCGCTTTGAAAAGCAAGCATTCTTTCAGCATCTTCTCGGCTCTTTGGTTTATTAAGAAACTTTCCTTCCAGAACAACAAACGTATCAGCAGCCAGAATAATGCTTCCAGGGTGTTTTTTGGCAACATCATATGCTTTCCCAAGACTCAATGTTATTGCCAATTTCTCTGGTTTCTGAGACTCATCCACATATTCTTCAAAGTTACTTGGATCTATAATATAAGGAAGATTAAGTTTTTTTACTAATTCCTGTCTTCTTGGAGAGGAAGAAGCAAGCACCAATTGTTTCATAAGGTATAGTATACAATACTTTGATTTTTATATATAATCGAGGAGGCCACCTTTTGGACCCAATAGCCGTCTTAGCTCAATGGTAGAGCAGCGGTATCGTAAACCGCAGGTTATCGGTTCGAGTCCGATAGACGGCTCCAAGCCAAACACAACGTATATAGATATGCAATCAAGGCTTTCAAAAGCAGCAGAAAGAAAAACAAAGAAACAACTCTACCTCTCGCTGATTGGGATAGTGATCGTTGTCTTTGTTTTGGTAAAGTTTGGTATTCCAGCACTTGTTAACTTTAGTCTTTTCCTCTCTAATTTCCATGGACAACAATCTCAGTCAACAACACCTGCTACCAACCAAATTATTGCACAACCAATCCTTACACAAGATTTTACTGCAACAAATAGTGCAACTATCACAGTGAATGGAACAGCAGCTGCACAAGAGAAAGTACAATTGTATGTAAATGATGATCTTGTTGATACCATATCAACCAAAGACGATGGAACATTTTCCTTCAAAAATATTACCCTGACACAACAGCAAAACACTCTCAAGGCACGAGCGAAAAAAGACGATAAAGTAAGTGAATTTTCCGATTCCCTGATAATTTCATATATTCAAAAAGCTCCTAGCCTTTCTGTTGATAGCCCTTCAGATGGCCAATCGTTCTCTCATGACCAGAGTACTGTAGTGGTAAAAGGGAAAACTGATCCAGATATCAAAGTAACGGTCAATGACTTTTGGGCAATTGTAGATAACAACGGAAACTACTCCTATTCTCTCCATTTACAAAATGGCGATAACCAAATTCACGTTGTAGCAACAGATCCAGCAGGGAATAAAACGGAGAAACAGATAACAGTTAAATATTCTCAGTAAGTCCAAGTACTATCCATAGCCATACCATAAGGGATGGATAAAAAAGTCCATTGATAAAAAAACTCCCTACACTTATGGAAACGAGTGTTGCTATTCCCAACGACGTGTACAGTCTATTTTTTTGCTTTCTAAGAACACGTATATGCTGGTAAAGAAAATAAAGGAAGGCAGTTAGTCCAATAACTCCTGTTGTTGCCAAAACAAAAAGAAAACTATTATCTGCTCCGGCACTCCCGTGTCCTTCTTCCCAACCTGCTTTATAGATACCATGCCTATGTTGTGCATAACGATAGGCATTAAATCCTACACCTAACACAATGTTATCTTGCCATACCGTAAGCGCATCTTTCATATTGCCAAATCGTGCCTCTGTAGATACGACTCGAAAAAAATTTGTTCCTTCGCTTCGCTTGCCAGTAATGAAAAATGTCAAAACTCCACCAAGCAGAATCAAACATACAAAAAGAAGCACTATCTTTTTATGTCCCTTAAGCAACAAAAATGTGGTGACACCTATAAGAAGAGTCATCAATGCTGACCGTGAGTAGGTAAGAAAGACCGCTACAACAGTCATAACAGTCAAAACACCATACACTCCTTTTATTGTTTTATTGTTACTCCTGAAGAAAAGAAACAAAAGAAACAGTGTATATAAAACGAAAAATAATCCCAAAAAATTGGGATCTAAGAATGTTCCAAACATCCGGTAGAAATGCTCATCCCATCCTCCGTAATATAAATTCCGCAACGCTGGATAGAACACAAATTGGACATATCCAATGACTACCATAAAAAATCCTGTTATGGCCATTACTTGATATACAACAGCTTTCTTTTTTGAGGCAAATGAGAAAACAAGAAAAAAGAGCATCACATACATAGCAAAACGAAGTAAATATAAAAAGGCGGCAAAGAGTTGCCCTTGAGGAATGAAAAAAGCATTAAACAGAAGTGATACAGCTGCAATACTCAGAAACAGAACAAAGCTTTTCCATGTTGGAGAAATAACAACTTCTTTTTTTACTACCAACCACAGACCCCATAGCAGAACACACCCGATAACAGCCATATCCAATCCAGTAACAGCAATACTCGGAAGTATATCAATTCTTGCAAGCTGGCCGAGTGAGAAAACAAAAAACAAAATGGATAATGATGTTAGTAGTATCGCCATACAGAATGAGCAAAACCAGGTGATGTGTATAATCGTACTTGTGTTTTGTTATTAAAATACACTAAACTCCAATATTTAAATTTCTCCGGTTTTCCATTTCCCTGCACTGCTACATAGGTAAAGGTATCTCCTTTTTGTACCCATGACTCATGAATATAGGGGAAATCGACATAGTAGAGATTATGGAATCCATACAGAAGAACTCTATCTGTTGGCTTTATATGTTTTGCAAAATATCCATCAACATCATAAAAATCACCAAGAGAAAAATCTAAATGATTGGCGAGAAAGTGTGCTTTTGTTTCACGTCCAGTTATAACTGAAGCAAATTTATAGTTTGCAATTGCACGATATCCAATTGAAATGATTGAACAAAGGATAACTGCCATGATAAATGCTTTTCTCCAGTAGTCTCCAAGAAGTGTGATGACATACACCACCAACAAAGTAAAAAGAGGAACAAATGCCAAGACATATCTTCCTCCTCCTGATTGGGGAGTAAAATACCACACAATAAACCCAGCAATAGCTAAGAAGACAATAAGAACATGTTCAGAAGTAAGTTTTCTCCATAGCAAAATAATAAATGGTATAGAGAGTAAATAGATAGGATGGATTGGATCTGATGCATACGCAAATGTATTCCAGAATGATGAGAGAAAAAATAATGGAGTAAACACCTGGAACGGTTTCAACAATGGGAGAACAGGAGAAAACATTGGATAAAACGGGTTGCCAGTATGGATATACGCAAATATCAACCACGGCAATGGAACAAGAAGTGCTAATCCCAAGAATGTAACAGCACGTTTTGCCCTTTGCAGGAAAGGAAGACTTTTATAGTTATACCAGAGAAGTAATACTACATACATAGCTACCGATCCTCCTGCTAATAACTTGGTGGTAAAGGTAAGACCAGCTAACAATCCAAATTGGATAAACCATTCTTTTTTCTTCGTTTCAACCCATGTAAAAAGTGCCCACACTGTCATGATTTCAAAAAAAGTTCTGGACAAATCAATATACCCACTGATTGATTCCCAACCAACAACTAAGTTACTGTAAAAAATAAGAGGGGCAAGGATAGCAATATGAGGCTGAAAAAACTTTCTTGTTACTTTATATAACGCAACACAGCACAAAATTCCAAAGATAAAGTGTATTCCTCTTGCAAAAAAATCTGATGAAAAAGCAAGGCCAGCTGTATAGAGCATCTCCGTAAGCTTTGGCATATCAGAGTAGGACAGTACTCCTCCTGGAACATGAAAAATGGCATGATATTGCAGATATAATTTAGGAAGCGTTAAGTGATACCAGAGTGCATCAAACCCAATTTCAGGACCAAATAATCCGACACTGTTAATAACAGCTTGCACAACAATAAGAAGTACACAAACAAGGAAAAAGAGAGAATAGTTACCTCGAGGGAGACTGTAAAAAAATGAGAGAATATTCTTTCTTTTGAGATATCCAAATCCTCCCCAGAAAAGGAGAGTTAATACAATAAGAACAGGTTTATAGAGCAGACCAGCCAGTCCTAGTAGAAAAATACCATAGGAAAAAATTCCTATCCCAAACGCTAACGCAAACATATATGTCCTCTACAAAGCAAGAAATAAATATAATTTCCCAACACAAAGAGAAACCATAGAACGAGCAGAATATGAATTATTTGTTTTTTTGTAACTGCCATAGTTTGCCTCTCACGAGGAAAGAGTGAAAACTCATCAGTATAGCCAATATAAATCCTATTGTACCATCTTGAAAGCCTTTTTTGAGAATATAATTTTGTAAAAATTTTACTTTAGGATACAAAATAATGTGGTACCAGCTTACTTTTATTCCCTCTTTATAAAGTTCTTGTGCTCGAAGGGTTGTATACCAGTTAATTTCTGAAAGAAATTCACTAAGTGTTGGATGAGGATAGTGATAAAGTGAGTGTTGCAAATAGCCTATTTTCCCTTTTACCAGCCACCTTTCATGAACTTTTCCTTCCCAAATTCCTGCATTTTTTCGCGCCAAACGCAGAAGCTGTAGGTTTCCACTTTCTCCATGCTTAATTTCCTTTCCCCACAATATATCCCGTCTCAGCAGAAAAAATCCTTGGTATGTGCTTTCTGGATTATGGATATGGTGAAGTATTTCTTTATGCAGTGGGGATGACACTACTTCATCGGCATCGATAAAGAGCACCCAATCACCCGTAGCCTGCTGCAAAGCAACATTGCGTTGTTGGGAAAAGTCATTCTCCAAAGCATGGAGTATAACTTTTGCTCCTAACTTTTTTGCAATATCTCCTGTTTGATCAGTAGATTCATCATCAATAACAAGAATTTCATCACTCCAACTCACTGACTTGAGGCATTTTTCAATCGTCTTCTCAGCATTTTTTGCAAGAATAATTGTTGTCAGAGCCATAATCTGATTCTAATGGAAAAACCGCTTAGAAAGCAAATTTCCATGCTGATAACGCCTCCAACGTTTGTTTAGGATTTGCTTTGAAAAACAACACTGTTTGAATAAAGATAAAGAGTATGTTCGGTGTTCTGAAAATGCCATGATTGTATTTCTTGCCAAAAAGCAACGCACTTCGTAATTGATGGTAGACAGAGAGTGCAGATAGTTTGCCGGCAGATTTACTCAATTCATGGTATATATTCACAGAGGAAGCAACGTCTACAAGAAATCCTTTTTGTTTTGCTCTCAAACAAAAATCTACATCCTCATAATACAGGAAAAACCTTTCATCAAATAACCCTGTCTTTTCAAAAACTTCTCTTTTAATAAGCATGCAACATCCCGAAACATACTCTATGTTTTTTACTGGAGAGGCAGAAGGAGTTGCCACTTCTGTATGATACGTCCGACCAAATGGCATAATAACATGTCCTCCAAGGTCAAATAGTGTTTGACCTTTCTTTTTGAATTCGATAACAGGCGCCACAATACCTACTCGTTTTTCTTTCTGAAGTGTTTTCACTAATGTTGGAAGCATTGGTCTTGTGATAATTGTGTCGTTATTTAACAGCAAGATTGCATCTGCTTTTTGGGAGAGTGCATATCGGATACCCACATTCACTCCTCCTGCAAATCCTAAATTGTTCTTGTTATTAATGATCGTCGTATGTTTCTGGGGAAAATCTTTTTTTGTTAAAGGATCACTCATATTATTGACAATAAGAAGAGAAAATGGATAGTTTTCTCTTTCAAAAAGACTTTCCACGCATTTTTGCGTTACAGACAGTTCTCCATAATGGAGGATGACAATTGTTATTTTCATATTAAAATACTAAAAATGAGTCACTAATGATTGCTTTTGGATTTTTATACTCAGGTAATGCATTATATTTGCATATATACCAATTACTAATACTGATGACTGTTATTCTTTTTGCTGATGGGGGATATGGAATAACATGAAAAGCACAAATCTCATCAGAGCGAAAACTTCCATATGGCTTATCACTTTTTAGCCCATACAAATCACCATTATCCCTTCCATAATACGAAAAGTTGAGGGTACCTATATTGTTTTTCTTAGCATAGTCATAGACGTCTGGTAAACTTTGTCCCCAGTCAAGATTTGCATCTTGAAAAAGCAAATACAGCTTGTTTTTAGGACCTGCCAATTCGTTTGCATATGAAAGAAAATGAGGAAATGCAAAACATACCTGGACTATCTGCCAAAGTAATAAAAGACCCAGAAAGGTTAGTGTTAAAAATCGTTTTGTTTTTATTAGTTCAACACTTTTTGCAGCAACAATAACCAAAAAGGGGTACGCAGGAAGCATATAGCGATTCAATGGGAACGTGCCACTTCGCAATGCTTCAAAAATAACAACAACAATAGGAATCAGTATATACAGCTCTTCTTTCTTTTTCTTTTGCTTAACCAAAAGTACTAATCCAACGAGAGAGAGGAGTAACAAAGGAAGTGGAGTTTTAAGAGCAAATGTTGCTGGCATAAAAAACCACTTACATTCTAAATAGTAGGTCCCTAAAAAGAAACACGTGTAATGATCATTTGTTGTCGTGTAATTGATTTTTGCAACTGCAATATTTTTATATAGGCCAATATAATCCCCTAAGGGAATTTTTACCGTTTTTCCCATCATCACGAGGTTAGTAAGATATTGATTGTGGTGCTCTTTAGCAATCCGAAGTAATCTCTCTGAGAATCGGTTGCTATCTTGTCGCTGTTTAACAATTGTTTGCCAATGATAGAAATATGTCGTCCAAATAACAAAAAGCGCTATCCCAATTGTTAACACAATAAATTTCTTTTGTTGCCATACCCACCGGAACGTATCCCACTTTTTTATATAAAGTAAGACCAAAAGGGAGGAAAATACATAAAAGTCAGCAAAAGAAATTTTTGTTGCAAAACCAAGACCCAATACTATTGAAAACAAGATATAGAGCTTTTTTGTTGGATGATTTAGTAATTGGATAAAAAGGATGTAGCAAAGAAAAATCAAAACTGTGACGACCATATCAGTATTGACAACATGAGACATCGCAAGAACATTTGGCTCAAAAGCAAGAAGTGTCACGGCAAGGAGTGCACGTGTTTGGCCAAAATATGTTTTGGTTACAAAAAACACCAGCAACAAAAGGCTTACTCCAAAAGCAATAACAACTAAACGCGCAATATTTTTCTCCTGCACTTGATTAAGAGGAATATGCAACACATTCTCTGTAAATACTATTGGAGCAACTTGTACATCTTTTGCAAACGGGGGATGAAATGGCTCGATATCAAATGTGTGATGAAGCCAGGCATTCTTCCCTTCTTGAATAGTAACGACCTCATCAAATGTTAGTGATTCTTTCAAAGAAGAAAAAACTGATAGGGATATAAATATTCCTATACTAAAAACTAGGAAAAATTTTAAAAATTTTTCATATTTCATAACAATGATTGGTAGAGATCAGCCATTTTTTTTGAAAGAACTTTTGTACTATGGACTTTCTCTGCCCTTTCTCGTGCTTTTTTCCCAAAGGATAGTCTTTTTTGCGAGGACAAAAGAAAGTCCTTGATGGCTTCTTTGAGTGAATAAAAATCTCCCGGCCCTACGATAATACCTGCATCCTCAATATTTTCTGGTATTCCCCCACTAAAGGTAGTAATAATAGGAAGACCCGTTGCCTGTGCTTCAAGGAGTGCTGTACAGTATTGTTCTTGATAGGTATTTGTCGGCTTGCTTGGCGCCAAAAAAAGGTCTGCTTTCCTATATTCTTCAGGCATCTTCTCATAGGAAACTTGTTTATGCTCGATAAACCGCTCAATCTGCAATTTTTTTTCTAAAGAAAACATCTGTTCTTTCTCAGATCCATTTCCAACAAAAAGAAATCGTAGTGTATACTCTTTCAAATCTTTATCCATGGTTAACAACTTGATTGCATAGAGAATTTCGTAAACCCCTTTATAGATTTCAAGTCTCCCGCTGAATAGTATGGTAAAATCTTTTTTCAATGATCCGATGGTTTTAAAAAAGTTTCTCTCCGGATAAAATACATCGGTATTTATTGCATGACTAATAACCGTTATTTTTCTCTCCTCTGCTCCCTCCAGAAGTAACGTTTCTTTTGTTCTTTGTGTGAGTGCGATGATATGATCCAAATTTTCCCGAGCATTTTTCTTAAAAACCTTTCTTCCCCAGATTCCTTCATTATTAAATGGAATATTTTCCAGTACAGTTGCGATAACTTTTTTAACGTACCCTTTTTTCTTTGCAGCAAGTGCTTGCTGGGTATAGTGATAATACGTTTCGGCACTATGGACAAGATCAAACCCTTTTAACTTCTCCTCTAAACCGTAGAGATAGTGAGCATCAGTAAAAATTCTGTTGAGGATCGGCATTTTTTTAGGAAACTCAGGCAAATCCATTGGACTGGGTAATTTCACAACAGGGAAGGTAAAGGTGTCATGGTATGGAGTCGACGATGCAAAAGCTGTTATGTCAAATCTATCAACAAGAGGCTCAAAGAGCTGCATCTCATATGCATTCAGAAATTTACCCCTCACTACAGCCACTTTTCCCATACATTCTTTTGCCTTAACAGGTATAGTTATACCACAGTTAGTGCTCATATGGAATCTGTAGCCTTTCTCTATGCTATATGATAAAATCTGGTGAAGAGTAAAGCAAAAATCTGCTTTATAGGCTATATGATCCCTCTTATCAAATCCACATTCTACAATGAGAAAAAGACAAAGAAACAACTTTCTGATTTTCTGAAAAAAGCGACCATTCTTAGTCTATCAAAAGAGTGTATAACGTTTGAGAAAAAATTTGCTTCATGGCAAGGGAGAAAGCATGCCGTCGTTGTTAACTCTGGTAGTAGCGCAAATTTAGCTGTTATCCAAGCACTTCTTAACTTAGGACGATTGAAAAAAGGCGATAAAGTTGGTTTTTCTGCAGTAACATGGTCAACGAATGTTATGCCATTGATCCAATTAGGTCTAAAGCCAGTTCCAATAGATGTAGAATTGGATACTCTCAATGTCTCTTCCAAAACCCTCTTGAACGTTTTAAAAAAACAGAACATACAAGCGTTGTTTCTTACCAACCTTCTTGGTTTTTGTTCTGATATTGATGAAATAAGTACTCTCTGTAAGAAAAAGAACATTATTCTTCTTGAAGACAATTGCGAATCACTTGGAACAGTCTACAAAGAAAAGAAATTAGGGAATTTCGGACTTGCTGCCACTTTTTCTTTTTATGTTGGGCACCATATGTCAACAATTGAAGGTGGAGCCATTTGTACAGACGATGAAGAATTAGCAACAATGCTAACAGTAGTTCGCGCACATGGGTGGGATAGAAATGTAGAACTTTCAAAACAAGCACGTTTGCGAAAACAATTTAAAATAAATTCAACATTTTACTCCCGGTATACCTTTTATGATTTGGGATACAATCTTCGTCCAACGGAAATTTGCGGCTTCCTGGGCAATACCCAACTTCCCTATCTTCCCGAAATCATTGATATTCGTCAAAAAAATTTCCTCACGTTTACAAAAAAAATACATACCAAGACTGATACCTATTATCCACTGCGTTATGACCATTTAGATATTGTTTCTAACTTTGCTGTCCCGCTTATTTGCAAAACAAAGAAAATAAGACAACAACTGGTTAAAAAATGTAATGGTAAAGTTGAAATCCGGCCAATTGTAGCAGGGGATATGACCAAACAACCGTTTTTCAAAAAGTACATTTCCGCTCAGTATAACCTTCCAAATGCTACCCTTATTCATGAAAATGGGTTGTATTTTGGTAATAATCCTGAGCTTACAAACAAAGAAAAAGAAACAATACTTTCTATATTTGGATAACCTCTTATGAAAATTCTATTTATTGATAGAGAAATCTCTTTTGTTGGCTCATGTGTCGTTACTGCTAATGTTGCGCGAATATTAGCTCATCGCCACAGCGTAAAACTTGCAGCAATGTTTATTGCACCTGGACATCCTAATTTAGATGGCATAGAGCTTGTTGTACCCTCACAAAAAGTGCAACAATTCCTCCTCAAAAACAAACTTTTATTAACGTTCTTTGGACCTCTTGTTTTATTTCTCCTTGTTTTAAAAAATACAAATAACGTTGACGTACTTGTACCGGGAAGTACACCAACTCACTGGATTGCTGCGTTATCAGGAAAACTACTGAGGAAAAAAATAGTCTGGAATTGTTTTGAACCATGGATTGCCTTCCCATTTTCAGATATACCAAAGGTTGGAGTTGTTACATGGCTTGCAGGAATAATCGCCAAGTCATCACTTGATAAAATATTTGTTCATTTTATTGACAAAATTTTTACTTTAGACGAAAAAAATAAAAAACGTGTTGCAAAGTACTATCAAAGAAAAGCTTCTGTTATTCACCCGGGAGTTGATTTTTCATTTTTTTCATTGGGAAAAATTTCTTTAGCCCAAAAAAAATGGCATTTAAAAAAGGGATTTATTATTACCTGCGTTGGAACACTAAGCCCTATGAAAAATCAGGAGGTTCTTGTAGATGCGGTGAAACAACTTATTTCAGAAATTCCAGATATTCATCTTTTACTTGGTGGGGATGGTCCTTTAAAAAGGGCTCTCGAGAAGAAGGTTCTGTTATATAAACTTTCTCACCATGTTACATTTTTGGGGAAACTAGAAACCAAGGATCTCCCTCATCTTTTTGCAGGAAGTGATATTCTTGTTTTTCCGGCTCTTAACCAAACATGGGGACTTACCCCGTTTGAAGCAGCATGTGTTGGCACTCCTTCAATTGTTTCTGACGACTGTGGAGCATCTGAGGTTATTGGGAAACAACAGATTGGTATTGTTGTCAAACCAACAGCTGATGCTATTGCTCATGCAATCATGCAACTACAAAGCAAAGAAAAAAGACAATATTTGGGGAAAAAAGCCAAAGAGTATGTAAAAAAGCATATGACATGGGAACACTATGCACAAAACATTGAAGCTTTTTTGACATCATGAATATCCTTATCATCCAACCATGGATTACTAGAGGAGGCTCAGAAATCATTGCACTGCAAAGCGCTTACTCTTTAAAAAAACGGGGACATAACACCGTTATTGTAGCAGTCTCCTGTGACTATACAAATCTGCCCCGCTATGCAAAATCACTAACTATTCTGACGGTACCTTTTGGAAAATATATACAACAACACCCCTTTCTTTTTATGCTTTTCTCCTTTCCGTTATTACTTCTTTTGACGCTTCTTCATGCAAGAAAAGCAGATATTATCCACCCACATGTCCCCCCTTCCTTATGGGTTGCAGCTATCCCTTCTCTTCTTTTTAGAAAACCAATTGTCTGGTGGTGCAATGATATCTACAACAAAGAGTACGCAAAGAATAACAAAAAAAATCTGTATGATTATCTTCTTCCCCTCCTTGTTGGAAGTTGGTTGGATAAAAAAATTGTTGGGCTTGTAAAAGAAATTATTGTCTATTCTCCTCAAACAAAAGAAGCAGTGAAAAGGTTGTATAATAGAACTGCTACTGTTATCCCCTGTGGACCTGATGAAGATTTTTTTTCTCAAACACCTAATCAAAAAAGAAAAAATACTCTGCTAAGAAAGAACTTTGTCCTCCTCTCAGTGGGAAAGCTTCATCCTCAAAAAAATAATATACTTGCATTAGAGACATTAGAGAACGTGCTGCCACAAATTCCTCACAGTATGCTTCTTTTTGCAGGGACTGGTCCAATGCAAAAGGATTTAGAAATATATGTTAAGCAACATAATCTTACGAAACATGTAACATTTTTAGGTTTTGTTTCAGAAAATGCATTAATACAGTTGTATGCATCATCAAATGTCGTACTTTTTACAGCACGCGAGCAAAGTTGGGGACTTGTTCCTCTTGAAGCATTACTGAATGGTAGTATGCCGCTTGTGACAACAAGCGCAGCAGTTTCTAGCATACTCAAAAAACATGATATCGGCTTTGTTGCAAATGCAACAGTAGGAGATTTTTCAAATAAGCTCCTGTATATATTTAACCACAAGTTAGAAGTGAAAGAAAAAATAAAAAAAGGACAAACATATATCAGAAACACTCTTTCATGGGACAAGACAGGTATACTGCTTGAAAAAGTTTTTACCCAAGCATTCAAGAAGACTTACTTGCCCTAACTTGTTGAAAGAAATATAATGCACTATTGGCATTACTACTATGAAAAAACATGTACAAAAAAGGATCTTACGGATTGCTATTTTCCACCTCGCTTTTTTATATTCAGGAGGCGGTGAGAGACTTGTACTGGAAGAGGCATTGGGCTTACAAAAGTTAGGACATACGGTAGATGTTTTCTCTCCAATCATAGATACCAAACATTGTTTTCCTGAGTTACTTAAAAAAGTAAAAGTAAAATCACTGATTCCAAAACTTCCTTCTTGGGTTCCTGATGTTGAGCTTATTACTATTTTGCTTGCCTGCATTATTACTCCGTTCTTTTTTTATAAATTTCGGGAATATGATATCTATTTTGGAGCTAACCAACCGGGTCCTTGGATTGCCTATTTACTTTCAAGAATAAATAAAAAGCCATATGCAGTCTATCTTTCACAACCTACTCGACTTATTCATCCACGACTCATTGACCAAAAGACAGGACTTAAAATTGTTGATGGGATAACAATTTTGAATATTTTTAACTTTTTCTGTAAATCTCTGATTAATTTTGCAGACGTGAAAAGTATTACAGGTACATCGCTTGTTTTTTCAGACGGGACATACATGAAAGGCATTTTGGAAGAGGTCTATGATGTCCATACGGTAAACGCTCCAGCTGCAACTCATCTTCGTACAAAAATAAGTAAATTTACACATCGGTTTTCAGGCAACGTCCGCATTGGGAATGTTACTATTCCCAAACCATATCTTCTTGTCACAAATAGGCACTTTCCCCAGAAAAAATTTGAATACGCAATCGATGCACTACGAATGTTAGGTGATACATCATTATCCCTTGTTATCTGCGGAAAAGAAACTTCGTATACCAAGTACTTGAAGTCAATAAATCACAATAAACGCATTTATTTTGTTGGGCTTGTTAATGAAAAAGACCTGGAAAAATTGTATGAACATACGGCTGTTTATGTATATCCATCTCCAGAGGAAGACTTCGGGATGGGAATCGTAGAAGCAATGAGTTATTCTGTTCCAGTAGTTGCTTGGAATAATGCTGGTCCTACAGGTATTATTACCAACGGAACTGATGGGTTTTTAGCACAAGCATTCAATGCTGTTGATTTCGCAGAAAAAATTAGATATCTGCTATCAGATATAAAACTTTACAAACAATTTGCCAGTGGAGGATTCAAAACAGTAAAAAAACATTTTTCTTTTGAATCACATAATAAAACAATAGAAAGATATCTCCTGCAACTTGTTGGCAAATAGGTATACGCTTATACCTCTTTAAGAAGAATCTGTTGTGTATAGTGGTTGAGTAATAACAGCTTGATAATACGGTGAATAAGAAAAAAATTTCCAGGCATGTTTATTCTATTCAAAACCAATGCCATTTTAATGCCATTGGTTGTTCTAAGCAAATTTATATACTCCAATAGGTTAGGTTTTCCTTTTTTTGCATATATTATTGAACCAACCACACCTATTTCTTTATAGTTATTGCTTGTTACTATATCTTGCAAAATGACTTTTTCAGGCCCGATATGGCCACAAAACGCATCATGGAAAGCAATAATACCATTGTCCATAACAAAAGGTGACCATAAATCATAATCTTGTTTGGTGTGTTTATAATCATGCAGTCCATCAATAAAAAGTAGCGATATAGGAGCTTTCCATTTTTTTGCTGCCTCTTCTGATGTAGCAACAACTGGTATCACCTTTTTGTTTACCCCAGCGCTTTTCAAGTTGGCTATAAACTCTCTATAGGTTGGAGCTGATTTCCCAATACCTTTGCCTTTTGAATACTCTCCTTTATGAGGATCTATAGCAAAGACTTTTGTATTTTCGCTTCCTGATGCCAAGCAAATAGTAGATTTCCCTTTCCAACTTCCAATCTCAACAATTTCTCCTCTCTGTTTTACACCAACTATATGTGTTGCTTCCTTTGCTGCAGTATACAGAAAGTATCCTTCATGGGAGGATAGCCATCCATCAAGAGGCTTAATATAGGAAATAATTTCAGAGAAGCTTTTCATGCGAGATTTTCTATAGCAGAGTATATTGCTTTTGCAAATGTTTTAAAAGAGTATCTTTTACTTTGTTCTTTGCCACGTTTGCTGAGCGTTTGTCTAAATGTACTGTCTGAGGCAATTTTTTCCAACGAGTTCGCAAGCACTTTTGTGTCATAAGGTTCAACTAACATACCAGCATTCCCAACGATTTCTGGAATCGAACCTCTGGTAGACCCTACGACAGGGCACCCAACCGACATCGCCTCAACAAATGGTAACCCAAATCCTTCATACAGACTTGGACAGACAAAAGCGATAGCTCCTCTATAGAGTGAAGAGAGTTTTTTTGCATCTGTTACCGCTCCAAGCATACGGATATCTGACTTTATATTTGAAGGTATTGTAGTAATAACTTTGGTAATCTCGGGATCCATCCAATTTGTTCCACCAGCCATTAGCAACAACATGCGTTTTTTAGATTTCTTTCTCATTCCCATATATGCTTTTAGCAGTGTAGGAATATTTTTCCCTTTCTTAAATGCTCCGACATACAGAAAATACGGAAACTGTTCCTTATAAGGTTTTACTTCTGGCAGTGGTACAATACCTGGGTACGCAACATGTATTTTTTCTTTTGGAGTGTTATAGAGTTCTACTAAATCATCTTTTGTTCTTTGAGAAATAGCAATAACAATGTCAGATCGTTCTGCAGTTTCCTTGCTATAAAATCGATGTTTCTGTACTGATGCTGCATATGCGTAAAGTTCTGGATATCTTTCAAAGGCAATATCATAGACTACCCCTATTGTTTTGTATCCACTCCCCGGTAGTCTCAGTGGTACTGCTTGGTTAGCAGCAAAAAATATATCTACTCTATCTAACAACAGTCGAAAAGGAAGCCATAGTTTCATCCATCCTCGTGCTGGTCGTACGACAATATTCTTCATGTTTTTTCCTAGTTCTCTCATGAGAGAGGCATCAATTGGATAGAAGCTGTACAGAAAATAGGTGTTTTTTGTATCTTGTTTAGAAATTTCAAGAAGAGTCTGTTTAACAATATTGTATACACCAACTTTTAATCCCTCTTCTTTAACACCAAGACATCCTGCGTCAACCCCTATTCTCATGCTTCCACCTCCTATACTTTTTATATCCATCAAAAACTCCAGCAAACGGGGTAACAAAAGAACGAAGACTTACTTCTCTCCCGAATCCAAACATGCAGCGTAGTATCCATTCCCAACGAGTAAGAAGAATTACTGCTACAACCCACATGGGTTTATATTTTAAGAAAAAGTATGCTTCATTGCTGAAAAAGTCAAAGTACCACTGGATCCGTCCTTCTGTTTTTCTAGTCCCTCCTGATTCTGCACGAACATGTAAGACCTCAACATGCGGATCAAAAAGTATTTTGTACCTTTTTTGTCTTGCTCGAAGAGACAGATCTGCCTCTTCTCTCAATGCATTCCCTGTAAATTGTTCATCAAATCCTCCAATTTTTTGAAATACATCTTTTCTCCAGCACATATTGCAGCCAATAAGTGTCTCTATTTCTTGAGGAATCTTCGATGAATAGCCGTCAGTAAACGTTCCAAAGAATGTTATTCTTCCTGTATCTTTTTTCCTCGGTTCTTCTTCTTGACCTATTGCCACAGACCTCCCATTAACTGCAGCTACCTTTTTATCCTTAAAACAATTGCTGTATAATGCTGGAGAAGTTTTAACTAAAACATCATCATCAAAGAAAGTAATATATTCCCCTTTTGCATGCGCTACACCAACATTTTTCGCATGGGGAGTTGATGGTTTATCTAAAAAAATATAAATAAACTGCAACCTTAACTCTTTTGCCTTTGTTCTCAATTCCTTCTCGTGATTTTCCACCTGTTCAACAACAATAACTTCTGTTTCTTTTCCTATCCTTCCTTCTAAAGAATCCAGTAAATTCATTAAATGCTTTTCTCTTTTATATGTAGGAATAATAATAGAAAATTTAATATTCATAGATTTCATTAAATAATAGATAAAATTTTTCTGCATTCTCTTTCAATGAAAAAGAATCCAAAATTACCTTTCGTGCATTTGCCTTAAACTTTTTTTTCAATTTCAACACATCTATCAATAATTCTTTTATTTTATTACTTGAAGAATTCTTGTAGATATACCCACTTTGGCCTTGAAGGATTATTTCACTATTTCCTCCCATATTTGAGGCTACGCAAGGAATTCCCATAGCATGAGCTTCAAGAAGAGAAATCGATAAGCCTTCGTTATGATGACTTGGAAATAGTAAAATGTCGAGTATCCCAAGATATTCTCTCACATCTTGGATAAAACCAGTAAAGAGGAACTTACTGGATAAGCTCTTTCGTTCTATTTCCTCTTTAGCCCATTCAAGAAGTGGGCCTCCTCCAATAACAATAAATCGGATATTATTCTTTTCTTTTGTTATAAGTGTTGCAACATCAAGAAAATCTTGTATCCCTTTTTCCTTACTCACTGTGCCAAGATAACCAATTATTGAGCTATTCTGTAAGTGAAGGCGAGACTTATATCTATATAACACTTTTTCCTCTAAAGGAGCAAAAGTTGTTGTATCTATTCCAACATACACAGTAGCTAACTTTTTATTATCAACATGTAGGTCTTTACGTGTTGACTCAGAAACGCAAATTATTTTGTTAACAAAACGTGAGTTCATTCTATATAACCATTTCACTATTAATGCTCTTTGTGTCTGGAATAGGGGTCCATGCTCAATCCATATAACTTTTCTTTTTAAGATAACAAGTGGTGTTGTTAAAAAAAGTTTTTCATTCATGGATTCAAAGACATACAAATCCTGTTTGCCAATCTTTCTAAAAAAGTTCAAATAGCGTAAGTAAAATAACGGCAATTGAGGAATAGCTAATAAAAATTGTTTTTTTGTGCCAATTTCATTAATTCCAGGTTTTATAATTTCCACCTGGTTACCCATCTTTTTAACATGTTCTAAAAGTGTTTCATTATCTGAGGAAAAAGTTATATGAAGATCTCTATATGTTTTTAATCCAGCGAGTAAATATATATTATATATTTCTGCCCCGCTTATCTTGTTACATATTCTATTAAATAGTATTTTCATTTTTAATAACTTCCATTGCAAAAGCAAGTCCATGGAAAAACGGTATATATCTTCCTAAAATCCTATCTAAATAAACATCCATTACTATAACTGGATACCACAGTATCCTTTTCTCTTGCCAACCTCCTAATCCTATTTTTATTAATATTCTATTAAACAAATGGAACGCAGGAGAGGTAAAAAAAACTAGCGTCTTTATTTCCATGTTTTTTTCCTGGAGATGCTTGACTAGCTGCTTGATTTTAATTCCTTCTTCGTTTGGACTTTCTCCTTGGCCTCTATGCAAAGCTTCGTAGAGAGGTTCTCTTAAAAGTAATTTCCCGTCATTTTTTAGAATTTGTACCCAACTATCTATGGTTTTATACTGGTTTTGTGAATGATGTAATGCTCCTAAAGAAATAATAATATCTGCATAATTTCTCTTAAATTTCACTGATTCCATATCCCCTTGAATAAATTTTCCCGTTGGAACATTTCTTTTTGCAATTGTTAACATATTTTTTGAGATATCAACTCCTGTGTAACTGAGATGTTTCATTAATGTAATTGGAATGATATGTTTGATCAAAATAGAAGGTCCACATCCAAAGTCAATAATAACTTTTCGAGGTAAAAAATATTCATTTTTAAAAAGAAATAGCTTTGTGGGCACTTCCCAGATATAATCTTTCTCTCCTCTTTTTGCATATTCGGAGGCTTCCTTATCATGGTGATGCATTTCTTCATTTATAAACTTCGAATTTTTCATATCAAGTTACATTTAGCACGCTTTTTACTAGAAATGACGAAAACGTTCTCATTTGTATATTCAATCTATATTTTGTGTACCTCATCCAAAAGAGCAATGTTTTAATCGTAAATCCTTGGTTTCTGATATTCCAGGGATTGTTTAGAGTTTCCTGATTTCTTTTATTATAACTATTTATTTTAACAAAATTTAGGTTGTGATTTATATCTATCTCTGCAATGTGGTTTTGCCAAAAAAAAGGGATTTCATCGAGTGTAATTTTTAAGTCAGTCCCGTAAAGTTCGTCTCTAAACCGATACCTTTTCGCACACGGATTTATGTTAAGCCATCCCTCTCTGTATTTAGCATAGCCATACGAAATTTTTATGGTATTCTCAAAAAATCCCTTTGGAATAAGTAATGGAGGAATTTGATCTGTTTGTATTTCATTGGGTTGTCCCAACATATGCTCATAACTATCAAAATGAGCACAAATCTCTTTTTTAGGAACAATGATAACATGATCACGTACTGTTACGCTTTTCCTAACATCCTCAGCACGAATGATCCTCTTATCTAACATATCTGCAGAGGTAAACCACGTCTTGAAGAGATTACGTGGTACTATCTGCACCGAAGTAAAATCACCCTTTAGAGAAAGATACACTCTAGATTTTTTATTGTCATCCAAAAGCATAGTATCTCTTCCCTCCAAAAAATTCTCTGGATTTCCTTTCACTGGTAAATTGATAAATGTAGTGTAATGAGAATACATAATAGAAGCATATGGGTATTTTTTCATCCATTTTTGTGCTGTACGTATAAGCATATCCAAGTATGTGGCAACATGTGGATCGGGAGAGACAATTGGGTGATCGTTATTGGGAGCATAGAATATCCAATCATCTTCAAACTTTTCAAGCATTTTTACTGATTTTATGTATTCCTTTTGAGAGTCACTCCTCCTGTGCATAATTTTTGCCTTTGGAAAAAGTGATTTTATATATTTGTCAAATTCTTTATATTTTTTGACATCATCTAATTCATAACGGATAAGCACGTGTGACCATAGGTATACTGCATAACTTGCTAACGTATATTTTGCTATATCAATTTTCTTTGGCATTTTATAGGCATCACATGTATTACGAATGTTGTTTTTTAGTTGTTTTTGTGTCTTTGGCAATAGGGGGATGTCTGTAATAAAACTATCAAAATATAAAATCATATGATTACTCCAATGTATGAATGTTCAGTAACTCCTCAGGAGTTCCCATAACAATATTCTTAGTAACTAAAACAATTTTTATTCTTTTCCCCTGTTGAATTAATTGGTTATACAAAGGTGCAACATAAAATTCCCCATTAAACGTCTGATCTTTTTGTATCATTGTTTCTGCTGCATTAACAAAATCTAGACCTCTTTTAAAATAGTACATACCTGTCGTTGCTAGATTTGAGATAACTTTTTTCTCTGCGGTCTCGCTAACATAACCAAATTTATCTACTTTTGCATAACTATATCGAGGATGGTCTGCCATAAAACATGTTAAAATTCCATCTGGGTCCTCACCTTCAACCATTTCCCAAAGAGGCGACAAAGAATAGGTATCACAGTTATAAATAATTAATTTGTTGTGATTATTAATATAGTCTTTTGCAACTAAGCATGTTTCTGCCTGTCCCCGCGTTCTTTTTTCTACAACATGCACTTTTGTATGAGAAGGAAAGAGCTTGTTTAACTTCCGTTCCAAATCATATGCTTCAACATCCTCTCTCGCAACAATGAAGAATATTTCATAGTTTTCTATCTTACTTAAAAAATCAAATGATTTCATTGCCCACTCAATCATTGTCTTTCCTTGAACCTGAATGAGAGGTTTTGGGATATGAAACCCTGCATTTTTGAACCGTGATCCAAGACCGGCCATCGGAATAAGGATATTCAATTTCTCACTATTAAACATGTTCTTCTCGATTTGTTCCCACCCTGAAAATTTTTGTCCTAAATCATCAAGATAGACGTCCCCATAAGGTTTGCCAAAGTAAATCTCATCATAGGGCACTTTGTGTTTTTTTAGCCAAGTAAGTGTCACCCCTTTTATCCTCCTTTCAACTTCTTCCCTGTCCCCATTACATGTTTTCATATGTCTTGAGGTATAAATAATGATCGTATGTCCCATTTTTTTGAGAGATTTTAATTTCTCAAGAGCCCCAGGAAGCATTGTAACGTTACTATACTCCTGATTATTTTTTCTTATTTCACAAATTGTCCCATCTAAATCTATAACAATTCTCATAGAAAGTTCTCCTGTAATAGTTGTAATGCTCTACAATACATAGCCAATTGATGTTTTCTATTATCACTATGCAATGGAATCATTGAAAGAAATAAAAGACTTTCTATCATTTTTACTTTTTCAAGACTGAATCCATTTTTGATAAGTGCTTGGTCAAAATAACTACTTATTTCAGTATGAATATCTTCATTATAAATAGTAAAAGTAAATTCATTCTCCTTATATTGTAATTCAAATAAGTTAGATTTTATAAAGTCATATTTTCCTGAAAAGCTATGGCGTAGTTTAGCTACATCATACTTTATGTCTCCATATACACCAGTTTGTCCAAATCTTCCTCCGGGATCAATAAATTTAAAAATGCGGCTTGATGGATCAAATAGAATATTGCTCAAACATAAATCACCATGAATAAATGTCATTTCACCAGTTTGATAAAGCTTTTTAATATAGTCATTTATTTTCTCCATATAAACGGAGACATTGTTATACGCTTTTCCATTTATTGTTATGGTTTTTTGATCCAAAAGCTTCTTCCAGAATATGTCCTCACGCAGAACTTCTAGTCTTTTTTGTGTCTTGTTGATATACATTTCTTCATACATTACATAGGGAATCTTTGTCTTATACTTTTTAAAAAGACTGAGTATAGTAAATAACCGAGCAATAATCATTTTCCACACTCGTAAATCTAAGGAGTTAAAAACAAATAACTCTGAGAGCGCGGGATATCCATAAAATTCGTTCGAATACTGTACGATATCTTTTCCAGTTTGGTAATCGATTAGGCGAGGTGAAAAAATTTGCAGCTCATGAGGAGTATTTATATACCAATTAATTTCTTGAAAAAGTTTTTCTTTATTTTTCCCTGACTTTGTTACATACCCATAAAGGTCATTATAATCAATCTTATTGAATTTTCGTAATTTAAGAAAATCTATCTTAGCCTTATAGAAGTTTTCTATATTCCCACAATCATACCATTTTTCTGCTTGGACTAATTGAAAGTCATATTTTTTTACATATGCTTCTAAAATATCTTTTACCTCAAAATTATGAGAGTTTTCTAGCTTCTGCAAGACTGTATGGAAGTACTTTGCATCATGAAAATAATATAACCCACTTAAGATAGAACCATTCCCTTTATACATTTTAGGTTTATTAATAAATGTCAATTGTTTATCTTTCGTCTCAACAAAACACCATTTTTCTGGCTCCTCATAGATTTTTGACATGACAAGAAAGCTATGTTTAAAAGTAAGCTTTCCTTTATAAATCGTATCTCCTAGATAAATTAATGTTGAGTCTGCAGTAGTTTTTACTTTACTTGCCAAGAAAAGTGAATGTCCTATCCCTTTTTCTGGATTTGTATTATAAACGACGGTAATGGTAGGTTTATTCCCAAATTTTTTCGTTATATAGCCTTCTGTTACTGTATCTGAAGCGCTTAAAACAACGGTAATATGTGTAATGTTTCTTTGAAAAAGATCTTCAATGATATAACCTATAACCGGCTGTCCGTTAATAGGGATCATCGTATCTGGCAATGATACATTAGAAATTATTTTATTTGTTGGACTGCCTGCTGCTGGGATAATGGCATGAATATCTCTTTTTTTTTGGTAACTCATAACAAAGATGGACAGAAGGACAATTATTGCTTTACAGGTACTTTTCCTTAGAAAATGCTATTAGCATTATACTATATAGTGTAAAGAGAAGTGCACTTATTACAGTAATATAGGATGCTCCAATAAATCCATAGATAGGAATAAAATAGAAGTTAAGAAGAATATTTGCTACCAGTGATAGTACTATACCTATAAAAACTACTTTATTTTCTCTTTTCGCAAAGAAAAAGTCAGAAAATAAATTGTTAACGAAAAGAAAAGGAATGGCAAAAACCAAAATTTGGAGTGCTGGTATACTTGCATGAAATAGTTTGCCCCCAAAAATACTAATAATAAAAGGCGCAAAGAGAACACCACCGAGTATCATAGGAAGAGAAAGTAGTAATGCAACGTAGACTGAATTCTTGAGTAGTTTTCTTATTTGTTGTATTCCTCCTTCTCCAATAAATTTAGCAAGGAGTGGATATACTGAGGCCATGTAAAATCCCCACACCATTAAAATATTTTCCAGCACCTTATAAGGAAGACTGTACAAACCTACTTCTGTAGAATTTTTCATCACAGATAACATAATGGTATCGACTTTAAAATATGCTAGACCGAGAAAGGAGGTAATGCCAATTGGCATACTCATAATAAGTATGTTTTTTATTTTGTCCCCATTATAAGTAAAATAGATTGTATCCCTTACGAGGTATGTTGTAAGACCTAACCCAACAAGATTACCTATCAAAACAGTTGCAATAATCGCGTATAAATTATATTTCAGGAATACAAAAAGAATAATAAAACCTACAGTACTTATTTTTGTAATAACATCAACTAACGTGACCAGATCAAGCCGGATGCGTGACTGGAAAATTATAGTGCCATATGTTGTTAAACCTGAAACGGCAACAGCAAGGATAGCAATATAAATACTGAACGTAACAGACTGAGCGTAGGGAAAGAATAATAATGAAATAAAAGCCAAAAGAGATGCAATGATAATCAGAACTATCTTGAGTAAAAGAAAACTGCCATATTGCTCTTTACCATGTTCAGCTTGAGAAAATTCTCTTACCATTGCTGTTTGTAAGCCAAAATCTGCAATAACCGAAAAAAAGGAGACAAATGTAAATGCAAGAGTAAACGTTCCATACCCGCTGGAACCTAAATATCGAGTAAGGAGTAACACTGTAAAAATGCCCAAACCAGCCGATATCACCTTTCCTGCACTTTGAACAAGTGTATTGATACCGACCTTTAAAAAGATTTTATTCATCCCCTTCATATCTATAAGCATGCTAAGTTTAACAATTTACAGATCTTCTGACAAATAGAGAAAAACTCTCACTTACTGTACTCACTAAAAGGATACCTTTTTTAGGGTTTGAGATCTGTTAATAACTAATAAATAGATATTCATAAAATAGAGAATGAGAGCTCCGTAAAAAACATGGGATTGAAAAAGGACAGGAACTACAGAAGGAACTTTCAAATTAATAGATATGAGCAAATAGCTTATTCCAAGAGGGATATAATGCTTCAAAGAGAATCTATGGCTTCTGAGATAGTCAAAAATTACTAAAAAAGGAAGAAAAAGCCATACAAAATGATGCTGCCAAGAAAACGTATTGATGATAAGGCTGATCGTCATGAGTAGACTTATTGAAAGAAGTCGAGAGGTGTCACTTCTTCTCCCATATTTCCATACAGCAAAGAGCCCGCTAAGGAATATACTTACTGCCAAAATAGTTCTCAGCACTTCTCTCAAAGAAAGAGAAGCTATTCCCCTTACTAAGAATCCAGACAGAGCCTGGTTATAGTAGTCTCCTTTCCAGGAGGACATAAGTCCTGGTAAAACTATTTTTAAATAGTGCAAAGTAATTGGAGCTGGGACAACAATGATTACTATGCCAGTCATAATTGCTAATGTAACTACTAAGGATAATAGGATTTTCCACTGTTTATCAAAAAGAAGATATACAAGAAATATTATTGGAGTTAACTTAAGTAAAATGGCGATCGCAAGAAAAAAGCCTGCCAAATACTTTTTCTTTTTTATATAACAATAGACAAAACTAATAACAAAAAGCAAAATAATGTTATTAATTTGTCCCATACCAAGAGTAAATTTCTCTGGGAAAAAATTGAAAAGCAATATGAGGAGAATAACTCCTATTGTGCTTAAAACGTTGATTTTAAAGAGCCTAAAAAGAAAAGTAATTGAAACAAATATACTAACAATGGAAATAACAGTATAGATTTTCTCAGCAATAACAAATGGAAAAAGAATAAAAGGAAAAAAGAAAAGCAAAACAAATGGAGGATACACATAGGGCGTGAAATATCCTTTTCCGCCCAAATAAGGGTTATTATGGTGTAAAATAGTCCAAGGACCGTAGTAATAGCTACTAAAATCAGGATAATAGTCTAACAAAAGAGGTTTGAGAAATAATACAAGTGAAATCAAAAACAAAGTAATAAGAAGGATTTTGAACAATGTTGAATACCAAATTTTATCTGCTTTCACTTTTTGATCATAGCAGATATAAGAAGGTAAAATGAAATCTTGAGTTTGTGGACCTGAGAGGACTCGAACCTCTGACCTTTCGAATGTGAATCGAACGCTCTAACCAACTGAGCTACAGATCCGAATACACACCATTCTACTACAATTTCCGATCGTTGACAAAGATTAGCAGATTGGAGACAATGGGGATACATGTTTATACTCCGAAAAGTCTATACATTTCTAGTTGATACCATTCAAAGCATTCTTATTGCTGCATCTGTTTTTTTGGTTATCTACATTTTTCTTTTCCGCCCCTTTGAAGTCAATGGCCAGTCCATGTACCCTAACTTTCATGATAGAGAGTATGTTCTTACTAATCTGATAACACTTCGATTTGGCCCACCAACAAGAGGTGATGTGATTGTTTTTAAAGCCCCACCTGACCCAGAGAAAGATTTTATTAAACGCGTCATAGGGCTTCCAGGAGACACTGTTATGGTAAAAAACGGGAATGTGTATGTAAATAACCAGGTGTATGACGAAAGTAGTTATCTGAATTCCGATGTGAAGACATACGGTGGAGCATTTCTAAAGGACGGCGATACTGTAACGGTACCAACTGGTGCATATTTTGTTATGGGAGACAACAGACCCTACAGCTCTGACTCACGAGAATGGGGTTTTGTTCCTGCAGGAAATATTATTGGCAAATCATTTCTTGTCTATTGGCCACTGAATGAAGTACGAGCAGTTTCGAATCCTCTAAAAAGGTAAATATACTGAAATCTTTCACCTTATACCACCAATAAAATTAAAAATAGAAGCAGGAGAAATGGTAGGTGTGGCGGTTTCAAGCTCGAAAAGGAGAATTATTCCTCGACTGTGCCTCCGAGTTTGGAGACTAATTCTTTAATTTTCGCTGTTGTCAATTCTGGATTTCCTTTGACTTCAATAACCATTCGAGCCAATTTTTGCGACTGAACAAAGTTAACTCTATCAATCTCGAGAAGTTTCTTCAAATCTTCAGCTGCTCTTTCAAGTGCAGGCACATACATTTTACTCTTTGCTGTTCGAGGCTCTTTTTTCTCAACTTCTGATTTAATCTTACGAGCCATTTCCTCTGTCTCTCTTACAGTACTGTTTTCTCGAAGGATTTTCTTAAACAAATCAAGCATCAAGCCTGGGTCTCCAAGGGAAATAAGGGGTCTCACATGTCCTTCAGTAATAACACCTGCAACAAGTGCATCTTTAATAGCATCAGGAAGAGATAATAATCTGATGGTATTTGAAACAGCTGGTGCACTTTTTCCAACTCTTCGTGCAACTTCGTTGGTCCCAAGACCAAATTCATCAATCAGTCTTTTATATGCAAGTGCTCGCTCAATTGGATTAAGATCTTCTCTCTGGACGTTCTCAACAATAGACATTTCCAAAATACCTTGTGGTGTTGTTATTTTCACGACAACAGGTACTTTCTCAAACCCTAAAATTTTGGCTGCTCTGAGTCTTCTTTCACCTGCAATAAGCTGATATCCTGCTGGAGTGTTTGCAACAACCAGTGGTTCAAGAATTCCTTGCTCTCGAATGGAATCAACAAGCTCAGTAAGTGATTCGGGGGCAATAACACCTCTTGGTTGGAGTGGATTGAGCTGGATAACGTTTGTCTCTAGCTCGTATATTCTTTCGTTATTTTCGTCCATGGCGGTTTAGAGTACTTCAACAACTTTTTTCCCTCGAAGGGTTTTAAATGTAACTGTTCCTTCTGCAAGTGCAAAAATAGTGTAGTCTTTTCCCATATCAACACCTCGACCTGGGTTGATGCGTGATCCTTTTTGTCTGATAATAATATTTCCTGGAAGTGCTTTTTGACCACCGTAAATCTTAACGCCCAAGCGCTTTGCTACCGAATCTCTATTTCCTTTTGTTGTTCCTCCTGATTTTGTATGCGCCATATATTAGTAAATGAATTACTCGTTTTTGTGAAAAGTAGCTATAGTTTAAAACTAATTTTCACAGAATGCAAGGACTTATTTCTCTTTTGTAACCTTTGATTCCTTTGCAGCTTTTGCTTCTATTTTGTCAATTTTTACTGATGTAACAACTGATCTATGTCCAATAACTTTTCGGTATCGTGCTTTTGCTTTGAATTTTGCAACTCGTACTTTTCTGGTCTTTTTTTCTTCAATGACTGTTCCTGCAACAACAACACCTTCTAGTTTTGGTGTACCAATCTGCTTTGTATCTCCATCGACAAACAGCAAGACATCAGTGAACTCATAAGCATCATTTGGCTTAAGACCAAGCTTATCGACAGCAACGGTATCGCCTTCTGTTACTTTATATTGTTTGCCACCGGATACAACAACTGCGTATTTCATATGTTAATAGCTTTTATTATAGCAGAAACTTTACCTGATTTCCAGCACGGATTTTCTGCGGATAGCAGAGCTAATCGAAGAAACCAAACCTAAAAAGATGGCATTTGACAGAAGCGAACTTCCACCGTAGGACACAAATGGCAAAGGAACACCAACAATTGGCAAAATACCAATATTCATCCCTATATTAACAAAACATTGGATAAAAAGAAGCGAAAACGTTGCTGCCACAAACATTTTCTCAAAAAGACTGTCTGTATCTTGAAAAATGATAAACAGCCTATACAGTAAAAATCCAAAAGCTATGATAACAAGCATTCCTCCGATAAACCCTAAATCTTCGGAAAGCGTTGCAAACATAAAATCCGTATGACGTTCTGGTAAAAAACGAAGACTTGATTGTGTTCCTTGCCCAAGCCCTTTTCCAAAAAACATACCAGATCCCACAGCAATCATTGCCTGGATTGCGTTATATGATGTGCCAAGAGGGTCGTTCGTAAGATGGAGAAACGTGAGGAGACGCTGTTGTTGATACCCATGCAGAAATCGAAAAACAAATGGAATTAGTGCCAAAAGTCCAATAAGTATTCCTAGAAACCATTTGAGGGGAAAGCCAAAGAAAAGTAATGTAAGCATCGTTGCAAAGATATACATCAATGCACTTCCTAAATCAGGCTGCTTATAAATAAGAAAAACAACAGGCATCAGAAATAAGACAACTTGACCAAAAGTCTTGATAGAGGTATTTTGCTTTACAGAAAGAAAGGACGCAAGAGAAATTGCCAAAAATGGTTTAAAAAGCTCTGAAAATTGAATTCCAAACCCAAAAAACGTAAGCCAGCGAACAGCACCCCTGCTTTCAATTCCTAAAAAAAGCAAAATGAGAAGACCACTCAAAGACAATATGTAAATAGGCTTGGCTACATCCTCCCACACAGTAAGTTCCATTTGTGTGAAGAAAAGAAAAAGACCGATTGAAATGAGAGAAAAAAGGAGTTGGTTCCGAAAAAGAACCCCATTTATGGAAAAGAGTGTGGTAAGGCTGATAAAAAGCAATACTAGGACAGGAGCGACAAGCTGCCAATCAACTCGTCGTAGTATGTTTAAATTCATAACCGCTCTACTGTGAATGTTTCCCCTTGAACAAGTTCTGCAACAACCGCTTTCTTTTTAATATATTCTTCAAAATTCTTTGGCCATGAAGGAAGGGTAACTTTTACCTTCTCCGCAAGAGCTGTTCCAAGTTTCTTTCGTTCTTCTTGAATTTGTCGTGCAATATCCCGTGCTTCTCCTTCAGCTTTTAATGCTTCTGTTAGTGTTGTATCAAGCTCAATGCGAAATTCTCCAGTTTCCTGGGTAACTTCTTTCACATTTACCTCGTCTTTCACAAGTTTTAAGAGCTCATCTGGTAAAAATGTTGGAATAGTAACATGCAATTTTCCGAGAGGCTGACGAACTTTGATATTCTGTTCTTTTCTTTGTGATAAAGCTTCTTCAACAATTTTCCTAATCTCTTTCATTTGCCCTTCTAACTCGCTATCTATCAAATCTTCATGTAGTAATGGCCATGAAGAAAGGTGCACAGACTCTTCCCCGGTTAAATTTCGATATATTTCCTCTGCAATAAATGGCGTAAGCGGTGCCATAAGAGCAGCAAGTGTCGTAAGAATGGTATAGGTTGTTGCAAAAAAGAGATGTTTGTCTGCTTCATCCTCTGCTCCTGCCTGAACTCTTTCTCGACTTCGTCTGATATACCAGGTAGAAAATTCACTCACAAACTTTTCTAACGCATTCACTCCACCAACCGTGTCATATCTTTCCAATGCTTCTGTCACCTCTTTATTGAGCGTATTTAAGAGTGACAATATCCATCTATCCAGAACATGCGTACTGGCAGCCGAATTTGTTGGTTCCCATCCGTTTTCATTAGCGTATGTAACAAAAAAGTTATATACGTTCCAGACAATAAGCAAAATGCCTCGTACTTGATTGCGGTATTGTTCTTCAGAAATAACGATATCTTCTCCATGCATAATCGGACTACTCATCAGATACAGTCTTAAAGCATCTCCACCATATTTTTGTAACATGTCTTTTGGATCTGGATAATTTCCAAGATTCTTACTCATTTTCCGACCATCCGTTCCTAAAATAACTCCTTCAACGCCAACATTTTTGAAAGCAATTGTTTTGTAGAGTGCCCCTCCGATAACATGCAACACATAAAACCACGCACGGATTTGTCCAGTGTATTCAGCAATAAAGTCAGGAGGGAAAAAATCTTCAAGTTTTTCAGCAGTATTAAAAGGAAAATGCCTTTCCGCAAAAGATGCACTCCCCGCTTCAATCCAGCTATCTAACACTTCAGGAACTCTTTTTACTTTTTTACCGCATTTTTTACACGTCACAGTGACTTCGTCAATTTCTGGCTTATGCAAATCTGCTATTTTTTGACCACTTGCTTCTTCTAATTCGCTTATTGACCCTGGGACAAATCGTTCTCCGCACTCACATTCCCACACAGGTACAGGAGAGCCCCAATAACGGTTACGAGAAATATTCCAATCAGGAGCATGTTCAAGACTTTTTAAGAATCTTCCATATTTAAAGTGCTTCGGAAACCAATTCACTTGTTCATTTGTTTCTTTCAGAAGAGGCTTTAGAGTCTGAACATCAACATACCACGCATTTAATGGAGCATAGTACAGTCTTGTGTGGCATCTCCAGCAAGTTGGTACAGCATGGACAAACGGTGTATCGTCATACAAAAGCCCTCGTTCTCGCAAATCATCATTGACGACTGGATTTGCTTTAAGATAATAAAGACCTTTAAACTTCTCAGGAACATTTTTAACAATAATCCCTTCTTCACTCAAATGGGTTACAACGGGCACATTGTGCTCTTGCATTGCTTTCAAATCCTCTTCTCCATATGCAGCAATGGTAACAGCACCTGTCCCTTCTTCAGCTGTCACGAAATCTCCAGGAATGAGAACAAATGCTGTTTTTCCCTCTTCAACTGGATAATCAGCATAATGCGGCTCAAATACTTTCCCAACTAATGTACTTCCTTTTACTTCATCCACAACTGTATATTCACCCTTGAGCATCTTAAGCGTTGTATTTGCTAAATAGTAGTACTCATTGCCTTGCTTTACTTTAGCATAGGTAAGATTAGGGTTGACTGCCAAAACAGGTGTTACTAATTTATTCCATGGAGTTGTTGACCAAGCCAAAATATAGGTATTCTCTTCATCTGTTAATTTATACTTGTATGTTGCAGCCAAATCTTCCATATCACGATAATTGTCTGCATCCATTGCAACTTCAAAATTTGAAATTGGCGTCGCACAATGTGGACAATAGAGTGAAACTCGAAGCCCTTTATAAATGTATCCTTTGTCATACATCTGCTTGAAAACCCACATAACAGATTCCATGTATGGAATATCCCAGGTTTTGTATGCATTTTTAAAATCAACCCAACGAGCAATGTGGTCAACATACCATTCCCATTCACCTGATACTTCACCCACATATAGCTTACATTCATCAATAAATTTCTTGACTCCAACAACTTCTTCAATATCTTTTTTTCGCTTTATCTGAAGTTTATTCTCAACTTTATTTTCTACAGGAAGACCATGGCCATCCCATCCCCACACTCTTCTTACCTGGTATCCCTTCATTGTCCAATACCTACCAAAAATATCTTTGTGAATACTTCCCAACAAATGACCATAATGAGGTAATCCTGTAACAAATGGTGGACCATCTAAAAAGGTCCATTTTTTCTCAGGATTTTTGGAAGTAACTGACTTCTCAAATGTTTTATTATCCTTCCAATACTTGATTGTTTCTTCTTCAAGTTGGGGAAAATTAACTTTTGGGTCTACAGGTTTAAACATACGGCTATTGTAGCCCAAATGGGAATATTGATCAAGAAGATTATCTTGACCGTCTTTTATTTCTTGGACCTTTTGGTCTTCCATCTAAAGTAATTTCTCCTCTATTTCTCCTACGATGACATTTTGCACAAAGACCTCGTCCATTTTCCTTATTTCCTTGACCTCCTAAGCGTTTCGGAACGATATGGTCTACAGTAAAAGCATCATCTGCTTTATTCCCAGCATGTCTTCGACATTTCCTACCACAAAGTGTACACAAACCACCTTGTTCTTCCCAAATTTGCACTTTTACACCTTTTCTAAATGGAGTACCTAATTCTTTTGCCATACGGACAGTGATTATCCCCTATAGTCATATAGAAAGCAATAAAACAACTAACGTTAAAAAAGTAGCCAAAGGAGAGACAATTGAGATGCAATCACCCAATAGACCAACAAACACTTACTGTCTAACCTGCTCTTCGTAGTCTTGGTTCTCCTGCTCTTGGTTGTGCTGCAGCACGTCTCATTTCATTCTTTAATCGATCTCTAACACTTCTGTCTGTTCGCTGAGATGCTGCAATTTGCTCAAGAACTTGATCATGTTCACCAAAACCAACCCATGCTTGACCTGATAACTGCAAATGGAGCAGTTCTTTTCGTGCTGAAGTATCACTATCTTTTTCTGAATGGTGTTCTTGACAGAGGTATTGAAGGTTGTCAGATGCGTTAACTTGCTCTGCTGTCCAACCCAAAATATCTCGGGCAATACATTGTGGTGTAAAGTGATCAACGCTTGTTGCCCTTCTTTGACAACGTTCCCCTGAGTCATCTTCATACTCACATCTGATATCTCGACCTCTGATTCGTGCCTTATCAGGTAATGACATAAGAAAAATAGCTTGATGCTTTTTGTGAGGTCAAAAAAAATCGGGCAAAAACCCTGAAGTAAGAAGATACGATTAGTTGGTAATTCGTATGCATCCGCTAAGAATAATTGGAGAGCCAGTATCAAAAGAAAGAAGTAGAGAAGTTATATGACTATTTGTAAATATCATCCATTACCATTATTAGGTACTTATTACTGATTTTGCAAGGAGGAAAATTATTTTTAAAATAATGGTTATAGTCATTTTATTAGACTTATAATATAATCACCAATAACCATGGCTGTTTCTAAAGATATAGAACAAGTTGTTGAGTTCCCTAATGGAGTTATTGTAGAACTTGACCCAATAAGAAAACAAGATTGGCGGCGAGGTGTTATTCAGACAGTGGATGGGACACCTGTGCAAGTTATTCGTCATATAGATCAACAAACAAAAAGGCAAAGACGAAAAGATGGTAAATATGGATGGGAAATAAGAGGATCTAATATTAACCTATACTATAACGGATATCAGGGAACATACCGACCTGGTACTCGTATCCTTACTGATGGAGATCCAACAAAAAATCCAAACTTTCGCAGTAGAACTAGAAGGGCATGAGGTCTTCCTGGACAGTTTCAGGTGAGTCAACTTTTGGCAAGATATAGACATCCTGATACTCTGTTGTTCCAACAAATTTTGCTTTTCCATTTAAAATATTTTCTAAAGGCTTACAGGCAAAGCATCCACCTTTTGGACACTTGAATTCTTTTTTTGCACGTGCTTCTTTCATTTCTAAAGCAATGGTTAATAGCATGTCATGTGCTTTTTCCAAATCAGGCAGTGGCATTTCAATTGGTTCATTATCACGTTCTAAATACCAATAACTAATTTTGCTAACAGACCTATTTTGGCAATTTTTAACAAGCAGCGCATAAATTGGAAGCTGTAATGAGTCTTCTCGTTCTTCTCCAACACCTGTTTTGAAATCAATAATATGAACACTATCAGTTGCAGGGAGATACTCAAGCCAATCAATTTTCCCACAGAGTAATATATCCTCCTCTTTAGAAAGGTAAAATCTTGGAGGTAAAGAATCTGGCGACACAAGCTTGATTGCCTTATTCACAAGTGGGCCCGGATGAAACATAACCCGATTTATCATAATTGCTCCTCTATTTTTATATTCCAGTTCTTGCTCAGTGCTTGTAAATCCACCTAATTCTCCAGTTACTGAAAGCCATGCTTTATTGTATTGATCAATAAGAGGTTCCTTCAGCCTATCCTCTGCTTTCACAATAGACAAAGCTTCCAAGACCTGATGCACCATTTGTCCAAGTGCTAATGGTGGATTGATCAATGTTACTTTGTTATTTGTCTTTGGATCTCTATAAACATGTTTTAAATAGTAAGATCTTGGACAGGCAAGAAAATCGCTAACTGATGAGTGAGAAATCCAAAGGGGATGAGTTTTTTGCTGCCTCATATACTTGAGTATACCAGAAATGAGAATATGGTTCGAGTATTTTTTTAATTAGTCCTTCGATGATACTGATAGCTATCATAAAAAAAGCTTTAAATAAACCTGACAAAATAGTAAAGACATTTCAAGAAGCTGATTTCTGCTTTGGGACAAAGATGATTATTTCCTTTTCTTCTGGCTTTTCTTCTTCTTTTTTTTCTGATTCCTGTACTTCTTCTTTTTGTTGCGGAATATTTGGAATGAGAAGTGAGACAAGTGTTCCTCCACTCGTAAAGATACATGCATACAATAGTGCATCTTTAGATGCTGTAACAAGAGCATTATTAATATCATTTTTCACTGCCTGGATAATGGGAGGAGGACCGGACAGTGTGTCTTGTCCTTTGCCAGGAGTAATATTTTTTGTTTTTTCAATAAGAGTATTTTTCATACCACTAGGTATATGAGTATCTGCCTGAATATTTTCAGGAATATGTGTTGTAATAGCACGGGCAAAGATAACTCCGATAATTGCAATACCGATACTTGTTCCTACTTGTCGTATCGTTGCATTGACACCAGATGCTTCACCTGAAAATGAGACTGGGACTCCAGATAAAATAATATTTGTCAGTTGTGCTGAACTCATGCCAATTCCCAAGCCAAAAACAATAAGTGGAGGTGTAAGAGACCAGGGAGAAATGGCAACGGCAATGGATTGTACTAACCAATATGTTCCGAAGGCAAGAAAAAACATACCCAGTGAAATAATCCACTTAGGACCAATTCTGGACGCAAGAAATCCTGAGATAGGACCAATAAAGAGAATGACAATTGATGAAGAAATAAAGACAAGTCCTGTTTGAAAAGCGGTAAGTCCTAATACATTTTGTAAATAAAGAGGAAAGATAAAAAAAGCTCCAAATTGTCCTAGTGCAAGAATAAAGAGTGTTATGAGTCCGATATTAAACGTTCTGTTGGTAAATAAAGACATACGAAGAAGAGGCATACGACCCATATCTTCCAAATAGAATTCCCATCCAATAAATGCAAGTAAAAAAATAATGGCAATATTAAAAACAAATGGAATAATGGATATACTCAATGGCCAATGCCAGCCTAGTAAAGTAAAATCACTTATTGGGGTAATCCATCCAAATCGTTGCCCTTCTATGAATCCAAAGATGAGACAAAAAAGTCCTATTCCAGAGAATAACACGCCTAAGAAATCAAATTCCTCCCCTTTTTCTCCAAAACTCTCCTTAATAAAAATGGATCCAATAATTGCAATGAGTGCAATAACAACATTAATCCGTAAAGACCAACGCCATGAATAATAGGTTGTTAAAAACCCGCCAAAGAGCGGTCCAATGGTTGCAGAAGCTCCTGCAACAGACCCCCAAACACCAAATGCAACTGCCCGTTCTCGTCCTTGAAATTCACTTACTAATAAAACAAGAGATGATGTCAACATCATGGATGCACCAATTGCTTCAATAAGCGCTTCACCGAAAAAAAGCACAAGTATATTTTGTGAAATAGATGCAACAAAAGATCCAACGGCAAAAAGAATCGTTCCAAGAAGAAATACTTTTTTACGTCCCCATACATCACCTAATTTGCCAACTGTTATCAGGAGTGTTGCGATAATTAATGCATATCCAGAAATAACCCATTGAATACCGTCAAAACTTGCATTAAGATCCCTGAGAATATACGGGATAGCAACATTCAGAACGGTGTTATCAATAATAACAATGGCAAGTCCTAATGCTATAAAAACGAGAGCAATCCATCGATATCGTTCTGTTGCAAGATAAGAAAAATCCATGAAGAGATTACTATAGATGATGTCATTGGTAAATCATTGGCAATAATGTATGAAGTCTGTCATGATCCTACAATTATGTACTTGGAAGGCTAAAAGAGAATTTTGATCCTTTTCCTAACTGACTTGTAACCCACATACTTCCTTTATGTAGATGGATTATTTCTGAAGAAATAAATAGGCCTAAGCCTAAGCCGGGATATGTATATTTATGTCCATTGCTAACTTGATAAAATTGATTAAATATTCTATGTACTTCGCTTCGTGGAATACCAATGCCAAAATCCTTTACACTTAAAATAACTTCCTGACCTTTTTGTTCTATTGTAATAATGATTGGTTTCTCTGATGGGTCATATTTAATTGCGTTTGTTATAAGATTTATTATTACTTGCCTTATTTTCTCTTTATCCGCTGTAACATAGATTTTGATTTTGGAACGCAATATTATCTTGTGTTTTGAAATAGGTTGTATGTCTTCTGTAATTTCTTTTATCAAACTATTCAAAAGAAATTCCTGTTTTTTTAGCACGATTTTTTTCTGCTGCAACTTTGACACATCCAATAAATAACCAACTAATGCACTTAGTTTAGAAAGATTAGTGTTCATTTTTTGCAATAGCTTTTGTGATTCTGTATCGCTAATTTTTTTAAATCTTTTCTCCAGAACTTGTGTAAACAATATTGTGCTTGTTAATGGTGTTTTTAATTCATGACTTGCCATGCTGATAAATTTATCCTTGTTCCTTTCCAATTCTTTCAACTGAGTTATATCTCGACAAACAGCAATATATCCAATATTTTCTCCTTCATCATTTTTTATATAGGTAATGGTTAGTTGTACATCTTTTACATCGCCTGTCTTTGTTTTTTGTTGAATAATACCGGACCAATTCCCTTCATTTGCTATTTTCTCTTCCCAACTTTTTTCAATATATTCAACTGCTGATATTCCGGACTCAGTTACACCATCAAGAAGCTTCACAGCATCTTTTCCTAAAACTTCTTGTGCTTTCCAGCCATAGATACTTTCAGCACCAATATTCCACGTAACTATCCTACCATGTAAATCAATTGATATAACAGCATCCCCTATACTCCTACTTAATGCTGCATAATAGAAAAGGCTTTCTTCAGCCTTTTTAGCTTCTGTAATATCACGTAAATTTACTATAATTCCATTAATATTCGGATCATTGAGTAAATTGGTCGCAAGAGCCTCAATCCAAATCAAGTTGCCATTTCGATGCTTTATTCGAGCTTGCACTACTATTTGTTTATTCGGATTTTTCAGTAATTCATGAAGATTGTTTTTCATTCTTTCTACATCTGCTGACTGAAGAAAGGAAAAAATGCTTTTTCCTATAACTTCTTTCGAAGGATACCCAGCTATACCTTTTGCACGTTTATTAATAAACAGAATATCACCTTTTTCGTCAAGGATTTCTACAACATCTGTGGTCTTTTCCATAAGAAGTTCCAGCTGTTTTCTGCTTTGTTGTAATTCTTTTTCTATCTTTTTCTCAGCAGATATATTTTTAACAAAAGCAGTAATTCCCCATGGAGCAGGATATAATGAAATGTAAAAAGTACGATTACCAGATGAAGTAGTATACTCGTACGTTTTTGGTTTATCTTCTTTTATGACTTTATCAAAAATCTTTTTTAACGTACTTTTTTCCAACACTGGAAATGTTTTGAAAACATTTTTACCAACTATATTGCCATTAGCGCCTAAAAAACGTTTTGCCGGAGGATTTATGTAGAGGAAATTGTATAAGGAGTCGATTGCAATTACCCCATCTGATATTCGATCTAAAATTTCTTGATCTGAGAATCGGATCATCAAACTTTTGTGAAATGTTATTCTTGTATTGTAGAGAAGAATACATAAGAATAACGTAATAAATCACTATAAATATACCATGAAGAATATATCAACTCCATAGAAAATAGTAAGCAACAGTGGGGGATAATGCTATGCTGCTGTTGGTAATCGTCCTTCTAACTCTATCCATTCTCCTTCGATCATAACCTGTTCATTAAGAGATTGAGTTTTATGAACTTTCGTTCTTCCTTTGGGATCCGTTACTTCTACAGATACTGGATAAATACCTCTTTTCCTATCCCGTACCAATTGCAATCCTTCGTTTACATCTGACTGCACCATTTCTCTTCTAAGTTCTAAAAATTTTGATAGCACATCCATTTCTTCTTCTTGACCGGCAACTGCTGCTCTTCCAGCTGCCATTGTCTGCTCTGGAGTAGATTTAAATAATATCCATGCAAGCCGTAAATCATGACCTCCTCCCTCAAAACCCAATCCTGCTGCTGCCCCAGCACCACCTACTGTGATCTCTTCTGGTTCTGTAACTGCTTCCGCATCACCCTCTGGATGAAGAGACACTCGCTTTATTCTATAATTTGAGCCTGCTACATGAGCAATTTCATGCTTTGATATAGCTCCTGCTTTTATACGCTCTTCGGGAAGAAAAAGTCTTGTAGCACTAATACGATATCCATTATCGAGTTGTTTTACTTGACCCATTCGTAAAGACAATTCAGCACCGGCCATTTGCCTTGCAAGGCAGGAGGAAAAACTTAAAAAAGCAAACTATCCACTGTTGGAGAATTGTCAGGAAAAATTTAGTGAGAAAGAGCAAGATTTGTACTGCCGGATTCTTTTTTCCCAAGCGCACTTACCGTATAGTCTATTTGTGCAAGCGTGGGGGAAATTAACCTACCAGTATAACTTATATCCGCTGACACACTAATAAATCCCATTGGGCAGGTTGCACTTCCTTTTCCTGAAAGAGTTTGTGTATTTGGCCCATCGTATATACCTGAAAGAGTTCCATTACAGTCTCCTGATATTGTCCCTGTAATGTTTCCTCCCAAAGATGGATATTGCATGGCAAGGTGAATTGTTTTACCACTTGCAGAGAGAATGGTTGTTGCCGTTATGATTTGAGAAACAGTCTGTGTGGGTGATAGTGTTGGAGAGACAGTCGTAGAGGTACTTATAGGCGTTGGAGAGTTATCCGTTTTATTGTTTTGAGGAGAAGTAACATTTTTATGCGTATTACCCTCTTGAGCATTATCAGAAGTATTGTCTGTTGTATGTTGTGATATTGTTACTGACTGTGTTGGAGTAGTTGTTGTCCCTAATACTTTTTTTTCAGCAGTTACTGTTGTCTTTGCTTTTGAAGGTAACGTAGCTGTGTGTGGGAATAGAGAGACGATAACTGCGTAAACGCCTAAAAACGTCGGGAAGAGAAATTGGCTGATAAAGGGAGCTATTGTCATTGAGGATCAAGTATAACAGAGAACTGTAGATTTGCAACCGAGCCAACCAGAAAGAATGCAAGATTAGAAAGAGGAAACACTCACACCGTTATCAGATGAAGCACCATTTCCTGTAACACTTACTCTTATTCTCTCAATCATATGACGTATTGTGTGCCTCATGTCATCAGTATTATTTGTGTTGACGTTAGTACTGATATCTGTATGAGAGGAAATATCTCCTGTTATAACTTTACCATTCCCCTGTGTGTTTCCTTCCACTCTATTTCCTCCAGTATTTTGGTCATTAATGACTCGTGTTGAGATATTAGCATTATTTGATTCTGTTTCTCTTACAGAAGTCGTAAAGGTCTTCGATACTTCTCTCTCATTTCTACAAGAAAAAGAGAAATTTTTAACAAGAAAATCATTTTGAGGAAGACCAAAAGATGTCCCATCATGTCGCAATTGCCATCCGGAATTTAGTAATTGTTGTATCTCTGCATCACTCATATTTCCTGCAGATAACCAATCCGTTTGTATACCCTCTGTCCGCCTTTCATCATTACGAGGAAGTGGACAAAAACACTGGACAAAATTATTATTTCCCATATCAAATACACTATCTTTCCCCCACATATTTTGAGCAGACCCTACGATTGCATGCCATCCATCCTGGAAACTTATTATCTCCTGTCCTCCAGGATTAAAGCATTCTGCTCGATGAAGAGTGTTCATAGCAAAAGAAGGAGTAATCGTAAAAAGAAACGTCGCCACTGATGTTAATGAAATGATTGTTGTTTGTAACAAAGGGTTTCTCATAGCTAGTAATACTAGTAATGTGAGACAAGTATGGATTACTAAACTAATAAATGTATAAGAATGCAAAAAGGAAAAATGAAGAAATTACTATTGCATCTGTGACAATCATTACATCTTTCATGCAATACGTTTAATATCATGCAATATATTCTTATTACATTTGTCCTTATGTCTGTATCAACACTCAAAGATGCCCTTAACAGACTTAAAAAGTACAATAACTCTCCAGCACCTATTCTTTCAGTCTATTTTCAACTTCCTGATTCTCATCGAGGAGATAGTGTATTGTTCCAATTATGTTCTAAACTGATGGCACATGATTTATCGAAGGAACAAATAAAAATTGCAGGGAAAAATTTAGAGTATATCTTAGGGTTTATCAAAAACTACCAAAAAAAAGGCAATGAACAATCTCTTGCATTATTTTCAGGAGGAGATTCCTTGTTTGAAATAATATATCTCCCTTATAAGATAAAAAACGCAGCATTTTTCTCACACTCTCCTGTTTTAGAACCTATTTTAGAAGAAGAAAGTGTCTATAGACGATATCTCGTTATTCTTATGGACCGAGAGAAGGCTCGATTTTTTACTATTACGCAGAGACTTGTTGAAAGATCTGGAGAGCTATTTGATCCAAGTGTTCCACAAAATGTTCATGCAGATACAGATGAATCTGAAAATAACGCACGTGAAGACAAAATTAATAGGCATATCCAGGACCATATTCATAGGCACTTCAAGAAAATTGTACAGACTATTACACAGTTTATCGGCAACGACATAATTACAGGTGTTATTATTGGAGGACATAAAAATCTTTTTCAGAAATTTGAACACCATTTACCAAAAAATCTCCAAGATAAAATAATGGGTGAATTTGTAACTGAACTCAATAATAATACAAATAAAGTAATTTTACGAAGTCTTCAACTTATTGAAGAAATTGATAAAAAAATTAATGAGCAGCATTCTCCCTTTATACATCATTAATTATTCTTCAATATGCTTATGTTGCTCAGGTATCGAGAGAGGGCTACTAGTATTTCATAAGCTATTTAATTGTCACCTCCTTGAGGTGAGTTTCCATGGTCACGTTTAAAAGGAAAAAGAGTGGGTGTTGGAGCCAGTGTGGGCGTTGGAGTTAGCGTGAGTGTTGGAGACAAAACATTTGTTGGTAACGAAGTAGGTGTAGCAGTTGGAGGGACTGTGTTAGGAGGTGTATTTATCTGACTCTGGATCTGCTGTAAATCATTTTGTGTTTGTTGAATTTGTTGGGTAAGAGTATTTTGAGAAGTAGCTACATCGTTAGTGACCGTTGGTGTCGGAGTGGGTTGAGAGGTATCTCCTGCTGTTGGAGAAGAGGTTGGTGTTAGTGTTGGGGTTGAAGTTAAATTACTTTTTAACATAACTGAAGTTGTTGTAGGCGTACGAATGACGACAATAATTCTTTGCAAATTACTTTGATATTTTTGTACCGCATTTGCTAAATTTTGTTGTGCTTCTTGCTTTTTCACTGGGTCAGAAATTTTTTGTATAGAAACTTGTGCCTCTTTCACAGAACTTACGATATCTGTTAAAGCACTATCACTATAGTTCAGAGTTGAACCAAAATCACCACTGACTTTTGCATTTTCAATAAGCGTTGAAGTTTCGGCTACTCTGGTATCTGCTAACGATAGCAAATAATTACTCTTTCCATACGGAGTCACTGATTCAAGAGCTAAAATTCCTGCCTCTATTCCCCGCTTCATCGGATAAAGAGGTTGGCCAGGGATACTTTTTTCGGCAAAATAGCCAAGTGCAGTTGTTGGAATAAGAAGAAGGAGTAAAATAACACTACCAATGAAAAAGATCTTTTGCCACGCAGGCTCCGTCTCTTCCATGTAGTATTCAATATCTACCATTACTTTAAGAGTAAAATGAAAAAATAAATTTGTCCAGTGGTCTTATTTACTCAACAAACGTAATAGCTTTCCCTTTTTTATCTGCTCTGCCAGTTCGGCCAATTCTGTGAATATAATCTTCCATGGATGCTGGCATATCATAGTTAATGACATGGGTAACATTATTGATATCAAGACCTCGAGATGCAACATCCGTTGCAAGCAAAATGGATATTTCTCCATTCTTAAATTGCTGTAGTATTCTCTGTCTTTGATTCTGATTCTTATTTCCATGAATTGCTCCTGCCCGAAAACCTCTTTTTATTAACTCATCAGCCAGCCTTTGAACTCCCCATTTCGTTCTTCCAAAAATCATCACTTTCTGAAAACCTTCTTGAGCTAAAAGATCATGTAACACATCAATTTTACTCTGTCCCTGTGGCACTTTCACAACGTCTTGTTCAATATTTTCTGCAGTGTCTTGTTGTTTTACACTGATTGTTATTGGATTTTTGACAAATTCTCTAATAATTTCTTTTACTTTTCCATCAATTGTTGCTGAAAAGAAAAGAGATTGTCTTTGTTGTGGGAAAAGGGAAATAAAATATTTGATATCGTTAATAAAACCAATATCAACCATTCTATCTGCTTCATCCAATACAACAGTCCTGAAGACGGATAAAAAGAGTGCTTTTTCTTCAATAAGTTCTTTTACTCTCCCTGGAGTTCCAATAACAAATTGTGGCAAAAGCTTCAATTCGGCTTTCTGACGGTTAAGACTCATCCCACCAATGCAAAGCGCAGAAGTCAGTCCAAGACCTTTTGAGAGAGATTTTAATTCATCTTGAATTTGTAATGCTAATTCTCGTGTTGGAGCAAGAATAAGAATTCTCTCTGTTTTTTGCTGATATGCTTTTTGTAACAAGGGAATAAGGAATGCAGCAGTTTTCCCTGTTCCAGTATTGGCAATACCAATAACATCATGACCATCCAAAATTGCAGGAATCGTTTTTTGCTGAATTGGGGTTGTCGTTATATATCCCTTATGAGCAATATTTTCTGCAAGCTCTGAAATAAGAGAAAATTCATCAAAACTGTTCTTGGCTGTTATTTCTTCAATTTGTTCTTCATCCTGCATTGCAGAACGTTTTTTTATCACCTCAACAGATGCAATTGCATCCATAAGTTCACGACTTTCTAAAGACACAACTTTTCTCTTGTGTTGAAATTTTTTGTGTGGATTAAACCTTTGTTTATGCATAACTTATTTATTATACCATGTTTGAGGCAAAATAACAACTATAGGTTAATTTTAATTTGCTACGGAGGTGATACGCATCTCTTCTACTTTTCCAAACCCACAATTACCGGGATCATACAATACTGTCCCATCAAGTGCTGTTACTGTTTCATCAGGATTAAGCGCATGATAATGTTGGCTTGTACAATTCGGGTAATGCGGATTTCCAATCCGCAATTGACTCAGTGGAATTTGTTTCCCATTATACTCAATGACTTGGATTGTTGATTGAGAATTTGCGTGAGGCGTTTGGGGCACATGCGGCTTTTGTTTGTGCAAAGAAGAAACTATAACAATAATGACTGCTATGAGTGTAATGATTCCAAATGGTCCTTTTGCATATTTTATAATCCTTCCCATACGCCAAAGATTCTCAGAAGAACCATTTCCCTGAGAAAATTCTGTGTCTACTCTTTTTATTTCACTTTGTAAATTTTTTAAGGAGGTAATAAAGAATATCAGCAATCTTTTCCTTTTTCTTTGCTTTTCGTCTTTTTCCGGCAGTCCCTCTGCTGAAAGAGAGATGACATCTCCATCAACTATTTTCTGCAACTTATCGAGTGCCTTCTCACATCTATCTAATTTTTCATCCAAATCTGGGTGAATGCCTTTAAGAAGAATACTTGCATGTGAAAAACTTGAGAGACTTATGCTATCTTGCGAAAGGAGCTGGTAGACAGACATCATTTTTTGATGTGCATTGTTTGAAGGTTTCATAAATCGTTAAATTATCAAAAAGGTTTTCTTCCAGTCTTTAGTGATTGCTCTAAAAAATTCCTGATAGGACAAATAAAATCCCAAAAAGAGCAATGTCTATAAATAGTTGTTGAAATGCCTAATACTTTTGGTGCGGTTACGTGCTGGTAAACTAAATTACCAAGGGCAAGTATTGTCAAAAAACTAAGGATAGCTATCCACCGCAAAGATAGATTACAGAAATAGTCCCCATGTTTTTTAGAATTTTTTTTGTGTGTTCGTTTCACCTTATCTTTACTATGACGAAAAAAATGCACATCTGTCAAGAAATTATTTTTTGACTTGTTCTTTTATAAATCTGAGATACCCTACCCATAACACAACACCTAGTGACAAACATACAAGGACAAATTTAAATTGTGCATGGCTGCTTCCCAATCCTCTCATAACACTATATAAGAGTGTGAAGATGCTTCCAAATAAAAATCCATAAGAAAATACCTCCATATGTGATACTACTGTTATTGAGAGAACAAGATACACTACTGCAGCAATCAATGCTACTGAAGAAATAAATTGAACATATCCATCTCTTTCATCACTGATCTTTTTTTGTGCTCGTTCACAATTTTTATTCATTTCCTGAGTACCAATACCTGATGACGTCGTTTTTGCCGGAAGAGGTACCATACACGGTGCTGGGGGTTGATAGATTGGCTCAGGGTAAAATGTTGCAATGCCTATACTAACAAAAAGCGTGAGGAAAATACCAAGGAGTATTGTATAGAGTCCTTTCACTATCATATTTGTAGTATACCAGATAATGACAATCCATGGAGACAACCGACAGTACATGAAAACTACGGGAAATGTATATAGTATATTCTCAATCTTCATAGTCGTATTTTTTTAATATTTTTTTCTTTTTCCCTCACAATTATCAATTGTTTTCTTCCTCTGCCAAAATTACAGCAAATACCTTCACTTTTTACATGAGATTTTTCTTATATGCCTCTCCTGAAAAATTTGAATTAGAAGAGACAGGATTGGTATAATACATCCTATGAATCAAACAACACGTCTTGATAAATTACTTTCAAACAACGGTCTTGCTTCACGAAGGGCTATCAAGCAATTCCTAAAAGCAAATGATGTAACTATCAATGATAAACGAGTTACTGAATCAGGAATACGAGTTAGTCCAACAGATATTGTTAAAATAAATGGAACACCTTTGAAAAAACAGGAATTTGTGTATTTTTTGCTCAACAAACCGATTGGGATTATTTCAACAACCTCAGATGAATTTTTTCGAGATACGGTCACTTCACTAATCGATACTCCTTACAGAATTTATCCTGTTGGACGGCTTGATAAAGATACCCATGGACTCCTTCTTCTTACAAATGATGGAGAACTGACACATAAGCTTATTCATCCTCGCTATCATGTTCCAAAAGTGTATCGACTTGTTGTTGAGGGCAAACCGACAACAAATCAATTAGAAAGATTTCGAAACGGTGTCCTTTTGGATGATGGACCAACACTTCCTGCAGAGGTGCAAATCATAAAAGAAGATAATGTACAAACAATCCTTGAAGTAACGTTGCATGAAGGCCGCAACAGACAGATTCGTAGGATGTGTGAGACGTTAGGTCTTGAGCTTTTGGATTTGCAGCGTGTTGCATTTGGACCATTAACCCTGGGAAAAGTAAAGCTTGGAGACTATAGACCGTTAACGTCACAAGAGGTGAAAAGTTTACAATATGTTGTCAACCAGAATATAAAATCTAAGAACTAACGAGATATTCAAAACGTTTATACTGTCAGTAGGTGTGCATTATCATTCAACCATTTTCTGTGTTGTCTATATGCGGGAGTAAATTGCCTCACTTTTCTCCAAAAACTATCACTGTGATTTTTTTCAGTTGTGTGTGCCAGTTCATGAATCACAACGTAGTCAAGTACCATGAGCGGCGCCATAATAAGACGCCAATTAAATTGCAACGAATTATCAGGGAAACATGTCCCCCATTTAGACGACGTATCAGAAAATCGTACATCACCAAATGAAGCATGCATTTCTATAGCTTTTACCTGAAGACGTTTCTGAATAACTTCTTTTGCGTGTTTGAGAAACCAATCTGGTAATTCTTTTTGTATCCGAAACTGCAATGCTTTTGGGAAAAGCAATTGACCATCTTTCAAATGAATTTCTATTCCATCATAAAAGGACAGTTTGTGTGATTCTCCAAGAAAATAAAAAATTTCTCCTTCTGTATATGTTCTTGTTGGTATAACTCGAGAAGTTACTTTCTGCAGAGTTTTCTCTATCCAACTTTCCTTCTCTTTAAGAAAATTGTTAATAACAAACTGGGGAACAAGATGAGGAGCCTTAACCACTACTTTCCCTTCTGGAGTAATATGAATGGATATTGATGCTCTGTGTGAACGGATAACCTGTAGAGTAGGAATAGCCATAAAAGTCATTCTGTTATAGCACACTTTCCACTCTATGGCAAAAGAGGTCACTTCAGGTGAGGTTGTATAACACTGTACAAATTCCCAACTTTTTCGCTGTGATGAACTACATCCTCTTTGTCTTTAGAAAGCCTCCTTTTGACATCACCTAACAGTGTTTCCCATTTATCTGTTGTTGTGAATCTCTTTTTGGTTATAAAGACAAATGGAGGCTTATTAGCAAGAAAAAAATCTATCGAGCTTTCATTTCTTGAAATAATAAATTTTAAAAGTACATTATTATCATCTGAAAAGATATCTAACCAGTCGTGAAATGGACGTATGCCAACATATCTGACATTCATTTCTTTTTCCCCCATTCCCTCAACCATCCAAGAAGCTGCTTTTGTGACAATGCCTGCTTTTTTCATATTAGCTATCATGTCATCAACAAACAGTTTATTCATAGAAAAATTATAAAGAATTTAAAAAAAATAACAACAATGAAAGACCTCTTTAAACTAGCTTGTTTCTTCCATGTATAATACCAACTATATGAGATGGAGGGACAACACCCGGAGAGAGTCTTACATTCTCATGCAATCGATGCTCTTCTATAGGTATATCCATAACAACTGCTTCTATTCCTTCATAGGAAAATCGTGGGTCTGTTGAGGAATAGACAGCTTCTTCTGAACGACTAAATGACACCGCAGTTGAACTGAGTACACCATACTTTTCATAATGTAAACCCCTCCGTAGTATTCCTTCCACATGAGATCGATGAGTAAGGTGTACAGCTCTCACATGCCCTTTTCTCAATTCCGATAACTCCTCAAGAGTTGTAACAATTTGTTGTTCTGGATTAAGTCCGAGAGCTTCAAGGAAATCGTGACTATATCTCATGGGAAAAATACTACTGTGCTTTGACTATTTATAATTAAGAAAACTGTTAAAAGAAAGTAAGAAGAAAGGTTATTATTTTTCATGATGCATATCTGGTATACATTGGCAGCCTCATCTTTTATTGATAAACTGCTCACTATGAAAAATTCGGAGGTCTTTAATCAAAAAACAGAAGAGACCAGTGAACCTATTTCCGGAGACGCTGAAATTCCTGAACATCCCACCGAACAAAAGAGACAATATACGATCGAACAGTTTAATCCTTACGCTCTTCATGCTAAGAAGGAGTGGAACGAAACGATTCTTCCACGATTACAAGAAATACAAGCATCAGCAGAATTTCCAGAAGAAGGAAAACATAATCCAGAATGGATGACTGCTATGTTTTTGGGTATAGAAGATGAAAACAAAAGAGGTATGGGAAGTGTCGCATTACTCCTTCGAGATGCAAAGACTAATCAAATTATCGGTTATTCATATGCAGTCTCAGAAGCCGCGTTGAGAGAAACCAATGATTTTTATGACGAGCGATTACAAGGAATAGCCCATCATACCGCAATTGTTATTGATAAACCTTTTCGAAACCAGCAACTTGTTTGGCAACTTATTGATTACCAGCAGGAAGCATTAGCAGACAGAGGATATAAGTTTATGGTTGGGGAGTACATGGCAAATGTCAAAGTTGTTGATGGAAGCCACCCCGTACGACGAGGTTTTGGTATTCATGTTGCAGAAAACTATGACAACGTTATCTATTACCGCCCTCTTGATACACTGTATGGCAACCAAGAACAGGTTCTATTTGACTTACGAAGACCTCCACATATCCTTCTTGTAAGAACGCCACCAAAACCTCAAATATCCGCATAGTATTGCTCTTGCAGTTTTCTTAAAAGATACTTGCATATTACCCAACCCTACAGACTATGCTCAATACTATGAATAGCGCTGATTGGAAATGTCCTGTGTGTGGATTTTATGCGGAAAATGGGGATATACAGGATGAGCATATCCAAAAAACAGGTCATTTAACGCAAGAAACAACAGAAGATGCGGGAGTATCCCATCCTCACGCAGATACTTCAGATATGTCATATTCAGAACAAGTGGGATATGCTCCAGGGGCATCCAACCAAGTTGATTCTTCTCCACAAAAAGAGAGGCAAGGGAGCCAATATAAAGACACGCAGAAATAACTTACCCTTTCACATCATCTAAATTTCCTTTTGGCTTGTCCGGTAAATCTTCTTCTGTACCAAGTCCAACATCTACACCGCCTATTTCTCCATGAGAAGACTTCTCTCGGTTAATATCATCCGTATCCTGTCGCGCTACTTTTTCCCAAATATCATCATGGGTATTTTCGGGGTTTCCAATATCCTCAGAAACTGGCGCATCTTGAACTGGGTCTGTTTTTGTCATACATCACAAGATAAAAAGGAAAGACAAAAGTTACGTGAATACTATGTAATAAACGCTTGAGAATATATTATCGGAGAGATATCTAGTGTACATGAGTATTTTTAATAACCTCTTGTTGTTGGCGATACAGTTACTTTTTGTGTTGGCATTGCTGTAGGAGACGCACCTGTTGGTGTTATCGTTGCTGTTGGCGACATTACCCCAGTCGGAGATGGAGAAATAGATACGCCAGTTACTGTTGGTGTCACTTGTGTTGTCCCCTGCTGTCTTAGTCCACCTCGCACTGTGAGCCATGTAAGCCAGACAAAGATAATGATAATAAGAACAAAAATAAGAGTTTGTAAACCACGTGTCATCGTCCTACCTCCTTTTTTGTATGTTTTTAGCGCTAGATAGTAACGTTCTCATTCAGATTATCTGTACTCCTTTTCATTCACTCTTTCTATCTATAAGTCACATGTTATAAAAACAAATAAGAAGAAGAAAAGAAAAAAGTAGTAGCTTGCCAAGAAGCATTTACATAAGTGAAGCGATATCTTTGGGCAAAATTCCTTTTACATCCTCTATTTCTCCCTCACTGACATATGATTTGATAGCTTGAAAAATGACATGGACAATATGTTCGAGATCGTTGATATCTTCAATACTTCCTCTTGCCGCAATTTTTACCAAGAACTGCTCTTTATCTAATTTTTGTGGAGTGTGAGAAGGGTTCCATCCTTCAAAAAAGATTCCTTTTACTAATAGTGGCAATTGTGCAGCGACGTGAGCTGCCTCATCAATGGTTAATCTATCACGAAGGGTTTGCAAAACTGCTCGTAGAGCATGATACGATTCATGTCTTTTCCCTTCCCATCCTAACGCAACTTCAATTTCTTTTAATAACTCATTTGTCTCTTGAATCGTTGTATCAAATACATCTAAACCCGTTGTACTCATATTCTGTATGTTGCTCCAAGAATAAAAAGACCCAACAAAAAATGTGATAGAGCTTAGTAAGTAAACAATACTCCTGAGAAAAGTCATGTATTCTCTACAAAAGAGGAAATGTTGCAAGCACTTTATATTCTGCTCCTGTTGATAAAAGCTGTGACTGCAGCAATGCAAAAGAATGTACAGAAAATTGCCAATCAACGTTTTCTTCAATGTCAGTGACTGTTGCAGTCTTGTTAAGACGCGCAATTGTGGTGTGCAGTCTAAAGGGTCTTTGCTCTACTGTTTTTTGCATATGTGTTGCAATTGCCTCTCGAAGTTGCAGTAGTTCTTTTGGTGCCTCTCCAGTTACCCAAAGATATTTTGCTTTCCCTTTTGGTATAAAGAGAATATTCTGAAAGTTAACGAAAAAGGATTCCCTTGCATCTATATTGTGCTGTAATTTGTTAATAATCTTTGAAATATCCGTTTCTTCCCAAGGAGGAAGCAATGTAATATGAAGGTTCCCCTTTTTCATCCAACGAATACCTTCAGGAGAAAAACGATTTTGATAGTTTTTTTGCCATTTCTCAATTTTGTCTTGGAGTTCAGAAGGAAGCGGAATGCCAACAAACACTCTCACCTTCTGAGTGTAGCGAAAAAGTACTCATACTGCAAAGTGTAGGAAAAGGGGTTGCGGAGAGATAATGGTAATTGTTATAATAACATTGCATCATTTTCCGTCCGGTCACATCTCCTTGTTTCTCAACTGGACACTCAAAAAAAGTTTGAAAGGTATATTGTGGTTATTATGGTAAGAAGACTTGTTAAAAAAATACAAAATCAAAAACTAGTAAAAAAAGAGACGGTAAAAGGATCAGGTATGGTTGTTATGGCAAGTATTGGTCCTATTATGACCGTCCCTCAAGCATTAGAAATTTGGGTATTTAAAAGAAGTGCAGGTATTTTTATTCCAACGTGGATAACGTATTTTTTAGTCTCAATTGGTTGGCTAGTGTACGCATTCAGACGAAAAGATAAGCCACTTTTTTTTAATGCACTCGCCAATACTATTCTTAATTTACTGATCGTTACTGGAGCTACTGTTTTTCATTCCTAACGGCTTTCCTTCTCCCAAGAACAACCTGATAATTCCCTCTTGCAAAGAAAGAAAATCTTCCGTACTGTGATAGTATATGCTGAAAAAACAAAAGAAGAAGCATGTTTCTCACACAAAGAGAAAATCAGGGTATATATACTTCAAAAAAATTTCTATCACGTTTTTTGTCGCAGTAGCATTTTATGCAACAACAACGCTTCTGTTTACCCATTCAGCCTCAAAGCCAACGTGTGCAAATTCGAAGAGCTGTGCCTCTGATTTGTCCTTAAAAATTGAGAATAATGTCCCAGGCTATTTCCAAGGAAAGAAATTGCTGCCACCGTCTATCAACGGGACAGAGTCCTCTATACATCCCGTTCTTGGAGCACAAACATCTTCCGGTGAAAAACACATCTATGTAGATTTGGGAACTCAAACACTGTATGCCTATCAAGGCCAGACACTTATTCTCAAAACCCTCGTTGCCTCCGGTAAATGGGGAAGAACTCCTGTCGGGAACTTCCATGTTTGGGAGAAATTACGCGCTACCCGTATGAGCGGTGGAGAAGGAAGCGATGCATACGACTTACCAAATGTCCCATATGTCATGTATTTTTATCACGATTTTGGACTCCATGGCGCTTATTGGCATGATAACTTTGGTCATCCAATGAGTCACGGGTGTGTTAATTTACGTGCTGTGGATGCAAAGATTCTTTTTGAATGGGCTGATGGACCACAGGGCAACACTCCAGGAACAGCAGTTTCTATATGTGACCAAATTACACCGACTCATCAGTGTATACAAAATAATCCAATACAATAATTATGGTAAAATTACAAACTATCGAACTTGAAACACTGTACTTCTTTATCATTGCTGCGTTTCTTGGCATGACACTTGCACTCTCATTTCATAAAAACCCCCAACACCAAACAACACCACTGCCTGTTATGCAGAATTTGCAAAGCCAGATATTGTCACCAGTGCCAACACCTCAGGAAGTTGTTTCACAGGTGACTCCTGATGGAACCAAGAAAATTACGATGACTACCATAACAAACAAAGATCTGTCTCATGTCTATACTTTTGCTATCAGTAATGATACAGATACTGACAAGCGAACATTGTATACAATAAAGCTTCCTGCAACAGAAAGCATGACCGTTCCTTTTAATACATGGTCTCCTGATAATATATATGTCTTTTTAGAACATCACTTTTCAGATCACACAGAAGCTCTTCTCTTTCGAGCAGATGGACAACAAATAAGAGACAGTGAAAGCTCTCTCAACGTCACAGATATTTATAACGCTCGTCAAACAGGCAATCCCTATCAGGAAACAACAGGGTGGGCATCACAAACACTCCTGATCGTTAATACGAAACTAGCCGATGGGAGTAAAGGTCCATCATATTGGGTTGAAGTTCCAAGTAAGGCAGTTATTCCTCTTTCAACAGTATTCTAGTGTTTTTTTGAATATCCTCAATGAGATAACAGAGACTATTGAGTCACTTTTTACGAAATACAGAAAAGATTATTATCTTTTGATTGGAGCAACGGTGACATACGGTGTAATTGTCGAATTACCTGTTTGTGACGGAGTAAGTGTCACAATTGCGGTGTCATTAATCCCCTTATTACTATCTAGATGCAAAACACTCCTTACATTTTCTCTTAGGGAACTTTCTTTTGTAGAACCAAATGGCTCGTCAATGAAATGATGAACAACAAGAGAAGCAATACCGAGAAGAAAGAGTACAGCTACTATCCATTTAAGACTTTTATATGTCTCAAATAACCCTTTTGAAGATTTTGCAAAAGGTGATCGAGTTACTCTTTTTGATGCTGCCTTTTTTATCGTCTTTTTCACTACTTTTCTGCTTGCCATAATAAAATCATGACAAAAGAGAAATATCTTGTCAATATCTTTTTAGAAACATCTTATAGAGAGGCAATGCTGTATGTGGAAGATTGTAGACGTGCAATTTTTCTTACGTATACACAACGTTTTACAGTATTTTTTCAATACTACCCCTTAATATCTTGAAGAACAGAGAGAATATTCCCGGCAGGATCTTTGAACCATGCTATATCAGGCCCCTGGTTAGCAGAAAGACCTCGAGCGATACCTTTCTCATCTTGCTTAAATGGAAAACCCTCATAACGCTCAAATGTAACACCTTTTTTTGTTAACTCATCTACCGCTTCGTCAATATTCGTAACAACAAAATTCAAAATAGTAAAAGTTGCTGGTTCATGGTTTTCTTTTGGGTAAGCAAATACCTGAGCACCACCAGGTAAATGGATTTGTAGTCCCATCCCATTGTCCTCTACTTCAAGCCCAAGAACAGTTGTGTAAAATTCTTTTGCTTTCTCTAGACTATCTACTGAAAAGCCACTGAATGCTCCTACTACTTTCATTGTATTCTCAGTATATCATACTGAGACGAGTGGTGCCATATCATGAAGATAGGTAAACACTACACATTATTCCTGCAAAGCAAGGAAGCATATAATACGTAGATTTCTTACTAACTTTTGCTAGACTAGAGAGATGACGGGACGAACACATGACTTAGCAGCATTTACTGCCATTAACTATATTGTTGCAACATTTCCTCTCATACATATGAGTCTTGGAACAGCTTTTGTTGCCTTCTCTGCAAATTTGATAGGAGGACTAACCCCAGACATTGATCAACCCACAGCAGATTTATGGCATAAACTTCCTGGCGGAACCCTTTATAGTAGATTAATCACTCCTTTTCTTGGAGGACATCGATACATTTCCCACTCCCTTTTAGGAATTTTCCTTTTTGGATGGATAGTACAATGGCTTCTCAATCTAGCAAGCAACACACTCCTTGTTGATACTCATATTGTCTGGTGGTCTTTTATGATTGCGTATATCTCCCACGTCGTTATGGATACATTCACTAAAGAAGGGGTACCTTGGCTTTTCCCAATTCCAATAAAATTTGGTATTCCCCCACTTTCATTTTTGCGTATCAAAACAGGAGGGTTTATAGAAAAATATATTGTCTTCCCATCGCTTATTCTTCTTAATGGTATGATTATTTACACGCATTACTCCAAATATATCTCCTTTTTCCACCTATATATTCGCTAACAACGTTGAAGAGTTTTCAAGACAGGATCCTTAAAGGAGCAGAAAACATTTATGCAGCATTTTCAGGGTTAACTTTTCATTTCTCCTTAGAAAAAGTCAAATAAGAATCTTCCACACATGCTACACACTTCTTAAACTTTACTTTTATACTGTTTTTATGAAAAAGTCAGGTGTTATATTTATTGCTACCAAGCTAAAATCACCTGGTTGGAAAACACTCTTATCTTTGGTGGTTTTCTCTTGTCTCGTATTTTTCACCTTCCAAAAATTTGTTATCAAAGACTCACATAAAGCGATGGCCCAATACTCACAAAATGTTGTGACTATGCAAAATTTGCAATTTATTCCTTCCCAAATTACTATTCCTGCTGGAGAAACAATTACATGGAACAATCAAGATAGTGTTCCTCATACAGTAACCTTAGATAATGGTTCTTGGGATTCAGGTGTAGTACAACCTGGGCACTCTGTCTCTACGATGTTTCCTACCCAAGGGACATACACCTATCACTGTCGAATTCACCCATTTATGCATGGGAATATCGTTGTAACAAATGCACTTTCACCAACAACTCCTTCAAATCCATACCTTCCACAAGGGCAAATTCCTCAACCATATAACTACTCGAGCGGTCCTGTTTCGATTCCAGCAAGAACTGCAGCAAGAACTGTTAGACAGTCCCAACACCAATCACAATCTGTAACTGTTAACTCATCAACAGCATCCATGAGCATTGAGCAAAGCCAATCACAGTCACAATCAATAGGTGACCCATAAAGGTTTTTTACTCATCCCTTAATACATTTCCTCCACAACAACATCACTCTACCAAAAGCTTTCTTTTGAAGAGGTATAATACAAGAAGCAAAACCGCTATGATAAGTGGCAAAATAAAGAAATACTGCAAGTGAGAGAGCGTCAGGTAAACTGTTGTAAAAACAACCATCCTCCCTAAAACCGTTGGTATTTCCCGTAGAATAAGAAATTCTTCCTCACTATCATTTTTAATTGTTTTATAAATTGTACTAAAATAGGTAACAAGGAAAAAGTTGAGAACAAATGAACCAGCAAGACTAAGTGCATATGCCCCAAATGGATTTGTGGTAAAAATTTTAAAGAGTGTTACAACAAGCAGAAAAAATGCTGCGACAGGAATAAGTTTTCGGCTATGCTGATTCGCATACTTACCAACCAGTAACGTAAAGACAGATCCTCCAATTGCTTCAAGACTACCAACGATACCTGGTGTAGACAAAGACCCTATGATAACAAACACATACACACCCCAAAACCAGTCTGATTCTTCAATCATGTTATCCAAGAATTCAAAGAGAAAAAGTGTTTTATTTCGAACAAATCTGCTCCATGCTTTTTTAAAGTTCAATGATACAGTTACTTCTGAACCCTGCAGTGATAGAAGCGGTACAAAAGAAACAAGAAGTCCAACTACAGTCAACACAAACACAGGCCAAAAACCAAAGATGGGAATAAGAAGAGCCCCAAGGAGAGGACCAATAATGCCAAAGAGATTTGGCAAGGCAAAAAATTTTGAGACAGCACTACCCATTTGTTTATGGTCTGCATATTTCACGAGGAAAATATTCATTGGTATCCAATATGCAAAAAGTGCAAGACCATTTACGAGTGCAATAAGCTCTGGAGGAAAATGGTATGTCTTTACAAGCGCAAGCAATATAAAAGAAAGTATTTGCAGTGGATAATACAGCTTAAAGGTATTTAACAGTCCCCAACGCTGAACAAGCGGGACAAAAAGGAAAAGGCCAAAGAGAAGTCCGATTGCATGATTAATAATGAAAAATAATATGACGCGAGAAAGAGGAAATCCAAGACTCAGTAAATAGGCCGGAATATAAACACTTATGATTGATGAAGCAATCTTATTTATTGTATGTGCCGCATAGACTTTTTTTACATTGACCATACTGTCATTATATCTAAACTATTTTCACTTTTCTTTTTCTTTTAGAACTCATACCAGAAATTCATTGTTTTATCAGGTAACCTTCAGAATCGAGCAGTATAACACAGGCATGAATTTTCTGAATGCTTTGACAGCCGCTCTTCTTTCGCTCTTTCTTCTTCTTTCAAATACCCCTCAAGCACAACCTATACAACAAACAACAAGCCAGACAACTGCACCAACTCTTGCAAAAGCACAAAATAGTGATACATCACGTAATTGGGCAGGCTACACAGCAGACAGTGGTACTTATACAGGGGTTAGTGGGACATGGACAGTTCCTTTAATAAAGGATACCAGCCAAGTAGGTGCTGATGCAACATGGGTTGGTATCGGTGGGGTAACAACAAACGATCTTATCCAGGCCGGAACACAAGCGACAGTGGATGAGCAGGGAAACGTCAGTTATGGCGCATTTTATGAAGACTTACCGCACCCCTCACGACCTCTTCTTAACCTTACTGTCCACGCTGGAGACACTATGTCTGTTTCAGTACAAAAAACAAAAGATACTTCTTGGAATATTCAGGTAAAAAATACTACGACCGGGAAAAGTGCATCAGTGAGTCTTCCTTATAGTTCTTCATTTTCTTCCGCTGAATGGATCGAAGAAGCCCCAACAGGTATTCATCATGTTATCCCCTTGGACAATTTTGGTAAAGTTTACATTACCAACGCAAATGCAATACACAATGGTCGAAATGTTACTTTACAAGAAGCACATGCAAGACCTATTGCAATGAATGGACCCTCAGGAACAATACTTGCTGAAGCATCTGTTATCAATACTGACGGTGCAGGATTTACTGTCTCAAGAACTGATGGGGCAGTCTCAGAAGAGCCAAAGATAGAAACTGTCTACCCGATACCTCACGGAATACCTCTTTTTGTAAAAAAACACATTTTCCGATTTGGATATTAAAACACAATAGCTCTTTTCCTTGGCATGTCTCTAAAAAGGCCCCTCGGACTCCAAACTATCATTACCATTCTCCCACCCGTTCGACGTGTCTAACTCTAATTTTTGTTTAATATTTAACATATTTTTATTTTTTTGTCATATTTATCAAAATTTTTGACAATGGTTATAGTGAGCGTGTATAAATGCCTCATTATGGAAAGTAAAAAGATTACCTGGTCCTGAACATTTATCTCGCAAACTCTTGAAATTATTATCTTCAGAACAATATGAGATAGTAAAACGATCACGTATTAAAGGGACAAGAAAAGTGTGGGGACTTCACGACGATATTAATGGTCGTCTCATTGTCAGAAGAGGACTACTCCCTAGTGAGGAACGCCGGACACTTATTCATGAAGGAATTCATGCATTATATCCTCCTGAAGAGTATCCTCATGCAACTGAAGAAGCAGTTGAAGAAAGAACCCTACAGGTTGATCGGCATATTGGGCATAGAAGGAAAAGAAGATTTGAATATTTTTTACCACCTGATTAAATCTAGAGGACTGCTTTTACTTTTTCTACAAACTCACCGACTCCACCCTCTGCCATTCCCTTCAGAAGGTCTGCAGTTTTTCTTTCCTCATTGTAATTTTCCTCCAGCATGTCGGCAACTTCATCCATACCCATTTTTTTTGCCAACGTCATTGCAGACTCATATGCAGCTATTTCGTAATGTTCAACTTTTTCACTACCACCAATAATAACGCTATCTTTTAGTTGCGGATTGCTTATTTCCTTTAGTTCCATCTTTTCTTCTTCTAAAATTCCTTTCATCCCCATATCTTGCTTTCCATCAAATGTAATGTCAATTTCTGCGCCCACATCCTCAAGTCTTTTCGCATGATTTTTTGTTTCTTCAAGATGATCGCTCAGGGTTCGTTTTAAATTATCTGACTGTGCATTGTTAACAAATTCTGGAAGCACCGTGATAAGTTGATTTTCAATGCTATAGAGTTTTTGAAGTTCACTTTGAAATAAATCATCTGCTGATGAGATTTGCATATTCACAGATTAGCTTCCAAAAACAACATTTAGGACATGAATATGTGGGAGTAAGGAAAGAAATACAGTATGAACATTGCATATTACTTTTATATTCTTTGAAGATAAATTCTCAGTTCTTGGTGCACCCAAGAACTGTTTCACATTGTTTATTGGGATCCGTTAACAGAGTGATGCTGCCACGGTGCTTGCCCCGCATTCTCTTGTGCCTCCCATTGAGCACTCTCTCTTGCTTCATGCGCAGGGTTTTCATTAGACTTAAATGTCCCTTGCGCTGCATTGCTGCCTGAGCTACTCTGAGCAGGAGTAGAAGGACTTGACGGTGCTGGAGTTGTAGAGACTGATTGCGCATTCGCAGAGTTTGCCCTCAACGCACTTCCCCCAGCTGCTCCCACAAGTAGTGCAATTGCAACCATTGCAGTTACTGCACCTTTCTTGCTTATATCTTGTACATTCATTGAATCACCTCCTTTCTTTTTACACTCTATCACCCTATTCTGAAATATTGCTTAAAGTCATTTATCAACAAAGAAAGAAAATTATATAATGATTTATAACTTGTGAGGGTCTAAAACTCTATGACGTCTTTTCAATTCCTCAACCACAGTTGGACCCAGGACCTTTGATGCCATTTGTTCTAATCCAGGATCTCCCTTCTCTGTACTCTTTCCATCGTCAGGGCGATGTAATACTTGCTCATGAAACATTATCGCCATTGTTCTTTTACGATGATTTCCTGGATCCCTTAGCCCTAAAGCAAGAAATGCATCACTAATAAAATCTCCTTCTCCTTGTTTATCTGACATAATTTAGAGATTTTAACGTATCAAGATAGAAAAGTCAAAAATGCTCCTCATTGCAACTTTATATCCTTGGAAATATTAAAAAAGCACCTTTCTCTTAGGTGCTTAATAAAGATTAGCTTGTAGCAGTAATTAGTTTTTATATTTTAAGCAGGGTTTCTGGAGACAAGGATTACTTTTAAATCTAATGTGACTTAAACACCAACAACCAATTTAACACCTTCTTAAGTCTTTAAAAGATTGGAGACATCTAAATTTTGTTATGATCTTCCTTGTAACGTAATGTTTGAAGAATGCTCTTTACTGAAAATATTCTTCCAGAAGTTATATTATGCGATTTCGTCCTTGACCAGTATCTTATTCGAAAGGAGAAATGACACCTGGATTTTCTTTAGTCCCTCTTCTTCGGACATCTTTTGCAAGACGTCTATTCCGATTACCTTCCTTCTTGTATATTCTCTGGATATATTCCTTAACTCTCTCTAAGATTATCATAGTTTATAGATTTTACTATATTATAAGTCTATTTGCAAGGGATATCATAAAAAGTTATCTGAAGAAACGAGAGGTTTAGTTTCGATGCCTCAAAAAGGCGGGAATATCCCAGAGGTCTTCGTTGTTTTCTTCATCTTGCGCCATAGCATTCCCATTTTGTGGAGGTTGTTGAGTAGGGGTATGTTGAACAGTCTGTACTGGTTGTTGTGGTTCTTCTTTTTTCTGTCCATATCCTCCAAGCGGCTCTGGGACAAATTGAGATAATTTTTGTTTTGTTTGATCAAATCCAGTTGCAATGAGAGTAATCTTGATAGCATCTTTCATACTTTCATCTATTGTTGTCCCAAAAATAATGTTTGCATCCGGATCTGCTGCTTCTGAAATAATCTTTGCTGCTTCATCAACTTCTGACATAGACATATCCTCTCCGCCGGTGATATTAAAGAGAACTCCCCTTGCTCCTTCCATAGAAATTTCAAGAAGCGGACTTGATACAGCTGCTCGTGCTGCTGTTTGTGCTCTGTTTTCTCCTGTCCCACTACCAATACCCATCAATGCACTTCCCGCATTCATCATAATGGATCTTACATCTGCAAAGTCAACGTTAATAAGACCAGGGAGAGTAATAAGATCTGAAATGCCTTGGACACCCTGAGACAAGACAGAGTCAGCAACTCGGAATGCCTCAAGAAGACTTACTTTTCTGTCTACGACATCCAAAATTCGTTGATTTGGAATAACAATAAGCGTATCTACTTTATCTCTCAATTGATCAATACCATCTTCCGCATTAACCATACGGCGTGTTCCTTCAAAAGCAAATGGCTTGGTAACAACAGCAATGGTAAGTGCTCCTAATTCTTTAGCAACTCTTGCGATAACTGGTGCTGCACCAGTACCAGTACCTCCTCCCATTCCCGCTGCCACAAAAACCATGTCTGACCCATGAAGCATATCTTTGATCTTTTCAATAGATTCTTCTGCAGCTTGATGGCCAATTTCTGGATCTCCACCACTACCCAACCCTTTGGTAAGTTTTTCTCCGATTTGGATTTTAACAGGAGATGGATTCAGAAGAAGTGCTTGGGCATCAGTATTAACAGCAATAAAGTCAACTCCTTGAATTTGATTACTGGATATCATGGAAGCAAGAGCGTTTGTTCCACCGCCGCCGACGCCAACAACACGAATCTTTGCAAAATTAGAGGTTTGTGGCTTGATCAGCATGGTACTCCGATGCTAGCAGATACCTATAACAATTGCAATACCTACATAGGTAGTGTTATCAGATAAGTCCAAACACTAATTAATCTGGGGATTTTAAAGGATTAGAAAACTCAAAAAATCAAAGAGTCTGAGGGGTTACTATTCTGATTTTAGGGGATAAATGATTTGAAGAATTCTAGGATTTTCTTTCCCAATTTTCCCGAGGGAAGACCAGGAAGTTTTGGCAATCCAATACTAAAGGATGTCGATGCAGGAGTCTCTTTTACCCCATACATCAAAAGTCCCACTGCTGTTGAGAATGCAGGATCCTGAACTTCATCAATAATTCCTTTGAGTCCAGAAGGCACACCAACTCTTACAGGCATAGCAAGAGTTCGTTTTGCTGATTCAACAATACCAACAGTGCGTGCTCCTCCACCGGTTACAACAACACCAGCTGGCGTCTGACCACCCCAACTCGATTTTTTTAGCTCAAGTCCAACCATGGTAAATATTTCATTGAGTCTCGGACGAATAATTCCCTCAACAAGTGTTTTCTGAGAAACTTTCTTTAAATCTTCAGGTAAATTAAGTTGTGTCAGGTCTAACTCATCACTGGGTCGTCTTTCCTCATCTGAAACTGGTTTTCTTTTATGAGGGTCTGATAAAAAGAGTTTGATTTTTTCTGCAGACTCTAAAGAAATGCGAAGGCCAATTGCCAAATCATTGGTGATATGTCGTGCACCAATCGGCAAAACACTGGAATGAGCAACAGCTCCATCAACCCAGATGGAAATATCTGTTGTCCCAGCACCTATATCAACTAACACAACACCTAATTCTTTTTCTGTTTCGGATAGAACAGCCATTGAAGATGCATATCCAGAAAACACCACAGCTGAAGCATCAACGCCTACCTCCGTGAGCGCTTTTTCAAGATTGCGTAAAGAGGTCGTACCTGCTGAGATAAGATGTGTTTCAACTTCAAGCCTCACTCCTGTCATCCCCACAGGAGCTTTAATACCCTCCTGTCCATCCACAGTATAGCTTCGTGGGAGTATATGGATAATTTCTCGAGAAGATGGGAAAGAAACAGCCTTTGCAGCATCAATAACACGCACTAAATCGTTTTCACTAATTTCTCCTTCTGGTTGAGAAACAGCAACAACACCTCGTGAATTTTGAGACTCAATATGTGACCCACTAATTGATGCAACAACTTTACTTGCCGAATACCCGGCCATTCTTTCTGATGCTTCTAACGATGCGTTAATTGCCCTTACTGCATCTTCAATGGCAACAATTTGTCCTTTTTTAATCCCTGAAGAGGCAGTTTCTGATACACCAAGAATATTTAATACATTCTCTTCGCTTACTTTTGCTATTAGGGTAACAATTTTTGCGGTACCAATATCAATTCCAACTAGTATTTTATTATCAGCCATATCTTAGAATGTTGCGAACGGTTTTTCAAAACGAAAATCCAGTTTTTTAAACTGCTTTCCTTCTATTGTAAGTTGAGACAAAGTTAGTTGTAAAGAGGTTAATTGTTTTTGTAAGTCTTTCTGGGACGAGAGGAGAATACTACTACCATTATCAAGCGTTATGGTAACACCGCCCTGGCTTTCTGAAATATTGCTACAGGGAATTTTATTTTCCTCGCAAAACGACTTTATAGTATATACGATACTATCCGTTGCCTTGTCGCCACTACTTCCGTAGCTTGCCAATGGACTGGTTACTCTCTCTCCTACAAGATATTTCCATCCAAAAAGAAGCACACATAATAAAAGGGTACAGAGAAAAACACCGAATGAGATAAAGAGCCTTTGGAAGATTATACGATTTTTTCTTTTTTGGATACTGTCTTGGCGCATAATTGTATTACTGCAGCTATTTTCTCTGCTGCCTTGAGGTGAAGCTGTGCTTTGTCCGAAAGTCGAGCAGGATCTGTTGCCTTCATCCCCATCATAGCAGTAATTGCCTTTACAAAGCTACTTGGTGTCGCTGTTGATTGGTGCAAAATCATGCCAAGTCCTTCTTTTTCCAAAAGAAGCGCATTCTCAAGTTGTTCATTTTTTTGTCCAAATGTAAGGGGTATTAAGAGGCTTTTTTTCCCAAGTACTAAAAGCATGGTAATAGTATTAATACCTGACCGGGTCACGACTCCATCTGCTTTGTCAAATATTCCCCATACTTCATCTGGAGGAATAAATTTGGCAACTTCGTAACGCTCCTGTAAATCTTTGGGCAATTGTTCTCTTGCATTTTGTAATGTAGCAAAGTCGCCAAAAAATGATGCATTTCCTGTTTGATGGAAAACTCGAAAATGAGCCAACAATTCTGGAAGGGATTGTCTTACTAATTCATTGATAGCGTGAGAACCTGCACTACCACCAACAATTGCAAGAAGTGGTAATCTTCCAGTAGGCAATTTTACTGTTACTTTTTTGCTAAGTGGTAGGAGAGGATTGCCTGTCAAAAGAGATTTTTCTTTTGGAAAAAAGGCGAGAGACTGTTCCCAACTGACACAAATTTTTGTTGCAAAATGGGAGAGTATTTTGTTCGCCATTCCAGTTTTTAATATTTGCTCATGAATGACTAATGGTATCCCTACCAGTTTTGCTGCAAGGCCAACAGGAAATGAAATATACCCACCAAACCCTACAACAACGTCTGGTTTTTCTTTTTGTAAAATTCCCACTGCTTCCCATAGCCCTCGTGGTATTTTGAAAAGAGATTGCAGGGTATGGGGTGTGATAACACGCTGAAGCCTTCCAGTAGTAAGAGAAATAAATGGTATTCCCATTTGACGTATTGTTTGATACTCAAGAGAATCACCTTTATCACCTTCAAAAGAATGTCTCCTTCCAACATAGACAACCTGGACATCTTTTGGCAATGCAGCAATAACTGCAAGTGCCGGTCCCATATGTCCTCCAGTAATAAGTACTTTCATAAAAAAAGTATAAAGGTTTTCGTGTGAAGTATAAAGGAGATAACATCTCCCGATATCACCTATGTATGGCTTTGTCTTGCGATATTTAACAGTATCCCAACAGAGCACAAATCAATAACGAGTGACGATCCTCCGTATGAAATAAACGGCAAAGGAACACCAGTTAAAGGAAGAACAGCCGTCTGTGCACCTAAATTAATAAGCATCTGACTTCCTAAAAAAGCGGTTAATCCACCAGCAAGGAGTTTTCCAAAGGTGTCGTGAGACCTGATAGCAATATACATACCTCGCCAGATAACGGCAATAAGAAGCAGAATAAGAATAATACTACCAAAAAATCCTAACTCTTCGGCAATAATGGCAAAGATAGAATCAGTAGTATTCTCGGGTAAATATGCATATTTCTGTAAAGAATTCCCAATTCCTACCCCAAACATGCCTCCTGAGCCAAGCGCAATAAGAATCTGACGGACATGGTAGGATGTATTATTCACATCCTGAGATGCATTAAAAAATGTTGTTAGGCGCTGTGCCCGATACGGCGCGAGCTTAATCAGGATAACTGCCAACACACCAACAACTGGAATACTCAGGATAAAATGCATAAGATTTCCTCCCGAAAGAAAATACAGAATCAATGCTTCACACATGATAATAATTGTTGTTCCCATATCTGGTTCAAGCATCACAAGACCTAAAACAAGGCCAATTAATAGTGCGAATGCCAGAAACCTTCCTTTTTCCTTTCTGCTAAACCACGCTGCAAGATAGATAGCTAGAGACAACTTTACAAATTCTGCAGGCTGTAAAACAAAAAGCCGCAAATTTATCCACCGATGCGCACCGAGTACTTTTACGCCAATTCCTGGAATAAAGACAGCAAGTAGAAGTCCAATCGCAGCAATAAGAAGTGGCATTGCCAAGTTATAAAATTTTTTATAATCAAACCAGGCAAAAAATCCCATTCCGATAAACCCAATAACCATCCAAATTGCCTGATCCTTAATATAGTGGTACTTATTGCCAAAATCCCTGAATGAGATATAACTTGATGCGTCAAAAATAACAAACAGACCAAAAAGGGAAAGTAAAACAACCAGCCCGAGAAGGACAATATCAAGCCGTTTCATCACTTTAATAATAGTCTATTTTCAAGCTGAAAGGAATACAACAGAGAGAGAAGCTTGACTGAAGAAGTGCCCAATATCCTAGTGAACAAATGCCATGTAAAGACCAATGACAGCAAAAATAAATCCTAAAAGCCATGCCCGCATAACAATTTTTGGTTCTTCCCATCCTCTTTTCAAAAAATACAAATGAAGTGGCGCAACAGGGAAAATTTTTCTTCCTAAAAATCTTTTTGCCAAAATCTGCAAAAGTGATGACCCAATCTCGAGAACAAATACTCCTCCAATAATTGCAAGCGCAATAATTTTTCCTGTTAATAGACCAATAATTGCTAAGGTTGCACCAAGGGCAAGTGATCCAACGTCACCCAGCCAAAGACGCGCTTTATAGATATTAAAGTACAAGAATGCGCCGACTGTTCCCATCAGAATAGCAATAAAAATACCAAGAGAAATATCAAGTTGAGCAGCAGAGATAGACAAGAAAGCAAGAAGTGCTATCAGGAAAAGACCCGAGGCTAGTCCATCAAGTCCGTCTGTGATATTAAACGCATTGGTAAAAGAAACAATCACAAAAGCTGCAAATGGAATAAACAAGAATCCAAGACTTGCCAGTCCAATCCCTCGAATAAAAATAAAGTTATACCCAAGCTTATTATAGAGAAGTATTGCCAAAATAAAAGCCAACGCCCATTGAATTAAAAATTTATGTCTGAATCTGAGTCCAAAAAATGTTGCTTTGCCACTTTCCTTATGAACCAGTTTTTTAAAGTCATCATACAGTCCTAATAATCCAAATCCAACAAATCCACCAAGAAGAATTGTTAATTCCCAAGGGTTAATATTGACATTTAAAATGCCATATGCCCAAAGAGTAAGGATAGAAACAACCGTAATGATTAATGCTCCTCCACCAAAGGGAGTACCGACTTTCCATTCGTTAAGCTTATCAAATACTACCGTTCGTTTATTAAATAAATCCTTTGTTATCTGTTTTTGTCTTTGCAGTTTTATCTTATATAAGAAGTCAATAAATGGCACCAGGAGTATTGCAGTAATAAAAAAAGACAGAATAGTAAGCCCCAAAAGCTGTGACATATTGGTTATTATACTCCAAGTTACGAAGCAAGTGCAAACTCAGTACCCTTTTCTCAAGCGACTCAGAGTCTCAACAAGATATGTTTTTAGATACCAAGGAGAGAGCGGCAAGTCTTGTGCGTGTAAAAATTCCCGCTTTTCTCCTCCAAATCCTGTTTTAAAAAGCGTTAATCCTGCCCATGGGTGTTTTTTTGACTCATTTGATGCAATCCCCCAAAAATTGTACAGTTTTTTTCCTCTTTTTTTTGTTTCTTTGATCGCTTCCCATTGCAACAGATATGAGACAGACAAATGCCTGTAGGCATCATCACTAGCTCCATGGTGGTAAATTGCCATATTGCCGGCAAATGTAATAAGTGCGCCTCCAATGATTTTGCCTTCATATTCAGCTAAGAAAAGCACTGCTTCTTTATCTCCCCCCAACCGTTCTAGCTCCTCCACCAGTCCCTTATGGGCAATAAATCCTCGTTGATGTGCAAGACTATTATAGATTTCCAAAAAAGCAACAACATCCTTGTTTACTCGTTCTGTAGTAAAAATACGAATATGTTCCTTCTGAGATTTTTTGATAAGGTATCGATGCGACTTTCTCATACCAGAAAGAATATCTTCTTCACGTTGTGTAATATCTAATACCCAACACACTTCCGCATCCATATTATGGATTGGCGAATTACGAAATCCAAAGCTTTGCAACAATTTTTCTTCTTGCCCGTGTTTCTCAACAAGTGGACTCATTCGAATGAAATCATATCTTCCATCAGCAAGATCTTTTAGATATGCAAGCAGCTTTTCTACATATGCTTTTTTATATTCAGCAAAAATTGGTCCATGTCTCAGATGTAAATAGTTACCTCGCTTTGCTTTTACAGAGACAACTTGCGCAATACCCACTAATGTTTCATTGTCATAGATACCTAAGCGATGTATACGAAACCCTAATGTTTGCTGCACTTCTCCCCAATTCCACGTTTGGAAAAAGGGGAAAAAGCCTTTGTAATGCTGAAGAAATGTATTCCAAATCGTTTTGCTCGTAACTTCTTTAATTTTTACCATATGCTTTTACTATCTTAACAACTTTTTCTCTCTCTTTTCTAGAGAGCGTTGGATATGTCGGAAGATTGATAATATGTGCTGCGAGATACTCTGCCTTTGGACAATCCTTTTTGTAACCCACTTTTGATAGATTTGTTTCATGAGGATCGATAACATGAGCATACCAATCTCCTAAAAGGATTCCTGCATGTTTTGCAAGTTTTTTCAGGTGGGTAGGATGTCTTACTAAGAGTGGGTAACGAAGCAACGGAATGCCTGGAAAATGCTTTCCTCCCACTTCGGATAGTTCTTGTGCATAAAATCCTGCTGTTTCTTCCCGATATGTATTAAATCTATCCAGCCTTTTCAATTGAAGAAGCGCTAAATAAGCAAGTTGGGGAGGCAATTTTTTTGTAAAATTTGAAAAATGTCGTAGCTCGTTTTTTGTAACCGGTTTAGCAAGAAGATGAAGTTTTTGACATAACAGAAGAACTATTTTTCCAAGAAGTATGTTGTATAAAGGTAAAATGAGAAAGAAGAAGACTACACTATGGAATAACTGCTGAAATATCCAGAAAGAGGATGGGTATTGTTGTTGGATATAGTATGCAGAAAGACGCTGTCCAATTTCCTTACTACTCGTTATCACGACACCACCAGATACAGAGGAAAATGCCTTATCCCGTCCAAAACTAAAAACTGCTGCATCACCTATTGTTCCAAGCTTTCTTCCTTTGTACGTACTGCCAATCGCATGCGCAACATCTTCAATGACAAATAATTGCTTTTCCTTAAGAAATTTTTCTAACTCTGGTGTATAGGCAGGAATACCAAACGTATGTTGCAGAAGAATGGCTTTTGTTTTCTTTGTTACCTTTTTTTTCAAGTCGTCAACGTCAAGAGCAAAAGCATGGGTGATATCAACATAAACAGGTGTTGCACCAGTTGCTATGATGGCATGAGAAACAGCAACACAGGTAAATGCTTGCAGTATAACTTCATCTCCTTTTCCAATTCCCTGAATTTGTAAAAGTGTGGTTATTCCTCCTCGAGCAGAAACAAATGGGAACGCATACGGCACAGAGAAAAAATTGCAAAACCACTCAGTAAGTTTTTCATCTTCTTTTTCCTGAGAAACTTTTTTTGAAGAGAGGAGAAGCTGTAATGCAGCAATAGCATCTATTTTCTCCAAATTGGGCGCAAGCCCGAGTGCAATTGGTCTATTCATATACTTTTTTTAAAACAACACCTGCTTCCTTTCCTTCAAAAACAATACAATCTCCTTTTTGGGGGAATCTCTTCAGTATATCTGTCAATTCTTCATATGTACCATAAATCAGTACCGCTTTTCCGTCTTTTGAACGAATACCTGTTTCAATATCTTTATAATAATTTTTATTTGTGACTAACAAATAATCAACATCTGCTAATACTTGTCCAATTTCTCTATGTCGCTTCGCTGCATGTTTTCCTAATTCAATGAGTGGAGTTAATATGAAAAATTTCTTAGTGGAAAAAAGATTCAGATAATTTGCTGCTGATATGACAGATTCCGGGCTTGCATTAAATGTGTCATCCACTCCAATAACTCCACGAGGAAGATCAACTTTTTGTAATGTATGCGGGAGAGGATGAATGATGTTTACCCCTTTTTGAATTTCCTTATCATTAAGACCAAAGTGTATCCCTAGATAAATTGCTGGAAGAATATTTTCTAAAACATGTTGGCCAATAAGATTTGTTTTCAAATGCATTGTTTGTTGTGCAAATGAGACACTGAAGAGAATACTGTCTGTTTTTAATGTAACATCATATGCAACTATGAAATTTTTTCTTGATAGCATGGGAGCATCTGCTACTTTAGTAAAGATCTTTTTTTGTTTTGTTTTTGTAGAAAGAAACGTAGTATTTTTATTGTTTGCATTAAAAATAGCAATACCATTTTTCGCCAATGCGTGAATCAACTCACTTTCTGAGGCAATGACATTTTCAAAATTTCCGTATAACGATAAATGTTGATCACTTACAGATGTTGTTACACTAATGTGAGGTTTTACCATTGTACATAATTGCGCGATCTCTCCTATTTTATATGCACCCATTTCTACAACAAAAAATTGCGTTGTTTCATCTATCTGTTTTAAGATTGTTTTCGCAATACCAATAGGAGTGTTATTGGAAAGTGGCGTTTTTACGACTGAAAACTTCTGAGACAGTATTGTTGCAATTGCCTCTTTTGTAGAGCTTTTGCCATAACTGCCACTTACAGCAATGACTGTTAATTGTTTGCACTGTTTTATTTTTTTCTGGGCTTTTTGCATAAGATAATCCGTATAAATCTCCGAAGGGAATGACAACAAAAATACCCAAACGCTAACGACAAATGGAGTAATTCCTAACAAAATAAGTGTCCATAAGTACTTGTCTGTAAGCGGAAAGAAAAAAAGCACAGAAGTACTAACAAGACTTAATAAAATAATAAGGGCTGTCTTATAGGTAAAAATAGGACGTTTCAGTTTCCTATCAAGAATCTGTTTTCCAAAATCAAAAACAGAGAAAAGAAAAAATCCCAACACAAATACCTGAAAAAATGGAGCGAACCAATCAAAAAGGATAACGAATATATAAGATAGTATGATAAGGGTTCCACCAATTGTTGAAGAGGATGCAAAAAGTTTTTTCCCTTGATTTGTTTCACGTAAATGAACAAGTAACCTGTCCAATCGATATTCTTTATTTTGCCAAAGACCTGTCCAAAACAATATTTTTCTTAACGAAGCAAAGAGTAATACAACAAAAAGAAAAAGTAATAACATAATTTACTGTAAAAAATCCAATACATACTTTGCAAATACCGTTGGATTCTCATACGGCAATTTGTGTGAAGATGCAGGGATAGATGCAACAAGTGCATGCGGTATAAGCGTTGCAATACGTTGACCAACGGAAAACGGAACAAATGTATCTTTTTCACCCCAGATAATATAGGTTGGGACTGGTATATGAGGTAGTATATCTTTTAAATCTTCATGAATAATATGTTTAAATGTTGCTTTTAGTTTTCCTGCTTTATAATAGTCCCACTCTCCCAAAACCTTATAAACTGATTTTGTCATGAATTGCTGAAAAGGAGCAGGCATACCTTCTATCACCTTTTTAACAGGTTTTACAAATACAGTAACAAGGCGTTTTTTCAAAGAAAGAGATTGCTTAATAAGAGGGGCACCGGTAAGAACAAGTTTCTCAACAGAAGTTGGGTATTGGGCTGTAAATTTTGCAGCAACCCTTCCCCCAAAAGAATGCCCAATAAGAATTGCCTTTTGTATGTTCTTCTCTTTAAGATAATTCTTTATAAAGAGCACATAATCATTAAGCACCATGGTTTTTTGTAATGGTTCACTGCCAAATCCCGGCATGTCTGGAGCAAAGACCGTATACCCTTGCTTTTCAAAGAGTGACTGGATTACTTGATAATCTTTGCCTGACTTTCCCCATCCATGTAAAATAACAATCACTTTTTTCATCACTATGAAAGATCCTCAAATAATTAATAAAACACGTATTACTTCACAACAACACTTTTCGCCAAATTGCGGGGCTTATCTGGGTCCGCAAACCCTTTTTGAAGTGCTAATTCATACGCAAGCAATTGAGACACCACAACTTGTGGAATAATGGTGGCTATACCAATATCAGCAGTATGAATGAAAACATCAAACACAGCATTTGCTTTTGGTCCTATGCCGATAATATATCCACCTCGTGCTTTTATTTCTTGTGCATTAGAAATTATTTCTTCATAGGTTTCGTCATATGGTGCCATAACAATACAAGGAGTTCCTTTTTCAATCAGTGCAATCACACCATGTTTTAATTCTCCACCAGCAAATCCTTCCGCATGAATATATGTTGTTTCTTTTAATTTGAGTGCTGCTTCAAGAGCTGCTGCATACGATACTCCTCTCCCGATAATATATATATGCTCTTTATTTTTTAGATAGGATGCAAGTTCTTTAATCTTTTTTTGTGTTGGTGTTTTAAATAGTTCAGTAATATTTTTTGCAGCCGCATGTAACAGCTGTTGTCCATCTGCAAATTTCTTTCCTAAATAGTATGCAGTTGAGATCAATATAGAGAGCATTGCAATAAAGCTTTTTGTTGCAATTACTGCCTTTTCTGGTCCTGCTTGTAAAAGAACATGCATATCAGACTGCCGATATAGCGTTGAACCAAGGACATTGACGATAGATGCAATTTTTGCACCTCTTTTCTTTGCATTTGCAACTGGATCTACAACATCAATTGTTTCTCCACTTTGAGAAATAGGAATAACAAGACTTTCAGGGGTAAGGTAATCCTCCAAATATTTAAATTCTGATCCAACAGAAAAATTAACATGTTTTTTTGCAATTTTTGAGAAGAAATATACTCCAGCAAGTGCAGCATAGGAAGCAGTGCCACACCCGAGGAAAAATGTTCCGTAGGCTTTTTCAATAAGTGACGCAAATTGTTTTATTTGACTTTCGCCATTGAGTGCAATATTTTCAATAATTTTTGGCTGTTCATGAATTTCTTTTTCTAAGAAGTGTTTATATTCCCCTTTTTCTGCAGATTCAAATTCCCAATCAATTTTTGTTATGATCGGTTTTATTTCTTTTCCACTTGGAAGCTGGATCAGTTTCAGCGACTCACCCAGTATCACCATTTGATTATCCTCAAGAAAGATAACATCTCTGGTATGTTTGATAATTCCTGAAACATCTGATGCAACATAGAGTCCATCATTACCAATGCCTGCAACAATTGGAGAACCATTTTTGACTGCAATAATTTCTTTTGATAAGGCATTTGCTACGACAAACGCGTTAAATCCTCTCACGGCAAGAAATGCATTTTTCACTGCTGTTGCAAAACCTGATGATTTGAGATTTTCTTCTATAAGATGCACTGCTACTTCCGTATCTGTTTCAGAGACAAAGGTGTGTCCTCTTTTAAGAAGTCCATCTTTTATTTCTTGAAAATTTTCAATAATACCGTTATGAACCAGTGCAATTTGTTTGTGACAGTCGAGGTGAGGATGGGCATTTGCTACTGTTACCCCTCCATGGGTTGCCCAACGTGTGTGTCCGATACCAAGGATACTTTCTGGAAGTACTGTCTTTGCATCACCAATTTTCCCAATGTGCTTTTCAACAACAAGTTTTTTCCCTTCTTTTACTGCTATTCCCCAAGAGTCATACCCTCTATATTCCAGCAATTTGAGTCCATAGAGCACGTCTTCTGCAGCCGAATCTTTTATCCCTACATACGCAAATATTCCACACATAGCTTAATCTTTCAGTAATGATACCACGTCTGCTAGGTTTGTCACTATGGCATCTGGTTCAAAGCCTGAAGGCAACTCGGCTTGGAGAGCAAATTTCCCTCTCTTTATCCATATAGTAAAAAGGTCATTTTTGAGTAATTTTGCTTTATGAAGTATGGTCACTAGGTCATCAATCAAGACGACTTTCTCTCTTTGATATGTACGCATTAACTCGGGCAACGTCTCTTCCTTAAATTCTGCAACATGAACATGTTTTGTTTCAAAAAAATCTGATAAAGAAGAAATTTTCTGGAGTTGAAATGCTGTTTTTCCTGCTGAGAAAATTCCCAAGGCAATATTGTTTCTTTCCTGAAGTTTTTGCAGCGTCAGTAATACCTCAGGATACAATGCCTTCTTGATAGTATCTGTATCAAACCAAAGAGACTCAATTTCCTCTTCTGCTACTGTTAAGGCATGTTTCTTAGTGAAAAGCTGAGCAAATAGTTTTGGATCAAAACTTCCTTTCTGTCTAACTTCATAATATACTTCATCTATGAGTTTTACATCTGCATGAGGAACATACGACACTAACATGTCTGCAACAAGTTGTTTAAATCGTGTTGTATCAAAAAGTGTATAGTCAATATCAAAAAGAACTATTTTCTTATTCATGTTTTCTTTTTCTTACAATAGTTTTAAATTTTGTGTAATAGATACTGTCATCTTCGACATTCTCCATGACAACAGTTGATGGTCCCACAGTCACATTGTTACCAATAATAATCCCTGGCATAATGGTCACATTGACTCCAAAATTCGTATTCTCCCCTGCAATAGCGCCAACATGAGTCCTATGTGTGTTTACAGTTTCATTTCTCACTTTTGAATGAATATATCCTCTATCTAGTCTGACGTTTGCAGTAAGAAATCCTGCAGCAAGTCTTGTGTTTGCTCCGATAATGCTATCACCAATAAAACCTGTATGAGTTGTAGTGCTTTGGAAAATAATGGAATTTTTTACTTCCATCGTTGCTCCTATGACAACATTTTTTTCAACGATAACCCCATTACGAAGAATTGCGTTATTTCCAACAATGACATTCTCACCCAAAAAACATGGACCCTTAATACATGCTCCTTCAAGTATCTGCACCCCGTCTGAGACATACACAGGACCGACAAGGACGGCATTCGGAGCAATTCTTGCTTTTTTACTGATATGAGAACGAACATCTTTAAGCAACAGATCTTTTACAGACAACAAATCCCAGGCATATTTCAATGTTATTGTTTCCATGTGAGCAAGTGTATAACCAACTCGGCCTTCTTTCGCGTAAGCATCAAGTGCTTTTTCAAAATGATAGTGCTCAATAGGCGTTTCTTCTAATACCGCGAGGAACTGTTTCGAGAGTAGGTACATGCCAATAACGCGCAGGCCTTTCCCCATCTTTTGTGAGGGTTTTTCGACAACATGCTTTACTTCCTTTCCGGCAACATCCAACACACCGTATTCTGCAAGAGTAACATCTTCCTTGGCAAGTAGTACAACATCATGCCGTCTATCTTTTGCTTGCAACAATTGGGGAATAGCATCTGCACATTCAAAATGATATGCACTTAAAAGAAAAAATGAATCTTCTACGTATTCTTTTGCTGATAATAATGCATGACCCATACCAAGTGTTTCCTTTTGCACAACGTATCGAATCGACATACCAGGAATATCAGGAATCATTGAAGCAATAGAACTTTCCTCTGCTATAACAATAATGACATTTGTTACATGAGCTTTTTTTAGCGATAACAGGGTATGATGGAGAAGGGATATATCCATAAGAGGAGTAATAGATTTATGAGGAAACGATACAAATGGATAAAATCGCTTTGATTTACCTGCTGCTAAAATAACTGCCTGCATAGATTATGCTTGCACGTTGGCATATAATGTTTGTGCCTCTGCAAGTTCTTCCTTCGTATTGACGCCTCGCCAAGGAATATTTCCTACATTCATTGTTTCTACTTTTTCATGATGTTTCACTGCTAATTCCACTAAACTTACTAAATAATATTCACTAGTGATGTTACTTTTTTTCACTTTTGGGAGGTATTTTTTTAAGAAGTCATAGGTAAAAAGATAACAGGCGGGGTTAATTTCCTTTATGTTTCTTTCCTCATCAGTTGCATCTTTTTCCTCAACGATTTTTACGAGATTTCCCTCTCGATCTCTGACAATTCTTCCTAAACCAAATGGATTATCCTGTTCGAGGGTAAGAAAAGTAAATGCAGCTTGAGAACTCAGATGTTTTTCAATGAGTTTTGCAATGGTATCCTGTTTATAGAATGCTGAGTCATCACCATTAAGGATTAATACATGGTTAATGGTGGCAGGAAGTTTCTCAAATCCTTTTCGAGCAGCATGCGCAGTTCCAAGTCTTTTTTTCTGTTCAGCAAAAAAAACTTTTTCACCCAGAATATTCATGACTGATTCTTTTGCAAAACCTACAACAATAACTAATGGGTGGATATTGAGACTCTCTAAAAGTTCTACAGAATGAACAATCATCGGTTTATCCGCCAACATAAGGGTTACTTTATTTGCCGTCTTTGATTTCATCCGAGAACCTTTTCCTGCTGCTAAAACAATTGCTCCAATTTTCGGTATCATACTTCTGCCTCCTTTACTCGTTTAATGTTCGCCCCAAGAACAGATAATCTCTTTTCAAATGCTTCGTATCCTCTCTCCAGTTTTTCAATACCAAAAATAGTACTTTCTCCTTTTGCAGCGAGTGCTGCCAAAACAACAGCTGCACCTGCACGAATATCAATCGTTGTTAGTACTGCATTATGGAGAGGCGTTGGCCCTGCTACCTCAATTGCATGGATATATTCATCATTATCATCCTCTAAGTTAAAGTTATACAATGTTTCTGGATTTTCAACATGCGGGTATGCAGGTTCGATACGCGCTCCCATTTTTTTAAGATCAGTTATATACCCAAATTTATTCTCAAAAACAGTTTCATGAATAAAGGAAGTTCCATGTGCTTGTGTCATAAGGACTGCCCAAGGAGCTTGCCAATCTGTCATAAACCCTGGATAAATTTGTGTGACAACTTTTGTCGACTGTAGTTCGCCTTTGTAGAAAAATCGCACACCTTTGGTTGTTTCCTCATAACCACCACCAGCTATTTCTATTTCGTGCAAAAATTCTTTAATATCATGACTTCTTGCTCCTTCAATAAATATGTCCCCTTTTGTCAAAAGAGCAGCAATCGCAAAGGTTACGACTTCATTTCTATCAGGACTAATGGTAAATTCTGTTCCATGGAGTTTTTCAACACCAACAATAGTTATTTCCCGGTGATTTGTTCTTTTTACATTCCCTCCCATTGCATTGAGGAGTTCTATCAAATCATCTATTTCCGGCTCTTCTGCAGCATTTCGCAAAATAGTTGTACCCTTCGCAAGAACCGCTGCTAAGATAAACGATTCTGTTCCTGTATGTGTGCTTTTGGTGAATGTATATTCTGTAGCATGTAACTGCTGAGCCTTTGCGTGAAAGTACCCATCTTCACTATGGTAGGTAATTTCAGCACCTAAGTGAGCAATACCATCGACAAGTCTATCAACTGGTCGTGCACCAAGACGGCATCCGCCGGGATTTGGAATAATTGCTTCTCCCGTTCGAACTAACAATGGTGCAATAAACATCACTGAGGTTCGGGCTAATGAGGCTTTTTCAAGGGGAATTGCAGAATTAAGAATTTTTGGTATATGAACATGTGCTTCATGGTCATGTATTGTTACCTCTCCCCCCAATTCTTTGACAATTTCAGCCATGACTGAAAAATCTGAAATAAGTGGCACGTTTTTAATCACTACTTTTTCGTCAGTCAGACATGCAGCAACAAGTGCTTTTAATGCCACGTTTTTAGAGCCAGATACTCGAACGTTTCCAACTAATCTATTTCCACCTTTTACAACAAACTTCTCCATAGGTCTTTAAGACAGTGAAGGAGCACCTTCGTGCTCCAAAATTTCATTTGCTATTGTATAGATGTCCCCAGCTCCCATGGTAATGATAACAGTATCTTTCCCATAACGCTTTTGACGTATGTATTGTACCACATTTTCAAGCGTTTGAGCGAAGGCTGCCTCTTTCCCTTGCTTTTTAAGACCCTCAGCAATTTGAGAGGAGGAAACAGATAAGTCTCTTTCCTCTCTTGCAGATGGGTATATTTCTGCAAGAACTACCGTATCCGCCAGATTTAATGAGTCTATAAACTGTTCGAGCAATAATTTTGTTCGAGAGTAGGTATGAGGCTGGAATAAACAGACGATTTTTTTGTTAGGAAATTTTTCTCGAAAAGACTGCAGTGTTTTTTCGATTTCCGTTGGATGATGGGCATAGTCATCATACAAAAGTGCTCCCGTTGGTAGCTCTCCAATATATTCAAGACGCCTTTTTGTCCCGGCAAATTGTTGGAGTCCAGTCTTAATAGTATCAGGAGACAACCCAACCATTTCGCCGACAATATATGCTGCCAAAGCATTCAGGGCATTATGCTTTCCTGTTAGCTGTAACGTGAATGCATGTTTTTCTGTTTTTGAAACAAAGACGACCTTTTGTTGCCCATCAACCCTTTCCGTATGGGAAATCGCATAATCATTATGGGAAGAAAATCCATAAGTAATAACTTTTGCTTTTGCATGCTCGATTATTTTTCGTATGATAGGGTCATCTCCACAAACAATGGCAAGACCATCCTCAGGAAGAAATGAAACAAATTTTTCAAACGCTTTTTCCACATCTAAAAGAGTTGGATACATATCAGGATGATCATGCTCCACATTTGTTACAACAGCAATTGATGGATTCTGCAAAAGCATTTTTGGAGTCTTATCATAATGTGGCTCGTTAGCATATTCATCTGCCTCTGCAACAAAATATTCTCCTTTTCCAAAATGTCCTGAGACACCAAGTGATGGAATATCCGAAGTACCAATCACCCAGGAAGGCTGAAGTCCTGAGAACTCCAAAACAGTTGCAACCATTGCCGTTGTTGTTGTCTTACCATGTGTTCCTGCAATTGAAATACCTTTTTGTGTCCTTCCAAATAATTCACCCTTCATAAATTCTCCCACAGCCTGTCCTTGCGTGAGAACTGGAGTATGTTGTTCTTTTGCTGCAACAACTTCTGGATTATCAAATCCTCCATGAGCACCTGTTGTGATGACAAGATCAGTCTCCTTCACATGTGCTTGATCAAAACCAACTACTGGAGTAATCCCAACACGATGTAACATGCTATCTGTAATAAATCCTGCTGCAATATCACTTCCTGTCACCACAAACCCTGCCTCTTTCGCAATAACTGCAAGAGGAGCCATTCCCACTCCCTTTATTCCAACAAAATGAATAGAATGAACATTTCTCATAGATGCTTACTTTCTAACACTGTTGCAACAACTCTAAATTCATCCCATGGTTCTTCTCCCTTTCCATAATTCATTGATTTTTCATGCGCTTTTCCTGTGCAAACAACAAAATCTCCTTTTTTGGCCATAGAAATTGCTTTTTTTATAGCCATTTTTCTATCTGCAATTGTATAGACTTCTACCTTTCTTTTGCTATCTATACCATTTTGGATTTCTTGCATAATTTTTTCCGAATCTTCTTTTCGTGGATCTTCGGATGTTAGAATAATAACATCATCATAGAAAGAGGCAACCTTTCCCATTTCCGGTCTTTTTGAGATATCTCTGTCTCCTGCACTACCAAAAACATGAATCAGTTTTCCTTCAGTACGTTCCCTCAGTGAGGATAATAATTGTTCGAATGCATTTGGCGTATGAGCAAAATCTATCATAACGGTAAAACCCTTCTCATAAACTATCTCACTTCTTCCTCGTGGAAGAATAAATGTCTTTAATGCTTTTTCAACTATCTCATGGGAGACACCAAGCTGCATAACGGCAATTGCTGCAGCAAGAGCATTATATTTGTTATAGAGTTCCTCAATACTATGAGGAATTTTTATATCTGAGAAGGACATATCAACTCCATCCTTTGCGCCGTAAGTAATAACTCGGAGACTTTTTCGAAGGAAGTATTTGACTTTATGATACGAACGATCATCTTTATTCACCATTGCAATCCTAGCACGGTTTAACAGTTGTAGCTTTGCCTGCACATACTCTGCATAGGTTTTGTGGTAATCTAAATGCTCATGAGTAATATTGGTTAAAACTCCTATCTCAAAAGGAATTCCCCACACTCTATTCTGATCGAGTGCATGGGAAGTCACTTCAAGGACAAGATACTGTCTTCCTTTTCCTTTTGCAGCTTCTGCTAAAAACTGTTGCAACTTTATCGATGAAGGGGTTGTCACATGAAACCCTATATCTGACTCTTTTCCATGGATGATCGCACCCACAGTTGAAATCATTGAGACAGGATATCCTGCTTCTTTTAAGAGGTGGTAAATAAGATTTACTGTTGTTGTCTTTCCATCAGTGCCAGTAACACCAATAACAGTTAATTTTTTCGCGGGAAAACCATAAACGAGGTTAGCAAAGATGGCAACAAGAAGATGGTAGATATTTTTTACTTTCTGCCACATAATACTATTATACTCTTTCTCTCTTACCAAAACCAATAAAAGATCTATAATATTTGTATGGTTACAATTTCAGTTCATCAGTTAACATCCTTAAAAGAAAAAACACTTGGACTTCTTAAGAGCAAAAAAGCTTATCCAATCCTCTTTCATACTCGATTTGGTATTCATACCTTTGGCATGAGATATCCCATTGCGGTTGCAATCTTGGATAACACAAATACCATTAAGAAATTAGAGGCAGATCTAAAACCTAATAGGCTTTTTTTCTGGAATCCTCTCTTTGATACTGTCGTTGAGCTTCCACGAGGTATGATTCATGAATTAAGGCTGCATGTAGGAATGCAAATCGCGTTACAACGTTTCTGATCTTTTTTTATCCCAAAATTCCCCACGCCGGGTTAACTTGGCAACATCTTTTTTATCTGCAAGAACCAATTCGACTACTCGCTCTAAAAAGAGCGTATTCTGGGATCCTTTTACAAGGACAACATCTCCATGTTGCACTGTCCGAAGAATTGCTACCTTAGCAGAAGTAACATCAGGAAAATTTTCAAAAGGAAAATCTACTTTCTTCAAAATAGGGATAGCATACTTATCCAGTTGGGGACCAATAAGAATTGCAAAATCAACGGTTTTGATAAGCCTTTTTGCTACTTCTTCATGATGAAATTGACTTTCCTCCCCTAACTCACGCATATCACCGATAATGGCCACTTTCCTTTTTTTGCCTGCAATTTCTTTCGTAAAATCTAAAATATCCAATATTGGAGGAAGGGTTGCATTATTGTAGGTTGAGTCAATAATTGTTGTATTTTTGATTCCCTTGAAAAAACTCAATCTTCCTGCTGGTAGAGAAAAATTCTTTTCAAGTGACGCGATACAGTCATCAACTGATAAGTCCAAAGCTCCCCCGATAGCAATCGCAAGTAAAAATTCATATGCATAATGCAGAGGTAATGGTTGGGAAATAGTAAGAGGATATGATGCACCTTCAAATTCTACCTTCATAGAAAATTCGCTTAACGTATTTTTCATGTCTTTCCCTATCAAGTCAGCATCTTTCTCTAAAGAAACAGTTACTTGGTCTGCTGCAATTGATTTTTGCGATTTTCGTATCTCTTCGTCGTCAACATTCACAATGGCAACTCCATCTGTTGAAAGTGAACGAAGCAACAATGTCTCTTGCTCAGCAGTCATTGAAAGGACTTCCTGCTGTTTTTTCTCAGGATCTATTTCCGTGGCATATGGTTCAAAATACATGCTATGTTCAAGAGACACATTTGTCACCACTCCAATCGTTGGTTGAATAATTCGGAGAAGATAGGACATATTTTTAGGCTCAACAGGACTATCAATACCCATTTCGGCAATATAATATTGGTACTTTTTCCAATTAGTCAGAAGCTGCCATGGAACAAGCAGAAAAGTAAGAAGCCATGTGAGCAGTGAAGTATCAGACATATGGATGTCTAAAATATCAAGAGGAATTCCCGTCTCACTATTTTTGCCTTCACTCCCTTTAACTGTAAATCGATCACACAACATTTCATACACAAGACGAGTTAATGAGGTTTTTCCACTGCTTCCAGCAACACCAATAATTATTGGTTGCATTTTCAGAAGTTGGAGTTTGGCGGCAAGGCGCAGGTATTCTAAGGCAACCATATAGAGAAGTTTCTTCATACTAAACGTATTATATCGCAGAAAGCTTGACTGTGAGCTATGGTATTTATTCATGCTCAGTTGGAGCAATACCGTAGTAGGACAATAAGTGTTTAGATATATCGAAAAAGAGTGGAGCTGCAGTTTCTGCACCAAATTCAGAGGTTTTTGGTTTATTAATAATAACAAGCATCACGTATTTTGGATCATCTGCAGGTGCAAAACCAATAAAGGAAGCAATTGTTTGGTGGGGATCATAATGACCAGCAACGGCGATTGATGCAGTTCCTGTTTTTCCTGCAATTCTATAGCCTTTGAGTCTTGCGAAGTTTGCTTCTCCCTTATTAACAGTATAGACAAGCATTTCAGTCATGACCTTTGCAGTTTGAGAGGAAATAGGTTGGGATAGCTGTTTTGGAGGAATAGGAATCGTTTGTCCGTCATTTGTGATAATTTTATCAACAATATGAGGCTCCATTCGTACTCCTTCATTTGCAATTGTTGCAAAACCATCCAGGAGTTGCATCGGCGTTATAGAAATGCCTTGACCAAACGCACTGGTTGCCACATCAATAGGATACCAGGTCTGTCTATCTCGAATTGAAGAACTTACCTCTCCTTGGAGATCAACACCTGTAGGGTCAGAAAGGCCAAATTTTTCAAAATTAGTAAGCATCCGTTGCAATCCCATAAGTTGGGCTACATAGACCATTCCAGTGTTGTCAGAATGTCTCAAAATATCTGCCATGGTTGTATTGGGAAAGTACTTATCATCCCAGGTATGGATCGTATAATCACCGACTGTCACTGGACCACTACACTGTGGGCAGGTAGATTCAGATGTTGTTAATCTGGCATCAATAGCACCTGCCATGACCAGAGGTTTCACAGTTGATCCTGGTTCATACAAATCAGTAATAAAGGGATTTTTGTACAGTGATTGATCATAGTCCCAAAAAGATCGTTGATCAAAGGAAGGGTAACTTGCCATTGCCAACACGCCTCCTGTTTTCGGATCCATAATACCAACCATACCACTCTCAGCCCCATATTTTTCTACACCTTCTTTTAATTTATTGTCAACCAAAAACTGTATTGCCCTATCTATATGCAATATAAGACTTCTTCCATCCTGACTTTGTGCAGTTCCGGTAAGTTTTGAAAGAATTGGTCTTCCCAACGCGTCATGAATTTCTATTGCTTTGCCATCTCTTCCCCGCAACTGTCTATCATAATATCCTTCAAGCCCAAAATAACCTTTATCATTTCCCTGCTCGTCTTTCCCAACAAATCCAAGCAAACGTGCAGCCATAGATGCTTCAGGATAGAGTCTTGTATAATCCTCCTGAAATCCAATTCCTGGAATCTTAAAACTATCAATCGTATCTTTTTTCTCTGTATCTACTCCTGATTTTAATGATACCCAGTATCCTTGAAGGGAAAGTCTTGCGCTTATCGATGCTTCTGGGAGATCAAGAAGTGTTGAAAGTTGAGAAAACGTGGTGTTGATATGGGTTACTTCCTTAGGATTTGCAAAAACAATATACGAAAGTTTGTTAGTTGCAAGAGGAAACCCATCAGAAGTTTGGATATCTCCCCTTTTTGGTTTGAGATCGACGACACTACCATATTGCGATTCGCCAAGCTGGGATAACTCTTGGGCCTTTACCACTTGCCAGTAGAATAACTTGCTAACAATAACAAGAAACGCAAAAATGAAGAGAGAAAGAACGCTTAAATAGCGCCATCTCATTGCCTGATTGCCAATGGTTGTACTCCTCCCAATACGATGGTAGATTTATTTTCAACAAAACCCAGTGTTGATGCTTCAGAGGAAATATTCGTGTAGGAAGAAAGGGTATAGATTTTTTCCTTAAGAAGCATATTCTCTTTTTCCAAACCAGCAATTTTTTCTTGCATAGCGCCAAGGGTAATCCCATCCGTTGAAAATGCATTAGAGATACTAATCTGCACAATAGACAAAATAATGATAACGCCAAAAAGGCTACTTATAATACCCACTGCTTGTTTCATACACTTTTAAAAAAAATACACTGTGAACGCTTCGTCAAGAACAATTTAGTTTTTTTCAAATATCCTCAATTTTGCACTTCGACTTCTTCTGTTTTCTTCTTGCTCTGCAATACCTGGTTCAATTGGTTTATCTGTGATAATTGTTCCAAAACCTTTGTCTGCAAAATCTTTAAATACATTTTTTACTATCCTGTCCTCAAGTGAATGAAATGCAATGACAGCAATTCTTCCTTTGCTCTCCAAAAGCTCTAACGCTTGAGGAAGTGCATCAGAAAGACTATGCAATTCATCGTTTACTGCAATTCGTAGTGCTTGAAAAACCCGTGTTGCCGGGTGAATTTTCCCCTTGACTGGATATGAACGGTAAATAATGTCCGCAAGCTCTTTTGTTGTTACAATAGGTGCTTTCTCCCGTTGCTTTACAATATTTTGTGCAATTCTATTGGCAAACTTTTCTTCTCCGTATTTTATAAAAAGCTCAACCAACTCTCCTTTTGTTAACCCATTTATTAAATCTGCTGCACTCACCTGTAAAGACTTATCCATTCTCATATCCAAAGGACTATCTTGCATAAAAGAAAATCCTCTTTCTGCACTATCTAACTGATGGCTTGATACCCCCACATCAAACAACACACCACTCACTTTTTCAAACCCATTCTCTCTCGCAAGTATGAAAAGATGAGCAAAATTTCCATATACTACTGTTACAGGCAGGCCACTGAGATTTCTCTTCGCTTCTTCCAACGCATCCGTATCTTGATCAATACCCAAAACAATTCCCCCTCTCGTGACAATCTCTCTTGTGTGTCCACCTGCGCCAAGCGTACAGTCTATGTACTTTTTGCCCTTTTGAATTTCTAGACCATCAATTGTTTCTTGTAAAAGAACGCTTTTATGATACAAGTTCTCCCCCATTATGACTTCCTTTCCTGGGCAGGAACTCTTTCATTCAATCTCTTTGTTATCGTGTTGATATTCTCACCCAAATGCTTGTTATACTCTTCCCAACGCTTTTTATCCCAAATTTCAACATATCGATGCATGCCAATAAACACTATTTCTTCCTGAATATCTGCATACTTTCGCAAATAATCAGGCATAACAAATCTTCCTTTTTCATCTAACTCAACAAATGCTGCTCCTCCAAGCAAAAACCGCTGCGTTTCTCGTGCTGCCTCATCGGTAAATGGTAATCCTTCTGTTCCTTCCAGAAGTGCCTTCCATCCTTCTTCTGATACAGCAATCAGGGACTTCTCAAATCCTTGTGTTAGAATGACATTCTGTCCCAAAACATCCCTGAATTTCTTAGGGAAAGCGGTACGAGCTTTGTCTCCGATTGTTGATACAAACTGCCCAAGCAACATAGCGATCGATTTTGTCCCACTTGGTACCACTTTTTCCCATTTTGGACCAATTACTACCATTGTGCGTCAAAAATTGCCCTCTTGTCAAGAAGTGTTTTCACAAGATAAACGACGAAGCGACCAAAATACACTGAGTGTGGATAGTTACAGATGCCTAAAACTAAGATTTTTTAGCATATATAGGACCTAAAAATAGTAGACGCCGACGTCTACCAAATACCAGCAAAATTGAGGCTAAATTGATAAAAATTTTCTCTCCTATTATATAGGATATATAAAGAACAGAAAAATAAGACTAATATGGGTTATTTAAAAAACCGGATTATAAGAATCTTTAGAATTTCCAAAACAAAACTCCAGATTTTATCCTAAAAACCTCTTTGCTTGACTTTGTAACGCATTGTGTTACACTAATATTGTGATATTTGTTAGAAAGCTTATCTGGGATCCATGGAATATACAGCATGTAGCACATCACCATGTAACCCCAGATGAAATTGAAGCAGTATGTCACAATGATCCATTAGTCCTAAGAGGTCAACAAAAAAATAGATTGGTACTAATTTTGGTTTAACTGAAGAAGAAAGAATACTTGCTGTAATTTTAGAATCTCAAGGACATGGAATGTATTATCCAATTACATCTTATCCAGCAGATTCAAAAGACATAGCTTTATATAAACGCTTAAAACATAAAGGGGGTGAAAAGAACAATGACAAAAAGTAAAAAAACAGGTAAAATTCCAACATTTGCTAACCGTGAGGAAGAAGCAAAATTTTGGGAGACACACAGTATTGCAGATTTTACGAATGAATTAACACTTGTAAATGCACGTTTTACAAAAAACTTATCTGAAGGAATTACAATTCGCTTTGATAAGTCCACACTCAATGAACTGAGAGAGATTGCTCATAAAAAAGGACTTGGACCAACCACGCTAGCAAGGATGTGGATATTGGAACATATTAGACAGCAAGCATAAGTATAATTTTTTAATTCTTTTTTTGGGGACATTTCGAATGTCTTCAAGCAAAAGGTGTTTTAGAGTTTATTCATGAATTCACTATGTAACTACTCCACCACCAATGATTGCAACTACTGAATCTTTATAACTCCTGCTGAATAAGTTATATGCCTCTTATTTTCCTTGTTGTTAAGTAAGCCAGTGATTGTACCACTGTCACCGTAACTTTTCTTGTAGAACATATTCAGGATTATAGGAAGAGAAAGTTATAACATGCTATAACATAAAGTATTTTCTCAGGAATACTCTTACACGATACAATAAACTTGGATGGAGTGGTTCAAGAACGATTTCCTCACTATTGTCTTTGTTTGGAGAGAGAGCAATGGTTACTGTCTGATACCCGAGATGTTGTATGGTAAGAGAAGAGGATGAATTGCTAACCAATGGTATTTGATATGTTCCACTGAAATCTGTTGTACTGGTAAAACCATCATTAGTCATTACACTTGTATTTGTAAGCAGATCTCCGAGAGTATCTTTTATCACCCCACGGACAAATGTAGGTTGATAGTATCCATGTAAAACCTGTGCAACAAGTCGTGGTGAATCATCATCATTGAATAACGCTGTAGATCCATCCAGAATAGTCCAATAGTTTATACCAGTAATATTTTCGCTGTGCGTATAGAACACGTGGAGAAGTTTTTCTACAAAATCTGCTTGTTCTTTTTCTGTCATAGCTCCATTGAGATCAGGAATGGGTGCACCAAATTCTCCCACTACAATCTGTGCATGAAAATGTTGTATAAGATAATCAATAGTATTTTCCATATCTCTTGGATTTGCCACGTAGTGATCTACAACAACAATATGTCCGACTTTATCAACTGTTTCTGATGTCAATACCTGTTTGGCTACATCGGCATTCATTGAAAAATAACCACACTGAACATGCTTATGTATTTGCTGCATGCTATTTATACAGTTGTTGTATGAGTTAACTAAAAAACGATTGAACCTTACAGACTTTTCATTTGATCCTCTTGGATCCCCTTCTCCACCGTTTTCTGGCTGTGGAGTTGGAGTAAAAATATCCCCATCTTCAAATAGATCCGGATGTCTTAAAATGAATGCTTTTGTCAGTTTGTGATGTTGAGATATATCAGTAAACTTTGGGTAATCAAACCATCCTTCCCATCCTGAAAAATTGCCTCGAAACCAAACTTTGAGATGATATCTCCTTGATTCATCCACCCATTCTTTTATCGTTGGGTAAAACTCTTCATCGTAAGGAGTTGCTATGGCAATATGAGTTGGATGGAGACTTGCGACATGCTGAACAACCAGGGAGATTTCACTTCGTGTAATACTCTTTGCTTTATCGCGAGAATATTTCATAGTGTCAATAGATGTTACTTCCCAAACAGTAGACTGCTGTTGGGACTGAGTTTTTTGAGGAATTGAAAGCATTTGCTGAGTGAAGGTAAAAATGAATAGTCCTAACCCAATAAAGACACCTCCAGCAAGAGAAATAAATTCTTTTTTGCTGTCATTTCTTTTTGCCATAATAAGATATTACATGTAATTGATCTAGATATCGTGGATTTAGTTCGTAGATATCTGCAAACGGAAAATGTTCTATTAACGTATACTTCTTAAAGCCCGGTGATGTACGAACTACTTTAAATGTTTGATCATTTATATCATTTGTTCGCATAACAATCCACTGTGCCCATCTATCTGGATTTTTTGTGGCACTATCCCAATACGTTCCCGTCCCCTCATGAATGAATTTACTCATGGGAAGACCTGAAGAGAAGATAATTGCATCATGAGAAGCTGCTGAAATCAAGATGAGTCCTGGCTCATCTTTAGCGTGCTTTGCCAACCAGGTACTTACCTCTGTAACATTTTTCTGACTTGCTCCTACTCTTGCATCATCGATAGTAACGGCATCTTTACTGGCAAAAGAAAAGAACGTGACAAACAGCAGTAGTCCAATTAGTACGGTACGTAAAGTTTTTACTTTACCGACTAAGTATCCGACAAAAATAGCAATTGAAGGAGACATCATGATCCCATACCGAACGTTAAACAAAGTATTTCCGGAAATACCTTGTACAAAGAGTACTGAAAAACCCAAGTAAAGAGAGAGTATATTAAAAACAAGTGGTGTCAATAATGCGAGACTGATAATTTTGGTATTACTGCAAATCTTCTTATTCAAATAAAATATCACTGCTCCAACAGCGCCGAGAAACAAGATAAATAATCCAACATTGTAAGCTAAGGCATAGTAATATACTTTAAAGGACAACGCGAGGTTACTTTTTGTTATCAGATCTCCTGCCTGGGAAAGTTGTTCTTGCTGTGCATGTGCAGAATATGGTCCGAGAGCAAAATATAACGCATCATGAAAAATAAATTGATTCCACAAGAACCATAGTGCAATGCCAAAGCCAGCAAGAGTGATAAATAAAAGAACAAGTCCTTCTGTGGCCTTGTATCCTTTTTGTTTAAAGAACACAATCGCTATCAGTATTGTAGTAACAAAAAATAAAAACCATCCATCATATCGAATGAGTGTTGTAAGCATTATCCAAAAGCTTGCTTTTACAAAATCGATTATTTTTTGTTCCTGCTGCCAAACTAAGAGATAGTATATCCCAGCAATCATTGCTGCAAGCAATGGAAGTTCTGTCATTGCGGTGGATTGTAAATAAAGAACATTAATATTTGCGACAAAAATGAATACGCCTACAATTCTTCCTACTATTCCCGTTTCTATTCTCTTTAAAAAGAGAAAAATAAGAAAGCCAATTGCAACAAATGAAATCATAGACTCTAGCGCTCCTGATAAACCTGAATGCCACATACCATTGTTCCAAATAGTTGGTATCATGAGTAAATGAGGCAATGGAAGCCAGACACTTCCTATTTGTCCAAGGCCTGGTTTGAGGCCTTCAACAACACGTCTCCCAATATCTAAATGTGACCGCGCATCATTATATGCAACTCCTAAGCCATTCGTATAATAGAAAATAAAACTGACAATTGAAATGATAATTAAAATAAAAAGTACTATTTTGGGTAGTATTTTTTCAAGATCCTGTCCCTTTATTGTGAGGATGCCCTTTGCTATCTGAATATGATATTCCAATTCAAATTGTGTTAATTTTTTCATGTATGCTCCTTTCTGATATACACTCCTGCCATAAGAATAAGGCAAGACAGAAGAAGAATTGTGTAAATAGCTACGTAGTAATTCATTGCAGAAATTTTATCCTTTAGATAAAATTGCCAAACAAAAGATTTTGAATGATCTTCCTTTAACAAATCAAGATCCCGTTCGTAGGTATATTTCTCTACTTTTCCACTTATCTTTTCGAATACAGGGACTTGGATTTGTGGTGGATTGCTATTTGAGGTTAATGCTCCTATGGTATTTACAGATAAAGACCATGCGAACGGAAGGAAAAACACCAAAAGAAAGATGAGATGTTTTTTCCATGTTTCTACTGTGAAAGCGAGAAATAAGGCACAAAGTGCGTAGGAAGGGATAAGGTATCTAGCACCAAAAGCCCATCCTCCCCATGGATCTCCCCACATCATATAGAGAAGTATGTTTATGCCAATAATGGCGATCAGTAAAGAAGCAATGGAGCTATTCTTCTTATATAAATAAATAGCCCCCCAAATACTTAAAAACATTATTGGGGTAAACCATAGTACCCCTCTATCAGGTGATAACAAAAGAATATATGCGCCATTTATCATATTTCTTGTTAAGAAAAATCCCACAGCAGATTTTTTCTTCTCAAAGGCAAGACCTTTATCGACATTACTCAGTTGAAGAAGGGTTGGTTTGCCTTTTGCGTTAATGGCAGAAACGTCCAGAACCGTTCCTGCTAATTGAAACGGACTACCATAGGAATGTGTGTTAAACCAAAAGAAAAAAACAAAAGGAATAATCATTACGGCAAAAGATAGTATTCTCACTATTTTTATCTTTATTGTCATACTGTTTTCCATAACTCTCACATATATAATTTTTCCTAATGCAAAAATTCCTATGGGAAGCATAAAGAAAACATTCGGATTATCAACAACGGGAGAAAGTGCACATAAAAACCAGATCAACGCAAGAGACCAGATTGAATCCCATGCAATTACAGCATAAAGACTCATGAGAATAAGAAACGTAGAGATGTGATGTTGATAGAGGGAAACAGCATAGGAAAAAGCGGGTGATCCAAACAAAAAGGCAAATGCAGCAATTGTCGCGGCTCCTCGACCTGCTCCAAGTTTTATAGCGATTTTTCTGATAAGTATGGCATTTAAAAGACCAAAAAATGCAATCACGGCAAATGACCCTACTTGTGACATGCCCAATAACTTTCCGACGGAATACCCTGGAAGGATCATAAATGATATAGCGGGAGCAAAAAGAGATACATAGTGACCATTTTTAAAACCCACGTCCGGTGTAGAAAATCGTGCAAGGGGCAGGCTTAAATATAATGAGTGATTTTCTATAAATGAGTATGTTAATGCAAATCTCCCTCTTTCTGGAGACAATTCAAATGGTCCTGAATCTCTCCAGAAAGTAGAATTAAGTGTTATTTCTGTGGGATTTCCTAAAATCCCACGTAATGACAGTGCGAGTATAATACTGCAAAAAACAATAAAGAAAAATAGGGAAGCTACTTTGTTAAACTTTGTAAATCTATGAAGAAAACGTAGAAGTATATTTCTTAGGAGGATGCTTCTCTTGTTGTTAACAAGAGTTGTCTGTATATGAGACGTGTCAGTTGCTTTTATTGTATTATTTTTTAAAACCCTGTTAAAAAATTCGAGTCGTCCCCTTACATATTCTCTTAGTGAGGAACCATTTAAGTCTTTCTTTAATTTTTCGTATTCATATAAAATTCTTTTATCATGTTTAAATATCTGAAAAATTCTTAGTCTTTCTTTACACATACTTGTATCTGGATCCATCAAGGAAAGTTCAACAGGGAATCCTTTCCAAGAAAAATGCCATTCTATAAAATTCTTTCTGATTTTATATGGCTTTCCAAATAGACGAGTGAATGTTAGTATGTATTTATGAAAACTTTCTTTAGGGCTTACTGTATATAAATCTATATCATTCAATCCTGCAATCTTCAGACTACTAGACCCTGCGGCAATTATTTTCAATGTGGGAAATTGTGATTTTATTATAATAATAATGTTTTGTATTGCTTTTTGGACCAGAGGATTATATGGCCCAATTCTTACTTTTTGTTTTGAAGATAGTACAAAAGAAAATAGATACTCTCTTGGACTTTGTACAAGGAGTAGAATATCTCGTCTCATTCGTTTCATCCGTTTTTTTATTTCTGACATGTATTTTTCCATATAATTTTTATATTGGTAAATCTTTTGGGATAAAATAGACTTCTTCGTGATAAGGAATACGTCCATCAGGAAATAAATGCAAGAATTGTGATTGATAAGACGCGATCTGTTCTCTTTTTTTTATCAGATCTACTGTTACTACAATTTTTTGATATCCTTTTGGAGGCTTACCATAATTATTTAGCCAAATATTATAGGGGAAATCACTATAATAGATTATGTTCTTTGATAGCGCTTTGCACACATTATGGACCAATATATGATCAACATGATTACCAATTCCCAAAGGAGCAAAAATATAATCATTTTTCACATTAGTAATTTGTTTTATTTGCTGAGTAATATTTTTCATAGTTGACCAGTCGAGGGGAGATAATCTTCCTGTGGTAATATGATATTTGTATGTAGGGTATATAACTGATAATTCAGGAATTACTGTCTCGAGCATTTGTAATAATCCGTGCTTTTCTTTCTTTCTCCATAAAGCATCAACAAACCCCAAATTAATTGGTGAAATGTGCAGTTTTTTATATGCAGACCTATCCTCTTCACGTCTTCTTTTATATAATATACTTGCATTTTTGTATCCTAATTTTTTTAGATACCACCAAGCAGATATTGTTGATTTAACATTAGGTGCATCTGTGAAGACATTTATGACAATCAATTCTCTTTTTTTTGAAAGAGAGCTTATTAGCTGACTACATGACAATAATGCATCGTCAAGATGAGGTGACACAAAACAATAATTTGTTTTCATTCTTAAAAAAGTTCTAAGAAAGTTATCCATGGTGTTTAAGTATAGTATTCACAAATGTTTTGTATTTTTTTGCTATGTTATCCCATGTTTGCAATGTAACTAATTTCCTTCCCCTTTCGGACAACAATTTCCTTAGTTTTATGTCTTTTGATAGTTTTACCATTGCTTTTCCAAACATATGTGAATTAAAAATAGGAATCTTTATAGAAACAGATTTTGGAATCCAACGTAAACCAGGAATGTCAAAACATACTATTGGTATTCCATAGTTAAGAGATTCGAGTGCTATTAATGAGTACGTTTCATATCGTGATGGAATAACGACAAAAATTGCATTTCTCAGAAGCCTTTTTTTCTTTTCTCCTTCTATTCTTCCAACAAAAATAATATTCTTACCTAAATGAAGTTTCCTAACAAGAGATTTTAATATTTCCTGATCTGCTGGCATCCCTGATCCAGCTATCACAAGAGAAAAATCCAATTCATCTTGTACTGTTTTGTAACTTTCCAATAATAAATCTAGTCCTTTTTGATTTACTTCTAACCTGCCCATAAAAAGTATGTATTTTTTGTTGTTTGTACTCATTGGCTTTTCATGATGAATCCCATTAGGAATAATAGTAACGAAAGATTCAGCATTCTTTTTTTGTATGAGTGCCTTTGAATACTTACTAAGAACAATAAAGTATCTATATGTGCGTAGACCAAAATCTTCAATAACATGAAAAGGTAACTTATATTTTCTTTCCATATCTGCAGCACAAAGCATATGGACCAAGCCAATAACTGGTTTTTTTGTGACTAACTGCAAAAATCCCGTAGAAAATGGTGGAGTAAAATTCTCAATCCATACATCGAATTTCTGTGACATAGCATAGAATGGAAGAAGTAGTTGATATACAAATTGTTCAAATTGTGGATTACCAAAGGGATAACCAATCCTTTTGTAGGTAATGTTATCTATCTTCTCATCTGAACTATTTTTAAACTTTGCTGTTATAATGGACACGTCATAGCTTGAGGAAATTTTTTTTGCAATTTCGTGTATCGCAATTGCACCTCCTCCTGAATAATAAGGATTTCCAATTGAGTCGTAATTAGAGAAAATGATTGTCTTTTTTTTATTCATGTATTTGCTACGGTACTTATTTCAGGTTCTGGAACCATTTGTACTGTCTCGCTCATAAATAGTTGTAAACTTTCTTTAGCACTCGTATCCCAGTCATAAATTTTTGCCCATTCTATAGCGTTTCTTGATAATTGTTCTCTCAGGTTGTTATTGGTAATAATTTCAATAATCTTTTGTGCAAATGCATCAGCATTACCATACTCAACAAGAAAACCCGTATTGGGATTGTTAATTGAGTCACATAAACCAGGAACATCTGAAGCAATAGCAGGTGTTCCACACGCATTTGCCTCAATCGTTGTAATTCCCCATCCTTCTATCATTGATGGGTTAACTAGTACCCATGATTTTTGGAATAATTCAATTTTTTCTTTTTCAGTAATTTGTCCTAAGAAGAAAACATTGTTTTCAATTTGTAATTTTCCTACAAGCTTTTGCATTCTCTTTTTATCTTCACCATCACCCGCAATAATAAATTGTATATCTGACATCTTTTGGAGAATTTTATCAGCCGCATGAATAAGTACCTGAAGACTTTTATAGAATTGAATTCTTCCTACGTACAAAATAATTGGTTTTTCATTCTTCTTACCAGGTTTGAATTTAGTCAAATCTACCCCATTGTAAATAATAGTTGGTTCAATAGTTGTAAGTTTATGAGATAGTATGGCTTGCTTGGTTGACGGAGAAACCGTAAAAATTTGTGTATTTTTATACACAAGCGGCATAAGTTTTAATTCTAAAAAGGAGGCCAGCCAAGAGAAAGGAGGTATAAGGGATTTTCTAAATACTTCTTGATGCACATGGTGAATAAGAAGAAATATTTTTTGCCTAGCGTAGAGCGGTGTAAAGAATGGTATACCATTCTCACAATCGAGAATAATATTGTAGCTATTTCTATATTTGAATATGTAATACAAAAATGCCCAAACATACACAAAATAAAAACCTCCTCTTCTTTGTACTTCTACCCCATCAATAATTTCATGTTTTAAAGATTTTCCATCATTGCTGCAAAATAATGTTACCAGATAACCATCTTTGATCCATCGTTTTGAAAGTTCATGAATGTATATCTCTGCTCCTCCAGCAAACTTATGTCTTGTATCTCTCCAATTAAATATTAAAATGGCTTTCCTATCCCTGTTTACATTAGGTGATTCCTGCGAGAAGAATAATTCAAAAACATCCTTCAGATTATTTTCAAATACTATAACGTGTTTTCGCATGAGGTGAAGTAGAACCATTCCTATGATATGTAATGCAGCAGTAGTAACCATTACTTCTACAAAATCAGCAATACTTTGATGAATGAGTTGTAAGAGTATTATTTGTATTATTCCTAACACAAAAGCGAGTAAAGAAAATGTGTATATTTTCTTTGCTAGATAAAACGAAACAATAATTTGTGATAGAGAAAAACAAACCAACCCTAAACAAAATACTGGTAGATAATCTGTTATCGATATTGCTTTTGGTCCAAAAAAAAGAGGGACCGTTAGATAACCAAATAAGCCGAGTACTATATAGCCAAAAGATGTTAGTAAACCAGCCGAAAGCAATGTGTACGTTAGCACGTGGTCTGAATTTTTATTAGCTCCTTCGCTTCGACTAACAAGAGGCATAATAAAGGGAAATACTAAAGAAGCTAGAAAATAAATTATTTTCCCTGTCAATGAAAGTAACGAATATTTTCCAGCATCCAAAGGTGGTAAAAAGTGTTTTGCTAAGATAACATCCAAACTCAAAAAACTTATTGCTGATAATCCTCCAAGAACAGATACTAAAAAGAATTTAATTGGGAAACTCATTTGGTAAATAGTTTCTTTCAGGGATATATGTTTTGTCGTTAGTACTAATACAACTAATCCAAAAACAAAAGATGAAATAACAGACAATGGAATGGAAACATACGTAAGTGAGCCACCGTAAAGAGGTGCTAGGATAAGTGCAAAAGATAATTTTATAATAGGTTCAATGACATATACGACTCCTACAATAGCAAAAAGAAATTCCCCATACAAAAATCCCTTATTTACCGCTGTAGGAATAATGATGATAAGTAAAGGAATAAAAGAAAGGAAAACATATGGGTCGTTAATATTAAAAAAGTGCATGAATAGAGGGGAAAAGGCTATCCAAAGACAAGCAAAAAACACGGAAATGAAAAGTGATTTTTTGAATACATCTTTCCAGATACTAAGACTTGCTCCTTTTCCATATTTCCCTACCATGTAGCTACTTTGGTGGTTAACAGTTGCACTTATAGCAGTTATCGGTATAGATAAAAAAGACAAAAAACTTCCAAGAGTGGTAATAAGTGAAAAATTTTCTAAATCTAAAACTCTCCCAAGATAGGCATTAAAAATAAAATTGAGTACATTTGCGATATTTATAGCAAGGATAAGTAAAGCCCCTTCCCAAAAAGGTTGTTTGTTTTGTAAACTGCCTATGATTTTTTCCCTCAGCGTTTCTACCGGTAAAAAAATGCTTCTTATACCAAGAATAAGTTTTGGTATTTCCTTGTTTTTGCTTGGTTGCAAATGTAACCCATGAAGGGTTTTTTCCCAATAGTAAGGTCTGAAAAGTAATTGATACAATGCAATAACTCCAGACCAACTAATAAGGAACCAATAGATGGGAATACAATAGACATATTTAACAAGCTCCCATTGCTCCTTTTTTGTGCATCCAAGCATATAGAGATATGCGAACATAAAATTCCCGAAAACTAATGAACTAAATGCAATATAGAAAACATAAGAAGGATATAATGCTTGAATAGATGGGCCAACAAGGGAAAAAAGAATAAAATAGGCAATGGTTGCAGTCCAAAGGAGTGGATTAATAAGAATAAATGCAACTTTTCCACCAATGGTAAGGTGAAAAAATAACGCATGAATGATATTATTTTTGATAAATAAAAAATCCTCTCGTGTATGAACTAAGTATGTTTGCATATATCCTTTGATCCATCGCGATCGCTGTCGTATCCAATTAGCAACACTACTATTTGCTTCTTCCAAAGTAATTGATTCAATGATTGCTGTTTTGTAACCTTTCTTAAAAAGCCGTATACCCAAATCTGCATCTTCGGCTACATTAAATGGATCCCATCCTTGAAGGTGTTTCATGTCTTCTGTTCGGAAATGGTTGCTTGTTCCACCAAGTGGAATACTAGTATGTGTCGCTTGAAGACCAGTAAGTGTTATGTCAAACCACAAGGAATACTCAGCGGTAAAAAAACGAGTTAATAAGTTCTGGTGAGGATTGTAGTAGTTAAGCTTTGCCTGTAAACATACAACATCTCCTGCAACTTTTTGGAATCCAAGATAAGCTTTTTTTAATTGGAATGGATCAGGGATGTCTTCTGCATCATAAATAACTACGTATTCCCCTTTTGTTTGAGAGAGTCCATAATTGCACGCTTTTGGTTTCGTTTTAGGAATTGAGTGAGGAACAATAACTGGACGAATATAGGAAGGGAGGTTTCTGTTTGTAACTGCTTCAATAAACTTTTTATCATCTTCTTCAAGGAGAAGCATGACATCAAGTTTTTCTTTCGGCCAATTAAGTTTTGCAATTGCCTCTATAAATTGTGGAATAACATCTGTTTCTTTATACAATGGACAGAGAATGGAATAGATGGGGAGATTCTCATCTTTAAGTGCGTGTAACTCATCAGGTGTTGAGAAAATTTCTTGAGGAGAATGAAGACTTCTCATAACAAGGAAAAAATTAAACAAGACATCAACAAAGTAAATAAAGCTTAAAGCGCCAATAATGCATTGTGCGGTGAAGAGTGGCTTTAGGAAAAGTCCTAGGAGTATCAATACAACGAGTAATCCAATCATTATTTTTTGTTTGCCAATAAGGGTTTGAATAGCAGATTGAGAATGATGAAGAGTGGTATGCGTAATATATTTTCTTCTCTTATACCCCACTCCTGCTCCTTTCATCGACCCTTTATCAGTTGGAGGAAAATGAATTGGGTTAATTTTCTTTCCTTTAACTAACAATGCATTTAGTCCTATCTCAACGCTTGTCTTAAGGAGAGATACTTTTGACTTACCATTTATTCGCTGGGCGAAGATAATGTCAAAGCTTTCAACAACAAATCCTGCTTCCGTTGCACGCTGGAGGAATTCAAGATCAAATGTCCAGCCAGAGGAAGGAGCATAGGAGAGAGTCTGAAAGACCTCCCTTTTAAAAACTTTCAACCCTGCTTGAATATCATGATTAAGGCCAAATAGAAGCTCACCAAATACATATCTAAATGAATTACTAATAAGGCTACGTACTTTTGAGACATGTTTTTCTATCCGATTCGCAACAACAACATCTGCTCCATTCTCAAGTTTTTTGATCATTTTCGGAATTACCTCTGGAGGATATTGGAGATCTGCATCAATACATACAATATAGTCGCTCGAAGATTTTTGAATACCTTGATAAAGAGAAAAAGCTTTCCCTCTCTTTCCTTTTTTTATTTCAAATCTAATAGGATACTTTGTTTGTAGAGACTTGATAACCTGTAGGGTATTATCTGTAGAGAAATCGTCAACAAAAATAATTTCATATGACTTATTTTCTTTTACAAACGCTGTATGTATTCTGTTAACCAGCGGTGTAATATTATTTTCTTCATTCCAGACAGGAATAATAATAGTAATGTGTTTCATTTCTACAGACAATGCTAATAACGATATATAGGCATTGTGTTGAACCTATGTAGGACTCTTTTGTAAGAATGGTTTTTCATACTGGCGGTTTTTATTGACTATAGGCAGACCAGTATGTAGTCCTCCTACTAAAGTAATGAGAAGTTGTTTGTCCAAATACTTTTTTCCATGTGATGGTAATGTGCTCATTTCTTTTTATGGAATTAGTATTTTCTCTATTCTCCTTCTCGTACTATAAGTGGGACTATTAACGTTAAAATATACAGGAAGCAAGTAAAAAGAAATGATAAATATGCAACAAGTTAGTAAGAACGTTTTATAACTAAGACCATGAGAGGTTCTTTCTTCATGTGATTTTACCCCAAAGCTATTTCGTACCTATTCTCTAGTACCTCACACCGCTTCCCAATATGCCTTCAATCTGGTTCCAATTTTTTTCTAAAATGTCCACACGAGGATAAAATTCTCTTATAACTTTATTCTAAGATAAATTTTGAGGCTAATTTGGTTCCAATACCTGATGTCTATAAACCTTGAGTTACTCTAAATGCAATTGTTCCAATATGTAGTGATTTAAAGGTATGACCAGGCTTTACTGCTGTCCCATATATCCAAGAACGTCTTCTTTGATACATACCTTCATTTTTGGAAACAATAAGAAAACCTGTATGCTCTGAGTCTCTGGGCATTGCTAAATCCATTGCATATGAGATATCTCCAGATGTCTCAAACCACGTCTTATTTCCATGTGGACCCTCTCTATCTATCCCAAATTCTTCAATCGTATCAATAACTTGTTTCAATAATTGTGGATCATTACTTCTCTGTAATCCTCTGAAGGCGTATCCTTTCCTCGGGTGTTCTAGCGCTTCTCGTAAAGCACTCTCTCTAGGTAATTGAGCTGCAAGGAACTTTGCCAAAGGTTTATAATCTGGCGTTATGATTTCATTATCTCTTAGATCTGAAGGAATTCTGTCTTCCTCTATAAAAAACAGATAGAATTCTCTATCCGAGGGATTTCTTGTTTCTCCTTCGGGTGGTATTGTCATGGCTGGGATTATATCTTGATAGTAACTAAAAAGCAAGATATTCAGTATTGTTGTTTAGTTTTAATACCTACTTGTGGTATCAGCTCAAACAAACCCGTACCTACTATGCAATACTTCCCACCCCTTCCAAATGTAGTTGTGATTATATTAACACTTATCTTTCTTTACATATTCATCTTTGAGGTAGTTTATTTAAGAGTAAGAAGGTAAATTAAGATGTTCTTCTATACGTTTTATTTGCTTTTTCTGTCTCATTTGTTCTAAATCAAGAAGTTTTGCTGTAGTATCTACTATTTTCTTTATATGACGAATATCAATTTTAATGGATTTTAATTTTTGATCGACAACTGAACCCATCGCTTGTAAATCATCATTAGTAAGTGTCATATTAGATTAGTTATAACATATTCTTTGTTTTTTGTAATATTTGTTCCAATACTTCCATGTATATTATCAAAAACTAATCCACAGCTATTTTCCAGTACCTCCCACCATTCCCAAATATACCCTTCAACCTGATTCCAACTTTTATCTTGCATGTCCACTCGAGGCTAGAATTGCAAGAATCTCTTTTTGTATGGAAATTTTGAGGTTAATAGGAATGGAGTAACAAAGGAGAGATGAAGTTTATTTTGCAGGTAAATCTACTGTTTTTTCTACTTGGTAAATTTTCCCATCTGTCTTACTTACCTTCAGTGTCAATTTAATTGAAGAAACCACATTATCGTATCGACAGATACCAGAGGAGCATGTCCCAAACTCTCTATACCCTATCCCTGCTGTCTTATTTCCTGGGGTCACATCAACTGTTCCAATAAGTCCCTCGGGGACTTGGGATCCTTTTACATCCTTTGTATAGGAAATTTGATATTCAGCTGCAGTGATATCAGATGCATTATTTAGGGTAAATTTCATTGCTTTATTATCAGAACGGAAAGCAATATCAAGACCAACTGCTTCTGGAGAAAGCGCAAGAACTTGCTGAGCTTGGCTAGCCGCCTGAGTTGGAGCTGCAGTTCTTTTCTGAGATAACATAGATACTGAAACGACTGCAATAAGCACAACAACAACCGCTGCAACAACAAGTGTAAGTTTGTTTTTTAACATAAGACTATTGTGCCCAATGCAGAATTAGTTGTCAAGACAGCTTTTTGAAGTTTCTCGTAAACTCTTACCGGAGTTTTTGCTGAAGATATGCTATAACATCTTCGATTTTTACTCGTTCTTGCTTGGCAGTGTCACGATCTCTAATAGTCACAGCGTTATCATTGAGCGTTTCAAAATCAATCGTCACACAAAATGGTGTGCCAATTTCATCTTGTGCTAAGTATCTCTTCCCAATATTGCCCCTGTCATCCCATTGCACTTTGCCATCAATATTGTCTTGTACTAGCTCTAACACTTCACGAGCCTTTGCAACAAGCTCAGGCTTATTCGACAGGAGTGGGAAAACTGCAGCCTTTATCGGTGCCAAATGAGCAGGAAGTTTGAGCACTATCCTGTTCTCCTCCTCAGTGTATGCATCAGCAAGCACTGCAAGCATAAGCCTATTGATACCAACTGCGGGTTCAATAACATGAGGCAATATTTTTTCACCAGTTTGCGGATCGGTTACTTGCAAATCTTTTCTTGAATACTCCTGATGTTGCATCAGGTCATAATTTGTCCGGTAGGCAAGCCCCCACAATTCTTTGGTACCAAATGGAAATGCATACTCCAAATCCTCAGTTCGTTTACTGTAGAATGACCTTTCTTCATCAGTATGTGGTCTCCAGCGAAGTTTTTCTTCACGTATTCCTAATTTCTTTGTTGCAAAATCCCACATGTCTTTTTTCCACTCCTCAAAAAGACTCTCCCAATTCGTCTTTTCCGGATCAAAGAAATACTCTATCTCACCTTGCTCAAATTCAATTGTCCGAAAAATGGAATTTCCTGGAGTAATCTCATTTCTGAATGACTTACCAATTTGTGCAATACCAAATGGAAGTTTTACTCGTGTTGAGTTCATCACATTCTGAAAATTAATAAACATCCCTTGTGCTGTCTCACCTCGAAGATATCCTGATCCGCCTTCACCTTCGACAAGGCCTAACTGGACCGGAAAAAGCTGATTAAATTTTCTCACAGAAGTCCATTCATGCTTTTTACAATTTGGACATTCCACTCCAAAAAGCTTAATGAATTCATCGTATTGTTCAACAGTCCATCCTTCAACCTTTCCTGTTCCAAATGCTTTATCTAAATCTTCACGTGTTATTGTTTTCCCATGATCAACAGTATTTCTTGCATCTTTATGCTGTTCAATCCAATCTTCTATCAAGTGATCGGCCCTGATACGAAGTTTGCAGTTTTTACAGTCAACCATTGCATCAGCAAATGATGCGACATGACCTGAAGCTTCCCAAATTCTGTGATGAGAAATAATACTGGCATCAAGGCCAACCATGTCTGCTCGTTTAGTAACAAATGTTTGCCACCACAAATTTTTTATGTTACGAAGTAAATCTGCACCCATTGGCCCATAATCATAGGTATTTGCTAACCCACCGTACAGATCTGAACCAGGATAGAAAAACCCTCGCCGTTTTGCTAGCGCTACTAACTTATCCATTAAATTCTCTGTTTGTTGCATATTATTATCCTATCAGAACTCAAACAGGTTTTCCACAAAAAAACCCGTCCTTTTCAAGGGACGAGCTGCGTCGTGGTTCCACCCTTTTTACTTCTCTTTGCTGTAGCTCTAGGTTGCCAAGCCTTTCATCGCTACAAAATAACTATATCATACCGAATAAACCTGTGTCAATTTTCTTGACAATCACCATGATTTTGTATATTAACAAGATATGTCCTCCTACGGTAAGGTATTACCAACTTTTTACGATGCATTCATGGGGGATGAGAGTCGGATCATTCTCCCTTTAAAACAACTTCTTAAAAAGCACAATGTTAAACCAAAAAAAGTACTGGAAATAGGCTGCGGAACAGGCACTATTCTCGCATCTTTCCCTAAAACCACACGACTTTTCGGGCTGGACCTTTCCCAAGAAATGCTGAAAAGGGCAAAGAAAAAGCTTCCTCAGGCAACATTTTATCATGCAAACATGGCTGATTTTCACCTCTCGGTATCATGTGATCTGATTCTTTGCATGTTTGATGCAATCAATCACCTTAATTCCTGGAAAGAGTGGAAAAAAACATTTCAACATGTATCAGAGCATCTGACTCCAAAGGGGTACTTCATATTTGATATCAATTCTTTAGAAAGAATGAAATATTTAACAAAATTAGGAGTGTATTTTGGTTACCCTATGGGAAACAATATTATGCTTACCCATAATACCTATACAAAGAAAAAAAATACTTTTGCTATTTCTTTCAAAATGTTTCTCAAAGGAAAGGGAAATACTTACAACATAATTGATGAAGATGTTCTGGAAACAGGATTCCCCGTGGAAAAAATTAAAAAAGGGCTTCAAAAATATTTTGCCATTGAAGAACAATTTGATGTCGTTATGGAAAAATCTAATCTTAACTCAAAAAGAATCTTCTTTGTCTGTCGTAAGAAATAAGCCAATCTCCTGAAAAAAAAGATACCGTAAAAACGGTATCTTTTCGTTTTCTTTATTAAGAAAACTTATGGTAATACAGATTGACTCATACCATTATGCTCTGATAAGTCAAGTAATTTGTCAATAAACCGAAAAAATAAACTTATAGACAAAATCACACCAGATATGACTAAATTTAATATATAACCTATAAATATTTAACAGGAGGACACATTCTTCCCCACGATAAGAACATTCTTTTCAGATAGAGTTGCCGTAGATTACAGTAGTCTTGGAATAAGAGTACGAGTCTTGAGCTTTCGCTCTAAGATACCTTCTATAAGATAGGAGAGATTGGCATTCTGTAATTGTTGTCCTGGCGACCAATATCCAAGTGTTGTCAAAAGAGCCACTTCGAACTCATGGATAAGAGGAGCTAGCTCTTCCTCATACTCCATTTTCTTCAACACATCATACAAAAGAGAAAATACGCGCGCATTTTCCTCATGAGGAGGACATAATCCATCAACGAGCTCACATAAATGATATGCAAACCCTATTTTCCCCAAGTCCTCTTTCAGCAAGGAAAAACTTTCAAGAGCAACAACCTCAGTGAGTACGGGCAATGCATGTCCTTTATACAGCGATAATGTGCACACATTTAAGGGTTCTATGTGCGAAGCGCGCTTACTCACAATTTTTCTCACACCTTTTGCTTTTACTTGGATTTTCCCTAAGTCTTTTGTCAGGACGGTAATAATTCGATCTGCTTCACCAATATTCTGGCGCTTGAGGATAATACCATCAACACGAAAAGTTCTCATAGCGGGTCTATTTTAGCGCAATTTCAAATTGAGTGTTTTATCAGTTTGCAGGATAAATTCGTTCATCTGATGACCTCCAACTTGCACAACATAATCCTGGCTATCTGTACCACCCTGCTTTTGAACCATCAGAGGAAGCACGGAGTTATTCGCAAGCTTAAATGGTAATTCGTAGGTAAGTGTATATGTTGCTGCTCCAAGAGGTCGTACAGTAAGGAACCCTTCAAAGACTGTCTTCCCCAAATCATCAGATGTCTTTACGCTTACTTCAGATCCTTGGGAACTCAAGAGTCTACTTCCTTTTGGAACATATACTCGAAGCCAATCTCGCTGGATTGCATTCAAGCACAACCCACCACGCTCTAAGTTACAATCTGATGGAGGGAACGGATTCTTGTATGAAATCGTTACTGTCTTTGTGAGTGTTCCATCAGACTTGATGTCATAATTTTGTGTTACTGATTCTTTCAGGAAAAGATTCGATTTTGCACCACCAAAGTTTGTATCATTCACATGTAGATAATCACCATCAAAGGCCATAATTCTGCCGCTTGCATTCAGAGATTCAAGCCCACTTTGTGCGTCTGCATTATTCATATCAAACAACACATGCTTTTGAGATACTTCTGTTATCATTGTCTGGAAAAGTGGACCCCAGTATTTCTTTGGAGAAGATTGGAATGCTTTTTGCATAATTGCATACAAAAGGTCTCCCACAATACCTTTTCTATTTTGTTTAATGTAATTAACAGGAGTATCTGAATATTCCTCAAGAGCATAGATAACTTGTGCACATTTACATCGTGGATCCGTCTGGGTAGTAAAGGTTGATCCATCAACTTCTACATCTCCCAACACACTCATTGCACTCACCAAGGCATGGGTATCAACAGCGATAATTCCTTCAACTGGCACATATCCACCTGCTTGTTTATACATCGTATTGAAATTATTCATTGATTGAACGAAGTCAGGTGACAGATTGGTGTCTCGCAAGTTCCATTGTGGCACTTTTGGCAAATAAGTCAGAATGGGAGCTGGAGCAACCGGCTTATTTGCAATGGTTGCATCTAAGTTATAGATATCGTTTGAACTATCAACATGAATAACACCATGCTCAAGTCTAAAAACTGCATAGGCAGTAATAAAGCCACCTGTTGGACGAAGTTCTTTATCATTTTGGAAGATCACTAAATACTTTTTTTCAGTTGGTTCTCCAAGCATTGAAGGCAGGACTTTAATAAGAGGCTTTGCTTGAGTAACAAATGTGGATGCTTCATCAACCCCAAGCTTAAGAGCTTTGAGATTATCTTGAATTTTCTGTCCACCAAACAGTGCAGGATAATGGTTTGGATCTACCGCATCAACTTCTTTTTGTACTAATACCAATTGGCTTCCTATTTCATCAATTTTGGGAGTCACCTTACTCATGGTCGTGACTGCTTTTTGAATTCTATCTTGGGCAGATCCACCGACAAAACTTCCCTGACCTTTTAGCCCCAAGACATCAGCATATGGTTTAATCGCATCAACTAAGATTTGTCCAGCATTTCGTCCATACACAGCAGCATTGACTAAATGTACTGCATCACTGTAATAAAAGTTTGCAACAGGAACAAATGCTAGATACCCCATCCCTGCGAGTGCTTTTTGTGTTTTTTCAATTTCTGGCTTTGTCGCAGCAAGTTGTACAGAAGCATCTTCAACATTTTGTGTTTTTAATGCATTCAGAGCAAGCTTTGCCTGTACATATGTTTTTCTTGCCTGTGCAAATACTTGTATCCCCGGCAGCAGGATTCCAAAAATACCAAATAGGAGAAGAGCACCAAGGATAACAGCAATAATTTTTTCTCTTTTTCCCATGGGAAACTTTCCCCAGCGAGAATTTATTGAACCAATTTTTTTGGTCATTGTTACTGGCATTTCTGAGCTAGCAGGTGTTGTCGGTGAATCAAGTGAGATTTTTGAAAATCCGTCCATATTATCCATAGTAGCGAATTGTTTAGTCACTTGTCAAATAGTTTACTTTCTTTAAATTATATGTCACTAAAGAATAGTTACAGGAGAGTTTGTTAAAGTGCCCCTTTACCGGAGACCATTGCCCATGGAGTTCGTGCGATAAGCCATAAATCGTACAGAATAGACCGCTTATGTACATAGTCAGAATCCATCGTAATTCGTTTATCAAAATTAATTTCTGACCTACCTGATACTTGCCAAAAACCAGTTAATCCTGGTTTTACAGAAAGCACAACTCTCACTGCTTCCCGTGTATTTGGATATTTCTTTTGCTGTTCTCGGAGTTCATCTGGATAATATGCCCGGGGGCCAACCAAACTCATATCCCCTTGCAGGATATTTAACAACTGAGGAATTTCATCAAGTGAATATTTGCGAATGAGTCTCCCAACAGGAGTAACTCGAGGATCATTCTTTAACTTATAACTTCCTTTTTTATACGCTTCATATAATTTTGCAAATTCTGGATTTTCCCGGAGTATTTCATGAGCATTTTGGACCATCGAGCGGAATTTATACATTTTGAAAAGTCGCCCGTTTTTCCCAACACGCTCCGGTGTATCAGCAAGAACAGGCCCTTGGGAGGACAGTTTTATTGCTATTGCAACAGCAACGATAATTGGTGAGAAAATAGTGAGAAGAATCAATGCAAAAAGAAGATCCAGCGCTCTTTTTATTACTTCATAAAAAGGACTTTTTTTTACTTCTTTGTAGGGCATATGTTATGCTAAATGCTCAAGATTTGTCCCATTTAGCTTTTCGACAAATTTTTTAATTTTTGGAACTGACCCTTTTGGACAAATAAGGACAACATCTTTTGTATTCACAACAATCATTTCCTTCAAATCAATCCCTACCACAAGCTGGTTGGTAAAGTTGTAGATAAGGGTATCTGCCGAATCTTCCAATGCTACCTCGCCTTTTGTGACATTCTGATTTACGCCGTCTGAGAGTGCTTCTTTCAATGCTTCCCATGCTCCAATGTCACTCCATCCCAAATCAACTGAGATTACATAACCAAAGGATGGATCCATTTTTTCCAAGACTGCGTTATCAAAAGAGATTTTTTCTATGGATGGGTATACCTTTTTCAACACTGCTTCATAGGAAGGGGTACCATAGGCTTTGTGGATTTCTTCAAGTTGTGTAAAGAGTGCAGGGGAAAATTGTTTGAATAGTTTCCATAAAAAGCGAGGAGTCGTGACAAAATATCCTAAGTTCCATGAATGCTGTCCATCAGCTATCCATTTCTCAGCTGTTGAAAGGTGCGGACGGTATAAAAAGCTTTTAAAGGTGTGGACAGGAAGGTCATGACTTGTTTTCGCTTTTTCACCAAATTCAATATATCCTAAATTTTGGTTTGCAAAACGGGGTTTTTGCCCTACAAATACAATTTTTTCAGGGTCTTTTGCTACGATGTCTTCAGCAGCTTTCAAAACGTTTCTAAATAATTCTTCATTCCTCACTAAATGATCACTACCCCATAACAGTGCAATTGGCTCATCAGGATCCGTTTTAACAAAGAGAGAGGTGACAAGACCGACTGCAGGACCAACATCACGCATCTCTGGCTCAACTAAAATATTTTCTGCAGGTAACTCCGGCAATTGAAGCTGCACATTCTCAGCATAATGATGCCCCGTTGAAATATAGATATCGTCCCAGGTAAATGTCGGGAAAAGTTTTCCTACCGCTATCTGCAGCATTGTTTTGTCACCGATAATTTTTTCAAATTGCTTTGGAGTATTTTTTCTGGAAAGGGGCCATAACCTGCTGCCAACCCCACCCGCAAAAAGTACAATTTTCATAAAGTATGTATTTGTGTAATGAAATGCAGTACTGATTTTTTAAACGTATCCTGACTAAACCGTTTTGCATTTGTCTTACAGACTTGACTATTATAGTCATGTTCATCAAAAGTTTTCAAGACCTCAACCAAGCTATTGGCTGTCTGCTTGTTAAAGAATACGCCAGTTTTCCCTTCCTGCACTATTTCTAAGGCTCCTCCCCCTCTATATGCTATCACAGGTTTTCCAGCTGCTTGAGCCTCAACCATAGCAAGTCCAAAATCTTCTAGCGATGGGAAAATAAGAGCACGACATCCCGCATAATAAGCTGCTAACTCCTCATCTGATACTTTTCCAACAAAACTAACCGTTGGCCCTGCAAATTGTTTGAAATACGAGGTATCTCCCTCCCCAACAACAACCAAGGGAAGATCCAGTTTCGTTGCTGCTTGTATTGCAAGATCGACTCGTTTGTAGTTGGTAAAGCGCGAGAGTCGTGAAACGACAAGAAAATATCCTTCATGCTTCTTACCAGGCAGTGATTGCCTCTTTTCAGGCAATACCGGTAATGGTGGATAGATAACCTGGGATTTCCTTCCATAGTATGTTTTTACCCGACTCGCAACCTCTTGAGAAATGGCAATATAGACATCCGGCCTTTGTGCAGCAATCATATCCCATATGCGAAGATACCAAATAACAGGTTTTGAAAGTATTCTCAAAAACCAATTTTGAAAATACTCTTTATACCCACTCCACAGGTACCTGGTGGGAGTAAGACACAGACAGATATGTGTTGTATGAGGTTTGGTTATAATGCCTTTTGCTGCCTCACTTGTAACTGATATCACAAGATCAAAGTCATCAAACGAAAAACTCTCAAAGGCAAGCGGCATGAGAAATGGCACATACTCATGGTGATTCCTAATAAATGGAATCTGTTGGAGGAAAGAAGTTTTTATAGAAAATACATGTGCCCATGGTGCATGGTGAGAGTCATAAACAGAGGTAAACAGTGGAGCATCCGGAAAAAGGTCATGAAGAGCAAGTAAGACCCGTTCTGCTCCTCCCCATTTATTCACTCTGTCATAGACAATGGCAATACGAAGATCTTTCATACCGTTTCATAGGCAGCAAGAGTCTCTTTGGCCATGGTATGCCAAGAAAATGTTTGTGCTCTCTTTTGGCCCGTTACTTTCTTCTCACTCACACTGACTTTTCCCTCAAAAACACGACCGAGGGCACTTGCTAGGTCATGGATATTATAGGGATCAAAGTAGACAGCACTTTCACCACATACTTCCAAAAATGCTGGGATTTCTGATGCAAGAACAAGACAATCATTTGCCATACCTTCAAGAGCAGGAAGTCCAAATCCTTCCATAAGAGATGGCAAGACAACCGCTTTCGCGTGATGGTACAGATACACAAGCTGACCGTCGGTAATCTTTTGAAAAAAATGGACCCTCGGCAAAAGACCTACTTTCTCAACATGTTCCTTCAACCGTTTGTAGAAGAAGTCTTCTTTTCCAACAAAAATAAGGTCAACTTCTTCATGACAGGTAGCTAAGAACAATTTAAACCCGTCCACCAATCGCTCCAGATTTTTGTGAGGATAGGCATTCCCCACATAGAAAAAATATGGATGAGGAGTATCCACTTTTTCCATTTTTTCTTTGATCAAACTCTCATCTATCCCCTCATAAGTAACAACAATTTTCTCAGGCTTTATGCTATAGTGATCCATAATTTCATCTCTCGTTGCTTTTGAAACAGCAATAACTTTTTCTGCACGGTGAATTGCAGAAGCGACAATAAACCGGTAGGCAGCCTGTTTTATCCAATAGACAGGAGTCGGAAGAGTTGAAGATTTGCCTGTTGGGAAATGGTTAATAATTAAATCATGAATGGTGATAATAAATTTCCCTTTGTACAAAATTGGGTAGGAAAAATAGGGAAAATGAACTAAATCCAATTTCTCTTTTTCCAAAATTTTTGCAAATTGTGTTTGTTCCTTCACGCTGTGCCAGCGAATATCTGCTAATCGTTTTTCAAAATTTTTCCCAGGGAGCGGAACGGTTTCAAATTCTTCAGCGCGGAGAAAGAGAATATAGTGATTGGTGGTATCTAGCCTTGCAAGATGTGAGACAAGGTTACGAATATATCTCCCCACACCTGTTTCGCTCCATAACCGACAATCAATACCAATTTTCGCCATATACTTATTATAAACAAAATGGTAATAACAAACGAGTACTTTCCTTCAAATTATATTATAATTGTTACGTGAAGAATAAGGATACTACTATAGAATTTTTACGAATTGTAGCAATTTGGGGAGTCGTTCTTATTCACACTACATCAACAACTCTTACTGTATCAGGATATTATCTTCGTCACATCCCCTTTACTTTTTTTCTCAATCAAGTAAGCCGTTTTTCCGTCCCACTGTTCTTCCTTATCTCAGGCTACGTACTTGCAATACGCTATACTGAGGAGATTAATCTTCGCAGTTTCTATAAAAAACGACTGATTAAGTTAGCTATCCCTTTTTTTATCTGGAGTTTTGTTTATTATAGTATTGTCTACCATGCAGGAGTAAAAGCATTTTTTGTTAACTCTCCAAATATTTTACTTTTGGGATCAGGTGCTGAACATCTTTATTTCATCCCAGCTATTGCAGTTCTTTACCTTATTTTCCCCTTCATGAATTTACTCCTTCGGAGATTTCCACCAACAAAGTACGTTTTTTATTATTTTGGTTTTTTCTTTATTGGAATTTCACTGTTGTTCTTCGATTATTACCTTCATGTAATTTCTCTTCCAACACCCTTGAGAGTGGCACTTCTCAATTTGCCTATTTTTAGTATTGGAATAATATGGGCAAGGTATAAATCATCAATTAACACATATATCAAAAGACAGCGGAAGGTTTTCCTCTCTATAATATTTTTTATTAGTTTTCTTCTTGTAGTAGTTGAAGGACATATGTTATCACTGAACGGATATTTTCTTAGTTATTTTATGTCACAGTGGAGACCCAGTGTACTCTTGTACACTCTCTGCATTTTCACTTTTGCTATACTTTTTATTCCTAAAACATATGTAAAAATACCGATATTTTTATCTTCAATTACCCTCTTCATTTTCTTTATTCATATTTTTTACATTCATCTTTTTTGGAAAATTATCGGAGCATATCTTTTTTCTAGAAGCTTTGGGCATGTTGTGGAAACATTGTGGTTTGATCCCCTGGTATTTTGCGTAGTGTTAGTTGCCTCTTATACTACTGCCTTTCTTATTGCCCGAGTTCCTGTCGCTCGAACTCTTTTGGGTATAAACTCATGAAGATAGTTTAGGCAAATTTTTCTTGTAGAGGTAATTTATCCCTTTATCAACAAGCCAATTGACTATCCACGGATAGGTTGTCGAATAATTTTTCTTAAAGAAAATCCGCATTGCATCAAATCGCCAATTTTGTACTTTTCTTTTCGTTTCAATATTGGCTGTTGTAATATTTTGCGATTGTTTTTTAATGCCGCTTGAAACCCCACCATAATGAAGGATTTTTACGTCAGGAACATAATAGATTTTGTATCCCTCTTTCCAAATGTTATAACAAAATTGCAAATCCTCACCATAGAAAAAATAGTCCTCATCCCACCATCCTACTTTCTCACCAACTTCTCGTCTCACAAAAAGAAATGCACCAACAACGGCTGGAACTGGATGAATTGTATTTAAATCTTCCCATCCTCTAGTATACCCTGCAAAAAGCCGTGAACGTGGGAACACCTTTTCAAGTCCTGAAAAATGCGTAAAGGCATTCCAAGGAGTTGGAAATCCTCTATGAGATGCCTCATCAATCCCACCACTTGGAATTTCAATTTTACATGTAGCTGCTCCAGCATCAGGATGAGTATTCATAAATTCAATCATGTATGTGAGGGTTTGGGGATAGACAACCGTATCAGGATTGAGGAATAACACATATTGTCCATGGGCATATGGCAATCCTTTATTATTTCCTGCAGCAAATCCGATATTCCCTCCATTATCAACAACATGGAAGGACTTGATCGTTGTTTTCTTTCCAAACTCTTGAAACGCCTGCAACGATCCGTCAGGAGACGCGTTGTCTGTGACAATAACTTCAAAGTTTCCAGAAGCAACATCTTTTGGATAATTTTTTTCAATCGATTCTATTGCCTCAAGCGCTATTTGCTTGGCATTGTAACTAAGAATAATGATAGATAAATCAACGGTTTTATTCATTTTTTGCGATTGCATCGGTATATACTCCCTCAAGTGTTTTTGCTATTGTCTTCCAGTTAAATTTCTTCTCAATAAAATCTCTGGCCTGTAGGCGTACTTTTTCATATACTTCTTTATCTTCTAACAATGTTCCAACATCCTTTGCAAGACTTTCTGCTGACTCACTCACCAGAGCATGAGTACCAGGTTTTGCTCCTAAGCCTTTGACGCCAAGTGGTGTGGTCACGACCGGAACACCACTTGCCATTGCTTCAATAATTTTATAACTTGTCCCTCCTCCTACCTGGATTGGGGCTAGCAAAACATCAGCTTTCTTATATATTTCTGATGTTTTATCAGGTGCTTTTTCATCAATAATCATATCTTTTGAAGAAAGTTTTTTCAAATGTTCTGGTATGTGCTTCCCAACAATCCATAACTTTACTTGCTGCTTTCCTTTACCACTTTCACTTTCATTCCTTATCAACGGCCAGATTTTTTGGATAATAAATTCTGCTGCATCGGTATTTTGAATCCATTTAAAATCCCCCATAAAAAGTACTATTTTTTCTTTCTTTTCTGAAACTTTCTTTTTGTAAGGAAAGGTTTCCAAATCAACCCCATTTGGCACAACAACAACATCCTCTCTATTCATTTTGCTCTTATCCTCCTCAGAAACAGCAACAAGTTTGGTTACCTGTTTCCACACCTTCTCCTCCCAGTACTTTATTTTCTGGATATCAACAGCAAGAAGCGGTTTAACAAAGGCAGGAGCCTTTTTCATAAACCGCTCATATACTTCATATTCAATATTATGTTCTGCCAAAACAACGGGGATATATGTTTTGGGAAGGTTCTGATAGACATAAAATGTCTCAACATGAATAAGGTCAAATTGTTTTTCTCTGAGCACTGCAACAATATCCTTTTTCATTTCCGGTAGATTATGTCCAACTAACAAAAAAGGCAGGGTAGAAACAGCAGTCTTTACAACGGTATTGACCGACCATTGTTTCTTCCTCTCAACGGTCACCACATCCTTACAAATTTTTTTTACCTCATCAATATCTTGTTGTGTTTGGTAACTTCTCCTCTCACAAACAAGCGTTATCGCATGGGTCTTTCCCAGTTCCTTGATAAGGTTATACAGTCTAACGTGGCCTCCGGAATATAAAGGGTACGGCAAAAATGACGAGACAATGAGAATTCTCATGGTTTTTTATGCAAATCAAGAATTAAATACAGCGGACTAGAAGCAACAGTTTTGTACTGCTTTCCAAATCCATTCATATCATTCTGCGTCGGGTTGGCAAGCACCATATAATCTGCACCCATGCCAACAAGGATCGGCACATCTTTATCAAAACTAGCCCAACCTTGACGATTTATCTGATACAAAAATGATGAATCCCCATCATAGGGTGCAATCACCTTGGCATCTTTTGGCAAGATGCTATCTGCTACTTTTCCTGCAGTGACAATTGCCGGGTTATTGATATTAAAGTAGTCTCTCGCTTGATACCACCCAAACATAACCATAAATATGCTGCACAACACAAAAAGACCGATACCAATCCATTTCGTCGAATACTCTTTGGCAAGAGTAAGAAGAAAGTCTCCTCCAAGACCAAAAAAGAGCGCAAGGGTCGGGATGATTAACACTTGATAGTAGTCATGTTGGACGTTTCCACGAGCAATAATGATAAGGTATAAAAGACTTCCAACAAGAAATGAAAGGAAAAACCCAACATCTTTTCTCTTTATCCACAGGAGTCCTAAAAAGACAAGCGCAATTCCCCAATATCCAAGGATGAGTTTAGACAGTCGTTCAGCAAATATCCAATAGAAGTACGCACCAGTAAAACGAATATTGCCTCCATTAAAAAGCCACGCGTTTACCGGAATCCCTTCAGGATACTGTTGCATCCATACTCTCCATAATGCAAGAGGTACTACAGCAGCAATTGCATACAGCCAGAGGTCAATCCGAATAACTATTTTTGTGCCATACTGTTTCCAGGCAAGATACGAAAGCGGTGGAAAAAGGAAAAAGATCGCATATGGTTTAAAAAGCAATGCAAGGATTGAGAAGACAAGGGACAAAATAAGCCACAAGACTCTTGTTGGCGTTTTTGTTTTTGATGCAGTATCAAAAAAAAGAATAGCTCCTAAGACAGCAGCTACCATGGAAGGATCTGGCAAAAGAACTCTGCTGTAATAAATATTAAAGGGAAGAAAAGCAAAAAATCCTGCTGCGAAAAACCCAATGAGCATATTTCCATATCGTTTCCCTAACAGATAGAGAAAGGTTGTGGATAAAAGAGACATGACAATCGTCACTAGTCTTCCCCATTCTTCAATAGAAAGACGGTGAAACATGACAAAAAGTCCCGCTTGCATAGTGTTATAAAGAGGAAATTCAGTAAAGAAATACCCTTTCGGGTTTTCAATACCTGATTGCACGTTTGAAATATTGTTCATTCGCGGGTGGAGAAGGTCAAACCCATATTTCACAAAGTTTCGTGAGACAGAGGATGTGTCTGCCTGACGCCAGGAATGCCAATCCGCAACAGGGTTTGTGAATTTATACAAACGAACGAGGAATGCCAACCCTAATAAGAGTAACAGCGCCAATAATTCCCATTTTTTCATAAGTCTTTGATCTCTGAGAGTTCACCATTTTTATCAAACTCAAAAATATAGTCTTTCGCAGGAGCTACCGAAGGGTTCGCCTTCTCTGCTTGTTCTGCATCTTCAACACTTTGCTTTTGGAATATTTTGAGTGATAGATCTCTATAGATAAACCACATACCATCAGAAAGCCCGACAGGGAAAATCCATGCATTGCCGTACTTTGTTGGGAGGTTCACCATATAGAGTGATGATGAAGAGATGATACCTGGTTTTTCCAGTCTAAAATATGCAAGTGTTTGGTAAGTAACAGTACTTGCTTTGTTCCATTGCGAAAGCTCGTTATTAATGGCATTTCTAAAGAAAAGAACAAGTGCTACAAATATAACACCACTTACTCCCCAGAACAGTTTCCCTTTCACTTTTTCACTAAGAGATTTAAACAACACAACAGCGGCAAGGACAAATCCGCCGGCTGCTAAATTGCCATATCGTTCTGTCATATTCCCCAGTGGCAGGAACGGTAGTAAAGCGACAAAACCAAAAGACAGACCAAACAAGGTGTATCGTACTGTTTCATTCTCCAAAAGGATTTTTTCCTTCTGCTTTGCAATCAGATAAGACACGCCTGCAAGAAGCAAAATACCAACCAAAAGAAGAGGCAAGGCATAGACACGCAGTGCAAGTCGAACATTCCACATGTAGGCAATCATCCGTTCACCAGCAAAGGTTGTTAACAAATAGCCGACAAAATTTCCTATGATATTTGGAATAGCATGAGACACACTATATGCATAGTCTCCTCCAATGGGAGCAACATGTGCTTTACTTCGCAAAAGGACATAGAGCACGTCCAAGACCACAAAAGGAATATATGATTTCAATAATTGTTTGTTTACTTTGCGACCAAGAAGAAAAACATCGGTTACAAAGAGAAGAAGTGGTGCAACAACTCCCATTTCATAAGAAAATAATGCCCCTGCTGTAAAGAGGACAGACAAACTAGAGAAGACCCACCCATGCTTTTGTCTCTTCATCATCCAAAAGATAACACTGTAAAGAAGGAAAAAGGTAGACAAAGATGTTGAAATCGTTGCAATCCAAAAGAGTGTCTCTGCATGGATTGGTAAGATAAGGAAGAACACTGATAACAGTATTGCCCATTGTTTTTTCTTAAAGATTTGCAAGCCAAGGATATACCACGCTATTGCAACAAGAAAGTGCAGTGCTAAACCAAACAGATGATAGCCTTGTGGCTGGAAAGAAAAGAATGAATACATCCCATACATGATAAGTTTATCAAGTGGTCTATAGAAAAATCCCTGTGAGTCAACGAAATATTTTGCAACATCATGAGGTGTTGAAGTTGCAGCCCATCTCAGCCAACTAAAATCATCAGCAACAAAGAAATTCGTTAATCCGCCTCCAAAGAAAATAAAGACAAGAGTGAAAAGATATAGAATGACAAAGGTATGTGATGTTAGCACAGCCTTTAATTTCCTTAGATAATCCATATGAATATTGGTCGTAAGGGCAAGACCTCCTACCCCAACTCCCAGTAGAATCCACAATGGTTCAGCAACTTTGGATGCTTCAAAGACATCAATAAGAGATGCATTCGCTATGAGGCCAATAACACCTCCTGCCAATCCTAATGCAAATGGTTTTGCAAGTGTTTCGCCATCAGAGTGTATTGCTTGGATGGTATAAATTCCTAAAATAATGAAAATGAGCGCAAACGTCCCAAATCCCAAAAAGCCTGATTCTCCCAGAAGACGCAAATAATCATTATCAGAGGCAAGGGTAATACTTGAATAGCCTGTTCCTAGAGGGGGATTTTTCATAAAGGCAGCCCATGCATTTGGCCATTCTGCTTGGAAGCGGGTCGTAAAGGAAATATCATAAACCAACGCTTTTTGTATAAGGAAGCTGCCTGATACTGTTGAAATTTCAAGCCCACCGGTTGGCAACTTTAATTTGATTGATTCTTTTGTAGGTAACGATTTTTTCACTACTGCAGTTGATGTTGCAACAGATGTCTGAGGAAGGGTAATAAAACTTGAACCGGTTGGCAGATTCTCTGTAGGAGGGGGGGCTGCAACAATCACTTCACTATTTTTTGCTATTTTCTTCTGAAGCGTATCAGGGAGTTTTGTTTCGGCAAGACCAACGACTTGACCTTGGTTGGTCGTAACAACATTGACAACACGAACAGTTGCTAAAAATCGTTTTGCTGTTGACCCACTAAATGCAAACAGAAGAAGAATACTAATACCAAGGACAGGAATCAGTATTTTTTTCTGCTTGAGAAAAACAAGCGCGAGAACTGCACCAATAAGATAGGCAGTAAATGATATTCGTGACGCTGTAAAAATAAGAAGCATCAATCCTGTCACAAAAAGCAACGCAACGCCTACTCTTGCAACAACTTTCTTGACTGCAACAAAAATTCCAAGGAGCAAAGGTAAAACAACAACTAAATATGCTGCTAAATCATAATGGCCTCCAAATGTTGAGGTAATTCGTGCATCTTTTGGTAAGCACAGAGGTATTCCTTTTGCAAATTCTTCGTTTCCCGTTTGGAAAGATGGAAAACAGAACGCGTGATTTACAAAAAAATTAGGAAAAAAGCTCCATAGATCAAGGTAGAATTTCTGTCCAAATCCATAGAGAATAACCCCTGTGAGCGTTGCACAAAGCGCAATAATGTAATCCCGAACATCTTTGACACTTCTGATTGTTGAGAACGCGGCAAAGAATAAAATCATGTACTCAATACGTCTGAAGTATTGTAGTGCTGCAACGTGAGGGAAAAAATTCGCTAAATGAGGAGCAATAAAAGCAAGGGAGAAAAGAAGCGAACACAATCCAACAACCCAATACATCCCGATCGGTGCTCCCACAGGCCATGCCAACTTTACCTTTCGTCTCAAAAGTTGCACAATCCAAATGAGCACAACAGCTGCAATTAGAAAGTCTTCAAGACGGATATAGACCCATGTTCTGATAATATGAACACTCGGAAGCTTCGGATATAAAGCCGTAAAAATAAGAGTCACGATAACGGACCACTTCAGTAGCGCATTATCGACAAGCATCAAGAGCTTTTTCATAGGTAACAACAAAATACTCTTTGTTGAAGAGCTTTCCATATAGTATCAAAAGAATGGCCTTTGTTTGAAGTAGCAATTTTACAAGCATGTATTCCCAGAAGGATCGATGCTTTTTATAAAAATACAAGAGGTTCTTATAAATATTCACGATCGCAAATGTTCGGTTACTACTCCCTTGGTCTTTATGCAGTATACCATCTGTGGGGAAAAAGTATGACGAGTAGCCTGCTTTTTTTGCCCGGTAGCAAAGCTCCATGTCTTCTGTATACATAAAAATGTTTTCATCAAAACCTCCTAATTTTTCAAATACATTCTTTCGTATCATCAAAAGGGCTCCTTTTACCCAATCAACTTTTGCAATATCTTTTGGGTTTTTATCAACTCCCCCAAAACGCTGCATTCCCAAAAGTAGCAGAAATAAAGGAAATACCGTATAGAACTTTCCTGCTGATGGCTGGGGGGTGCCATCGACATTTTTCAATTCTCCCCCTAAAATGGAAATCTCCTGATGTTCCTGCATATAGGAAACCATATCTTTAATTCCCATACCAGTGATTGTTGTATCGTTATTTAGAAACAGAAGGTACTCACCTTTTGCATGCTTTGTACCAAGATTATTTCCTGCTCCAAAGCCATTATTCTGTGGATTTTGGATAAATGAAAACCCTTTGTATTGCTTCACTGCTTTTTGCAAGATTTTTGCTGAATCATCTTCCGAATGATTATCAACAATGATATACTCCCATGCTTTCTGGTCAAAATATGTTTTATACGTACTATACAAACTCTCCATTGATGCAACAGTTAAGTCAGGCTTTCGGAAATTAAGGGAAATAATGGAAAGTTTCATATTATCTAAACAAGCGGGCACGGCCAAGATGGTAGGAGTAGGTAGTTACTTTCCGTTTGCTGATTTCTTTTGCAGGGACCCCTCCAACAATAGAATTTTCTTCAACATCTTTTGTTACGACTGCTCCAGCTGCAACCACAGCACCTTTTTTAATATGGACTCCTGGCAAAATAATTGCCCGTGGACCAATAAACACATAGTCATCAATGATAACTTCTCTTTCAATAGGCCTAAAATGTTCATCATTCACATCATGTTCTGCGTTATAGATCATGACTTCTGATGCTATATCCACATGATTGCCAATGTGCAAAAGTGACCTTCCATCAAGCACAGCATTTTCTCCAATAATCGTATCCTCTCCTATGCGAATATTTCGACTATCATAAAAGACTGCACCAGTATGGATCGTTGACCCTTTCCCAATTTTTACTCCTCCCAAACGATAAAAAAATCTGCGTACATGGTGAGAGGGGATGCATCCAACATACTTAAGCACCATCATTTCAAACTCTTGTTCAATGGCATCAATCCTTCGCACAACTTTTGTGAAAAACTCTGAAAATGTTAACGTCTTTCCTGTTCTATCTTTCATATCGAATGTAAACTATTTCTTACTGCTTGCAAGTTCTTGCAAAATACCTAGAGTTTCCCTTGCTGCTTTCTCCCAAGAAAATTTTCTTATATGATTGTATCCTTTTTTTACCATTTCTTCACGAAGAGAAGGACTACTCATCACTTTCTCCATTTTTTCAGCAATATCTTCAACACTCATCGGATCAACGTATAAGGCAGCATCCCCTCCTGCTTCTGGAAGACTACTCACATTACTCGTTATCACAGGACAACCATATTTCATGGCCTCAACAACCGGCAACCCAAATCCTTCATATAAACTGGGCAACACATAACAAAGCGCATGCTTGTACAATGATGGTAAATCTTCATCACTGACAAAGTCTAAGAATTTTACAGAAGACTCCACCCCAAATTTTTTTGGAGCCTCAAGAATTGGTTCATATAACCACCCTTTTTTTCCTACAACAACAAGTTGCAGGTCTTTTTCTTTTCCACCTTTCTCTTTTACTTTCGAAAAAGCCTCAATAAGTCTTTCAATATTTTTCCTTGGCTGCAGTGTTCCAACAAAAAGAATGTAGTTTTCTTTTATTCCAAATGTTTCTTCCAATTCCTTTTGACTGAGTAGATGATCCATCATACTTTGCTTTATTCCAGGATACGTTACAACGATTTTTTTATCGGTAACCTGATACTCTTTGATTATATCATCAGCGGATGCCTTGCTAATAGTAAAAATGACTGAAGCATTTTTTACCGAGTACGCAGACCAATTGGTAAGTTGGTACAAATCTTTTTTGGCAAAAAGTTCTGGGAAATGAAGGTATGACAAATCCATGATAGAAATTGCCGTTGGTACTGGAGAAAATCTGGGGGCATAATGCGTTGGAGTAAAGAAAACATCCGGCCGTGGGAAGTGGGTAAAAAGGTAGAAAGGAAGTCCAATTTGCGTCCATAATTTCTTCGGTTTCACTATGACATACTTCCACCCTTCCCGCTCTTTTGGCATTTCAGGTCTGGGCAGTTCCTTTAAATAGATGTGAAATGTCACATGTGAAAGGTGAAATGCTTCAAACTTTTTTAACAGTTCGAAAGCATATTCTCCAATGCCTACTTTTCTTTCAACATTTGCCTCATTTCCATCAATGCCAATAATCATAATACTTACACTCCTGGATACACGACTTCTAATCTCTTTTCATCAATCCCCAGTATTTCTTTTGCATCCTGTCTTGTTGCTTCTGAGATACAGAGGATTTTATCTACTTCTTTTTTCACCCACTGCAGACGTCGTTTGTGCACTGCGACAATTTTCTTTGCTGTTTCTTCGGGGTATTTGTACACAATCAAATCATAGAGAATGGTTACTTTTTTTGCTTTACTTGGAGGCTGCACCCAATCTGAAGAGACAAAGACATCGACATCACCTATCAACCACTCTATTGGCAAGACATGCAACTTATTCCAAAGAAAATCCAAAAAGGTCGGAGGGAATCTAAATGTTTTTATTTGAATACGTGCATCAGCAGCAGTATGTAAAAATTGAAAATGAGAAATAGGAAGTTTTTTCCTTAGACTTGCATAGAACAAAACATAGGAATTGTCCTTATCTTCTTTCACTAAGGTTTCCACTAATTTACCCAAAAATGCGGCTACTCCAGTTTTCTCAAAAGCAAGCTGTGAAATATCAATGCCGATTCTCATTCTTTACCCTCCACAATAATAATAGCGTACTCATTAGGAAAAATCCTGCTGCATACCAGACTAAGTGCTGGGCAGTAAAAAAGACCCAGAAGGCAAAAAGAGGTATTGAGAGAAGGATACAAAGAAGCCCTGCAATCGTAAAGTACGTTGGATTGTGCTTGTATAATAATCCGGCAAATACAAGAAGAAAAAGAATGTCTTGAAATTTCATAGAAGGTTATTGAATTGTTACATTTTCAGGCTGTTTTTTATCACTCCGATACTTTAAATGGAAATGCATCCTTTCCTCAATAGAACGTGGAGTGTGAGAAATATTGATAATCAAATCAGCCAAAAACCCAGTAATCAGTACCTGAAGCCCTGCTAGTAACAGCAAAATTCCTAAGAAAAAAAGAGGTCTTGTACCGATAGAATGACCACTAAAATGTACCCCTGTTAAGTACAGGAGCACCAAAATACCAAGAGAAAAAAGTATTCCTCCTACCATGCCAAAAAAATGCAGTGGCCTCTTACTATACTTGGTAATAAAAAGCATAGTCATAATATCAGGCAAATCTTTCCACAGTTTAGAGAACCCATACTTTGATGTGCCATAAAGCCTTTTACTATGTTCAACAGCAACCTCAGTTACCGTAAAACCTTGACCATAGGTAAGAAGTGGAATAAACCGGTGCATGCCACCATAAAGCCTTAAGCTTTTTGCCGCATCAGCAGTGTAAACCTTTAAGCCACAATTATAATCATGTAGATCAAGCCCCCAGAAGAATTTTGCTAACAGATTAAAAAGCTTTGAAGAAAGTACCTTTTTCAACGGATCTTTTCTGTCTTTTCTCCACCCGGAAACCAATTCATATCCTTCTTGTGCTTTTCTATGTAATTTCTCAATTTCCTCTGGCAAATCCTGTAAATCAGCATCCAACGTTACAATATAGTCTCCTTTTGCCATCTGAAATCCAAGCGTCAAGCCTTCAGACTTTCCCTGGTTTTTACGGAAAGAGTAAATTTTTACATGCTTATCTTTTTTCTCAAACTGTTGCAAAAGAGAAAGTGTGTGGTCTGTTGACCCATCGTCAATAAAAATAATTTCATAAGCTTCTTTTAACTTTTCTGCAACTTTGGTGAGACGGGTATAAAAAGTAGGCAAACTCTCTTCTTCATTATAAGCTGGAATAACAAAACTAATCATACGTTTAACTTACACAAGCATTCTTAATTCTTAAATAAATCTTGAATCGTATATGTTCTCTTCTATTCTACCATTTTTGTACCTTGAAACCAAACACGAGGAGATTTCTTTCGTTACTTGCTATAAACCGCTAATTGAAGTAATTGTTGCAGATGTGGAGCCACTATTTGTATTTACACCAACCCAAACAGCAACTCTTGTGTTAGCATTAATACCACTTACTACACCATTTTTAAGATCTGAAAAACTATGGTTTTTTCCATCAGAAATAAGATAAAACAGAGAGGATCCAGTAACAACGTCTGTTCCGCTCTGAGAAGTTGGACCTAGACCATAGGTATCGCCATTTAATCCTGTCATAACGCCATTTGAATTCCATGCAAAAAATTCATTATCATTGTTTACGTCAAACCATAAGTTTAGTCCAAAGGGACTACCGCTACCATTTACTGTAAAGTTAGGCAAGTTGCCCAACGCTCCTTTATATAAGACAAATCCTGAATCAGCATAGCCAATGGCATTGTTAACACTAACAGTGACACTCCCATTACTATTTTTTGTTTGTGTAGCAACTCCTGATGAAAAAGGGCTGGTAGACCTAATAAAGTTCGTCCCATCATTAATTGTGTAGTAGGTAATTTTATTCTGCAAAAGACTTTGAAAAGGGTAATACGCTGCTAATCCTGACTCTGTACCAATTAATTCTTGATTATAATTAGTACTAATTTGTGTTCCTGTTCTCACAACATTCCATATTCGTATATCATCCATTTTTGCATCAATAAATCTCATTACTTGGTGGTTAAAATAGAGAGCACCAATAAGCGGATGTTGCACACTTTCATAGGATAAGGTAATTGGAGCGGTAATCATACCATCAGACGAGCCATCACGGTAGAATTTAACGATTGTCCCATCAAAAGTAACAGCATAGTGATGCCATGAGCCAGTGGTAGGTGATGTGGTAGCTGCTACATTAATACTGGAACTGGAAGTTTGCACATAAAAACGCATCTTTCCATTATCTCCATCATAGAAGACCTCCCACCCTAATCCATTCGTATCACCTAAATTACTTACAAGTGCTGGGTAATTACCAGGCCCAGGCAAACTATTAAACTTAGCCCAAAATTCAACGGTAATATTTGGCGACGGCTTCCATGCAGAATTGTCTGTTGTATTTAAATATTGGGAAGAAGCGCCTGACAAATTTACAGCTTCTGATAAGCCAGTAAAAGGAAAGTCCGTTGTCCACTCTGTTGCTCCATGATTTGTAAGATTATTTCCATTAGTTGATTTATCCCCTAAATCCCACTTGGGTTGAGGTAAATTTTCAAAAGGATAATATGCTGCTAACCCGTCTTCGGTTCCTGTTAATTCTACACTTTTACTATCATTAATTTGTGCTCCTGTTCTCACAACATTCCATATTCGCACATCATCAATCTTTGCATCAATAAATCGAGTTACAGTACCTCCAAAATAAATTGCACCAATAAGTGGGTTTTGCCCGCTTTCATAGGCCATTGTAATTGGAGCATTAACACTCCCATCAGCAGAACCATCTAGATAGAATTTCACGGTTGTTCCATCAAAAGTAACTGCATAATGATGCCAAACTCCTGTAGTAACTGTGGTATTTGCGGCAACGTTTATACTAGATCCTAATCGCTGCACATAAAAATGAATCTTTCCATCATCCCCACTATAAAAGTAATCCCAACCCAAGCCATTCATTCCACTCAAATTGCTTACTAAAACAGGATAATTACCCGATCCTGGAAGACTGTTAAACTTCGCCCAGAGTTCAATAGTAATATTTGGTGTTGGTTTCCAGGCAGAGTTATCAGAAACACTTATGTACTGAGACGAAACTGCAGATAAATTAACAGCTTCTGATGAAGTGACAAAAGGAGTATCAGTTGTGACTTCTGTTGCACCATGATTTGTGAGGTTGTTTCCATTAGGCGATTTATCGCCTAAATCAAACGAAGCAAATACATGAGTCGTGGAGATAGATATAAAAAGGAAGAGAAAAATAAACGAGGAAAAAATCTGAATAAATTTTTTCATGGAAAGCTTATCTTAATTTAAGCATAACAGTAAGAATTATCTTGTCAAGGAGTATTTTTACTTCAGACAAGATATAACCAAAGACACATGACAGAAATTAAAGAGCTCTACTAGTCAAAAGACTGAAATAGAAGATGAAGCTAACATCATATTATTTTTTCCGCATAAATAGTACTGCTAGTGTAAAAACAAGAATTACTAAACTTATCCCACTCACCCATACCCCTTTATCCACCCACTCTTGTGGCTGATAATAGACACGAAGAGTATATGATCCATTTTGGGGTAAAACAAAACTATTTAATGATTTTTCAAAAGGTTGGGAAGTAATGAGTATTTTGCCTAGAGAAGCTTTCCACCCACTATCAAAACTCTCCGCAAAAACTATTCTATCGCCTTTTTGTACATTTTTTACGCTCACGTTATATCTTGTTGGATTAATAAATTTGTAAGAAAGAGTTAGTTGGCCTTCCATCCAGAAACGACCTTTTGGATTACTTACTTCAAAAACGTGAATTCTCCCAAACCCTGGAATCTCATGTAGCCAGGAAATTTGTCTTACTGCATCAAGTGTTTTCTGATATGTAAACTCATCATACTTTCTATCTTTCAGGAAAAGTTCTCCTTCACTATCAAAAGGGATTATGACATACTTTACACTTCTCTCTTGAAGTAGCTTTTCAGCGCCATCTTTTTCTAGGTTATCCAAAACTCCTGAAATGCTTGAGACATGATAATAGTCCTGTGCTGGAATAGCAGGATTGTTACTGGTAAAAAAACTAAACCTCTGGAAATTAGGTATCCAAAGACTTCGAGAAAATGAATCATGAGATGAAAGATATCTTTCTAATTTTTTATAATCATTTGGTATAGTATGGGGCTTGAAAGTACCTCCCAATTTTCCCATTAAAGCAAAGCGTACAGGCCACAAAAGTAGTATTACAATGCTAAAAATAAAAATAAAATTAAGTATTTTTTTCATTTACTAACCCTTACTTTTATAATTTCATATATTCTGTTAAGACTATATGGGATAAGGACAATATAGCTAACTGCAACCAACATGTACCATTTTGTCGGATCCCGAAACATAATAAATCCTGGAACATGATCAAACATCCAAAGGTATAGTCCACCGAATGGATCATTTGCTCCTTTTGCTAAAAAAACACCCATAAGTCCTACCAACACAAAACACAAGATATATATTCGTTCCTTTTTTTCCCTGAGCAAACGGAGTGAATCGTAGGGTTTAAGAAATAGCAATGAACCAAAAGCAAGAAGTGGATACACTAGGAATTCGGGTCTCATAAAATTTACCTTCCCAAAGATATTTTCTGGCCAATTCGGATGCAATAGTCCTAATGCATTCTCAAAAAATGCAAAACTAAAAAATTTTACAGCTCCTACTCCTGTATAAACTTCTCCAAATTGACTCATGGCAGACCCGCGACTAAACAGAAGAGGTAATATCCAAAATGCATGCAGGCCAAGAGTGAAAAGGGCAGGAACACCAACGGTGTAAAAAAATCTTTTAATTAACTTATTCCCTGGAAAGTAATAAAGAAAATAGAAAAATGTTATGATGGCAAGTATTGGGAGACTTACATACACTATTCTAAAATCAAAGAGAATCAAGATACTCAAACTATATGTAAATAAAAGTGATAAAAAGAATGAATCAGAATTTTCTAAAAGGTTTAAATATGTTAATACAAGAAATGGAAGACAAGAATAAGCTAAGGCAACACCATTTTGCCCTCCTCCAATAAGCATTAATGCATATGTGTTTGTCGTATATAGAAAGCTTCCAATGAGTGCGAAAGAAGAGTTGCCAACTATTTTTTTTGTTAATAAATATGCTGATGTTAGAGAGAGTACAAGAAAAGGGAAAAACCAAAATATTCTTTCATACATTTTCCAATCTATTCCCTGCGCTAATTTCATCGTTCCTACAAAATATACCTCAAGAGGTAACTTAATAACTTTATTATTGCCTACTCCAGAATACCTATCGTCCCATGAAGTAAGCAATGTTGTGTTTTTCACCATAGTAGACGAGTAGTATGTCCAATCACCACCCGTTAATAACTCTCCTCCCAACCAATTCCTAAAGATAAAAATAACAGCCAATACAAAAATGACAAATGAAAACGCAAAGATTTTTTTCATATATTATTTGTCAAACCCTCTTACAGCATATACTTGATTGATGATTTTTGAATAGCCCTCTATTTTCCCTCGCCCTTTGACATTTTCTATGTAGATTTTTCTAACAAAATCAAGGACAAATCTTGGAATAATAAATGCAGACAATAGGAATAACCAATATTTTATAGAAAATGTATAAGATGAATTCAATTCTCTAATCCTCTTTGCGTATTTTAAAAGGTTTGAATTATTTGAGTTATATTTGATAATTGCTAGAAAACTGACATTAATGGCCAATTGTCGATTAAGCGTTTTTTTATAATACTCCTCCCCTGCTACGACTCGAATTGCATTATATAACTCTTCCCATGCTATTTTTCCTTTTTTGACGTAATAGCCTGGATGCTTTTGCTGATGGGACCAGGATGCAATAATAGAATACTTTTGCTGGAAAAATCCTCCATATTTTTGAATATTTGAGTAGCACATGTCAAACCATGGGATAAGCTCAGAGTCAAGGATAGTAATTTTTTTAGGGTGTATGTTTTTAAAAATAATTCCAGTTATAAAATACAAATCAATTTTTTCAATATACCCAACTATTTCTGCAGGTGTAGCACCTGCTTTTAATTGCAAATCTGCTCTCAGAAATTTATTTCTCACATAATCAAAAACATCCTTTTTATCAAATGTCTGGTAAACATAATTAAGTCTTATTAAACCATAGTGGTGTTTTGCGATTAAATTATATACACCTTCCAAAACATCATCATAGAGAAGATAATCATCATCCCCATGTATAAAAACATATTCACCTTTAGCATAAGACAAAACATTACCAATATTTTTCACTGCACCTAAATTCTTTGGATTTTTATAATACCTAACTCTTTTATCTTTATATGCTTTTACTCTTTTAGCAGTGTCATCTGTGGAATTATCATCACAAATAATAATTTCAAAATCTTTAAAGGTTTGTGCTAATAAACGTTTTATAGCAAAATCTACTTCTTCCGATCTATTGTATGTAGCGATTGGAATGGAAAAAAATGGACGTTTCTTCATAGTACTTTCTGAAGCATAGCAAGACTTTTTTCTACTCTTTTTTTATCAATCTCTCGTCCTATTGTATTATAGTAACCCACCTTAGATCTACTAATAGTTTTTAAAAGTGAAACACGAAGGTAATACATCCAGTATTTGGGCAATGCATATAAAGTACTTACCTCTATACCGTACCCCTTACAAAAATAAAGAAATTTTTGACTATCTTCCTCTCTAAAAAGAAATGTATCAATAAAAGCTATTTCCCATAGTTGATCACCAAAAATACTGTCCTCCCAATCAAATATAGCACTGATAACTCCTCCAAAAGTTTTGATATTCCTTGTTCCTGGATCATTATGCAACAAGGATAAATTTTGTGTCGCTAACACTTGTTTAGAATTCTTAAAAACAATTTGTATCAAATCAGCATCTTTTTTATCAATAATTCCTATTTCTCTTGTTTGTTGTATATGGGAAAGCAGTTGAGTGGTGAAAAACTCATTCCAGGAATTAAAGGATCCTATAAGAGTATTCCTTTGTACTAATTCAGTGAAATTAAGCGTACCCGCTTTATCGGCAGTAATAGTATGTATTTTTTTAAAAATTTTCCCTAAATTTTTGTAAATATTCTTGATCTCTTGTCCATTATAGAAATCTAAATTGTCTCCTTTCTCATATGCCATAATCATGAAGTCGAATGGGTAAATACTTCGTGAAATATCAACAGCATACACTGTAAGAAAAGGTAATTTTTTTTCTTCTAGCAATTTTTGAATCTTCGCCTCTTGGAAAAAAGAGAAATCTCTGTATCTCTCTATAATGTTCACTTTTAATACATATGTAGATCTATTTGTTGTTACTGCAAAAAGAACATGAAAGGTCGTTTTTACTTCAATCTTTTTTATCATTATAACAATTTCATCAAGGTTCTCCCTAAAAATTTTCTTAATCGTATTTTCATCAATATAAGAATATGTTTGTTGGAGATCTCCTAAGTTTTTGGATAGGAATTCTGAATCCGATTTTGGATGGAACATAGATTCCCGTAACACTTGATATTGTTCTAGAGATTTCTGAGGATATTGATAATTAAAATTCTTTGTAACCAAAGTATTCATTAAAGTGAGCTGTCAACAATTTAATTTTCTCGTATTCTTTCTTGGAAAGCTCATTCCTTTTTGCCATATTATATTCAACTGTTGGATACTGAACTGTCCCCCATGGATAGATATTCTCCAATTTTTCCCCATTCCAGGAAGGATAAAGGAGTGAATTATCAAATGATATCTCTAATTTTTTGCAAAGACCTGTAAAGAATTTCTTTTGATTATCAATCATATCTTCAAATCGCATAATAATAACGTTGTCTGGATAAATTTTTGAAAAATTAATTGCTGTTAATTGAATAATATTCCAGGTGTTAATATATCTATCAAGAGTCAGTGGTGCGGGTCGATGTTTAGTCTCCGCGAAGGAAGAAAATGGGTTTCTAACAACATGAAGTATTTTAGCCTTTGGAAAATCAGCAATAATTTTATCTGCATCCAAAATCTGTACTGGATTATATCCCACATAAATTTTTTCTTTTCCTGATGCATTAAAATTTTTCCATGCTTTAAAGGTCGAAATATAAAAAGCCTTTACAATATTTGCTCGTGTCAATTCTTCATTTTTTAAAAGTTCTAGGAAAATTTCCTTTCTCTCTTTATCAACAAGTTGAATATCAGCATCTTTAAATTTACTCATGTGTGGAGTTTTTACTCGAATTTTTACTTCTTCATCAAAAATATCCTCATATATTTCATCAAGCCCTTGTCCTAGAGCAAATTGTGGCCATCGATATTTATATGGAACCAAAGAGGCTAAATAATCTGATACCCGTCTATTACCAACTTGTGATTCAAATGGATAAGTAAAAAGAAGAGGATGCCCATCAAGGTGACGCTGTGTAGTATTTCCGCCATTCTCATACATTGCGGAAATCATAATAAATCGAAATGCCTTATCCATAAAGAGTATTATAGCTGGTAAAAATGCATAATTCTATAGTTAATTTCCAAATTTACTATGTATTTTTTGTGAAATTCCACTTTGCACTATTATACTGTACTTCTTTTTGCCACTGGATTGTTGCTCTCAAACCTTGTTCTAGAGTAAAGAGAGGCTTCCACCTCAGTTTTTTTTTAATGTTTTCGTTATTACCATACCAATCTTCCAAATCCCAATTTCTATTTTTCATCCCTCCAAATGTAGGAGAAATTTTCATTTTTACTATTTTCTTTACCAGTAAAGCAAGCTGCCGTATAGTCGTTTTTTTGCCAGTTGCAACATTAAATACTTCACCATAAAGCAGAGGAGACATGCATACTGCCGCATAAATAAATGCAGATACAATATCATCTACATAAATAAAGTCTCTTGAAATTGAAGGATCTACAAAATGAGGAAATTCTCCATGTCGCGCCTTTTCTAAAAGGGTAGGAATGAGTCTGTCTTGCTCCTCCCAAGGACCAAAAGCTGAATAAAGTCGCAAATGTATAACAGGCATCTTTTCAACTTTTCCGTAATATTTTAAAGTGAAGTAGTTTGATACTTTTGAAACTGCATAATGACTATTTGGACTTAGCTCCCCATCTTCTTTTGGAGCCGATGAGTTAAGTCCATATTCTGACTGTGATCCAGCATGGATATATGCTGCAATTTTTTTATCCCTCAGTGTCTCAAGAAGCTGAATTGTTGAAAAGACATTTGTCTCATAAATCTTTTTAACCTCTTGCTGTTTGGAATAAGCACCATAAGCTGCTAAATTAAATACGGTTTTTGGCTTTATCTTCTTGATTACTTTCTCCAACTGTTCATTATTGGTAAGATCGCAGTCTAGAAAATGTTTGCGAGGAATTTTTGCTGCTATAAAGCGCCAGTTATGCATGCTGTCATGAGAAACTCCATAAACATCTTTTCTGAAAAGGAGAATTTTTTGAATAAGATTTACTCCAATAAATCCTCCAGCACCAAAAATCAGTATCGGACCTTGTACTTTTTTTATTTGCGTTTTCAAGTCTTTTTTTATTGCCATCTTCATAGAAGTCTTTTAATATTTTTCAATATACCCTCTGGATCCAATTCATTTTCTTTCTGATGGAAAGCGTGGTTTCCGTAAAGGTGAGAAAGATAACCTTTTGCAAAAAGATGCACAAAATTTCCGGAAGACAGATTTCTTTTTCCTAAAATAGAGAATAGCTTTTCTCCAAGTCCACCTACTCCCGAATGTTCCTCAACAACAAGTAACTTTTGAGTCTTGCGAATAGAAACAAATATTTCATCTGACAACTCGGTTGGTAATTCTGTTATAACAAAAAGATCTATAACGTTTTCTTCTTTCAACTGATCAATTGCCTGCAGAACATTGTGAATAAGTGGTCCTAAAACAACAAGAGTTATTTTTTCTCCATTTTTAATATGCCGAATTGGTGCATATGGAGGAAGCTGTATAGTTGTTTGAGGAGCTAAATTGAGACGAAGATACGAAGGTGCATTATTTTTATAGATTTTCTCCACAACAAAAGGCATATCCTCGACAAAAGCAGGAATATAAAGTTGCATATTGGGAAAAGATGAGTAAATTGCCACATCTTCCAACAGATGATGAGATTCTCCCATAATGCCATACCCATAGCCACCACCAAACCCAGCTAGTTTTACTGGAAGATTGAGGTGGCATACATCATTCCTTACTTGTTCAACGGTCTTAAGAGTTAAAAATGTTGAGATACTATATACCCAAGGTTTAAGTCCTACATAGCAAAGGCCTGCAGCTACTGAAATCATATTTTGTTCAGCAACACCAGCATTGATAAAGCGTTCTCCGATACCATATCTTATCCCTTCAAATGCATTAAACCCTAAATCACCTGTGAGAAAGAAAATTTTTTTATCTTTTTTAGCGATTTTTTCCAGCTCTGTGATAAATTCTTTTTTCATACGTCATTGTACCTTCCTATCAATTGATAAAAGTGCTTTTTTGTACAGATCATCTGTAAGAGTATGATAATGCCAACCAATTTGGTTTTCCATAAATGTTACGCCATGACCTTTGATAGTATCAAAAATAATTACTTTGGGTTTGTTTCCTTTTAATTTCCCTACTTTCTTGAATACCTTTTCTATATGAACAGGATTATGACCATCAGCAGTAAAGACTTCAAAACCAAATGCCTCCCATTTTTCAGGAGTTGTTGATTTTCCTAGTACTTCTGCTGTCTTTCCAAATGCCTGAATCTTATTGTTATCTACTAGTACTACTAAATTTTTTAACTTTTTGGCTGTGGCATATTGGGCTGCTTCCCATACTTGACCTTCATTACATTCGCCATCAGACATCAAACAATAGACCATTGCTGGCTTTTTTGATTTTCGTAAATAAAGGTACGCTTGTGCCATTCCTGAAGCTATTGATAATCCATGTCCTAAACTACCTGATGGGAAAGGAATGAATTCATCTAAGTCAGCAGCAGGATGAGCTGGTAATTTTGTTCCATTAGTATGAAAAGTCTGTAAATCTTTATCAGATAACCTGCCAATAGCATTCAAAACAACATACAGTGCAGGAACAGCATGACCTTTTGAGAGAATGAACTTATCATTTTTTTTAATAACAGAAGAAAATAGCACTCTTAAGATGTCCAAGCAGGACAATGAACTTCCAATATGGCCCGCATGAGCATTATACAAGAGAGTAAGCAGATTTTTATGCAAAATATTTCTATTGAGTTTTTTTCGGATAGATATAGCTTTGGCCATTTGTTGCTCAATTATACACAAAAAATTATCCTTGTATACACCTAAGAATTATCAGTTCTATCAGATTTCTTCATTATTGCAAAAACTATTGCTAATTGAGAAAATCATTGATGGTAAAATCATATGAGAAAAACTTTTTCCGTTATACTTCCCGTATACCATCAGTCCAACCAAATTGCACTTATTATTAAAAACTATACACATGGATTAACAAAATTAAAAAAGCCATTTGAGCTTCTGCTTGTTATCAATGGAAATGACACTGCATCCTATAAAGAGGCAGTAAGGCTGGCAAGAAATAATTCCTCTATCCGGGTTATTTTCATAAAAGAATCTGGGTGGGGAAACGCCGTTTTGGTAGGATTGCAAAAAGCACAAGGCAAACTTATTTGTTATACCAATTCCGCACGTACACAGATTGACGATCTACTTGCAATGCTACGCTTTGCAGACAAAAACCCTTCTATTGTTATTAAAGCAACAAGAATGCTTCACGTCAGTCCACTTAGAAAAATTGGCTCAACGCTTTACAATATAGAATGCCGACTTCTTCTGCATACTCCTGTGTGGGATGTCAATGGAACTCCGAAAGTTATTCCATATATGGTTACAAAAAAAATAAATCTTCAATCAAAGGATGACCTTATTGATGCAGAGCTTGTCGCAAAATGCATTGCCCTGCATATACCTATATTAGAAGTTCCAATTCTTTTTCCTCCTCGCTTTGGGGGCAAAAGTACAACAAATTATTTTTCTGCAATAAAGATGTATCTAGGGGTATTACGAATTCGAAAAATGGTGAGAAATATATTTCTTCATCAAGGGTAACAAAAGAAGCATTCCCCATATAATAAATGAGATAAAGGAAATAAGAAGCCCAATGCGAAAGGTACGTGAAGCATAAGAGAAGACATATGTATGATTTCCTTCGAGTGTTTGTACCTCTAGAAAACGATGAGACAAAAGCTGTTGGTTTTTACCATCTATCCAAACATTCCATCCAGGATAATTCATTTGAGCAAGGGAAAGAATTTGTTTACTTTGTGCATTTGTCTTAATTCGAAAGGTATTAACACCAACATCCACATGTTGTGCTTGTGTACTTCCCTTTCCATCATATAACACAGCGAAGGGTCTTCCGGTTGATAATTCATATACCGATGTGTCATCTTTTTGATACACTTTTTTTGCAGTCTCAGGGATATTATTGATTTGATTATGGGGAGTAATAAAATACCCCGGCTGAATGTCTTGGTAATTTGCAGCATAATCATATGGAGAGGGTCTTTTAACAAAGGCAAATGCTAAAGCAGGGCTATTTTTTAAAACAAAACCATAATTCGTATTTAACAATCTTTGATTATGGTAATAAATAACGTCCTCAGGTACTTCATTAATCCAATTTTCCGCTAACACATAGTAGTTTTGTGTATTGTGTTTTTCAATCCAAGAAAAAATATCGTTGTATAAAGAATAATTTGCAGGGAACACACTATATGCAACAAGAGACGGATTAATAAGCATAGTTTCAAAGAAAAAAATTGTACAAAAGAGATTTAAAACAAGCATTGGAAAAACAAAGATACGGTATTTTTTACTTCTTAGAAGATATTCAGAAAAAAGGCCAAAAATCACCAAGATGATAACAACAAAATATGCATATGCTCTGCTCGGTACTCTAAAATATTGTAGTGAGGGTATAAAGGTTATTAACCAATGATAAGGGTTTACTAATAAAGCTGGCATAAGCATAAGAAAGAAAGTGCAAAAAAGAAGTACCAGAAATATTTTTGACGGAATGTTTATCTTTTTATATTCCTTTATCATCCAAACAATTCCGATGAAGGGGAAAATACCGATGAACGCTGTTTTCTCAAGATCTCCCCAAGCTGTTGAAATAAAAGAAGACAAATACGTAAGTTGAAATGGTTTATCAAATGGTATAAAAAGATATCGTATCATGCTTATAATTGTTTGACTTCCCTCAAACGGTTCTTTAGACTTCCCCAAGTACGTTTGCAACTCAACTATTGGTAATATTTTAACTGCAGAAAATAGCCCCATTAAGACAGCGGTGACAAAGAAATAAAAGAATACTTTTTTTTCTTTGAAAAAGAAATAACAGGCTAGTACAGAAAGTGAAAGCATTCCATACATAACAAAATAAATACTTCCTGCTGACAAAACATAGAAAAAAGAAAGCGCTGCAATACCGGCCCAAAGAACGTTTTTCTTTCTACCTACTTGCATCAGAGAAAATATAACAAATGGAAGAATGCCATAAGGGACAACAGACTCAATGTGGCCTGCTGTAATTCGAGCAGCAGGATACCCACATACTGCATACGTGAGGGCAATAAAGAAAGCGATTGCCTCTGAAGAAACAAAAGACTTTGCCAAAAGGTACATAGTCTCGCATGCAAGAAATAATGAAAGGACATAAATTAGTTTTATTGCACCATCATAGGATGGCATAATAATAAGAGGAATACTCATTACTGGGTTATATGCACTATACATAGGATCAGCTATCAAAGGCAACCCTTCTTGTATGGTAGGATTCCATTGAGGAAACGTATGACTATGCACTATTGCATCACGAAAGTATAATTCCTGAAGATCCGTACCATTAAGATCGTTGGCATGGACAACATGATTATCTAGAATTACTGGAAGTAAAATTAATAAGCTAAAAATGAGGAATATACCATGAAAAAAAAGTTTATTAGAAAAGAGGATAAGCAATTTATTCATACCATTTTTTGTCTTTTAGCAAAAATAAAATGCAAAAGTATTTGAAAAACAGCTATAACTAAAGTGTAATATCCCCACATTGCTAACTTATTTTCCTGTGGTAATAGATAAATAATTCCACAAAACTCTGCAAGTAATAAAAAGATAATTGAAAACAGTAATGAGTATGTGTAAGGTAATTTTGAACGTACAATAAAGATAATGAGAATTCCAAGAATTCCTAATGTGATTCCATAAAAAATATCATTTAAAAAAACGACATCAGCAATGATTAATAGAAAAGGAGCAATAACTTTTTTTGACAAAAGGAAAAGGAATATATTTGAAAATGGTAAAGGTGCTATTTCATGAGCTATAGTATTTGAAACAGTGAATACTAACAAAAAATATAAATAAAAAAACAATGGCAATAAATACAATGATGAAACAAGGAGCATATGAGTACTTGAAAATAACTCAATTACCTTTTCATACAGTAAGGAAAAAAGATATAGTTTTTTATGGTAAAGTTCTTTAAATGAATATATATATCGTGTAATAAAAGCATTATCTTTTTTTAAAAAAAATACAGCATTTGTCTTATCTCCATCTAGAGAAAGTACTTCAAACTGATATGTTTTACCAAGGGCTGATGTTATTTTAGGGAAACCAAAAACAAGAAAATTATTTTCTTTTATAGCATCTATCGTATACGTGTGTTGATAATATGGAACTTGTGCATTTTTCTCTTTGAGAGTAAATTGAATTTTATGTGCTTTATCTGGTTGTACAGAAAGTGTATTACTGACTTGTATTGCAATAATACCTAAATTATGTTCTTTCACCCTAAACTCACCTATTAAACTTTCCCCTTGCATTAATAAATTATTTTTAGGCATATGCGTGTATTGATGAAAACTATGGAAGTAAAGAAATGTCGTAAAACTTTCATGAGGATTGAATAGAATTGAGGCAATAATCCAGAAAAATAGCAAAAATAATGGAATAATTACCCAAAGTATTAAAAATTTAAAGCTGATTAAAGTTTGTAATGTTTTTTGTTTCATGTCTTATGTCTCCTTACAATAAACATGCTTATTATGAGTCCTATAAAAGAGAAAATACTTATCAAAATCCCCAAGTAAAAGTTTAATTGAGGAGTAAAATAAATCGTTAGCAATACATCTATTGATCCATTAGTGTTTACTTTATAAAATGATGCATCGTATTGTTTTCGGATAATATTTGGATTAATGATCCATTCATTACTATAGTTTGAATTATGATGATGGATATTATTAAAATTAGCGGTTCTTAAAAAATAACTTAATTCATCCCCCTCATAAAGAGTGTCTTTGGGTGCGCATTCAATTACATTATCACTCCTCTTTATCCCGTTTTGACATTGTAGTGCTGCATTATATTTTTCTATAAAAACTTTCCATCCATTATGATATGATTCTAAAAATTGTAATTTCTCTGGAAATTGAAGGTTTTTTATATAAACTCTATACTTAGTAGGATTAATTCTTTGAAAAAAACCCTCAGGTATTTGTATCGCTGTATTAGTCTTTTTCATTGTATAGAGTTCAAAATTATCATTTTTACTGACCAAAACCTTTTGATCTGTAAGGTTATTAATCATAGTCTGATCTTGATTTTGCAATCTAGATCCACCAAAAAAAAGATAAGAGTGTTTTACTTCATTTGGGATGTTTTTTGTAAATATAATAGCCCCTACATTATATGTGTAAAGCATATTACTTAATTTTTCATAATCACTATTTGCAATATATTGCCACATTTTTCCTGACTCTGAAGGAGGAAACGATAGTTCACCAGAAAAATCATTTATACCAGTAAAAAATTTGAAAGGAGAAGTTCCCGCGAATATGTTATTACTATTATCTTCTTTTATAATCGCATAACCTGCAATATTAAGAGGAACATTCAGGATATTTGTTGTTGGGTCGATCGTTTGTTTTACTTTGGAAATAAAATCAAGATACTCCTGGGAAATATTTACATTCTTATGTATTGATTTTGTTGTCCAAAGAGGAGCATTGATAATTTGTTCTATTGGGAGCGTATTTGTTACAATCACTAGAAAGGTAATTCCTGTAATTAAAAATTTTAGAGGAGAAAATTGTTTATTTACGATAATAAGTGAAAGAGTAAAAAAAACTGCATAAATAAATACATATCCAGGAGCAAATTTGTCATAAAAATTTCTGAACATAAAAAATCCAGGAAGATGTCCTAACATAAGAAATACTTCCTTAAGAGGACCTATATTTACAGTAAAGAAGAATAGAGATAAAATAAATGCAACTAAAAAGAATAAATATATACGCTTTTCAGTACTGTTAAGTTTCTTTTCCCAGTAAATAATTCCACCAAAGACAACTGCCACAAATATGGTATTAAGGAAAAATGTTTTATCATAAAAACTCAAAAATATATTTCTTAATGGCCACTGATAATCAAATGTTAATTGTCTATGAGGTAGATTTAGAAGTGGATATAAAATATTACCTGTAGCAGTTTGGATAACAGTTGTGCGAAAAGTACTCGCAATATTAAAAAGATCTCCAAGATTGTTCCCGCCTTTAATAAGGAATGTTGTCAAAAAAGGTAAAATCCAAAATGCTTGAGAAACTAAAAGGAAACTAAAAAATAGAATAGCTCGTTTTGCAAAGATAGTTATTATCCTACGTGGGAAAATAAAGGTCCCAACAAATAAAGTAAGAACTAAAGGAATGAATAATCCTAATATCCACGGGATACTATAAAGGCCTAGAGAAAGAAAAATACTCATTGTCATTGCATATACAATATATTTCCATTGATTGGTTTTTACGAATTTAATAAATGTCCAAAACAGGAAAGGGATAAGTGGAATAAGCCAAGCAGACATAAGAAATACAGAGAGTTGATTGACTATCATAATAGGAGAAAAAATATAGAAGAGAGCTCCTACATAGGGTTCTATATAGTTTGGTTTACTAACTAATTCTGATATAAGTCTTTTGAAATAAATAAAACCGAGAATAAGAGGTAAAGAGAATGCCAAATAATCTACAACAATCCTTGATTTCAGTAACCAAAAGATAAATGACCATATGGCAACAAATGGAAAAGAGTAGTGATTGGGATTAAAATATCCTATTGAAGAGATCGTGGTCCATGAAAAAAAAGACATTGACTTAAAATATTCAATTGGATAAGCATATAGTAACCTAGTATCATCACCTCCTACGAATAATTTCCCATTAAATAAGTAGTAAGGAAGTGCAAAAAGCAGGACAATAGTAACCAGATCTATAATAAGCTCGTAGTATTTTAGGAAAAGCTGTTTCAATGCAAACATATAAACTTTTCTTATTGTAACAAATATAATTGTATGGTAAAGTGGTAATCTATAAGATCGAATGAAAAGAGTACTCGTTACAGGAGGAGCTGGGTTTATCGGAAGCCATATGGTTGAAAGACTCCTCAAGGAAGGTTACAAAGTAACAGTTTTGGACAACCTCTCAACAGGCCTCATGGAAAATGTCCCTAACGAAGTAACTTTTATCAAAGGAGATACTTCAGTAAAAGAAGATATTGATAAAGCCTTCGAAGAAAATGTTGACCTTGTTTTTCATATTGCAGGCTGTGCATCTGCTATCAATTCTTTTACCGATCCATATACAGATATTTACGCCAATTTCATCGGTACGGTAAATATTATCCAAAAATGTGTCGAGAAAAAGGTTCCACGACTCCTTTACGCAAGCTCAATGACAACCTATGGACTAGTTAACAAGTTACCTGTTGGTGAGACGCATCCGGCAGTACCAATCTCCTACTATGGTATCAGTAAATATGCAGCAGAGCGTTTTGTGCATGCAACGGGAATGAGAAAAGATTTGTCTTCTCAATTCAATGTCACTTCTTTCAGAATGTTTAATGTTTATGGACCCCACCAAAGTCTCACCAATCCCTACCAAGGAGTCATGGCAATTTTTATTGGAAATGTTCTAAGACATGAGCCCATCAATATTTTTGGGGACGGTGAGCAATCTCGCGATTTTGTGTATATCGATGATGTTGTTGATGCATGGGTTACTACTATAGATAAACCACAAACATTTGGAGAAGTATATAATGTTGGTCTTGGGATAGATACATCAATGAATACACTTACTCAAACAATTATTCGTGTACTAAAAGAAGATCCTAAATCCTATCCTATTCTTAGAAAAGAAGGAAGGCCAGGAGATCAAAGATATATGAGAGCAGACATTTCAAAAATAGGGCAAGCTATTGGGTGGAAACCCAGATACTCATTAGAGAAGGGCCTTCAAAAAACGCTGGAATGGGCAAAGCAATATAGTGTATAATATGTCTTTTGTATTATGAAATCGTTTTCTTCTATACTTATTTCAACTTTCTCTCCTTGGAAAAAAGGACTACGGTCCCCTACCAACGGCATGATAGAGCCAATGCTCTCATATTTTCTCCCTCGTTTTAAAAGAGTTTGGTTACTTGATCAACCATATCCAGGTAGTGATAGTGTTATCCCCTTTGTTGAAGAATATGCCCTTGGAAAATTACAAAAAAAAGAGGTAATAAAAAATTATATATTCCCACTTATCCCTTTTCTCCATCTTACTAACAAACCAGGAACACAGGCCCCGCACAAATTAAGAGATTTTTTAAGTACTTTAGAGGTAGGTTGTCAAACCTCAGAGCCATTTGACCTCTTCATAGGAATGGAGGCAATCAATGCTCTTGCTGGAATAATGCTACGAAAAATAGGGAAAGTTAAAAAAGTAGTTTATTATGTTTCAGATTACTCTCCAAATCGTTTTCCTAATCCTCTCTTCAATATGGTGTATCTCTGGCTGGATCGAACAGCAGCAATGTATAGTGATTTTATTTGGGATGTCTCTCTAGCTATGCAACCTGCCAGAATAAAAGCAGGACTCAATCTGACAAAAAGCGCTCCTGTCATTCATGTTCCTAATGCGCTCTTTAAAGAACAAATTACCTATTTACCGTGGAACAAAAGAAAAAAGCATACCGTCGTATTTGTAGGAACACTAGGACTTGAAAATGGTCCAGATATTGCAATAGAAGCCTTTCAAAAAGTTGTTGCAGAAATTCCAGATGCTACTTTACATATTATTGGCGGAGGAGGCCTAGGATTTGAATCTGAGTATCTAAAAAAACTTTCTGAAAAATATCATCTGGAAAAAAATGTTATTTTTCATGGTTTTATATCAGACCTAAAAAAATTATCGCAGCTTATTAAGCAATACGAAGTGGCCATAGCTCCTTATAAGAAAATTCCTGGCTCTCATAGACTATATGGAGATGCTACTAAACTACGATTATATATGGCCGTAGGTTTACCAATTATTGTTACCGATGTTCCACCACTAGGGAAAGAACTTGAAAAAAAAGGTGCTGCACTAACTATAAAATCTTCAAAAGGTGAGCTTGCAAGAGCAATTATTTCTATTCTCAATAACCCTCAAAAAAGAAAAATTCTCATCAATAATGCTATTAAAACAGCAAAGGACAATTTGTGGGAAAAAACATATCAAAATGCACTAGATGAAATAGGAAAGATTATTGATTGATCTTCTTTAAGCTAAACTGTACTTCTTTTGTAATATTTTTTAAGGTTTTCGTCTGTGAATCGTACGAAAATGCATGGACATCTGAAGGATTAAAATGATATGTTAGCATCTCCTTTTTTAGGTGGTCTAATGATGAATAGTATCCATAATCTAATCCACCAATCTTCTTGTAGCCTTCACTTCCTAAAGCCCAAAGGTATCCTGAAACAAGAAGCTGTTTTGGAATTTTGTGTGAGGCGTAATAAATTACAGGGACAGAGTACCCAAATCCATGTTGAAAAGGAACAAAGTTATTTTCGCCATACCATACCTTATCACCTGTAAAATAAAAAATATTGGTGTTATCTTTCAATGATGGTAACTGAATCTGCAATTGTCTCAAGAAACCTCTTCTTTCATTTGCTATCACTGCTTGCATTTGAATAAACTGTCGTGTTTCATTCACATGTAAAAAGAGAAGCCAAAAGGAAGATAGAACAAAGAGAACCTTCATGACCTTGCCAATATTTTGCTTCATTGAAAAAATGCGAAGAGCTATAGCACCCAACAATATACTCGAAGCTGCAATTGGTATATAGTAATACCTAGGTTCCATATATGCAAATGTTTTCCCGACAATAATATAAGGAATAATACTTAAGAAGAAAAAAAGAAGGACAAAATAAATCACCTGCATAGAATATTTGTTTGCCATTAGTTTTCTTACTATAAAATGTAAAAGTAACAATGAAGCTGCCACAGCAAGCAAATCCAATACAACTGTTTCACTAATTAAGTCCGTTTTTGTAGTAATAAAAGGATAATAGAGATTCATAAATTCCGAAGCAATTTTCAAGGCTGCATATACTGGTATAAAAACTAATGAAAAACTTGTTAAAGGATACATGATAATTCTTGAGAGTATTGTTTCAATAAAAAATATTTTCCCTTGATTTGTACTAGCATATACTGACGAAGCAATAATACTTTGTCCTGCCAACTGACGTACAATAGTCATTTCAATAAACCTATAAAGAACAAAAAATGAAGCAAAAATGATAAATGGACTAAATATGGTTATGTATTTTTTAATTTTTATCTTTTCTTTAAAAACCGCCGGCAATAACGGAAGAAAAATAAAAAGGAAAATTCCACTTTCCTTAAAATAAAGAGATAATAACGCAAAGAAGAGTGATGCATGTGCAAAAATATTCTTCTTTTTTTCTAAAAAATGAAGAAATAAATATATTGAAGAAAATATACAAAATGAAGCTGGCTGTACTCCGAAAGAAGCAGCAAACCATGTTATCGATTGCTGGGAAACACTGGAAAGGCCAAAATAAGCTGCGCTTATCATTGCTGCAAGATGATTTTTAAGAATCTTTCTAGAGATTAAAAAAATAAGCAAAGTATTAATTATATGGAATAGCACTCCATAAAGAGCTAATGGTAGTGATGCAAAGCCAAATGACTTAAAAAAAATAACTCCTAAAATCCCTGTTAGTGGCCTTGAGTCCCCAAAAATAATCTGAAAGGGAGATAGTCCAAATGTTACTGTCTGGAATCCCAAAGCTAATACTCTTCCTGATCCTAACCACTCATCCTGTTGATAGAATGTTTTCGGTAAATCCCAATATGTATAAAAAATAGCAACAATAAGCAATAAAAAAAGAAAAAAATTGAATGAAAGAATGTGCTTCATTGAAGGAAATGGCCACTTTTACATATATCCTCGATAATTCTATTGTTATCATATGTGTACTCCCAATCAGGATAGTGGGACTTAAATTTAGATACATCAGAGATATACCAAATATGATCTCCAATTCTATTGTCGTCAACATACTTTACATTTGCTTTTTTGCCTAAAATTTTTTCTGTCTTTGCTATTGCTTCAAGCATAGAAGTATTTGAATGACGTGATCCTCCAATATTGTATGCCTCTCCACTTCTTGGGTTTTGATAAACATGATAAAACGCGTTAACTAAGTCAAACGAGTGGATATTATCTCTCACTTGCTTTCCTTTATATCCAAATATCGTATATTCGGTACCTGTTGCAACACACTTAATAAGGTATGCTAAAAACCCGTGTAATTTTGTGCCACTATGAGCAGGGCCTGTGAGACATCCTCCACGGAAAACGGTTGTATGAAGTCCAAAATATTTTCCGTATTCTTGGACCATGACATCAGCAGCAACTTTCGATGCGCCAAAAATACTATGCTTTGAATTATCAATACTCATTGTTTCGTCAATCCCTATATAGAATGGATGACCTTTTGGTAACTCATATCTTGTCTCAAGCTCTATTAGAGGAAGTCTATTTGGTGTATCACCGTAAACTTTATTTGTTGAGGTAAAAATAAAAGTAGCCTCTGGCGAATATTTGCGATAATGCTCAAGAAGATACATTGTGCCAAGCGCATTTATTGTGAAGTCTGTCAAAGGTTCTTTTGCAGCCCAGTCGTGGGATGGTTGTGCAGCAGTGTGAATAATGAGGTCAAACTTATGAGTCTTAAATATTGCTTCCAATTTTCCATTATCTCGAATATCTGCAGAATAATGTGTGTACTTATCACCTAATGTTTCCTCAAGTCTATTTCTATTCCATTTTGTACTTGCCTCTTTCCCAAAAAAGTATTGGCGCATATCATTATCCACGCCAATAATATGAAATCCTTTTTCAGCAAAAAATTTTGCAGCTTCTGATCCAATAAGCCCTGCAGAACCAGTAATTAAGACATTCTTTGTCATTATTTTACACTTTATAATAGGCAATAATCACACAAAAAGCAATCAGCATTTACCTTTCTTCCTGTTTCTCGAATTCGTTTACATTCTTACAAATATATTGTACTTCTTTATCAGTCAGTTCTGCATATATGGGAAGAGAAAGAATTGTGTTTGCAAGCCTTTCAGCTATTAGAAAATCTCCTTTTTTATAACCCAAGAAAGAAAAGCATGGTTGCATGTGTATGGGAATTGGATAATGAATAAGTGTATGAATTCCCTTTTTATTTAAAAACTGCTGCAGTGCATCTCGTCTTCGACTCTCAATAACAAACAGATGATAACAAGAATGGTATGTATCCATTATTTTTTGATAGCTTGAGAATAATAAACCTTTTTTGTACAGGGAAGCTATCCTATTTCGTTGTTTATTCCAACGATTGAGATATTGTAGCTTTACAGAAAGAAGAGAAGCCTGTATCTCATCAAGCCTACTATTATAGCCTATTTCTTCATGATAGTATTTCTTTGTTTGTCCATAATTTCTTAATTTAAGCAGTTTTTCGTAGATCTTTTTGCTATTTGTCGCAAGGGCACCCGCATCACCATAAGCTCCCAAATTTTTACCAGGATAAAAGCTAAAGACAGATATATCTCCAAAGGTGCCAACTTTCTTTTCACCTATTGTAGCCCCATGAGCTTGAGCAGCATCTTCAACTAAATAAATGTTATGTCTATCTGCTATTTTTCTGAGAGTAGCAACATCACATGGTGCCCCATAAAGATGTACGGGCAGAATAGCTTTCGTCTTTTTTGTTATTTTTTTCTCAACTTCTGTTATATCAATTTGATACGAATCGGGATCACAATCAACAAGGACCGGAGTGGCTCCAACAGTCACAATAGCAAGGGTTGTTGCAATAAAGCTATTAGCAGGTGTAATGACTTCATCTCCCACACCAATTTCTAGAGCTCGAAGAGCGAGTATAAGCCCATCTGTCCCAGAATTTACTCCAACAACATATCTAATCCCTAAATACTCTCCGAATTTTTCCTCAAAAGCTTTCAACTCACCTCCCAAAAGAAACATTTGACTATCTACAACTCTTTGTATTGCAACATCAACTTTTTCTTTTATAGTTTTGTATTGTCTTTGTAAATCTAAAAAGGGTATTTTCATAGATACATTATAAATAAAAATAGCCTCCCTTGCTTACTTTTTGCCCACTTTCTGCAATACAAATAGTTATGGAACCATTCTTTACCGCTACTTCAATACCATTCTTTTTTATTGAAATAATCTTACCTGGAAATGCTTTTCTTTTTTTCTTCGTTATTTTTATGACACCTACCACAGTCATTTCTTGTGCAGCATATCGTGTTTTTGGAAATTGGAAAGGTGGAAAAATGAATGTCTGTATATACTTTGCAATTTTTTTTCCGTCTTGATTCCAGTCAATAAAAAGATTAGAAAAATCAAGAGAATATCGCGAGTAATAATTAGAAAAAGTGTCACTTTGTTTAACGGCCTTGTAGGATTTCTCGACAAGATTCGTTAGGTTTCTTTTGAGAAGTGGCAATACTTGCTCACAGCACCATTCATAGACTGATCTACCTGTATCAGCTAGAGTGATTTTCTTTTTGATTTTATCAATGATTGGACCATCATCAATTCCCTCTGTTAATTTATGCAATGTTACACCAATATACTCATCATTAAGTAAATGCCAAAGTCCTGGGTAGCATCCTCTATTTTTAGGTAAATCTGCAAAATGAAAATTAAATATTTCTCCTTTTACCATATCGATAATTTCTTTTTTAATAATCTTTCGACATTGTATAGAGAATATAATGGAAGGCATAAATGCTGAGAGCTTCTCTAAAAAATCATTGTTTCGAAAGGATGAAGGAGATAGAAATGAAATTTTATTTTTAGAGCAATAGGATTTTAATGAGGGCTGCCAACTATCTTCTCCATTATCATCAGGATCGACAATAACAAGTATGTCATATTGTTTATCTCGCAAAAAATTAATACTTGGTATTGCTGCCTTTCCGTTAGCAAAAATAGCTATTTTCATAGGTTACTTTATTATTTCATAAGGAAACGTGTCTTCTGCAGACCACTCTTTATCTGTATAGTTGAGAAGTGATGCTTGAGTAGATAGACTTTTGAAAGCATGAACAATATTAGGCCCTATTTCAAGACGAATATATTTGTTTGAATCCCCATTCAATGTCAGTCTTTTTTTCTCTTTTGTTTTAATATCCATAAGTTTTACTTGCAATTTACCAGATACTACACCAAACCATTCTCTCCATTTTTTGTGATAATGATTGCCACGAATAATACTTTTTTTATCAAATGTAACGAAGTAAATCTGACCAAATTCCTTTAGTTTTTTATTTAAGTCACTGTTACGCAGAAAAACAACAAGTTGCCCTCTCTTATCATTAAATTTTTCAAAATATTCTATTTTGTAATCCATATCTTCTAAAGACGTGAAGGATCTTTCCCAAGACCTAGTAGTATTCGCGCTAACTCATACTGGATAGCACATGCCGAAATAAAGGATATTACTGGATGAAAAAACCACATAGGCTCTCCATCTTCTACAAAACCATATATGCTTCTGATGATGGGAAAAATAATACTCCATGCATAGAAAGGAAATATAAAAAATTTAAACCATTGAAAGAGAGTAAAATATTTTACTCGTTTTACAATCCCTATACGTTTATCTTTAATTGCCATCATAGTAAACCAACGTTGTTTACGAAAGTAATGTTCAGTGCTTCTAATTGTATGATGATATAGTGACAATGAGTAAATATAAGCAATTTTATAATTTAGATAAATATCTCTAACTGGAGTAATATCATCATACATATTTTTTCGTATTTTACAAAATTCTTTTCTTACAGTAAAACCTTGAGCCAAACCCAATATGGGAACAGTCTTTGAAGAAGCATAATCATATATTTCAAATGAGTTATTCGTATTTGTCGTCTTGTATATCTTTTTAAACGTTCTTGCATTGGCAGCATGCCCATAGATAAAATGATTTATCGGATCTGTAAAGGTATTAATATATTTAGTAAATAGTGTGTCTGAAGGAAGGCTGTCATGTTTGGGAAATGCAGCAAACACATCTTGCTTTGAAAATGTCTTAACAATTTTTAAAAAAGCATTTTTATCATGAAAAATATTATCTGATGCTAAAATCATTAGTAAATCACCCTTACTTTTTTTCATACCTAAATATATTCCAGGTTCTGCAAATACATACTTGTTATGTACAATCGTTAACTTATTTTTTTTCGCAATTTCCAATGTCTTATCTGTAGATCCTCCATCAGCAATAACCATTTCAATCCTTGACGATGGATAATTTTGTCTTCTCACAGATTGTATTAAACTAGGTAAATCGTTTGCTGAATTAAGTGTAGGGGTAATAATAGATATAAGTGGAAATGTGTGTTTTTTTTGCATTGCTATACAGTATTATGATTTACTCTAAATTTACTCTGCGTCCATTATGACATATAAACATTTTTTATTAAAAATAAACTTTTCTTTGCTGCACTATCCCATGTTAATGTTCTTGCCCAATTTTGAGCATTTTTACTAATTGAGCCTAGTAATTTATTTTTTGATATAACTTTAACTACTGTATCAACAAACTCATCTTCGTTTTTACACAGAAACCCGGTCTTATTTTCTATAACCGCATCTGATAATCCTGGAACTTTAAAAGCAACAGCAGGAGTACCATAGTGATTTGCTTCAATAACTGATATTCCCCACCCCTCATGCAACGAAGGGTTTACCATTAGCCATGACCTTTGTAACAGTGTCTTTTTTTCGTTTTCTGACACAGGGCCAAGAAGAAGAATATTCTTCCTATAGCCATTTTTCATAACAATATCACTTATTTGTGGAGCTTCAGTACCCCATCCTGCAATAATAAGCCTTACTTTAGGAACTTTTTGAAGGACCTTTGGGAAAATTTCCATTAATAAATCCAACCGCTTATATCTCTTGATTCGACCAAGGTATATCAGAGTTGGACGTTTATATTTCTCTTTTTTCATATATGGCTTGTAGCTTACTCCAGGATTAACAATATGGATATGCGAATGGATAAAGCCTAACTTCATTAGTTCTGACTTAGTACTTTTTGATATTGATATGACCGGAACATTTCTGTAAAGGAAAGAGAAAATGTACCTTTCTATAACATATCCAATAACATTTAGCGGAAAACCAAATTCATAAAAGAATTGTTTTCCGTGGACATGATACACAAGAACAACTTTTTTCTTTATGCTAAAAAGAGGTGTAAAGAAGGGAATACCATTCTCAACATCAACAATAAAGTCAGTGTGTTTTCTTAATTTGGTCAAATAGGTAAGAAAGGCCCAGAAATAAACGGTGAACCTATTACCCTTTCTATAGATAGTTATTCCATCTATTGTTTCTTGTTTGGGTAATTTTCTTGTTGGATCTTGAGAAGTAACTATTGATACGTTATTCCCTTTTTCTTTCCACCTTTTTGCCAATTCATGAATATACAATTCTCCTCCTCCTGCCCAACTATTTTTCATATCTCTCCAATTGAAAATAAGTATGTTCATATTGAAGTTATTTTTTTGTCTTTGAGAGGACAACCAGTTTCCAAGCACTGACAGAGGTATTTTTAAATACGTCCAACTCAAATAAAGATAAATTCCTTATAATATTAATAAAGAACATCCACATATGTCGCCATGACATAATTACATCAAATTTTCTCTTTTTTTGAGACATTGCTTTAATAACACCTCTATCAGAATATTTCACTGCCTTTTTCCCTAAAAATAAATCCATTAATTCTAAAGGTACAAAATATGTCAAAACACTAATGAGTTGATAGAGAAAGTGCTCACTATACATAGTTTTTTGTATTTTAAACCCTTTCTCTTTTAAAAGATTCTTTACATATAAGTGAGTAAATTCTGGGTGAATATGTCCATATCTTTTAAAAGTCATGTTTTGACCTATTCCTAACTTTTGCCACAGCCATGTGTGAGTTAGTACTTGCCCTTCACAAGGTACTATGAGGAAAAACTCTCCTCCCTTTTTAAGAATCCTTTTTACTTCTTTCAGAAAAAAATCAACATCAGGGATATGTTCCATTACATCCAAACAAATACAAACATCAAAAGTGTTATCTTTATATGGAAGTTTTTTTCCACGTATAACTCCATAGGTAACCTTTCCACTACCAAATTTTCTTGCATAGTCTATTGCCTTCTTGCTAACATCACAACCATAAACTTTTGCTTGAGGATAATAGTATGGTAAACTTTCTGTTGTAATACCTCCACCACATCCAATATCAAGTAATTTTCCTTTTACCGTTTTTAGAGATTCTGTAAGTCGTTTTAATCTGTAATCATCCTTGAAGGTGCGATAGTAGGTTTTTTGTTTACCTTCCATAACACCCATGAATACATCTTCATAATTAAATTCGTTTTCCATACTTTAAGAATTATACTATTATAGAACGCAAAATGTCAGTAAGCTCCCCAACAGAAACAAGAGGAACGTCTCCCACATAGTTTTCATGAGATTTCTCTCCTTCTCTTTTACCTTGAATTTTTAATTTGATTTTTTGCTCTGGAAAAAGACTGATAAATGCTTTTGCCAAATCTCCAAGCTTAAACTTCTTCGTATAAGAAAAAGGGTAAAACATTTCGTCTGCATTTATCCTCGTTTTTAGACTGGTAGATACAATAAATCGAGCTGCATCGGGCAAAGTCACGAAAAAGCGTGTCATCTCAGGATCTGTAACTGTAATTTCGTTTCTGGTTTTTACCTGATGTTTCCATACATCAATAACACTTCCTCTTGATCCTAAAAAGTTAGGACAGCGAACGTTAATGAACAAACCAGTACTAAACTTATTCGTTTCTTCAACTAAATATTCAGCAAATAATTTACTCGCTCCATAGCAATTCACAACACCTATTGCTTTATCAGATGAAAGGTTAATAAAACGTTTGACGTTTTCCGCATGATCGAGTAAGTTCAATACTCCTAAAATATTTGATTTTAGCACTTCTCGGGGATGCCTCTCTGCAAAAATAACATCCTTCATTGCTGCAGTATGATAAATAAAGTCTGCATTTTTAAACATTCTTTTAATCGTTACAGAATCGTTAATGTCTCCTACTTGAAAGGTAACCTTTGAGGAATGGATAAATTCTTTTGCTTCTTTTATGAGTCCTTCATCACGACTAAGTGAGGTTATATCTGTAGCACCACTTTTTAAAAGTTCTTTTATAATATGTCTTCCAAGACTGCCGCTACCACCTGTAACGATTATTTTCTTATTTTTTAGAGAGATCATTGTTTTTATAGGTTAGAATTCCTTTTGTAAATCCTACCATACCCCCTGTATATTTTACAACTAGCATTATCATAAACCCCATGGCTAAAGATGGATTTTTTAGGAATTTCTTCCAATGTCCAAAATATGATGTTCTTATAGGATTTACCTGTTGAAATCCTCTCTTAGTAGAATTATGTTTTAAGAAAGAAACCATTTCCTGACCATAGAAGATACTTTTTCTAAATAACTCTGTTATCGTTTTTGGCTCCCCTAAATGATATTCTCTGGATCGAATTCTTCCCCATTTAAAACCAGCATTAATAAATCTATTATGTAAATCATAGTCATCCCAAACAACTTCTTCATTGTATCCTCCGATTTTTTTCCATGCAGATTTTTTGTAAAAACGCAGCCCTACAATAAGATCATCGTTCACATACATATCTCTTTCAAACTGTCTGACTTTTGCCCAAAAACTTATGCTTGGTACGGAAACATTATGAACAGCAACACCATCCAAGTGCTCTTTTTCACATTTTTCTACTGCTTCCTTAACAATATCTTTATCAAGAACAAAATCTCCATCAATTCTATAACAGTATTTCCCTTTCGCTTTACGTATACCATAATTTGTTTGCGCACCTCTTTCGTTACCTTTGAAATAAATATTCTTAGTATACTTTTTCGCTATTTTCACTGTATTGTCAGTTGAGTAATTATCTACAAGAATAACTTCTAAATGTTTATACGTCTGAGCTTTCACACTTGTTAAGGTCTTTTCCAAAAATTCAGCAGCATTTTTTGTGGGTATAATTATTGAAACAAGCGGGTTTTTCATATGAGAAATATTATATATAGTAAAAGGTCTATTTTCAAATACCATTTAAAGCTTTGCTTAGTATTGATAAACTTTCTTTAATATTTGTACTCCAAGAAAAAGATTTTGCCCATGCAAAACAATTTTTTTGAAATATTTTGTACCTTTTTGTATCATTAACGAGATTCAATGCGGCTTGAGCCATGTCTTTAGGTGAATTTTCTGCTAAAATTATCCCTGTTTTATTGTTGATAACACTATCTCGTAATCCTGCAACATTATATACAATAGCTGGAGTACCCTGACTTGCTGCTTCAATAACAACCAACCCCCACCCTTCCTTTACTGATGCATGTAAGAGTATGTGAGATTTTGCCATGAGTGAAAGTTTTTCTTTTTGACTAATAAATCCTTTAAAAGTAACGTTGCTTGCAACACCGAGATCTTGTGCGAGCCTTCGCAGGTAAGCAACATAGCGTTTTTCACCTGATCCTACAATAATAAGCTGCGAATTCGGATCTTGTTGATAGATAGATGAGTAGGATCTTAATATATCTTCTATTCCCTTCATTTTAACAAGTCTGCTCACAAAAAGAAACGTATGATTGTCATTCTTTTTGAGAGGTAAGGGGGCAGATTGATTAGATAATCCATTATGCAAAATATGAATACGTTTTTCGTTTACCCCCATCTTTATAAGGTCGTCTTTTGTAGATTTGGAAACGGTAATAAATGATATGTTTGCATAAGGAAAGAAAAAAAATCTTTCAAGAATTTTTCCTATCATTGATATTGGGAATGCGTACATTGAATCCCAAATCTCCCCAGCAATTTCATGGATAAATCCAATAATAGGTTTTTTGACATATAAAGGAGTCAAAAAAGGAAGTCCATGAATCTCATCAACAACAATATCAAAATGATTTCCAGAGAAAAAATAAAAAAGAGGAAAGAGGAAAAAAGATGTTAATACTGTACCCAATCTCTGAATTACTATGCCATCAAGAATCTCTTGTCGCGGTGCACCTTGAAATGCTGTTGCAAGCCAAACTACTTTATGTCCTGCTTTTCTCCATCCTCTTGCATATTCTAGTGTAACAATTTCTGCTCCCCCTGATTTAGGATTTTTTGGATCTCTCCAATTGAGTATCAAAATATTCATGACAATTAGGAAACATTAATACGAAAATTGAGTTCTGGATCATATCTCCATTTCCGTTTACTACCTTTTGCATAGTACTTAACTATTTTTAAACGATAGAAAACAGCAAATGTGTCCCACAACATCGAGAGCACTGTTTTCCAGAAATTTTTTGATGTAATTGATGACCAATTATTAAATGTAAGCTCTATTGGGGCCTCATAAATGCGCAGATATCCTAATGAATAAGCTACTGCAAGCATTTCTATGTCAAAGGCGTATTTTTTAACTAATAACCGTGGCAATACTTTTTCTAAAACGTTTCTTTTAAATAACTTAAGACCAACTTGTGTATCACTAATAGAAAGTCCAAAAAGTGTATGAATTATACTTCTATATCCCCAAGAAAGTATCTTCCTTTGCCAGGGATACACAACTTTTGAATGAGGGTGTAGTTTAGAACCAATAATGATGTCTGCTTTTTTTTGTTTCATATCTTCGAGAAGCGTTCTTATTCCTTCTGGATTTAAATCCATACCTGCATCAATAAATGCGATAAGATTCCCTTTTGCTCTTGCCATACCAAACCGTACGGCATATCCTTTACCATGATTATGAGAATATCCAACAGTCTTTACCTTTGCAATTTGTGCTGAATCCAGAATCTCTCTCGTTTTTTCTAGTTCCCCATCCACCACAACAATAATCTCAAAGGGATATCTCACATTATCCATTATTTTTTTAACTGATTGAATATCTCGAACGATAGTTGCTTCTTGTCGATAAGCTGGCACAATGAGAGAAATAAAGTTAGAAGGTTTCTTTTTGACCATAGTGTTTGCTGTAATATAACAAAAGTAAAATTAAGAGTACAAGAGTTACCATTGTTGAAATGCTAATAACTTGAAAAAAGGTTGCGTGAAATAAGCTTATTAGCACACCTTGTAAAAAGGCACCTAGTACAACAAGATAGACAACTTCTGTTTTCTTTAAAGATAGGAAAAAGTTGACTAAAACATTTAGCAGACTAAATAGTGTTAAAAATACACCAAAATAACCTAAAAATCCCGCTACACTTTGATACTGTTTGCCTCCTAAAAAGATCATGACAACAAGATGAGGGAAAAGAAAGTATATGAGAGTCAATATCAAGGAAGGCAATGATACTAAACATAATGCAGCAAAAAAAAGGTTATGATAATTTTTCCCTTCTTCAAATCGTTTTATGACAAGAGGAAACATAACAGTTGTTATGGGAGCAGTAAAATAAAAAATAATTTTCCCAACAAGAGACATCCCTGAATACAGTCCAGCGTCATGAGCACTAAAGAAATGTTTCACAAGCAATATATCTGTGGAGGTAAAAGATGAAAGAGCAAAAAGAGAAAGCGCAGTGGGAAGCCCATATGTAAAAACATTCTTAAACTCAAATAGAATAGCTGTTTGCTTCTTAAATCTTAAAATATCTTTAAGAGGGATATAAGTAAAAAGTATTGGAAGAAAAGATGCAATAAAAATTGCTCCTAATGCTCCATTTATTTGCCAACCAAGCAAAACAAAGAGAACTCCAAACACAACTTTCAGCACCCCTGTTAGCATATAGTAGCAAGCTAGGTAGTCAAATCTCATTAATGCTTGGAGAAAGGCAACATTTGGGATTCCAAAATACATTACCATTGCAGAAAAGCCTGCAATAATAACGGGAAGGGTAGTTTCAATATGGAAAAATCCTTTAATAGAGGGCTGAAACATAATAAATAAAAACAAAATAATTATTGAAGTAATCGTAAAGAAACGGAATGTCTGAAAATAAAACTCATGCACCCGGCTTAAATCTTTTTTTGTAAAATATCGTGAAACAAATTGCACAATTATTTGTGTAAATGATTGGCCTGGTATACTAATGAGTGTTATTAAAGAGAGCAGAACAGTATATTCTCCGTAGTTTGCATATGACAATTTTCTTACTAAAAAAAGATTAAAAATAAAAGCAAAAATATTTGCAAAAGTAGATCCTAAAAAAATAAAAGTACTACCAGCAACTAACTCATGTGTCATAACTCTTTTCCCTAGTGCAAAAGCCTTGTCTTTCATATATTTGAAACTTTCTTATATACCTCAACTGTCTCCTCTGCCGTTTTTTTCCAGGAAAATTTTTTCGCCTGCAAAAGACCCTTTGCTTTCATTTTCTTTGTAAGCTGTGCATCTCCCATGACTTTTTGTATTCCTTGTTCTATAGACTCGACTGAATATGCATCAATAAAATAAGCAGAATCTCCAGCTACTTCAGAAAGTGAGCCTTCTTTACTTGTAATAACAGGACACCCACATGCCATTGCTTCAAGTACTGGTAGTCCGAATCCTTCATAAAGGCTTGGCATCACAAAAGCACTTGCAAGATTATATATTCCAACCAAATCTTCATCATCGACAAATCCTAATCGAATACATTGTTCTTTATCTTTTACCATATCCAATACTTCTTTTAAATCGCTATTCCATGGATTTTCGAAATCTGCAGTTTCATTAACAAGCGCTTTCCCAACCATCACTAAAGGGATTTTTGTTCGAAGAACCGCCTTGACTAACCGAGGGACATTTTTATTGGGAGTAATATCACCAACATATAAAAGAAATTTTTCAGGTAAATGAAACTTTTCTTTTACTTTTTGTAGAGTTTGTTTATCGCTAATAACACGAAAATGTTCAGCAGCTGCCAAGTAAGCAACATGTATTTTTTCTTTTGGATAGTTAAGGAGATTTGCAATATCTTTTTGAGAAGAAAAGGAGTCAGTAATAATTGCATCCACTTTTTTTAACGCTCTTTTTTGTAACCACCACTTTATTTCCCCTTTTATTCCAACAGGAAAGCTTTCCGGAAAAAGCAGTGGAGTCATGTCGTGGACAGTAACAATTGTTTTTTTCCCTTTCAACACTGGTAATGTTAAAAAAAATGGCTCAAAATATGGATAATGAACTATTTTCACCTCTTTGGGTATATTTTTTGTTTGAGTAAAAAAAGTGAATGAAATATATGGAAAATATTCCTCTAGTGAGCTTTTCAGATTTTTTAAATAGAAGCCGACACCTCGTACTTTGTGTCCAGAAGAAAGGGGTGAAATATCAATTGCAACATTCATGAGTAGATTTTATTTCTTTTGCTTCTGCCATTCCCACGCAGTTTTTACTATTGTTTCCAAATCTGAATATTTTGGAGAGAACCCTAATACTTCCTGAGACCTTTTGTTATCAGCAAGCAAAACTGACGGATCGCCAGGACGGCGGGGTTGTATTGTTACAGGGAAATCACTACCTGTTACTTTCTTGACCATATCAATAACTTCTTTGTTTGAATACCCTTTTCCAACCCCCAAATTAAATGCATTACTCTTTTTTTCTCTTTCCAAATAGTTAAGAGCCAGAATATGAGCCTGCGCTAAATCTTCTACGTGGATATAATCTCTCACACAGCTTCCATCTGGAGTATCATAATCATCACCAAAAAGAGAAAAGCTTTCACCCTTCAATGCCTTTTGTATAGCAACAGGGATAATATGCGTTTCAGGATTATGATTTTCCCCTAATGTTCCATCTAATGCCGCACCTGCTGCATTAAAATAGCGAAGGGCAACTGACTTTATGTCAAAGATTCTGTCATACCAAGACAAAACCTTTTCAAACAGTAACTTTGATTCTCCATACACACTTGTTGGATTTTTGGGGGCATCTTCTTCAATAGGCGTGTGTTCTGGAGTTCCGAAAATAGCAGCAGTTGAAGAAAAAACAATAAAGGGGATATGCTTTTCTCTCATATATTCCAGAAGATTAACTCCCCCTTGGATATTATTTTCAAAGTATTTTGCAGGCTCCGTCATTGACTCTGCAACTTGTAAATATGCAGCAAAATGGATAACCGCATCAAAAGGATACTCATCAAGCTGATGAAGACTTTCTTTATCAAGTAAATTTCCAGTAACCAGTGGTGCTGAGACTGCTTCTTTATGTCCGTATTCAAGACTATCAAATACCACAACCTCATGCCCTGCATTTTGCAAAGCACGCACTGTAACGCTGCCAATAAAACCTGCTCCCCCAGTTACTAAAATTTTCATAGCATTATTTCTTTTTTAAATATTTTGTATAGCCAACAGCAAACCGAATGGATGAGAAAAATGCCCATACAAACCCTTGCCATCCATCCATGAAGCCCTTGTGGCGTAGATAAATTTTCCCAAACCACCACAAAGGTAAAAGTACTTCATATTGTAGCATAACTAATACATTTCTAGGTGTTTTTTTCTCTGCCAGTCCTGTTGCTATTAAATCAGTATAGCGATTAAACCTGAGTAAGTATCGTCCAAATTCTGGATCTGCAATATGAATAAGAGGCTCTTTTAAGAAACCCACCTCACCCTCAACTACCGCCTGTTCATGAACATCCTTTTGAGGAAGTCTCCCTTTACCACGTTTGTATAATCTCAGCGTATAATCAGGGTATACTCCTCCTTTCATTAAAAACCTTCCTAAAAACCAATTTTTCCGTGGTATCCAATATCCATCTTTACTTGCGGATTGATTATTGATCGCAGCATTGATTTCTTCTGCCAATTGAAGAGTGACCCGCTCGTCTGCATCCAGTTGTAACACCCAATCTTTTGTTACCATATCAATGGCTTTTTGTTTATTGATATGAAACATTGGATTGTTTTCTCTTACCACTACTTTTGCACCGTATGATTTTGCTATTTCTACTGTTCTGTCTTGAGAAGTACCATCAACAATAATGATTTCGTCAGCAAAACCTTTTACTGATTCCAAACAACCAGGTAAATTTTTTTCTTCGTTATATGTTGCAAGAACAACTGAAATTGTTTGTTGTTTCATATATTCATTCTGAGCTTCTTGGGTAAAGGTAATAAAAGAACTCCAACAATTACTACTGTAAGGAGACTAAGATAATCTGCTACTTGTCGTAATTTTGTATCCTTGAAAATAACAGTGATATCATGTCTTCCGGGTGGCGCAAAAAATGTCATAATACCACGATGCATCCCATCCTGAAATTCTACCTGCGTCTCTTTTCCATCAACAAGTACATGCCAACCAGGAAAGTATAACGTATTTTCCATCAGTCTTACTTGAGTATCTGCATTCACTTGGTAAAGATGTCTCGTTGATGTCCTTTGTAGTACTTTGACAACTGCTTTCCCGTTCAGAATTTCTAAAGGATTTGTATACCCTTTTTCCATAAATCGTACACCCCAGATAGGCGAACTTTCACCTGTGTCAGAGGGTCCTTTATAAATGCCTGCAAAGGTGGTGTCAGGACGCAGAACATATCCTTTGGCATGCCAATAGGAGTTCTCTACTATTATACAAATTGCAACAAGACTAAGAATGCTGATAAGACGAAGTTTTCTTGGGAGGACGTCAACAAGCAGTGCACCTAAAACGCTTGAAGTAAATATGGTAATAAGAAGGAATCTCCAAGGGAATTGAAAATTTTGGAGTAGCAATATTTTTGACCAGACAAATCCAGAGATCGGTAACATCAAAAAAATTGCAATGAGGGTATAGAGAAGGAGTGAGGCAATAAGTATTTTTTGTTTGGCATATGTTGTAACAAAGAGGAAAATACTTCCTACAATGACTAGCCATTCTACAATGCCAACTTGAATCGTAAAATCTCCTGTCCCTCCATAACTCCATGGTCCATAGAAAAGTGCGGCAAATGAGGCAAATCTTCTACTATATTCACCCTTTGTGACAATGTCTTTTAATGTATATTTTGCTTCAAAAAGTCCTGGAAGCCAGAAGAAAGCGGATAACAGAAACCCGAGTGCTATAGCAAAAAGTAAGTTTACCCCGTCTTGTCTATTTCTTCCATTTTTCACCCATATGTATGCTCCATAAAAAAGAATAAATGGTAACATCATGAGACTCACAATATTGTGACAAAGAATAAGAAGAGCAAGGGAAACCCCACTGAAAAGTAATGGGTATTTCCTTTTGCTTTTTACTGTTAGCGTCAGAAAATAAAGAACAAGCGGTACAAAGACAAGCGCAAGACTCTCGCCAACATCACCCCTCACATACAGGTCAACAAACCGATATGGCGCAAACATATACAAAAATGCACCAAAGAATGCTGCCCATCGAGAAGAAAACTCCCTAAGCCAAAGATACATGGTAAATCCTGAAAGAAGCATCGATAAACCCAACAAAAGTTTTAAACTATTGGCAAAGGATAAACCTGCCGCATGTAACAATGACGCTAAGTATGAAGGCAATGGATAGAAAAATTCAAAGACAGGTTGTCCATATCCAAAGTTGACATTTGCTGCCCACCGAGGAACCCATATCCCCTCAGAAAGGCTTTGGTAAAAATTTGTAAGGCGAAGCAAATGCACATCTCCATCATGAGTCAAAGGAAACCTGATATGCAGTAAATCAGTGGTACTCAAAAAACCTGCCGCGAGCAAACAGCATAAAGGAAGAAACGATGCAATACGTTTTATCATTTGGCTACAAAAGCAACAAGTCGCACAACATGTCCAAGTCCTGTAAATTGTTGGACGATAGTTATATTATCTGGCAAAACATTTATCTTTCCATCTGTTACATTCCCTATATAGAGCGTATTTTGTTCAAGTTTTATATCTTTCGCGACAGGAATAAAATCTATATTATCAATATGATGGAATTCTCTAAATCCTCCTGATTTTGTCCCTCCAGCATTCTGATATTTTTTAGGATCGTATTTACTCTCAAAAAGGTAAAACATATAGGATTGGGTAGCATTTGCTTGATTGGAAACCACAATATGGGAATATTCTTTTTGATGTAAAATAACATACTTCATTGCTCGATGCAGAGCACACTGATATGGTGCTGATCCTTGTTTAACAAAGGTGACAAAATATGCTTGGGAAAACTGCACGATACTTACTACTACACAAGCCCCAATAAGTCCAACAAAAAGTATTTGAGATTGCTTCCCATAGTTTTTTATATTTCCTAGTAATGCAACAACGCCAAGACATCCAATTCCTTCCAAAAGTTGTGGTATAGGAAGAATATTAAAAGATCGCATCGCATGGGGAGTTTCAGTAGTTATTCCCGGGGCTACAAATGCAATGAGAATCCATACAATTGGCAATATTTTGAGTGGTAGTGAAACAGGCAAACGCCATAGGAAGAAAAGTCCAAGCAAAAAGAGTGGCAACTCCCATTGATAGGAAAGTCCAAATCCAGGAGCCTTAAATCTTTCAAGCCCGCTGTTTCCTAGCCACCATTCTGGACTAAAATGAGGAAGGTAATTCCACAAAAAGACACTGACAGGGACAAAGCGTCGATTATAAGTAATTTCTCCCACCAAATCATGATGTTTCGTTGCTTCTGCTAACCGAAGAGAGGTCTCTATAAAAGGGCGTTGATCAGTAAAGACTGATGTCCCCTTCAATCGTAAGAGTGCACCGGGTTGCAATGATGCAAAAACGATTGGCAACGATAAAACAAGCGCTAACAAGAGGCTGGCTATCACAACTTTTTTATTCTGAAATACTTGCTTATAAAATAAACCTAAAAGAGTAACAACAATAAGCGGCACAAACACCTTTTCACTTTGATAGGTATATAGAGATCCTGCCCAGAAAATACCAGAGAGGATCACAAGCCATTTTCTTTCAGAAAGTAATCCCCAGAGGAAAAAGAGTACTCCGAGAAAGGCAAACGTAAGTCCTGGATTTACCTCATGTCCCAAACGGGATATGTAAATATGAAAAGGAGAAATAGCAAATAAACCCATGACCGTAAGTGACACCCATTTTTCATATTTATATCCTCTTACAACGATTTTTGCTAAGAAAAAGCTGGCAATAACAGTAACAAGAGAAAGGATCGCTGATGGCAAGCGAACAGCAAGAACCGTAAGTCCAAGAAGCTTCACAAAAGGAATAACCAAATATAAATACCCTGCAGGTCTAAAGTCATCATAGGCTTGCATAATAATCGGGAATGACCTTCCGTACTCTCCTTTTCCGGTAAGGAGAATTGCATATGCATTCCACCCAATACTTACTTCATCTAATGACCCTGAAGGCGGTACTGAATTAAGTAACATAAATCGGAACAAAATTGCGACAAGAACTATGACGATAAAAAGAATCGTATAGAGGTTGAAAAGTTTTTTCATATCTTATTTTTGGCCGACAATACTCATTGCTTCTTGGCCATTTGGATAATAAATTGTTTGCAGTTTATTGACTTTCTGTGGAAAATCAGATGGTCTTCCAACATAGAGGATATCAGAGCTTTTAACTTCTTTTTCCCAGACAATAGGTCTAAATTCATACTTTCCAAATATATGGTTCTCTCTGAAACCACCCGATGCGAGAGCACTTTCCTTTTGATACGCAGATGGCGAATATCTCAAATAGAAAAGAAAGAACATATATGATTGGTCAAGAGAAGGTTGATTGCTCACAATAATTTTTTTGTATTCTGCTTCGTGCGATTTCACAAAAGACACAGCTTGAGCATATCCATATTGCCAATCGTTGGCCGTGTAATAGGATTGCTGTACAAAATACTGATCCAGATAATAGGAAAAGTTAAAGACCGCAATACCTATCAAACAAGCACTAACAACCCAAAGAATTTTTTCCTTTTTCCCTAGCCACCCCAATACTCCTACTACCCCCAATGCTGTCATTACCTGAAATAATGGAAGAAAGTTAAGCGCTCTGACCGCATGCGGAACTCCCGTTGTTACTGAGGCAGGGATAGGTGTTATCAAAAGCCAGGCAAAAAGTAGTATCTTTGTTTGTTTGGGGAAACTGCCAAATAACAGCATATAGATACCAACAAGCATGAATGGTAATTCCCAAAGGTATAAGAGTCCCATATTCGGAGCATGATGTCTTGCCAAATCTCCTGTTATAAAAAGCCAGTTGAAGTCAAAATGGGACAAATAATTTGCTACGACTTCCCTGCCATAAATAACCCGTCTGTTATCCAACAAGAGGCCAAGATAATCTTTTTTTGTCTTGTCATCCTGCACCCTTTGCACGCTTCTCTGGATAATCGTTTGGTCAGATAGTACACTGACCCCTTTTGCACGCGCCAACGCATTCTTATTTGTTAATAAGTACGTCGCAAGTGGTAAGGTAAGAATTGCCCCAAAAATAACAACGGCAAAAAGATACTTTTTGGGAATAGAAAGTACTTGCTTTTGAAAGATATACAACAAGGCAAGGACAAGAAGCGGGACAAATACTTTTTCACTTTGATACACATACATGCTTGCAACAAAAAAGAGTGCAGAAAGGAAAAGCAGCCACGGTTTTCGTAAGCCTTTCAGAAAAAATAACGCTCCAAAAATATTGCATGAAAGGCCAACATTTGACTCAAAAGCAATTCGTGAGAATTGTAAATGCCATGGAGAAATTGCCAAAAGAGAAGAGGCAAGCAGAGCAACAGACTCTTTCTTAAATAACTCTTTCATGAGGAAATAGACAGCAACAACAGTCAAAATACCAAAAATGGCTGAAGGAAGACGTACAGCAAAAACATTGAGTCCAAAAACTTCTGTTGTTGGAATAGTAAGATAACTATACAAAGCAGGTTTGTAGTCATCATAGGAGCGCATCACAACAGGCATAAATGCACCATATTCATCTCTCCCGGTTTGTGACACAGAGTACCCATTATACCCAAGCGCTACTTCATCCCAATCAGGTGATGAAGGAACTGCTCCCAATTGCCATAATCGCAAGACGGCGGCAATTAACACAATCGCTCCCAGAATAACCCATTGCACACGTTTCATCGATAATTTTGCATTTGGAATAATCATAGTGTATATGCTACCAAGACAGGGCTACCATTTGGTAAAGTAATTGTTTGTTGTATATGCGCAGCAGCAGGAATTTGGTTTGGTGTATTAATATAGAGAGCTCCTTTTTCCTCTGGTAAGTCTTTTGCAAAATAATACATGCCAATAGAATTTACGTGAACAAATCCAAACGCATCTCGAGTAATTTGTGCTTGTTTTCTAAATGTTGTGGGTGAGACATGATTGTAAAAGAGATAATATATGTACGGTCTTCCCAATCCTTCAGTCATATATATTTTCTTCACATGATTTTGTTGGCCTCTGGCATAGGAAAGAGCACTAACATACCCATATTGCCATTCCCCAGCGAACTCTTTTGTGTAATGAGCATAGTAACCATGTTGAAAGTAGAGAACACTGAGAAAAAGCAAGGCTAAACTAAGAGGAACAAAGCCCTTGAGGTATTTTCTTAGGAAAAAAGCTGTCTGGACAAAGCCATATGCTATAAGTATGTGAAATGTCGGAAGTGTGCCTTCAATTCTGAGGGCATGAGGAGTCTCACGAGCTGTTGCTGCAGGGATAATGCCGATAAGAAGCCATAGCGGAATAATCCACCACATTCCTTCCTTTCTTCTAAAAAGAAGAAGTATTCCTCCTACCAAAAATGGTATATCCCACAAATACATTTCGCCAACATCTTGTGTCGAGAATTTCGGATTACCATCGCCTTTGATAAATAAGAAAGATGGATTGAGGTTATCAAAGTAATGATGCAGATATTCAGCTGTATAGACAAGACGTCTGTTGTGAAGTATTTTCGACCACCAAGAATTGTGATCGTTTTGTACTTCCTGATTGGATTCTTTTACCAAAGAAACATCTGAAAAAATATTTACCTCCTTAAACCGTAAACTTGCTTGGGGAGACACTAAAAATGGAGCAGTTGGCAATATCAGTACAACTCCCACAATGAGTGCAACAAACAGTTGTTTTTTGTATTGCAATAACCGTTTTATAAAAAGAACACCTAAAACAAGAAGAAGTAATGGTGCAACAATTCGTGCACTATTAAACGTGTACACTGAGGCAACAAAAGAGGCAACAGAGAAAGGAAGATACCAGGGCCTGTCTTCAACGGCTCCCAAGAATAACCATACTCCAGTAACAATAAAAAATGTGGCAACATTTGCCTCAAACGCTGCTCGAGATAGCATGGTGTGCCAGGGAGAAACAGCTAAGAAGCAGGCTGCAGCAAGAGCATACCACTGTGCTTTCTCTGATTTCCAAAATAGTCTTTTTACTAAAAGGTACGTAACAATAACAGTCAACACACCAAATAATGCAGAAGGAAACCTGGTTGCAAACTCAGTTAACCCAAATACTTTTACCGGCACTACCCCAAGATAGGCATACATTGGTGGTTTAAAGTCTCCAAATGATTCTAAGTAGTCATGTGGTAACAATCTCCCAAATTCATCTTTCCCGTCAATACCAAGACTATACGAGTTATATCCCCATGCTACCTCATCCCATGTCAACGATGCAGGAATTGCTCCTAACTGCCAAAAACGGAAAAAAGCTGCAAGAAGAACAATTGCAATAAGGAGCAAATACTTTTTCATAGGTCTATTATATAGTGTTTGTATCAAAACGAAAAGCAAATAGTATAAAACAAGGAGGAAAATATATAGGATTATGCTTTCGTTTCTTGAGGCCAGAAATATGCAGTTAAAAAGACCATTGAGAGGTATCCCAAGTGGCTATTATTAAAATATCTTGAAAAATACCAAAAGACAAAAAGAAAGATGCCATAACTAAAAATAAGCATTGGTATTGTTGGTCGTTTCCACAAAAGATATCCTAATGCAAAAAGGGTTGGTATTCCTAATCCAATTTCCCAAAGAGTAAAGGGATAATAGGCATGGACATTTTTTATCCAGCCAAATTGATATGCCACCATTCCAAACCCATATCCAGATATTGGATAACTATGAATGTCATTGCCTGCCAGATAAAAGACCGTACTATCCAAAAATGCTTTACTATTCCACAGAAGGAATGGCGACATAAAACTCAAACACACTCCAATAAATCCACTGATATTTTTTACGAGATAAAGCGTGACAGTTCGAACATCCCTTTTCTCCTGCAAAGCAAGGATAACTATATAGAAAAGATACAGCGGAAGAAATGGCCAAATGGACTGCTTAATCATAAAAGCCAAACCAATGGCTATCCCTGCCCAAAATACCCTTTTTTTATACAGTAAGAACAATCCTGCAAACATAAATGCAAACATATAGATATCAGACCTTCCTTCGAGGGTATAGCCAAGCATTGCCGGATTAAATGCTAAAAGGCTAACAAATGTACGTTTTTTCTCCTCATCCTTTACGAGGGTAAATGCAAGTATTAATAAACTCAAAAAAAGAGCGAGTAAAGGAATTCTCCCGTCAAAATACCCTATCGCGTGATTACTCACAAAGTAAAAAGGCACTGCAAAAAGAAGATAAAACGGCTCCATCACAAAATGATACAGTGCCGGATTAACGTCTGTATCAGAGTAATGCCAATCTTGAAGTGGGGTACCAAAATACGTCTCTTGATACGGATTTTTGCCATGAATGAAATAACGGATAGCAGCTTCCTGTTGCAAAACAACGTCATGGACACCATAAATAGGCGCAACTTGATGTCGTACGATAATGGTAGAACCAAACGCAGACCCTAACACTGTCAAAATGGTAATCCATAGGACAATATTTTTATATCTGTTATAGAGTAATTCCTTCAGTGGTAGTAGATCCAACACGATATATCCCAATAGAGCGACAAAAATAAAACCAAACAGCCAAAAAGGAGTGTCTCCTGGACCTATGCGGTATTGCATAATAAAGTAGATAACCAGCGGGAAAAGTAAAACTGATGAGAATGAAAGATTCTTCATATTAGTGTTTATTGTTATACCAATCTTCTGTTGTATCGTAGACTTTCTGAGGAGTAATAAAAACCCACTGTGCACGCTGTAACTCTGCTGAAGAACTCCCTTGCAAATCTACTAAGGTAAACCCAGTAGTATTTTCTGAAATAATCAAATCCATATAGAAATTATGTCCTCTTGCATCTTGAATTGCAGGCAATCCAAAACCAATTCTGTGACCAGTATTACTAATATGATTAGTATACTGAAGATACATTAAAAAAGGAAACGTATACCCTGTAGATTGGTATTTATAGTCATACAGTGCAACAGATTGGCTTTTGTATTTTTCTCTTAACATATTGTTCCATGAAGATGCCCGATATGCCATATAATTAGTCCCTGCTTTTATTTGCGTAATATCTGATTGCAGAGAATAAAAACAGGTAACACAAACAAGAATAGCACCGAGGAACCAGTATTTTTTCAAAAGATAATAACAAAGAGCTCCTGTAAAAAGAAAGATAAACGGATGCAAAAACATAACATAGTTATCAAAAATAGGAGTTCTCGTATAACGAATGAGTGTAAATGCAAAAAGAAAAACTCCTACCAGCAATATCCATTGTTTTGTGACAACTCTCTTATAGATTGCACCGAGTAAAAGAAGCAGACTTCCTCCCATGAGGGTAAAACCCACCCAATTATTTCCCCCAATTGCTCCATTCCATAGATGTGGCCATAACGTACTTATATACGTTTGCCATCTTCTCCCTAGTACATTGAGTGAAATTTTATATTGATCATGAAAGTAATATTGAATCATGTGTCCAACATTGAAGAAATGATTGGTTACATCGACGTAGATAAGAGGAATCAAAGGAAGTAAGCCTCCTAATGCTAAAAAGAACAGACCTTTCTTGTTTCGTAATCTGTCAAGGATAACCACGCCTATTGCAAGTCCTACAAGAGGAACTCCTTGCAGGTGGATAGTTGCACCGAGTGTGGAAAAGAAACCTAACCAAAAAAGATACTTTGTCTTCGGATATTTTATAGAGAGCACTGCGAAGAGTATTGCTATTGCGGCAATGATGTTCAGAAGAGATTGGTTTGTTAAATTAATTGATTGAGAAATACCAATTGGAGAAATAGCACTGAAAAGTCCTACAAGCATCCCATACCATTTCCCTATCATTTTATAGCCAACATACATCATAAGTCCCGTAAAGCACACTTGAAGAAAAGTCAGAAAAATCCACGGTCCTAAAATAGAAAATGGAAGGACGAGAGCTCCTGCCATGATAAACCAATACCATTCTCCTCCTGTTTGAAAAGGACCAGCTGATGAAAAAGGTCCAAGAAGTGGTAATTTATGAGCCGCTAGCGCATATCGTGCAATAATAACATCGTGCGCTTGATCAAAGGCAAGACCCCATCTGTTGAAATAATTATAAAACCGAAGGACTGCTGCTAGTCCAATAACTGCAATGACAAGAATTGTGTATCCATGTGTTTTATAAAAAGAAAGGATATGCTTCATGGTATTTGAGTGCTCTTAGTATACGATATTTTGAGAGAGAGAAATAGTGAATACCGCATAATTCACCTATGCTATACTTATACCACATTTTACTATAACTACTTCCCTGCGCTTGATTTTCTCCCGTTCCTTTTTGTCTTTCTTCTTCCCACGCTTCCTCCAAAATTATCAACAGAAGTACTTGTATTAATAACCGTGGGAGTTTTTTAATGCAATTTATATACCAAGTCTTTGGGGGGTGTATCCAGTCATAGGGATCTATCACTAATTAACAAATCTATATTTTAGCAATGTCCACAATGCTTTTCTTCCATCCCTAAAGGTATTAAGTTTTTTCCCTTCAGCATATCCACGGGGTATTACCATAATAGGAATTTCATGAATAGAAAATCCTTTTTTAATAAGACGAGCAGTTATTTCTGGCTCAAATTCAAATCCTTTTGCTTTCAATTTCATCTGCAAGACAGCTTTTCTTGGAAAAAGTTTATAACATGTTTCCATATCCGTTAACCACTGACCATACAGGATACTTGTTACTAAACTTAAAAATTTATTTCCAAGGTAATGCATCACAAACCGTATTGTTCGCTCTTCTTTTAAAAAATGAGGAAGCCGATTTAACCGTGTTCCATAGACAACAGAAGATCCTTTTTTTACTGCTTCCAACATTCGAACAATATCTTTCGGATTGTATTCTAAGTCAGCATCTTGAATGACAATGTAGTCTCCTGTTGCTTTTTCAATACCCGTCCGAACTGCAGCTCCCTTTCCTTGATTTTTCGTATGTTGATAAAAGAAAAAATTTCCCTTTTTATTGGACGCAAGAAACTTTTTAATAGTTGTCGCACTACTATCTCTTGACCCATCATCCACAATAACGACTTCTTTTTCAACATCTCCCAATGATAGCTTGAGTAAACGCTCTAGAACAGCAATAATTGTTTTTTGTTCATTAAATACTGGGATAATGATTGATAATTTCATTGGTAGCAAAGTTGTATTACTTGCGCATCTGTCCTTTTCCATAGCTTCCTCATGGTACTTCTATAGAAAAGAACACGAGGAATACGCCATAATGCCATTCCTAACCCATAAAAAAATGCCACATCCTGATGCTGAACCGCTTTGGCAATGTGATATGGCAACCAAAAGACATGTTTTGCAATAAGCATTGTATCAGTAAGATTTAGCCATGTAAACAAGAATTGGTTACGATACACAATCTTCCTTACACGCAGTGGCTTATAAAATGTTTTGATAGCCCCTTTACTATGTTCATGTCTCACAACACTTTTTTGCTCAAAAAGTACGGTAAATCCTGCTTTTTGTGCCCTATATGACAAATCAATATCTTCCCAATAGAATGGGTTATACAATTCATTTAACCCTCCCAACTTTTCCCATATACTTTTTCTAAAAGCACCGCTTCCTCCACTCACCCATAGAGTGTGAGGACTATTCAACGATCCGGCGCTATGTGCCAAAAATCCTCTCTCCCATTTTCCGACACCACGACCCCGTAAAACAATTTTCCCCTCTTCAACACTTTCATCCATGCACCCCACGGCAAACACATTAGGATCTTTAAAATGTGACAATAACGGTGTTAAAAATCCTTTTTTAGGAACAACATCACTATTAAGAAGGATAAGGATATCTCCCTTTGCTGCTCTTACTCCTACATTGACGTTTCCTGAAAACCCTCGATTTTTCCCAAGAGGATTTTCCAAAACAACAGAGGAAAGTTTTTTACTATTTTTAGGAACAAGATCTTCTAAGAGGTGCTTTACTGCACCAACAGACCCATCTTGGGACGCATCGTCTGTGATGATAATTTCTACAAAACCTGCTCCATACTCTTCAACAGCTTTCACAACAAGAGGAATATTGTGTAAAAGTAAATCTCGTCCGTTGAAATTTGGAATAACAATACTAATATTCATATCTATTAAGATTAAAACAGTACGACGTTAAATGCAATTGTGTGCTTCCCTTTTGGCACAAATACCCCTCGCAAAACATAATCTGTCATATATACTCTTGTTTCCCTTCCGTCGATAAAGACATGCCATGTTGGATAATAGGCATCTGTTACTACCAAAAAACCATCACCACTACTGTCTGTCTGTATGGATACTTTCGAAGGAGTATAGAGAGTAATCCATGCTTTTCCTTGCATCAAAGTAATTCTTTGTTGTACTCCTTCAACGACTGCTTTGGTATTCAATGAATCTTTTTCTGCAAAGAGTTTTTCTATTGCTTGTTGTTTGGAGAAAGCGGGGATGATTTCTTTAATAAAAAATGCTCTCGGCAGTACCTGGCTGTTTTCATATACTTTTGTTTGTCCTTCTTCAAAAACTTTTTTCAATGAAAGATCATTAAGATCATCCAGACTCAGTATAAACTTTACTCCTAAAAGATTCATAAAGGGATTGTTTATGGTATGTGGAGTAATAATTCTATTAAACCCAAAAGGAGGAGTAACATCTGGCTTTCCTCTTCCAAGAGCAGCAATAAATTCACCATATCTTTGCAGATATAATGGATCATAGACATCAAGACTCTGCAGTTGGTAGTATGCATTTACATTTGGAGGAAGTAACCTATCATCTGTTGTCATATACCGATATCCATTAAGATGCTGTTGTAAAAAAGAGATAGTTTTTGTGGAAGAATATAAAAGTTGTTGCTGCGTAAAAGGAGTAAATTTCTCTCCGAATCGTATGCCATCATAAACAGAAAGCAGCAATATAAAGGAAAACATAATCAAAAATGTTTTTCGATACCTTAAAAAAGAACCAGTAACGAGAATAAAAGAAGCAATCAGAAATAATCCAGTTGGCAACATACTATTTCTTTTTGCTGTCAATAAATTTTCAACTGGAAAAGCAGGAATCATTTTTGTACCAAATAACAAAAATACCCATACTCCGACAAATACGAATCCAAAGATACTAATAATGAAAAGCAATTGTTTTTTTGACATGTTCCTCGCATAATCGACTCCAAAGGCTGCAAGAATAATGAGAGCAAAATCAATCAGCGATAACAGTCTTGTCGGTTGTGATGTTGAGAGAAAAGGAATATGAAACAGAAATGGCAATGTAGCAATTGGATTTGCAGTTGCAAAAAGCAGTGATAGAAGAAGTATTCCTAAGAAGAAATAGACAACTTTTCTTCTGACAAAAAATCCTCCAATACAGGCAAAAATCAGTGGAATGATGCCAATATAGCCAACTAATTCTCCATAATTCCATACTCCCCAATAGTTCATTGTTGTTGGGTTACCAAAAAAATCAGGAATAATAAATTGAAGAAGATGTTGATAAGGGATAAACCAACCTGTTGCATGCCAATCAAGATCAACTGTTCGTGCGGAGAGCGAAATAAGTTGCAGTGTTGGAATAAGCTGGACTAAAGAGATAAACAGCGTAAGTAGGAAGAATGTTACGAACAACATCACAAACTGTTTTCGACCACTTCTCTCCTGCCACAGTTTTAGCAAAAAGTAGAGAGTACTTACTACAGAAACATAAAAAAACGTCTGCAAATGTCCTGCTAAGAGGGACAATACTAATCCCAAGGAAACAATCACTATATAGAGAAGTCTTTTTTTTAGTACCGTTGATATAAACAACTTCTCTATACTCCACAACAGAAACGGTAGCCACAAGAAACTTTGGACAATGGTGTTCCATTCAAGCCATGCAATGACAAATCCAGAAAACGAAAAGGAAATTCCTGCAAATACACTTCCAAAAAAAGACACCTTTACTTGTCTTAGATAAAGAAAGAGAAATAATGCTCCTAGTACAGGGGAGAGAAAGACCTGGAATGACCATGCAGTTGCAAAAGGAAGAATAAAGAAAAGAAGGTTGAAGGGATACAAAACAGCAGATTGTTGATTCCCAAGAAGGGGCATACCTAAGCCGTTATACGGATTCCATAATGGAAGTATTCCTTTTGTTTCTAGCTGGTATGCTAAAAATCTCCAAACATACTGTTGTCTGACAGGATCTGTAATCAGAAAATTTTTAAAAGGCAATCCTCGTGGATATTGCGCAGCAAAAGCATCTCGAAAAGGATGGTATAAGCCGACAAGACTATCTGATGGAATAGGGAGTTTATGTTGGAAAAAGAACGATCCAAAAAACATACTAATGATACTACCTATGACAAGAACACTGAGGATGTTTTTCATAATAATTTTTGTAATGCTTCAACAAACCGTTCAGTAGTAAACTGTTTTGCAGTTTCCTTTGCTTTTTTCTGAAAGTCGTCATATAACGTAGTACTGCGAATAAGAGACTGTGTTTTCTCAATGAGTTCATCCTCTGTTTGCCAGAGAAATCCGTTGATTCCATCGGTAACAATCTCGGGTTGTCCTCCACTACCGATGACAACAGGTACTGCTCCTTGTTGCATTGCTTCAACCGTTGAAATACCAAAATGTTCAGTTCTATCAGGGTATTCAGTTATGTTTTCTTTAAATCCAGTTGCATGCCAGTAAATTTTTGCTTCACAATACAATTTGTGTAACTCCCCAAGTGAAATATTTTCCATAATACGAATGGAATAGTTTTTTATCATATCGTTTAACTCTTGCATATATTTCTTATCTTCCGGGAGAAAACTCCCAGCTAATACAAGTTCCCAACCTTTCAACCCACCGTCAATCATTTTTTTAAATGTTTCAATCAATACGTCTTGTTTTTTTACCCATCGTCCATCACTATTTTTTTGGAATCTCCCAACAGAAAGAATGATATTTTTCTTCGTAACAATATTTGGTGAAAACGTATCAACAGGAGGATAAATAACAAGACTATGAACTCCAAAGGTTTTATCTATATATGACTTGGTAAAAGCTGAGTTACAAATAAATTTTGTGACTCGTTTGATTTTAAATCTATTAAGAAGACCTGTTGTACTTACCCATTCTACAGGGAATTGAAAATGAACATATAATTTTTTACACCCTAAAAGAGGAATACTTCCGTCGCTTAAATAAAAGATCACATCATAATCTTGCGTTAAGAAGATACGTTGTAGAACAGAATATGAAGAAGAAAAAATATTTCTTGTTACATGTATTTTTTCTGTATCAAACCCAAATTTTTCTTGCGCTTTTTTCACTATATCAGCATCATCCCAAAAGATAGATACGTGGTGTTTTTTGGAGAAAAATGAAGCTGCTGTCAACATATATTTCTCTCCACCTCCAAGAGTATTCAGGTAAGGATCAAAAAAACCTATCTTCACAAAGCAATTGTAGCAATTTTTGACAATCTCTGAAAGTATGCTATCATTGATGTATGAACCTTCCTAATATCCCTGCGTGGGGACTTTTTGTTCTTTTCGTATGGTCTTTGCTCTGGAAAGGATTGGCTCTGTGGACCTCTGCAAGACAAGATCAGCGAAATTGGTTTGTTGTTATGCTTATTCTCAATACCGTTGGACTTTTAGAAATTGCCTATCTTTTCTTTTTCGCAAAAGAAAAATTAAGAATTCGCAGCTTACAATTTTGGAGAAAATAGTTTCTTTTTAAGCATCACACTCGCTAGTAGTGCCACGAGTCCTATACATGCCCCCCATAATCCCATATAAAAGCTTGTGGGCTGGTATGAAAAAACAATGGTATGAACTCCGGCTGGTACCTCAACAGCTCTGAAAGCAAAATCTGCACGATACAAATGGGTATCTTGTCCATCCATAAAGGCTTTCCACCCAGGATAAAATTGGTCAGAAATAAAAAGTAACATTGCCGTTTTGGCTGATGTTTGAATCTTCACGTTATTTGCTTTATAGAAAACAATCTTAGTATGAGCTTGTGTATCTTCTGAGATTGCCTGGTTTGGTTTTTCTTCCAAAACAACTGTCCTTCTCAGATCAGTGTCCTTTGCAAACATGGTATCAAGAATCGACTGTTTTTTTTGCTTCAACACATAGTTTCCAACAAGAAAAGCTCTTGGATAGACAGACGTATTTTCTAATATTCTATATGAAGCATCCGTATACAAAGGTGAAAACTGGTTTGATGGATAATTCCAATATGGCAATGTCCATCCCATATTATCGTCAGAAACCTTATGGACAAGGTATTTTACATTCAAAAGATTCAGAACTTGTGAAGTATAGAGACCTTGTCGAGGAAACGTTACAACTGATCGATCAGCCTCATGGAATTCCCCGTCATTTAACGATGCAATAAACTCACCATATCGTCTTGGATATAACGCATCATATCCTTCAAGTCCTGGGAGTTTATAGTAGTCTGATACTTGCGCTCCAAAATTTCCCAAAACTCTTTCATATCCTGCAATCCGACTGAACGCTTGTGTCACTGGTACGTTCTCGTACACAAAATTTTTGGGATCAAACGATTGCCATTTTGTGACAAATCGATACATATCAAAAGCAACAAAACAGAGAAGGAGTACGAAACAAATATATTTCACTCTTTTCTGAGGAACCATTCCTATAAACAGACAAAGAATAAAACCCAAAGCGATACTCGTTGGAAGAATAAGATTTTGCTTGGCAATAGGTATTTTCTCGAGTGGAAGAAAAAGCTTTTTTGCAATCACGATCCACAACAACCCGAATGCAATAATAACAAAACCCATCAATAATCCTGGTATTTTCTTTTTATTGTCTGAGAGGAAATGATAGAGACTATCCAACCCAAATCCCGCAAGAAGTGCAAAAAAGAAACTATATACACCCACAATACGGCTTAATGCGCTTGTTGATAAAACAGGAATATGAAGTCTTACAAACACATCGGTAATGGGAGTATCAAGAGCAAGAAGAACGCAAAGGATTCCTGTTACAAAGGCGAATCGTACAATAGATTTTTTCCAAAGCGTAAGTGAGAACAATGCAAGGAAAAAAGGAATAATACCAATATACATATTCCATTCAGCATAATGCCCAAACCAGTCATTTCGCGTAACAGGATTTCCAAGAAAATCAGGAGCAAGAAGCGTTGGTAGATAAGCAAGAGGAATGGCTTCTCCTTTTTGGAATAGTCCACTTCTCAGAGATTGCGTATAAAATTCAAGGGACGGGAGGATTTGTGGTAAGCATAACAATATTCCACTGAAAAGAGCTATCCCTGAGAACAAAGAGAGAAATAATGATTTTTTTTGAAACGATTTATAAAGATAGTAGGCAAGTGTTGCTAACAAGACATAGAGGCTAATCTGAAAATGACCGCTAAAAAACGACAAAGGAAGAGAAAATGAAAGAAGGAAAAGATACTTTGTTTGTTTGGTTGAAAAAAATCCTTCAAGTCCAGTGAGTGCATACGGTAAAAAAAGCAATGCATATCCTAATGTTGCGTATCCCATCCAGACTACCAAAAATCCACAAAACATAAAGGATATGCTTGATAAAAGTCCTCCCCATTTGCTCACTCCTACCTGTCTGGCAAAAAGATACATACCAATTCCGGCAAGAAGCGGTTGGAAGAGGACAAGCAAACTCCATCCTTCTACAAAAGGCGTAAAAAAGAAAAGAACGTTAAGAGGTGATAAGACAGCAGATTGATAATTAGCAAGAAGGGGTGTCCCTCCAAAACTGGACATATTCCACAAGGGAAGTTGTCGGTGCTTCCAAAGCGATATTGCTTCATACCTCCACGGATAGATTTGTGTAATAACATCAGGCATTGCTCCATTTTTTACAGGAATTCCATTTTGAGGGTATGCACTCCATGGAGCAAACGTGGTGACTTGGTAGGTTGAGGAAAAAGGAACTTTATTATGAAAAAAATACGGTATACAAAAAATGAACCAGAGAGCGATAATACAGATAACAGGATGAAATAATTTTTGCAGTAAATAAGTCTTCATAGTCAATTCTTTTTTTGTTGCATCTCCCACAGTCTTGCATAGGTAATAAACATACTGTAGGACTGATACATACTCTCAATTAACCCCATTGTTCCTGCTTTCCATCCTCCCTGCTTTATATACGAGTCGAAAAAGCCTGTAAGCATAACACGTATGAGTCTCCATGTAACAATACGCGGATGGTTGGTATCAAGACGAAGTTGCGCTTCTGTTTGTGACCACTGAATTGTCTTCTCAAGCATTGAGGTTAAATTACGATGTGTGTAGTGAAAAAGGAAACCATGCAAGTCCCCAATTCTTCCATGTACTTTTGCTGTTTCATGCAATTTCCCAAACCATCCTTCTAAGTGACTCTTTTTAAAAAGTCTTTCTAATTGTTCTATCTTTGGCCATGGGTAATTGCCTAAATAAAAGTTTTTCCTTTTGACTCGAAAAGCATCGTAGGAATCTTTTTGAATAGCTGCAAGAATTTGTTCCTTAAGCTGAGGACTTACCCTCTCGTCGGTATCAATATAGAGTAACCATTCTCCTTTTGCCTCCTGCATTCCGATATTTCGCTGTTTTGCAAAATCAACATCTGTTCCCCGAACTACTCGAGCTCCTAATTGTTTGGCTAGTGTCACGGTATTATCAGTAGACCCAGCATCTACTAAAACAACCTCATCACAAAAATGCAGTGACTCAATACAATCTTTTAGAAGGTATGCTCCATTTTTTGCAATAATAATTCCTGAAAGTTTCATCAGCGGCCAAAACTTCCCTTCCCCATATTCCCTCTGTAAAAATCAATAATGCCCTTTTTCTGCCATTCTCTGCCACGTACTAACAAACGCATACTTTCCCTGATAAGAGCTACTTTTGAACGAAGAGGCGCATATCGCATACCAAAAAGCATTCTATTGCGCGTGAGATAGTAATCATGCAAAATTGATCCAGAACCACCACCTGATGCAGCGGTGATATGCCACAAAACAGCTTGAGGGTGGTAAACAATGCGAAAACCTGCTTTCAGAAGTCTCTGACTTAAATCACCATCTTCAAAGTAAAGAAAATACTTATTATCAAACATCCCAACCTTTTGCAGTGCTTGTCTTGATAACAGCATGCAACAGCCTGTTGCAAAACTGATGTCTTCTTCCCTGTCATATTGTCCCTTATCTACTTCATCTACTCCGCGATGTCTCGTAAATACGTTAGCCCAATCAACATAGCCACCAGCAAACCAAAAGACTCTTCCTAACTCGTCCTTTTTATATTTTTCTAAATGATATTCATGGCCTTTTGCAAAATAAATCTTTGGCACAACAAGCCCTACATTTGCATCATGCTCAAATGGTTTGAGAAGCTCCTGGAGAAGCTCAGGATCTACAATCGTGTCATTATTGATAAGCATGACGTAGTCTGCTTCATTCCCAAGGCCATATTCTATGCCAACATTACTTCCCCCTGTAAATCCTAAATTTTTCCCTGTGCTTAATAGCGCTATCCCTTTTTCCTTTTCTTCAGGAGTTAACGTAAAGGGTATTTTTGATCCATTATCGATAACAACTATTTCTACAATAAGACCTTTTGTATTCAACTTTTCTAAAGACTGCAGACACGCATGTGTCTCCTTCTCACTATTGAAATTTATTGTTGCTATAACGACTTTCTTCATACGGTCAGTTTCCTCACAATTTTATATGCAACTTTCTTCAAAGGATTTTTTGTCGTCTCTATCGTTTTTGTATGTTCCCAATATCGTAATTCTTTTTGCAATACACGTGTTTCCCGACTCAGATGGGGTAAAAGCGTATGAGAGTCTACTTCAACAAACTTATGTTTCTCCCATAGGTATCCAAAAACAATGAGGTGGTAAAAGGCCATCAATAAGGAAAGCACCAGTCCATGCAGACCATCCTTATACCCTTGTCGTGCAAAATAACGACTGAAGAATTCTTTTGCAGGGAAACGGATACTATCTAAAAAATCAAATTTGTATCCTTTTTGCAGGAGTACTTCTGCCTCATTGGGAGCATAGGTCATTACCATTTTGTATAAAAATTCATGAATTGATTCGTAATTTGTGTGCTCCATTGGAGAAGAAAGATATTCTAGAGAACCTTCAACCGCAACCATTTCATGGACGTGTACCTCTGGAAATTTTCCTTTTTCCCTTCTGAAGAGTCGAAGTTGATAATCTGGATACCAACCCGTATGCTCTATCCACTTTCCAAAAATACTATTTTTTCGAGGAATCCAGTATCCATTTGCCACCGCTGATGTATTCGTAATAACTTCAGTAATTTCCTTTCCTAATTCTGATGTAATGCTTTCATCATCGTCTAAATATAAAATCCATTCTTTGCTTGCCTTAGTAAAACCAAAATTTTTATTTACATTCAGCATTGGATTATTTTTTCGAATAAAGACATGCGGAGTAAATGTTTTTGCGACCTTCACACTATCATCAGAGGAGGTGTTATCAACGACAATAATTTCATCAGCAATGTCTTTTATAGACAGTAGACAGCGCTGTAGTTTTTCTTGACGATTAAAGGTCGAAATAACAACAGAGAGTGACATAGTTACTTAATAAAATGTGCCTTTAGTATTAGTATATCCTTTTTTACTTCTTCTTTTGCAAGAAGGTATGTGCAGGTAAGGTAGAACGCTGAAGCTACAATAATTTCTCCAAGAATAGCAGGGAGCGATACAGGCATCATTTTTATAAGAACCAGCAATACAACACCCATCATGAATGCTGACAATGCAGGAACAAATACGCCCTTTAATGAAAAAGAAACATACCGCTTGGTAAGTATAACAACAAGTACTACAGAAAAGGCAATAAAGGCAGAGGCAATAGCAACACCATTAAATCCAAAAAGATAGATACAAAGGGGGGTAAATACCCACGTGGTAACTACCCAAAAGACCATGAGGGAAAGTGATACTTTTATTTTCCCTATCGCATTTAACGCATTTGTGAGCGGTGTAGAGATCGACGACAATCCTGCATTAAGTGCAAAAAATGCTAAAGAAACAAGAGCAGGCTCCCACTTTTTATATTTTGGAATAATATCAATGAATTGAGGGGCAAGCAGAACAAGGCCGATAAGGGATGGAAAAATAAGCAGTGATAAAACAAAAAGAGACTTTTCTATTGCTTTTCCTAAAGAATTCTTTTCATGCTGAAGTCGTGAAAAAGAAGGAAAGGTAATGCGGATGATGTTATCCATAATAAGGCGAAGAGGAGTAAAAGCCCATTTCTGAGCAAAACCAATATAGCCAACTTGTGTTAACGGTAATACTTTTCCAATATAGGCAATCAGCAAATCATCTTTTATCAAGGCTAAGAGGCTATTTGTTTGGAATGGAATGCCAAATGATAACAATTTTTTAGCAACTTCTTTTGAGAAACCAACCTGGATTCTCCATGGTGAAATGATATAAATGGCAATAACCCCTGAGAGACCTCGAGCAAGCACTGCATAGGTAAAACTTGCAACTCCCCACCCTTTTATTGCTAATACTACAACAACAATATTAAAAAAGAGCGTTTCAATAATTTGTGGAATAACAAGCTTCTCAAAGTGAAGGTCTCGTTCCAAAAGTACAGAAGGGATGGTCTTTAGAGAGGAAAGGAAAAATGACACAATTAACGCTTGGAAAAGAAATATCCCATTACTGTCTAAGTGGTAAAACTTTCCAATAAGAGGAGATAGCAGCAACGCTATAAGAACAACTGTTACCACAAGTCCTTCTTGAATCGTAAAGGTGGTTTTTAAATCCTCTTTTGTAATAGGCTCTTTTTTTTGAATTAAAGCAGCTGCAAGCCCGATATCTGAGAAATATTGTAAAAAAGCGATCACTGCACTGACGACAAAGTAAATTCCAAAAACTGCAGGAGAAAGGAAAATGGTCAGAAGTAAATTGACAACAAAACTGACTATTTGGATAAAAAATGTACGGGTTACTAAAGCAAATACTCCATGAATCGACCGCTTTGTAACCGCAGCGATATCAAGATCTTCCATAATGCAAGTTCTTCCATAATTGAAAACTCTCGACAATAGCACGAACAATGACACGAAGATTCCCACCACTTTGGTCTCCATACTTTCTTGGATAGTGATGAACTTCAACTTGGACAATTTTTAAATGGGCTTTCTTTGCTTTGGCTAAAATTTCCGTTGTAATCATCGCTCCTTCTGAATTGAGTGGAAGAATTTTCTTTATGGCAGAACGCTTAAACATTTTAAAACCACAATCGATATCCTTGAAATAAAATCCAAAGAAAATAAAATCCCAAATTTTCAGAAGATTCATCAATAAATGTCTAAAGGGATGATCAAGTCGCTTCATCCTACTTCCTATAACCATATCTGCTTGGTCAATCTTTTCCAAAAAACGCGTCACTTCAGAAAAATCAAATTGACCATCCCCATCTGTAAAAACAACCAAGTTATACTTTGCAGTTTCAAGACCGCTTTTTAGGGCAGCTCCATAACCTCTATTTGGTTTATGTGTGATAACGCGAAGATGCTGAGGATCTGTTTTTGCTAATGTCTCCGCTTTTTCAAGTGTATGATCCGAGGATCCATCATCTACCATGATAATTTCCCACTTGCTGGCTACTTGTTTTGCAACAGAGATTGCTTCTTTCACAACTTTTTCTATATTTTTTTCTTCGTTCCAGAAGGGAAAGAATACGGAGAGCTCAGGTACTTTTGCGGTCATATATTTTGCCAATCTCCCAAATTATAGCAAGAATAAGTATGATTACGCTAGTCAGAGAGATAGCATTACTCAGATTTTCAACAAATGTTCCACGGTACGCAAAGGTGAGTTTATGCATTCCTGAAGAAAGGTACACCTTCATCCCTTGTGGAGCTCTTTGTATCTGGATGGCTCTCCCATTATCAAATGCCTTCCACCCTGGAAAATACGCTTGATTCACAAAAACATAATGAGGAACACTCACCGTTAATACATCGTTTTTTTCTTGTGTTTTGAGCATTTCTTTTTGCACCATATGATCACGTGAAGGGACAATAAAAGAGTGAGGCAATTCTTCAGAACGTTTTGGCTTGGTAAAACGCTTTGGCATGTATTCATCCGAAATCTTTGACGTTGTCCATTCAAGAAAACGTATTGCAGTTAAAGAATCAGTATTTACTGGTATATACAATTGTGGTTTAAAGTATTTACCATACAGAAAAAGACCACTCATGACCACGATCAAGCATAGTCCTACACCAAGCATTTTTTGCTTTGAAAAAGCAAAAGAAACAACCATACCTCCTAAAAGAGAAGAAAAAAGTGACGCAAGGAGTAAATACCTCCAAGGATATTGTAGAAATGCCATTTGATGAATAACATTCCATATCACTGTTGAGATAGATAACATGAAGAAAACACTTACGAGAAGTCCTGCAATACAAAGGATAGTTGCAACAAAAAGTTTTTTTTGTTTTATCACAAACGGGAGTAGCATAACTGCTAGAACACTCAGGAGTATATGCACTTTCCCTATCATAAATGAGAAACCGTCAATACATCCTGGAACCGATCCTCCAAAACCCCACGGACTTTGCCACAGTTGTTCTAAACACACGAAGTGATCATGAAAATCAGCAGTACCCCCCACTTGGGAAAGAACGTTGGTATATTGCATCTCTGTAAAAACAGGCAACCAATAAAACGTACTCAGAAAAAGACCAAAAAGAACGGTAAGTAACAAATAAAACGCAGTCTGCAGTTTATATCGTGAACTAAGGATAAGGGCAACGCAGGTAGTAAGCAAAAACGGAGTTATCATAAATGCTGAAAGATTATGGGAAAGTATAATCCCAGCAAACCCAATAGCTCCAACTATTGCCCACTTAACAATCGAAAATTGTACAATTAATATTTTATTTGGGACCTGTGGTAAAGAATGTATCGCAAGAAAAAGTTTATAAAATCCCCAAAATACGAGTGGGAAAAACACATATGCCCATAATTCTCCTATATCACCTCGCACATACATATCAACAGCATGGTACGGAGCAAAAAGGTAGAGTATAGAAGCAGCAAGTCCTCCCCATTTTCCCCACAACGAAGAAGCAAGAGCATACATCGTGACACCACTCCCAACCATTGCTATTCCAATCATTATTTTTGTTCCCAAAAGACTATTTGAAAAAAGAAAGACGAAAAAAGCACCTATGTAATAGGCAAGTGGACCGTAAAAATTAAAGAGCGGATATCCATACCCATACCCCAAATCTTGAACCCATCGTACTGGAGCCATTCCATCCTTCAATGCCTTATACATTTCATAGACACGTTGTACCTGCACGTTGTCATGCACGGGGTAAAACCCATTATGAAAAAGTGGAACTATTGTGATAAGAGATAACCCAAGAACGATAATCAGTGGTATAAAAGAGAAAAGTTTACTTTTCATATTGTTTTCGCATGATGAGTACTATGAGAACAAGCAAGCTACAAAGAGAAAGTACATCTGCAAAAAGTCTTACTGGCGTTTCTCGAAAACGCGCGATAACCGTATGATCTCCAGCAGAGAGAGGAAACTGCATCAATCCAAATGCATTTGCATAAGATACACTTACTCGTTTTCCATCAACCAAGACTTCCCAACCGGGGAAATAAATAAGATTGATTTGAACAACAGCATTTGTGCGAGATATGACATGTGCAGCCAGGTAACTCCCTTTAAATTGGACATTTGAGACAACACCATTACCTTGGCGTATTTCTATTTTTTTGTCAGTATACACAGTTGGCTGATTTTTCACCCAGCTTGGCATATATTCATTTTTTACTGTTGTTGAATCTTGGTTTGTACTGTAAAACGTATCAGGGAAGTTTTGATAGTTCGTTGGGAAAAGAAGACTCCAGGAGGAAAGATATATAATACCGACAAGCAGTATCATCCCAAGTACTTTCACTTTTCTTGGCAACAATTCTATTTCCATGGCTGACAATGCAGCAACTCCAAGAAGTGTTACTGACAAGAATCTATATGGAAATTGGAAAAAAGGAATGATATGTGACAATTTCCAAACGGGAGAAGAAATTGATAAGACAAAAAAGAGAGAGATTACTGTTAGAACCCAAAAAAAACGAAAAGGCATAACCCTTTTTTGTAAAAGAAAAGGAAACGTTAAAATAAGGACAAGTAATGTTACCCATCCGATAAGTGGTGAGAAAAATGGAAGGAAATAAGAGGAAATATCTGAAACAAGGGTTTTATCAAAAATAGTATACTGTTTATCATATAATGCCGGAATCCAGAAGAAAGCAGAAAGTGCCAAACTATAGAAAATAATAAAAGCACTATCACGAAGGGAAAATGCTTTTCGATATACTATATATAACAGGATAATTGGAAGAAATAAGAGCGCTAAACTATTATGAGCAAGGATAAGGAGTGCACAACCGAGTGCAGTAAAAAATAGTTTTTTTCGCTCTATCTGCCAAAGGATAAAAGGCAGGATTGCTAAAGCAAGCACTTCTCCAACAGATCCACGTTGGTACACATCAAACACATGGTAAGGAAACACAACATACACAAAAGCTCCAATCATCGCTGCCCAATGACCAACAAATTTTCGAAGCCATAGAAAACTACAAATACCAGATAAAAGAAGACTTAACCCTAAAATAATTTTAATGGTATTCACAAAGCTAATACCTATCCCATGAATTGGAACACCAATGTATAAAAATAATGGATACAAAAAATTAGAAACAGGATATCCATATCCATGATTCAGCCTTACAAGAAACCGTGGTGGAAATTGTCCTTGTTTTATGCTCTCATAGAAAGCAGAAAGTCTCACAACCATCCAATTGCCATCGTCACTGAGAAAAAATCCAGGATGAAACAACGAAAGGAATGTTGGGAGAATCAGTAGTCCCAATAATCCCAAACTTACCCAAATTGTTTTATTTCCCTTCAACTGCAACATAGGCAACCTCACTCACGGGATAGGAAACTACTTTTTGATTAAGAGCAAAAGCAACAGGTCTTTGCGGATAGAAGAATGATTGTATTGGTGTTATATTTGTTGGGACACGATCAGGAACAGTAATAATGAGGGTACCTTTATGATAGTCCTCTCCCCAGTTAATATCTTTGAATTGGTACTTTCCAAATGATTGAACCATGCTAAATCCTTCTGCATCTTCTTTATCCCGCATTTCTGTTTGTTGAAAAAGAGTTGGAGAATAGGTATTGAAAAACAGAAGTGAGGTGTACATGTACCCTGCTTTTTTGTCAAAAATAACTTTATCATACTTTTTGTCATTGTTTTGTAAAAATGTGGCAACTGATTTATCCGCAAGCCTCCATTGTTTTGCATACAAGAGAGGAAAACGAACATAATAAGAAGTAAAGTAATACAGCACATTAAAAACAATAAGAAGAGAAACAAGTCCTCCTGCCAATAATTTAACTGCAAACGGTTTTGTTCTTAAAAATTGCGCCAAAAGGAGTACTCCATATGCTGAAAATACTTCATAGGGAAAAACAAGGAAAAAACTTCTGGTAGCATGAGGAACATCTCTCGTAAGACTTGCAACCAAAATCGTTATTACTGCCCATCCGAAAAGGACAAGACCCCACGGTTTCCTTTGTTTAACAATTGCAATGACTCCTATCAGCATAAACGGCAATTCAAATAAGTAAAACTGTCCGATATTCCCGATACCATGGTTTCCATGAGAAGAGCCAATGAGAAAAAGAAACGTAACTGAAAAATATGATGCAATATTGACAATATATTGCCAGAAAAGAAGTGCTGGCATTGAGAACAGTTTTCCAAACAGTGGCATTGCACTGATATACGCTTTAAATTCAATAAGAGGAGCTTGTACTACTGCACTAGAAAATAGTAATGTCCCTCTTGCTGAAGCAACACCTCCTGAGGAGAAAAGTGTTATTACAAATGGAATAAGAGCAATAGATGAAAGAATTCCAGTAATCAGTATTTCTTTCTTTGGTACTGTTTTTTTTAAAGACATTCCATAGACAATTACTAAGGCATACAAAAGCGGCGATAGCAAACGAGTAAGGTTATAGGAATAGATGGAAAGAATAAAACAGAGTGTCCCCAGGAGAAAATATCCTTTACCTTTGGAGGAAAATGCATGCAGAAGAAGCAATGTGCCAGTGGTAAAGAGGAATAAGCTGATGCTGACTTCAAATGTTGCCCTATTATAATGAAGACTCCAAGGGTTAATTGCCAAAAGTCCCATTGTGAGAAACGCAAGAGAAGTATTTCCTGTTAATTTTCTTATTAAGAGAAAGACAATCCCAATAGTTACAATTCCAAATAATGCAGAAGGGAATCTCACGGCAAATTCATTCATTCCAAAAAGCATCACTGAGGGAATAGTTGCATAGATATAGACAGGAAGTTTGTAATCTCCGAATGATTTAAAGTACAATGGCCATGTTACTCCCCATTCATCTTTCCCCGTGTGAATAAGCGAATACGCGTTGTATCCTATTGCAGATTCATCTTGATAAAACCCATGAGGAATGTCTCCAAGATGATTGAGTCGGAGAAAAGTAGCAACACAAAGAATAAGAAGGAATAATCCAATAGAAAAATATTTACTCATATCTGTAGTTTCTTCGCTTTACAATAAAAAGCATAATAAAAAATCCAACCACTCCCATTATAGTCAAAGTTAGACCAGTAGAAAAGGATGAAGGCTGATAAGAAAAGGTAACCGTATGCACTCCTGCAGGGATTTTTACTGCTTTGAATGTATAGTTAGCCTTAAGTATTGGGACCTGTTTCCCATCAATCGATGCATTCCACCCTGGGAAATAAGTATCTGTAAGGACAAGAAGTCCTGTCCCATTTGTTATGGTTTTGATAGCAACTTGTTCAGGTGAATAACGAATGATTCTCACATCAGCCTGGGTAAGCATTATATTTCCAACAGGCTTCTCTAGTAATACTAATGAATGGACATCAAAGGTATTGGCATAAAACTTCTTTGAAAAGTCATTTGCATCAGTATATGTATTATACGAGCCAACAATATATGCATGAGGAAGCGCAGATATGTTTTGATAGATATTCCACCCATCTTGAGACGTGGTAAGTTTCCAATGACGTTGTGTTAGAAAATCAGTACTTAATATTTCTTTTGAGAGAATATATCCGACGCTTGTTGCATCTAATATTTTAAAACGGTATGGATTCCTTGTTAAATCTTCTTCATGAAAGGCAGGAGCAATGACTGCATCAGATCGAGATTGATTGGTAAATGTTGTACGAATGTTCCCATCTTGTGATGATGAAATAAATTCACCGTAAACTTTTGGATATAACGGATCATACCCAGTTGGATCCTGGATATGATAGACAGATAATACATTGGGGTCAACAGTTGCATCTCCATAGCTCCATACTCTCTGATTTTGAGTAAGTTGCTGCAGTGTGGTAGTTATCCCAACAGGAGGATACACAAGGACAGGTTTTACAAAAGGATTAAACTTTTGGAAAAAGTAGAATAAGTCAGCAATTGTTATGACAATAATCACACAAGTAATTATCGTTTTTTTCTTTGGAAACAGATAACCGAATACAACAACAAAACCGCTAACACCAGCTAACAGTAGTGAAAATACTGTATTTTTATAACTTATTTGCAAATGAAAAATCCTTGAGAGAAGTAAAATAAGCCCAATAACAACCAAAAGAGCTATGGCAATGCGAAGTACTTTCTTATTTTTCTCCTGGATATAATAGTCAAGTCCAAATCCTGTCAAAACAGCAAGTGAAAAGCTGAGTAAAAATAATGCATTTGACGGCGACCCCGTTGAGAAAAAAGGGATTTGTAATTTGTAAAACAATTCTGTAAATGGTGTCCTGACCAAAAATAGAAGAAGTACTATTGCAGTACTTGTAAAAAAACGAATCTGTCGGTGAACGCGTATTTTTGTTATCGCAAATAATGCAAAAAGGAATGGTAACATGCCAATATACATGGCATTTCCAGGGTAGGAATCAGAAAACAAATAATTTCTTGTTGCAGGATTGCCAAAAAGATCCGGAATAAGTAAAAGCAGTGTTTGATATGGTTGAATTAACAAATTTTTTATGAGAAATGGATAATTTTGAGATACTCGAGCAGCATGTCCAATAAGTTCAAATGTAGGAATACTTTGTATCCCTGTTAACGCAACTCCGATGAGAAATAAAATACCTACTTCAAGCCCAAATAGTATTTTTTTCTTTACTACAAGGAAACGAAACAGCACATAAGCAAGGATAAAAATAACTGAGAATCCCCAAATTTGAATATGCCCAGCAAAAAAGGAGAACACAAGTGATCCAACAAAGAGAAAATATCCTGCAATTTTTCTATTAGAAAGTAACAACTCTAGTCCTAAAAGTGTCCAAGGAAGGAGAGCAATAACATGGCCTATGGTATTGTATTCAATAAATACAGATTGAAAAAGACAATAGCCATATGCAACAGCCGAAAGAAGACTTCCCCATTTTCCTACTCCTATTTTTCTTGTAAAAAAATAGGTCCCAATACTTCCTAAAAGAGGTTGCAACATAACAAGAAGTCCCCATGCGAGTGTCATGGGTAAAAGAAAATAAAGCAGATTCAATGGATACCAAACTGCTGACTGATTATTCGCTAAAAGCGGTGAACCAGAAAAATTATATGGATTCCATAAGGGAACAGTAAAATGCCTCAGGCTCTCAATAGTTAATATTTTCCATGGATATAACTGCCGTAAAACATCGAAATACTGTGCCTTATTAGGCATCCCTCCTGGGCCAAATCCTAAAAAGGAATATGTTCTCCAAGGGTTGTATCCTGAAACAAGTAAATCGCCAGGAAAGGGAATTTTTCCAAGAAAAATGAACGATGAGAAAAATACAAAGACAACACCGATGAGACCAATAATAAATTTATATTCTTTTCTTAACATAGGGTAAGGCAACTGTTACTAATGAAATACCTATAAAAATTAACAGAGCAAAACTAGACAAGATATCTGCAATAAAACGTACTTTATCCTCTCCCCACTTTACAGAAATATGGTGAATGCCTGATGGAATAGGAAATGTAATTTCACCTCGGTAATTAATATCCTGGAATTGAATTGGCACAGTTCTCCCGTCTATTAATACTTTCCAGCCTGGGAAATACTCTATATGATCAACAAGCGTTGCTGACCTTGTTGCTGCGATATCAAAAGAATGCATAAGAGAGTTTTTGGTGAAGTGAGTAACTATGCCATTACCTGCTGCAAATTCAACTGTATTTTTAGGATAGGCTTTTGCGGGACCTCCTGACCAAATAACATCTGTCTCACCATAATAGGTTGTGGTGAGAGGAAAATGCCAGTAGTAGTTTTCATCCACCTTGTCATACCCTAACGCAGGGTGCCAGTAATACAGGGTTGTTCCGACAACCAAGACAACAAGGAACGTAAATACCCACTTTTTCATAAAAAAAGATGAATAAAAAAACCCAAGAGAAAAAAGTGACGTTGTAAATGCCATAACACCAAGAAGTCTCCAAGAAAATTGGAATTGTCGAAGGATAGACACATGTGCCCAGATAAATGTTGAAACAGGCTGCATGAAAAAAAGTGTCACGATACTAACCAGTAATGCAAAAACGAAAAGTGCTTGTATTTTTTTATCAGTAATTTTCTTTTTCCAGAAAAGATAGAGTGTGACAATGATTGCAAGTACATGGAACAAACCAAGTTGCACTGATATTCCACCTGTTTGCAAATGCGCTTCATTAAACCAGTTAGCAACAAAAAAATTCTGGAGTGGCGGAAAATGGGAAAGATAGAGATCTTTCATAAATAAATCGCCATATGTGTACTTATGCTCTAAAAGTGCAGGCATCCAATAAAATGCAGATAGTAATAGTCCTCCAATCAGTGAAACAAACGAGAAAACAATATGTTTCAAACGATTTGAAAAAATAAAGATAAGCCCACTGGATAGTATAAAAAATACCAAGCTCAATGCATTATGAGACATAATCAGAAGAGCTGTTGCACAACTTGTCAGAAGGAAGTTCTTCCACGATAATTCTTTTGAAAGCTTTAACAGTCCATACCCAACTAGAGGCAAAAATGAATATGCATACACTTCTCCAAAACTTCCCCGTATAAGAAGTTCTATTAAACGAAACGGGGCAAACTGATAAAAAATGGTGAGTAAGAATGCTTTTTTGTTATCTCTTGTTAACTCTTTCCCAAAAAGATACATGAAAATTCCTGACAAGACAAAACTTACTATGAGTGTCACTTTAAATGACAACACAAGCCCCAACCCTAAGAGAATAAACAAGGACGCGATAAAGTACGGCACTTGGTAAATGAAAATAAAAAGTGGCATTCCATATCCATAGTTTAAATATCCTGCCCACCTGACAGGAAATTCTCCCTCTTTGAGTGCAGTAAAAAATGCAGCCATACGAGCTAAATGAACAAGCCCATCATGAGTGTGAGGGTTAAGAGATGTAAAAAGAATACTTAAAAAAGGCAGTATAGAAAGAAGAATAATAAGAGATATCCATCCTACATTATTTTGTTGATTTATTTTCATATTGTTTTTGAGGGTTAATTTTATAAAGACTAATAAAACTATTTCCTATCCCTTTTTGGTATCTCTTGATTAATTGCACTGGCCAACCAGAAGGAGGTATTTGCGTTTGGTTAAAGATTATGTATGATGGGAATTCTGCAGATTTTGTGGCAACATCAAGTGGGATAGTTTCAGGTAGAGGCCAAAGACCCTGCTTTATTACATGATCATTATTATTAAAGTAAATTTCTACTGCATACGTTGGTAATGAGCCAAATGTGCCTTCACTGGCAACAAAAATTGTTCTGTCTTTTGATTGTTGTCTTAAGTATGAAATAATCTGGGCAATTCCTCCGCCTGCAGGCCAGTCATTACTATATTGAGATAAATCTGCTCGCGGGATTGGGGCTCTCGCAAAATCATTTATAATAAAATAGTCTGCTCGTATCCACATACCAATGAGGAGTACTGCAACAAATATTCCGATTATTTTATATTTCCAAGTGAAAAGCCAGTAGAAAACTAATGCAGCCATACATAATAATGGTACAGTCATGAAAAGAATAAACCGTGGATAGAGTATTCTTCCAAATAGCCCTAATGCAACGAATGGAACGATCCAGAAAATAATAAGGACAATCTTTTCCCTCCAAAATTTTTTGAAAATGAAAAATGACAAAGCAATAGCACCTAGGATTGGGTAAGACATATAGGTACTGAACCAATCCCATAGCCCTTGCATATTGCCTTGAAGAAAAGTGAAAGGATGTTTTATCCAATCATGCAGTGGATAGACAAATGTATCATTTTTATCAGAAATGATATGAAAAAAAGGAGAAAGCCGCAAAACATTGTAATAAAGATTTGCAAGCCCAACTGCCAAAACAGCAAATCCTACCCATAAAAGCAACTGTTTCCACTTATCTTTTCTTTGAAAGTCGAATAATAATAGCGTAGCAGGCAAAAGATATATACTAAAAAAATCAGATGTTTTTGTAAGCATTCCCCCACCTATAACAAGTGCAAGAGTAAATCCAACCCACGCACGAGGATTTCTCACAAGAAGAATTTCCAAATAAAGACTCCATACTGCAAAAAGTGCAACTAAAGAGTCATACATAGCCATTCGATCATAGACAAGTCCAAATGGATATAAGACATAGAGAGTGGCAGTCAAAAATCCGACCCATTTATTTCTAAAAATTTCTCTTCCTAACAAGAAGAGACCTACTACTAGTAATACTCCAGCAATAACAGATACTGTTCTTCCTGCAAAAAGCGGATCATGGAAAATTTTCATGGTACCCATTGCCCACCAAACAAACATTGGTTGTTTTCCATCAGTGAGTGAAATAAATCTCCAGGCTGCATCCTGACTGGCAATTTGTGACCATCTCACATAAATCGCTTCATCTGTGAAGAGAGGCAAACTCATGAGATGAGTGAGTCGAAGAAAAAAGTATGAGAGTAGAATACCCGAAGTTACTATTATATCCAGAGAGATTGTTTTCAGAATTTTCATAGGAATATAGCTATTGTAGCTATCCTACCCTTTTTTGGCAACCGCAAGATTATAGAAGAATAAGCCTGTCAGCACCAAGAGTGAAAGGCCAACGCCAATGAGTGACAGTTGGTTTAAAAGCATTGGAATAGGAGGGTTCCAGTTCCCTGTATATAAAAATGGAACATACTGCAAAAGTGCAAAAAAAGAAAAAATGCTAAAGGGTATAGCAACATACTTTTTTGTTAATGCAGCAAATGGAAGAATATAGAGGAAATACCATGGTTGAAAATTAGTTCGCAGCGTTGCCAACACAATCGGAATGAGAGATAACAAAATGCCTGTAACAATAAACAATCTGTATGGTACTTGCTTTCTTTTTGTTTGTGCAACCATAATCAAAACCCATAATGGCAACCAAACTGCTGTTGCAAATTTCACTCCCACAGAAGCAATAAGTGCAATTAGTGAAACGACATACCTTTTTGACAAGAGTAGGTATAATGCCAGCGTTGAAAGAAAAATCATTACCATATCATTATGGGCAGACACGATCCCCTCAATAATAACGAAAGGAGAAAATGCAAAAAGAGCGAGTGGGAAAAGACTTTCTTGAGGGACTGTTTTTTTTGCTATTTTTTCCAAAAAATATGCTGTTCCTAGATAGCTTCCTGCACCAATAAGTTTAAACAAATAAAAGGTAACAAGAAAAATCTGTCCACCCAAAAAGGAAAAAGGAATGGTCAGAAAAAGCCACAATGGACCATAGGGATATATTCGTTGTGTCCAGTGCATAAAAGACAGCATGGGATCTTGAGGAAAATCTAATGCTTTATGCTGGTAAGGGTTAAGATGATAATGTGTCACAATCTTTGCATCAAAGATATAATTAAAAAGATCATACGAAAAAGCGTTATAAGAAAACGCGAGGACAACTGCAGTAAAAATAATTAATACCCAGACCTGTTTTCGAGATATCATATTTTTCTGTACCGTAAGGAGAAATCCAGTTTGTGTCGCAAATAGAAGTAGTATAAGCACCACATACCAGACAGTTGAAAGAGGTCGTTGAAAATAACCGATATATTGAAAACCCTTTTCTATCGTTTGCCAAATGGAAAGCCTCGACAAAGTAAGACTTAAATCTATCTGCGTGAAAGAATAGAAAAATAGACCAAAAATAGTCAGAATATAAAGAAAAATAAGCAGACGTAGTTTGTTCATGAAGTAATCTTTTCTATTGTTCGAGTGAATGGCTCAAAAACATATTATTTGTAGATTCCTTTTACCTTGTTCCATCGAATCTTTAAAAGATATGATAATGCATCTACTGAATCCTTCAGAGGGCTTACACGCCTTGTCTCAACATACAGCCATTCAACTGGGACCTCTTTTATTTTATATCCCATCAACTGTGCAAGCATGAGAGTTTCGACATCAAAACCAGCAGCAACACTTGAACCAATCACTTTTTGGTATCCATGATGTAAATCATGCATTTTCTGGAAAATTTTCTTCCCTGCTTCATGTCTAAAAACCTTAAATCCACACTGGGTATCAGAAATACCTTTCAGACCAACAATCAACGTTCGCAAGACCATCATGCCCTTTGCCATAAGTTGCCTGGTCCAGGGAGCTCCTTTTCTTCCATGTCGTGATCCGATAACAACATCATATCCTTTTGCAAAAAAAGGAAGTAATTTATCTATCTCCTCAATAGGAGTTGCCTGATCCATATCAGTAAACAATACATACTCGCCTTTTGCTTGCAACATGCCCGTTGTAACCGCTCCTGCTTTCCCCAAATGAGGGTTTTTAATAAGAGAAAATGACTTATTTTCTTTGACAAACTTTGAAACAAACTGCTCGCTTCCATCCTGAGACCCATCATCAACTACCAGTACTTCGTATGGAAATTTTTTCTTGTCCAAAAAACTTTTTACTTTGTCTAGCACTCCTTTTTGGAGATTCGCCATTTCATCGTAAGAAGGAATAACAACAGAAAGGTAAATTTGTTTCACCTCATTAGTATACAAGAAAACGTATTTGAGAACAAACTGAATAATGAACCATTCCAAACTTGTTTCAGGATCACTTTTACGGTAAAATAGAGACTGCAATTAGCCATAAAGCTAGCTGTTCAGACGCCGCCATCGTCTAGTGGCCTAGGACACATGGTTCTCATCCATGAAATCAGGGGTTCAAATCCCCTTGGCGGTACCAATTTACGGAAAAATACACATTAGATTACTTCTAACAAAACACTAACCTTTGATCCTATACCTATGTTCTCTTTCCTTCTCACCTGAGCTTTAATTGGAAAAACGCATGAATCAGTCTTTTTGTCTGGAAAAATTGAAGTATTCCATGTCGTCTCTCCAATGATTATCTCAACAACAATAGACCTAAATCCTCTTTTTTTATCATAAAATTTCTCGTGTATGTCTTTAGATATTTCCTGTGGAACCGTAACAAAAAACCATCCACCCTTGCCTGGATACTCCCATACAGTAGATTTGAAGGAATATTGATTAAATTTCATTTAAAAATTGTAGGTTACTTCTTATCTTTTTGCTTTTTATTAAAATCTAAAGCAAGGTCTATCCAATAATTGAAACTCTCTTGTGTCTCTATCGCTTCTTTCGTAAGGAATATCCATCCAGGCATTTCTTTCCCTCTCATTACTGCTATTTTTGCCCCTTTTCTCTTGAGAGCTTCCTGATCATTTGGATCAATTCTTACCATCATAATGTGATCTGGCCTGTTATTGACTGAAACGCACATTTTTCCATTCACCATAAAGGCAAGACCACCGAAGGCTGTTTTTTCCTCAGGTTTAAAACCAGCAAGTGCTTTTCTTACTTCATTGGCTAATTTCTGATCATATGCCATAGTATTACTACTTCATTATAGTTTGTCAGTTACAAAACTTTTTTCATTTTTCATAAAAACTGTTTAGTTTATCTTGGATAAGTTTTTTTAGTTCGGCAAGATTTTTTGCGCGATTTATTTCTTGGGTCGAAATTAATTCTATCAAATTATTGTTCTCTTCCATAAGAACAACTGGAAAGGTCGTTTGCCCTCTATTGGGAAATTGTTTTATAAACTCATCTTTATGCAAAAACACAGATAGTATTGGCAAAGAACTTATAAACTTTTTCCATTCACTCTTTTGCAGAGCTCCTGAGTAGGTTAATCCACATAATCTACACTGATATGTTTGCGGAGAGAACGTCTTATGTACTAAATCTCCTA
>CAYYSJ010000002.1:0-283663 GCA_964474445.1 uncultured Gammaproteobacteria bacterium
CCATTTGCTGTAATATTTCCATTATTTGCAATAGTGAACTGGGTGGTACCAGAGGAGGAGGCAGTGAAAATATCATTGGTTATTGCCCCTGTTTGATTCACAATAAGTGCTGCGTTTCCGCCTATGTTACCTCCTTGAACATGAAGGAGAGCAGATGGCGTAGCTGTCCCTATCCCAACTTTTCCGCTTCCTGAAAGTGTGAAATTGAAGCCTCCTAATGGGATATCTGTGTTGCCAGTGAGAGAGCCCCCTAAGGTAATTGCGTTGACTGTTCGTGTTAGGCCATTTGAGAAAGTAAGAGGATTTTCAAAGTCAGTTCCTGGCACTGCAATAGACAGAATGCCAGACCCATTTGCTTTAAGCAATCCATTTGTGAGACTGCTAAAAGTAATAGTGCCAGAAGAGGTTAGACCAGTAAGGCCAGTAAGTGTTCCTCCGGCAATTAAGTTGGCACCGGAGGTTTGTAATGCTGTTATTCCTCCAGGTGCTAATATGATATTTCCAGTTGTTGCATTCCCTAAGGTTAAGGTTTGCTTTGCTGTGGTTGCCAGGGTTCCGTTTGCTGTTAGGAATGTGGAACCATTTGTTCCGGCTGAAATAGAAGCTGTTGGGGTTCCTGATGCAACATTAGTGAATGCAAACTTTGCAGTAGAAGTAAGTGTTGAACCTATGGCAATATCCCCATTAGCAGTGACTGTAAATGCTTTTAATCCAGTTGTATCATTGCTAATGACAAATTTTGATGCATCAGTATTGATTGAAAATTGGTGCTCGCCAGGATCAGTATCAATAAATGTTATCGTTGGTGAAGCATTAGCAATTGTAATATTTCCACCAGATGTTGTTTGACCAGCAAGATATAAATTACGATATTTCCTTGTAGGGGAACCTAAATCATATGCATTATCAACATTTGGTCCAATACTTCCTGCTACCTCAAGCCTGAAAGGATTATTAGAGGCGTCCAAGTCAAAAGGACTACTTCCAAGTCCAATGCCAATATTGCCCGTTGGAATAAGCAAATCGCCAGAGGAACTTGCTGATATGGTTGGAGCAGTTGCACTAGTGCCAGATGCATTAAGAGTGAGCGTTCCACTGATTGAAGCAGGAGTGCCAAGGGAAAGATTGCCTGTTGCTACATTGAAAAAGAGCGTAGATTTTGAAATAGAACCGTTACCACCAAGAACAAAATGGTTTGAGGTAATGGTTGACCGTATATAATTTCCGTAAGTCCCATCAGTGTTGATTATGAAAGGAGATTGCCCAGCGGATACAATTGATGAATCCAAGTCTTTTAACACCTGCTGTAAGTTTGTGGCTGTTGTACTCGTGAGGTTAGGGAATACGCCAACCAAATTTGCTCCTGATGTATTTGCATTTGTTCCTGCAGCATTCAGCGCAATAGATGTCCAAGAAGGAATACCGTTTTGTACCTGAAGAATCTGTCCATTACTTGTTCCGATTGGCAGACCTGCAAGGGTATTGCTAGTTGCTGCATAGAGCAAAGCCCCTGTTGTATAGGAAGTAAGACCTGTTCCTCCCACACCTGTGGGAACAATTCCTGTCTTGATTGCTGCACCATTGACGCTTCCCGAAGCATCAATGATGAGACTTGGAACAACATCTTGTGCAAGAATACATTGGGAACAATGGCCTCGGCTAACAACAGTACTGAGCGTGGATGCATTACTAATCGTAAGTCCGCTTATGGTAATGTCTGTTCCAGCCTTCAGCGTAACATCTCCACTTTGTCCTTGTAATGAATTTACAATACCTGAAAGATCAACTGAAATTGTTGGTGTTTGACCTTGGCTTACGCTAACATGCTGGCCTGCTTTAATACCGTACAGCACGTTTGGAGCGGTAATATCGCCTCCAAAAACACCTGATCCCTTCACGACGAGCTGCTCTAATGATGCATTATCTTTGAAGATAACGGGCACTGAGAAAATAACGTTTCCTTTTAGCTGCAATTTGCTTGTTGATGCGCCTAAGATTGCCGTACTTCCTTGTGTTGCCTTCTCAAATTTCAGTTCATATTGTGAAGCAAGGTAGCTAATGCGTGATTTCTGTGTGAAAAATCCAATAACGAGAAGGGCCACAATGCCATTGATGGTCAATAACACTTTTTTTGAAGGCATCTTGAAGGAGGGGAATGTGAGAGATTGTTTTACTTGAGATTTGAGGTATTCTTTAACAAAATCATCGCTATGGAATTCTTCTCCCATCCATTTCAAAAGCTTTTGATAGAAGCTATTTTGTGAAAACGATTGTGTTGGATGAGACTTATCATCCGTTTGCGGTTGTATGGAAAGAGAATTTGCTCTTTCGAGCCCCGTTGGAGAAGTTTCCCTATCCAACGGGGTATTTGCAGCTCGCCCAAGCTGTTTTTCCTCACGTATTTTTTGTTTTTTGGTTGATGTGCGGGGGAAGTATGCTCGTCGGAAAACTTCTAATTGATCTGCTGTGTAACCTGTTTTGCCTGTAGCAGTCGTGAATGGTTTAAGAATTCCTTGTTGGTTCCATTCCAAAAGCATATCAACAGAAACACCCATTCTTTGGGCTGCTTCGTTAATGCTCAATAGATTTTTTGGATTGCTTGGGCGAGTCGAATCCATGTGATTTTTAAAATAAATTCAGGCATAAATAATGCCTGTTATTATCGTATGTAAATAATAGAAGTAGATGTAAAAGTGAGATATAAAAAGACCTCTGTAGACCTGAAAAGACCTGGTGATTTGAGCTCAAATGAGGGGTGTAATTATTGAGTTTTTATGCTTTATTGTATGCGTATAAATTCGAATCAAAAAGTGGTGAGACATTGAAGAGTAGAAGACAGAGGGAAAAATTTATTTTCTATGTGCGGCAGTATCAAAACTGTTTCAGGATGAAGCTATGCTATCCTTGTGAGATCGCTGACTACGTCATTGATTGTGAGATTCATAGTCATAAGATCTTGATAGGTGATATAACGTCTAAATAGCACTCTATTCTTGGAAGTGCGAGGGAAAAATAGATCTCTTTTGAGGCCAACAAAGTTCAGTCTTGTAACAATTCTACTCAAGGGTGTTGAAAGCCTAAGTCGTGCATCAGTAAAGCTGTCATATTCAATTTCTTTCTTATCCAGGGTTAACTCCATAAGTCTCTCAATTAATTGATCAGAATCACTATAAAGTTCAGGCTTGCTGATTTTATATTCTTTTCCTTGAAAAACAGCAACAACAGATCCATCCATCTTTTGCTCAATTTCAATGATTTTTTGTGCGTGTGAAATTTTGGTTTCCGATTGAAAAATGCTTCTTTGTGGTCTTTTACCAAAAATTGCAAGCTGAGACTGGAGGACGAAAAACATAATGCCCAGAATCCCCACACCTACGGTTGTTGCCATAGTGTCATTTTTGATAGCATTTTTCCCGGCAAGGCTTCCTAAATCAATTCGTAATCCGTCACTAGTTGTTCCAAGGGGTGAAAGAGTAGAGGCATCACTTGTTTTAATAAAATCTCTTGCACTTGCAATTTGAGAGGGAGTATTTGCTTGTCCAATTGTTTTTTCGAGTGCTGCAAGTGTCTCTGTTGGCGCTTGATTTTGAGGAGTGCTAGTATTTGTTCTGTTTGATTTAGATTGAGAAAGAAAGGTAAACGAAATATTTTTGCCAGCATTTTGCAGGTTTTTGTCTCGAGTCCTATCATTTCCCAAATCAACAGAGGTAGACAGCTTATCGTCTGCATTAAATTCTAACTTGCTTGTTTGAGCACCTAATATGCTAGCTTCTGTATTCTTTTGAGGTTTAACGTTGGTAAATTGGTTAAAAAGAAGAGCAACTTGTGAGCCTTGCGAGAGAAGCAGTGCTCCTGCTACTCCAACAATACAAAGTGTAACGTACATTCCAAAAGGAGAATGATTTCTTTGAGGGAAACTTTCGGTATTTGTAACCAATGCTGTTGTGTAGATTTCTGCAGGATGTTCTTTAACGGCTGGCAAAGGAACAGAATCAAGATCTATGTGTTGGAGAGATTTTTGAATTTCCTGAAAATAATCAATTTGCCGATGAGGATATCCTATGGTTCCATTTTTTGAAATAGTTGGGATAAGAATATCGTGCTCATTCCAGTCAAGAAGTGTCTCAACAGAAACCCCCAGTCTTCGGGCAGTTTCTTGAAGCGATAGCAATTTTACTGAGTAGCTTGGGCGAGCTGCGTCCATATGTTTGTTTTATTCACTAAAAAATTACGCTAAATCTTTGCTGAATTATTCAGCATACTATAACTGTACGTGTTTTTAACAGTAGTAGTCAATACATCATTTTTTATCCATTTCTTAAATTCCGAAAACATTGTCAAATCAATACAAATGCCAAGAAGTGCGTTTGATTATATATTGCCGTAAGGTCTTTGTTTATGATTTTGGTTAAATTTATTAACCAAAAATAATTGATTAGGCTTTTTTGTTAGCGTTAATCATTAACGCAATTTTTATAGGAAAATAGTACTAAAAAGGTATTTTTTGAGCGAGAACAGGGAGGGAGACGAAATAAGGATTACAAAAGAAATCCACTCTACAGCAAAAGAAGAGAAGAATAGAAATATATTAAAAATCCACCCAGCCTTAAAATATAGGACGTATGTATCTATTACTAGAGGACTATAGGAAGGTTGTGGCTATATTTTAAGGAAATTTTCTGATTTCAAAATGGTGTTTTTTGTACTTATAAAAATATTGAAAAATTGTTAAAATGAACAATTTTTATACCTGGAGTAACTATAAGCATGATTTAAAAAAATTGTATGAAAGAATGTTTGCAAGAGTTTTAGATTGCGAGATAGTCACTGATTACTGTATAAGTAGACCCTTTTATGCTTTTATTTGGAAGTTGGTTAGTCACTGAGTACAGGTAAAAATCTTTGCTTATTGTTTTCATGCACTTGCAAGTTTTTAATTCGACTGCATATTTCTTATTTTAATCCTGTATCTTGTATAAAACAATCACGGTGTATGCTTTATAGCTTTATCTTGCTGTAATAGTTTAGTAACTATTTTTTTGTTTTTAGCTTCAAAAAGTCATAGGCCCTAGAATGCCCTAGGAACGATTTTTTTCAGTAGAGACGATCAAATACTCGTTTTAAAATTGTTTTTGTAATCATTATCAATCTTCTAAAACCATATTTATTGTCTCGAGTAAGATATATATGGCTACTTTTTATTATTTTGAGCATTTTCTTGAGAGCTACTGCTTTCTTCGCTAATTTGTAATGTTTCAACACCGAGAAAGACTTTTGCATTGTCTTGTTTGACTTTTAGTATTGCTTGTTCTATTTTTAGTTCTTTTACTTTTTGGTGATCCTTAAAAAATGATAATTCTTTATATATTATTGAAATAAAGTTTGCATGCATTGGGAAAATATCAAATCGTCCAACTTCATTAAAAGAACTAATTCTGTCAACTTCTCCTTCAAAAATGATATTCTGGGCGTCTCTCACTTTTACAGTAATTGGTTTATGCATAGACAAATATAGTGAATATAAAAAAATGTTAATGTGTTACTGTTTGCTGTTGTTGAGAGTTTTGTGGATTAGATGATTTTTCTTCTGGTTTTTCATCCTTTTTTTGAGATTGTTCCTCTGAAGATTGGTTATTTGCCGACTGTTGCGAACCTTGGGTAGTTTGATCACTTTGATTACTACTGGCCGCATTTTCCGTAGGATTCTGCTGATTAGATAATGCTGCAGCTTTAGCTAATTCATCCTTTTTTGTTGTTAATTTTTGTTCAATGTCTTTTAGTGTCCCAATATAAAGTAAATCCTCTGGAGCAAGGATATCGACCTCTCCTTCAAGGATTGCCTTAACATTTTTTACTGTATCTTCTATTTTTACGAAAGCTCCTTTTTTCTCTGTCTGTGCTTCAACAACTGTAAAATTCTGTGACATAAAATTCTTCAACATTTTTGCTCGTTTGTAAATCTTTTGGTCTTCAGCAGATAGTTCTGATTCTCCAATAAGGGATACAATACGGTCCAATGCAACAGCTCTTTTTAAAAGTGCTTGTGCTTCCACAGCTGTTTGATAGTGAAATTCTCCCACAGTATCAGGGTTAAGTGCCGAAGAGTTGGAGGATAAAATATCAATTGCCGGAAATCTTCCTTCCTGATAGACTGCTCGAGAAAGAATAAGGTTGGAATCAAGGTATGGGAAGATTGCTTGAACTCCAGCATCTGTCAAATCATCTGCAGGGACATAAATTGCTTCAAAAGTAGTAATGGCATTTTTGTGAGTTGAAACAAGTCTCTCATGAAATGACGCCATTTCAGATGTCAGTGTTGATTGATATCCTCCTTCTGATGGAATTGCATTCATAAGCGTTGACAATTCATATCCAGACTGTGCGAAACGAAAAATATTATCAATAAAGAAAAGTACATCTTTGCCCATTGTATCACGGTAATACTCTGCAAGCGTTACTCCGGTAAATGCAGTACGAAATCTGAGTGCTGGATTTTCTCCCATACTCCCGTAAATAAGGCTAACACCTTGCATAACTTTACTTTCAATAAGTGTTGCAAATAGCTCTTCTCCCTCACGAGTTCGCTCGCCAACACCGGTAAAAACAGACACATTTTGTTCCGGATTTAAAATAACCAGGTTGTGAATAATTTCAGAGATAATAACTGTTTTTCCAACTCCCGCTCCTCCAAAAAGTCCTACTTTTCCTCCTTTAACAATAGGAGTAAAAAAATCAACGACCTTAATACCTGTTTCAAGGAGTTCGTGCGGAATGTTGACATTTGCAAAGCTCACGTCTTTAGCGATAATTGGTCTTGTTTCTTTTGTCTTTATCTCTCCCATGCCGTCTTGTGCTTCTCCTAAAGAGTCAACAACTCGACCAAGCATTTCTGGTCCCACAGGAATTTTAATAGGCTGGTCGGTACTGATCACCTGTGATCCATGGTGGAGTCCCGTCACGGCCGTCAGTGCAAGACAGAAAAAACTATTTGGGGAGGCACTCGTGTACACTTCCATTCGAATGCCTGCGTCGTCTTTTGCAACCAACACATCATGAATATGGGGTTTTTCGTCCAAAAATTCCGCTTCTATAATCTGTCCTTTAATGCTGATAATTTTCCCTGTAATCATATAATTTTCCCGAATCTTTGCAATTCTATTCTCATTGTATTTATTGTCTATTCATCAAAATAAGAATAGTCAATATACTCATTTATTTTCACATGTCATTAAGCAATGAAATGACCCCGGAAATGGTTTCCAACTGTTTTTTATTTTGTGATAAGTGTTTAATTCTGACTGTAATTTGATTAAGCTTTTTGGTTTCTTCTTCAATATGGATAAGTGCTTCTTCCATAGCATTTACACGTGATGCATGGCGAGCTAACTGGTTTTCCAAAAGTGTTTGACTAAAAAGATTTGCCATAATTTGTGTCTGAAAAAAATGAAAAATTTTTTCAAGAGTTGGTTCAAAAATAAACCTATCTTGTCTTGGTGTTTGAACAACGATTTCTGTTTCAAAAATACCCTCACCTGTAATGCTTGTTGAAATGGGTGCTTGTTGGATAACATTGCCAAACTTTCCATAATATACATAGACCTTTTCGTATTGCATAAACTTTGCCATAAGTTTTTTAATATGATCTATTTGGACATTTGTATCAGGAATCTCAAAATACTGAAAAGGTTTTCTCTCTTCAGATCCCTCAAACATTTCTTTTCCAGCGCTTCCAAGAATAGCGATATCACTTTCCTTAAATTCAGGTTTACGCAAATCGTCGATAAAAAGTCTGAACGTTTTTTGGGTTACTGCACCATACAGTTTTCCATTGGATGAAAGATACACCATAAGTGTTTTCCCGTTTTTTTGAAGTGTGGTAAGAATTGTTCTTTCTCCTTTTTTTATTCGTGACATTAAATCCTTTACCTCACGTTCGTAAGAAGATTTTAGGTCAACAAAAATATCTGAAAGTCCTGCTAAAAATTCACGAGTTTTTAAAACTAAATCTTTAATCTTTTGCATACGAATAACAGCAATCTCTTCATAGCTTTCTGCTAAGTCTTTGATTGTATTCAGTGCTTCTAAATCTTCTTCTACTAATTTTTTCTGTGGCATAAATGTTTGTGATAGGAATTACATACTACATAATACCATTCTTCATAGTCTTTTATCTATTTACCATCTGTTGACGTCGATTGATTTGTGTTAGCTGATTGTTGTTGTGGTGTTTGTGGTGAATGCTGTTCTGTAGGAGGAGGTTGTGTTTGTCCATTTGGTGCAGTCTGGGCATTCGATGTTGATGTTGCTGGTTGTTGTTGAGGTTGCCCAGGTAGTGCTTGAGTAGGTTGTACTGTCTGGGTAGGTGCTTGTGGTGAAGGTTGAGCTATTGGCTGTGGAGTAGATCCTTCCTGAACATTAGGTGTAGTGGTTGCCGCTGATATAGCTTGCTGAGTGTCTGAGGATGTTTGCTGGCCTTTTGTAGCTGTACTATTCTGCTTGGCGAGAGATAACAGCATGTCTTTATTTTTAAGTACATTTGCATGAAAATCTTTAATATCTTTAGTATTGGTTAAATCAAAAAATGTTTTTTGGTGAGCCCTATCGTAAGAAGCGGTTATAAGTCCCTGTTTAACCATATCCAAATCTTCTTTTGTTTGGATAACGTCTTGCAGAATAAGTGAAATAATAATACTTTGTACTTGTCGTGGGACTGTTAGCTGATAGGGCTGGTTGAAAAATTTATTTATTAAATCACCTTGATTGAGTTGTCTTTTCACATCTGCAGTAAGTTCTTGTCCAAAGTGAGAGATATTCTGAAGTTTCGTATAGTTTGAAAGGAAAACAGTAAGGTCCTTGTTAATTTCTCGGGAAAGTTTATCAAGTGTTTGCCTTCCCACACGAGTAACAGACAGAGGAATATTTACTGCAGGACGCATACCTTGGTAATAGATATTACTATCCAAATAAATGTGACCATCGGTGATTCCCATAACGTTAGTTGCGATATAGCCAGTAAAATCTCCTTCAACAATTTCTATAACCGGAAGACAGGTAATTGAGACCTCTTTTACAGTTGGGTGTTTAAAATTCCCAGCCCTTTCAAGAAGTCTTGAGTGTGTGTAAAAAATATCACCGGGATAGGAGTCTCGTCCAGGAAAACGTCGAGCAAGAAGAGAAAGCTCTCTGTAAAATTTTGCGTGCGTTGAAAGATCGTCCAAAACAACTAATGAGTGGATTCCCTGGTCTCTAAAGTATTCAGCAATAGCCATTGCCGCATAAGGAGTTTGATAAATAAGACTAGGTGAGTCATATGAGCTCGTTGCAACAATAACCATATTACTCATAAGTTTTTCCTGAACAAAAAATTCTTGGAGTTTTTTGATATCACTTTTTTTCTTTGCAATTGCAGCATAAATTGCCACAACACCTTCATATACTTGTTTTTTAACTGTTGTCATAATAAGTGAAGTCTTCCCTGTTTTTCTGTCGCCTATGATAAGCTCTCGCTGCCCTCGGCCAAGGGGAATCATCAAATCAATGAGAGAAATTCCTGTTGCGAGAGGAGTTACCAGCTTTTGTCTTCCTGCTATCCCAATAGGTTTAGCATCAACATCTCTCATTTCTTTTGGAAGGGTAAACGTATCTGCTGGATCAAGAGGATTCCCAAGCGGATTAATAGTATGTCCCAAAAGCTCCTTTCCGACAGGAATAGAAAGTAACTGATCAGTACGTGTTACTTTTGTTCCCACTCTGATCGGCTCATGAGAGAATGTTCTCACCTCAACTTTCCCACGATTAATACTAAATACTTCACCTTTTTGGCCTGACTCAAACAGTACAACTTCGTGGGTTCTGACTTTAGGTAGTCCTTCAATAAAAACAATAGGATGGGCGACTTGAAAGACAATGCCATATTCTCCTGTTTTTTGTAGTAATTGATTAAATGCTTCCATAAAAATTTCAGATAGTTATTTTCAATAATACATTTGAAATAGAACAATCATAATTATCGTCCTACCGTTATATGTTCGGCACTTTGATGGGTGGAAATAGGTGTTGTCTGAGCTGAGTGTTGAGGTAAAGATGTAAGCATGTGTGAAAGAAAATCAGTAAAAACAGGCGCAATGGAATAATCCTTAAACTTTCCATTATAGGTAATTTGTACACCAGCAATAATTGATGGATCGATGTGGATATCAAAAAGAACTTGTTTATTAATGTTAGATACAAACCACTGAGAAAATGTCCTTAATGTTTCTTCTGATGGTTCGAAAGCAACAGTTAAAGAAACGACTGGAATATTGGAGAGACCCTCTTGGATTTTTTTGAAAAAATCTTGAAGATCATTAACAGACCCAGTATTTACATTATTTTCTCTCATTAACTTGAGAAAAGCATCCCTTTTGACAATGCTAAATTGTGAAGATAAAGATTTTTCCAGATTAAAATCTGTTGTATACATTGTGTCAATAATACCATTTAATCTGGTTGCAAAATCTGTTGCCTGTGATTTTGTTAAGAAAAATTGTGATAAATCCATAATTATACGTATAAGGCAAAATGAATTGAAAGTTCCTTGATGTTTCCTTTTAGTCAAACATCCCTTCTTTTTTTGCTTTTTCCAAAGAGTCAAGAATAATATGCTGATGATCAGTGATAGATAATGTTTTATTAAAAATTTCTTCTGACGCTTTTTGTACAATGTGCAGCACCGTTTGCTCTATTTCTTTAAGTCGTGCTTGTTTGTACTCTTCCAGTTCTTTTTCTAAATTTGGGAGAAGTGTTTCTCGGAAATGTTTAATTTGTGTTCGTAAATCATCTTCCAATTCTCTTGAAATTTGCTGAAAGTCAGCTAACGATTCAGAAGTAAGCTGCTTCAGTGATGTAGCATAGGTTGCGGTAAGCTCATGAGTCATATCTCCGGCTTCTTGCTGTACCTCTAAAAGCATATCCTGAAGCGCTTTTTTGACAACCTCATGAGAAGTATGGGTAATATGTTCAGCTCCAGTGATAATGTGGTCTGCTTCTTCTGTTGCATCCTCCAGGATCTTTCGTTCACGTGAAAGGGCGTTATCAACAACCTGATGATAGTTCGTGTCGATTGCTTCTTCTTTTTTCTCAAGCACTTTTTCTTTTTTGGCAAGACGTATCAGATAGTATCCAACGAAGATAAAAATAATAAGATCTGCACTTATGGTAATAAGTTGAAATAGCTGGGCAGGCATATACTTTATTGTATACTGCTTTAAGAATAAAAACAATTTTTGAAGTTACAATCTGAGAATAAGGAAAGCAACGACAAGGCCCGCCCCAACAATAGCTACCACAATAGTAACATTAAAGATAATTCCTAAATGGATCATACTGCTTGCTGCAGGATTTCTTCCTAATGCCTCCACTCCTTTCGCAGCTGTACGGCCAAAAGTTAAAAATCCAAAGGTAAAAGAGCCCAAAACAACGAGTGCTGCAACAATATACTTAAAAATAGGAGTTGGAGCATCTTTTGTTGGTAAAAGTGCAAGTTTTAGAATATCTGATAATGTTCCTTGGAGGGTTGGTTTCGAGTTAAAATAATGTAGGTTAAGAGTAACTGCAATTTTATCTATTTTTTTAGGGTCTGGATTTACATAATCCTCCAAGGCAGTTCCTAAAACATATCCTTCATTGACTGCTTTCACACCAACACCGGGAATGGTAGATGAGGTAAGATAGTCTCCTTTTTTGATATTTCCATTTTTTGTAGAGACTAAGACATAAACTGATCCATCGGCAATAACAGGCACGCCGTTAATATTATTGGTTGTATTTACAATAACTCCAGCATCTCTTGAAACAATCCCTATAACTTGAGAATCGTATGGAATAGTTGATAACACTGCGCCGTTTTCTGAGCTAGAAAGAATGCTTCCGTCTTTTAAGTCTTTCTGTTTTGTATCCACCATTTTAGCAACACCCAAGGTCGCTAGTCCTTCAACAGATGGAGCACTATCTTTTGTATTTGCTTGAGGTGTTACGATTTGAGCAAATGCTGTTGGTGTAGCGTTCCAGACAATAACAAAAAAGAGAAGGAAAAATAAGAGGATTTTTCTCATGATAGTTCTATTATACAAAGAAAAAGTATGTGGTATAAAGCATTAAGAATAAGAAGGAAGCTACTGCGTAGTTCTTAATTGATAACACGCAGAGGGGTTTTATTTCCCAAGGAGAATATCCAGAAGAACTTGAAGAGACATTGTTGCAACACCTAAAACAGTATCTGCACCGCCATAGTAGATAAAAATTGTACCGTCTTTGACAACTGCACCACAGGGGAAGACGACATTTGGCACTATGCCTTGCAACTCATATTGTTCTTTTGGTTCAAAAATTGGCTCGTCAGTCCTTCCTAATATTTCTCGTGGATCTTCATAATCTAAAAGCATTGCACCAACTTCATAGCGAAATCCAGGTTGACTAACCCCATGATACAGAAGGAGCCAGCCATGTTCAGTCTCAAGTGGGGGAGCTGCAATACCTACTTTGACATTATCCCACCTGTCCTTTCTGGCTGTAGCAATAATACCTCCTGTTAAGTACTTCCTCTCGGGGAAATCCAAGTCTCTTAAAAAATCAACCCACATAGCATCCCCAAGTCTATGGAATGCAATATATCCGTCTCCTTTTACTCGTTTGACAATACACGCATCTTTATCGTCAACGCCAGGAGGTGAAATGAGCTTGGGTTTTTCCCATTTCCAATTTTTCTGCAGGAAATCATCCACTGTAATCGATGTGAGTGCAACACGAGGAGGATTAGTGCCATCATAGGCAGTGTAGGTCATATAGAGTCTGTCCCCTATTTTTGTAATGCGTGGGTCTTCGCATCCAGAGTTGCCAGGATGACTTTTCATTTCAAAACTTTCTCTTGGTGTGTAAATAGGGGTATTTAACCGTTCATCAATACGAAAGCCATCAGTGCTTGATGCATACCCAATAGTTGATGTCCCATCCGTCGCTTGTGCTCTATACAGAATGTGAAATTTGCCGCCTTCATAAATGGCTGCAGGGTTGAACGTTCCTTGCTTTTCCCAATCAAGTTCTGGCAAGGGTTTTAGAATAGGATTTCCTAAAAATCGTGCAAATTTCCTTGGATTTGTATCAGGTGTCGTCTCAGGTAGTTCAATAGGTCTTATCTGATCAAGAAGAGAAGCAAGATGCATAGTAGCTAAACAAACTCTCGTATCAGCTGCGCCGTAGTAAACATAGAGTAAATCATTTTTAATAAGAGCTCCTGATGGAAATACGATATTTGGCACAACACCTTCTAGTTCGTATGGTGCTTCAGGCGTTAACAGTGGTAGTGCGCTTCTCCCAATGACTTTTCGAGGATTTTCCGAATCAAGAAGTGCTGCTTCAATCCCAAATACTTTGTCTCCTGAAAAATAATTTTTAATATAGGAATAAATAACAAGCCACCCTTGATCAGTCTTAAGCGGTGGAGCTCCTAACTCGACTTGATCACGAGCATCTCTGAGTAAGTGAATAATATGATCATTAGCGTTGTCGTACCATTGTGTCCAATATGCTGGTGACCATAAATCTTCGGGACGATCAAAAACAGCAAGTGCTATTTTTGCAGGGGGTAAGTCAGTGTTCATGGTAACCAGTACAGCCATTTTGCCATCAATTCTTTCTGGAAAAAGGCCCATTGCCTTTGAGTTAAATGTCGTAACAGGATGTTTCTCAAAGGTTTGGAAGTCTGATGTTACGGCAACAGCGAGCTTTATTCCATAAGCAGCAAATGGAAAAACAGAAAGTGCAGTATAAAAGATGTAAAATTTCCCATCCATAAAAGTAATACGGGGATCTTCACAACCATAGATTTCGAAATCTTCTGTAGGTGTAATAATTTGTCGGTGCTCAGAAAAATGAATGCCATCGTCACTTTGTGCATATCCAACTGATGAAACATGCATATCTATCCCATTATGTTTTGTTGTCTCTGAATAAGCACGGTATACCATATGATATTTTCCATTAGCAAAGACAACACAACCATTAAATGCTGCATCTTTTTCCCATGAATGATTCGGATTTGGTGAAAGTATAGGATTTTCAGGAATGCGTGATAGTGTTGCCATACTAAGAGTATGAAGGATTTCGTATGAAGTATAAAGGGTCAAAATTTGCTTTCTTCTTAATACCTGATACTAAATTCTTTCTCCTTGATTTAAGGATATTTGTCTTAACTTTGGTTCTTGATTATGTTTCATTTCATCGAGAAAAGTATCTATATCTGCGGTTGCAGCATTGACATAACTATCAGCACCGCCATAGTAAATAAAAAGTTTGTTATTCATAATGACTGCTCCACAAGGGTAGACAACCCCTGCTTTAAAACCATTGTTTTCATAATGTTCTACTGGTTCAATAATTGGCATATGAGTTCGATACAAAACTTTTGATGGATTATCAATATCGAGCATCATTGCGCCAATTTTATATCGTCCTGAGTCTTGATATCCAACAGACTGATAAATGAGAAGCCATCCATCTTTTGTCTCTATTGGTGGAGCGCCTGCGCCTACTTTTTTACTATCCCAAAACTTCTTTCGAGGTGGAATAAAGTAATGCCCTTGTAAATATTCATCAAATTCCAAGTTATCCAGATAATCAATAAGAATATTTGGATATACTCTATGCATCACAACATATTTTCCTTTTACTTTTCGTGGCAAAACGACAGCGCTTTTATTCACCATGCCAGGTGCTGAAATAAGTTTCGGTGTTTCCCATTTTTCCCAGTTATTTCTCAAAAAGTCATCAATATCAATTCGAGATAATGCAGCACGTGGAGGAGTTGCCCCATCAAAGGCTACGTAGGTTAAATAAATTTTATTCTCTACACGAGTAATTCTTGGGTCTTCAACTCCACCATATCCTCCACCTGATGCAAAATGTTGAGCAATAGAATCAAATCTATGTCCACCTGGTGTTTCAAATGGTTCACGAGGAATATATGCAGGAGTATCAGATCTATGATCAATATGCAAGCCATCAGTACTTGTTGCATATCCTAAGACAGACAGATCAGTATCTCCAAGTGCTCGATAAAGGAAATGTACTTTTCCATCCTCATAAATTGCAGCGGAATTAAATGATGCTCGTGAATCCCATGGGATGTGGGGCCGGGGTGCGAGAATAGGATTTTTATTAAATTTCTTAACGAGGTAGGTGAATACTTGAGTCTTTGGTACATGAGAAATAACTGGGATTGGACAGGAAACAGAAAATATTGTGCTATCATTAACTGTCCAATAGAGAATAAGTTGCTGATTAATAATTGCAGATCCAAGTGGCTTGAAGTGATCTTTATTGAGTTCTTGAGGGAGTTCGTAAATAGGTTCCTCAGATTGCCATAGTAGTTTAGAAGGATTTTTTTTGTCAAAATATGCAGCACCCACAATATAATGCTCAGCGTTATTCACATGTTTTTTCACATAATATGTGAGAAGAATGTTGCCGTTCACTTCATATGCATTTCCAACTTCAAGTGCTGTATCATCAAAAAATCCTTTTCGGGGAGTAAGCAGAGGAGTTTTATCAAGAGTCCATTTTACTAGATCTTCTGAATAGGCACTGCGTATATCGTTCTCCCCAACATACATAACAAACGTATTGTTATGCTTATATTCGGGGACAACAGTGCCTGTTTCTTTAATTGTATCTATTTTCCCAATTTTTTGCCAAACTGTAAGATCGGTTGAGAGAGCTCCGAGCAAAAGGCCTTCTTTTGCTTCATGAAGTTTATAGGTAAGAATATATGTATGCCCTTCTTTGGAAATTCTAACACCATCCCAGTGATAGCTTTGTTCTTCTTTTTGCATGTTATCAAATGCAAAAACATACTTTGCGTTGTCACTAAAGGTGAATCCATCGGAGCTTATGACTGCTTTAAAAAAAGTATTTACACCTTCCGTTTGAAGAAAATAGAGGACCACTTCTTTATTCTTTTGAGTAATACCGATAAATTTAATCATGAGCAGTATGATTTATTATTCCAATAAGAGGGATAAAATCCCCCTCTTATTTAATGAACAACAATTTCTATTACTTTGTCAATAAGCATTATCACAACAAGCACTTTTAAAGCATCCAAGATAGATATTTCATAAAGCAGTTGTGGGGATTGTCTCTAAAAATACACTAACAATACTATTTATATTGTATGTGCTATTCCCGAGCGAACTTGTCGGGTTTAATCAGTTTTGATGTATAGTTTATTTTTTGTAACTACTTTACAATTTTTTACCAGAGTAGTAAGGTTAGGTTATGAAGGCAGTTCAAATAAATGATTATGGTGGAGTAGATGTGCTTCACGTTACAAACAATGTCCCAAAGCCTACTCCTCAAAAAGGACAAGTACTTGTGGAGGTCTCTGCAGCAACAATAAATTCATTTGATTATAAACTTCGCTCTGGCATATACAAATCGATGATTCCGCTCAATTTCCCTATGACTGTAGGAGCAGATTTTGCTGGGACTATAGTAAACGTAGGTGAAGAGGTAGCTGATTTCTCTGTTGAAGATGAGGTGTTTGGTTCTGCAATTGTTCTTGCTGAAGGGTCGGGGGCGTTGGCAGAGTTTGCAGTAACAAATGGAGACAGTATTGCAAAAAAACCAACAACTATTTCGCTTGACCAAGCAGCATCTCTTCCACTCGTTGGGTCAAGCGCAGTACAGGCTGTCGAAGAGCATATTAATCTTCAAAAAGGTCAAAAAATTCTTATTCATGGTGGTGCGGGTGGCATTGGGTCAGTTGCTATTCAACTTGCAAAATCAAAAGGAGCATATGTTGCAACAACCGTTAGTACCAACGATGTTGATTTTGCAAAATCGTTAGGTGCAGATGAAGTGGTTGATTACAAAACGCAAAACTTTGAAGAACTTTTGAAAGATGTTGATGCTGTGTTTGATACTGTTGGGGGGGAAACAACAACAAAATCTTTTCAAGTACTTAAGCCAGGAGGTATCCTTGTCTCAATGCTTGGAGAGCCAGATAGAAATCTTGCAGAGAAGTATGGGGTAAAAATAATTGGACAAAATACGAAGACGAATACGGCTCATCTTACTCGTGTAGCAGAGCTTGTTGAGCAAGGAGTCATACGGCCTACAATTGAGAAAGAATTTACTCTTGATCAAGTAAAAGATGCATTTACCTATCAGGAACAAGTCCACCCACGAGGAAAAGTGGTAGTAAAGATTAGAGAGTAATATCTTTCTCAGGTTCTACTAGATCCCTAACGTTTACTCCAGAAGTGATTACCCTCTTGACAAATGCAACTCAGTTGCAATAGAATTATGCTATGACAAAAGTGCAACATGACTGTACTGTTGAATTACGAAATGCTTCTTTGCAGGTAACTCCTGCTCGTGTTGCAGCGATGCAACTTTTCGAGTCTCAAGATACCCCGCTTGACTCCCAGTACCTTATTGATCGACTTCATAATGAAATAGGCGTTGATAGAGTGACTGTTTTTCGGATTATTAATGCCTTTGTTGAAAAAGGACTTATTCGAAAGCTTGAATTTGGTGAAGGAAAAGCACGCTACGAATTAAATAGAGAAGAACATCATCATCTTATTTGTGAGAAATGCGGAAAAATAGAAGATATTTCTGACTGCAATATTGGAGAGCTTGAGAAAGATATTCAAAGAAAGAAAGGGTTCTTGGTAAAGCAGCATGCTCTTGAGTTCTTTGGTCTTTGTAAAAATTGTCAACAATAATATATGAAAAGAATTGTTTTCGTAATACTTCTTCTGCTCTTAACTGGGGCAGGGCTGTTCTTGTTAAGCAAAAATAGGAATCAACAAGTACGTAATGGTAAATTGCAGATTGTTGCAGCAGAGAATTTCTACGGTGATATTGTAACGCAAATCGGTGGAAGTAATGTACAAGTAACAAGTATTCTCTCTGATCCAAACGTTGATCCTCATGAATATGAATCAAATGTGCAAGATGCTGTGGCGATAAGTCATGCAAATATTGTGATTGAAAATGGAAGTGGTTATGACACATGGATGGATAAACTCCTTTCTGCGTCCCCTAATAAAAATAGAACACTCCTTATTGCAGCAAATATCGCAAATCACAAGTTAGAAGATAATCCTCATGTGTGGTATGGCATAGATAATATTCATACGATTGCTGCAGCGATAACGGATGCCCTAAAGAAGAATGATCCAATTCACGCAAGCTATTATGATCAGGCATTTGCAAAATTTGATCGTACCTTGCAACCGATACAACAGAAAATGAATGCGATTAAAACAACATATGTGAATACACCTGTTGCTTTAACGGAAACTATTTATTTGTATCAAACACAACCAATGGGACTCAATGTCCTTACCCCTTTTGCATTTGAAAAAGCAATTGCAGAAGGAAATGATCCTTCAGCACAAGATGTCGCAACAACAACTGATCAAATTACTAAAAAACAAGTAAAAGTTCTCATTTATAACCTACAAACAGTAACTCCTATTACCACTAATTTGCAAAATGCAGCTAAACAAAACAATATTCCAGTTGTCCCTGTTACTGAAACCATGCCTACAACAAAGCATTACCAGAGTTGGATGGTGGATCAATTGAATAATTTAGGACAAGCTCTCGCATCTTCCTCTTCTCACTAATGCATAGTACAATAAACATACCTATGCAAAAGTCCATTATAGAATTAGAGCATGTTGATCTAGCACTTGGTGGGAGAACAATTTTCCATGATATTAATCTAACAATAGATGAGGGAGAATTTATTGCAGTGTTAGGTCCAAACGGTGCAGGGAAAAGCACGCTTCTTAAACTACTTCTTGGATTACAAAAAGCGACATCCGGAAAAGTCACTATCCTTGGGAAATCTCCAAAAAGAGGCAACAGCGAAATTGGATATGCTCCTCAACACCGGACACTCGAAACAGATGTAGCGCTTCGAGCACGAGATGTCGTGGGATTTGGATTAGATGGCACAAGATGGGGTATTTATCTGCCGAATAAGGAAAGAGACAACCAGATAGAACAAGCACTAAGTGAGGTCGACTTGCTTCACCTAGCAGACATGCCAGTTGGGAAGCTCTCAGGAGGAGAACAACAACGGCTTCTTATTGCTCAAGCATTATTAACACATCCTAAAATTTTGTTACTCGATGAGCCTTTATCAAATTTAGACATCACCCATGCTCAAGCAGTAGTCTCTTTAATAACAAGAATTGCTAGAAATAGAAAAATTACTGTATTGCTTGTTACCCACGATGTTAATTTGCTTCTTCCAGTCATTGATAGAGTGGTCTACATGGCAAACACGCATAGTGCGATAGGAAAGCCAGAAGAAGTGATAACGACAGAAGAATTATCAAAGCTTTATGGTTCACAAGTTGAAGTAGTGAAAACAAAAGGAAGGCTTTTTGTAATAGGAGAAGAGACATAATAGTTATGTTTGATATTCTGCAATATTCATTTATTCAAAATGCCTTTATCGCATCTTTCTTTGTATCTATAGTTGCAGCTATTATTGGCTATTTTATTCTCGTTCGTGGCTTGACCTTTGCTGCTCACGCCTTTTCTCATGTTGGTTTCGCAGGTGCTGCAGGAGCTGTATGGCTGAGGATAGATCCAATTGTTGGTTTACTTTTTTTTACGATTGCTGCAGCAATGACTATAGGAGCACTTGGAAAAGAGCTTCGAGAAAGAGATATCACCATTGGAATTATTTTTACTCTTGCTCTCGCTTTTGGCGTTCTCTTCTTATCTCTTTATACTGGCTATGCTGAAGAGGCATACAGTATTCTTTTTGGGACAATTTTAGGAATAAGTGTAACCAACGTTATTATTACGGCACTCTTTAGCATCTTAACAATTGCAACTATTGCACTTCTTTTTCGTCCATTACTATTCAGTTTTTACGATCCTGAAGTTGCAGAAGCACGTGGTGTGCCAACAAAATTACTTTCAATACTCTTTCTTATTCTTGTTGCTATTACTGTCTCAGTTTCAGTCCAAGTTGTTGGTGTTCTGCTTATTTTTACTCTTCTTGTTGGTCCTGCTGCAACAGCAATGAGACTTACTAAAAGTCCATTCAGAGTGATTGGTTTAGCAATTATTCTCGGACTTCTCTATAGTTGGTCGAGTATTTTTTTAGCTGCAATAACAAATTTGCCAGTTTCATTCTATATTGCGACATTATCATTTGGCCTTTATTTACCTGTTCGGTTGATTACTCAAAAATCGATTAGGAAGACAATATGATAGCTCTTTTTCATTATCAATTTGTACAATATGCATTTCTTGCAGGAACAATTATTGCGATTACTTCTGCTGTAATTGGCTATTTTGTGGTACTTCGCTCACAAGCTTTTGCTGCTCATGCACTTTCTCATATTGGATTTGCTGGAGCAACAGGAGCAGCATTGATGGGATTAAGTTCTTTAACGGGAACGTTTTTCTTCACTATTCTTGCTGCATTGGGAATGGGAGCACTCGGTAAGAGGATACAAGGAAGAGATGTTGAAGTTGGTATGATTCTCTCTCTTGCCCTCGGTCTTGGTGTCTTGTTCCTTAAACTCTATACAACAAATGCAACTGAAGCAGTCAGTATCCTTTTTGGGTCAATTCTAAGTGTTACTCGATATGATCTTTTATTAAGTATAATTACAGGAATTATTACTATTGTTATTCTTATTATTCTCTTTCGTCCACTCCTTTTTGCCTCCGTTGATCCAGAAGTTGCAACAGCACGTGGAGTGCCGGTTAACTTTTTATCGATTGTTTTTATGGTACTTCTTGCGACAGCGGTGACAGAAGCAATTCTTATAGTTGGTATACTGTTAGTGTTTGCTCTTGTTGTAGCCCCTGCTGCAATAGCACAGCATGTGAGCAAGCGTCCTTTGATGACAATTATATTGTCTATATCTTTTGGATTATTCTTTACATGGGGAGGATTATTTTTGGCATTACTTTTGCATGCTCCAGTAAGCTTTTTTATTGCAGGTTTGTCTGCCGTTTCGTATGTACTGGCAATATCTTTCGTTCATGCTATTTCTCCTCATCTGTATAAGCCGATTTCTCATGGGGATAAAGAGGTATAAATAGCAAAAGTGATAGAAAAAGAACACATCATTTGTTTTTCAGTTGTTTCTCAGGTTTAGTGTGTATGGTATAGTAAAAGCGCATATGAAAAAACTAGCAGTTATTATTATTTTAGTTTTGGCAGCAGGGGGATATACCCTTTACCAAAAAAGTACTAAGCAAACAGTACCTGTTGCACAAACAACAAATACTCCTACAACTTCTCAAACTGTTATTCCGACCACAACATCACCTAGTGCTGCATCTTCTACGCCAACTCAAACTGTAGGAGGGAAAACATATAAGGATGGAACCTATACTGGTGATGTTGCAGACGCGTTCTACGGCATGATGCAAGTACAACTTGTCGTAACCGGTGGGAAGATTAGTGATATTAAATTCCTTCAATTCCCAGATAAACCTGGTCATACAGCTGAAGTTAGTAATGAAGCACTGCCACTTCTTAGACAAGAAGCAATTCAAAAACAATCAGCTCCAGTTGATGCTATCTCTGGAGCAACCCAAACAACTGATGCATTTAATCAGTCTCTTGCTTCTGCTCTCGGAAAAGCCCAATAGGATCTGATCAAGTTGAGTATAGTCCGATAAAAGTATCATGAAACAGACACGCCTCTTAATGGGAATGCCCATTACTGTAGAAATAGTTGATGCAACTGCAACAGAAAAAGTCTTTGAAACAGTGTTTAATTATTTTATTTCTATTGATATTAGGTTTAGTACATACAAAAAAGATAGCGAGATTTCAAAAATAAATAGAGGCGAATTGCAGCCAAAAGATTACAGTGAGGCAATGAAAGAAGTCTTACGTCTATCTGAGGATACGCGACAACAAACAAAAGGATTTTTCGATATACACAATAACGGCAGCATAGATCCATCAGGTTTAGTCAAAGGATGGGCTATTCTCAATGCAGCAAAAATATTGAAAAAAGAAGGAATTGAAAATTATTATGTGGAAGCAGGCGGAGATATTCAAGTGAATGGAAGCAATGAAAAAAAAGAAAAATGGCAAGTGGGTATAAGAAATCCATTTAAACAAGATGAAATTGTAAAAATTATTTCTCTGAGTAATGAAGGAGTTGCAACATCAGGTACGTATATTAGGGGTCAACATATTTACTCCCCAAAGGAAAACGGTAAAGAGATAGCAGATATTATTAGCCTCACTGTTATTGGACCAAATATCTATGAAGCAGACAGATTTGCGACAGCAGCATTTGCTATGGGAAAAGCAGGAATTCATTTTATTCAAAGACAAAAAGGACTTGAAGGATATATGATAGATACAGAAGGTTTAGCTACCTATACCAGTGGTTTTGAAAAGTATCTATAACTTAATTTACGTATTAGTACTAATAAAATTCCTGGTTTTGAGAATTATCACCATGCTCATTTTTATTGATAACTTTTTGAATAACATTACCATGTATAGACTTGTTCTATATGTGCTGTTGATATTAGTAGGAGTTGCGGAAATTTTTAGTTTTTTTCATCTCCTCCCTTTCTCCCCGATTGCACTTTTGCTATCAACAAGTTTTTTGATAATACTGTGTTGGATAACAAACAAAGTATTTTCAGTTCTTTTTAAAATTCAAACGAACTTTGAATCAGTCTATATTTCTGCACTTATTTTATCCCTTATCATTACTCCACAATCAGTAGTGTTTCCTACATTTGCAGCACTCTTTACTATTGCTTCTAAATATCTTGTTAGTCTCAATAAAAAACATATTTTTAATCCTGTTGCACTTGGAGTATTTTTAGGAGGGCTTGTTACAGGCAATTTTGCAAGTTGGTGGGTTGGAACGGCAAGTCTCATGCCTTTTGTTGTATTAGGGGGATTTTTAATTGTTAGAAAAATTCGTCGAGAGGATATGGTTTTTACCTTCTTTATTATTGCAATACTCACTATTTTGGGATTTGATTTTTTCAATAAATCTGACCTCTTAGTATCACTGAAAAACGTAGCACTTGAGACACCGATTATTTTCTTTGCGTCTGTCATGCTAACAGAGCCTCTCACAACACCACCTACGCAAATATTACAAAGTATGTATGGAGGAATAGTGGGCATATTATATTCGCCACTGATTCACATTGGAACCTTTTATACATCTCCTGAGATAGCTCTACTTTTGGGGAATATTTTTTCCTATATTATGAGTCCGAAGATTCGGCTTCGTTTAGTTCTTCACAAAAAGATTTCAGTAACCAAAGATATTTCTACATTTATATTTCATGTTCCTCGGCCAATCTCTTTTCTTCCAGGACAATATATGGAATGGACGCTTTCTCATAATAATATAGATAGCAGAGGGAATAGGCGGTATTTTACTGTTGCATCATCTCCTACTGAGCATAGTATTATGATTGGTGTGCGTTTTAATGCAAAAGGAAGTAGCTTTAAAAATGCGTTAACACATTTATCAGAAAATAACGAAATCATTGCATCACAAATAGCGGGAGACTTTACATTGCCCCACGATACGACAAAAAAACTTGTTTTTGTTTCTGGAGGAATTGGTGTAACACCTTTTCGCAGTATGGTGAAGTATCTTCTGGATAAAAAAGAAAAACGAGATATTGTTGTATTATATTCTGCAAAAAGCGCAGATGATTTTGCATATAAAGAAATTTTTGATGAAGCAGCAAATGTTTTGGGAATAAAGATTGTCTATACAGTAACAGACAAGGATAACACCCCTTCTTATTGGAAAGGACATGTTGGAAGAATTGATAGTGAACTTATACAAAAAGAGATACCAGATTTTCAAGAAAGATTATTTTACCTTTCTGGTCCAAATGCAATGATAGAATCATTTGAAACACTTCTAAAAAACATCGGTGTAAAACACATTAAAAAGGACTACTTCCCTGGCTTTGCCTAAGAAACCTCAGCGCATCTTCAGCATTAGCTCAGGATGAAAGGAGTATAATACCGTCATGAAGTTGCTCCTTGTGGAGGATGAACATAAAATAGCAAATTCGATTAAAAAAGGGCTTGAGCAAGAGTCATATACGGTCGATGTTGTTTATGATGGGACATCAGGACTTGATTTAGCATTGACCGAAGAATACGATCTTATTGTGTTGGATAGACTTTTACCAGAAATTGATGGAATAGAGATTTGTAAACATCTGAGAGCACAAGGAAACCATACGCCTATTTTAATGCTTACGGCAAAGGGGCAATTGCAGGATAGGCTTGAAGGTTTTAATGCAGGAGCTGATGATTATTTAGTCAAGCCTTTCGCATTTGAAGAGTTATTGGTGAGAATTAAGGCGCTTACAAGAAGACCCAAAAAGAGTGTGAGTACTATTCTCTCATGTGACGGACTATCTCTTGATACCGATACGTTTGAAGTAAAAAGGGATGGAAGAGATATTCAGCTGTCAAGCAAGGAGTTTGCTCTTTTGGACTACTTACTCCGTCATCAAAATAAAATTCTTTCTAAAGAGCAAATTATTGCTCATGTCTGGAATTATGATGCAGATATTCTTCCTAATACGGTTGAGGTCTATATGGGATATCTACGCAATAAAATTGATAAACCTTTTTCTAACAAACCCAAGCTTATTCACACTGTCCGGGGATTTGGATATAAGCTAGGAGAAAGAAATTGATCTTGAGAGGTCAATGAGAAATTATCGTTATGTTTCAGCAAACTCGTTTACGTTTGACGACTTGGTATTTACTGGTGATTATGGGTATCAGCATTCTTTTTAGTGTTGCGTTCTATAACACTGCCACACAAGAAGTTCAGGGAATTATTAATAGAATGGAGCATGAAAGACAAGACCCTTTCAACAGATATCTGATTCCCCAGCAAGTTATTGACCAACGTATTGCTTATTTGCAATCGTCAAAAGCGCATTTACTGTATTCTCTCATATTTTTAAATGGCATTATTCTTCTTGTTTCTGGAGGAGGAGGATATTTTTTGGCAGGGCGCACACTTCGTCCTATTCAAAAAATGGTTGATGAGCAAAACAGATTTATTACCGATGCGTCTCATGAACTACGTACTCCACTCACTGCAACTCGTACAGGTATTGAAGTTGCGTTGAGAGATAAGCATTTAACTCTTCTTGATGCAAAAAAAGTTCTTGAGGGTAGCCTAGAAGATATTGCTGCAATCCAAGCGCTTTCTGATAATTTGCTTCGATTGTCACAATTTGAAAGTATGCCAACTAGTGCAATTTTTCAGAAAGTGTCGTTGGCTGATGTTATTGATAGTGCAACAAAAAAAGTAAATTCTTTGGCGAAGGCAAAACATATTACCATTATGAAGAAGACAACAAAACATGTTATAAAAGGAGATTTTCAAAGCCTTGAAGAGTTATGTGTTATTTTTCTGGATAATGCTATTAAATATAGCCCCAAAGAGAGTATCATTACTATTAGTACAAAACAAATGGATGGACACGTCTTGCTCAATGTTGAAGATCATGGTGTAGGAATAAAGAGAGATGATATTCCTCATGTATTTGACAGATTTTATCGTGCAGAAAAATCCCGGACGAAAAATACTGCAGGAGGATATGGGCTTGGATTGTCCATTGCAAGAAAAATTATAGAAGAACATAAAGGATCAGTGAAAGTTGAAAGTACATTAGGAAAAGGGACATTATTTATCGTAGCATTTCCTGTTATTGGCTAGGATTCAGGTATTTCTCAGGTATGCTTCCTACAATTACAGTACAACAGTTGTATGCTTAGTAGACTTAAGAATATATTATTTAGGAGCCGCGTAAGAGGTGTTATAACGGTTATTAGCGCATGTGGTTTGCTGATCGGCGGATATTTTCTATTGAATAAACAAAACACAACTTCTTCTTATCAGACAGCACAGGCAGCGAGAAATACACTTGTTACTACAGTCAGCGCTTCAGGCACAATCTCTTCAGGAAGTACGATGAGTATTACCACTACTGCTACCGGTGTTGTTACCCATGTGTATGCTGCAAATGGAGACACAGTAACACAGGGACAAAAAATTGCTGATATTGCTTTAGATCAAAACACAATGCAAAAACAGGCATCTGCTTGGTCAACATATTTAAATGCACAAGCAACACTGAATGCTGCAAAAGCAAAAATGAATTCCTTACAGTCCGCTCTCTTTACAGCCAATCAGGCATTTGTGAATGATAAAGGAGTTGCAAACCCAACAGATCAGCAAAAAGCTGACCCAAAATATATCGAAGAACAAGCAAATTGGTTACAAGCAGAGTCTGATTACAACAATCAGCAAAGCGTTATTCAAGCAGCTTCGGCCGCTGTGACAAGCGCATGGCTTTCTTATCAGCAAGTGTCCTCAAGTATTATAGCGCCTGCAAATGGAATAATAAGTGGTCTTTCTATTTCTGAAGGTTTTCCTATAACCACTAGTCAGTCAAGTTCTAATTCTACAACCAGTAGTACTTCAATTGGAACGATCGCACTTCCATATGGGAGTCTACAAGCAACAGTTAATCTCTCAGAAATTGATGTTACGCACGTGCAAGTTGGACAAAAAGTAACACTTACATTAGATGCTTTTGCGAATAAAACATTTACTGGAAAAGTTTCATCAATTGACACGAGTGGGACGGTAAGCTCTGGTGTTACGACATATCCTACCGTTATTACTTTTGATACCCCTGATAGTGCAATTTATTCCAATATGGCGGCGAATGCAAAAATTATCACAGCAGTAAAAGATAATGCGCTCCTTGTTCCATCTACTGCTGTTCAGACATCAAACGGGCAAGCAACAGTGCGGGTGATAAAGAATGGTCAAATACAATCAGTTCCTGTTGGGACGGGTGACTCCAATGATACAGATACAGAAATAACGTCAGGACTTTCTGAAGGAGATACTGTTGTAACAAGTATTATCACAACAGCTGGAAGTAAAGCTACATCTTCTCCTTTCGGTGGTGCTAGCTTTGGAGGTAACAGAGTATTTATTAATGGAGGTGGGAGAAGAGGCGGATAACATATTAATGAGAAATTTCTCGTTCCTCATTTCTAATAACTCCATATATTTTCTTTGAAAGCAATATTTATTAGAAATTCTTATGAACAATACAATCATTTCAGTTTCTCATGTATCCAAAACCTACAGAACACATGACGTCCAAACAGTCGCCTTGGAAGATATCTCATTTACAATTCACAAAGGGGAATTTGTTGCTATTATGGGTCCTTCTGGAAGTGGAAAATCCACGCTCATGCATATTTTAGGAGCATTGGATGCACCAACAAACGGTACATATATTCTTGATGGGGAAAATGTCGAAAAATTGAAGGATGATGAATTAGCAGAAATAAGAAATAAAAAAATCGGTTTTGTGTTTCAAGCATTTAACCTTCTTCCCCGCACAACGGTTTTGCAAAATGTTATGTTACCGATGCGGTATGCTGGTGTGCCACTGGAAGACCGCAGGAAAACGGCGGGAAAATATATCAATATGGTGGGACTTTCCGAGCGAATGAACCATACCAGCAATCAAATTTCTGGGGGACAGCAGCAGCGTGTTGCAATTGCGCGTGCTCTGGTAATGAATCCTGCACTGCTGCTGGCTGATGAACCAACAGGTAATATCGCATCAGCACAAGCTGAAGAAGTGATGGCAATTTTTCAAGAATTAAATAGACAAGGTCATACAATCGTAATGATTACCCATGAGCCGGATATAGCTCAACACGCCAAAAGAATTATTCATGTAAAAGATGGAAGAATAATGAAGGATGAAATCAATAAAAAACAAGTAATAGCTAAAAAGCAATAACGATATTATGAATGATATTAAAGAAACACTTTTGGAAAGTTTGCAAACATTAACTATTAATAAACTTCGTACCGGACTTGCTATCCTGGGTATTGTTATTGGTATTGGGAGTGTAATTGCACTCGTATCATTAGGGCAGGCCACACAACAGCAAGTTCAGTCACAGATTCAATCGCTCGGAGCAAACTTGTTGACTGTTATTCCGGGAGGGTCTAACACTGGTGCTGTAAAAGGTGCAGCAGGTAGTGGAACAACCCTTACTCTTTTTGATGCCAATGCTATAAAAACATCTGTAAATATTACAACTATTCAAAATGTATCTCCAGAGGTACAAAGTCGAGTACAAATCACCACAGGAAAAGACAATATGAATGCTCAAGTGATTGGGGTCACATCAGTATACCCAACGGTCCATAAAGTCGAAATGGCTGAAGGGTCGTTTATTACACAACGTGATACAGACAGTATGGGTAAAGTTGCTGTCATTGGTCCACAAGTTGTCAGTACTCTTTTTCCTAATGGATCGGATCCTGTTGGCCAAACTATTCGTATAAAAGGCCAAACATTTACTGTTACTGGAGTGACAGTTAGTAAGGGGGGAAGCGGCTTTCTCAATCAAGACAGTATTGTCTATATCCCGTTATCGACTGCACAAAAGCAAATTTTTGGACAAGACTATCTTTCATCAATTGCTCTTGAGGCAAAAAATCCTGATGTCATGGTTGATGCACAAAATCAAGTTGGCTATTTACTTTTATCGCGACATAAATTATCTGACCCTACTCAAGCAGATTTTTCAATTTTTTCTCAACAAGATATTCTCAATACAGCCTCTCAAACAACAGGAACATTTACCTCACTACTTGCTGGTATTGCTGCAATTTCTCTTTTGGTTGGAGGTATTGGCATTATGAATATTATGTTGGTAACTGTTACAGAAAGAACACGAGAAATTGGTCTTCGAAAAGCCCTCGGCGCCAGGAAAAACACCATTATCATGCAGTTTCTATTAGAGTCAGTTATTCTGACGTGTATCGGAGGAGTCTTTGGTATGGTACTTGGCATTATTATTTCATTTCTTATTGCAACTCTTACGAGCTCACCGTTTGTCGTTTCTTTTTCATCAATTCTTTTGGCGACCTTAGTCTCTGGAGGAATAGGTATGTTATTTGGATGGTATCCGGCACAACGAGCAGCAAATTTACAACCGATTGAAGCATTGCGATATGAATAGAAGAAATTTATTCAGTTAACACGGAATAATAAACAATGAACATATTTGGAGGGGAGGTGATTGTATGAAAAATTATTGGATTATTACTATCGTATTAGTTCTTGTTATTGCTACAGCAGCATTTTTTGGAGGAATGCAATATCAAAAAGCACAACCTGTTATCTATAGTGGACAAGGAGGTATGATGCAGGCACGACGATTCGGTGGACAATTTGGTAATGTACGTCCTGTACGGGGCCAGATTATTAGTGCCGACAGTAACACTATTACAGTAAAGATGACAGACGGCTCAAGTAAAATCATTATTCTTTCAGGAAATACATCGATTATGGAGGCAACAAGTGCAGGAAAGGAGGCTTTACAAACAGGGAAACAGGTCATGGTATTTGGTAACCAAAATGCCGATGGATCTTTGACTGCACAAAATATTCAACTGAACCCGCTGCAAATGAGAGGAGTACCTTCTCCAGCAAAATAAACAGAACAATAATAAAAAAGAAGAAACATATGATGTGAAGTGTCATATGTTTCTTTGTTACAATAATGGTATGAAAAAACACATGAGTGTCCTTTTGGGAATATTAGTACTTTTTGGAGTTATGAGTGCGTTATATATGAAAGTTTCATATTTGGAAAATCGCCAAAAGGCATTTGCGTCCCTTCCTGCAAACGTGATTAAAATAGTTCATGGTAATCTTGTCTCTGTTACAAATTTCGATTACATACAAGGTAACAGACAAGCTCCAGTAACGCTTATTGAATATTCAGATTTTGAATGTCCTTCTTGTCAAAGAATGCATCCAAAGTTTGGAAAAATCATTACTCAATATGGTAATAACATACGTTTTGTTCAACGTATGTTTCCGCTTCCTCAGAATAATAATGCAGAAAAGGAAGCTGAAGCTGCTCTTTGTGCAGGCAAAATAGGAGGAGAGAAAAAATACTGGCAGTATAGTAGTGAAATTTATAAGAAGACAAAAGGGATAGAAGGTGGAGAAGGATTTGCTTTGGTGAATTTGGTTCCTTTGGCCAAAGAATTAGGAATAACCCAAGAGGCGTTTGAAAAATGTCTTACTACTGGGGAAATGACACAAGAAGTTCATAATCAAAAAACAAGCGGCGAAAATGCAGGAGTTAATCAATTACCCTCACTTTTTATCATAGATAAAAAACAGCATGTAACAGTTTTGACTGGAGAACAAGCACTATCGACATTGCAAGTTATCCTCACATATGCTTTAGAATGATACTTATTACTACCAAAAAGGTAAGTACTTTACAAAATGAAGCGAAAAGGATATCATAGGTTCATGATAAAGCTATACGTTATCCTTGGTAGTACTCGGCAAGGTCGTTTTGGTGAACATCCTGCGAAATGGATTACGAGTGAATTGAAAAAACATTCTGATATTACTGTAGAGCTTATCGATCTTCGTGATTGGCCATTGCCCTTCTTTAATGAATCAATTTCCCCTTCCTTAAATCAAGGAAAGTATGAAAATACACTGGCAGCAAAATGGGCAAAAAAAATTGGTGAGGCAGATGGGTTCATTATTGTGACACCAGAATATAATCACGGATATTCAGCAGTTTTAAAAAATGCAATGGATTATGTATACCCAGAATGGAATAAGAAACCTGTTGCCTTTGTTAGTTATGGAGGAGTTTCAGGTGGAACTCGAGCAGTTCAACAGTTAAGACAAGTTGCGATTGAATTACAAATGGTCCCTATCCGTCAAGGAGTTCATTTGCCATTCTCCTGGACATACCTAGATGAAAAAGGGCATCTTAAAGTAGAAGCTCTCAAGATATTACAACCCCAGGTAGAGGCAATGATTCCTCAACTACTTTGGTATACAAAACTTCTTAAAAAAGGACGAGAAGAAAAATAACCTTCATCTATTAGGATGAGAGTGAGATAAAAAACTTCGCATATCCCTTGCCTCTTTCATGTAAATATTTTCATGTTTAAATTTCTGATTTTTTCTTATGTGTGATATGCTAAGCATACTTTTATGGATGTTGAAGAAGGGAATAATTTCTTAGCTGCACTTGATAATATTGACGAAGCAGTTATCGCTTTTGATAACAAACTTCACTATACGTACATCAATAAAAGAGGGTTGGAACTTATTAATAAGAAAAAGGAAGAAGTCATTGGGAAAAATATAGAAGATGTTTTTCCAGGAGTTAAGTATACAGAATCAGGTAAACATTTTTATAGAGTCATAAAAACCAGAAAACCTATCTTTTGGGAGTACTATTCGGAAGGAAAAAAACAATGGCTAAAGGGTCGTGCTTATCACACTAATGATGGTATTGTCGTTTTTTACACTGATGTTACAGAAAGACATTTCTTAGAAGATTCTTTGCAAGAAAAAACAAGACTTCTTGAGTTATCTTTTGACGCTATTCAAATAGAAGACGAACAGAATAAGATTCTTTATTGGAATAAAGGAGCAGAGATAATCTATGGATGGAAAGAGGAAGAAGTAATCGGCAAAATTGGATATCAATTATTAGGTATTCAGTTTCCTGGTGGGTATGATAGATTTTTCAGACAGTTACGAAAGACAAAACATTGGAAAGGTATTCTCAATTACATAACGAAAGATAAGAAACAAATTATAGTAGAATCTACGTGGGCTCTCTTAGAGAAAAACGGGAAAGAGCAGATACTTCAAATTAATCATGATATTACAGAGCAGACATTAATAAAAAAACAATTGGCATTAAGTGAAAAGAAAATCCGCTCAATGATAGAAAACAGTTCAGATATAATCGTTATCAGTGATGGGGAAATGCATGTTCAGTATATTTCTGGTGCTGTTAAGAGAGTTCTTGGATACAGTAGTGAAGATTTCCACAAGTTAAGTCTGGATAAAATTGTGCACCCTGAAGATATCCATCTTCTCACTGCTCTCAGTAAAGGATTACAAAAACACAAATTTATTACTGGAGTATTCCGAGTAAAAACAAAAAGGGGTCAATGGAAATGGGTTGAAACATATTCGCACAATTTACTTGATGAACCTGCCGTTCAAGGTGTCGTTTCAAATGTGAGAGATATTACGGAAACAAAAAAAGCAGAGCAGAAAGTTGAAGAAAGTGAAAGTAAGTTCCGTGCTCTTATTGAAAATAGTAGTGATGTTACGTTGATAACAAATGCAAAGGGGAAAATAACATATATTTCTCCATCTATAAAAAAGATCTTTGGATACTCGCCAGAAGATCTTATTAAATCGCCACCGAAACTAGTTTTCCATCCAGATGATATCGAAAAAACCATGGCTAACCTCCATAAGTTATTGTCAGGATATACAAATCGCACAAGTGGAGAATATCGTATAAAAAATAAGAAAGGCGAGTGGAGATGGATACATACGGAGGCAACTAATTTACTCAATGATTCTATTGTACAAGGCATTGTCTCAAATGTTCGTGATATTACCGATGAGAAGCTCTATCAGGAAAAAATAGAAAATCAGACAAAAAAAATTACTGAAATTCTTGAACATTTTAGCTATGGGTATTATGCATTGGATAAAGATTGGAAGTATCTTTATATTAATAAAGAAGGTGAAAAACTATCTCGAGTAAAAAGAGAGGATATTTTAGGAAAAAGTGTGTGGGATATTTTCCCTGATGTTGAAACAAATGAAACAGGAAACGCAATGAAACAAGTAATGAAGGAAAGACATCCAATGAAGGTTATCCAATACTATCCGCCATACAACATGTGGTATGAAAATTACATTTACCCAACAATAGAAGGCATTGCAATCTATTCAAGAAATATTACCGAGGAGAAAAATATTCAACAGGAAATATTTGATACAGAACAAGAATTAGAAGCAATTTTGAAAAATATTCCAAATGGAGTTATGGTTCAAGATACAGAAGGCTCTTTAGTATATGTGAATAATGAAGCAGCAAAGCTGACTGGTTATTCCTCAATAGATGAAATGCTCAAAGCCCCTAAATTGGATTATATTTATAAATTTGATCTTCGCAATGAGTATGGGAAAAAATTTTTAGTAGAAAATTTACCTGGAAGAATAGCTTTACAAACAGGTAAAAATGCGCAAGCAACTGTTAAGTTTATTCACAAACGGACAGGCGAGGTTCGTTGGCTTACTATTACGTCAACTGTTATCTACAGAGGACGCGAGAGAAAACCATTGGTTGTAAACGTGATGCAGGATATAAGTGAATTAAAAGAGGCAGATGTACGCAAAAATGATTTTATTAGTATGGCTAGTCACGAATTAAAAACTCCTCTTACAAGTCTTAAAGTATACATGCATCTACTTACAGAGAAGCAGAAAATTAATGAAAATAAAAAAAAAGAATATATCGTAAAAGCCTCAGATCAGGTAGAAAAATTACAACAGTTGGTATCTGAGTTACTGGATCAGTCAACAATTCAACAAGGGAGACTATCTCTCCATCTACAGGAAATGTATTTTGATTATTTTGTTCAAGAATTTATTAATCATTATCAAGAAGTAGTGAAAGGATTTACTTTTACTGTGACAGGAAAAACAAATAGTCTTGTTAAGATTGACAAATATAGAATAGAACAAGTACTTGCAAATTTATTATCAAATGCTGTGAAATACTCAGCAGATAAAAAAGAAGTAGTTATAAAGTTATTGAAAGGAGAGAGCTCAGTTTACCTTTCAGTAACAGACTTTGGGATGGGAATTCCATCAACAGAATTAGAAAGTATATTCAAACCCTACTATAGGGTCATTGGTAAAAAGGAAAATACTTTTCCAGGGATGGGAATGGGATTATATATTACAAAGGATATTGTCATAAAGCATGGAGGAAACATCACAGCTGAAAGTATACCAGGACAAGGAACAACCTTTACTGTCAGTCTCCCTATTGCAGATTAGCGCTTAAATTCTTCTTTGACATCATTGCTAAATTCTTTAAGAAGTTTTTGAATTTTTGGATCAATGACAAAGGTACAATATGGTGCTGTAGCATTTTTCTCGTAGTAATCTTTATGATAGTCTTCTGCTTTATAAAAAGCAGTGAATGGTGCAATTTCAGTGACAATGGGATCCTCGTACATCTCGGACTTCTTTAGCTCTTCTTTTGACTGTTCTGCAAGTTTTTTTTGTTCATCTGAATGATAAAAAATTACTGACCGATATTGTGTTCCAATATCTGCTCCTTGTTGATTCAATGTTGTCGGGTTATGTGTATGCCAAAATATCTCCAAAAGTTTTGTATATGGGATAATTGAAGGATCGAATTCTATTTGAATTGCTTCTGCATGTCCGGTTGCTCCTGTCGAAACTTGCTCATAACTAGGATTGTCTCTTTTGCCACCAGAATAGCCAGAAGTAACAGAAATAACTCCTTTTAGTCGTTTAAAAATTGCTTCAGTACACCAGAAACATCCTCCTGCAAATGTTGCAACTTCAATCATATAAATATAATACCACTTTTCTTAATCGATAACATATATAATCACTAAGTCTTAGAAAATTCTTACTTAATTTTGCTTTGCTTGCGTGATTGGATTGTTATGATAATTCTATGCTCCTTGCACTGCTTCTTATCCTTGTCATTTTATGGGCAATAGGATACATTCCTGTAAGTATTTTCGCGATTCCAGATATTATGCTTTTCTCTATTAATGGCCACACAATTTCTTTGTGGAATTTACTTACTTTGGCAATTATTCTTGCCATTATTGGTATATTGCCGCGACCGTTCCAAGTGATAGCGCTTGTTTTGTTATTAGTGTGGATTTTATCACTTCTTGGTATTTTTATTTTCGCAGGATTCTCTAATATCGTTGTTTTGATTATTATTGTTGGAGTTATTATTCTTCTTGTTGCCGGTGTTTAATCAGAAAGTATGCTATGCTAAGATCACTGCCTATAAAAGCGGTCTTACTACCGTGGGAAAAAGACAAAACAAAAACCCAATACCTGTTTCCAAAAATATACTACAACAGGCTGAATTAGCCCGTGATAGATTGTATCGTCTTCAATATGTAACAACTGCTTTAGCTCAAGCTGCTACATCTATACAAATTGCAGAGATTATTGCGAGCCTTGGAGCAACAGCTCTTAAAGCATCGGGAAGTACTGTTTGGCTATTTGATGAAAACAAAAAACTATATGTTGCGGCGTATAAAGGCTTTCATAAAGAACAAATAGATCAGATAACACAAATACAGGAAGAAGGATCTACCCCTACGCTAGATTCAGTACGGTTCAAGAGACCCATTTATATTCGTTCATTGGAAGATATGAAAAGACTTTATCCCAATACTGTAGAATTAAGAAATCAAAATGAAAGTGTTATATCAATACCTCTTCTTATAGCTGATAGCGTTTTGGGTGTTATTAATTTGGTTTTTGACAGAATTCATGAATTTACCGCTGAAGAACAAGAATTTATGTACGTACTGGTACAACAATGCGCTCAGGCATTAGATAGAGCAAGATTATACGATGAAGAGTTACAACAAAAATTAGCACTGCAAACAACACTTGAGAGAATAAATTCTTTGCAGAAAGTGACTGTATCACTTGCAAAAGCCGCTACTCCACAGGAAATAGCAAACATTGTATTGATGGAGGGTATGCGGTTACTTGCTGCAAACGGTGGGGAGTTAGCAGTTATCAGTGAAGATAAAAAAACAATTCGTCGTCTTGTCTCTAAAGGATATTCTGATCCTTCTCATGAGACTAACATTAATTGGGATGAATTTCCAATTGATCGCCCATTATTATGGGTAGAAGTTATAAAGAAAAATAAACCACTTATTGTCTCCGATCTTTCTCAGGTTCCCGAAAAATACAAGACTGCGAGGGAATTTGCTCAATTCACAGGTTTTTATGGATTAGTAATTATTCCGTTGCGTACCGAAAGTCATTTGCAAGGTGTTTTTTCCCTATACTTTGGTAAGAATATCTCTCTTACGCAAGAAGAAATTGATTTTCTTTCAACCCTTGCTCAACAGTTTGCACAAGCATATGATCGAGCTCATCTCTATGAAAATGAAAAATCTCAACGAGAGGAATTTGAGGATCTTCTTAGAAGAATAACCACGCTTCAAGAAGTGACAAGGTTACTATCCTCAGCATTAACTTCAGAAGAAGTCTCAGCAATTATCTTAAAGCAAGGGGTAAAAGCAATGGGAGCCATGGGTGGAGAAGTTGCACTACTTAATCAAGACCATACAAAATTTAAAATTCTTGCATATCGTGGATATTCAAAAGAGTATACGAAAAATTTTAATGAAGATTGGCAAGAAATTCCTCATACAGAACCCATGCTTATGTGGGATGCTGTGAGAGAAAAAAAGAATATTTTTCTACCTGATATTATGGCTTTGCCTCGACAATATAAAAAAGGGAGAGCATTTGCACAACTTACCAATGCAAAGTCTTCTGCAACAATACCGCTTATAGTAGACGAAAAGCCATTTGGAACGTTTTTCTTACTATTTAAGAACAGAAATTTTTTTAGTGATGAAGATAAAAACTTTATTATTACATTAGCTCAACATGCAGCCCAAGCACTCGAAAGGTCGCGAATTTATGAAAAAGAAAGAGAAATCAGCGAGCATCTTCGTCAAAGTGAAGAAAGTTGGAAGCAGCTTGCAGAGACTATTCCTCATTTAGTATGGACAGGAGATGTAAATGGGAAAGTGGATTACTATAATAAACGATGGGAAGAATACACGGGCTTGTCTCCTGAAAAGATGATTACTCAAGGCGGATGGCTAAATGTCGTAGAAACTCAGGATATTCCTCATATTAAAAACCTTTGGGAGAAGTCATTTCAGCAAAAGAAACCTTTTGAAGGAGAATATAGATTGAGAAGTAAAAATGGCGAGTATCGATGGTTTTTGACAAAAGCTCTTCCTATTAAGAATAGGAAAGGAAAAATAATTCGATGGTTTGGAACAGTTACTGATATTCATCAGCAAAAGATGATTGCAGAAGAACTAGAGAAAAAAGAAGCACGTTTTAGATCTCTTATTGAAAACAGCTCAGATGCAATCGTTCTTATAGATCACAAGGGAATAATGCAGTATTCAAGCCCATCAACAGCAAGAATAACTGGGTATACACCCGAAGAAAGAGTTGGTAAAAGTGTATATACTTCAATTTACCCAAAAGATTTAGAAAAAGTGAAGCATTTTATTCACGAGCTTTCTGAATCTTCTTCGGATAAATTACTCACTTTGCAGTATAGACGAATTAATAAAGATGGCTCTATCCCTTGGATGGAAGCAATAGGAAGAAATTTGCTTCAAAATCCCAATGTTGGCGCATTAGTTGTTAATTATAGAAATATTACAGAGGGAGTTGAATCAGAACAAGCAATTCGTCAAGCAAAAGACGAATTGGAAGTTATTCTTGAAAATGTTGCAGAAGCAATTACGGTGTGGGGATCAAAAGGAAATATTTTGTATGCAAATAATGCTGCAGTAGTACTCAATCGTTATGAATCAAAAGAAGAATTATATGAAGAAGTTTCAATAAGAAACTTCTTATCACGTTTTGAGTCATTCTTTGATGAGAATGGGGAATATGTACCTGAAGATCACTTTCCTTCAATAAGAGCTCTCACTGAGAAAAAACCAGTTTATAGTATTTTACGTTTTATCTTTCGAGAGGATCACAAAGAACAATGGAGGGCAACAAAGGCGGTGCCTATCTTTGATTCACAAGGCAACTTGTCTCTTATTGTTGTTGTTTCTCATGATATCACCAATGAAAAACAACAAGAGAAAGTGAAGGATGAGTTTATTAGTACTGCCAGTCATGAGCTAAAAACACCGATTACGAGTGCAAAATTATATTCAGGAATTCTCAGCGAAAAGATACAACAATTTGGAGATACTCAAACTTATTCCATGATAACAAAGTTAGATGCACAGCTTGATAGATTGACCAAACTGATTAACGATCTTCTTGATGTATCAAAAATAAAAGCAGGGAAAATACTATTCACAAAAAGAAGCGTAGAAATTGAGTCATTACTCAAAGACATTGTTGATGAAATGCAATATACAACAATTACTCATCACCTCATTTTTTCAGGAAAGTCGAAAAAAATATTACAGCTTGATAAAGAAAGAGTAAGGCAAGTATTTATTAATCTTATCAGCAATGCAATCAAGTACTCGCCTCGTGCTGATAGAGTAGATATTTTATTACAAGAAACAGTAGATGGTGTAAATATTTGTGTTCAAGATTATGGTGTTGGTATTGAAAAAAGTGAACAAGATAAGATTTTTGAACCATTTTATCGCTCTGGTTCAAGGAATTTTCCAGGTCTTGGATTAGGATTACATATCGCAAGTGAAATAATCAAGAGGCATGGAGGGAAAATGTGGGTAGAAAGTATTCCTGATAGAGGTACTAAAATGTATGTTTTTCTTCCTGGTAAAAGGAACCGTGAATAAACAAGAACAACTAGATAAAATTTCACAAGAAATTGCTCATTGTACTCTTTGTAGACAACATTCACTGGGTAAACTGGTTCCGGGTGAAGGGAATCCAGATGCATCGGTTATGTTTGTGGGAGAAGCGCCGGGTAAAAATGAAGCAGAAACAGGAAGACCTTTCGTTGGGAGGTCAGGACAGCTTCTTCGCAAGAATATACGAGCAATTGGCTTAGCAGAGAAAGAGGTTTTTATTACAAGTGTCTGTAAATATTTACCAATTACTGGCACGCCAACATCACAACAGATTGCCCTTGGTGCAATCTATTTAAAACAGCAAATTGATATCATTAATCCGAAGGTACTCGTCTTGCTGGGCAGTGTTGCCTGTAAAGGAGTACTAGGAACACCGGTCTTAGTTGCAAAAGAACATGGAACAGTAATAATGAAAGATGGAAGAACATGCTTGATAAGTTACCATCCAGCAGCAGCACTCCGTTTTACGAAAAACCTGACATATTTCCGACAAGATTTTCAACATCTTAAAGAACTTATTGCAACTTTATAGTTTCCTCTTACCAAGATCTTAGACGCTTCGGAAACTCTTCTTACAACAAATAGTTACTGTTGAAGAAGACATGGGTAATTCATCAGGTTGGTATGGAAATCGAAAAGCACATGCACGTGCAGGAAAGATAGGTGGGGAAAAAACTGCAGAAAAATATGGAGATAATTTTTTTAGTGTTATTGGTAAAAAAGGTGGAAAAGTAAGTCCAGGTAATTTTAAGAATAACCCTGGACGCGCAAAAACTGCAGGCAGTCGTGGCGGAAAATCGCGGCAAAGAGTAAAAAAGGATATGAAAATTAGGTAAGAAGCGGCAAAAAGCATGGGGAAGCTAATCTTACACAATTCTTACTTTTTTCTTACTTAATCTTATGCCTTTTATAAGAAGATAGTAAAGAGCTAAATTGCCTAATGAAGACATTTCTTGACACAGTTTTTCATAAGCAATTACAATAAACCTATGATGGTAAATAAAGTATTAGTTGTTGAAGACGATCAGGGTATTCAAGAATTTTTGAGAGAACTTCTTTTAGATAACGGGTTTGCTGCAGAGGTTGCATCTGATGGTGTTCAGGCATTATCTCTTATTAAAAAATCTCAGCCTGACTTAGTATTATTAGATTTGGGTCTTCCCAATTTAGCGGGAGAAGCTGTATGTCTTGAGATAAGAAAAAAATATCCTGATCTCCCCATCATTATTCTTACAGCAAAAGATGATGTTTCTGATGTTGTGCGAGGACTTAATTTAGGTGCAGATGATTATATTACCAAACCATTCGTAGCAGATGAACTCATTGCACGAATTAAAGCACGTCTCAGGCATAGTGATGAAGTAAAATTAACTATTGCTGATTTAGAACTTAACAACAAGACATTTGAAGTAAAAAGATCAGGTAATCCTATTCAACTCTCGCCTCACGAGTTTAAATTACTGCAATATTTGATAAGTAATAAAGGGCGAGTCTTGACACGAGAAATGATACTCAATAGAGTTTGGTTGTACTCCTACGAAGTTGATACGCGAGTTGTTGATGTATATATCGGCTATCTTCGTAAGAAAATTGATGCTGATTACAAGAAAAAGCTTATTCATTCTGTGAGAGGCTTTGGCTATATGATTAAAGAATAGCTTTATTCTTATATTCCTCTTACCCTTCCTTTAGAAAAAAATTAAATTCTCTTTGTAGATTACCTTTATGTATTCTGCCCAACAATGTGTCGAGCAACGTGATATAAAACTTTTAGACACACTTTCAGGTTTACTTGTTGTCATATTTACTATCTTTCTATTTCTGTTTTACTCATTTTCTTTTATGCAAGCGGTTGAAGAGACGATACTTTTCCCTTCACAAATTAACTTCTTAAGCATACGATCCTTTTCATATTGATTGGATGTCATAGACAAAAACTATCCTCATCACAGTTGCAGATTAATGGCATTTGTTTTATAATACTCTTTTCTTATAATAAAAGATGGGATGGCTCCTATGGCAACAAAACCCGTACATAAAGAACACATTAAATTAAATCAGTGGTTTGCAACAGCAATTTGTGGAAATGATATCTTAAGTTCTACATTCTATGTATCAGGTATTGCTATTGCATTTGCAGGAGTTTTTGCTCCTCTTATCCTTCTCTCCATTGCAATCGTTTTATACTTTTATAAAGCAGTTTATACAGAAGTTGTTGAAGCTCTTCCAACGAATGGGGGTGCATATAACTGCTTACTTAATGCAACTTCAAAAACTCTTGCTGCAGTTGCAGGAACAATGACACTTCTATCCTATGTTGCTACCGCGGTAATCTCAGGAAAAACAGCAATTGAATATATCCATTCAGCAATTAGTGTTCCTGTTATTCCCGTGACTATTGCGCTCATGCTAGGATTTGCCGTTCTTGTTATTTCTGGTATTAAAGACTCGGCAAAAGTTGCATTTTCTATTTTTGCTTTTCATATAGTAGTGTTAACCGTTTTTGTCATTTATGCAGCTTTCTATGCGCTTCACGGAGGGCATTGGTATTTTTTTGAAAATATTACACATACAAAGGCGTTGATTGCCTCAGTAGGAGGTATTATTCCTGCATTTTTCTTTGGTTTTTCGACGTCTCTTCTTGGAGTCTCAGGGTATGAGAGTTCAGCGAATTTTGTTGAAGAACAAGCACCAGGTGTATTTCGAAAAACACTTCGCAATATGTTAATTGGTGTTGCTATTTTTAATCCGCTTACCGCACTTGCTGCACTCAATGTCTTGCCATTTGATCAAATTCTTAAGTCTCAAGATTTCCTTCTCTCAGATGTTGCTAAAGTTATGGGAGGATCCATCTTCCAATACATTCTTGTTGCTGACGCATTCTTAGTACTAGCTGGGGCAGTTCTCACTGCATTTGTGGGTGTGAGTGGCCTTATTTATCGTATGACGACCGATGGATGTTTCCCTAATTTCTTGGCGAAAGAAAATAGTAAAGGATCCTATCCAGCTATTATTATTGCTTTTTTCCTGTTATGTACATCAATTCTTCTTATTACTAATGGGAATCTATTATCTCTTGCAGGTGTATATACCATTGCATTTCTATCTGTAATGAGTTTATTTGCGTTGGGTAATATGATTATGCGAGAAACTCGAACTGAACTCAAACGAACCTATAGAGCTCCAATTATTTTTGTCTTGCTAGCATTCTTTGCGACAGTAACTGGAGTTATTGGAAATATTAAAATAAATCCATTAAATCTTGATTATTTTGGTGCTTATTTTGTTCCTGCAATTCTTTTTGTCTTCATTTCTTTGCGATTTGACTGGGTACTCAAGCTTGTCTTACGTTTTACAAAATACCTTCGAAAAATCGATGACTTTGTATACAAGAATTTTAATGATCTTACACAAGGAAGTTTTGTTGTTTTTATCCATCATGTTGATAGATTGTTTGAAATATTGGAGTATATCAATAAAAATGAAACTGGGAGAAATGTCATCCTTGTTCATTGCAACAATGGGAACCAACAACAATATAAAAATAGTTTGGAAGAGTTAAAAGAGGTACTTCCAAACTTGCAAAAAGCAGGAGCATTTCCTCATTTTAATATCAATGTTGTTTATAAAAATAAGCCATTTGGACCAGACCTTATTGATGAGGTATCTAAAGAATTTAAAATAAGAAAGAATAGAATTCTTATCGGATCAATCCACGAGGAACATCCTTTTGAATATTCAGATTTAGGTGGTGTACGCATCATTTTCTAATCCTTTTTCCATCTCTTCAATTGACTAGATTCTCTCTAAAACATATTTTTTCTCAAAGCTTATACAATAAGCTGAAAAATTTAGGAAAGACAACGGAATTGTGTATATATCCAGGTGACAATCATAATATTGCAAGTAACTTTTCTTTGGTGATGGATTGCTCAATCACATTTTTTGATAAATACCTTAAATAGTTTTTGTAGTTACCTTTTGGAGAAGCTTATTTTAAACAACGAATACTTATGATAACCTTAAAGCTGTGGCTTTTATTCTGACTGAACTTATTATACTTCTTACTATCGTTGGATTATCTCTTGTTCTTTCTGCAGTTTGGCCTCCGGATAGTCCATGGGCGCCGTGGTGGCAAATGCCTGAAGATGTTATTTACAAGATGTGTCGACTAGCCAGGATTTCTCCAAATGACACTATTTATGACTTGGGATGTGGGACTGGAAAAGCACTCTGTATTGCAGCAAAGGAATATGGTGCAAAGGGAGTTGGGATAGAAATAGATCCAGTACGTTTTTGGTTGGCACAATGGAACGTCGGAAGGTTTCATGTTACAGGCAAAGTAAGCCTGTATAAAAAGAATTTTTTTGACGTAAAGCTTAATGAAGCAAGTGTAATTTTTGTTTACTTAGTACCAAAAGCCTTAAGTAATATTTCTCAAAAGTTTTTTAGTGAACTCCAACCTGGAACACGTTTGATTACTTATATTTACGATTTTCCTGAGAAAGAATATCAGGGTCGTCTAAAATTGTTACATCATGATACAAAGAGCAAAATTTTTATTTACAAATTACTTTCGTAGTGTAAGAAGTGCCCACCGTAGTTTATCTGCAATTTTATATCCTTGATATACGACTGGATTAAGAACTAAATCGAAGCTTCCTACAAATGCTACTCGCTGTGGACCAAATCGTTCTTTAAATTGGGTAAATCCAAACCAAGGGTCAGAACTATCTGTTTCTGGTGCTGCAGCACCCCATAAGTCAAAAGATTTCAAGAGATGTTTCCTCCCGAAGCGAATTGCCTCCCACATCATAAGGGTTGAATGCATTGTTTCTCGATGTGCTGATGAGGAAGCCCCATACGGGTAATAAAGGACATCTTTAAAAATGAAAACAATCCATGCAGTCAGCACTTTGCCTTGATATTTGGCTAACAGTAAATGAGAAGAAAGTGTATTTGGGTGTGCAGTGTGTGGAAGAGTTTGCCACTGTGAGAGGTGATATTGTTTTGTATGTGCATAAAACTGTTGACGTAACGTTGTCTCTTCAGTGAGTTGCCAAAATAGATCAAAACCGTTTTGTGTATCCTCTTCCTCAACTGTTATGTCGTGTTTTTGCGCAACTTTAATATTATAGCGGGCTTTTGGATGCATGATTTTGAGAAGTTCGTCTTCTGATTTTGTTAGATCAATCTGGAGTGTATATTTGGTAAATAAAGGATGGGCAGCGGGCACAAGTCCTAACTCTGAACTCTGAACAACAAAATTTGGATTTTCTTGAATGTTTGGTTCAAGTTGTATAAAAATACAATAATATGCTTTGCCAATTTTTTTTAGTTCTTCAACTATTTCCCTTGTTGGCATTGTCCCTTTAGGTAGGTAGCCAATTGTCCATGGAGTATGGGGAATTTTATGGATTGTTACCTGAAATGCTTGCGTCAGTTTACCATTTTCTTCAAAGGCTCGACGAACTACTCGTATACCAGTATTCTCTCGAAATTCTCCCCATTCAAATGATTGAAGGGGATGAGTAGCCAGTGCATTGAACTCTTTTCTATCTTTCTCAGTAATCTCTCTCCACATAGGTACATCTAAAGATTCGAATGTATCATACGAGACATTTGGGTCTTTGAACCACCGCTATAAATAGTCTGGATAATCACTATCCTGAAATCCTGAGGGTTTGAGCTGGTCTTTTACCACGTCCTCAGGTAATTCTAGTATAAACCTTGAGATGGTATTTGTGCTACGTTGTCCAAAAAAGAGACGTTTTCGGGTATAGGTGAGAAAAAGTCTTTCTTTGGCACGTGTCATACCAACATATGCAAGGCGTCTTTCTTCCTCAAGCTCATGCTTATCCATTAGAGATCTGCTATGTGGAAAAATACCTTCTTCCATACCAATCATGAAAACAACAGGGAATTCCAGTCCTTTTGCTGCATGAAGTGTCATAAGCGTTACTGCATTTTGTTTCTCTGGATTTTTTCCTTCAGGCATTCCTGCTCCACCACTTGGTGAATATTCCTGTTCTACAAGAGCAACATTTTCCAAAAAGTTAACAACATGTGGAAACGAAAGTGCAACAGACCGGAGTTCTTTAATATTTTCCAGTCGTTGTCTATCTTCTTCATCCTCTTCATCATATAAATCAAGATAACCTGTTGCTTGCATAATACTATCTAGCAAATCTATGGTTGGGAGTGGGTCTTTGCCTTCTCTATCTTCTAAGAATACCTGAAATTTAAGAAGACGAGTTTTGCCTAACTTTTCAACTCTTTTCCATGAAACACTATCTTTTTGGTTTACAACAATCCGCAAATAAGAAAGAACATTTTTAATTTCTTTTCTCTCATAGAATCGTGTCCCTCCCACAAGATTGTATGGGATTCCATGATGGAGAAGAATTTCTTCAACCACACGTGATTGGGCATTCGTACGATAGAGAATGGCGATATCAGAGAAATTGCCTTTTCCGTAGTTTTGAATAAAACGTGTAAGAAAAAGAACTTCATCTTGCTCATTTCGTGCTTCAAAGATAATAATTTCTTCTCCTCTGCCATTTTCCGTCCACAATCTTAGAACTGGGTGTGTCGTGTTGTGCGATATAACGTGAGATGCGGCGTCAAGAATTTTTTGCGTCGAGCGGTAGTTTTGAGACAACTCAAAGGTTTTTACGTTGGGAAAGTCAACTTTAAATTTGGAAAGGTTTTGAAAATCAGCACCTCGCCAGGAATAAATAGATTGGGAAAAATCTCCAACGACACAAACATTATTATATTTTCGTCCAAGTTGACGAGTCAATTTGTATTGGACTTTATTTGTATCCTGATATTCATCTATTAAAATGTATTGAAATTTTTCTTGATAGTTTTCAAGAATATCTGGATATTGGTCAAAAAGAGCAACTGTTTGAAGCAATAAGTCATCAAAATCAAATGCGTTATTTGCTTTAAGAAGTTTTTGATATGCAGAATATACGATGGCAACAACTTGCTGAAATGTGCCTTTTGCAAATTGACTATATTCAGATGGAGTAAGCATTTCATTTTTTGCTTGTGATATCATGGCATGAATTGCCGCTGGCTTATACTCTTTTGCGGATATATTCAGAAGCTCCATCGTTTGCTTGAGAGCATCTTGCTGGTCTTGGGTATCATAAATAACAAAATCAGGGGTCATTCCAAGATATGCTGCTTCTTTTCTCAAGATTTTTGCACATAAAGAATGAAAAGTGGCGACAGTAGGTAGCTGTGAAGAAGGAAGAAGCTGTTGAATTCTTTCTTTCATTTCATTGGCTGCTTTATTGGTAAAGGTGACCATAAGGATATTATCTGCGGGAATACCCATCTCAGAAATAAGATAAAGTACTTTATATGTGAGAACACGTGTCTTCCCAGATCCTGCACCTGCTAAAATAATCATGGGACCTTTGTTATACAAAACCGCTTCTTGTTGGTCTTTGTTTAATTGCTTGAGAAGGTTAGTGTCCATAGGCTATAATAGAAAGGCTTCTACCATTCTATCACATGAAACATACATACATTATTGGAAATTGGAAGTCCAGAAAGACTGTATCTGAAGCAAAGGAGTGGTTTGAAAAGATTGCTCAAATGCAACAGATGTTTGGGTCTTTGGAGAATAAAACTGTTATTCTGTGTCCTCCATTTCACCTGTTAGAGCTTTGTTCATCTTTGGTTCAGCAATATACATTACCATTATCTCTTGGAGCTCAAGATGTTTCTCCTTTTGGAATAGGGGCTTTTACCGGCGAGGTAGCTGCAGAGCAGTTAAAAGAATTTGTGCAGTATGTATTGATTGGACACTCGGAAAGAAGACAACACTTTCAAGAGACAGACGCAATGATTGCACAAAAGGCGCAACAAGTGTTATCAGCAGGAATTACCCCAGTTGTCTGTGTTCAAGGAAAGGAAACACTTGTACCAGAAGGAGTACAGATGATTGCATATGAGCCTGTTTTTGCCATTGGTACTGGTAATGCTGATACGCCAGATGATGCTGAAAGTGTTCTTTCGTTCTTTAAGGGAAAAGGTATAACAACAACAATTTATGGAGGAAGTGTTAATCCTGAAAATGTGGCTTCGTTCACTCATCAACTTTCTATTGATGGAGTTCTCCCTGGGACAGATAGTCTCGATCCCACGTTATTTACCAACATTATTGCTAATAGCTAATTACCATTATGCATAAAGGAATTATTATCACCGTCCTCATTGTTGTGGCTTTCGTGGGATGGATTTCCTGGCCTCTGTTCTCACAAGTTGCTCCAACTGCAACAAGAGTCTTGTTGCAGTCGACATCGTCGTTAAAAGAAACCAACGGTCTGACAAACGTATTGTTGCTTGGAATAGGTGGGGGAAATCATGATGGGCCCAATCTAACAGATACCATGATGCTTGCAAATATTAATGCAAAAGCAAATAAAGTGACATTGGTATCAATTCCTCGTGACTTATGGGTAAGCAGACTTTCTGAAAAAATTAACGCAGTCTATGCAGATGGACAAGATGACACTCCCCCCGATGGTTTATCACTAGCAAAGTCTGAAGTTGCAAAAATAATAGGACAACCTGTCCATTATGGATTTCGTATTGATTTTCAAGGATTTGTTAAGGCGATAGATGAAGTTGGTGGTGTTGAGGTGACGGTAGATAGAACTCTTGACGATTATCTTTATCCGATTGAAGGAAAAGAAAATGAGACCTGTGGCCATACGGATGCTGAAATTAAAGACTATACAAAAAATGCCAGTGATTCATCCGCTCTTGCATTTTTCCCGTGTCGATATAAGCATCTCCATTTTGATCCCGGCAAACAACATATGGATGGAAAGACTGCTTTAGAATTTGTTCGATCTCGACATAGTGTCGGCGCTGAAGGAAGTGACTTTGCTCGTGCTGCAAGACAACAGAAAGTTATAGAAGCATTTCGAGTAAAAATCTTTTCATTAGAAACGATTTTTAACCCCAATAGACTTGCTAATTTATATAATATTCTCCGAAATAGTATTGATACTGATATTAAACAAGAAGAAATTGGGCTTTTTCTTAAACTTGCCCCACAGTTAAAAAATGCACAAATAGAAAATGCCGTTTTAGATTATGGAGACAGCCTTACAGGTCGTCCAGGTCTTCTTATGAATGCTCCTTATTCTGCACAATATAGTTATTCTGCAGCTCTTCTTCCTCGAATAGGAGATGGAAATTTTTCAGAGATTCAAGCCTTTATTGCATGTGAGATAAACAAAGGAGGATGTAAGGTGACTGATACTTCCGTGACTCCTACGATAACGGTTAATAAATAACTAATCTTCCTGTTATACTTATTGTGATATGAAGAACTTCGCAACGTTTTATCTTGTAAGACATGGACAAACAGATATGAATGTGGCAGGACGTTTACAAGGTCAGACCAATTCTCTGCTTACAGAAAAAGGAAAAGAACAAGCTAAACAGTTGGCTCTAGAATTTAAAAATATACCATTTGATGCAGTCTTTTCATCAGACTTAACTCGTGCAAAAGATACAGCAGATATTATTGCTGCAGAGCACAATCTTTTCACTCGAACAACAAAGCTCTTAAGAGAGCGCTCCTGGGGAAAACTTGAAGGTATGACAAGAGATATATTAAACCAGTTTGACGAAGTATATGCAGCATTAAGTGATGAGGAAAAATTTCGATATAAAAGTTATGAAGATATTGAGAATGATGAAGAATTAACAAATCGTTTCATTACCTTTATTAGAGAAATAGCTATTAACTACTCTGGGAAACATATCCTTCTTGTTTCACATGGTAGTGCGATTGTGTCATTTCTAGTGAGGATTGGCTTTTGGAATTATAGTCAAGTCTTGCCTTCGATTCCCAATGCCTCCTACATAAAGTTTCAGTCAGATGGGATTGAATTTTTTGTTGAGGAGACAAGAGGATTTGAGGAAGCTACTCCAAGGGGGCTCAGAGCTTCAGATAGATAAGAAGTATTTTGATTAGTGTGGAATGGGTGTAGTGATATTATATACTTGAAAATATGTGATATATACTTGTTTTATCATTCCGATAAATGATTTTTCCCACTTGCTGTAATTTCTCTTCATTCACTGCATATTTTTTTCGTTCCATATCTCCAACATATACATAGGTAACATTATATTTTTTTAGTAATTGTTTTGTTTGAGATACATCTGTACCTTCATAAATTGTTTTAATATCAGTAATCCGTTGTGGTGCAACGTCATATGTTCCACGCCAAAGCCATTCATGGACAGTCCAACCAAAAATAGTTGGAAGACCTGTATAGCTTGAGATTCGTTCATAATCCGTGTACGAATCTCCTTGTGCTTCAAGCATCACAGGTTGGCCTGAAATGTTTGCGTTGATCCAAGTAATTGCATCGAAGTCACTTTTGTTAGATCCTGTCAAATATTTCGTTCCATGCAATCCTTGAAATTTTTGCAGGTTATTGTAATAAGAATTGATTGCAAAATAAGGATAGATACTAACAAGTGTCAGGAGAATACCACTGAGTATACTGAAAAGAAGGAGAAATGGAACTTTTATTTTCTTTGTAAAAGAGAATGAGGAAAGCATACGTATAATTGAATATGCGCTTGTTAAGGAGAGAATAATAAAAGCTTGATAACATAGCTTAAACATGGTATTTGCTCTGAAGTACGTTGTATAAATATCTTTGAGGTAAATAAATTCAGGAGCAAGGATAAGAAGAAATGCGAAAATACTTAGTATTGTTGTAAAAATATCAAGGGGATTATTTCTCTCTTTTTTGAAGAAGTGAAACATTGAGAAAGCAACAAACCAGAAAAAGAAAAATCCATACAAAATTGCAAGTTGCCACCAAGGGCTATATTGGCAATATCCTTGTTCAAAAATAATTGGACCAATTTTCCCAATATGAAGTAACAAATCAGGTGAACAATTAATACCAACCTGCGATGCAAATGGTTTAAAAAACAGTGAAAAAGGAAGTGAAAAAACAAAAAAACTGATGAAGACAAGTCCTATTTGCGTGATACTATTTTTCCACGAAAGGCCTTTTACCTCATGGAGCTTATATAAAAGAATTGTGGAAGAGATAGCAAGGTAAATAAGACCATCCCAAGCGTTTGTCATATACATAATGGCACATAATGCCCCTAAGAGTATTGAGGTCCCTAATCTAAATTTCCAATTTTCAATGTTGAATGGTTTTAAAAATATGACTAACAATGTTGCTATTGTTAATAGAACAAAAGGAATATCTAGAACATGTCCATGTAAGTCTGCAACAACAAAGGAATAAATAGGAAACTCATGGATCGTATGATAAATAAAACGGGTGGCATTAGGGTACCAATAAGCATTAGGGAACGTTTGCGGTGAGAACATGAGTTGCCAAGGAGCCATGGGATTATCGTTTTCGTATGGACTAAAAAAGGTATAGAGAGTATGGAGATTGCCTGCAAATGCCATGAGCCACGCTGATACTATGCCGGGGATAAAAAAAGATCGAAACCTGTTTTGTGATTTTTTAAAAAGAGTATAGAAGTTGCCACCAAGAGAAAAGCTGCCAACAAAAGTAAATGCAAAAATTGTTGCAAGCATGAGGTTGAATGTAATATAACTTGGAAGAAGAGATATCTTAGTAAGAGCAGCAGTAACAAGGTGACCAAAGTAGTAGTAATTAATATATAGTGGTGTCATCCACATATCCTTTGGAGGAAAATATGTTGTTCTGAGTATGGAATTCACAAAGCCAAAATCCATAAATTTTTCAAGACCTTCGATATTTGGCTGAAATCCTCTTACCAGTGACCACCCAGTAAGTGCCACAAGGAAGAAAAATTCTTCAACAATAATAGGAAAAACTGCATGCTTTAAATCAGTAAGATCGTCTTTTTTTAAAAGAAATATGTTAATAAGGGAAAAAAGAAACAGTATTCCAATGAGTGAATATTGAGAGAAAGGGAGAATATGTAATTCTCCCAACACAAACATACTATATGAAAGAAGTATTGCCCCAATAAGTTTTGAGAAAATATATCCCTTATCAAAGAAGCTGCTAAAAAAACGCTTAGTAGTGGGGAGAAAAATACATCCTAATACAAAAAAAACAACCCACCAAGTAAAGATTGGTTTGAGCGCATCAATCATAACATTTGAGAAATTTTTGTAATTCCAAAAAGATTTTTATATAATTTTACTTTCATGAAAGGATTGAGCCAGTAGAATGTTGTTTGAGGATTATGTTGAGAAAGATATTTAAGGAGTGATAAGTCATCATCAACATATTTTTTAATCTCTTCTGTCTTTATTATTTTGTCTTTGAAAAGATGAGGCTGTTGATTTTTATAGTTAAAATAAAGCTTTTGAAAGATAGTATTTAAATGTTCCCTTTTAACTATAGCATCTGTTCTTTTTTTTAAAAAACCAAAGCGACTTGATATAAGAAATAATTGATTACTATCTTTTTCAGAAAGAGATTGAACAAAAGAAAGGTTATGCTTAATGATTGGTCGAAAGAATGGATGGTGAGAAAAAATTCGAACAAATTGCTCAAATTTACCCGGGATTCTATAGAGCAAAATACCATTATCTTTTTTTTTGTATAATTTATCGATAATCCATGAGGGAATGAATGGAGGATAGTCTACAAGCACTTTATCTAGATCAAAACCAATATTCATATTTTTAAAAGAACTTTGTTACGAGATTAAGAATTTGAAAATTCCATCCTACTCGATGTGTTATCCCTTTTCTTGCAATAATTTCGTCACGATATTGTTCGTACCATTTATATGATTCCAGTAGAAGTTGTTTGTTAGATTTTTTTGGTTCCCACTTCAAGAGTTTTTCTGCTTTTTGTATAGAGACATATGAAGGAACAGGAAGTGTTTTATAATGCCATGCCGCAATTGGAGAAATACCTAAGAATTCAAAAATACCAAGAATGATTTGTGAAGGCAGTACAGGGAGTCCAATAATGCTTGATGAAGATTTTGCATATCTTATAATTGATCCCAAGTCCTCCCTCCATGTTCCAAATTCTTTTGCACCGATATTGAAAATCTGATTTTCTACTTTACTTTCCAGAGCTTTCCGAATTGCTTCTGCTACATCGCTTACTGCAAGTAGTTGGTATTTATTATTCCCATCTCCTAGTAAAAATACTCCTTTGCCTTGATAAATCGCCTCAAACCAGAGCTGGAATACGCCGAGCCTTTCTGTACCTAAAAAGGTTTTTGGTCGAATAATATTAATAGAAAGGCCTTTTTTCATATATTCTTTGCAAAGTTCCTCACCTGCAATTTTTGATTGACCGTAAAAGCCGATGGGATCTATTGGGCTTTCTTCTGTTTCAGGCAAATGTTTAGGAACACCATAAACTGCTGTTGAAGAAATAAAAACAAGGCGTTTTACACTATTTTTTAATGCGGCTTGTAATACACTTTTTGTTCCATCAATATTTGTGTGGAAAATTGCATGTTTTGTCTTTTGGATAGGTAATGCTGCTGCTGTATGAACGATGAAATCTTGGTCTTTGAACGCCTTCATTGTAGCATTTTTATCTGTGATGTCTCCTTGAATATAGGTAACCTTTCCTATAAGGTCTTTTGCATCGAGAGGAGCAATATCATAAAGGGTGATGTTATATTCCCCAGTACTCAGGAAAAGTCTGGCGAGGTGGCATCCTAAAAAACCTGTTCCACCTGTTATGAGTACATTTCTTTTTCTCATTATGATTCATTCTACCGTATTCCTTAGCTTGACTCAAGGTATTTTTTGAAAAATCATTACTTTTGGATGATCATAGACGGTAAATGATTCATCAGCTGCCTGGTCGTTGATAGTTGTGTTAACAAGAGGGATAGTTGGAGAAACTGTAAATTCTACAACCTTCCTAAACCCCAGCTGACCGCTAAAAAGTTTGGAGTAGTAGTTTGCAGTGAGAGGATAACAGTGAGGGAAAGTATGTTTGGTGCAATCAGCTAGCTTCTGGAGCGGAACGTACAATCTATTTGATGCAATAATAAGCCAGTCTGTTTGGGAAAGTTGTTGGTTAATTTGTTGCCATTTACCTTCTGTATCAGGATCATATAAAGGAAGCGTAAGCATCGTATATTTTTCTTGCCCTTCGAGTGGCAGAGAATCATCCCAATGTTCAATAGCGATGTGAGAGCCGGCAGGAATATGTTGTAGTATCCACTTCGTTGCTTGAACACGGGTATTGGGAAGTGAATAAATATGAAGAAATGCGAGCGGCCAGTAGGCAATAATAATCAGAAGGTAGGAGAGCAAAATAATACGTAAGAGGTTTACTTTGGAGGAGTTTGTTATGAAGGTAAGTACTCTCTCAATGCCTACTGCTGCAAATAGAGCAATGAGAGGATATATGGGAAGCATATATCTCATAAATCCAACAGCAAATTTTCCAACAATAAAAAAGTATGTTCCCAGAAAAATAAGTAAAAGAATTTCTTCAGGCCACTTTTTATCTTTTTGTTTTTTACAAAAATGATAGACTGTCAAAAAAAGACCAACGATTGTAAAGGCAAATAACACAGGCCCTTGCCCCCAAAAAAGCATATTCTTTAATTCATAGATAAAAGGCATTTTGTCAACATATTGCAGAGTATATGGGAAGGTAAATGCATCTTTTGTCATTTGATATTGTTGAAGGTTTTGAGATAAAAAGTTTGAAAAATCTATGAGAGCATATGGTTCAAACATAATAAAAGTAATACAGGTTGTCAGAAAGATGATAAGTCCCAACGGTACGTACACTTCCAAAATTTTTCTTATTTCTTCACGATGAAGATGAATTGATCGTTTGTGTTTTAGTGCCAACAAGATAAGATCAGCAATAAGCGTAAACCCTACGGATGTAATCAATGCAAAAGCACTTGTTTTTGTTGCCAAAGAAATTCCAAACAAAATCCCAACAAGCAGTGCTTTTTTGAGTGATGGGTTTTCATAGAAAACTACAAGAGCGTACAAAAACATTGTGATAAATGCGGTCAGTAATGGATCAACAACATAAAAATGAGCTGTTTGAATTGGTAATGTAGAAAGTCCATAGAGTGCACATCCTAACAGCGCAATATTGGAAGAAAACATTCTTTTTCCCAGTAAGTAAATAAAAAGAATTGTTATGACTTCTGCAAAAATGGAGATATATCTTCCAACAAAACTCATGCCACTATAGAGTCCAAGATCTGGAGACCATACTGAAGCAATGCTACTAATACTTTTTAAGAGATAAAGAGGGAAAGACCCATATGCAAAAAAATGTGGGTTGAAAGAACTCATTGGAGAGAAAAATTCTGATAAAGAATGAGGGAGGCTAATTGGTTGAGAAAAGAGAATAATTGCTCTTTCATCAGGGTGAAGATGAAAGTTTGCGTCCCAATTCATGCCATAAAACCTTATGCAAAAAGAAAAGAAAAGAATAAAGGCAAGTAGTATTCTGGCAATATATTTCATAACTTTTTCTCAAATATCATAACAGTCGGTCTGTCAAAAACATTTGCAGTTTCTTCTACATGATAAAGAGGATTACCTATATATGTTAACGTACAAAAGATATCACAGGGAGTTTCATAGATTTTTCTGTAGTTGGTGTTGTTGGATAGTAGATTTGTATAAAATGTTGCTCCAAGAGGGAATACGGTCTTATTTATTAATCTACTGTGAATAAGTCGTTGGCTTGGAAGCACAAAAACATGTGCAATAGAAAAGTTCTGTTCAACTGTTGTAAATGCTTGTGGATTTTGATCCACCTCATACATGGGAAGTTGAGTAATGGTAGGGAACATGTTATTAAATGGAAGAATTCCTAAATCATACGGTTCCGTTACAAGCATAGTAGTATTTGCAATATGATCCTGTGCCCATTGTGCTGCGACAACTCGTGTATCAGGAGAAAAATAAACAGTTTTGATAAAAGAGTAGGTAAAGGCAAGTGAAACAAGAGCTATTGTTACATAGAGAAACCGTTTCACTTGAAGTGGTATGTATTCTAGCCACACAGAAATAATAATATACACAAATCCAAGTGTGGGGACCATATACCGTGCCCATTTTACAAATAAGAATGCTTGGGATACGAATATTATTAAGTAGTATATCGTAAGTAAAACCAATACAAGGTTTTTATGTTTTATTCCTTTTATCACAAGGAAAAGAAAAGCAGGAATTAAAAGAACAGTTAGCAATGGATTCAATAAGAATGGGTATACCATTATAAACTGGAAAATAACAGGGATAGTGTTAAAAAAACTTCCTGTATAAAAAACAGGTAATGACCCGAGTGCTACTGAAGACTCATACTGCATACTCCCTAAGAAATCTTTTGTATCAAGTATTGCGAAAGGATTCGTTATAAGATAGATTGACCCAATGCAAAAAAAGTAAAGGAGAAAAGAAGAAAATACTTTAGGAATTACTATTGATTTTGTTTTAAAAAAGTAAAGAAAACTACAAAGAAGAGGAAAAACGATGAGGGTAAGGTTTGAAATCTTTATTGATACTAAAATTCCCATAACTATCCCTGCAAAAAGTATATGTTTCACAGAGCTATTTCGTAGGAGAAGTAGTGAAGCATAAAACAGCCAAAGAGCAAAAAATGTTGTCCATATCTCAAATGTTCCAAAATGTGCATATTGAATAAACCCAGTACTAATGACTGCGAGAAAAGCACTAAATAACCCGATGCGTTTATTCCATAGTTTTGTGCCAATAAAAAAAAGGGAAAGTATTGTAAGAGATGATAACAATGCAGAGAAAAAGCGTAGCCAAAAAATCATAAAAGCAAAATCATTTTGTTTATTTGCTATATAGGAAAAAAGAGTACTTGCAAGGTAGATAAAATAGATAGGCAAAGATCCATATGCGAAAAAATGTGGATTCATCTGTGAAGGAAAAGAAAGTTGGCTTATCGCGTAGATGATATTTCTCTCATCAGGATGAAAGAAATATGGTGCCCCCCAGAGAAGATTATAAAACCGGAGGAATGCTCCTATGAGAATAAGTATACCTATCAGAAACCAATAATTTTTGAGAGCAAAAAAACGATTTGAAAAATTCATTATTTCATAATTTCACTATCTCATTACCAAAAAATAACAATGGGACAATGTCGAAATTATCTTGTTATGCGGCTTGCAATTTTTTGTCCAAGTTCTATCGCATAATTTGTCCCTCTATCCCATGGGTATACCTGTTGGATGTTCGCAAGATAAATATTTGCAAGTGGCGTATCAAAAGGAGGCATAATCTTTGAGTAATTAACTGGAATAATTGGTTGTGCAAAAGGGGTTTTAAAAATATCAACACCAACCAAATCTTTTTCGTACCCTGGATGAAGAACTTGGAGGATATGATCAAATTCTTTCAGAATTTCTTTTTCCGACATTGCAAAGTATGGGTGATTATGGGGAAGATAATTCCCAAGATAGACAAGATGTTCATTATTGTAATGTCTTTTATTCATAAAATTTGTATGTTCGACAACAGCCATAACAGGTGAAGCAGGGTCACATATACTCAACCAATATGTATTATCTGTTAAAAATTGTTTTTTAAGACGCAGAACAACAGTCATAGCCCCAAGTCCTTCTAATTTTTGTAATTTCTCTTTATAGTCCTGTGGGAGAGAAGGACATAGTTTAAGAAATGGGAAAGAAGGAAGTGTCACAATCACTTTATCAAATTCATATTTTTCTTTTCCAACAACAACATAGGGTCTATCTTTTCCAGGTTTTATTTCTGTAACTCCTGCACTGTAGAGAAATGTACCACCTTTTTCTTTAATTGCTTTTTCCAACTGTTTAGCAAATAGTAAAAAGCCTCCTCGTGGGTAAGCAAGAGAGGGAGTTCTTTTAACAATACGTGCCCAAAACCAAGCCAGGGAAATCCTATCTGCAAAGCTACCAAATTTATTTGTTAATTGTGGTTCCCAAATTAACTTATATGCCTTTTCCCCCATTGCTTTAGGAAGATATTCTGAAGCTTTTACCCTCTCCATCGGTTTCCAGAAAGGGTTAATACGAAGCAATCCAAGTGTTTCAACCATTCTCAGCCTATCCCAAATAGGTAGTTTTGGAAAAGTCAGAAATGCTGAAGGAGAATCAAGTTGATATATTTTCCCGTCTATAAATACAGATGTTTTTGGACGTTTTATCGTAACAGGGAAATGAATTTCTTTAGCAAGCGATAGGACTATATTGTCGTTAGTAAACCAGTGGTGGTAGTAACTTTCAAGCGTCCATTCCCATTCTTTTTTTGTGTATCCTATGGCAAGTCCTCCTGGATTCTGGTCTTTCTCAAATACGGTAACAGAATGTCCCTCTTTACTGAGTGCATATGCTGCTGCGAGTCCTGTAAACCCTGCTCCAATAATTCCTATTTTCATAATGCTGTTCCACGGCTTATCAAGAATAATACAATACCAATAACCGTTGTGACAATACCGGTTGTTCCTGCAACGACAATGGTATTACTTCCTGTTGGTGGAAGTGTAGGGCGAGGTGTGACTGATGGAGTGGTCTTGATAGCCAATGTTGGCTGTAAGGTTGGTGTTAGAGATGAGGGTTGGATAGTTGGAGTGGGAGTTGGGATTGCTATGGTTATGGTTGGTTGTGCAGAGGGTGTTGCTGACTGGTCTACCTGGGATCCTGCTGCAAAAACAGTAAATGATTGTTCTATGGTGTGTAAAATACCGTTTGCGTCTTTTGTCATAACAGTTAATGTATGGTTACCGGGAGACAATTGCTGTGTTGGGCGATATGTCCAATTACCAGCAGTATCTGTTGTAACAGTGCCAGTAATGACTTGGGATGAATGTATCTCTATCGTTACCGTTTGGTTAGGAAGAGCTTTTCCACTAAATCGAGGTTGTGCATCGGTAAAAGCTTCGTTCTTTTTTGGAGTAATAATAACTGGGGTTGCTGCCAGTGTATTAGAGGATGAAAATGCCGGAAAACCGATAGATGCTGCTGCAGAATCTGATGCCAAAGGCTGCAATGATGTAGTGAAGTTGTATGTCTGAGAAAGTGTGATAAGAGGGATAGGGTTACTTCCCGATAGTAAAACAGTTGCTTGAGATGTTGACGTCCCATCGGTTGCTAAAATATGAAGAGGGGTTGCATTTTGGAATACAAAAGGAGTCTTCCCATCAGCTGTTTTGTACGTATTGAGTGGAATAGTATAGATCCCTGAGGCTTTGGTAAGTGTTGATAATAGTTCTCCTTTATCAGCAGTAACATAAACCAGGGCTTCTCCTGGGATGTTTCCATCTGCAGTAACCAATTTACCACTCACTGGGTTTTGAGAAGACGGATTGTTATTAAGTTTTGGTGCTGTTTGGAGAGTGAAATATGCGTCGTGATTAAGGTATGTTGTTGTCCCCGATGTTATTGAAAAAATATACGCTGTTCCTGGTAGAAGATTTTTGATACTGATACTGTGTACTCTGTAAAGCTGTGGGTTTCCTGACTGTTGATCTCTCTCATCAAGAATTGTTTTGAGGGAGTTTTTATCTTGTCCCATAGAGATTGTTCCGATAACTTTTGCATCTGTTGTATAAGTAATTGTTGCATTAGTATCAGAGATATTGGTTACTCGGACGTTTTGTGGGTTTTCTGAAGGTGCAGCGCCACTAAAAAAAATAACGCCTGATTGCACTAAAAATGTTGTACCTAAAACAGTTGCGGTAATAAAAACTAATGCCAAGATTGTAGGAACTTTCCTATTCCAGATGTTTCTCATTGCAGTGAACCTCCTTGAGATGCTACCTTTGCAGACGCAGTAGCAACATAAAGCGGTGGAAGTGGTGTAGGCGTTGGACTTGGTGTCAGGGAAATCGTTGGTATAGGAGAGATAGTAAAGGCAGGATTGACGACAAGACGTTTAGCCATCTTTGCTAGCGTTGCAGTATCAAAGCTTGCTTCAATCGGAGCAATAGCTTCACTTGTTGTTGTGCTGATTGTTGAGGTCTGTGAGTTGTGAACAATAGTAAATGCGATCCACGCAAAGACAACCACACAGGCTGATGCTAATAAAAATAATACATCTCGTTGTTTCATACTTATGCTTTAAAATATGTTTTCCCTCGTATTTGCATTCTGAATGTTGTGTCTATCTTACCCACATGGGTAATACTTATTGTTTCAAGGGTGATAAGTCTATTCAAGTTGGCAAGATTGGTGACATATTTGATCAAATTTGCATAATCTCCTTGTATTTCAATAGAAAATTCATACGTTGTATATTTTGCAGCAGCAGTTTTTTGCGTGATATCAACTGGAAGCGTCTGGACACGGGTTAGCTGTACATTAGAAGTTCCAGCAAGAGTATGAATTTGTCCCATGAATATGTCAATTGATAAATTGGTTGGAATTGCATCATAAAGGGGTGGCAATGTGTTTTGTAGATTAGAATAAAGCTGCTGAAGCGTAGTGAGATTAGCTATTTTTTTTTGCAAGCTTTGATGAGTAAAATTGTCATCGTCTAACTGTTTTTGCAAATCAGCAATAGTACCTAATGTTGGGTTAATTGCAAAAAGACCAAAAAAGGCGATAGTGAGAAGGGTCAGAGTAAGTGTTGTAAACTGTTTAGCTCGTTTCTCTTTCATACCAGGAATAATTGAAAGGAATAATTTGCTTTCTTTTGGGTTACCAATGCCAAGATTTTTTATACTGGGTAAAGATATTTTCAGATTCATAATAGTGTTTTTTGTTTTGTTGTTTTAAAAGTTGCTGTTAATCCAATAGTATACTCTCCTGTTGCTGATTTATTCTCTAGCTTATCAATACTTACTTTTGCAATTGAAGTATATGCTTTAAGTTTTTTGACAAATGTTGAAAGAGAAACAACAGAACCAACAGAGGCATCAATATGAATATCCGTTGTTGAGTAAAAAATATTTTGTACAACCATATCTGATGGGAAAAAGCTGGTAAGATCGAGGAGCGTTTTTAGTTGTGTTGTCGTATCTGCATCAATAGTTTTTGCAAGTAAAAGCCTATCTTGCACATTGTGATATGTTGTCTCATTGTTTTTGAGTAAACCAACAATAACTTTTTCCTGATTAATCCGGTCATTAAGGTCAAGAATTTGTCTATCAAGACCAAATCGGAAAAGAAATGCTCCAAGGGCAATCGCCTCAGTTGCTATCACTAATACTCTTCCGATAGAAAGCGCCCACGAAAAAAAACGGTCAATAAAGTGTTCCCCTCTATTTTTTGCAAGATTAATTGTAGGAGAAGATTTTTCCATACTACTATTAGTCTAGGAAGTATGGGCTAAATTGTCAAAGGAAAAATCATGTAAGTGAAGGATTGCTTGTATAAGTTTTAGATGAAGTGAAACAACAGGTTTATTTTTTCTTTGGAGCTGCTTTTCTAACCACTTTTTTCTCTGATTTTGCAGTCACTTTTGCTGATGCAGTTTCTCCTTTTCCACCGCCAATAAGCTTGGAAAGGGCTGATTTGATACGTGCAGCTTTATTTTTATGAAGAATATGTTTTTTTGCAGCTTTATCTGTCAAACTTGTTGCTTTTTTAACCGTTGCAAGAGTTGGACTTTTCTTTGCTGCTTTAATAGCATCTTTTAATGCATCTTCTTTCTTTGCATTTCGGACCGTTCGCTTTTTGTCCTGGCGAAGTTTCTTTTTTGCTGATTTTATAACTGGCATGAGCATATTTTATCATGCTATACTGAAGATCGCAACTATAAACATCATATGGTAAAGAATTTCTTTCAAAAAAGCCTTTCTATCCTCTTCAAACAGCAAACAAATATCCTTTCTGCGGCCTTCATTATCATGGCAACGGTTATTCTCTCCCAATTTTTAGGTCTTATTAGACAGCGTTTCTTAGTAGGTATTTTTGGTGCATCTAATACCCTTGGAGTTTATTTAGCATCGTCTCGTTTACCTGACTTTCTATTTCAACTCATTATCGCTGGAGCATTGTCGAGTGCCTTTATCCCTGTTTTTTCTGATTATCTTGCTCGAGGAAAAGAGAAGGAAGGGCATGAATTTGCCTCAACGCTCCTTGCCCTTGGTCTTGGTATCTTTTTTGTTATTTCTCTTATTCTTTTTGTGTTTGCTGAATATTTTTCCTATCTTGTTGCTCCCGGCTTTAGCCATTCCCAGCTTACTCTTATGGCTAACCTCATGCGAGTTATTATCGTTGGGGAAATGTTTTTTATTATTGCAAGTTTCCTTTCAGCAATTCTTCAATCATACAGTCATTTTTTTATTCCAGGGATTGCTGCTGCTTTATATAATTTAGGAATTATTCTTGGTATCGTGACATTGTGGCCATGGCTTGGAATTTATGCTCCAGCAGTTGGTGTTATCGTAGGTGCTCTTATTTTTGTACTTCTCCAGATACCACTGGTGAGAAGTGTTGGATTTCGTTTTCATCCAACATCTTTAAAAAATGTGAGCGGTATAAAAGAAGTCTTTCATCTTATGTGGCCACGAACTATCTCTTTGGGAATTTTTCAAATAGGGACATTGCTTACTGTCACGCTTATTTCATTTTTATCAGACCCTGGAAGAAGTTATGTGATTTTTGATTATGCTCAAACCTTAGCATTTGCGCCTGTTGCTCTCTTTGGTCAGACTATTGCTCAGGCTGCATTCCCGGTCCTTTCCAGACAGAGGGAGAAGCTAGATGATTTTAAGGTAACATTTTTAACAAGTCTTTCACAAATGCTCTATCTTGTTTTGCCAATCTCCATTTTATTCTTAGTGCTTCGTATTCCAATCGTTCGTCTTGTTTACGGTGCATCACAGTTTGACTGGCCTGCGACGGTCATGACAGGAAGAATTTTGGCACTTTTTACTATTTCACTTTTTGCACAAGCGCTAACCTATCTTGTTTCTCGAGCCTTTTATGCATTACATGACACTGTCATCCCTCTTGTTGTTGGTGCTGTCTCAACAGCTGTTATGCTTGGGATTGCTGCAATTATGGTCTTTGGGCTGCATGCTGGCATATCAAGCATTGCCATCTCATATTCCTTTGGGAGTATTTTTCAATTTATTGTGTTGTTTGTATTACTTTCCTATAAAACAGGAGGCTTTGAAAGGTCATATCTATTCTTTTCATTTTCAAAAATTATTATCGCAACCTTTTTCACCGGATTTGCTCTCTATATTCCTCTCAAACTCTTAGATCAGCTTGTTTTTGATACAACTCACACCATTAACCTTATTCTTCTGACTGGTATTACCAGTCTTATTGGATTATCACTCTACCTTTTCCTCACATGGATTTTTCAAGTAAAAGAAGCACAAACCTATGTTGTTATGTTTAAGAGTCTTGGAAATTGGAAAGAAATTCTTACTAAAATTCAGGAGCTTCTCGAAGGGACCAGTCCAAAAGTGTAATTATGGCGTTTTTTAAAACGAAAACAATTTACTGCAAGTACCCCTACCTATTACCACAAAAACAACTCCAAAGAAACAATTGGAAAGTTGTTGAAATAATGATAGGTGAAATTACTTTTTAAACAAAAAGACCCTTTTTCGGCTTCTTTCCTTTCCCTTAGCCTCGTTTTCTGATAAAATAAACCGGTTAAGGTGTTTCGGTTCGATACATATGATCTATGGCATGACCAATGGCACCGTAACAGTAATAAAGTATGCATGACCAAACACTAGTTAGAAATTTTGCAATAATAGCTCATATAGACCATGGTAAATCTACTCTGTCCGATCGGTTTTTAGAAATTACCGGTACGGTCAGAAAAGATATTCTTGGTAAACAAGAGCAATTTTTGGATCAAAATCCAATTTCGAGAGAACGTGGTATTACCATCAAATTGGCTCCAGTAAGGATGTTTTATACTCCAAAAGAAATCCTGAAACAAACTCAGGATGAAAAGCTGAGTGCTTTGGGAATTAATTCAACATATATGTTGAATTTAATTGATACGCCTGGTCATGTAGATTTTTCTTACGAAGTCTCGCGCACCTTAGCTGCGTGTGAAGGAGTTATTCTTTTGGTTGACGCAACAAAAGGTGTACAAGCGCAGACAGTGGCTCATTTGCGTGCAGCACAAAAGCAAAATCTAGTCATTGTTCCCGCCATTAACAAAATTGATATGGACGGTGCAGAAGTCGAAAAGACGCTTAAGCAACTTGAGGTTTTGGGATTTGAGCCAACTACTATTCTTAAAATTTCTGCAAAGACAGGACAAGGAGTTGAAGAACTGTTGCAAAAAGCGATTATGAAGATTCCTTCTCCCCATGGATCTGCAGATAAAAATCTTCGTGCCCTTATCTTTGATGCTGTATACGATGAACATCGGGGAGTTGTTGCTTTTGTGCGATTAATGGACGGAAAGGTAAAAACAAATGACAGTATAGCACTCGTCCAGACTGCAACCAAAACAAATGCGATTGATGTTGGACATTTTACGCCACAGCTTGTTAGTTCAGGTAATTTATCAGCAGGGGAAATTGGATACGTTGTGACAGGAGTCAAAGATATCCGTTTCGTTCGAGTAGGAGATACGATTGAACTCAACAATTTTCCTGTTGAACCACTTCCTGGATATACGACACCAAAGCCTATGGTTTTCTTTGGTGTGTATCCAAAGTCAACGGATGAGTTAGTACCTCTTCGGGAGGCACTGGGGAAATTGGCGCTCATTGATGCATCGTTAACATTTAATGAGGAATATTCATCTTTTTTAGGGAGTGGATTTCGTGTTGGCTTTTTGGGATTATTGCATGCAGATATTTTTAAGCAGCGATTACAAAGGGAATATAACCTTGATCCATTATTTACCTTGCCACATGTAAATTATGAAAAAGAGGGTGTTGGGCAAGAAGTTCGTTATAAAGAGCCATACATGCATTTATCTGTTTTTGTTCCAGCAGAATATTTAGGTGGAGTCATGACAGTGTGCCAGAAAAGGAGGGGGGAAATGACACACATGGAATATCAGGACACCAATGTTATTCTAGAATATGATATGCCATATGCAATGTTTATTCGTGGATTGTCCAATGATTTAAAAACAGTTTCTAGCGGGTTTGCAAGTGTTGATTACGAGCTGACAGAATATAGAGACGCAGAGCTAGTAGAAGTAGGTGTTCAGATAAATGAAATACCAATTGATGTTCTCTCAGAGCTGACATACAGGGAAGATGCTGAATATTTGGCACGACTGAAAGCAGAAAAGCTTAAAGAAAGTCTCCCTCGTCAACAGTATCGTCAAGTTATTCAGTGTTTCGTTGGTGGACGCATTTTAGCGAGAGAAGAAATTGCACCATACAGAAAAGATGTGCTTGCAAAGATGAGTGGCGGAGATAGAACGAGAAAAGATAAATTATTAGAAGCACAGAAAAAAGGGAAAAAGAAAATGTTTGGTATTTCAAAAGTGGAAGTTCCTCAAGAAGCTCTTTTTGAAATGATGAAAGGAAGCTAAACTTCGTTACAACCCTACTACCAGTGCTACTCCCAAGACCGTTAAAACTGCTCCGCCAATCCCTACAAAAAGAATCGTTTGGCCAGGGCCTGTTGGAGGGAGATTTCCATTTACTCCGCTGCCGACAGTAATCGTTTGCGAACAAGAAGCAGGATTACTTACATTGCCCGAGGATGTTGTGAGTGTAGCGGTTGCTGTAAAAGTACCATTCCCGCTGTAGGTATGGGGCGTTTGAGCATTGACATTACCAGTACCAATTCCAGAACCGCTTGCAACAGTGTCAACAAGCCCATCACCATAGTTAAGAGCAATTTTTGTAATGCTGTCGTTGGTTGCATTTCCTGTCGTGGTAAAGGTAACATTCAGTGGTGCATTTCCTTTGGTTACACTTGCCGCAAGACTACTGCAGGTAACAGAAATATTTGCACCATTTGTGGTGGACCCACCGCCAGTCCCTCCTGATCCACCTGAACTTCCCGACCCACCACCAGTCCCTCCTCCGCCACCCGATGTTCCTCCGCTACCAGGTGTTGGTGTTGCAGTTCCACCGCCTGCAGATGCTGTCCCTATGGTTATTAATCCGTCTTGTCCTGCTTGGAAGACATTTTCTGCTGCTTGATCTCCTGCTGCTGTTGAGAGTGCTTGGTTTTGGCCATTAACAAAACTTATTTTCGTTGGGGTTCCTGGATCAGTGTTTGCTTTTGCAGTGAGTTTGATACTTGCTATCTTTGCACGCGATTTAATAATGGCATTATCGTTCTGACCAACAGAAAGAGTAAAGCTTACCTGACAAAGACTGCTATCGTTGCAGGTAATGGTTGGTTTTTCAAGTACGGTATACGTTGTACTGTCAATGGTAACTGGGTTATCGCTTGCTTTCGTTAACTTCGTTCCGTCATATGTAAAAGTAGCTTTGACGAAAGATACTGCATTGACTCCTTGTGGGTCAACAATAATGGGAATGTCCATACTGTCTCCAACATTGACAGGACTTGCAGGTACGGTAAAGGAAAATTTGGTTGAAGCTGCAGCACCACTTTTAGTTTGAGTTTGATTTTGGAGAACAAAAATAGCAAGGGGAAGGCCAACAAGGAGTGTTAATCCAAGTCCCAGTAATATAAGTTTCTTAATCATAATACTAGCATACAACGATAAGAAACAAATACGCAAATAATTAAATAATAAAAAATGAATAGCAATCAAGAAAGGGGGCTTGACAAAAAATATCAAAGTCTGGTATAAAATTAGCAGTCACTCACCCTGAGTGATTTCAAGGTTCTTGCTCTGAGTTTAATTAGAGCTGCCCCAGAATCTGAAAATAACTATGAACGTAAAACCTTTATTTGATAATGTCCTTATTGAGCCTTTAGAAGCAGAAGAAAAAACAGCAAGTGGCATTATTTTACCAGAGACAGCAAAAGAGAAGCCACAAATGGGTAAAGTTGTTGCAGTTGGTGAAGGAAAGTTTGATGAGGATGGAAAGCATATAAAGGTGTCTGTCAAAGTTGGTGACACTGTTATGTACAAAAAATGGGGTGGAGAAGACGTTGTTGTTGAAGGAAAAGATATGGTAATGGTTGAAGAAAAAAATATTTTAGCAGTTGTTTCAAAATAATCTATGGCAAAACAAATTACATATAATACAGAAGCACAGCAAAAACTTATTGAAGGAGTTAACAAACTCGCAAAAGCTGTCGTGACTACTCTTGGACCAAAGGGGCGAAATGTTGCTTTGGATAAAAAATGGGGTGGACCTTCTGTTATTCATGACGGCGTGACTGTTGCAAAAGAAATCGAACTCCCAGACCCCTTTGAAAATATGGGAGCACAAATGGTTAAGGAAGCAGCTTCCAAGACCAATGATGTTGCAGGAGATGGGACAACAACAGCAACTATCCTTGCCCAGTCCATTATTAACTACGGATTTAAAAATGTTACTGCAGGAGCAAATCCAATGATTATGCAAGCAGGTCTGCAAAAAGCAGTTGAAGCTGTTGTTGCTGAAATTAAGAAAATGGCAAAGCCAGTCAAGGATGGTGACGTTGCAAAAGTAGCAACCATTTCTGCACAGAATGAGACCATTGGTCAAATGATTGCAGAGGCACTTAACAAAGTCGGTAAAGATGGTGTTGTCACTGTTGAGGAAGGCCGAGGTGTTGAAATGTCTATTGATTACAAAGAAGGAATGGAATTTGATAAAGGCTATGCATCTGCATATTTTGTTACCAATCCAGACAAAATGGAAGCAGAAACAGACAATCCATATATTTTGATTACCGACAAGAAAATCTCATCATTACAAGAAATGCTTCCTTTCCTTGAGAATCTTATTAAAGTTACCAAGAATTTTGTCATTATTGCCGATGATATTGAAGGTGAAGCTCTTGCTACTTTAGTTGTGAATAAATTAAAAGGAACATTCAATGCACTTGCAGTAAAAGCTCCAGGATTTGGTGATAGGCGAAAAGAAATGCTTCAAGATATTGCAATTTTAACTGGTGGAACAGTTATTTCAGAAGATACTGGTCGAAAGCTTGACTCAGTGACCGTGGAGGACTGTGGACGAGCAGATAAAGTGTGGGCTGATAAAGAGACAACCAGAATTATTGGTGGAAAAGGCGATCCGAAAGCTCTCCAAGCTCGAATTGCACAAATTAGGACAGCAATTGGTAAAGTAACTTCAGACTTTGATCGTGAAAAGCTTCAGGAAAGACTCGCTAAATTGTCAGGTGGTGTAGCAGTTATTAATGTCGGTGCAGCAACTGAAGTTGAAATGAAGGACAAGAAAGAAAGAGTCAATGATGCAGTTGCAGCAACGAAAGCAGCTCTTGAAGAAGGTATTGTTCCCGGAGGTGGAGTTGCACTTCTTAAGGCACGAAAAGCCCTTGAAGCACTCAGATCAGGGCTGACTGTAGACGATGAAAAAATCGGTGTAGACCTCCTTTGGAAAGCACTTGGAGAACCAATGAAAGGCATTGTCCGAAATGCTGGTGTTGATGAAGGGTGGGTCTTAAAGAGTGTAGAAGAATACACAGGCAAAGAAGAAAACTACGGGTATAATGTCATGACTAATTCTTTTGGGGATATGGTAAAAGCTGGTGTTGTTGATCCAGCAAAAGTAACCCGAAGTGCCGTTGAAAATGCAGCAAGTGTTGGTATGATGGTACTCACCACAGAGGCACTTGTCACAGATCTCCCAGAAGAGAAGAAACCAGAAGTTCCGGGCGCTGGCGGAATGAGTGGCATGGGAGGAATGTACTAAAGCAACGTAAAGCTAAAAAAGGCAGCTTTGAAAATTATCCGCCATCAGGCGGTTTTTTGATGGAAATCTAAGGCCTTAATGCAAGACAATTGAGTAAGTTTTTATCAATTTTATTTTTGCATGTTTGCTGTGACTGTTGAATGTATACATGTTGCAAAAAGCAACCGATCCGCCATCTTCAAATTTCAATATTCCATTAGCTGCTACACGATCACCATGACTAACAATATTTTCAAAAGCTAATTCTGTAACTTTTGATCTCTTAGCATCTTCTGTCAAAAGACGTTCTACTGCTTCCTGCCCTTGTACTGTCTTATATCCTGGTATCTCCAGGCAAATATCATCTGTAAGCATATCCATAACAGTTTTTATATCTCCATGTACATTTGCAACACAGAAATCTTTTATAAATCGTCTTTTGGGAGCATTATCACAATCTGCAGGAACAGTAATTTTGACCATACATCCATCATATCAAATTTTTGTATAGGGATATTCAGAATGAAAATGGTTTTGAGGTGTTACACATGAATGATTCAGACCTAAAATGAATACAAATTATTTGTAAATGCTAAATGACCTGTATTTCTATATCTCTTTTTCTTGGACCATCCAGCTCCACTAACACTACTCTTTGCCAAACACCAAGTGTTAATTGCTGTTGTTGAAAAGGAATTGTCAAAGAGGGACCAATAATAGATGAAAGAATATGATCAGGAGCATGAGATGGATCATGGGGATGACGATATTGCATTTGTGGCAACATGCCTCTTAGTGCATCTAAAAAATCCAAATCAGTTCCTGGATCTAAATCAGCAGTAGTGACAGCGCATGTTGTATGTTTTATAAAAATTGTTACTACACCGCTTTCTTTTGCTTCTTTTTCCAAAACTTCTTCTATGTCATCCGTTATATCAATAATTTCGTCTTTTTGAGTTGTTTGGATAGTTATCTGCATGTCTATCTATTCCAATTATCCATAACTTGCCTCATGATTGCAAATTCTCCAACATGGTAAGCAGTATGATCAGCTACCAGCAAAAACTCTCTCATATATGTTTGTCCTGTCCCATGAGGAATTCTTTCTGTAAGATTCATATGAGGATCCATGACCATAATGGTGAGTTGTTGTAAATCGTCAAAATATTGCTTGAGAGTATTTTCCCAAATTTCCCTTGTTGCTTTCTCATCTTTTGTTGGCCAGTAATCTGTTGGCCATTCCATCTCAACATAATGCGGATTAATTATAAAATCCAAAATATCATGTTGAGTCCGACGAATATGTTCTAGTACATGCCAGGGAGTATAGGTTCCTTGAGGGAAGACAATGTTCATAGCACTTTCAGGAAAATCTTTCGTTGCATCAACAATAGTCATATGTGCTTGTCCCTTTGTGAGAAGATCAGTTATTTGTTCTCTCACCACACCCTCATCCATATGTTCTTTCTACTCTTTCAATGTAATAAATGCAAGTGGAGTCAATCGGTCGGTTGACATTTATTACCAATACTGAAATACTTAAAGAATGGATGGACAAAATACTAATCCACAAACCCCACAAGCAAATACACCAACGAATCCAGAAGTATCTGAGACACAAACCTCTGCAGTAGCTCAACCTGCTCAAAATCAAGAGCAGCTTTCTGTTGCATCACAATCTCCTGCAGAATCAAGCACCGGATCAACTTCCACTGAACAGAATACCACTACACCTGTAAGCCCAACTCCTTCCTCTGGATCTGAACCAGTGCAAGCTTCTACTCCACAAAGCCAAACCCCTCAAGAAACACCCGCTTCGGCAACACAACCAGAACCAACACCTGTTGCAGTAACTCCAATGACCCAACAGCCTGTCGTGGGAACACCGGATTCTCTGCAACAGGCAGCTGGAGTACCAGCTGTTCCTCCAACTCCAAAAAAGGGCATTAGCATTTGGCTTGTGTTGTCATTTATCGTTCTGCTTTTTGCAGGAATAGGAGGCCTTTATTTTTATATGGTAAATAATATGCAGTCAATTCCAACAGTACCTAGACTTGCTTACCCAAACAAAGCCACCAAACCCACAGTTGCTGTTAATTTGTCTCCTTCTCCTTCCAGTACACAAAGCGCTGTAGGACAGGGAAGTGTGAGTGGCACGCTCTGTTATCCATCAAGCACTATCCCAGCTGGGACAATTACTGCAAAAGATATGACAACAAATAAATTGTATACGCAAGCATATGCAGGATCCGGGGCAGCAGGAAGTACAACATATACGTTTTCATTGCCAATCGGTATGTATTATCTCAAATTTACTCCAACACAGAATCAAACTGTTGTGGGATATTATACAGATTATTCAAGCTGTGTTGGCAATTCAACAAATCCAAATTGCTCAGGGCAAAAGTTGCGACCTCTTCTCGCTGCCACGGTCTCAGCAAATATGACAGTACAAAACATAAATTTGTGTGATTATTATTATCCAACGAACACTCCTCCACAATTCTAGAACATTTGAATTGATGGACATGTTTTATTCCATTCTTAAGCACTGTATCTAGCTTCCAATTTCCAATATCTAATTTCAAAACTTTTTTATGCTATAATTTCCCCATGTTACAACAAGATTTTCAAGTACTTCTGTATTACAAATATGTAGATATCAAAAATCCAGAAGAAGTCAGAGACGAGCAGAAAAAAATCTGCAATCTATTAGGCCTGAAAGGTCGTATTATTGTCGCATATGAAGGGATTAATGGCACTTTGGAAGGGACAATTGAAGCAACTGAAAAATACATCGAGGAAATGGAAAAAAGCATATATTTTCAGGGTATTACCTATAAAAAGAGTGTCAGTATAGGAAATGCATTTCCCAAGCTATCTATTAAAGTAAGACCAGAAGTTGTAACAGCGCGGATGCCAGGACTCAATCCGAACTACGTAACTGGCAAACATTTGCCAGCAGAAGAATTGCATAAGTGGTTTGAGGGAAAACGGGAGTTCTATATTGTTGACATGCGGAATGATTATGAATACGCTTCGGGATATTTTGAAGGAAGTATTTTTTCAGGGATGCATAATTTCTATGATTTAGCGGAGGTGCTTCCAAGACTAGAACACTTAAAAAATAAAACAATAGTAACGGTATGTACTGGAGGAATCAGATGTGAGAAAGCATCAGGATTTTTAGTTGATAATGGATTTGCTGATGTGTATCAGCTCCAAGATGGTATTCAAACGTATATGGAAAAATACCCCAATGAGCATTTTAAAGGAAAGCTTTATGTATTTGATGGGAGAATTACCATAGGATTTAATACTGATAGTGTAGATCATGAAATTGTTGGGACATGTATGCATTGTGGGGTAATTTGTGACAGTTATGTCAATTGTGAATATGATGTCTGTCATCGTCACTACATTTGTTGTGAGAATTGCAAGGATAGTGAGAGTGGGTTTGCTTTTTGTAACAGTGATTGTAAAGAAAAATATCTTTCGAGCAAACAGGTAAGAAAAAATTCTTCTGCAAAAACTTCTCCACTATCTCTATAAAGTTTGTCGTCTCTGATTTTTATCACTGACATAATTCATTCTAAATTTTATCTTTGCTATAATACATGCAGGTATATGAGATAATTATGAAATTATATCCTTTTATTGCATTCCTACTCCTTTTTCTCCTTCTTCCATTTTCTGTTTTTGCTGCTGATCAGCAAACAGTTATTCTTTCTAAGAATGAAACAGTAAATCATGATTATTTTGCTACAGGAGGAAGTGTTGATATTGCAGGAACAGTCAATGGTGATGTCTATGCTGGAGGAGGTAATGTGTTAATTGATGGGACAGTGAATGGTGATGTCCTTGCTGCAGGTGGACAAGTAACAGTAAGGGGAACTGTTCAGAATATACGAGTAGCCGGAGGACAAATTGTTATTGACGGCAAGGTCAATGGAAATGTGACTGCTCTTGGAGGGAACATAACGACAACAGACACATCCACTATTAGCGGAGGCCTTGTTGGTGCAGGGGGACAATATAATTTACTTGGGCCTGTTGGTAAAACCGTCTCCATTGCATCTGGTCAAATAACTCTTGGAAGTATGATCGGAAGCGATGTCTGGCTGAATAGTCAAACTATTATCCTTACTCCCCAGGCAAAAGTAAATGGAAATGTTTCTTATGTCAGTCCACAGAATGCCCAGATCGCAAATGGTGCTATTATCAGTGGAAAAGTAAGTCACTCTTTTCCTCCTCAAAAACAGGAAAGACATGCGCGTGGTCTTATTGCAGCACTGGCAGGGCTTCGAATAGGTGTATCTATCGTGAGCTTTTTAGTAAGTCTTGTCTTTGGACTTTTATTGTTTCTCCTGATTCCTGTATATTCTGAAAGGATAACAGAACATATTTCACGCCATCCCTGGCAATCACTTCTTGTAGGAATTGTTGGTTGGGTACTCACACCTCTCGCCATTATTCTCCTTACAATAACACTTATTGGTATTCCATTTGCAGTGGTTGTAGGCATTGCGATAGGTATCCTTTCCTATATTGGAAAAATCCTTGCGGCGGTTGTTATTGGACAATGGATAGTAGCACGGTTTGATAAACGGAAAAATAATATTGTTGCACTCTTGGTTGGACTAATCGCAGTTGAGATAGTTGGACTTATTCCTGTCCTGGGTTGGTTATTTGCGTTTATCGTTGCAGCCATCGGATTTGGTGCAGTACTTTTTATGGAGAGAATATACTATACAGAATTTCGAGCGAAAAAACTCATTTAACAATTTGTTCCCAGGGAAATCCTTTTCGTCCAAAGTGGCCATACGCAGCAGTCTTTTTATATAGAGGTTTTCGTAAATCAAGTCGTTTAAGAATACCACTTACAGATGTGTCTAAAAGTTCTTTCATAAAATGTTTGATAACCTTGTCGCTCTTTTTAGCAGTTCCAAACGTCTCGATGTCTTGCATAACAGGATGTTTGACTCCAATACAGTAAGCAAGTCTCACCTCACATTTTTCAGCCAACTTATGGGCAACGATATTTTTTGCTAAAAACCGTGCAGCATATGCTGCAGACCTATCTACTTTTGTTGGGTCTTTTCCAGAAAAGGCACCACCACCAATTCGTGCATAGCCTCCATATGTGTCAACAACAATTTTTCTGCCAGTTACCCCAGTATCGCTTGCAGGTCCTCCAATGTGCCATACGCTTGTTCCATTGACAATCAGTTGGTCTTTTTTAATAGCAAATCCATATTTTTTGAGAAGTGGTGAAACTACTTTTTGGTACAAATCATGCTCTACTTCAGGAAGTGTGACTTTCTCATCATGAGGAACGGCAATAACAACTGTAGTAACTCCTATTGGTTTGCCATTGTTATACTCAACAGTTACTTGTGTTTTGCCATCTGGTCGAAGATAAGGTATTTTTTTTGATGTTCGTGCTGTATCCAGTTTTTCAGCAAGTCGATGCGCAAGGGTGATGGGGAGAGGCATCAGCTCTGGTGTCTCGTTACAAGCAAATCCAAACATCATTCCTTGATCTCCTGCCCCTTCATTATCAACACCAACTGCTATTTCAGGAGATTGCTCATGGATATATACCTCAACAGAAGATTTATAGGTAAAACGGAAAAGAGGATTGGTATATCCCAAGTCCTTTATGACATTTCGTGCGACTTTCTCAAAGTGTACTTTTGCATTAGCTGTAACTTCTCCGGCCAACACAATTTTTTCTTCAGTCACCAATGTCTCAACAGCAACTCGTCCTTTAGAATCTTCTCTCAGTACAGCATCCACTATCGCATCGCTGACCTGATCACAAATCTTATCAGGGTGTCCACTACAAACTGACTCTGATGTAAAAATACTGCTCATATGCTTAGACTCCTTTTTCGTCTTCCTTTTGATTACAAAAAAACCTCTCTTTCGAGAGGTACATGTTTGTTCTACATCTGGAACCACATTTTCCTCTCGGATTCTGGGCACCGTGTCAATAAGGTCGGTTGCCGGATAGGTCTGGCCTATCTCTCTGAATGTTCTAGGATAAAGTAAAGCAGAAATGTAAAAAGATTGCAAGAGACTAAATGAAAAATACTAAATGTGTTTCAGGTGTTAGGGAGTCGTATGCTTCACCAAAAAATATTCTACTCCTGCTTAGTTTTTCTTCCTCTGAGAATATCAGCAAACTTATCAAGAGCACTACTCGCTGCCGCAGCTCCCAAATCAGATGCTGCTTCTTTTGGGTGTTTTATAAAAGTACGTAGATCATCAAGCCTCTCTTCAATTTTCTTTTGGATAGCAACAAATTTCTTCCATATATAAATAAGGAGAACAACGATGGCAATCAGAAGAATTGTATACAACGTCATGCAAATAATTCCAACAATATAAAATGTGTTTGCAAGATTCATACTACATTTTTTTAGCAAGAAGGTATGCAAACGGATTGAAAAGAAAGTAAGAATAACGGAAGAAGGTAGTCTGCTATAATAATTTTATGGAAATTTTAGATAAGATCTATGGAGCAATTGAGGTGACAGAACCGGTGATTGTTGATATTATTCATTCCAAACCTATGCAGCGATTGAAAAATATCAACCAGTATGGTGTAACCGTATATCTTCAACCACTGTTTAGGACAACAACTCGGTACGACCATAGTATTGGAGCATGGTATCTTTCGAAAAAATATGGACGGTCAATGGAAGAACAAATCGCTTCACTTCTGCACGATATTCCCCATACAGCTTTTTCACACGTGGCAGACTTTGTTATGCAGGATGCGAATCACGAATACCATGATAAATTTCTTGAGAAAGTACTTATGCATTCTGAAATTCCTGAGATACTACAAAATCACAACATAAATGTTAAAGAAGTGCTCAAAAAAGAAAACTACCCACTTCTTGATAACAGATTACCTGATATTTCTGTTGATAGGTGGGATTATTTTTTGAGAGATGGTTATACATTTGGCATTATCCCAAAAGAAGTAGTCACGTTACTTTTTCATAGCCTTAAAGAGAGAGGTAACGTGTTTTATTTTGAAGACACAAAAGTAGCAACACTTGCGGCAGTTCTTTTTCTCAATTGTTCTCGGCTTATTTGGCTTGATCCGACTTCACATGGTGCTTTTTTCCTTCTCTCTGAGGCAATAAAGATTGCTATGAAAGAACGTTTACTTGCAGAAGAGGATTTATTTGGAGTTGATGATGAAATCATGAATAAACTAACGAGTTTTGGTAATCAAGAAATTGATACATTGCTTGGGCATCTTCACTCAGGTAAGCAATTTCACTATGCCTCAAAGAACGAGGCAGAATTTTATGGCCCCAACAAGCCTCGGTTTATTGATCCATTTGTAAAGGTGAGTGATGAACTAAAAAGAGTGAGTGATGTAGTGCCTGGTATGAATGAGTATTTCCAAGAGTTCGTCACGAATCATACCACTCTTGGTGTTAGCCAGAATAAGGAGTAGAATACATGTATGAAACTGACTGTTGGGCAAATTGCTCCAGAATTTTCTCTCCCTGATCAAAATGGTGAAATGCATTCTTTATCAGATTATAGAGGAAAGTGGGTTCTTGTCTATTTCTATCCAAAAGACGACACACCTGGATGTACAACGGAAGCATGTAGCTTTCGTGATAACCTGCCGCACTTTACCAGTCAAAGAGCTATTGTTTTAGGCGTTAGTGCAGATACGGTAAAAAGTCATAAAAAATTCACAGAAAAATATACACTTCCATTCACATTACTTGCAGATGAAGAGAAAAAAGTGGTCAAAGATTACGATGTCTGGCATGTGAAGAAATTTATGGGGAAAGAATTTTTTGGAATACTAAGAACATCTTTTCTCATAAATCCAGAAGGGAAAATTATAAAAATTTATGAAGGGGTAAAACCAGCAGAACATGCGCAGCAAGTCCTCCAAGATTTAACAGCCCTCACATAAAAGATCTTCTTGACTCTTACGTTTCGTCATAGTTTATACTATGGCTATGAAATATACAGTACATGAATTGGCACAATTTTCTGGTATGAGTATTCGTACCCTTCATTATTATGACGAAATTGGACTTCTTAGACCAGAAAGTATAGGCAAAAATGGCTATCGATATTATGGCGAAAAGGAGATGGTACAACTCCAACAAATTCTTTTTTATAAAGAATTAGACTTTTCTTTGGATGAGATACAAAGATTGGTAAATGATCTGAATTTTGATATTGAACAAGCATTGCAAGATCATAAAAAGTTACTAATTGCAAAGAAAAAACGTATTGATAGTTTACTGATAACTATAGATAAAACAGTAAAACATTTGAAAGGAGGTGAAAGAATGACTAACGATGACTTATATCAAGGTTTTTCTGATGAAGAGCTGAATAAATTACAAGAAGAAGCTAAAGAACGTTGGGGTCATACTGATGCATATAAACAGTCTATAGAAAGAACCAAAGGTTGGACAAAGACTGATTATGATAGAACAGCAAAAAAGCAAACTGATATTACAAAAGATCTTGCCGATCTTATGAAAAAAGGAGTTAGTCTGGAGAGCCCAGAGGTTCAGGCGGTTGTTGAAAGACATTATCAATACATTAACCAGTTCTATGATGCATCAAATGCAATGTATCGGAATTTAGGAGAAATGTACGTTATAGATCTACGGTTTACTGCATACTATGATAAATTTGCACATGGTCTTGCAGTATTTATGAGAGACGCCATTGCTTATTACTGTAAGAATCATGGAGAAAAATAAAGAGGAGGCAGTGGTACCCTGCCTCTCTTATTATTAATAGAAAAGGAGTTAAAAAATTTGAATTTTATAACGTTATTTGCTAGTATCAACCTGGCTCTCGTAGAGAGAGTTTTTTTATGAAAGCACTTGTTATCAATAATACCTTTGAAGATAAAAAGAAAAGTCAGCTGCGAAATTCTATCTATCGAAAGCAAAAAATTCTGGAAGAATGGACAGAAAAAGTAGAAGAACTGCGTATGGAACTTGAGCTCATTAAACATGAGTATCATGTGAGAGTTGGAGGGTTATTGTTAAAAGATAATCAACTTGATCTAGAAATACTACAGCTGAAAAATCTAAAAGAAAAAATGGCACAAGGTATGAGTTATGGTGAAGCTATAAAAGAAGATGAAGACGCATTCTATAATGAAATTCTCCGAATGCAAAAAGAACAAGAAACAATTGAAGAGGAAAAAGAAATGCTGCAGAAAAGAGAAATAGTTGATAGTACTGTTGCAGAAGAAGTGAAATCGCTCTGGAAAAAACTTATCAGAAAATTTCATCCAGATTTAGTTACAGATACTGATGAAAAACTTCGAAGAGAAGAGATTATGAAAAAGATAAATTTAGCATACACTCATTATGATATAGAAACTCTTAAGGCATTTGAAAACAATGTGGACATTGAAGATATAGCTCAATCAACTGTAGAAAGGCTCGAAGTTATTCTTATAGAAATTGAGAATAATGTAGAAGATTTGAGACTAGAATGGCTTGAGCTAAAAAATTCAATATGGTATTCATGGAAAATAAAAAAACAAAAAACCGCGAAACAAGAGGATGTTTTTGCTGATCTTGAAAAAACACTCTTGGATGATGTTGTAAAGAAGATAAAAATTCTTCAAGAGCTCCGTCGAGAAGTTATTCCAGATTACCCAATGTAAATAGTAAAAGAATGCCTGTGCCTTTATCGCTAATCACGCAATGGATTTAGAGGAATAGACAAAAAAACTACAATAAGTCTCATCTGTTTGTTATCAACTTTTCACCAGAATTTTACCTTGCAAGTACATTATTGTATAGTATGGCAGTTATCAGATGGAATCCATGGAGCATAGAAAATTTCTTTGACGATGAGGGATTAGATATGCCAACAATACCAGGACTTTCTAGACTGGGACAAGGATTGAATTTGTATGAAACAAATGATGGAGTGTTTGCTGAGGTTGCATTGCCTGGTGTTTCTTCTGACAAGATTGATATAACAGTTGAGGATGGATTAGTTCGAATAACAGGTGAACAAGAACAGAAAAGAGAAAAAAAAGAGAACACACGTTACTTTATGAATTCACTTTCTGCTTCATATAATTATGCATTCCGATTGCCAAAAGATGTTGATCAAAATGCAGAGCCCGAGGCAACATGGGATAATGGCATTCTCCGGTTAATGTTCACCAAAGTGCAAAAAACACAGCCTAAAAGAATTTCAGTAAAAACGAAAGAAAAGGAAAATAAAAGTAAAGAGAAGGAGATAAAGTGAATGTCACAAGGACATCTAAATCCTATTCAAGTCCAAAAAAACATGTAAGGGAATAGATTATACCTGTTCCTTACTAACCTCATTCTTGACAAGATTTTTTTATCCATAGATACTACTAATACCTATGGATTTTAATTCTCAACAGATACAAGAGATAAATGATATACAGGCAATAGAAAAGCAAATTGCTTCAGATGAACAGCCTCATATATTGACCGAAAACGTTGAAGTAGATAGATCAACGCTGAAAAATTTACTTGCATCATTTGGGATTATTGTCGTTGGAGGAGCAGCAATACTCCTTATTTTTATTTCGTTTCCCTCTGTAAAGAAAAAATTAGCTACAGTTCCTTCTCCTAAGACGGTTGATACCACAATGACAATTCCAATAGCATCTGATTCTGCTATTACGGTTCAAACAGAATATACAAATCCTTTTGACGCAAAAACCCAATATGAAAATCCCTTCTTAGCATCCAGAAATCCATTTGACAATATAACACAATGAAACAAATAGGAAGTATTCTCAGTATCACAATAGCTTTTTTTGCTCTGTCGTTATTTCAGGTTTTTGCACAGACTCCAACAACTGTGGAACAACAAGTATCGAGTCAATACAATATAACATTTCCAATTGTGGAATTAGGGAATTGCACAGATCTTTCAAGTTGTAAAGCGTATTGTAATGATTCATCTCATCAACAAGCTTGCGTCGACTTTGCTAAGAAAAAAGGATTTTATAAGGAGACAACACTTGATACACAGAAAACAACAGTTTTACAATCTGCTAAAACAGATTTAGGATGCGATTCTGAAGAGACATGTAGACAAGCATGTGAAAAAAAAGAAAATTTTGAGAAATGTGCTCAGTTTGCAAAAAGATTTAATTTAAAGGGAGGCCAGCCTAGCAACACGTCGGATACTACTATTTTGCAAAGAGCAAAAACCATGTTGGGATGTACATCTGTCGACTCATGTAAATTGTTTTGTCAGCAAGGCGAAAATCAACAAAAATGTTCGAATTTCGCAAAACAGGTAGGGTTAAGGGGTGGAACAACACAAGTTGGTCCTGGTGGATGTTCCTCTATTGACTCATGCAGAGCATACTGCATTGATCCAAGTCATTCTCAAATTTGTAGGCAATTTGCTCCTAAGAGTGGGAATCCCTCAGGTGAACTAAGACCACAGGTGAAAGGGCCTGGAGGTTGTATGAGCGAAGAGTCATGCAGAGCATATTGTGCTAATCACCCAGAAGCTTGTCATCACGGAGATAACAGTGTCCCAAGCAATATAATGTCACCATCTCCATACCATTCTCAGATAGTACCATCCTCTTCAAATCAGTCAGATGATTGTAAAATGTATCCTGATCATTGTCATATACAAACACCTCAAGGTGCTATTACTAATAATCCACCTGTTCATGTCGATGACCCTGCATCAAATTGCGCAAGAAATAATTGTATTTGGACAGGAGGCACCTGCGTTTGTCCAAGTAAACAGCCAATAGAATCTGGTAGCCCAATTCCAGCACAACCTTCAACACCTGTCGTTTCACCTTTTCCTACAGTGCAACAAGTGCATGCAGCAGCAACCCACAAAAATATTATGCAGTGGTTATGGGATTATTTTTTCCTCAAATAAAGTTATTTAATTTCCAGAAGTTCTATATCAAAAACAAGAGTTGCAAAGCCAGGGATATCTCCAGCACCGTATTTACCGTATCCATATTGATAAGGGATCGTTAATTTCCTTTTTCCTCCCACTCTCATGCCAGGAATTCCTACATCCCATCCCCTTATCACATATCCCGCGCCTATTTGGACTTCAAATGGCTCTTTTCTATCATACGAGCTATCAAATTGTTTGCCATCAGGGAAGTATCCTTTATAGTGAACGATAATAGTATCTCCTTCTTTTACTTCTTGTCCTGTGCCTTTTGTAAGATCTTCAATATGTAATTTTTCTTCACTGTCCATATTACAAGTATAGCAAAAAGAGGAAGATAAAACAGAGGATTTTTAGCTTGACAACTCTGCTATACTGAATATATGGATATTACGAAAAAAGATGAGACAAACTCATTAAAAAATAAAGGGGAGGATTTTTGGAAAAAGAAATTAACTCCGGAGCAATATCATGTACTGCGGGAAAAAGGAACAGAAACACCATTTTCAGGGAAGTTTTATAAAAATTTTGAGAAAGGAATGTATGTTTGTGCTGCTTGTGGACAAGAACTATTTTCTTCAGACACGAAATTTGATAGCGATTGTGGTTGGCCAAGTTTTGATAAATCACTGGCAGGAAATGTTCAGTTGCGTGATGATTATTCTTTTGGTATGCATCGTATTGAGGTAACCTGCAGTAAATGTGGGTCTCATTTGGGACACGTATTTGATGATGGTCCTACAGAAACAGGAAAGAGATTTTGCATTAACTCCGTCTCTTTAGATTTTAAAAAATAATTCAATGATAGGCATTGCTAGTTTTTTGCTTCTTGTTCTCGTGTCTATTATTTTTGGTTATTCTTGGTATAGACTTCATAAAGAAGTGCATATCCATGTACCTGGATATAAAGATACTCCTAAAAATAATGGTCTAGACTACAGAGAATTTACTGTTACAACACGTGACAATGTAAAAATTTCAGGATGGTATATTCCCATTTCTTCGCCAAAAGCATTTGTTATCTTACTTCATGGAAGACTAACAAAGGATGGTGGGAGAGCAATGATGCTTTCTCATGCACAGTATTTGTATGCTCATGGATATGCAACATTGCTTTTTGATATGCGGGGAGTTGGAGAAAGTGAAGGGAATACTATTACATTAGGAGTTGACGAATGGAAAGACGTTGAGGCGATCTACACATATGTTAAGAATTTACCTGAAGCAAAAAATAAAAAAGTTGGATTTTTAGGTATTTCTATGGGGGCGGTAGTTGGTATTATTGCAGCAGGTAAAGAAAAAATTGGCGATTTTTACATTGGATCTGTTCCGTATAAAAGTTATGTCAGTCTATTCTCCCAACAAGTCAAACGGGAGCATGTATTTCCTCGGACTATTTTCTCTTGGGCCCTTGCTGTTGCCGCACTGTTTGAACTGGGGCCATTGTATTACTTATATAATCCTATTCGTTTGATTAAACGTATACACGCTCCTATACTTCTCATTAGTGCGAAAGATGACGATATGATCAACCCGAAAGATCCATGGGATCTCTACCAACAAGCAAATAAACCTAAAGAATTTTGGGAAGCGGACAGCAATCATCATGTTCATGGATCACTAAAAGAAGACTTTGAATCAAGAGTACTAAACTTTTTACAAGTTTACGCACAATAAGAAGCACTATTTCTTTTCAAGAACATTTACAGTAAGTTCGTTATTGTGATAGTCAAATACAATATCAATTGGTTTATCTTTGTTATTTTTAACATATAAATTTTGCAATGCATTGTTATTTGTTTGGCCAGGCATAAAGTAAATTGCGGTACCAAATTCTCTTGGAATTTCTGGGATGACAGCGAAATCGTGATTAGTTGGAGAAACAACTTGTAACCCTGCTTTGAAAGCTGCTTCATGGATAAGAGAAGCTAAGTGACAGACTCCATCTGCAACCAGATAACCGTCTGATTTAAATCCTTCACTTGCCCCAAAATGAGCATTCGTTGTTTTTACAATTTTGCCCGCAAACTCTGGAAGAATGTCTTCATGGAATGCAAATACCTCACCAGGCTTAAGCGTAAATGAATAGGTGAATGGTTGCTCAACAATATTCCAGTTTGGATTATTTGTTATCGTCATACCACGCATGTATGCAAGCGTAAGGAGGATGTTATCTTTAAAAACATCATTCACAAACGTATTTGCATATCGTTTTTCAAGAGAAAACGCCTGGCTTCCCAACACAGATGGTGGTTGGGACATGCTTACTGCTGTAAACATACCGAGCGCAAAAAGTAAATTTAATAGCATATAGTATTCTTCAGTTCAATCCATATCTCTCTATAAGATTGTTTTAAGGCTGATTTTTATGGAGAGAATGAGGAAATTGAAGCTGAAGTGTTGGTGATTGTATCAAACTACAGGACAAAAGTCAAGCTTTAAGCATAGTGAGGGCTTATGCATTTTGGGAGGAAATAGGGACAAATATGGTAGGAAAAACTATCTATCTTTTCGTCGAAATACGAATTTCAGTGCTGACCAATTTTCATTTACTGATACAACTTTTATGTCAACGAAATCTTGTGAGAGACCTATTCCTCGAACAATGTTTTCATTAACATTTGATCGTATATCACAATGTCCTTTTGGCCAACTAATCCATATCATCCCCTGCACTTTTACTAGCTGTTTGAGATAAGGAAATAGTTCTTGGAGTCGTTCTTGAGATTGTATAAAAGCTTGAATAAGATCGTACTCTCTTTGAGATGGAAGATCTTCATAATTGCAAGAGTCAATGGTCACTGTTTCAGGGAGATCGTAGAAGAGCTGTTGATATTCTTTCGGCTCATGAACAAGTAATACGTTCATGCCATGTTTTATTCCTAATTTTTGTACTAATGTACGGGAAGCATAACTTTTTTCCATTGGATATAGTATACTTTAGGTATGGAAAAGAAGCGATATTGGTTTCTTGCAAAAAAATTTGGACTAGGCTGGAGTCCAGCAACATGGGAGGGGTGGGTTATTACTCTTGTTTACATCTACGCACTTACCGTAGATATCATTGCACTCGTTCACAGCAGTGGCTATGCTTTTTTGAGATATTTGCTCAATGCATTGTTTCTTACCCTGTTTTATATTGCGGTCTGTTACGTCACAGGTGAAAAAATTACCTGGCGTTTTGGAAAGAAAAGAAAGTCGTTGTAAGAAAAATACAGCTAATTTTCTATCTTAGTTCTATCTTCTAGAAACGACTTGACGAGAAAGCAATAAGTTGGTTATAGTAGTCTCCTGTATGTTTGTCTTTTCCACAATAGGAATTCCTGTCGTTTCGTTACTCCTTTCATTCCTTTATCCTCAAGGCATTCAGGCCAAAAGTATACCACCTCTAGAACATCGTACTGTTCAAACACTCACTCGTCCAACACTTCCTGTCCTGCCAAGTCGTCCAGTTTTTAATGATAGATATACAACAACTTCATCAATCACACCCACAAAGGTAGCATCTATAACTAACCAGCCAACGACACAAACGCAATCAACCCCAACGCCAACTGACTCAACTGTTCCAAGTGCCACTCCTGTCCAGACGGATGATAAAAAACACTTTATTATGAATGCAATTAACCAGTATCGTGCTTCCTATGGGTTACAACCAGTCAGTATGAATGATACAACATGTAATTTTGCAAAAATCCGTGCAATAGAAATAACAAGTAACTTTAACCATGATGGGTTTAATCAGCGTATTCAAAACCATACCTTGCCATATCCAAGTTATTCACTCGTTACCGAAAATATTGCTGAGACGAGTAATTATCAGGAGGTTGTTACTATGTGGGCAAATTCTCCTGGTCATGCTGCAAATATGCGAGCCGACACTCCTTATGTCTGTGTTGAAAGCAATAATAATAACTACTACGCCTTTGAGGGATGGCGGTAATAGAAGACGTTAACGAATCTTCATACAACATTGTACAAATGTGCTAATTTTTTACCTTAACGGGGCTCAATTTTTATGCTACAGTAATAGTACTTTGTATGAAACGGTTGTTATTTCTTATTCTTCCAATACTACTTGCGATAGCAACATTTACCTCATTTTCTTTTATGCTTTCTCAAAGTACTTCAGGAAAAGGAGCACTGCAGGTAACTTCAATTCCAGCAAGTAATGTCTATCTCAATGGAAAACTGGTAGGAAAGACACCTTTTTGCCAATGTGAAGGTAAAGACATGCTTGCTACTGGAGATTATACGTTAAAGTTAGTCCCTCTTGCGGGAGATAATCTTGATACCTACGAACAGAGGATCACTATTACAAAATCAATTCTTACAGTTGTTGATAGGACGTTTGGTGTAGGAGCTCTTTCAAGCGGATTTGTCATTAACCTTAGCCCTCTTTCAGACAATAATGCTGTACAATTGTTTATCTCCTCATTTCCTTCCGGTGCTCGTCTTAGTATTGATGGCAACGATTCAGGGCAAACACCATTGCTACTTAAAAATATCACATCATCCGACCACGATCTTGTTCTTGCAAAACCTGGATATAAATCTAAGACTGTTCATGTTCAAACTCACCCTGGGTATCAGTTAAATGCAACTGTTTTTCTTGCTTTGCTCCCTCCTGATGCTAGTAGTGCAGCAATATTTGATAACACAGGACTGACTCCCATACAAAAGCAAAAAGTGGTCATTTTAAATACTCCAACTGGATTTTTACGTGTGCGCTCTGACCCTTCTTTAGTAGGAAGCGAATCTGCACAAGTGAGACCTGGTGATATCTTTGAACTAGCCAGCGAACAGGATGGTTGGTATCAGATTAAACTTAAAGATGGAACGTTGGGGTGGGTTAGTGCTACCTATGCAAAGAAGCAGTAATGAGAAAGACCTTAGGAAATCAGAACTATCAGTCTGAAGTAATTGCCGTGCTACAAGTATGTAAACTTATCCTCCGAGGAAATAAATGATTCCTATTACAAGCATTGCCCATGCAATGACTGTTATAAGAAGAGGAGTGTCTGATAACAGTACCTTCTCAGGGCTTTCTCCTTCATGTTTTTCGTAAATGTCCTGCAAATACCGCATGAGGCCATAGACAACAGGAATAATAGTTATCATAAGCCACTTTCTCTGAAAGGATGCTGGAAGAAAGTCAGGAAGTAGAATGTTGGCCCCTATTTTCAGTCCCCCAGGATTCTCAAAAAATGTAAAGAGTGTATAGAAAATATATGTGGATGTTGCAAAAATAGATGCATAAACATTCAGTAAGGATTCAGAATAATGAGAAAGTGTTTTTCGGGTTGCCTCAATTTGGGTTCCTGGCATATGAGAAATAAGAGTAAGTTCAGACTTTCTTTTTCCAATAGCAAGAAAAAGTGAGAGTGCTACTGTTGTAAGAACAAGCCACACTGAAATATGGTATCCTGTTGCCAATTCTCCTGCGTAGACTCGAAGCATATATCCAGCTGCCAGAGCGAGAATATCCAACACAGTAATATTTTTCAAAAACATGGAATAGGATAACTGTAATGACAGATAGACAAGGACAAGAAAAAGAAATGTAGGGCTCAATGAGACAGCAACAATAAGAGATAATGCGATAAGAATAAGAGCAAAGATAATTGCGTAGGAAACTGAAAGATCACCATGGGCAAGTGGACGAAATCGTTTGAATGGGTGAATTCTATCTTTTTCAATATCAAAAATATCATTAACGATATAAATTGCAGAGGAGAGACCACAGAACACGAGAAACCCTAGAACACTTCTTGAAAAAAGATTTGGATCAAAGAGACGTCCTGAAAAAATGAGAGCAGCAAAGATAGCAAAGTTTTTAATCCATTGCTTTGGACGTAAGAGTTTTAATGTTTTAAAAAGTTTTTTCTTCATCGCTTTGGAGTGTTTTATATAAAAATACCAATCCTCCACCAGCAATTGCTAAAAGCATCAAGATTGCAAAAAGCTTTCCTGTGCTCGACAATGTCAAAGATACTGCGCCTAATATAGCAGAAACAATATAGTAAAACAAGGCAATACTCCTTTGGGAATACCCGAGGCGGAGTAGTTGGTGATGAAGATGCAAATTGTCGTGCCAAAAAGGAGATTTCCCTGAAGCAATACGTCTTGTGATAGTAAATAAACCATCTGCCATTGGGACTCCCATGACAAGAATTGCCGTTGCCAATTTTGCTCCTGATAAGATAGCCACAACACTTAAAAGAAGATAAATAGATGTTGCACCGTAGCCAGGGAATATTTTTGCTGGATGAAAGTTATAGAGTAAAAATCCTAAGGCTGCTCCTGCAATAAGAAAAGAAAGTTTAGCGGCAAGAAGAGTGTGCGGATCTGTCCATGAGAACCTTAAACTGAGTATTCCTATGACAATTCCTGATATTGCGACAACACCTGGCATTTGTCCATCAACTCCTTTACTCCAGTTCAACATGTTCATTGCCCATACAACCCATAACAGTGCGAGCATGTCGGACAAAGGATAAATTGTGTGTGTCCCAAAAAAAGAAAATGTTATTTTGAGAAAATCTAAATGAATAATGCCACCAAAGGGATTCGTGACAAATGGTATACCAATTCCTGCACTGACAACAATAAGTGCACAAAGAAAATTAATACCTAACCGGAGATATCGAGAAATGTCATATTTATCATCCAGTGTTCCAATAACGAGTGCAAGCAAAGACGCAATAAAAATAGATATTGTTGTTCGGTCAATAGGTAAAGAAAAGAGAGCTCCTATAAAAATTCCTAAAAATAGAGCAACTCCTCCACCTCGTGGTATTGGTTTGGTATGTAACATTGCTGGATGTTTATGTGTTTTTGGATCGTCGACGTAGCCAAAACGTTTAATAATTGGGATAAGGAGTGGTGTTGCAATAGCAGTTGAAAGGAAAGCAATAGCAAGTGGAATAATAATGAAAAGAGGAAAATTCATAGAATCACCTGAAAAATTCTCATTACAAAAATTAACACAAAGAAGGCAAGCGCTGCATTTGTGACAAAAACAAATCGGGCGAGAAGAGGATTTTTTTTGAGAAACTGAGTACCTAAAAAGAGATTGCTTAGTATGAGAATAAGTGAAAGCAATATTGGGACAAAAATTTCATATGTTCTTCCAAGTCTTTGATATCCCCATGGCTCGTGGTTATAGAGAGGCAAAAAAGGAGGTAGTTGTCGATATAAGAGAGCAACTCCTGCAACGACAAAAAGAAGAAGACTAAAGCTTATGATAAAGCTCCACCATGCAACATTGTCTGATTGTAATTGTTTAATAAGTCCTTTCATAGATAATAGCATTATCAAATGTTATTTTCATTTTGTAATGTTTTAATTGATATGGCATATTGCCTGCATTTTGAAGAATAATAACATACTTTGGCATTGTTTGTATAAGTGCAGTTTGTGTTTCCTTTATGGTTGTTCCATTTGCTGTAATATGGTATGCAACAGTGTATTTCCCCGGAGGAAGGCTATTCGTTAATTTATAAATCTGAGCGCTATTCCCCCAAATGAAAATTTGCTCGTTATGTTTACGAACAGTTTGTATATATGCTGCAACATCATAATCTTGGGGGGTCTGTTGATCAAAAAAAGTTTGATATGCCTCAGTTGTTTTTTTACCAGCAGCATAGGATAGGTAATTTGCGTAATACAAAAATGTTTTATTGTAGTACCAAAAGTTTTTGGCGATAAAAAAGACGATCACAATAAGAAGAATACTATGGAGCACTTTTTGCTTTTGTTGCTGTATAAGAAGTCCAATGAATAAAGAAAAACTTGCAATGAAAACTAAAAGATAATGTGTATATGGTCGTTGTGAGAAAAGCGCACTAAAAAGAGAAAAGGAAAGCCAAATATAAACAAAAAGTTGAGTAAGGGAAAAGACTTGTTTTTTCCATAAAAGTATAAGACATAGACCTCCCAAAATAAAAATTTTTCCAAGTAACAATCCTTGAGGGATAATAAATTGGTTGCCGTAATTTACATACCCCACATTACTAAAGAAGGCTGATTGGAGAAATATTTTAAGCGCTCCATGTGTTACAAAAAAGACAATTGTTAGAATGAGTGGAACAAAAAATGCCGAGAGAAAAACTGCGCTATAGGTAAGAGTTTGTTTGATCAATTTGGTAAAGGAATGGAGTTGAAAATAACAAACAAAAAGGAAAAACCAAAACGCTGCTATATCAAAAATAGCTACAACTTTTATGAGAAATGATATTCCTAGGGCCATTCCTGCCAGACCTACAAGGATGTAATCTTTATTTACTGTTTGTTTCTTTTGTGCAACATAAAGTATCAGTAGAGCGCTTATTAACGAAGGTAAAACCATAAAATTTTCTGCATTTGCAATATTCCCTTCAAGAAACGGAAGTCCTAGGAGAAGTGCAAACAGGAATGTACTAGCATAGTAAGCAGTTTTTTTAGCGAAGAGTTTTTTTGCAATGAAGAAAAAGAGAAGAACAGCAAGAAGACCAACAATACAAGAAAAAATCTTAACTGGCATTTGATCTCCCTGAAACAGTGAATAGATAAGATACAAGAAAGGTGGTTTGTTATCCCAAATGTCCCTATAGAGAAATCTCCCGTGCCGTAGTCCAAGTCCGACCACTTCATAAATTCCTTCATCACCATACCAATACGGTTCAAAAAAAGAAGGAAGTCTTAGGAAGAAAAAAAGAATACTTGTTGATAGGACAAACCAAAAGTCGAGGGATTGCTGAAGACGAGTAAGAAGTTTCATATAACTGCTATTGTTATTATAACAATTATATCAGTTATAGCTAGTTTATATTTTCTCTGTTACTTTGTACTCAATCCGTTTACCAAGCATAAGCTGCGTATGGGAGATCAACGCTGGGAGTGTTGAAAGGAAGAATCCAGCAATGGGGAGAAGCATAAACTCAAGAGGGAATAAGAAGTACTTTATTTTTGAAACATGTTTTGTATGTGGACGGTTTCTAAAGTCAATGCCTATCATGATCAGTGTTGAGAAAAGACAGAATGTAAGAATGAGTCCTGCAAGACTTGGTAATTTATATCCAAGAGTAGTACGGGCAAAAATAGGATTGACAAATGGAATAATATTGGCCGCAACAGTAATAATAAACCAGTTAACTGGCCAAAGAAAATGATCGAGCAATACGTGATATAACATAAGTGTTTTTCTTACAAAAGGCACACCAGGGACGGTAAACCACCATTTAATAAACAGTGGATCATCAGACACTCCCCAAGACCAACGTCTTTCTTGCTCATATTTATTCATCAAACTATTCCAATACCCATTTGAAAGAGGAGCATCCATGGAAGTTTTGAGAAAAATTGGTTCAACCCATACTTGCCCTTGTAACTTATAAAAGGCTTTAAAGAAAATTCTATAATCTTCAGGTATCACATCAGTATCCCAAAAACCTATTTGATGAAGCATCTTTAAAGAGAGCGAGTATGTTGAGTTAGAAACAAGTCTATCCCCTTGGATAAGAAGTGCTGTTCTCCACAAGGAACCAAAGAATGACAGAATTCGGATTGGTGCTGGAACACTCCAGAAATTATTATAATTCACGTTTGCTGACTGCCAGAATTTATTAAATGGCTTTGGGTCAGTTAAAAATTTGTAAGAAAGGTATGCAAAGTATTGTTTATCAAAAATAGAATCGGCGTCTACTGATGAAATCGTTGCGTAGTTAACATCAATTTTTTTGTTTTCAACTAACTGTTTATATGCAAGTTGTGCTCCGAAACTTTCATTGGATGACTTTCCTTTCACCTCTCCTGGAATATCAGGATGATAGCTCGCAAAAATGTCTCCAAAGACCGGTTTAAATTCTTTGATAAGGCTTTCTGCTTTTTCTTTCGCGTCGGCTTCCCGTTCTTCCATTGCTAAAACAACATAGATTCGTTTGGTTGGAAAAGTTTGATGTGCAATTGATTGAATTGTCTCTCGTAGTTTGTGGACTCTTTCTCTATAGTTAGGAATAACTAATATATGAGTCATTTTGTTAAATTGTGGCAAAGTGTGTGTTTTTTCTAACCAGTTTTCCTTTTCCGCAGTTCGAATTTTTCCTGAGGAAATAAAAGCAGTTGTTGTAAGAGAGAGTGATTTATACAGCCAGTAGACATCAAAGAATAAAATAAAGTATGCAAGAGCAGCAGGAAAGAAAAGGCCACCCCACAGCGGAAAAAGGATAAGGGTCCAGGATAATACGCCTGGTACTAGTTCTAATGCTCTTCTTGTTTTTACAGGATATCGAGAAAAGAGTATTTGAAAAAATTTATTCATACGTTTGGTTCATTGTCTTATTGCTTCATTGTAAAACAACGGAACAGTGGAACAATGGGACAATGTTAAGAAATGTGAAATAATTTTTTGGCATTTTGCTCAGTTTGTAGATTTATTTCTTCAAACGATAAGCCTTTCACTTTTGCTAGAAATTCACCCACTATTATAACATAGCTCGGTTTATTTTGAGTTCCACGGAAAGGAATTGGGGTAAGAAACGGGCTATCTGTCTCAGTAACTATCCTCTCGAGAGGAGTTGCTTTTGCAATGTCGGCCAATGCCACTGTTTCACCAGGGGCAAGGCCTGGATAGGTACTGTTTCCATCAAATCCTATCATAAAACCCAAATCAAGTGCTCCCTTAAGAATATTCATGTCACCTGCAAAACAGTGAAACATTCCAGGATAATCACTTCTGAGTAAATTCTTGTGGTGAGTAAGAATTTCCAGAATATCTTTTCCTGCATGACGATTATGAATTTGAAGAGGCAGGTTAAGTTTGTGAGCAAGTTCTATTTGTGCTTCAAAGAATTCTTTTTGGAGGTCTGAGTCAACAATACCATTGGATTGATATCGATAATAATCAAGACCTATTTCTCCAATACCAACGACTTTTGGTTTTTTGGCGAGGGTTTCAAGTTCTTCAATCCAATTCGATGAAACATCTTGCTTGTCAGCATGGTGTGGATGGACACCAACAATTGCATATAAATGCTCATACTGTTGTGCTAACTCGACAGCTTTTTCGCTTGAGTCAATTTTTGTACCTGTATTAATGATGTAGGTGACTCCTTCATCATACGCTTCTTTGATAAGCTCATTATAGTTGCTCTCAAAAGCATGAAAATTTAGATGGCAATGAACATCAATCATACGCTAAGTATACTATATACAACTATTTTTCTGTTACTATCATTATATGCTTTTTGTTTTGTAAATTTCATTGCGTTATATCGTACTTGTTTTTTTGTTTTGCGCCTCATTGTGTCTTTCTATGGATTTCTCCGGGCAGATAGCAATCATGTATAGTTATAGATATACTATTGCTATGGGGAATCAGAAAATTGTTGAAAAACAAACTTCCTCTGGTGAAAAGATTGCGTACTATCTAGAAGGAGATGAAAAAAACGCTCCCATTGTTCTTATCTCTGGATTTACCGGCACTCATGGAGATCTATTAGAATTAGCGCGTCAATTAAAAGATAAGTACTTTATTATTATTCCTGAGTTTCCGGGATGGGGTGATAGTCCAGAAGGTCATTCCCACCTTACTATTGTTTCCTATGCAAATGTTATTCGAAAAGTGTTAGATGATCTTTCCCTTCGTAAGGCAACTCTTGTTGCTCATTGTATGGGTGCAACAGTGGCACTTGAAGCAGCGTATCGATTTCCTGAAAGAATAAAAGGACTTATTTTAATAAGTACTCCCTATCAAGATGGTACTGCAGGACAAGTATTCTTTCGTTTTATGACTAAGCTCAGTGAAAAGACACCTGAACGTATAAGACCATTATTCTTTTTCTGGCGAAGCAGAATAATAACAATTCCAATAAGTTTCTTTGTCTTACAAACACGAACCCTAGGAAAAAAACTAAAACTTGTCGAAAAGACATTAACCCAGCAAGCACATCAAGATGAGCATGTCCTCGAAATGAATTGGAACAGCTTAGTTCATTATGATTACCAGAAATTAAAAAAGTTATCTGTGCCTGTTCATTTGTTGCATGGGGAGAAGGATCTTCTTGTTCCAATAACTCAGGCAGAAAAACTTTCTCATATTCTTCCGCATACAACACTTGATGTCCTCTCTCATGCAGGTCATTTACCTCCTATAGAGACTCCAGAGACGGTAGCACATACAATAGAAAAATATTTGGCTTAGTCTTCTTGTTCTCATGAAGACGGACCACCTAACTTATACGATTCGTGGGAAAAGAGGTGTTTGTGCTTTTATTTCTGGTCCCTTGAACTGTTCTTCGATGGCCTTTGCTGTTGCAGGTAAAAATGGTTCAAGAAGTCCTGCAATTTCTTGCAACCCATCAACAGCATGAGCAAGCACTGGTTTTACTTGCTTATCTTGATTCTTAACCAACTCCCATGGCTTTTGGGTATCAATAAATTGATTTAATTCTGCTACTTTTCTCCATATAAAAGCTAGTGCATCATGAAATCTAAATTCATTAATAGCACTTGTATATTCTTCGACCTCTACTAGATGAGCGGAGATTCGATCCTCTGATCCCATTTGGATATATCCTGCAGATTCACATAATTTGGCAACTCGGGAAATAAGATTACCAAGTCCATTTGCAAGATCAGCATTGTATACTTCCCGAAGTCGTGTCTCAGAGAAATCTCCATCACTAGTCGTTGGAATATCCCGAAGAACATAGTAACGGAATGCATCTACTCCATATTTTTCAACGACTTCGATTGGGTCAACGACATTTCCGAGTGTTTTACTCATCTTTTGTCCATTGACAGTAAAGTATCCATGAACGAAGAGGGATTTTGGTAATGGCAATTTTGCAGAAAGCAAGAAAGCTGGCCAGTAAATAGCGTGGAATCTGAGAATTCCTTTCCCAATAACATGAACATCTGCAGGCCACCACTTCTTATATTTCTCCTCGTTCCATCCAAAGCCAACGCCACTTTGATAAATATTTAATGCGTCAAACCATACGTACATACGTTGACTATTATCTCCAGGAACTGGTACCCCCCAACCTTTTGCTCGTTCATTAGATCGTGAGATGCTAATATCCTGAAGTGTATTCCTTTTTAAGAAGGAGAGCGCCTCATTTTTTCGTGTTGTTGGGACAATTCTCAACTCATCAGACTCCAACAGTTTGATTAACTCGTCTTGATATTTTGAAAGTCTAAAAAAATAATTTTCTTCAGAAACTTTCTCAAGAGGTTTTCCAGGGTGTTCAAAACACTCTCCATTCTCATTTAACTCTTCTGGTTCATAAAATTGTTCACATCCCACGCAGTAAAGACCAGTATAGGTTTTCTTGTAAATATCGCCGTTGGCTACACATAATTCCCATAGCTTTTGCGATGATTCATGATGCTGCTTACTACTACCTTTTTGAAAAACATCAAATTGGACATTTAATCTTTTTGCAAGCTCTGCAAAAAGATTACTATTAAGGTCAATAAATTCCTGAACAGGGAGCCCTGCTTTTTCTGCAGCTTGTACATTTTTTAGGGCATTTTCATCTCCACCAGATAGAAGCGTTACTTCCTCACCTAAAATACGATGAAACCGTGCCAACACATCAGCCTGAACAAATTCAAGCGCATGACCAACGTGCGGCTTGGCATTTACATACGGAATTGCTGTTGTAATATAAAATTTTATCATGCTCAGATTGTATCAAAGTAGTCAAGGCCAAACAAGGTTATTTCTTTTTGTAGAGAGCAAATTCAAGACTGACAACAATGGCTAAAAGTAGTAAACCAAAGAGAATATGGGTGATGCCAAAGTAACGCAAAAGCAAATAGGCAATGGTCGCTCCTGCTAGTAGAACCCCCTGTAAAAAACTTATTGTGAAGTATGCGGCTAGTGTATAGACACCTAAGAATAAACCAACAAAGAAGGGGATTAAAAGAGAGATCTTGAGTGATCCAAGAGAAATTATATAATCTGGAGGAAAGTTGAGAACCAAATATCCAACTATTCCAAAAAAAATGACGCTAAAAATAAGCAGAGGCCAGGGGTGTTTTTTTACTGTTTTTTCTGGTTGGTGCTCCATTTCTTGAGTATACCATTCATGCTAAAATACATGCTATGCATATCTTTTGGGGAAAAGTACGAAGTGGTGATAAAAGGGGACGAGAGTTAGGATATCCAACTGCAAATATGTTTCTTCATAAACATTTGGGAGAAGGAGTCTTTGTCTCAGAAGTACAGGTTGATGGAGAGTGGTATCCTGCGTTGACTTTCGTTGGTAAAGCCAGGACGTTCGATAAGACTGATTATAAAGCAGAGAGTTGGCTTATTGATTTCGAAGAAGATCTTTATGGGAAAATGCTTACTGTAAAACTCTTAAAAAAACTACGAGGAAATAAAAAATTTGGTTCTGCTAACGATCTAATTGTACAGATGAAACAAGATGAAAAAGACGCACGAGAGTATTTTAGAAATTGTTAGACTCTCACTGCTTCAACAGCTAATGCTTCCGACTCTTTCTTCAGTGGCCTGGTAATTTGATAAATAGCAAAGAGGAGTATTACCACACCCAAAATTTGTGTTGGAGAAAGCACCTTGTGATACAAGAAGTAATCAATAAAAATAGCAGAAGCTGGCCATACTAATTCACATAGTGTTGTAATTCGTGCTGGAGTACGCTTAAGACCATAATAATAAAAACTAAGTGCGACCAAGCCAGTTGAGAAGGTAATAAGAAGAAGAGTAATAAATTGTTGAGGGTTAATTGCAAAGAGCGCTTTACCTTGATGACCAGCAAACACAAACCCAAGTGCAAAGATTGGTGCGAAGAAATATCTCATAGCAACTCCAGTAAGAAAGGTAACTTTATTTAATACATATTTACTCAAGGCGGTACTGGACCCCCACATAAGTCCTGCTCCAATTGCCAAAAGTCCTGCGAAAAGTGTCCCACTCCCTGTTGCAAGGTTAACACGAAGGTTAGGGAACGTGATAAGGTATGCTGCAGTAAGAGCAACTACCGCCCACCAAATGAAATTCTTGGTGATTTTTTCTTTCAGAAGTAGAGCTGCTGTTGCAATAGCCCAAAGAGGTTGTAGTTGCTGCTGAAGCAACACGACAACAGAATAGGAAGAGTAGTTAATTTGCTGGAGTGCACTGGTATACAGAATTGTTCCAAGAGCACCGGAAAAGAGAGAGACAGTGCCTATTGCTAGCCATTCTTTTCTGGACATTTTCTTCACATCTTTTATCCAGGCAAAAGCGACAAATAACAGAATAACTGCACCGAGTGCGTGTTCGTAGAAGACGATAACTGAAGGAGGGAGGCTGTAGAGACTGATACGTAAAAGTCCATCAAAACTCCACAAAAGAGCAGTGATGATAATAAATAGTGGTCCAAAGGCTAAAAGTCTTTTCATGATTAGTTTTGTCTACAAAAAATACCCCTCGTCGGGGTATGTCAAAAAACTCAAAATAGTCAGTATTTCAGAGAATCAGACATACTGAAACTCCAGTTTACTGAATATTTTGGATTATCTTTCTTACTCTTCTTAAAAGGAAAAACATTTGACGTTTTTATCGATTTAAAAAGTCGCATTTAATGCGATTCCGACTATACGGCCGCTACCAGAATTACACTGGTTCTTCCTGCAAATTCAAGAACTTTTATCCTGAGCTTGTCGAAGGATCGTGGAGTTTATCATGTACCGTTCTGGTATAGATTTCACCACCGATAAGGATTTTCACCTAACCCCGAAAGATATATTGAGAATACACCATGAAAAATGCAATAGCAATAGGTTATCCTCTTCGTAATGATGATTTCCTTGGGTTTGCTCCAATTGCATTAATTGCTGCTATATCCTCCTCGCCGAGACGTATTTCATTAAGACTTTCAGGTGGTATTATTCCAAAGGGGACCAAAACAGTTCTAATTGGAAGCAAAATGAGCGCTCTAACACCAACTTTCAATCTTCTCCAATTAGTCAATTGTTCTACTTGTTCTGTTGTCATACATTTTCACCCACCTTTCAATGTCCAATAGTTTTTTATTTACACCTATATTATACTCTTATTGTTAAACTTGTAGGCATAGTTTTTCCTTTAGTCTCATAAGAGAAAAATGAATCTTTTATTCTCCTTAAGGTTTTTGTTAAATCAGGTCTTGACAATTGTTAGCAGTGTTGTTATATTAGTGCTAATCCTGCCATTTGTAGATTTATGAATGACCTAACTCAAAGACAAATTCAAATCCTCAAAAGTCTTATTGAAGAATATATCGAAACAGCTGATCCCGTTGGCTCCGAAACTCTTGAAAAAAAGCATAATTTATCAGCAAGTCCAGCAACTATTAGAAATGAAATGGTTCGATTGACAGACCTTGGCTATCTCAAAAAACCTCATACATCTGCGGGTCGCATTCCAACTCCTCAAGGCATGAAATTTTATGTCAAACAACTTATGAAGGAAAAAGAATTATCAGTTGCAGAAGAAGTTGCACTGAAAGAGAGAGTGTGGGATTATCGTGAACAAGAAGCAAGATTCTTAAAAGAAGCAGTAAAATCTTTAGCTGAAAAAACACGAGCACTGGCTGTTGCAACCACTCAAGGAGGAGATGTCTTTGCAGCAGGATATGCAAATATTTTGGACATGCCAGAATTTTATGATATCGATATAACCAAAAATTTACTAACAGCACTTGATGAATTTGAAACTTTCCGTGCAATCTGTTCTATTCCACAAGATGAAGAAGAAATTCATGTCTTGGTTGGTGAAGATTTAGCACCAAGACTGCAAGGCCCTTACGGATTTGTTTTTACCAGGTATCACACACCGTTAAATGAAACTGGTGAAATTGGCGTCTTAGGGCCAACACGGCTTGCTTACACGTCTGTTGTACCAGTTGTCAGATATTTTGGCGATTTAATTGAAGAAATTGCCAAGGGATGGTAAGGGCAGAGCTGCAGTGCAGTTGCAGATAGTTGGTAATATATGATATGGATGAAAAAAGAAGAGACAAAGAAAATCACATAGAAGAAGAGAATATTGTTGAGAGCGAAGTAAAGCATTCTCAAGAAATTAAAACAGAGAAAAAAGAAGAAAATGATCTTTTACAAAAAGTTCAGGAATTAGAGGATAAATACAGAAGAGCCTTGGCAGACTATCAAAATCTGCAGAGAAGAACTCAGGACGAGAAACGAGAATGGGCACGATTTTCAAATAAAGATTTGATCTTGAAACTCTTGCCGATTCTCGATACACTAATGCTTGCAGAGAAGCATACAAAAGATCAGAATTTTGTCTTGACTGTACAGCAATTCTTGCAAGCATTAGAGCAAGAAGGAGTAAAAAGAATCAAGACCATTGGTGAGGAATTTAATCCTCATACAATGGAAGCAGTCTCAACAGCAGAAGGTGATAGAGGCAAAGTTGTTGAGGAGCTGCGAGCAGGATACATGTTGTTTGACATGGTCCTGCGACCAGCACAAGTAATAGTTGGGGAATAAACATTATGGCACAAAGTAAAATTATTGGTATTGATTTAGGAACAACAAATTCGTGTGTTGCAGTCATGGAAGGTGGGCAACCAAAAGTTATCCACTCTGCAGAAGGACGCAATGTCATCCCATCTGTTGTAGATCCAAAAACACACGTTGTTGGAGATGTGGCAAAGCGTCAATTAGTTCTTAAGCCAAGAGAAACCATCTTCTCAGTCAAGCGCATCATGGGTCGAAAATATCATGATGAATCTGTTCAATATGATATTAAATGGCTTCCATATACCGTCAAAGCGGGGCGAGACGATATGGCAGATGTTGAAGTAGGTGGAAAAATGTATACTCCTCAGGAAATTTCAGCAATGGTGCTGCAAAAAATTAAAACTGACGCAGAGGCATATCTTGGAGATAAAGTAACCCAAGCTGTTATTACCGTTCCAGCATATTTTGATGATGCACAAAGGCAAGCAACTAAGCAAGCTGGGGAAATTGCAGGTTTGGAAGTTTTGAGAATTATCAACGAGCCAACTGCAGCAGCACTTGCTTACGGCTTGGATAAGAAGAATGCACATACCATCGCTGTCTATGATTTGGGAGGCGGAACATTTGATATTTCAATTCTCGAGCTTGGTGAAGGTGTTTATGAAGTGAAATCAACCAATGGTGATACTCACCTTGGTGGAGATGATTTTGACCAGAAGATTGTTGATTATTTAGCAGATGAATTTAAAAAGGAAAATAATATAGATCTTCGAAAAGATCCGCAAGCATTGCAAAGACTTCGAGAGTCAGCAGAAAAAGCAAAGATTGAATTGTCATCCTCTCAGGAAGCACAAATTAACCAGCCATTTATTACCGTTGGACCAAATGGGCCACTTCATTTAACAATGACCCTTACCCGAGCAAAGCTTGAGGCAATTGTTGATGATCTTATTCAAAAATCACTTGAGCCAGTAAAGAAAGCGCTTTCTGATGCAAAAAAGAGTATCTCTGATATTGATGAGGTTGTGCTGGTTGGTGGTATGACTAGAATGCCAAAAGTGATAGAGACAGTGACCAAATTCTTTGGAAAAGAGCCAAATAAGTCAGTTAATCCAGATGAAGTAGTTGCAATTGGAGCAGCAGTACAGGGTGGTGTGTTGGCTGGAGAAGTTACAGATGTCCTCCTTTTGGATGTAACACCTTTAACGCTTGGTCTTGAGACTTTAGGCAGTGTCAGTACACCACTTATTCAACGAAACACAACCATTCCAACCAGTAAATCTCAAGTTTTTTCAACAGCAGCAGACAATCAAACGCAAGTTGAAATCAATGTTCTGCAAGGAGAACGTCCAATGGCAGCAGACAATAAATCACTTGGAAGGTTTATTCTTGATGGTATTCCACCAGCTCCTAGAGGTGTTCCACAAGTGGAAGTGACCTTTGATATTGATGCGTCAGGAATTTTGTCTGTGAAGGCTAAAGATAAAGCATCTGGCAAAGAGCAGTCTATTAAGATTACTGGCTCAACAGGCCTTTCTAAAGATGAAGTCGAGAAAATGACCAAAGAAGCGGAGCTTCATGCAAAGGAAGATGAAGAGAAGAAGGCAAAGATAGAAGCACGAAATCATGCAGACTCTCTTATCTTTACTGCTGAAAAAGCACTGAAAGACGGTGGAGATAAAGTTCCTGCTGATGTAAAGAGTGAAGTAGAAGGTAAGATCAAAGATTTGAAAGACATTTTAGATACTGGGAGTAAAGAAGATTTGGAAGCAAAGACAAAAGATTTGTCTGAGACCCTCTCAAAGATTGGACAAGCAGCATACCAACAAGGTCAGCAAGCAACGACAGAACCTGAAGTTGAAGCAAAAGAAGAAGATGGTTCGACAGGCTCATCAAAAAGTGGTAAGGATGAGGCACAAGAAGGAGAAGTGATTAGTTAAGATTGCGATTTAAGAATTAAGATAGAGGAATAATTGTGCGCGCGTGAGCGCATTTTTAGTATAATTAGCACGTACTACAAAGGATAAGAAAGGACTAAACCTATGCCGACAGCAAAAGATTATTATGAAATTATGGGAGTCTCAAAATCTGCGACAGATCAAGAGATAAAATCCGCGTATCGAAAACTTGCTTTGCAATATCATCCTGACCGCAACAAAACAAAAGAAGCAGAGGAGAAATTTAAGGAAGTTACAAAAGCATACGAAGTATTATCGGATTCTCAAAAAAGACAAACTTACGACCAATTTGGTGCAGCAGCTTTTGAGCAAGGTGGCATGGGTGGAGGCAATCCTTTTGCTGGAGGGTTTGGCGGGCAGCAAGGACCATTTACATATACATACACAACTAATGGAGGTGGGTTTGATTTCGGTGGATTCAATGATCCTTTTGACATCTTTGAACAATTTTTCGGAGGGGCATCCCCTTTTGGTAGACAACAACGCCGTCCAATATACTCTGTTACGATAGACTTTATGGAATCTGTTAAAGGAATAACGAAAAAGGTAACGATTAATGGCAAGCAGCAATCAATTAAAATCCCAGCAGGTGTTGATAGCGGATCTCGCATTCGTTTTCAGGATTATGATGTCGTTATAGAAGTCCTCCAGCATAATCGGTATAAAAGAGAAGGATATGACATTGTGACAGATGAAGAAATCTCTTTTCCACAGGCGGCTTTGGGAACAGAGTATACAGTAGAGACTATTGATGAAAAGGTGACTGTTCGAATCCCTGCCGGTACACAACCCAATGCTCTTATCAGACTTCGTGGCAAAGGGGTACCTCATCTCCAAGGATCTGGAAGAGGGGATCACTATATGCATGTGAAAGTCGTTGTACCTAAAAATTTAACTTCTCGCCAGAAAGAGCTTCTCAAAGAGTTTGATGGGGAAAAAAGCAAAAAAGGTTGGTTTTAAAAATGGTTCCACGAAATATTGTCGTTCTGTATGTGGGTTGCAAAAAAGCTCTATATTCCACATGTGAGTCTTGCTCGTTCAGTTGATGCAACACAATGTATGCAGGCATTAGAACTGCTTCCCGACGATATTGCTTATACAACTCTTGTTAGGGAAATTGTTCTTGTTGAGAGAGGACCTCATGGGACATGTAAAAAAGTGTTAGAAAAATTTCCTCTAAATAATTTGAAGCAATAGCCAGAGGGTTAAGACCAAAGAACAAATTGTTATTCCAAACGCCAGTTTTACAAATAGCATTGCAAATCTTGGAAGATCTAGGGTAAAGGCTTCTTTTGCTTTATGAAGGCGAATTGTATAGAAGATATCATAAACAGTCATAAGAAAAAGAAGGAGACAGAATCCTAAGAGTAAGGATATTTTTGTGACAAGAAGAACATTAGGTATAAGAAATTCTCCTTCCAAAAAAGATGGGATTTGGAGATTGGTTTACATGAATGTATTCTAGTTCCTCATTGTGTGTTAAAAAGTTGCGAAGCTTTGCTGCAATAGCAGTTGGACGGGAGATATGGTACAACACAAATTCTTCTGAGTGTGTTGGTCTATCAAATGTCAGTGTAATATTACCAAAATCAAATATTTCCTCAAAAATACCGTTTTTATTCTCATCAATTTCAGTACAGCGGACTTGGTCAAGAAGAATGGTATTGGTCTTGTGAATAAAAAATGGTGAATATGAAACTTCAACTAATTTATGTGTCGTAACAACATACAAATGGAAATACCAATCAACAATAATTTTTGTCACAGAGCTGAGAAAAAATGCAATAAGACAGAAGAGAAGCGGGATAAGAAAGTATAGAACATGAGTCATGCTCAAAATAGCAAGGGAAAGAGAGAAAAAGATGCTCATAGACAGAGTCAATAAAAAAAGAGGGGGGATAAGGAGTAGATAATGTTGCCTTGTATAGAGAATTACTCTTTCTTCCGGCAATTCAAGAAAATGCTGAAGTTTTTCTCTAAGAAAGGAATTATTTGTGCCTGCCATAGTTGTCTACTTGTCAAGATACACTAGATGTAAGGTAAAGGCTGTAATCTTGCTTACAAAGTTTGGTAAGTAAATAGTAAGAAAAAGGTAAGAAGGAATGATTATAATAATCTTTTAAATAACTTATCTGAAATTAGTAACCCTCTACTAATTTTTTGAACCGAACCTTCTTTCTGTAATTTGTCCATTTCTAACGTGACTGTTTCTCTACTTAGTCCAGCCATGTCCGCAACTTCTTGGTGGGTAAAGGTAAAATCAACAACAGCAAAACCATTTTCCCATTTTCCAAGATTGTTGGCAACAAAAAATAACACATTGATAACTCTTTCAGAAGCGCTTCCTAATAATGTTGCCTCAAACCGTGATGCAACTCCTTCTAATCGATTAATGACTCTCTTTACCGTATATTGAAAAATGCGGGAATCCTCTTGTGTTAATGCTAAATAATCTTCTTTTGGAGCACATTTTACTTCTATATTTGTAAGGGCTTGAAAAGTGTGTTGTGGCATTTTGTCAAAGAGTACCCATAAAATAGGGAAAAGATCGTGTGGTCCAAGAAGTGTATTGGTTAATTCACGCCCCTCCTTTGTTAAAAAAATGGTTCTAACAACCCCTTTTACTATATAGTAGACGTTTGTAGGTTCTTTCTCCCCAAAGAGAATATTTTCTCGTTTTTTATATCTATATGATTTATAACGAGAAAAGAAGTTCTCAAGTATTGCGATGACCTCTTCGTTCAAGATACCTGTAGTATAAAGCTCAAAAGTTTAAATAGCAAATAAGGAGTTCTATTGTTGTAATAACTTTAATGTTTTTGAATATAAATTAAATGAGGGTTTATCCATCATTTCGCTTTGTTGACTTCCAATAACAAAAGTTCCATCTTTCAACGAATCGAACTCTTTGAGGACTTGTTCTGCTCTCTCTCTTAATTTTTCTTTATTAAAAATACTGTTGATAATTTTGATCTGAGTTGGATGAATTGCTACTTTACTCCCAAATCCCATCTGAAAAGAAAGCTGGCATTCTTCTTTAAAATCTCTTAGATTTTTGAGTGATCCGTATTTTCTTGATGGTCCATCTTTGAGAATAACCCTATTTTTTTTTGCAGATATAATGCATTCATTTAGAATGTGAACAAGTGGATTTGGTTGAGTCAAATCTGAAGGTTTTTCAATTCCTAGCTCGGAAGATAAGTCTTCATATCCAATTGCTAAGATGTCATAAGGCCGTAATGCTTTCGTAATTGCGTCACGGTTTTCGTACCCAGTGAGTGTCTCTATAATAACACAAAGTTGTGTATTCAAAAATATATTCTGGTATTCAATGACTTCTTGAGTAGTTTCAATCTTAGGAATGATTACAAAGTTGGGATTGATTTTCTTTACTGCTTCTATGTCACATTGTGTGTAGGGAGAATTATGGTTATTTATTCTTATTCCTATACAAAACATTGAATAGAATTGTTGTCTCAAGTGTCTACTATGAAGAAGATATGTAATAAGTTGCTCTCTCGCTTTAGTTTTTGTCTCAAAAGTATCCGCTACTGAGTCTTCAAGATCAAAAATAATAACATCTGGCTTATTTTCATCAATTAACGTAAGAGTTTTTCGTATAAATCTTTCTTTAATAGCAGGGAAAATAAGCCATGAACGTATTAAGTATGGATTTACCATATTGTTGTAATCTGCTTTGTAAGTACCAAAAAATAATCAAAAAAATGTATGAAGCTCGTATCTGATGGGTGATAGTTATTTTCAATTTTGCAATCTGACTCTTTGTTTAAAAATTGTACTTATGGCCATTGGGGTATTGACCCTGATACCATCCGTGCATCACACTGGCCATATCTTTGCAAAAATATACTTACCTATATTTACACAATTACTGAGTTGAAGAGACTTACTTAATCTGCTTTACTAAAAGTATATGCAGTATCCAGTACTTCTATTACAATTCTGGTATTTTACCGCACCAAAAGGTATTCTTGCCTATTTTGCATCGCTCAATGCCTCGTTTTTCCAACTGTTTTCAATACCCCTTCTTTTACAAACATTCTTTAAACCATGGAAAAATGAGTATCGTGAGGGTTTGGTCGGTTTTTCTATTGCAATGGGAATTGTCGTAAAGTCTTGTGTTATCTTTGCTGGACTTGTCTTATTTGGTCTAGTACTTCTAGCTGAAACGAGTTTATTCATTGGTTTTCTACTTTGGCCTATTGCAACAGTCTATTTATTATTTTTGTAATGTATGGAATATTTTGCATCTTTGCACTATTTATATCGACAGTCCTGGGTAAGAATGGTAAGACTTCTTGTTCTGCTTGGGCTTAGTGGATTTGTTTTACTTCATATACAAAACTTTGCATCAGTGAAACTTCTTCTTTTTATACTCTCACTATTTTTTATCAATGAAGTCTTCATTTCTTTTTCTCTCTCGCGAAAAATGCCCCTCTATAAAATTTCAGAAGAAAAAGATACTCTTCACAGTATAACGCTTGAGGCAATGGAAACATTGCTTCCCTCATCCACAAAAGTATCTCTTACTAGGCTTTTAAAATACCCTCAAATCGAGTTTTTGTTGGGAAAAGCAATAATACAGAAAGAAGAAATACCCCTTACGGATATTGACAAAAATGTACTTCTTGCAGAAGCGCGAAAACATGCAGAAACAGTGAAAGGAGCGTACGTTACAACAATAGATCTTGTTATTGCATATCTGCTTCTCACAGAAGACAAAACAAAGGTCTTGTTTAACAAGAAGATAAAAAAAGAAGATTTAGAAAATATAGCGTATTGGACGCATCTTCATTTTCCAGAGGAAGAACAAGAGAAGAAAACTCGAGTCACTTTTTGGGGTGAAGGTATAGGGCAATCCTTTGTATCAGGCTGGACTCTTGAAACAAAGAGGTACACCCAGGACTTTAGTAGTCTGGCACTTCATAAGAAGCCTCTGCATGTAGAAAGAGAGAAAGAATATCGATTTCTTACAGAAACGCTTTCAAAAAAGGAGAATAACAATGTTATTTTAACTGGTGAAGTAGGAGCAGGAAAAGAAAGTTTGGTAGAAGCACTCGCAGTTGATAGCTTTATGGGGAGACTCAATCCTTCTCTGAACTATAAAAGAGTATTAGAGTTGTTGGTAGGATCACTCCTTGCGGGAGTTATGACCAAAGGAGAATTGCAAGAGCGGCTTGAGGCAATTTTACAGGAAGTATCTCATGCAGGAAATATTATTTTATATATTCCAGAGTTTCAAAGTGTTTTGGGATCATCATCTTTTGGAGTTGATATTTCAGATGTTTTAATACAATATCTTCGCAATGGCAAAATACCTATTATCGGGACAATGACAGCAGCAAATTATAAATCATTCATGGAAAAAAGTACTCTGAGAGAGATGTTTGAGGTTATTACTCTTCCCGAACCCGATAAAAAACAAGCAATGCAGATGCTCCTTCAGAAAGTATTTGAAATTGAAGAAAAATATCAGGTACACATTAGCTACCAAGCTGTTGTCACAGCTGTTGATTTGGCGGGCAAATATGTTGTGGACACAGTATTACCAGGGAATGCCGTTATCCTTTTAGAAGATACGGCGAATGCTATCGTCAATAAGAGAAAGGCAATGGTTGCTTCAGAGGATGTTATCGAAAAAGTAGAAAGTAAAACCAATATCCATGTGGGTGTACCCAAAAAAGCAGAAAAAGACCTCCTTCTTCATTTGGAAGAAAAAATGCATGAGCGGGTTATTGGGCAGGATGGGGCAATTATTGCAGTTGCAGAAGCACTTCGTCGGCTTCGTGCAGGTATCGCGACGACAAACAAGCCTATCTCATTTCTTTTCTTAGGTCCGACTGGTGTAGGTAAAACAGAAACTGCAAAAGCATTAGCTGCTTTGTATTTTGGGAAAGAGCAATCAATGCTTCGGTTTGATATGAGTGAGTATAGTGATCCAACTGCGGTGATGAAGCTGTTAGGAGCTCCTGGGACAAGTCAGCGAGGAGAACTGACAGAGGCAGTACATGATAATCCTTTTTCCTTAATTTTACTTGATGAATTTGAAAAGGCAAATGAAGAAGTACTCAATCTTTTCTTGCAGGTTTTAGAGGATGGAAGACTCACAGATGGTCAAGGTAAGACTGTCTCATTTGCCAGTACGATTATTATTGCAACGTCAAATGCGGCGTCAGAGCTTATTCGTGAGGCTGTTAAGAAAGGAATAACAATCGATCACACTTTTCAAAGCAAACTTCTTGAATTTTTACAACAAAAAGCTGTCTTCAAGCCTGAGTTGCTCAATAGATTTGATGCCATTGTCGCTTTTAGAAATTTGGAAGAGAAAGAAATAGAACAAGTGGTAAATCTGTTGTTAGCAGAGACGGTGAAAAAACTTGCCCAACAAGATATTACTCTTACCTATACGAGTGCAGTAGTAGATGCAGTGGCTACACAAGGGTATGATCCATCTTTTGGAGCTCGTCCTCTCAGACGATTTATTCAAGATAAAATAGAAGATATGCTTGCGAAAAAAATGCTCCAAGAATCTCTTTCGCGTGGTGCGAGAGTTACCCTCTCTGTGAATTCTTCAGGATCTATTATTGTAGGTTGATAGATAATGCTGAATCTGGTATACTGAACTGAGAAATTTAGGAATACAAAAGATCTTAAATCTTACTATTATGCCAGCAGTACAACGAAGTGAATTCTATTTAGCACTTAACCAAGTCGCTACTGAGCGAGGGGTAAGTATTGACGTTATTCTTGAGACAGTTGAAGGAGCAATCCTTGCAGCATACAGAAAAGATCATCCTGGAATTGAAGCAGAAGAATATTCAGTCAAGCTTAATCCAAGCAGTGGAGAAGCACATGTCTATCACAATGGCAGTGATGTCACCCCTCCAGGTTTTGGTCGAATTGCAGCCCAGACAGCAAAACAAGTTATTCTCCAAAAAGTGCGAGAAAAAGAGAAAGAAGCAATTTTAACAGACTTTTCAACCAAAATTGGTACTATTATGAATGGAACAGTTCTTAGATTTGCTGGACCTAATGTTATTGTTGACTTAGGTAAGACTGAAGCAATTATGCCTCCTCAAGAACAAATTTCTGCTGAAAGATATCACCAAAACCAAAGACTTTCTGTCTACATTGTTGAAATTCGAGAAGGTGTTCGAGGTCAAGAACTCGTTGTTTCACGATCTCATACTGGTCTTTTGGAAGGACTTTTCAAACGTGAAGTTCCTGAAATAGCGCAAGGAACAGTTGTTATTAAGGGAATTGCTCGAGAAGCAGGAAGTCGATCAAAAGTTGCCGTTGCATCCACACAAGCAGGTATTGATCCAGTTGGAAGTTGTGTTGGACAGAAAGGTGTCAGAGTTCAGGCAATCATTCAGGAGTTTGGCGGTCTTGAGAAAATTGATATTATTCAATGGCAAGAAGATACTAAGGCATTTATCGCAGCTGCATTGTCTCCAGCAAAAGATTTAACAATTACCCTTGATTCTGATAATAGAACAGCATTTGTGGTTGCTCCAAAAGACCAATTGTCAATTGCCATTGGAAAAGAGGGACAAAATGCACGTCTTGCATCAAAATTAACGGGTTGGAGAATTGAAATACGAGAAAATGAAAGTATAGGAGAAGAAGCAAAGGAAGAACATACAGAAGAAGTTGAAGAAGCAACGGTTGCATAAATATGAGAAGTCTTAGTCTATTCACATTAGTCTTCTAATAATTCTTCTGTCGAAAAGGTACTAAAGTGACGTAAGTCACGTGTTTTCAAAAAATTATGACAAATTTCCCACCAGTTGTATCAGTATTAGGCCATGTAGATCATGGGAAAACTACTCTTTTGGATGCTATCAGAAAAAGTAATATCGCCAATCGTGAACATGGGGGTATTACACAAAAAATTGGTGCATCCACTGTTGAAATAGTTCACGATGGAGAGAAAAGACTCATTACTTTTATTGATACTCCTGGTCATGAAGCATTTTCCTCAATGCGTAGTCGGGGTGCTCGAGTTGCAGATATTGGTATTTTAGTTATTGCTGCTAATGACGGTGTGATGCCTCAAACAAAAGAGTCTATACAGCTTCTTAAAAATGCCCAAATTCCTTTTATTGTTGCCTTTACGAAGTCAGATCTACCAGAAGCTCAAGTCGAAAAAGTAAAACAACAGCTTTTAAAAGAGGATATTATCGTGGATAGTATGGGAGGGGAAGTCCCGTCTCTTGAAGTTTCTGCAAAGTCTGGTCACAATATAAAAGAACTCCTTGACCTTATTCTCTTAGTGTTTGAAATGAATTATACACTGGAACGTGAAACAGGAAATGTAGCCTCCAACAAGCCACTAGAAGCTGTCGTTATTGAATCCCGCCTTGATCCAAAGTCAGGAGCGAGAGCAACAATAGTGATAAAAAATGGCACCCTTTCAGTAAAAGATATGGTGGTTGCGAAGTCGACGACAACGTCAGGGCAAGCAACGGGTAAAGTGAGATCTCTTGTGACCGATACAGGTGCGATGGTGCAGTCAGCAACTATTGGAGATGCAGTTGAAGTGTTGGGTTTTGAGGAAGTACCACCTGTTGGAAGTATTGTTAGAAAACAAGGAGAAGCAGCGGTTGGGTTGGTTGAGGCTCCTCATGTTACAAAAGCGAAAAAAGCAGAAGAAGAAAGTTTGTTGTCTCTTATTCTTGTTGCTGACACTCAAGGATCTCTCGAGGCTATTTTATATTCACTTCCTGAAGGAGTAAATGTTATCTTGTCAAAGACAGGAGATGTGTCTGAAGCGGACGTCCTTATGGCTAAATCGGTAGGAGCGATTATCCTCACATTCAACCTCAAGCTCAAACCGGATCTTCAAAAATTTGCGTTGACTGAAAAAGTCTTACTCAAAAATTACACTATTATTTATGAATTACTGGATGAATTGCGAGATGTTATGGAAGGGAAAGCATTAGCAGGTATGGAGCAGCTCTACGGTGCTGCACGTATTTTAGCCACATTTCCTTTTGAAAAGACTCAGGTTTTGGGAGTCAAAGTCCTTGAAGGAAGAATTGCAAAAGGTGATAAGATTCGTATCATGAGAGATGATATAGTAATTGGTGAAAGTAGTATTGTTTCTCTAAGACAAGGCAAAAACCCAACCTCAAAAGTGGAGAAAAATCAAGAAGCGGGTATTCTCATTTCTCCTTTTCTTGACTTTTCTGTAGGAGATGTGATACTATCTCATAGTTAGTTATGGATAATAACATGTTCCAGCGTCTTAAAGACCTGGTAACTCAACATCAGTCAATAGGTATCATTGTCCCTCCAAACCCAACCCATGATGAAATGGCCGCAGGTCTCGGTATGTATTTAGCGCTCAAACAAATGGATAAAAATGTGAGCGTTGCATGCCCAACAGATCCAACCGTTGCTATTTCATCCCTTGTTGGTATCGATAAGGTACAAAGAGCCTTATCAGGTGCAGGAGGAGATTTGGTTGTCACATTTCCTTATCGAGAAGGAGAAATTGAAAAAGTTTCTTATACTGTTGACAATGGACAGCTCAATATTGTTGTAAAAGCTGGTCAAAATGGCCTATCTTTCAGTCAGTCAGATGTCCAATTTCGACAAGGTGGAGCAATTCCTACACTCATTTTTATGATGGGAATTACTGATCTGAATCAAATAGCAGGTGTTGTAAATCCAGCAGAAATGAGTGGAACAACAGTGGTAAATATAGATAACAAGCCAAGTAATACTGGATTTGGAGATGTCGTTCATGTTTCTCCAAGGTTCAGTTCCATTTCAGAAATGGTTGCAGATTTCTTGACCCTTCTTGAGCCACAAATTGAATTAGATGTTGATACTTCCCAAAATCTTCTTTCTGGTATCCTATCTTCTACTGCTGATTTTCAAAATGGTAAAGGGAGTTATTTAGCGTTTGAAATGGCAGGTATCTTGATGAAAAAGGGTGCAGTTAGATCAGTGAATGGTAATTTTGCAAGTCCAACAACAACACAAATGCCAACAAATAACTATTTCCCACAACAGCAGCCAGCGCCTGTTCAACCAGCTGTTCAACAATCAGTACAGCAACCCGTTCAGCAACCTCAACCGATGGCAATGCCTCAACAACCTGTGGCGCCAATACAACAGGCAACTGAGCCAATGCAACCTTTTGGTACAGTTCAGGGTGCTCAACCAGTTCAAAATGCACAACCTCAACAGCCAACTCAACCATTCGATCAATCCCAGAATCAACAACAGCCTCCAGCTGATTGGTTAACTCCAAAAGTATATAAAGGAAGCACAGTAATCTAAACTTCTCATCACCCTCATTTCTAACAGAGTCCCTATTTTGTTGTAACAATTTGTACCTAGCTCATTTTTGAGGTTTATCAAAAGAAATGAGATCAATAGATGCTATGAAACAGATAAAGTTCTAGGATTGCGGATAGGAAGAAAACCTGCTATAATACATACACTTTATGGTTCTCAATACAGTTCAAAAGCAAGATATTATTAAGCAATTCCGAACTCAAGACGGAGATACAGGGAGTCCTGAGGTACAAATTGCACTCTTAACTCACAGAATTAAAGCTCTTATCGCACATTTACAAGGTCATGCACATGATAATCACAGTAGACGTGGTCTTTTGTCCATGATTGCAAAAAGAAGAAGACTTCTCAATTTCTTGGAGAAAGTTGATAAAGTACGTGCAAAAGATATTATTGAAAAGCTTGGTCTTCGAAGTTAACATCGAATTTGCTTCTGTGTTGATAGTAGAAAAAAAAGAAAAAGTATTTTATAATTAAAAAGTTTTATAAAGAATAAAAGAACGAAAGATATATATAATGAAAGTTACCTCAAAATCAATTGAATTCGCCGGAAAAACACTCACATTTGAAACCGGAAAATGGGCACAACAGGCAACAGCAGCTGTGAGAGCACAGCTTGGTGACACTGTTGTGTTAGCAACTGTTGTTGAAGGAAAAGATAGAGAAGATTTAGGCTATTTCCCTCTTTCTATTGAATACGTAGAACGTCTTTATGCTGGTGGAAAAATTAAAGGAAGTCGTTGGGTAAAAAGAGAAGGACGACCCTCAGATGGAGCAGTATTATCTGGAAGATTGATTGATAGATCTATTCGACCACTATTCCCTAAAGAATTCAAAAAAGAAGTTCAGGTTGTTGTGACTGTCTTGTCCGTTGATGGAGAAAATGAACCAGATATTTTAGGACTCAATGCAGTCTCTGCAGCACTTGCCATGTCTCGGATTCCTTGGAAAGGCCCAGTTGGTGCTGTAAGAATGGGATATGTTCAAGCAGGTGACTCAGAAGATGCAGGGTTTTTGGTAAATCCTGGTGGAGCAGAACTCGATCTTTCAGAGTTAGACTTAGTTGTTTCACAGACACGAGAAAAGACGCTCATGATTGAAGCAGGAGCCTTACAGGTTCCAGAAGATGTCATGCTTGAAGCAGTAAAAAGAAGTCACAGTGAAACTACAAAGCTTCTTAACTTTATTGAGGAATTTGCAAAAGAAGCAGCTACGGGGACAAAACCAGTTATTGAAAAAGATCCAGCATTTGTCGAGTTGTGCCATCGCATCGATGAAAAATACAAATCAGACGTTCAAAACCTGATTAAACAACAAGCTGCAAAAGAAGGTGGTCCGTCAACAGAAAGAGATGCCTTGATTGATAGGATTTTTGCAGATGAACAAGCAGCAAATCCTGAAGCTCCAACTGATAAAAAGACAATCAGTAAAGCAGTTGAATATGTCTTTTTCCAAACCATTCGAAGTAATGTATTGGACAAAGATGAGCGTGCAGATGGGAGAAAGTTAGATGAAATTCGTCCACTTAGTGTTGAAGTTGGAGTCCTTCCAAGAACCCACGGTTCTGCAGTATTCCAAAGAGGCCAGACACAAGTTCTTACAGTTGCAACTCTTGGCTCTGCTCGAATGGAACAGCTTATTGAGTCAGCAGAAGGAGAAGAGCGAAAAAGATATATTCATCATTACTCATTTCCTCCTTACTCTGTGGGAGAAGCAGGAAAAATTGGAATGCTTTCACGACGAGAAATTGGTCATGGGGCACTTGCAGAACGTGCACTCTTGGCAGTTATCCCATCTGCAGATGTTTTTCCCTATACGATGAGATTAGTCTCTGAAACACTTTCATCGAATGGATCTACATCAATGGCATCTACCTGTGGTTCAACGCTTGCTCTTATGGATGCTGGAGTACCAATTCTAAAGCCCGTTGCTGGTATATCAGTTGGAAAGATGTCTTATGTTGATGAGAAAGGCAAAGTTACAAAATACAAACTGCTCACTGATATTATCGGACTTGAGGATTTTTCAGGAGATATGGATTTTAAAGTCGCTGGGACAACTGATGGAATCACTGCAATTCAGCTTGATGTGAAAGATGCAGGGCTAACCGTTGAACAAATTGAAGAAGTATTCCAAAGAGCAAGAGAAGCAAGACTGAAGATTTTGGATGTCATGCTTACAGCAATTACAGAGCCTCGTTCTACAGTAAGTGAGTACGCACCTAAAGTAGCAGTTGTTCATATCCCAGTTGAGAAGATTGGTGAACTCATTGGACCTGGAGGCAGAGTTATTAAAAATATCATTGCAACAACAGGTGCAGATGTTGAGGTGCAAGATGATGGCACAGTGAGTATCTCAGCAGTGTCTGAGGATCAGTTACAAGCAGCTGTCTCATGGGTACAGGGGCTAACACGAGAAGTCAAAGTTGGAGAGGTATTTGAGGATGCAGAAGTAAAAAGAATTTTACCATTTGGTGCATTTGTAGAATTTTTACCAGGGAAAGAAGGAATGGTTCACGTTTCAAAGATGGCAGATCATTTTGTTCAAAATCCTGCAGAAGTTGTGAATATTGGAGATCGGGTTAAAATATGGGTTCAAGAAATTGATGATCAGGGAAGAATTAATCTTTCAATGATTGATCCATCACAGCTTCCAGCACGTCAACCACGAGAAGATAGAGGTCCACGTGAACATCGAGAGTTTCGAGGGAATGACCGAGGTGTAGAGAGACCAAAACATCCATTAGCAATGCAATTTGAACGAGAAAAACGACAACAAAAAAGACAATATGGTCCAAAGCGAAACTTCGATAGGTAACCGCAATTTTCAATTTTTAGTTCTCAATTTCCATTTGATGTTCATTGCTTCAGTTTCAAAGAGTTCGATTGATGTCCTGTGAGATTTGATTAAAAATGGTAAATTGAAGATTGGAAATTTATGTATAATAAAGATATGAACCAAGAGCAAGTACGTATTATCCCCCTCGGTGGGACAGGTGTTGTGACTCGTAATATGTATGTCTATGAGTATCAAGACCAAATGCTGCTTGTCGATTGTGGGCTTGGGTTTGCAGATGAAACAATGCTTGGAGTAGATTTACTGCTCCCGGATATATCCTATCTGCAAAAATCTCTTCAAAACGGTAAAAAAATTGTTGGGATGCTTATTACACATGGTCATGAAGATCATATGGGAGCACTTCCGTTTATTCTTCCAGAATTACCCGATTTTCCCATTTTTGCTACTCCTTTGACGGCAGCTTTAGCTGAGGAAAAATTAAAAAACTTTGGTATTGCCAGAAAAGTTCAACCTATTCCATTTGAATCAGATCACCAGTTGCAACTTGGACCCTTCTCTGCAAATTTTATACGGGTCACTCACTCTGTTCCGGATACATCTCATATTTTTATTCGTACTCCTATTGGAAATATTTACCACGGAAGTGATTTTAAATTTGATCTTACACCATTTGATAAGAAAAAAACTGATTTTGCAAGAATTGCCAAGTGTGGAGAATTAGGTGTTTTATTCTTACTATCTGACTGTCTTGGATCTGAAAGACCTGGGACAACTGGTTCTGAGGATAAATTAACAGATACAATTTATCGGGAAATGGAAAATGTGAAGGGGAAGTTTATTCTCACCACGTATTCATCTCACATTAATCGTATTAATCAGACATTACTTGCCGCTGAGAAGTTACACAAACGTGTTTGTTTTATTGGTCGGTCTCTTATCAAGACTGTCGATGTTGCAAAAAGACTTGGGTTAATCAGAATACCAAAAGGAATGGAGGTTCGAATGGATCAGCTACGGCAATATAAGGATGACCAACTCGTACTGTTAGTTGCAGGGTCTCAAGGACAAGAAAATTCCGCACTCACCCGGATTGCGACTGGAGAGCACAAAGAGGTCAAAATTACTCAACAAGATACCATTGTTTTTTCATCAGATCCAATTCCTGGGAACGAAATAATGGTCAATGCGCTTGTTGATAGCCTTTCTAAGATAGGCGCACGAGTTATGTATTCTGATGTTTCTTCAGACTTCCATGTATCAGGACACGGCTCAGCAGACGAACTGATGTTGCTCATGGAGCTTGTAAGACCAAGAAAAATTTTACCTATTGGTGGAACACCAAAGCATATGCTTGCATATAGAAAGCTTGCACAAAAAGTAGGATTTGCTCCTCAGGATGTGTTACTTCCCGACAGTGGACAGGAAATTGTTATAACAAGACAAGGTGCAACATTTGGACAGAGATACTCAATGAAAAATGTGTATGTAGACGAAATAAGTGGTGAAGAGATAGAGGGATATGTATTGCGGGACAGGCAAAGACTTTCTCAGGATGGTGTTATTGCAATTATGGTTGAGGTAGATGCGGCAGCAGGTTCATTGGCTGACAAGCCTGATATTGTTGTGAGAGGATTTTCAGAAAAAGATGCAGAGGAGATGAGACAGGCGATCTCCCAAGAATTACAGAAAGTGCTTTCAGGCAAACAAGGACAAGTAACAAATTGGATATACTTACGAAAAATGATAGGTGAAGTAACAGAAAAGCGAATTTTTAGAGATTTTAGACGCCGTCCCCTTATTCTTCCAGTAGTGATAGAGGTATAGCCGTAGATATCACTGCTTCATCGGTGATCCTTCGCTTGCATTAGCTTTGAGATTCTTTATAATAAGAAGTATGGCCAAAAAACGTGGTGGAGGTCGTCGTAAAAAAGTACAACTTCGCAAAGAAACAATTTACACACTTTTTGCATTAGGACTTGTTGTTGTTGGTATTTTGCAATTTCTTTCTTTTTCAAGGCAAGGAGATGTTTTAATGACGGTTCAGCAAATGCTGGAGCAAAATTTTTCTTCAATGCAGTATCTTTTCCCATTTGTTTTTATTTTCATAGGATTTCTCTTTTTCAGGTTTAAATTTTTCCTCTCCAAGCCGCATGTCACAATAGGATATATCATTACCTTTTTTTCTCTTGTTGGCATTCTCAAATCAGGTGCTGTAGGACGACATATGTTTCAGATTCTATCTGATATTTTAGGGAATGTTGGTTCAGATTTAGTATATATTGCTGGAGTATTTGTTGGACTTGTTGTTTTCTTTGATACCTCAATTGACGAATTGTTACAAGGATTTGTTGCTGTTCTCAATACCGTCCCAAAATTTATCCCATCAGGAGCTGTTTCTCTTTTCAAAAGCAAAAAGCCTGTCAAAGGGAAGGAATTAACTATTAAACAAGCAGGCCTTACGAATGAAGAGCCAAAGATTAATGGAAAAGATAAAACCATTTTCCCATCCTCCAAAATGGAAGATAAACCAGACTTGGTGGTGAAGAAAAAAGAGCAGGCGGAACTTATCTCAGATAAATTGGTAACGAATGTGTTGGAAAATGGTATGTGGGAAAATCCCCCGCTTTCATTATTGTCAGATAGTTCTGGTGCAAAAGCAGAAAGAGGTGACGTAAAGCGCATTGCACAAATTATTGAAAAAACGCTTGAATCATTTGGTATTGCTGCACGAGTTGCTGAAGTAAATTTAGGCCCCTCCGTTACCCAGTATGCTTTAGAAATTGCTCTTGGGACAAAAGTAAGTAAAATTACCTCTCTTGCTAACGATTTGGCGCTTGCAACTGAAGCACCTTCTGGACAAATTCGTATTGAAGCGCCTATTCCTGGACGATCTTTGGTAGGGATAGAAATTCCAAACAGATCCTTGGAAGTTGTACCGCTTCGTACTATGCTTTCTTCTCAAACAATGCAAAAAGCAAAGTCCAAACTCACAGTTGCTATGGGACTTGATGTGTCAGGCAATCCAGTTGTTGCGGACATTGCAAAAATGCCTCATGTTCTCATTGCAGGTACCACAGGATCAGGAAAATCATATCTTATGAATGCGTTTATTTGTTCTATGCTTTTCAGAGCTTCTCCTCAAGAAGTAAAGATGATTTTAGTTGACCCGAAACGAGTTGAATTTACCCAGTATAACGGCATTCCTCATTTGTTAACACCTGTTATTGTTGAGCCAGAGAAAATTCTTTCAGCACTCAAGTGGGCGATGGGTGAAATGGACAGAAGATACAAGCTATTCGCTGAAAGAGGAGTGAGAAATATTGACTCATATAATGAGCTATCAGGCTTTCAAGCACTACCATACGTTGTTATCGTTGTCGATGAATTGGCAGATTTAATGATGCTTGCTCCTGTTGAGGTTGAAGATGCTATTGCGCGTTTAGCACAAATGGCACGCGCAACAGGAATTCACTTGGTTATTGCAACACAAAGACCTTCTGTCAATGTCATTACTGGCCTTATTAAAGCAAATATTCCAACGCGTATTGCTCTGAATGTCTCTTCTCAAATTGATTCTCGTGTTATCTTAGATGGGCCAGGCGCGGAAAAATTATTAGGTAGAGGAGATATGTTATATGTTCCACCAGATGCTGCAAAGCCGTACCGTATTCAAGGATCATATGTTTCTGAAAAAGAGGTGCAACGGCTCGTAGGCTACTTGAAGGAAAAAGCTCCTGAAGTTAACTATACCGAGGAAGTTACTCAACAACAGGTGAGTATTAAAGGGAAAAATGGTGGGGGTATATCAAGCGGTGGTGGAGAAGGCTTAGACAATTTGTTTGATGATGCTGTACGAATCGTATGTCAATATGATAAAGCATCAGCATCACTTTTGCAGAGAAAATTGTCTGTTGGCTATTCGCGTGCAGCAAAACTTTTGGATCAGCTCGAAGAAAATGGTATTATTGGACCGGCTGAAGGAAGTAAGCCACGAGATGTTTTAAGTAAGAATGCTGATGAAGTACTGGCACAAATACACGGAGAATGAAATAAAATTTCTAATTACTAATTTCTAAAGAATTCCTCAGGGCTACATTCCCAAATTGGTCATTAGAAATTAAGTCAACGAGGTATTCCATCTATGATTAAAATTGGTGATAGACTAAAACAAGAGAGAAAACAGCAAGGGTATACGATTGATGAAATTGCAAAGGCAACAAAAATACGTCCTCAATTTATTGTTGCGATTGAAGCAGGCGACTACACTCGCCTTCCAGGAAGTAGTTATACACAAGGATTTGTAAAAAATTATATCGAATTTTTAGGACTACCTATGAGGGAATCACTGGCGATGTTTAGAAGAGAATTCGATGAGAAACAGTATGTTGATGTAGTTCCGGAGAGTTTTGTTGGTAAAGAAGATATTCCTTTAAAAACAATACGGTTAAATAGAGCAATTGGTATAGTGAGTCTTATTGTACTCATTGTCATGTTATATCTTTTCTCTCAATACAGATCTGCATTCTTCTCGCCGCAATTATCAGTAGATGTCCCTGCTGAAAGGGCTCCCATTGCTTCTCAAACAGTTGTTGTTACAGGAACGACCGATCCAAGTAGCACAGTAACTGTTAATGGTCTTCCTGCATATGTTGATGCAAATGGGAAATTTAGAAAAGAAATTCCGGTATTCCCTGGCGTTGCAACAATTTCTATAAAATCGGTTAATAATTTTGGTAGGATAAGCTCTGTAGAGAGACACGTTGTTGTAACGGTTGCACAATAATGTTATATAACTTGGAGCGAAGAGCATACCCAAAAGGCTTGACTTCTTTTGTATCAGTTGGTACGCTAAATATATGGACGTCACCCAAATTCTTCTTATTACTGTGGTTGGAGTTTTGACACTATTATTATTACTATTAGGTATTCAGGTCTTCTTTATTCTTCGTGAAGTAAAAAACACCCTCTCTAAAGCGAATAAAGTATTGGATGATGCAGGTGTTATTAGTGGCAGTATTTCTCGCCCTGTTGAATCACTCTCAACAATTATGTCAGGGGTCAAATTAGGGTCTTTAGTTGCATCCTTTCTTTCCAAAACAATGGATAAGCATGAGAAACATCCAAAGGAGGAAAAAAATGGATCACGATAATAGACAACATAGTAGTGGAGGGTTTTTCAATGGGTTTATCTTAGGCCTTCTCGTTGGAGCAGGACTTGTCTTCTTGTTTGGTACTTCAAAAGGAAAGAGAGTGTTGCAAATGCTTCTTGAACAAGTTGAAGAGAACACTGAACTCTCTGAATTGCTTGAAATTCCTGAGGGAGAAGAAGATGAATATTTTGATGCAATAGAAGAAGAGCCTGAAATGAGAATGGAAGAAGAGCCAAAAGATGAGATAAGACATGTATTTCAAAATGGTCATCACCATGATGATGAAAAATCCCACAAACCAGTTGCAAAAGTGAAGCGTTTCTTCAGAGGTCCTTCTAAAAAGCTAGTAAGTTAAATATCCTTATAAAGTTAGCTTAATCTATCTCAGTTATAATCCAAACTTTTGAATGTTTGCATTTTGTTCACCCAAAGTCCTTGCAAAGTGTAGGAGTCCCTTATTATCTGAAATATAGTAAAAATAACTTGTACTTGTTGGGTGATAGACAGCATTGAGTGCATCAAAACCAGGATTTGCAATTGGCGTGGGTGGAAGACCAGGATTGAGATACGTATTATACGGTGAATCAATTTTCAGATTTTTGGCAGTTGGAGTTGGCCACCAATTGATTGAACTGCCTAGGACATACTGAATCGTTGAGTCGGCTTGTAAGGCCATTCCAATGTTGAGTCTGTTTTCTAAAACCGAGGCAATCATTTTTTTATCATCTGCAGTTTTCCCTTCACGTTCAATAATTGATGCAAGAATAACTGCATCTGAGGGTGACAATTTTGCAGAGGCACTTTGCGATGCTTCTTGGAATTTTTTATCAAAATTTTTTTTGAATATTGCTAGTAGCTGTTCAAGTGTTGCATCATGAGGGATAAGATAAGTATCTGGAAATAAGTATCCTTCATTTTCAATAAGCTTTGCCTTCCAGGAAGGATCGTAGGTTGAAAGATTATTTTGCAGCAATTCGGCAATTTGCGTTGCACGCTTGCCTTCGGCAATTGTTACCCAGATATCTTGGCTTCCTTTTGTCATTGCATTTGCAATTTGCTCAGGTGTCATGGACTGAGACAATTTATAGTCTCCTGCCTGAATTTTTCCATCAAGTCCTAATTGTTTAATAAGTGCATAAAAAACGAGAGGATCAGGGATAAGCCCTTGTTGTTTTAGCTCAGATGCAATACTTCGTAATCCTTCTCCTTTTCTGACAACAAAAACTTTTGTTGACTTATTGTCTGTATTAACTGCAGATATCCCATGAATCCACCAGAGTAAAATTCCTCCGATTACCGTGGCAGTTATTGCAATCAGCATTCCAAGTTTTTTCATCGTAATATTTATTATACAAGATTATTTTTGGAGAAACTTTGGAAAAATTAATTAAACTTTTATCAGAGGGAAGTTACTTAGTGAATCTTTTGCTTCTTTCAAGGTATATTCCTTTTCGCTAAAGAGAGTAAAAAGCACATCTCCTTTTTCAAATTCTTCACCTATTTTTTTATTCAAATATACTCCTGCACCTTTTTGAAGAGGTGCTCCAAGAATTTTTGCAATCACAGTAACATTGTGACTATTAATTTCATGTACTGTCCCGCCATGCTCTGCTTTTACTGCAAATGTGTGTTTGCCAAGTTTATTTGTTAAATGATCTGATGTTATTGATGAATTGCCGTGTTGTGCCTCTATAATTTCAAGCATTTTTCTGTGTGCGTCTTTTGATTCTAAAAGATACTTCGCCCATCCATGCCCTGTATGATATGTTTGTTGGACATGCTTTCGAAGACTTTCCGGCGCATCTTCAAGACATAACTCAAGTAATTCCCCTGCCAAATTAAGTGCTCTTTTTTCTAAATCCAACGGTCTATTATCAGTTTGTTCCAAAACCCATAAGGCATCTCTGCATTCGAGTACAGGGCCAATACCACGTCCTGCTGGTTGATCAGTCTCATGCATAAGAATTCTCATTTTAATGTCAAATTTTCCAGCAATATATAAGAATTTATCTCGAAGGAGTTCGGCATCTGCATGGTGGTGTACTTTTACTGACTTTCCGTAAGGCAAATCTATTACCACATGATTTGAACCAAAAGCAATTTTTTTTGCCATAATAGATACAATGATTTTGTCAAAACTTTCAAACAGTAGTGGTGTCTCAACGTGGATCATAACATCATCTGCTGGTGCGATATGAAAAGATCCTCCCCAGACAATACATCCATGAGTTTTTTTAACCACGTGGTAAATTTCCTTTTCGGATAGGTTAACCTCTGCTAGTACCTCCATATCGTCTGCTGTTCCATCAGGAGTTGTAATAGCACGCGATGAAGATTTTGGAATAGTAAAACCTGCTGCAGCAACAATAGGGATGACAATCATTGTGGTTCGTGTTCCTGGGACACCGCCTATGGAATGCTTATCAGCAACAATATCAGCATCCCAATGAAGTTTCTCTCCTGTTTCAACCATGGCTTTGGTTAGATGGTACAGTTCTTCATCAGAAAACCCTTTTGCATAACCACTGGCAGCAAAATAGGTTGTGAGCACATCACCCAGCCGGTTATGGGCAATTTCATCCATAATTGCAAAGATTTCCTGATAGGTAAGTTTTTTACCTACCAATTTTTTCTTGATAGCATCAACAGCGAGTATTCGTTCATCCATAAATATTTGGTACCACTTACAAGATACTAGCTATTTGTTTTCTTTTTCAACTAGTAATTAAGATGGCTTTTCTAACCTTGCTTTGACAATAAGCCGTTTCCAAATTGTTCCTGGAGGAGTACATGTAATAAGAGTGATATAACTATCATCGTAAGTTTGTGAAAGAACAGACGTATCTTCTGGTTCTACAACGGTCAAAGAAACTATTGAGTAGGTAAAGATAACACCATTGACCGTTGCGATAATTGTATCTCCTGGTTGCAGCGTATGCACATTGGCAAAAATCGTTTTGTAGTCATTCGGATTAAAAAGTTGGGGAAGTGTTGAATGACCAAAAATGACCGTATTTCCTTTGTCAGGAGGGACAGCTGTACCGGAAAGATTGACAAGATGTTTGGAGAGATCTGTATCAAAAGTTGAGACTTGCGCATTGACAATATGAAGCTTGGGAATAGAAAGGGTATAGGCAGTCTCACGTGGAGCTGTATGCGAGACAGTATAGGTAGGGTACCAATTAGCTGCGTTCGTAAAATCAATACCTGAGAGTGTCTGCAAACTTGCATTTACAAGGCTTGCAATAGTGATATTTGTCACAACACTATGTTGTGGAATAGGGACTGTTACTTGTTGTTCAGCAAATGCTGGAGCGAGAGTCAATTGCCATAAAATAAGAGGACTAAAGACATAGAAGACAGTACCTAAACCTCCTAAGAAAATAAAAAGTCCTACACATCGTAAGACAATCTTCATGTTCACAAATGAGGGGTTTTTGTAGTAGTACTTATTCATTGGCAGAAAGATTTATTGTAATATTTCTTGATAAGCGAGGAAGTATCTGTGGCAGGAAGAAAAGATTAGGTGAAAGCTTAAACGTTACTCCTGCAAATTGTGGTGTCCCTGATAGAATTTCTTTTGCTTGTGAGAATGATTTACCGGCGATCTGAGGTGCAATTGTTTTGGTATCAAGATTAGGAAGCAGTGATGCTTTCATATCAAGCGTTGCTTTTGCACTACCGTCTTTTTGCAGTAAGTCCTTGACGTCATATGTGATGCCTTGTGAAGCAAGACGCATATCAGCAGGAAACTGACCTTGCATAACTGATTTTGTGTAGGTATCAATATCAGATTTTTTATAAGAAAGACTTTGATATGAAACAGTCCCAGTGAGGTTAATACTCGTTGCTTGATCACTAACTTTTTTATCAAACGAGCTTTTTGTAATTGTTGTTTTTGTAAAACTTGGCAATATAACGACGTCACTGGTTGCTTGCTGTTGCAAATCTTGTTTTGCTTTATCAGTAAGGCTATTGGTCAATTGACCAGATAAATTATCGAGATCTTTTTGTGCAACAACAGTAATTGTTTTTTTAGTACCACCAGAAAAAGCATTGTCATTTTTTGCAGCAACTGTCGAACTTGTTCCAACGCTGAATTTTGTACCAGAAGGAAGATTATATTCAGTTCCGATATCTGCAGCAGTAACAGGAACATCCTGTTTTCCAGGCTGTGTCCCAGAGAAGATATCTCCACTTGCTGATGCTATTGTCACATCTTTATCAAGAGTAAATTTGAGACTATTCGAAGAGGTGATTGTTGTTCCTGCAGATAATGTTTTAGCTGAGTCATTATTGTTAAAAATAGTGACTGTCCCTTTTGCTTTATCACCAATATCTTTACTTCCTGTTGCATTGCCAGATACTGTTCCGTCTTCTGTAACCCCAATATTTGTTGCTGCAATTGTTCCAGAAGTCGTATCACTTGAACCAGAAGTTGAAAAGGTCACTGACTGATTTTGTTCGATGACTTTTGGTGTTAAAGAAAGGGTAGCAATTGCATGTATTCCAAAAATATACCAAATAAAAAAAAGAACAAGAAGTATAAGAATACCTGGAATAACAAAGATTGCTTTATTGCCACCCGCTGGGATAGGAGAAGGCAGATGAGTAGGAAATGAAAGGGGATTTTTAGGGAGGCCTTTTTTGATATTTTCAAAAGTTTTTTTTGCGCCTTCCACAAATGCTGGACCGCTGACACTAAATCCCGGAGTGACATTTGTTTCTTCCTCTTCTTTCACTTTCTCCGGGATTTCTTCAAATGAGTCAGATGCATAATGAGAGATGTGGGGTGTATCTGTTTTTATAATATCTTCATCTTTGACAAAACCAAAGTATTCCTGACTTGAATCCTCTGCAATTTCTTTTGCATCTTCTTGCTGAAATAACTGGGAAGAGCGATGATCGTGGGGAGTTTCTTCTCTTTCACCCTCATGAGTCTTTTTAGGGAAGGGGAAAGTAATCTGAGTTTTTTCTTCTTCGTTTGTATCTTCTACAGTTTCTTCTAGATTTTCCATGGGCTTTGTACTTGGTGCTTCACGTTGTTTTACCAAATCAATTGCATCAAATCCCATTTGCGTTGCTGTCCCAAAAAGAATTGCTCTCGTATCAAAATCTGACGCGAGTGTGGTGGCTTGGGGAACATGAAGAAATGGAAGAGATTTGCTCCAATGATGGCTTATGAATGCATGTTCTGCTTTTTGATCACCATTATCAAATAAGATAAGACGAGAAGGGAAGATTTCTACATTTTCAAATTGTTTGAGTGCTGCTTCAACTGTTTGAGTGAGACTTTCACCGAAAGGTATTTCTTTTGTGGCAATGATTCTTCCCGCTCGGATAAGAGTAAGTGATACCTGCCTTTTCCCTGCATCAACAAGAATACCGGAAACAGGTGCTCCTTCTTCTTTCTGTAATAAATGAGCAATTGCTTCTGGAAAAACCAAAAACCCAATTGGTTGCAAGTCGAGTTCTTGGCTCATTTGCTTGAGTTTTCCTAAGTACTCTTTTGTAATATGCGAATCTACTACCCAACTTTCTTTTACCCCAAAAACTGTTTTGTGTGTTTGAACACCATCTGGTAATGATTGCTCTGCAATACTAATTGCTCGATCTGCTGCACTGAGCAGATTCTCTGAAGAGACATGTTCAAGAGAAGCAGGTAATTCTGCTTTCCCTTGCCCTATAACCTGGATTCGTCCTCCTACCTCTTCAAAAACGACGGCATGAACATGTTCGTCACGAAGAAGAAAAGCCAAAAAATATTCTGTTGGCGGAGCCTTTTTAAAGAGAGACCCTAGTATAGGTAGCTTCATACATCAGTAACCAATTAGCTTCTAATTACTTGTTTTAGCATATCACGATATGTTATTTGTAGCAAATTGTCAGGATATGTGATCGAGGGATGAAAAGTCGGGTTCTTTAGCTAACCAATGCATACAATCTCATAAGGTTATTTCCAAGTTTTTCTTGTTTTGTAATCGTAAATGATTGTATAACACCGGTATGTGCAACATGAGGTCCTCCGCAAAATTCTTTAGAGTAGGCGTTATAGTCACCTTCTTTTCCAGATCCTCCTATAATATATACTTTTACCTGCTCTTGATATTTCTCGTCAAAAAGACCGATAGCGTTAATGTCTTTCGCTTTCTGAAGTGGCATCATTTCAAATCTTACTGGCAAATCTTCTGTAATTTTCTCATTGACTGTTCTCTCAAGAGAGACAAGTTCCTCATTAGTTAATTTTCTGTCAAAGTTAAAATCAAATCGAAGTCTTTCAGTTGTAATATTAGATCCTGATTGATGAACTTGTGTTCCGAGCAAATCCCTTATTGCCTGATGTAAAAGATGCGTTGCCGTATGACCTTTCACTGTCAGATCTTGCGTATCAGCTAGCCCGCCTTTGAATTTTCCAGCTGATGCTGTCTTTGAAAGGTTTTGATGTTCCTTGATTTTCTCAGCCAATTCCTCCTGATTGAATGTATACCCAAGACTTTTCAACTGGGTTGGGGAGAGTCCAAAGGATGAGATTGCCTTGAAAGCTGTCTCAGGAGAAATTTCCACTACTCCCAGAAGTTCATCCCCCTCTCTAACTCCAGGCAATTTTTCAGGTGACAGGGCCTGTTTTTGTACATCTTTTTCAATAAGCTTTTTGGCATTAGAGAGCGTTTGTTGGTATTTTTGTTGTTCAGTAAGAAGAGTAAGCAGAATTGGTTCAAAGTTATCTGTAAGATAAGGATCAGTTTCTTTATATTCTGCAACAATTGCTTCTACAATAGTTTTTGTATCTGCATCTTTTGCAAGTTCCCATAAGTGATCAAGGCCACGTCTGATAAGCCTTCGCAAAATATATCCTTGTTCTTTATTTGAAGGTAAAATACCATTTGCTGCCATCATAATACTCCCAAGCAGATGATCTGTTACAACTCTCATGTGTTTTTCGTTCCCTTTATAGGATTTATTGGTTGCTTTTTCTATTACCGTAATGATTGGTTTAAAAAGAGAAGTATGAAAAACATCAACCTGATCCTCTGCTGCTGCTAAAAGTCTTTCAAGGCCGCCACCAAAATCAACATTTCGTTGAGGGAGTTCTTTAAAGGTACCATCATCTTGTTTCTGATACTGCATAAAGACACTATTTCCAATTTCCATAAATCGTCCACAGTCACAATTCACATGACATGTCTCATCTTTCCATGGACTATTTTCGTGCAGTTGTAAATCTGCCCCAAAATCATAGAAAACTTCACTGTCAGGTCCTCCTGGTTCGCCAGCTGGCATCTTGTCGGGAGTTCCAGAGCGAGACCACCAATTTTTCTCAACGCCGTATTCAAAAATTCTTTCATCTGGATTGAGTTCTGCATCAGAAAAGAGTTTTTTCCAAATTGCAGTAGAAGTTTCATCTTCCGGTATTTGATCGTTTCCTTTAAAAACAGTGACATAGAGCCTTTGTGGATCAAGACGTAGTTCTTTTGTTAAAAATTCCCAAAACCAGGGAATCTGTTCTGTTTTAAAATAGTCTCCCAATGACCAGTTGCCAAGCATCCGGAAAAAAGTTGTATGTCTGTTGTCTCCAATTTCATCGATGTCTTGTGCCCTGAAACAATTCTGAACATTTACAAGTCTTTTTCCAGCAGGATGAGACTCTCCTAATAAATATGGTACTAAGGGCTGCATACCGGAAGAGGTAAAAAGGGTAGTTGGATCATTTTCTGGCACCAGAGGAGCATTGGCAATTCGTGTATGCCTTCTCTTTTCAAAATATGAAATATATAAATCAATAATTTCTCTAGCCGTCATAAAAAGTATTATAGCAAAGAGCAGGATACGAAAGACAGAGCCATGGTCACTCAATAGGAATAGTATGAAATACAGCGAGGAGAAGATGTTGATCTACTCAAATTGATCTCATCATTTCCTTACTATTCTGTGTCGCAAAACTTAAAAAGGTGCTTGACATATAAAAAATGCTATGGTATAAACATAGCTACCTTAGCAAAATAAAGGAAGGGTCGATCGACCTTTTTCCTTTTTTTTGGTGAAGTACAACTGTCCGAAGCTAATCCTAATTTAGAAAGCCTTGCCAAGAATGCCAAAGAATACCACGAACGACAACATTAGACAAAACTGGGGACGAACATATTCCATCGTGCCTGAATTGGACCTTCTTTCTATTCAAAAAACATCATACCAATGGTTTAAAGAGCATGCAATTGGTGAAATCCTTCAAGAAATCTCTCCTGTTGAGGATTTTACCGAAAAAAACTGGCAACTTACTTTTGGACATTATCGGATCGGTAAATCAACCTACAGTCCAGAAGAAGCAATGAATAAAGGAGTAACATTTGATGCCCCACTCTATGTAGAAGCAACCCTCTTAAACAAGAAAACCGGTGAAACCCAGACACAAGAAATTTTCTTAGGAGATATTCCTCAGATGACAGAGAGAGGAACATTTGTTGTAAATGGCATTGAGAGATCTGTTGTTAACCAGTTAGTGAGAAGCCCTGGTGTCTTCTTTACTGCAACAGTAGATCCAGTTACCGGAAAACCTCTCTATACAGCAGAAGTGCGGCCTGTTCATGGAAGTTGGCTCGAATTTTCAACAACAAGGCACGGTACCATTACCGTAAAAATTGATAGACGACGAAAATTCCCAGTGACTACCTTCCTTCGAGCGATCGGTATTTCTTCAAATGATGATATCCGGGATCGATTTACAGGAATTACAGACAAAGAAGCATTTATTGATAACACACTTCAAAAAGATGAAACAGCTTCTGAAACAGAAGCTATGATTGAAATTTTTAAGAAGATGCACCCAGGCGAACCTGTTGTGTTAGAAAAAGTCCGTGAATCACTTAACGGACTTTTCTTTAATAATAGAAGATATGATTTAGGTCCAGTTGGAAGATATAAGATTAATAAGAAATTAGCAGACACTCAAAACTTTAGACCAGCTGAAGAAAGAGTATTGTCTGTTGATGATGTTGTTGGTACCATTGCATACCTTATTGGTCTTTCTCAAGGGAATGGTGTTGTTGATGACATTGATAGTCTTGCAAATAGAAGAATTCGATCTGTTGGAGAACTCGTTGCTTCCACTGCATTCAGAGTTGGAGTATTGCGACTTGAGCGAAGTATTAAAGAAAGAATGTCTCTGATGCAAACAGACGTTCCTTCAACAATTGCAAACCTTATTAATGCTCGACCTATTATGGCAGCACTCAACGAATTCTTCCGAACCTCCCAGCTTTCCACAATCCTTGACCAAACAAACCCATTAGCAGAAGTAGACAATCTGAACCGTCTTACCGTTATGGGTACTGGTGGTATCTCACGAGAGCGCGCAGCCTTCTCTATCCGAGATATTAATGCATCCCAATACAGTAGAGTCTGTCCAATTAGAAGTCCTGAAGGTCCAAATATTGGTTTGGTTACCTATCTTTCCTTATATACAAGAGTAAATGGGTATGGCTTCTTGGAAGCACCATATAGAAAGGTTGAAGTCAAACAGGACGGAAAGAAATCTGTTGTGAGTGCATCTGAGGAAATTGTCTATCTTGATGCAGAAGATGAACAAAAGCACTATATTACTCATGCAGGTGCGTTAGACGAAAATAATGAACTTACAACAGATCGAGTCCCTGCACGATTTAGAGGCGAGTTTATTGAAATTGAAAAGGAAAAAATTGAATATGTTGATGTAACCCCACAACAAGTTGTTGGATCTTCAGCAAGTCTTATTCCTTTTGTTGCTCATGATGAAGCTAACCGTGCGCTCATGGGTACTCACATGCAATGTCAAGCAGTGCCACTTGTAAAGCCAGATAGTCCAATTGTTGGAACAGGAATGGAAGGCAAAATTTCTGAAGTTATGGGACGAGTTGTCAAAGCTCCATTTGATGGGAAAATTACCCATGCAGATGCACGAAGTATTGTTTTAGAAGGCAAGAATGAAAAGCAAACATTCATGCTTGAAACATTCCATCGAACAGCAGCAACAACAGCATACACACAGAAAACAGTAGTCAAAGCAGGTCAATTAGTTAAGAAAGGTGACATCCTTATTGATGGTCCAGCATCACAGAATGGAGAACTCGCTTTGGGTCAAAACCTTCTTATTGCATATGCATCATTTGAAGGTCTTGGATACGAAGATGCTATTGTTATCTCTGAAAGACTCGTCAAAGAAGATATCCTCTCCAGTATTCATATTGAGAAATATGAAGCATCAGTTGTTGAAACAAAACTTGGACCAGAAGAAACAACACGAGATATTCCAAATGTGTCAGAGGAAGATTTAGCAAATCTTGATGAAGATGGAATTGTTGTTATCGGATCAGAAGTCGGACCAGGTGATATTTTAGTTGGAAAGATTGCACCAAAAGGTGAAACAGAATTAACGGCGGAAGAAAGACTTTTGAGAGCAATCTTTGGAGAACAAGCACGAGAAGTTCGCGATACCAGTTTGAGAATTCCACATGGTGAAAGAGGAACAGTAGTCAACGTTCAAATCCTTGACCGAAAGAAAGGTGACGAACTTGAACCAGGAACAATTCGAAAGATTGTTGTTGAAGTTGCTCAATTTAGACACGTTGTTGTTGGAGATAAGCTTGCAGGACGACATGGAAACAAAGGTGTTATTTCTCGAATTCTTCCAGCATCTGATATGCCATATCTGGAAGATGGAACACCAGTTGATATTGTTATTTCTCCAATCTCAGTGCTTGCTCGTATGAACTTGGGGCAGTTACTCGAAGCACATCTTGGGTGGGCAGCACAAAAAATGAATATCAAAGTTGCAACTCCAGTCTTTGAAAAGATTGAAGAAAAACGAATTCGAGAACTATTGAAAGAAGCAGGTCTTCCAGAAGACGGAAAAGCAAAACTTTATGATGGAAGAACCGGTGAAGCATTCGAAAATCCAGTTGTTGTCGGTATTGAATATGTGATGAAACTTATTCACATGGTTGAGGACAAGGCACATGCTCGAAGTACTGGTCCATACTCTCTCGTTACCCAGCAACCTCTTGGAGGAAAAGCACAAATGGGAGGTCAGAGACTTGGAGAAATGGAAGTATGGGCACTTGAATCACATCGTGCACAGCATATTTTGCAAGAAATGCTTACCTACAAATCTGATGATGTTGTGGGACGAACCAAAGCATTTGAAGCAATTGTGAAGGGTACAGATATTCCAACACCACGAGTTCCTGAATCATTTAAAGTTTTGGTAAAGGAATTACAAGCGTTGGGTCTTAAAATAGAGGCAGTAGAAGCAGAATTGACTGTTGATGAAACAACTGCTCCAACAGGAGAAGTACCAGCAGATTTGGCAGCAGAAGAAGTAAGAGAACAAGCAGAAGAAATGGAAGAAGAATTGGGAGGAGCGGAAGTTGCTGAAGGAGAGGAAGGATTAGATATTGCAGAAAATGAAGAAATAAGAGAGAATATGAGTTCACCAGAAGGAGGAGAAGAATAAGCAGGAGTTTGCTTATTGACTAAATATATTATGGATAATCAAAAAATGAAAAAATTAAAAGACGTAACCATTATTGACTTTAAAGCATTGAAGATTTTACTTGCTTCTAAAGAAGATATTTTAGATAGTTCTTTTGGAGAAGTTACGAAACCAGAAACAATTAACTATCGAACACTTCGACCTGAAAAAGATGGTCTCTTTGATGAGAGAATTTTTGGACCAACCAAAGACTGGGAATGCTATTGTGGAAAATACAAAAGAATCAGATACAAAGGTATTATTTGCGATAAATGTGGTGTTGAAGTGACCCTTTCCAGAGTTAGACGAGAAAGAATGGGGCATATTATGCTCTCAGCACCTGTAAGTCATGTGTGGTTCTTTAAAGGTGCATCAAGTCCTCTCGCTACATTCTTAGATGTGTCTCAGAAGAGTCTTGAATCAGTTATCTACTATGCATCTCATTTAGTTGTTGCAGTTGATGAAGAGAAGAAAAAAGAAGCTCTTGAAGTCTTAAATAAGAATATTGAATCTCGAAAAGAAGCACTTCTTAAGGAAAAAGAAGAAGAAGAGAAAAAGATTGAAGCAGACTCCTCAGAAAAAGCTCAAGATGCAGACAAGATGAAAACAGAACAGAAAAAGCTTGTTGGTCAAGAGCTTGAGCTTATGAAGAGACAAAAGATTGCACGACTTACCGAGCGATTTAATGAAGAATCAAAGAAAGTTGAAGAAATTGCAACAGCTCTCTCAAATCTTCTTAAAAGTCTTAAAGTTTCATCAGTTTTGTCTGAAGACGAATACTTTAAGCTTTTGGAATATGATATCCCAGTATTCTTTACGATGAAGACTGGAGCAGAAGCAATCCTTGATCTCATGAAAGATCTGAGCTTGGATGATGTGATTGCAGATTTGAGAAAAGAATTAGAAAAAGCATCAGCTCAACGATACCTCAAACTTATTAAAAGACTTCGACTTATCGAGAACATGAAAAAATCTAGTATTGATCCTCGAGCGATGATTATGACTGCGTTGCCAGTTATTCCACCAGACCTTCGACCTATGGTTCAACTTGCTGGAGGACGATTTGCTACCTCAGACTTGAATGACTTGTACAGAAGAGTAATCAACAGAAACAATCGTTTAAAGCACTTAATGAGTCTGGGGGCCCCAGAAATTATTCTGAGAAATGAGAAAAGAATGCTTCAAGAATCAGTTGACGCGTTAATTGATGCATCACAAAGATCTTCACAAGTTGTTGCATCACCGTTGAGATCACTTTCAGACATGCTCCGAGGGAAGCAAGGCCGCTTCCGACAGAACCTTCTTGGAAAGCGTGTTGATTACTCTGGACGATCTGTTATCGTTGTAGGACCAGATTTGAAACTCTCTGAATGTGGACTTCCAAAAGAAATGGCTCTTGAAATGTTTAAGCCATTTGTATTACGAGAAGTTATTGTCAGAGGTTTTGCTCCAAATATTAAGAGTGCAAAACGATTTATTGAGAAGAGACCACCAGAAGTATTTGATATTCTTGAGGAAATCACCCGAAATCACCCTGTGCTTCTTAATCGTGCACCAACTCTTCACAAGCTTGGTATTCAGGCATTCTATCCAAGATTGATTGAAGGTTCTGCAATCGCACTTCACCCTTGTGTTTGTGCAGGATATAACGCAGACTTTGACGGCGACCAGATGGCTGTTCATATTCCGCTTTCTAAAAAAGCACAACAAGAAGCTATTGAGTTGATGATGCCAAGACATAATCTTCTTAAGCCAGCTGATGGATCACCAATTACCCTTCCAAATAAAGAAATGGCTCTTGGTGTGTACTATCTTACTTCTTTGGATGAAACATTGAGAAAAGAAGACATGCCAGCTTTTTCGGATGCAAATGAAGCACTTCTTGCTTTCACATTAAAGAAAGTGACTCTTCGACAACCAATTTTAGTCAGAGTGGATACCGGTACTAAGTTGGAAACAATTGAAACATCTATTGGAAGACTGAAACTTAATGAAAACCTTCTTCCAGGAATGTCTTACATGAATGAAGCAGTCAAGGCATCAGGTATTAAAAAGCTTGTTACCAAGGCTCTTCTTACTTATACATCTGATGAAGTTGCAGACTTAATTGACCGAATTAAAGCACTTGGGTTCTATGGTTCTACCCAATCAGGTATTTCCGTATCTGTTTTTGATAATGAAATGGTTGAAGGAAAAAACAAGATGATTGAAGAAGGAGAGAAAAAAGTTGCTCAAATTAACGAAGAGTATCAACAGGGTCTTATCACTCTTGAAGAAAAGAAAAGATTACAAAATGATGTCTGGCTTAAGGTAACTGATGAAATGGCAGAGAAGACATGGAACAATATGAAAGAAACCAATGTCATCAGAACCATTATTAACTCTGAAGGAGCTCGTGCAGGAAAAGAACAGCTTAAACAGCTTTCGGCTATGAGAGGTCTTATTTTGGATCCACTTGGAAAGATTGTTGAACTTCCTATTAAATCTAACTTCCGAGAAGGTCTTTCAATCTTTGAATACGTTGCTTCAGCAAGAGGATCCCGAAAAGGTCTTACTGATTCAGCTCTCAAGACTGCAAACGCAGGATACTTAACCAGAAGACTTGTTGATGTATCTCATGATGTCATCATTCGAGAAGAAGATTGTGGATCTGTAGAAGGTGTTACCATTCTTGCACACGATGGTGAACGAACAGCAACCTTGGCTGATAGAATTACCGGGCGATATGCAGCAGAGAAAGTAACTGCAGATAGAAAGACTTTGGTGAATGAAAACGAGCTTATTACTCCAGAAATTGCAAAAGTAATTTTAGATGCAGGAGTTGAGGAAGTCATTGTCAGATCACCTCTTACCTGCAAACTTTCATCCGGTCTCTGTAAGATGTGTTATGGTTGGGACTTTTCAACAAAACAAGTTGTCAACACTGGTGTACCAGTTGGTGTTATGGCTGCACAATCTATTGGAGAACCAGGAACCCAGCTTACCATGCGGGTCAGACACTTTGGTGGAGTTGTGATGAGTGACGTGACTCAGGGTCTCCCAAGAGTTGAAGAACTCTTTGAAATGAGAACACCAAAGAACCTTTCACCAGTTGCAGAAATTACCGGTAAAGTTGATGTTGAAACCACTGATGAAGGGTACAAAATTGTTATCAAGAACACTGCAATGAAACCAGTTGAAGTACAGGAGTACTTTGTTCCACTCGCTTCAGAATTAGCAGTGAAAGACGGGCAGACTATTGCAGCAGGAACACCTCTTGCGAGCGGATACTTAGATCCAAAAGAAATTATTAAAGTAAAAGGTATTCGATCAGGACAACAATACATTTTATCTGAAGCGCAAAGAGTGTACGAATCACAGGGTATTGCAATCAATGATAAGCACTTTGAAATTATCATTCGAAAGATGTCAGACAAAGTCGTTGTTGAAACCGTTGGTGACACGCCACTTATTCCAGGAGACTTTATTACCCAAAGTAGATTTGAAGAAGTCAATGCTGAGACCCTTTCACAAGGTGGAGAACCAGCAACAGCACGACAAGTAATCTTAGGTGTTACCAAAGCTGCACTTTTCTCAGATTCATGGCTTTCAGCAGCATCGTTCCAGGAGACAACAAAAGTTCTTACCGATGCAGCACTTGAGGGTCGAGAAGACAAGTTGTTGGGTCTTAAAGAAAACGTTATCATTGGACGTCTTATCCCTGTTGAAGGACTTACCTTTGAAGAAGAAACTCCTGAATCAACAGCGGCTGGTGCCACAGAAGGAGAAGAAGCTGCACAACTTGAAGAAAGAACCGTTGTTGAGGTATAATACACAGAAGCGAAAAGCGAACAATAATTTTTCGTTTTATTTTTAGTTTAAAACTATGCCAACATTATCACAATTAGTAAAAAGAGGAAGAGCAAAGAAAACAAAGAAGGTTAAAGCAACCGGTCTGAGACGTTTATATAATGCAAAAGATCGAGAATACAAAGAATCAGCTTCTCCACAGAAACGAGGGGTTGTTACGTTGGTAAAAACAATGACTCCTAAAAAACCTAATTCAGCACTTCGAAAAGTTGCAAGAGTCAAACTCTCAAATAGAACTGAAGTTACTGCATATATTCAAGGAGTCGGACATAGTTTAGCAGAACACGGTATTGTTTTAGTCAGAGGTGGTCGTGTAAAAGATTTACCAGGAGTGAAATATCATATTGTACGAGGTAAGTTTGATTTACAAGGTGTACAAGGCAGAATGACCAGTCGTTCTAAATATGGTGCAAAGAAGCCACAAGCGAAAGGAGCAGCTACAAAATAACCTATGAGACATGCTAAAGTAGCAAAAAGAGTAACAGAGGCAGATCAACTCTATAACAGTATTTTGGTTGCCAAATTTATTAATAACCTTATGAAAGATGGCAAAAAGACTGTTGCCCAAAAAGTTGTTTATAGTGCATTTGATCTTTTAAAAGCAAAAGGGCAAGACCCACTTGATACTTTCCAAAAAGTTTTGGATACTGTTTCTCCAAAAGTAGAAATTAAAGCTCGAAGAATTGGAGGAGCAAATTATCAAGTTCCTGTTGAAGTAAAAGGTGATAGAAAGAATGCAGTTGCTATTCGATGGATCTTAGAAGCAGCCGCAGGTAGACCAAATAAAGAATATCACACTTTTGCAGAAAAATTAGTTGCAGAATTCACAGATATCCTTGAAGGAAAAGGTGAAGCAATTAAAAAGAGAGATAATACACACAGACAAGCAGAAGCGAACAAAGCTTTTGCACACTTTAGGTGGTAATTCCTACTTCTTTTTGTTCTCCTTGATATATCTTTTCGATACCATTCCTTCAACTAGATTCAGACCACATGTATAATACACTTGATAGAGTCTTGCGGTGGAATGCTGAAGATCAATCATTAGTAACAGAAGGACTAAAACCTGGTCAGCGGAGACGTAATGATGGGAACGGTACATATATTTAGAGAAGCAACTAATCCGCCAAGCATAATATGGGAATTACGAAATCCTCAAGGAAAGCTTATGGTTCGAAAAAGATTTGCAAGGAATATTCAATAAACTCTGTTTTGAGCCATAATTCCCCGAGAGGGGATTTTTTTATGGCAAATTTTACTTCTTGTTGTTTTGCTATAATTTAATATATGGATCTGTTCTTTCAAGTTCTGTTAATAGTATGTTTTATCTTTCTCAATGGATTTTTTGTATTATCGGAATTTTCTTTAGTAAGTGTCAGACGTACGCGTATTGAAGAGTTAGCAAGAAGCGGGCATAGAGGTGCAAAACTTGTATTATCTGCTCTCAACGATCTCTCTACCTATATCTCTGCAACGCAATTTGGTATTACGCTAGTCTCATTGGCACTAGGTTGGTTGGGGGAACCTGCACTAGCACATGTATTTGCGATTATTCTGGAACCTCATATGCCCTTACGGATGCTCTTTATTTCTTCTCATGCTATTGCTATCGCTACGGCCTTTATTGTGATTACCTTTCTGCAAATTATTTTTGGAGAATTAGCTCCAAAGACGACAGCATTGCAAAAGTCGGAAAAACTAGTATTTCTTATTATTACACCTCTTATGGCTTTTACCACTCTTTTTAAACCGTTCATTTGGTTCCTGAGTGCCAGCTCGGGGTTTCTCCTCAGTATTTCTGGTATTGCAGAGGATAGTAAGAGGACAGTACATACAGAAGAGGAAATTAAGCTCATTCTTTCGCAAAGCGCAAAATCAGGGGAAATAGATCAACAAGAAGTGGATATTATTTATCGAGTATTTAAAATTGGTGATCTACCTATTTCAACAATAATGGTACCTAAAAAAGATGTCATTGCTTTTGGTATTCATACTGGTATTCAGGAAATTGCAAAAGATATTACAGAAGAAAATCTCCATACGCGATTTCCTATTTATGAAAGAAATTTAGAAAATGTAAAAGGGTATGTGTCGGTTACTGATATGTATGTATTTGCAAAAACGCTTCATCAGGATAAAAAAGTGGGAGAGACAGACCTGATTCGAAAAATCATGTCAATAAATGAAAACAAACGCATAGATAATGTTTTATCTCTTATGAAAAAAACAGGAGTTCATTTAGCCATTATTACCAATGCAAGTGGTAAAATGGTAGGACTCGTTAGTATTGAGGATATTATTGAAAGTCTCGTCGGTGAGTTAGAAGAACAGGAATGATAGCCAGAAAATTCAGAATATGGTGACTATTGAACATCAATTTTTGTCATTTTATCTCCTATAGCAATCTTTTTGACAACATCCATTCCTGAGGTTACTTTTCCAAAAATGGTATAGTTTTTTGGAAGCGAAGTATTATCTGCAAGCATAATGAAAAATTGTGATCCATTGGTATTTGGTCCTCTATTAGCCATAGCAACAACTCCCTGTAAGTATCCCGCCTTATATGAAGGGGCACTAGGATTGAGTTCGTCCTCAAAGATATCCCCATAAATTGATCTCCCTCCTGTTCCATCACCATTTGGATCTCCTCCTTGAATAACAAATCCTGGTTCAACTCGATGGAAAGTGAGGCTATCATAGTAGCCTTTTTTAGCAAGAGTTGCAAAATTGGTAACTGTTTTTGGAGCATCTTGGTTATATAACTGAATGGTAATATCTCCTTTTGGTGTGTGAATTGCTGCTGAAGTGGCTGTTGTTACCCATTCTGACTGAGGATATAAAAGATTTACTTTTGCTTGAGCTTGTTGCTGTTGTTGAGCAACTTGTTGTGCTTGAGCGTTTTGTTTATTTTGATTGTTGCTAAAAAAATCAAGAGCAGGTGTTGGGGTTACTGTGGGGGTAATACCCAAATTCAATGCATTAATATCAGAATTTGCACTCGTTGGAGATTGAGAAAGTGTTTTAGAGAGAAGAAGAATACCTGAAATAACACCAACCGCAATAACAATAACAAAGAATAAGAATTTTTCCATACTGCTCTAGTAGAGATTTTAGCTTCAAATATTCTTGTTTGCAATGAGCATTTTTTTGGGAAATAGATCTTTTCTCTTAGTAGAAAGTATGGTACAATAATATTAAGTCAAAATTCAAAGGTCAAAAGCACAAAATTGTTTTTTGAATTTTGATTTTTTATTTTACATTAAACACTATGGCTGATACAGCAGTACGACACGCAGAATTAGACAAAATTAGAAATATTGGTATTATTGCGCACATTGACGCAGGAAAAACAACCACAACCGAACGTATCCTTTACTACACTGGTAAATCCTACAAAATCGGTGATATTGACGAAGGAAATACGCAAATGGACTGGATGGAACAGGAAAGAGAAAGAGGTATTACCATTGTATCTGCTGCTACTACTACGTTTTGGAAGGATTACAGAATTAACATTATTGATACTCCAGGTCATGTCGATTTTACCGCTGAGGTAGAGCGATCTTTGAGAGTTCTTGATGGAGGTATTACTGTGTTGGATGCTGAAGAAGGTGTGCAATCACAGTCTGAGACAGTTTGGAGACAAGCAGATAAATACAGAGTTCCAAGAATTTGTTTTGTTAACAAAATGGATAAGCTTGGTGCAGACTTTTTACATACAGTCCAAACCATTGAAGACAGACTTGGTGCAAATCCAGCAATTATGGTGTTACCAATTGGAGCTGAAAATACCTATGAAGGAAATGTTGATTTACTTACAAGAAAAGCAATCCGATGGGGATCTGACGAATTAGGTGCAAAATTTGATGTTACTGACAATATTCCAGAGGATATGAAGGCACAAGTTGAGGAATATAGACAAAAATTAGTTGAGAAAATTGCAGAAACAAATGATGTACTTTTAGAAAAATACTTAGGTGGAGAAGAAATGAGTATTGAGGAATTAAAGAAGGCTCTCCGAGCAGCTGTTATTTCGTACAAATTAGTCCCTATTTATGCAGGAACATCTTTGAGGAATAAGGGAGTACAGCCACTTCTTGATGCAGTTATTGACTATCTTCCATCTCCAGTTGATTTGGGAGAGGTTAAGGGTATAAATTCAAAGACAGAACAAGAAGAAGTCAGAAAATTAGTTCCTGAAGAAAAACTCACTGGACTTGCCTTCAAAATTCAAATCGACCCACATGTTGGAAAAATTACCTACTTTAGAGTCTACTCTGGAAAAGTTGAAGCCGGATCATACATTTACAATGCAACCAAAGGTATCACAGAGCGTGTTGGCAGAATTCTTTTGATGCATGCAAACCAAAGAGAAGAAATTAAAGAAGCATATGCAGGAGAAATTGTTGCATTAGTCGGACTTAAGGACACTATTACTGGAGATACTCTCTGCGATGAAAAAGCCCCAATAGTACTCGAGCAAATTACCTTCCCAGAACCAGTTATCTCTTTGGCAATTGAACCACAAAGTAAAGCAGATCAGGAAAAGCTTGGACTTGCTCTGAAGAGACTTACAGAAGAAGATCCAACATTCCAAGTGAAGACCAATCACGAGACCAATCAGACCATTATTTCAGGGATTGGAGAGTTACAGCTTGAAATTATGGTTGATAGAATGAAAAGAGAATTTGGAGTTTCAGCAAATGTTGGAGCACCTCAGGTTGCATATAAAGAAACAATTGGCATATTGGCAGAAGGCGAAGGGAAATACATTCGGCAGTCTGGAGGACGAGGTCAATATGGTCACTGCTGGCTTCGAATTGAGCCAAAGCCGCGAGGAGAAGGCTTTGAATTTGTTAATGCTATTAAGGGAGGAGCAATCCCGGCAGAATTTGTTATCTCCATTCAAAAAGGTGTTAAGGAAACAATTGAAAATGGCGTACTTTTGGGATACCCAATTGTTGATGTAAAAGTAACCGTTTATGATGGATCATACCATGATGTTGACTCATCTGATATGGCATTTAAAATTGCTGCATCTATGGCTTTCCAGGCAGCTTCAAAGAAAGCAAATATGCAACTTCTTGAGCCAATAATGAAGGTTGAAGTGACAACTCCTTCAGAATTCATGGGAGATATTATTGGGGATCTTTCTTCAAAGAGAGCTCAAATCATGGGGACAGAAGAAAGATCACGAGCAACTATTGTGAAAGCCATGGTTCCACTTGCAGAGCTTTCTGGATATGCAACTCAACTTCGAAGTATGTCACAAGGCCGAGCATCTTACTATATGGAACCATCCCACTATGAAGAAGTTCCACAAAATATTGTGCAACAGCTTCTTGCTAAATCCACTTTCACAGGACGAGTAGAGTAACCGTAGTCTTTTGTATAATTTTTGTCAAATAACCAAGTACGTCTTTGTGTATTCATAGATTACACCTTCCTTGCCCTTTTGCTACAAATACCATATAATCGCTCGATGAGAAATGTCGAGGCATGTTCTGAGCTCCGAAAACCTATTTGGGAGCAAAGAAGGGTTGTTGATAAAAAAGCATGGCAAACGGAAGGAAGCCAATTAGCCCTTTTCAACATGCTAGTTGGTGACTTTATTGCTTCTGGATGTTCTATTGGTGCTATTAATGACCTTATCCCATTAGGAGACTTTGTAGATAGAGCATTTTTACAAGCAAACTTACCTCTTCGGCAGGAAGAAAAATTAGTTGATCCAGTTGTGCATTCTTACCGTGTCGCCTTGCGTTTTGTTAAGGGGACACAACTTGATCCGAAAGTATTGCCAACCTATGCTGCGATAGCACTTCTCCATGATGTTGTGGAGGATACCCATACAGACCCTGAAGTTATAAAAAAAATATTTGGAGAGGAAATTGCACAAGGAGTTGTATTGCTCAGCAAGAAAGTAAATGGGGTAAAAATTTCAATAGAAAGGTACTATGAAGAGCTCCGTAATGCAGACCCTGAAATTCGGTGGATTAAAGCTGCAGATAGAATCGAGAATTTATCTGTCTTTTTACGAATGAGTTATGTGCCAGAGCTCATAGATCCTAATCAATTTAAACTTCCCAGTGGAAACAGCATCTTACAGGCCATGGCAGAAAACTTAATGGAGTCTCAACAACATGTTATGGAACTGGCAAAAGGTAATCCATATTTGCAAAAAGAGCTTCAAGAAGTAATGCAACAAATAAAAGAAAGACTTATACAGCTTAAAGCTCAAAAAAAAGTATTTGATGCGTAGAAGATACATATAGATTTTATATTTCTTATTAGATATAGTGTATTCAAATGGCAAATAAAAGACTTATTAGTATTATTATTCTTAACCGTTAACGCGGCGGGATAATAGTACTTTGATAACTAATAACATCCCGTCATGAAGACGGGTTTTTTTGTGGTTATGAATAAAATTGCAATTATCGGAGGAGGTTTTAATGGATTATGCGTTGCTGCGCATATCATGCGTCTTGCAACTGAGCAGGGAAAGAAGGCATATATCACTGTTTTTGATGCAACAGGACTACGAAGCGGTAGAATATTCTCTCCTGAATTACCTGATAATTTTACCCTCAACCATGAAACTGCAAATATGGGTTCTCTTCATCCTTTTTCATCCGTTGGGACTGACGACTTTTATAATTGGATTCAAGAAAAAAAAGATGAACCGCTGAAAAGTCTTAGTGGAACAACACTTGCAAAAAGATACAAGAAATGGGATCTTGATAATCCCTCTGGGTATCTTCCACGGAGTCTTTTTGGACATTATCTGGTGTACCGTCTCGACCAAATGAGCGGAAGTTCCCAAACCGATAATTATACCTTCTCGTATTTGTTAAAAAAAGTCGAGTCAGTAGTAAAAGTAGGGGGAAAATATAAAATTATCTGGGATGATAAAAAAGAATTGTTTGATACTGTTATTATCGCTACTGGTTTCTGGTACAACAGCAAGGATAATACAGAAATAGTATATAAAGGGGAAGAGAAATGGCTCCCTAAGGCTTCAGATCCAATTGCTGTTATCGGTTCTTCATTATCTGCAATTGAGGTTTCACTTGCCTTAGCAGATAAGGGTTATACAAATGTGACTATGTATAGTCGACACGGGAGGTTGCCTAAAGTACGTGGGAATACTCATCCATATATACCACGTTATGTGACAACAACTGCTTTAGAGAAATTACAAAATAAATTTGGTTACGTAGAGTCTGTACTTCTTTTGCCTTTACTCAAGAAGGAATTTGATTATGCATATTTTGTCAAAAGAGAGGGACTTTATCGGCGCGAAGGCATTCATTGGCAAGAGATATTACAGAATACAAACCCCCTCCGACAACTGGAAGAAGATATTAAAAAAGCAGAGAGTGGAGAAGAATTAGTATGGCGATCTGTTTTGACAAGTCTCTATGAATATGAAGGTGTCATCTGGCGTGGTCTTTCTGGATTTTCCCGCCATAGCTTTTTGCAAAAGTACTCAAGTTTACTCTTGAGTTTTATAGCACCGATGCCACTGTTTCAAGCAAAAAGGCTGTTGAAGTATATGAGAAAAAAGAAAATAAAGCTTGTTGCCGGTGTCGATCATTATCAGGAGGAACATAGTAGATGGGTTATTCAAATAGGTGGGAAAAAGTATGTAAAAAGGTATTTAATAGATGCTCGTGGTCCTGCAAAGCATGTAGGAACAAACGCATTTTTACGGTCGCTTATTGACCAACAGCTTTTAGAGAAAAATACAGCTGGAGGAATTTTCGTCAATAGACAGCTACAAGTTGTTGTTAAAAATAAGGTTCAGCCTAATCTCTACGCCATAGGCCCCATAGTATATGGTGAACGCCCTCATAATAGCACTGTTTTTGCGACAGAGTATGCAGAGTTAGTTGCTTCTTATATTGTAAATAGTCTTGATTCATCAAAAGTACATGCTGTAACAGAGGCTGAAGCACCTTTTCTATCAAGTCACGTTGATTTTCTCCCAACGCTTTTCTCATAAGTCCTTACTACACGTTTCTTACTGCTCCTTCTCATGATTTTTCTTTTGAATTAGTTACTCTTTGTTGTATGGTTGAGGCAATTGATGCAAAAGTTGTTTTTATCACAGGCTCAAGTCGTGGGATAGGAGCTGAAACAGCTGTTGCGTTTGCCCGTGAGGAAATGAATGTTGTAGTTACCTATTATGAAGAAGCGATACATGCTGAAGAGACTGCAAAAAGATGTCGTGCAGCAGGGGCTCCAGATGTCTTTTTAACCCAGCTCAATATTCTGGATAGCCATAGCATTGAAGAAGCGGTAACAGCAATTATAAATCGTTATGAAAAAATAGATATTTTAGTAAATAATGCAGGAGTTTTGGTAGAAAGTTCACTTTCAGAGCAAAGTATTCAGGATATTGAACGTCAAGTAAGAACAAACTTGGAAGGGACGATAAAAGTAACAAAAGTATGTTTGCCATATGTTAGAGAGGCAATTATTAACATTGGTAGTGGTGCCGGCATAACAGCGTATGCTGGGCTTTCCCCGTATTCTGCGACAAAGTTTGGCGTTAGAGGGTTTACTCAAGCACTTGCGCAAGAGTTGGATGACATCGCAGTCTATGTCGTAAATCCAGGGCTTACTGCAACAGCAATGACGAATTTCGAGGGGATTCCACCTGAAAAAGTAGCAGATGTTGTTGTAAAAACTGCAAAAGGGGAATTGAATGCATATAAAGATCGAGATATTAATGTATGGGATTACGTTGAGTAGTATTATGCCTTGATCTGCTTTATGAATTTATCAACAAGTGTATGGTTTCCAATGATAATAGGACGACTCATGATCTTAGTGTCTTTTTGATTTTTTGGACAAATTTTAAACGTTCTTCTTGGCTTGCAAACTGTTTATTCAATATTTCTTTATAGAAAGTATCAGTTGTATATCGTGGGAAAACGTGTTGATGATAATGAAATGCATGTTGATTACCTGCTGGTTCATTATTTTGCACAAGCGTAATACCCTCACATTTATACGTTTTTTTCAATACTAAAGCAATTTTTTTAGAAATATCTGCAAGGGCATATGCATAGTCATTTGGGAGATCATACAAATTTTCAAAATGTTTATTTGGAACGACAATGATATGTCCTTCATTGCCTGGGATAAAAAATGAATTGATAAATGCAGTGACGAGGCCATCTTTATAAATAACGTCACTTTGTTTTAGTAATGTGTCGTTATTCTCAATCCCATTGACTCCTAAACAAATCGGACAAATATAATCCGCTGAAGCATGATTATACATGAGTAAAATTATATCACTATAGTTGAGTAATAGTTTGTTTTCTCTTATACTTAAACCACAATGGCGCGAAGAAAACTTCCTGAATATACTGCAAAAAAGTTATTGTTTGAAAAATTAGACTTACCCTACCATGGAATTGCAATTGAAAGTTTAGATAAAGAAGAATTGCGAAAACTCGATGTATTGAATAAGACGAAGTCTTATGTAGTAAAAGTAGACCAGGGGATAAAAAAACGAGGGAAGCAAGGGCTTATTGGGGTGAATGTTAACCCGTATAAAATAAAAAAGTATCTACATGAATTTGCACAAAAAGGTTATTCCCGATTTTTGGTTGAAGACTTTGTTTTACATGAAAAGGTAGATGAAAAATATTTTGCTCTTGAGAGAACACGAGAAGGTATTACTGTCTATATGTCTCAATTTGGTGGTATTGATATAGAGGAACATCAGGACAAAGTAGAATCAAGAATAATACATCCTGAACAGAATGATTATGAAGGAAAAATTACTGAAATTAGCACCTTCTTAGGCTTGGACAAGACGCTTCTTAAAGAGATTGTGAATTTCTTTGATGAAGCTTATGTCTCCTTTCTTGAAATAAATCCTTTCTTAATTCTTGATTCTAAGTTCGTAATGTTGGACCTTGCTGTGGAAGTTGATAGTGCAGGAGAGTTTTTTGTGAAAGGAGCGTGGAGTGCGAAAGATGTTGTCAGTAATACAGCAGGGAAAAAATTAACAGATGAAGAAAAGGCTGTTCAGCAACTCAAGGAGAATTCTCAAGCATCTCTTAAATTGGATGTCTTAAATCCTAATGGGGGTATTTTTACCATGCTTTCAGGTGGAGGGGCAAGTATTACTATTGCTGATGAAGTTTATAATAGAGGATTTGCAAAAGAGTTGGCAAATTATGCAGATTATTCAGGAAATCCAAATCAAGAGGAGACATATCTCTATACAAAACAACTGTTACGTCTTTTACACAAGTCAGAAGCCTCAAGGAAAGCTCTTGTTATTGCAGGAGGAGTTGCGAATTTTACCGACGTGAGGGTAACATTTAGAGGGATTCTTCAGGCACTTGCAGAAGATGTTTTAGCTTTGCAAAAGGAAGAAGTCAAAGTCTTTGTGAGGCGAGGTGGGCCGAATCAGATTGAAGGGCTTGCAATGATGAAAAATTTCCTTACTGAAAAGAATTTATACGGAGGAGTTTGGGACCAAACAATGGTTTTAACAGATGTTGTGAATAAAGCGATAGAGTATGTGAAACCATAGTTCAATACTACATAGCAAAATAATACATTAACCAGTATGTTAAACATGCAGACACTACGACAAATTAAAGACTTTAACATCTTATTTTTGGGTTCTTATCCGTCTATTATTCAATCTATTTTAGATTTTGATTATCTCTCAGGTAAAGAATATCCTTCCATTGTGGGAATTGTTGCAACCGGTCGTCGAACAGAACGTTATTTCTGGGGAGAGGGAGAAGTGATGCTTCCTGTTTTCCCAAGCGTTGATGCTGTACCCGAGGAAATAAAAAAAGAAGTGAATGCATTTTTTAACAATGCTTCGGGAAGGCGTGTTTTCTCAACAACGATAAATGCTCTGGATCTTTTTCCTCACCTTCAACTTGGAGTTATTTTTGCAGAAGAGACTCCGGAGAAACATGCTCTCGCCCTCTACAAAAAAGCAGAAGAAAGACAGGTCATGTTAGTCGGTCCAGCGAGTGTTGGCGTACTTCTCCCTCAAAAACTCAAGCTTGGTCCAATAGGCGGAGTGGATTTTCGACAAATGATAAGTTCTCAAATTCTCACGCCTGGGAATATTGCCGTTTTTTCTTCATCAGGAGGTATGACAAACGAGCTGATTAATATTGTCACATCAGCAGGTCACAGACTTTCTTTTGCCATGTCTTTTGGAGGAGATAGATTTCCTTTGATGACTCCTTTAGATGCACTGCTTGCGGTAGAAAAAGACAAATCCACAGAATACATAGTCTATTTTGGAGAGTTGGGTGGGTATGATGAATATGATATCGCTGAGGCGCTGAAGACAAAAAAAGTAAACAAGAAAGTGATTTGCTACATTGCAGGAACAGTATCAGAGATGTTTGAGACTCCTCCTCAGTTTGGTCATGCGAAGGCAATGGCTGGAAGAAGTGGTGAAGGAGCCTCTGCAAAAAGAAAAGCGTTACAGGAAGCAGGAGCAGTTGTTGCATCATCCTTTACTGATTTTGTTTCTATGGTAAGAAGTCTTCCACAAAAGCACTACAAGGAGACCGAGTATGCTATGATAGGGAAGGTTATGGAAGAGAGACAAAAAGCACTCATTGCAACAACAATCAGTAGTGACAAGGATGGGAAAGTCATGGTGTTGGGCGAAGAGTTGTTGTCCTTTGCGAAGAATAATTCCTTTGCAAGAATTGTTGGAAGTTTGTTTTTAGGCAAAAAATTACGTTCTCGAGATACAGAACAATTCATTGATTTTGTTTTAAGACTATTAGTTGATCATGGCCCCTATGTTTCTGGTGCAGTCAATACCATTATTACTGCGCGAGCTGGAAAAGATTTAGTTTCGTCTCTTGCAACAGGCCTTTTGACAGTTGGTCCTCGCTTTGGTGGAGCAATTAATGAGGCAGCAGGAAATTGGTTAAGAGGTGCTACTAGGGGAGTCTCTGCTGAAGAATTTGTCGAACATTTTGCTTCTTCTAAAAAATTTATTGCAGGAATAGGTCACAAAAAATATCGAGTGGATTTCCCAGACCCTCGGGTAAAAGAAATTCTTCGATTTGCACCGGGGAAAAGAATGTTCACAAAATTTGCTTTGGAAGTTGAAAAAATCACAGTTGCTAAAAAAGGGAATCTTATCTTAAATGTTGATGGTGCAATTGCTGCTGTTTTACTTGATTTACTTTTAGAAAAGGAAGAATATACAGTGGAGGACTTGCAAAGACTTGTTGATATAGAATTCTTCAATGCCTTATTTGTACTGTCGCGCTCTGTTGGATTTATCTCTCATTTCTTGGATCAGAAGCGACTTGATGAAGGACTTTTCAGACTACCAGAAGATCAAGTTGCTGAAATATAAATTATTTAGGGGGTTGTTCGAGACGTCTTCTTGCTCTTTTGGTTAATGCACCCTGTTCTGATAGAACACGATGAACTGCAGCTTTACGCATGGCATCTACTACTTGTCGCGAAGAAACTTGTTGTACGCTCATGACTTCAGGCCTTCGTGCATGGGCGATTGCGCTATCTACCTCATCTTGCAGTGGTTGTTGAACAACAACAGGTGGTTCCCCAGCTTTTCGGAAAACAAGTTCTTCAGACATTACTTTGATTTAATCAGAAAGGAGAGTTAGGAACAAGAGAAAGTTATCTCAATGCTCGTGGATCTAGACGAATAACTCCTTCACTAATTTCTACTCCATTTAAAACTTCTTTTTTTGCATGCCTTTTATACCATCGTCGTGAGCGTATTTTTGGTAAACCCACTGGGGGTTGTCTCCATACTGTACCCTCTTCAACTGTTTTTTGGGGCTCTGTTGGTGGATGTCTTCTTTTCCCCATAGTTTTGCGCATTATAGCAACTAAGATCTCGGTTGCCTTCTGGAAAATCGTGTGTCGTCAGTTGGTCCTACAGGTGGCTCCAAAATCCACACAGTGGGATTATTTGGATCACCTAATGTTCGTTTTGCTTGTGCGAGTGTCTCTTCAACTTTTTCTGGAGTTTTTTTTGTTGAACGGGGTTTGGAAGGTCGTGAATGTGGTTTTGTTTCACCAAATGAAGCAGGAGGAATTATCCCGTAGGCTGTTTGAATAGCGCGAACCCCTCGACCATCATCTTCTCGTGAGCCTCCATTATTAGTAAGTCCTTTCCATTTGGAAGAAGGTTCTTTGTTCCCCACAATTACCATAATATCCATATACACTAAAAAAATACAATGGAGAAAATCATGAGTAAATCCGCATATTACGTCCTAATGTATGGTAAATAAATATTGATCACCTCAGTTCTCAAAAAAGAGAGATCTTCTCTCAACTACGACATGTCTCTTTACGAAGGAGTTCAATGCTAGTCCTTTGGTTGTTCTTTCATTATTCTTATTCCTTTTTTGCTTCGTTTTAAGACTCACTCAGCAATAATAAAAAGACGCAAAAGGAGGTGATTTCCATGCCAGATACCAAAAAATCTTCCCGTAAGGATGAAAAAGAAGAGATGATGGAAGAACAGGGCGATAAAAAAGGGAAAAAGGGTGGAACAGCCCAAGCCACAGGTCCAAATATTATGGCTGCAGCAATGATGGGTGCTATTGCGGGTGCAGCAGTTGGTGTAGCAACACAAATAGCATTGTCAGATGAAAAAACAAGACAAAGAGCATCCGAAGTCATGAGCGACATGAGAGATAGAGCTGCAGATAGAATTTCTCAAATGACCAAAACAGCCAAACAGACGGCTTCAAAAGCAGTTGATGCACTTCCTGAAAACATGAGGGAGTCTGCCAAAAAAATGACTGAGGGGCAGAATAATAAAAAGGGAGAGTAAACATCCTTTAGGAAGAGATAAGGAAATCCCGTTTTGACAATATGCAGGATCAAAGCGGGATTTTATGTATACAGATAACATAATAGTGCTTTGAAAATAATCTTACGAAGAGAACCTCTTGCGAGAATACTTATATGCTTGTTACAATTAACTCCTATGGATATACTCGTTGGTTGGTTGGTTAGCACACTCTCCATCCTTATTACTGCATATCTTCTTCCTGGTGTCCATTTACAAAGTTTTGTTGCTGCACTAGCAACTTCACTTGTATTGGGGATTATTAATGCAATTATTAAACCGGTTCTCTTAGTGTTAACACTTCCTATTAATGTCTTATCGCTTGGCCTTTTTACGTTTGTAATCAATGCATTGTTAGTGTTGTTAGCCTCGCGAATTGTTCCTGGATTTCAAGTGGATGGGTTTTTGTGGGCACTTGCTTTTAGTATTGTCCTCTCTCTCGTCAATTCCGTTCTTCACAACCTATCTCGATAACGGACACATAATGCTATGAAACAATCATCATTTGCAGCCCTACAATTTCATGCACTTCGTATTTTTCTTTTTGGACTTTTTGTTTCAACACTTGGTTCAGCAATGCAAACAGTTGCTGTTGGATGGCATGTCTATGAAATGACACATTCTGCAATTAGTTTGGGATTTTTAGGTATTGCAGGATTTTTACCAATCCTTCTTTGTTTTTTGCCAGGAGGTGCCATTGCAGACACATTTAATAGAAAAAAGGTGCTGATTCTTCTTCAAATTGTTTTTGGATTCGGAGCAAGTGTGCTTGGCTTAGTGACCATATTACACATTGTTAACCCATATATTATCTATGCAGTTTTAGCAGTCAATGGACTTTTAGTAACCGTTGATTTACCAGCTCGTTCTGCTATTATTCCACTCCTTGTCCCAAAACAATATGTTTTTGGTGCAGTAAGTCTTAACACGCTTTTTCGTCAGATAGCTTTTGTGTTAGGGCCTGCAAGTGCAGGATTTTTGATTGCATTGTTTGGTCCACAAAGTGTTTATTTTTTTAATGCAGTTTCCTTTTTTGTCATGCTTGTTGCTCTTCTTCTCATTCATGTGCCACACCTGGGAGAGAAAAAGGCAGGTGTTTCATTACAGTCAGTAAGTCAGGGCATCCATTTTATCCGTCAATCACCACTTATCTATTCAACAATACTTCTTGATTTTTTTGTCACATTTCTTGCCTCATCTGTTGTTCTATTGCCAGTCTTTGCGAGAGAGATATTGCATGTTAGTGCAGCAGAACTTGGACTTTTGTATGCTGCTCCATCCTTTGGTGCTGTACTTGCAGGATTTATTTTTTCCAGTGTCGGGAATATCCATCGTCAAGGCAGGTTTCTTTTTGCAGCCATAGGTGTCTATAGTGTGGCCACAATAGCATTTGGTGTGTCTCGTTCATTACTCCTATCACTCCTATTCCTTGCAATTGCAGGAGCAGGAGATATGGTAAGTACAATTATTCGCAATGGGATTAGACAACTTATGACTCCAGATGAGATGAGAGGAAGAATGACAGCGATCTCTATGGTGTTCTTCATTGGAGGGCCGTTCTTAGGAGACAGCGAAGCAGGGTTTCTTGCAGGATTAGTGGGTGCTCCTCTATCTGTTATTGTCGGAGGAGTTGCTGCTGTATTATTTATCTTTGGTGTTTGGGTAAAGACTCCAAAACTCACAAACTACAATAACTCAGATATGAGCCTCTAAAGACAATACCTTTTTTATCCGTTATCGCCACAACGCGAACACTGCGCCAAAAATAACAAATGAGACCAAAAAGTAGCCAGTTTCAATAAAATATAGTCCTACTTTTTTCCCGGAAAAAACCCAATTAGCAAATTGTGTAGTGGCAGTAAATCCAAGCCACACCATTCCTCCGGTTATAGCTCCAGATGTGAGTGTATGAGTGCCTGTTAGACGAACAACCCAACTCATGAAATAAGCCATGACGAGTGCAGCAATAAACATCATTCCGTATTTTGCTCCCATATTGCTTTCTTTCATTTGTTTGTCCATCCATTCTTTGGTGTAGCCATTGTATTTCATCCATGGTTTGGCAAAAAGTGGTCCGTACCAGAGAAAGCCAAGTACCATATTAATAACTGCTGCTACCAAGACTGCGAGATAATTTGTCATATCATTTCACCCCCTTTCTATAAAAATAGTAAAAGTAAGATAGATAAAAGTAAAGTAGAAGATGAGAAGGGGGGTTTTAAGGCTACAAAAAATGCTTCTCGCATTCTCCTGCTATAATCATTCCATGAAGAAACTACTTTTTGGGATTTTAGTTATTGTGTTGTTAATCGTATACACCGTTTCTATCTCACATCCTCAACAAAAAAAACAAACCTCAACTTTTGCTAGTCCAACTCCTACGATAGTTCCTGTAACCCTTACCAATAAAATACTTTTTGTACCATATTGGACAGTAAATGGAGGTATCGATGGTACATACAATGAATATGTTTACTTTGGTGTTGTTCCAGATAAAACAGGTATTGTCCGTACAGACAGTGGGTATCAAAACATGCAGACATTCGTACATGCTGTACCTACTGGAACGAAAAAATTACTAGGAGTACGAATGGTTAATACCACAATAAATGAGTCTATTTTGCATAATGATGCGTTGCAACAGAAAGTTATTGCTGATGCAGTTTCCATAGCGCAAGATAATGGATTTGATGGTATTTTACTTGATTTGGAATACAGTGCATTTCCCTTTGATTCTGTTATACAAAGCGTTACGACTTTTTCAAAGCAGTTTGCTGATATAACAAAAAGTCATAGCTTACTTTTTTATCAGACAGTTTATGGAGATACCTATTACAGGGGAAGACCATATACGGTAAAGGATTTAGCAAAGAATGCTGATAGGATTTTAATAATGGCATATGATTTTCATAAAGCCAATGGGGATCCAGGAGCTAATTTTCCTCTTGAGATGGGAAGTGAAGGCTATTCATTTAAGGAAATGGTAAATAACTTTACCAAGGATGTTTCATTATCCAAACTGACTGTGATTTTTGGCATGTTTGGATATGATTGGAAAGTAAATGAAAAAGGTAATTCAGTAGGACAAGCTGAAAGCTTGAGTACGAATGAAATGTTGCAAAAGTTTGTTGGCAGGTGTTTATTTAAAAATTGTTCAGTCGTGCAAAATGCTTCTTTAGAAACAAACGTTACTTATGAAGATAGCACTGGACAGAAGCACGAAGTGTGGTTTGAGGATAGAACTTCTATTATCAAAAAAGAAGAAGTTCTGGAGAAAAATGGCATTTCTTCAGTTGGTTTCTGGGCGAATGGGTACTTCTAGTTATAGGTTTTATTCCTTAAAACTGATGACATTACTTTGTGCTCCATCGAGCAAAAATGCCTGTTGAGAGAAGTCTTTTGCCTGCGGATTCTTCAAGACATAATTCTCCTACTTCGATTATTCCACTAAATTTATTTAAGTAATCGCCCATAACATTCTCAAGCATGATTGCGGATGAAGAAATAGCATACGCATTTACAATGACAAAAAGAGGTTTTGGAGAAAGGATTTTTGATATCTGTTCCATAAGTAGAGGAAAATTTTCATTAAATTTCCAAATTTGGCCTGTTGGTCCATGTCCATAAACAGGAGGATCCATAATAACTCCATCATAGGTATTACCTCTTCGAATCTCTCGTTCAACAAACTTTACTGCATCTTCCAAAATCCAACGAATAGGTTTGTCCTCAAGTCCTGATAATTTTTGATTGTCTCGTGCCCAGGCAATTGAAGGACGAGAGGCATCTACATGCGTAACTTTTGCTCCTGCAGCTGCTGCAGCAAGAGAAGCAATACCAGTATAACCAAAGAGATTCAAAATATTTGGAATCTTAGGATTTGTGGATTTCTGGACTTCTGCATTTCTAACTTTCTCTTCAATCCAGTCCCACTGCAAGCTTTGTTCTGGAAAAACGCCAGTATGCTTGAAAGCGGTCAGTCTTGCCCAAAAGGATAAATGTTTATACGACATTTTCCATTTTTCAGGCAGGCGAGTGCGGTATTCCCAAATACCACTGTCAGCGTTCGTTCTTCTGAAACTAACAGCAGCTTTTTCCCATTCATTGCTAGATAGTGTCGGTTTCCAAATCGCTTGAGGATCGGGACGTACAATAGTATATGTTCCAAATTTTTCAAGTCGGAAACCATTACCACTATCAATTAATTGATAATCGTTCCAACCTTTACTAATAAGAATTTGCATAGCTTTCTATTATTATACGAAAAAAACGTATAAAAATTTATGATTTTACTATTACCTTTATCAATCAAAATATATCAAAATGTAGAAATTTTACAAAAGTTTCAAAAAGGGTGTTGACGGGAAATAATAAATGTTGTATCATGACAACAGACTCAATAAACGAGTCTTTCTTTTTTAAAACTATGGCAACATTTCAAAGAACAAAACCACACGTAAACATTGGAACCATTGGTCACGTTGACCACGGTAAGACAACCACGACAGCAGCTATTGCTACCGTTCTTGCTAAAAAAGGAATGGCAGAAGCAAAGAAATACGAAGATATTGATAATGCCCCAGAAGAAAAAGCACGAGGAGTTACCATTAATATTTCCCACATTGAGTACGAAACAGCAAAAAGACATTATGCACATATTGATGCTCCAGGTCACGCAGATTACATCAAAAACATGATTACCGGAGCAGCACAAATGGATGGTGCTATCCTTGTTGTTTCAGCTCCAGATGGTCCAATGCCTCAAACTCGAGAACATATCCTTCTTGCTCGACAAGTCGGTGTTCCAGCAATTGTCGTTTACATGAACAAGACAGATATGGTACAAGATCCAGAACTTCTTGATCTTGTTGAAATGGAAGTTAGAGAGCTTCTCTCTAAATATCAATATCCAGGTGATGATGTTCCAGTTATCCGAGGTTCTTCTCTTAAAGCTCTAGAGGGAGATCCAGAAGCAGAAGCAAAGATTATGGAGCTCATGGATGCAGTTGATTCTTATATTCCAGATCCAGTTCGAGATACAGCAAAGCCATTCTTGATGCCAGTTGAGGACGTTTTCTCAATCAAAGGTCGAGGAACAGTTGTTACCGGAAGAATTGAAAGAGGAGAAGTCAAGGTTAATGAACCAGTTGAGATTGTTGGAATGAAAGCTACAGCACAATCTGTTGTTACCGGAGTTGAAATGTTTAGAAAACAACTCGATTCAGGTATTGCAGGAGATAATGTAGGTCTTCTTCTCCGAGGAGTTGAAAAAGATGATGTAGAGAGAGGACAAGTTATTGCTAAACCAGGTTCTATTACTCCACACACACAATTTGAAGCAGAAGTGTACGTTTTGGCAAAAGAAGAAGGTGGACGACATACACCATTCTTTAAAGGATACAGGCCACAATTCTATATTAGAACAACTGATGTGACTGGAAACGTTACTCTTCCAGACGGAGTAGAAATGATTATGCCAGGAGATAATACAAAGATGACTGTTGAACTTATTGTTCCAGTTGCTCTTGAAGAAGGTCTTCGATTTGCTATCCGAGAAGGAGGAAAAACAGTTGGAGCAGGAGTTATCACAAAGATCATTAAATAAAATGGTCTTTTCTCCGTGATGACCGCCGTAAGGCGGTTTTTTTGTATTTTTTTGCTATAATTCTTATAGTGTGAAGGTCATTATTCCTTCAAATAAAGTTTACCTTTCAAAATCCGCAATTCTTAATGCAGGAAGAGGTGTTTTTGCCTCAAAAAATATCTATACAGGTGAGGTTATAGAAATTTGTCCTGTTATTGTTATCCCCTGTCATGCAAGTGGCTTGCTAAGCAAAACCCCACTTGTTAATTATTACTTTACGTGGGGAAAAGGACAGGAAACAGTTGCTGTCTGTTTTGGCTTTGGATCTATGTACAACCATTCTTACGACCCAAATGCTACGTATAAAAAACACTTTGATAATCTCATGATTGATTTTGTTGCTGTTAAAAATATTAAGAAGGATGAGGAAATAACAGTTAATTACAATCACGGTAATCCGGATGATAAGTCGGCTTTATGGATGCTTGACGTCCCACAGGCCATTTAGTTTGTTATAATCCAAACATGATTAAAGCCGTGCTATTTGATGTTGATGGGGTTCTTATTGATATTTCTATTGATAAATCGCAAGAACAGCTGCAAAAAGATTGGGGCATTTCTCCTTTGCAAACAGAAAGATTTTTCAAAAATGAGTTCGTCGATTGCTTAAAAGGAGAGTCGGATTTAAAAGAGGTTATAACTCCTTTTCTGCTCGAATGGGGGTGGAGTGGATCGGTAAACGCTTTTCTGGATTATTGGTTTGAGAGTCAGAAAGATGTTGATGAGCGTTTACTTCAAGAAGTGAAAACATTGCAAAAGAAAGGTTTGAAAGTATATTTAGCAACCAATCAGGAAAAATACAGAGCAGAGTATTTACTCCATCGAGTAGGTTTTGGAGAAATTTTTGATGGTATGTTTGCTTCTTATGATTTTGGCTTTACCAAAAGAGATGCTGTATTCTTCACAGCTATTTTAAGGAAAACCCATCTAAAACCAGAAGAAGTTATTTTTTGGGATGATCATATGAGTTACGTCCAGTCTGCGGAAAGTATAGGGATACATGCATATTGTTATGCAAATTTCGAGCAATATAAAAAGATAATGGAAAAGTATGCTCTATCATAAAAAGTGTAGACATTGTAAGCTGAGTTTGATATAATAGCTATCACAATTAGTTCTTTTACATAGACTATGCCAAAAGGAAGAATCAGAGTTAGATTAAAATCATATGACGCACGTGTCATCGACACGACATGCCAGCAAATTTTAGATACTGCAATTAGAACAGGAGCTAAAGTTGTTGGACCAGTACCACTTCCTACAGATCGATCAGTCTATGTTGTTAATAAAGGTCCTTTCATTGATAAAAACGCACGAGATCACTTCGAAATTAGAATCCATAAAAGACTTATTGATATTGTTTCCCCAACAGAAAAAACAATTGATTCCCTTACACATCTTGAACTCCCAGCAGGAGTTGATGTAGAAATTAAGATGTAAAAGTACATCAGAGAACAAAATGCATCCGCCAGTGGGCGGTTTTTTTGTAGCTTTACCCTAATTTTCTATTATTAGCATTTCTGCTTTTCTATCTGATAAGATACATGTGATGGATATAAATAACCCTTATTGTACCTTTTATATTGTTCGTCATGCTCAGTCTCATGGGAATATAAAAAGAATTATTTCTGGACAACAAGATACAAACCTTTCTGATGAAGGACGGTTACAAGCGTTTGAACGTGGAAAAGAACTTGTGTCAATTCACTTTGATGCTGCCTTTTCCTCAGATTTGAGTAGGGCACATGAAACAGCAACAATCATTGCAAAGGAGCATGATTTGGCTGTTACAGCCCTTCAGATTCTTCGAGAAAGACATTTTGGCGCTATTCAGGGGACTGCAGGGGATGATCTTGAAGAGAGCCTCAAAAAGAAGTTAGAAGAATACAATAATATGAATTACAAGGAAAGATTACTTGTAAAGATTGTACCAGGAATGGAAAACGATGAGGAAGTTATTGGGCGCTTTGAGACTTTTCTTCGCGAAACAGCACTCGCCTATCCTGGGAAGACGGTACTTGTCGTTGCCCATGGGAATTTAATGCGAACCTTTTTGGTGCATTTAGGCCTTGGTACGTACCAAGAATTTGGACATGGCTCAGTTAGTAATACAGGTTATTTTGTGCTTCGCTCAGATGGGGTAAATTTTGAGGTCCAAAAAATGGTTGGAATTAACAAAATAATTGTAAAAGGTAAGTAAACTTATTGTAAGGCTACCTATTGCGGGATTTTAATGTATTTGATACAATACCCATGTTTCGTCCAACATGATCCGACTAACACAACGGATCGATTTTAAAAAGTAGCTTCAGCGTTAACCCAAGAGAGGTGGCCTGAGGGCCGCTTTTTTGTTGGAAAAGTCATATGCAAGTAGTAATTGGTAAAAAACAAGAACAAACACAAAAATTCCTAACAGATGGAACAAGAGTTCCAGTTACTGTTGTGTCTACCACTGGTGGCAATACCGTCGTTAGTATTAAGACCATGGATAAGGACGGATATTGGGCATTGCAACTTGGCTTTGGTATCCGAAAACACATGAATAAGCCACTTACAGGACATGTAAAAAAGGCGCAATTAGAAAAGGCGCCTTTTGCGTTAAAAGAAGTCAGACTTGATGAGAAAGAAGCTGCAAATCTTCCAGAACTTGGACAAGTTTTGGAAGCTGCAACTGTTTTAGAAGCTGGAGATATCGTTGATGTTGTTGGTCATTCAAAAGGAAAAGGATTTGCTGGAGGTGTAAAGAGACATAACTTTAAAGGCGGTCCAAGAACTCATGGTCAATCAGATAGAGAAAGAGCACCAGGATCTTTGGGTCAGACAACAACTCCAGGAAGAGTATACAAAGGGAAAAGAATGGCTGGAAAAATGGGTAATGAAACAGTAACGCTGAAGAATTTAGAAGTTGCCAAAGTTGGAGCTGATTATGTGTGGATTAAGGGTCTTGTTCCAGGATCACTTGGAAGTTTTGTTACTATCAGAACAACAGGAAAGAAAAATAAAAAGTTTGTGGAAGTCATGAAGACTCAAGAAGAATTGGCAGCAGAAGAGGCAGCAAGACTTGCAGCTGAAGAAGAAGCACGAAGGGCTCAAGAAGCTGCAGAACTTGAAGCAAAGAAAGCTGCTGAGGAAGCAGCGAAAGTTGAAGCAGAAGCAAAGGCGGCAGAACCTGTTACTGAAGAAGCACAAGCAGCTGAGGAAGTAAAAGGAGAAACAGTAAAGGAGGAAGTTAAATAACTATGACAGAAGCAAAGAAACCAGCAGTAAAAAAGACAACAACAGCTAAGAAAGCTGAGACAAAGGTTGAAAAAACAGAAAAGGTTGAAGCTACAGTGAAGACTGAGAAAAAAGCAACAGGATCTTTAACAGTAACAGTATATGATGCTAAAGGCAAAGAAACAGGGACAATGGAACTTCCAAAAGAAGTTTTTGGAGCAAAGATTAATCCTGTTCTTATGGCTCAAGCAGTGAGAGTCTATTTAGCTAACCAAAGACTTGGTAGTGCAAACACCAGAACAAGAGGAGAAGTTGATGGCTCCACGCGAAAAATCTATAGACAAAAAGGAACAGGTCGAGCACGACACGGTGGAATTAGAGCACCAATCTTTGTTGGTGGAGGCGTTGCTCATGGTCCAAAAGCAAAAGACTTTGAATTGTCATTATCCAAGAAGATGAAAAAAGCAGCAGTTGCTTCAGCACTTTCATCTCTTGCTAAGGACGGGAATATCAAAGTTGTTGCAGGATTTGAAAAGATTGAACCAAAGACAAAAAGTGTTGCCGCAGCTCTTGTAGAAATGGGACTTTCTCAAAAGAAAGCATTGTTGGTTATGCCAAAGCATTTAGAGAATGTCTTTAAAGCAGCACGAAACATTGATAACATAAAGGTTTCTGCAGCAGCAATGCTTACTACCTATGATGTATTGAATGCCGGGACCTTAGTTTTTATGAAAGAAGCAGTTGAAGTAATGGAAAAAGGAGGAAAAGAATAATTCATGAATGTTCTTACTGTATTACAGAGGCCATTAATTACAGAAAAATCATATGCTGATGCACAAAATGGTAAATTTACATTTGTTGTTGCATTATCAGCAGACAAGAAAGCTATCAAACAAGCAGTTGAAGAACAATTTAAGGTAAAGGTACTTGATGTTGCAACGGTGATTGTCAAAGGGAAAATAAAAAGAGTCGGAAAAAGACGAACAGAGAAAAAACTAACACCGGTTAAGAAAGCTGTCGTACTGTTGGAAAAAGGACAAAAGATTGATCTGTTTGATTTAGGAGAAAAGAAATAATATGAAATTAAAAGTAATTAGAAAAAAAAATTCGGGGAGAAATTCAAGCGGAAGTGTAACCGTTAGACATCAAGGTGGCGGCGAAAAACGATTTTTACGAAATATTGATTTTAAAAGAGAAAAGAGAATCGTAGGAAAAGTTGTCGCGATAGAATATGATCCTAATAGAACTTGTGACATCGCTTTGGTACAATATACGGACGGTGAGAAGAGATATATTCTTTGTCCTGAAGGACTTAAAGTTGGAGATAAAATTGAATCAGGAGAAAACGTTGATTTACGAGTAGGAAATGCGTTGCCATTATCAGCATTACCTCTTGGAACAGTTGTTCACAATGTTGAACTCACTCCTGGAAAAGGTGGTCAATTTGCAAGAAGCGCAGGTACTGCAGCAACGGTAGCAGCAAAAGAAGGTAATTATGCTCATTTGCGTATGCCTTCTGGAGAAGTACGACTTGTTCCAGTAAGTGGAATGGCAACAATTGGACAATTGGGGAATATTAATCATAAAAATGAAGTAATTGGAAAAGCAGGACGAGCACGACACATGGGTAAAAGACCAGCAGTCAGAGGAGTTGCAATGAATCCTCGCTCTCACCCTCATGGAGGAGGAGAAGGACGATCTGGAATTGGTTTGAAAAGGCCAAAGACCTATGCAGGACGAGCAGCTGTTGGAAAGAGGAGAAATCCTAAAAAATATTCTAATAAATATATAATACAAAGGAGAAAGAAGTAAACATTAATTAATATGGGAAGAAGTGCTAAAAAAGGACCATACGTAGACGATAGACTTTTGAAAAAGGTCTTAAAACAAAAAGAAAGTGGAGATCATACTCTTATTAAGACATGGTCAAGAGCATGCCAAATTCCACCAGAATTTGTCGGACATACCATTGGTGTCTATAATGGTCGAATTTTTGTGAACGTTTTTGTTGTTGAAGGAATGGTTGGACACAGACTTGGTGAATTTGCACCAACACGAACATTTAGATCTCATGGACGCATTGTCGCTCGAGAGATTAGTAAGACATAAGGAGAAAATATTATGCAAGCAGTAGCAACAGTAAAAGGAGCAAGAGTTAGTCCAAGAAAAGTACAAGTTGTAGCGGATGCAATTCGCGGAATGTCAGTTGCAAAAGCACAGCAAACACTTTCTATCACAAAAAAACACGGTGCTACAGTACTGAGTAAAGTGCTGCAGAGTGCAGTGGCAAATGCTGTAAATAATAAAAAATTACAAGAAGATAGATTGGTTATTAGTCAACTTCTTGTTCAGGGTGGATCATTTTTACGACGATTCCATTCATCAGCACGAGGAAGGACAAGGCCATATACTAAGAGAACAACACATGTAACAATCGTAGTTTCAGAAAAAGGTTCACATGAGCCACAAGTGACAAAAGAGTCGAAGGGAGAAAACAAATAATGGGACAAAAAGTTAATCCACAAATTTTAAGACTTGGAACAGTATATAATTGGGAATCTCGTTGGTTTAATGAGAGAGATTATAAGCAGACACTTTTAGAAGATTACAAACTTCGAAAAGCGTTGATGGAAAAACTGAAATTTGCAGGAGTCTCCCATATTGAAATTGAAAGATCTATTAACAGTGTCAAGTTAATTATTAATGTGAGTAAGCCGGGTATGGTTATTGGACGAGCAGGTACAGGTCTTGAAGATTTGAAGAAATTTGTCATGGCAACTTTCAAGAAAATTGATCCAAAAAAGACTGGTAAATATGCTCCAAAAGTTGATTTAAGAGTAGAAGCTGTCAAGGAGCCAAATTTGGATGCATTTTTAGTTGCAAAGAATGTTGCAGAAATGCTTGCAAAAAGACTTCCTTATAAAAGAGTTTTGAATAGTAATTCAGAAAGAGTTATGGGAGCAGGAGCAAAAGGCGTAAGAATTGTGCTATCAGGAAGAATTGGTGGATCAGAAATTGGACGACGAGAAAAAATTCAGGTTGGGAAAGTCCCATTATCAACAATTCGAGAACATATTGAATATGCATCATATCCATCATTAACACAAAAAGGATATATTGGGGTAAAAGTATGGATTAATTCGCCAGAAAAGGAGGGTAGAAATTCCTAATTTTTTAAAATTAGCAATTTCTTAGATATGTTAGTACCAAGACGAGTTAAATATAGAAAACAAATGCGGGGTTCCCGAAAAGGAGATGCATACCGTGGAACTGATATAACGTTTGGTGACTTTGGTTTACAAAGCATTGAAGCAGGTTGGGTAAGTAGTCGACAGATAGAAGCTGCACGACGTGCAATTACTCATTACATTGCTCGAGGTGGTAAAGTCTGGATTAAAATTTTCCCAGACAAACCAATTACTAAAAAACCACCAGAAACTCGTATGGGATCTGGAAAAGGAGATGTGCATGAGTACGTTGCTGTTGTTAAACCAGGTAGAATGTTATTTGAAATGGGGGGAATCAGTAAAGAGGTTGCTGAAGAAGCATTACGACTTGCAGCATATAAATTACCAGTAAAAACACGATTTGCTACAAAAGGAGAATAAGATATGGCAAAACAAAAAACAGATAATTATGTACAAAAAAGCGTTGCAGAACTAAAAGAAACAGTGAAAACACTGAGAGGAGAACTGATGATATTAAGACTGAATCATGCAAAAAGAGAATTAAAGCAAACACGGTCGTTAACAACGGTTCGAAAAAATATTGCTCATGCATTAACAGCTTTGAAGGAAAAGGAGGGAATGGTAAAAAATGGCTAAATCATTAGTGGGAAAAGTTGTTTCAACAAAAATGACAGGAAGTGCTGTTGTTGAAGTAACCATGCGAACACCTCATCCTTTGTATAAAAAACTTTTAAAGAAAAGTAAAAAATATATAGTTGATTTAGGAGGAAAAGACGTGAAAGAAGGAGATTCGGTACGAATTGTTGAGATGAAAAAAGTTGCAAAAAATAAGAATTTTACAATTCAGGAGGTTTTGAAGTAAGGATATGATACAACATAGATCATTATTAAAAGCAGCTGATAACTCAGGAGCAAAAGTCCTTCGAGTTATCCATATCTTTGGTGGTTCAAGGAGAAAATTTGGATACATTGGCGACATTCTTAACTGTGTCGTTATTGAAGCAAGTCCAAATGGTCAAGTAAAAGACAGTGAAATTGTAAAAGTTGTTTTGGTGAGATCTCGAAAAGAGACAAGAAGAAAAGATGGGTCATATGTTAGATTTTCAGATAATGCAGGCGTTGTTATTGACAATATGAAAGACAAAAATCCAAAAGGGACGCGTATCTTTGGACCAATTGCGCGAGAAGTAAGAGATGCAGGATTTAATAAGATTGCATCAATGGCTATAGAAGTGGTATAAAGGAGCACTATGAAATTATTAAAAAATGACGAAATAAAAGTTGTAGCAGGAAAAGACAAAGGCAAGACAGGAAAAATTGAGAAAGTCTTTTCAAAAGAAGCAAAAGTCTTGGTAACTGGGATAAATCAGTATAAAAGACATACAAAGGGCGGCTATGGTGGCCAAAAATCAGAAATTTTGACGATTACAAAGCCATTGCCTGTTGCAAATGTGCAACTTGTTTGTCCACATTGCAAAAAGTTAACACGGGTTGGGTATAAGGTTGAAACAGCAAAAAATGGCGCAGTGAGTAAAACAAGAGTTTGCCGAAAATGCGGAAAGGAATTATAAACAGATGACATACGTACAAGATAAATATCAAAAAGAAGTAGTAAAAAAATTACAGGAAGAATTGGGGATTAAAAACCCAATGGCTATTCCAGCAATTAAAAAAATTGTTGTTAATATGGGTGTCAAACAGGCAACAGCTGACAAGAAAAATATGGAAATTGGTGTAGACGTTATGAAACAGATTACTGGACAAAAGCCCAAAGTAACAGCAGCAAAAAAGTCTATTGCAAGCTTTAAGCTTCGAGAAGGAGATAAAATTGGTCTTATGGTAACGTTGAGAGGTAACAGAATGTATAACTTTTATGGTAAACTAGTAGACGTTGTCTTACCTCGTTTGAAAGATTTCAGAGGAGTTAATAAAGATAGTTTTGATACAAAAGGGAATTACACCCTTGGTCTTTCAGAATATTCAGTATTTCCAGAAATAGATCCAGGAAAGATTGATAGAGTTCAAGGATTACAAATTACTATTGTAACGAATGCTCAGACAAAGGAGCATGCACAGGCATTATTGAAAGCAATGGGTATGCCGTTTGTAAAGTAAAAAAAGGAAAATTATATGGCAAAAACATCAGATATTGTTAAATTTAAGAGAAAGCAAAAATTTGCAGTCAGAATGAAAAATAGATGCAATCTATGTGGTAGATCACGGGCATATATACGACGATTTGGCATTTGCAGAATGTGTTTTAGAGAATTAGCGCAGAAAGGAGAATTGCCAGGAGTATTAAAGGCAAGTTGGTAAAACTATGAATTATTCAGTAGCAGATTTTATTATTAGATTAAAAAATGCAGCAGCAGCCAGGAGAAGAGAGGTTGTACTTCCTTATTCCAAGTTGAATAAAGCAATTGGAGGAGTTTTAGTAAAACGACATCTTCTCGAGTCAATCAAAGAAGAGACCAAAGAGGGGAAAAAGCAGCTTGTTGGAGTGATAACTTTTGATAAAAGACATGCAGCATTTACAGAAGTTGTTGTTATTTCAAAGCCATCTCTTCGAGTCTATGCTGGCTCTCATGATGAAGTTGGTCTTATGGGTCGAGGACTTGGAATAACAGTTGTCAGTACCAGTCACGGTGTTATGACAGGGAGAGATGCATTTAAGAAAGGAGTCGGAGGAGAAGTTCTCTTTAAGATTTGGTAAGCTATGTCAAAAATCGGTAAATTACCAATTACGATAAATGGTGGTGTTACAGTAACTGTTACTGGTGACGTTGTCACTGTTGCAGGGCCAAAAGGAAATGCATCCTATACTCTTCCAAAAGGCATTACAGCAGCCGTTGAAGAAGGGAAAGTTGTTGTGAAACAGGAAGAAAAAACTAAAGGTGAGACAAAAAACTTATTTGGCCTGACGCGAGCGCTTCTTGCTAATATGGTAAAAGGTGTTTCAACAGGTGTTGAGAAAAAACTTGAGCTCTCTGGAGTTGGGTACAGAGCACAAGCAAGCGGATCAGACTTAACACTGTCCGTTGGGTTTTCTCACCCAGTAAAAATAAAAGCACCAGCTGGAGTAACATTCACTGTTGCAGAGAACGTCATTACAGTAAGTGGAACAGACAAGGCAATAGTTGGACTTATTGCATCACAAGTGAGAGCTGTCAGACCACCAGAACCATACAAGGGGAAGGGAATTAAATATCAAGGTGAATACATTAGAAAGAAAGCTGGAAAAGCAGCCAAGGCTGTCGGAGGGAAATAAAAAATATGGAAAATAAAATTTTGAGAGCAAATAAACGAAAGACAAGAATTAGGGTAAAAATTGCTGGAACAAATGAAGCACCAAGACTTTCTGTTCATAGAACAAATGCTTATGTCTATGCACAACTGATTGATGATGCAAAAGCAGTAACACTTGTTGGTGTATCAGAAAAAGAATTAGGAAAAGTTGCAGGAACAAAAACAGAAAAAGCGAGAGCATTAGGTGCATTGCTTGCAAAAAAAGCAGAAGAGAAAAAAATTAAAAAAGTTGTTTTTGATAAAGGTGCATTCCAATACCATGGTCGAGTAAAAGCTTTTGCAGAAGGAGCCAGAGAAGGAGGGCTAGAATTCTAAGGGAATATTAGAAACATTCAGAATATGGCATTCAATAGAAATCAAAACCAAAGAAGAGAAATGAATCAACAACCATCAGAATTTTCTGAAGATATTGTGATGATTAACAGAATCTCTAAGAAAACTCAGGGAGGAAATAAAGTAAGTTTTGCAGCCCTTGCAGTTGTTGGAGATAAAAAGGGTCGAGTTGGTGCAGGACACGGAAAAGCAGCTGACGTTGCTTCAGCTATCCGAAAGGGTGTCGCAGCAGCTAAAAAACACCTCATCGAAGTCCCAATTGTGAACGGCACTATTCCATTCAGTGTTAATGTGAAATTAAAAGCAGCACGAGTGATGCTCAAGCCAGCACCTGCAGGATCAGGTATTATCGCTGGAGGAGCAATCAGAAGTATTGTATCAGCAGTAGGAATTACCAATGTTTCTTCAAAAGTTTTGGGAAGTGACAACAAGGCAAGTAATGTTTACGCTGCACTTGAAGCATTAAGACAAATTGCAGAGTTACACAAGAAGAATCAAAATAAAAAAGTTTCAAAAGCATCAAAAGTGTCAAAGGAGGAATAAGAAATGAATTTAAGTAATTTAGTCAAAGTAACACACAAATCACAAAAAAGAAAAGGACAAGGTCATGGTTCTGGAAAAGTCAAAACGTCTGGTCGAGGTCAAAAAGGTCAAAAAGCTCGAGGAAAAATTCCATTCACAAAATATAGTGGTGGATCATTGGCTTTTGTAAAGCGTTTGCCATTCCTTCGAGGCAAAGATAAAAATTACTCATTCAAAAATAAACCTGTTGTTGTTGATGTGGCAGACCTTAACAAACTTCCAAAAGGAGCAACTGTTGATCTTGCCTCATTAGTTGCACACAAAGTTGTTAATGAGAAAGAAGCAAAGCGGGATGGAATTAAAGTATTGGGAAGTGGAGAGCTAACTGTTGCCCTCACAGTTAAGCTGCCTGTCTCCAAAAGTGCACAGGAGAAAATTGAAAAAGCCGGGGGAAAAGTAGAACTGAGCTAATGAACAATATTCTTTCGCTTTTTAGAAAGAGTTTTCAATCACCAGAGATTCGTCGTAAACTCCTCTTTACTGCAGCTATTTTTGTTGTATTTAGGTTATTTGCACATATCCCAGTAAGCGGTGTCAACGTTGCAAGTCTTCGAGCGCTTTTTGCCCAGAATCAATTCTTAGGTCTTCTGGATATTTTTTCAGGTGGCACCCTTGCAAACTTTTCTATCATGGCGTTAGGTCTTAACCCGTATATCAATGCATCCATTATTCTCCAATTGTTGACAATGGTCTTTCCAAAACTTGAGGAAATGTCTAAGGAGGGAGAAGCCGGGAGACAAAAAATCAATCAATATACCAGACTTTTGACTGTTCCATTAGCAGGTTTGCAAGCATTTGGCATGTTTTTGTTGCTTCGCAGTCAAGGCATCATTCACAATTTTAACGCACTGCAAATTGTTGGTCTTATCGTTACCATGACTGCTGGGACTATGCTTCTCGTGTGGTTTGGTGAGCTTATTACAGAACGAGGCATCGGAAACGGCATTTCTATGCTTATTTTTGCTGGTATTATTGGAAGACTCCCGGTTGCATTCACTCAAACAGTTACCACAACATCAAGCGAGAACACTTTTAACTTATTGATCTTCTTGGGTCTTGGGCTTGCTGTGATTGCAGGAATTGTGATTACGAATGAAGCAACACGACAAATTCCTGTATTTTATGCAAAACAAGTGAGAGGAAATAAAACGTATGGAAATCAATCGACACACTTGCCCTTGAGGCTTAATCAAGCAGGGGTTATCCCAATTATTTTTGCGGTATCTCTCGTTTTACTTCCTTCACTTATCGCAAACTTTTTAGGCACGGCAAAAAATCCAGCAACGCATACTATTTCTGCTTGGCTTACAACAACCTTTAATCCAAACGGATGGGTCTATAACATTGCTTACTTCTTGCTTGTTGTAGGGTTTACCTATTTCTATACTGCTGTTATTTTTAATCCAAATAAAATAGCTGAAGATATCCAAAAATATGGTGGATTCATCCCTGGCGTTCGTCCAGGCAAGCAAACAGCACAGTATTTAAATTATGTTTTAACTCGTATTACTCTTGCAGGTGCACTATTTTTAGGTATTATTGCTATTTTTCCAACTCTAGCAAAGAGTTTTACAAACATTCAGACCCTTCTCCTAGGAGGTACTGGTATTTTAATTGTAGTTAGTGTAATATTAGAATCTGTTAAAGCAATAGAAGCGCAGCTTGTTATGCGCAATTATGAAAGGTTTGTACAATAGTACTAGTAACTAAATTCATGAAACTCATACTGATTGGTATTCAAGGAGCTGGAAAATCAACCCAAGGAAATATCCTTTCAAAAAAGTTAAAAATACCCTACCTCTCAACAGGTCATATTTTCCGTACAATGGCTCAGGAAAAAACCACTGTGGGCCGATACATTAAAGAAGTCATGAATGCAGGCTTTTTAATTCCAGACAAGAAAACACTTGAAATTGTTAGTGAATATCTTTCTCGTCCAGAATATGAAAAAGGATACATTATGGACGGATTTCCACGAACCGCAGGTCAAGCAAAAACATTTAAAAATGGGTTAAATGCTGTCATTTATTTGAAAGTAAGTGATAGAGAGGCTTTATGGAGACTTTCTTTTAGAGACCAGGCAGGCCGAGAAGATGAAACATTGACGGCTCTTCGAAAAAGAATAGAGCTTTTCCATAAATTTACTGAGCCAGTTTTGGATTATTACAGAGAAAAAGGCATGTTAATCGAAATTGATGGAGAAAAACCAATCAATGAAATTACAAGCGAAATTTTGGAGAAACTTGCACAAATTGAAAAAAAGAATGAGCAGCTTACCAAGTAATAGACCACTCATTATCGGTATAACCGGTGCATTTGGAAGCGGAAAATCAACTGCAAGCTCTTTCTTCTCGAAAAATGGCTTCCAAGACATCGCCCTTTCATCATTCCTGGAAGAAGAAGCTCACAGACGGGGAGAAACAAAAATAACCAGAAAAGTTCTTCAAGATATTGGGAATGAATGGCGAGGGCTATACGGAAAAGGAATACTTGCGCAAAAGGCCTTGGAAACTGTTAATGCAGGTGAGAAAATTGTTATTGATGGCATTCGAAACGTTGGAGAGGTAGAGATTCTTCGAGAAACAGGTAACTTTGTACTTTTAGCAGTCGTCAGCGATCGAGCAAATCGGTTTGAACGGTTAAAAACAATGAAAAGGCGTGAAGAACTAACGTGGGATTTATTTGAGAAGCTTGATTATCGAGATTTAGGTATACGGCAGGAAGAAAAAGGCTTACAGGTTGCAGCATGCATTGCTCTTGCTGACAGATTTATTGAAAATAATGGAACATTTGAAGGGTTTGTGAAAAGACTAGAAGGATTAGTTCAAGAACTGAGATAGTATTTAAATTTCTTGACTTTCTTACACATACATAAACGATATTTGAAATATATGGATACAGACAAAAAAGTATTACATGCGATAGCAATTGATGGTCCAGTAGCGGCTGGAAAAGGGACGATTGCTACAGCACTCAGTAAACGATTAAAGGGATTTCATTTGAATACGGGTGCGATGTATCGATGCCTTGCTCTCTACTGCCTCGAACAAAATATCCCTGTACAAAAGGTAGATCAGGTTATTGCAGGACTTTCTCGTATTTGGTTTGATTTAGAACCTGACAAAGTCTTTTTAAATGGTGTTGATGTAACTGAAAAGATAAAGCAACGTGCAGTGACACAGCTTGTTGCAAAAGTAGCGGCTATTGGACAAGTCAGAGAGGAAATGGTGAAGCGTCAACAAGAAATCGGACGTAAAAAGATTGCTCAGGGGATGATTGTCATTGCAGAGGGACGGGACGCGGCAACAAAAATTTTTCCTGATGCATTATTAAAGATTTTTCTCACTGCCCGTCCTGAAATACGAGCACAGAGGCGTTTTGAGCAGATGGGAGGCAAAAACAATCATACCATTACATACGAACAAATTTTATCTGATACGAACGAGCGGGATAGACGAGATTATGAGCGGAAAGTTGATCCATTAGTAAAAAATCCAAAAGAAATGGGATATGTTGTATTAGATAATTCAGACCTGAGTGAAGAAGAGACAGTGCAGGCAGTTGCTGATGCATGGGAGAAGATAAACAAATGAGAATACCTATTAAAACACCACAAGAGATAGAAATAATGGTACGGGGAGGAAAAATCCTTTCAGAGACAATGTGGGAGGTCCTTAAACATGCAAAACCAGGAGTTAGCGAGCTAGAGCTTGACGCTCTTGCAGAGAAACTTATCCGTAAGCAGGGTGGAGAGCCTGGATTTAAAAAGGTGGAAGGATACAAGCATACCATTTGTATTTCAACAAACCAGGTAGTTGTGCATGGTATCCCCACTCCTTACAGGTTACAAGAGGGAGATATTGTGGGGATTGATTGTGGGGTCTTTTTAGATGGCTTTCACACAGACATGTCAGAGTCTATTCAAGTGAAACGAGAAGGATCAACAGTTAACAGTGAAGAGAGTAGAAAGATTGATCAATTTTTGGCGACCGGGAAAAAAGCACTTGAGGAGGCTATTCAACAGGTAAAACCTGGTAATAGGATTGGTCATATCTCCCAAACGATTCAGAAAATCGTTGAAGGTGGTGGATATAGTGTGGTTCGTGAGCTTATTGGCCACGGTGTAGGAAAGGAATTGCATGAAGATCCCCCTGTACCTGGATATTTCTCAGGGAAACTTGAAAAAACTCCCCTGCTTCGTGAAGGAATGGTGATTGCTGTTGAAATTATCTATAACATGGGGAAAAAAGCTGTCGTTTTTTCTGGAACAGATGACTGGACAATTGAGACAAAAGATGGGTCGTTATCAGGCCTTTTTGAGCGTACTATTGCAATAACAGCAGGAGGACATAAGATTTTAACCCCCTAGGTGTTCACAAGTTCAGAAAATGCTAAATTCTGGTATACTGACTCTATCTAGTTTTCTGAGTATTCTGACCTTCTGAGTTATTGCTCTTTGAGGCAAGGTTTGATATAATAAGTCTCTAGTTGAGATAAATGGCACATCAAGGATCTTACGAAGTGGAAGGGATTGTAAAAGAGTCTCTTCCTAATACGTTATTTAGAGTCGAGTTATTCGACGGATCAGTTGTTTTGTGTCATTTAGCTGGCAAAATGCGAATTAATTTTGTCAAAATTTTACCAGGAGATAAAGTCAGAGTAGAAATGACTGAATATGACAAAACCAAGGGTAGAATTATTTCGAGAGGGAGATAGAAACTATGAAAGTACAAGCAAGCGTCAAACCAAGATGTGCAAAATGCAAAGTTATTAAGCGAAAAGGAGTGCTTCGTGTTGTTTGCGAAAATCCACGACACAAGCAGCGCCAAGGATAATCTATGAGAATTTCAGGAATTACAATACCAGACGAAAAAAGAGTTGATATCTCTTTGACTTATTTATATGGTGTTGGCAGAAGTAATGCAAAGGATGTTTTGAAAAAAGCAGGAGTAGATAGTGCAAAAAGAGTAAAAGATTTATCGGAAGATGATCAAAAGAACATTGCAAAGATTCTTGAATCCTACAAGCTTGAGGGAGATTTACGAGCAGAAGTTACTGGAAATATAAAAAGACTTCGAGAAGTTGGTACATACCGAGGAAGTAGACATACACATAACTTACCTTCAAGAGGACAAAGAACAAGATCAAATGCTCGTACGAAGAGAGGAAAGAGATTAACCATTGGAGCTATTAAGAAAGAAGTTGCAGCAAAGATGGAAGCATCAAAAGCAAAAACAACAAAGTAACCTATGGCAAAGAATGTAAAATCAAATGAAAAAAAGTCTGGAGCATCTACTGGACGCAAGAAAAGCGGAGTAGCAGTTAGTACATCAGGCAAAATTTTTATTTCTGCTACCTTTAATAACACATTGGTAACTGTTACCAATGATAAAGGAGAAACAGTTTCTTGGAGTTCATCTGGAGCAAAAGGTTTCAAGGGTGCAAGAAAGTCTACTCCTTATGCTGCGTCATTAGCAGTAGAAGATGCAGCGAAAAAGGCACTTGAAAAAGGACTAAAATCAGTTGAGGTATTTGTGAAGGGTCCAGGTTCCGGACGAGATAGCGCTCTCCGGGCAATCCGTTCTGCAGGGCTTTCAATTGCTCTGATTGCAGATATTACCCCTATCCCACATAATGGACCTCGAGCAAAAAAGAAAAGGAGAGTCTAACGAAATAGTATGGCACGATATACAGGACCAAAACATAAATTAGCACGACGAGAAGGCATTAACCTGATTGATAAGCAATCAGCAACCCTTCAAAAAAGATTAACTGTTAAACCAGGAGTGCATGGTGGTAAAAGAGCGAGAAAACTTTCAGAATTTGGACTTCAGCTGCGAGAAAAACAAAAAGCAAAAAATATGTACGGTGTTTTAGAAAAACAATTTGCCAATATGGTGCATAATGTTCAAAAAATCAAAGGCGATACTTCAGAGGCAATTATTGCTCGACTTGAAAGAAGACTTGATAATATCGTCTATCGATTAGGATTTACAAAATCACGATTTATGGCACGCCAATTTGTCTCACACGGGCATGTGTTGGTAAATGGTAAAAAGTTAACAATTCCTTCTTACCTCGTAGAGTCAGGAGATATTATTGAACTTGGGAAAAAAATTCAAGAAAATCCAGATGTTGTTAAAGTAATGGCAGATGATAAAGTCCTTTTACCATTTTTGGAAAGAAAAGGACATGTAGGTAAATTAGTACGAGATCCAAAAAGACAAGACGTTGAAGTACCATTTGACGTCCAAATGATTATCGAATACTACTCACGATAAGCATAATAGAATGCTTGTGAAGCAAGCAAATTTGCGTGTTGAATATTATTCGAAGAAATGGTAAAATACCTATTACTATTATGATGATTGCAAATTTTAAAGTAACAGAACAAAACAGCTCAGAAACATTTGCACAATTTGTTATTGAGCCACTCGAACCAGGATATGGTTATACATTAGGCCATGCAATGAGACGAGTCTTACTTGCATCTATTCCAGGAGCAGCAGTCACCTCAGTAAAAATTTCTGGAGTAAAGCATAAATTTGCAGCAGTTCCAGGTCTTAAGGAAACAGTCGTTGATTTCCTTCTTAATCTTAAAAATGTTAATTTTAGACTTTCTTCCTCAAAAGAATCAGCAACAGTAACACTTTCTGTAAAAGGTCAAAAAGAAATTACCGCAGCAGATATTGAGGCTGTTGATGGTGTTGAAGTTGTTAATCCAGATCAATACCTTGGTTCTCTTTCAGGTGATAAAGCAAAGCTTGAAATGGAGATTACTCTCGAAAGAGGATATGGATACTCTCTCGCTGAAGAACGACAAGTTGAATCACTTGGAACAATTCTTGCTGATGCAGTATTTACTCCAGTAAAAAGAGTAAACTACACTGTTGAAGCAACCCGTGTTGGACGACGAACTAATATGGATAAATTAGTTCTTCAAGTATGGACAAATGGCTCTGTTACTCCAAAAGAAGCTCTTGATGAAACAGCAAAAATCCTTTCATCGTTCTTTAAGCAGGTTTATGAACCACAAACAGAAGGTGTAGAAGCACCAGTTGTGGCCACATCTTCTGTCTCTGAAGATTTACTCAGACTTACTGTTGATGAATTAGACCTTCCTACAAGAATTTACAATAGTCTTCGAAATGGCGGTATAGAGACAATTGGTCAACTATTGTCTACACCACGAAAAGATCTTATTTCCATGCGAAATATGGGAGCAAAATCAATTGCAATTATTGAAGAAAAGCTGTCAGATAAGGGTATTTCACTCAATGTATAATTGTTGAGTCGTAAGACCGCCCAGTTTAGAAGCGACCAGCTCGCATAGGTAGAATCAGGTTGCGGGTGGGCGCTTATTTTTTTAGGGAAACAATAGTATGAGAAAACAAGTATTTGGAAGAAAATTTAAAAGAGACGCAAATGAAAGAAAAGCTCTTCTGAAAGGGCTTATGAATGATTTGGTTTTAAAAGAAGGTATTAAAACAACTGAAGAGAAGGCTAAATCTATTAAAGGACAGGTTGAAAAATTAGTTACAAAAGCAAAGAATAAAGGTGAAGCATCACGAAGCCTTTTACAACCGTATTTAAATGCAAAAGCAGTTGAAAAAGTCTTAAAAGATTTGGCTCCTCGATTTGCAAAAAGACAGGGTGGTTATACAAGAATTGTTAAATTAACTGAAAGATTTGGAGATAATGCATCAATGGCAATTATTGAATGGGTTGAAAAAGCAACTGTTGTTGAAGTAGCAGAACCAGAAAAAGCAGAAAAGAGTAACAAGAAGGAAGCTCTTGAAGCAACAGTCAAAGAAGAAAAGCCAACAAAGAAAGAAACAAAAAAGGGAGAGAAGAAGGAAACGAAAAAAGAAGAAAAGAAAGCTGGAAAAACAACAAAAAAATAAACTATGAATAAAGCAACCAAACCAACATCACAAAAAGATATCATCAGAAATTGGCATTTAGTTGATCTAAATGATAAAGTATTAGGTCGAGAGGCAACAGCAATTGCTCACAAATTGATGGGAAAAGGCAAGCCATACTTTGTGACTAACTTAGATTGTGGTGACTATGTTGTTGTCATTAATGCAAAGAGTGTGAAAGTTACTGGGAAAAAGGCAACAGACAAGACATATTACCGGCATTCTATGTATCCCGGTGGATTTAAATCAGAAACCTTTAAAGAAGTTATGATGAAACATCCAACCGAGGTTATTGTTCATGCAGTAAAAGGGATGTTGCCACAAAACAAATTACGAGATAAAATGCTTAAGAGACTTTTTGTCTTTGAAGGTGCAGAGCATAAGTACCAAGACAAATTTGCAAAATAAGGAGATTATATGGCTAATAAAACAACAAAAAGAGATTACATATACGCAGTAGGACGACGACGAGAAGCATCAGCTCGAGTTAGACTCTATGCTGCTGTGAAAGATGGTCAAGCCTGGGGTGAACAGACAGTAAGTAAAGATCAGATGCTTGTTAATGGGTTACCAGTTGAGCATTACTTTTCAGGTCCTGTTGCAAAATCAAGGTATCAACTACCACTTGTTCTCACAAATACTCTTGGAAAATATGCTGTTACTGTTAAAGTAGAAGGCGGCGGGAAGACAGGACAGTTAGGAGCACTCGTTTTGGGTCTTGCACGAGCACTTTCTCTTGCTGATAAGGAAAAGAATAGACCTGTACTTAAGGCAAAAGGACTTCTCAAAGTTGATGCGAGAGTTAGAGAGCGACGAAAAGTTGGTACTGGCGGCAAGGCTCGACGAAAGAAACAATCTCCAAAGCGTTAATATTTTCCCTCTCAATCCAAACAGAGCGAAAAACGTTATTTTCCAAATTTTTAGAATTTCAGGAGTTCCATGTAAAGGAGAATTTTTAGCAGGCCATTTGTAGGCCAAAGATTATATGTTGCGTGGGGAGGAATAGGAATGAGGTCTCCCGGTTCTACGTCAAATTTTTCTCCATTAATAACAAACTCTCCCTCTCCATCCAAAATATAATATATTCTTTCCCTATCTTCAATTGTTCTTTCTCCATGTTCGCCAGTAAATTCTGCATAAGCGACAGTTGTTCCATGATTACTGTCTGGTAATTGGTAATACCATCCATTAACACCCTCTCTGCCATGGTAAATAGTATCTTTCTTTGAAATCTTTTTCATGATTGTATATGAAGTTCTTGTCTTGGGTTAATAGGAAAGTTCAATGAATCAAATAGAACAAAAAGAGTAGGTTTTATCATGTAAACATTATGTTCGTCTTTTCCATCAGCAATTTTTTGCCTACGTTCTTCTTTCATGTTCATTCGTTTGGCATAGAGCTCTAGTGCGTGATGAAATTCTTCTCCAGTAGTTAGCTCCTTTGCGACCCCATCAAATTGTATACCTCTAACAGCATCTCCTGGAGTATGCGGTAAAACAATAGTTCCAGCTACTTTTTGATTCGCTTTCAATTCTTGAGAGTGTCTTGTTGAAGGCAAAGAGATCCAAAATAGATTAAATTCATCATCAAAAGCAAAATAGACACTACATGCCCATGGCTGATTATCTTTTGAAGTTGCCACCTGCATAAGCCGTGCATCATTCAAATACTCTTTAATAAGTTGTCGAATCTCCATGCCAAAATTATATCAGAGAGTGGCGAGTTTTCAATCACTTCCACAATTGCAAAAACGCTTTTTCGTGCTTTTTGACAACGTTTTTATTTCCTAAAAGGCCGTGTTGGGACATATCCGGAGAATATTTACTTGCAGGGACAACTCGTCCTAAAGATTCTGCCATTGAACGGACATGATGAGGGCCAGCACCACAACAGATGCCAATGTAGTTAATACCAATTTCCTTTGCCGCTTTTGTAAACTCTGCCATTTCTGTCCGGGTACAAAGGAATGGATCTAAATGAACGGGAAAGGCGGAATTTCCGTCTTTTTGTTTGAGGAATTGGAATGCAGGATACTTAGCAGTCGTATGATACGGTACAGGTTGTGCTGCAGTAAAACATGAGACGGATTTTCGAAGTTTCTGAAGAAGTGGTAATAGTGTCTTTGGTCCCCTGATACAGTTGAATCCTACAACATCAACACCTTTCTCCTCAAGCATTTTACATCCTTCTATCCAATCAATCCCATCCTTACTTTTCTGATACGTCGCTCCAAATGTGACAAGCGCTGGATATCCATACTGCTTAATAACATCCAAAGCGATCAGTGCTTCTCCAACGTATTCAATTGTTTCTGCAATAATGAAATCAACTCCTGCCTCTTTTGCCCATCCAACTTGCTCTTCATACATATTCCGCACAATTGTTTCTGATTTCTTATCTCCCGGTTTATAAGCCCACGTATTACAAATATTTCCAGCAACAAGTGCATGCCCTTCTTTTGCAACTTTTTTTGCAATTTTTAAAGCTTGTCTATTCATTGGCTTTAGGTCGTTCTCTCGTCCGATTACTCGCAGTTTTTCTCTATGTGCATAATAAGTAAACGCGACCATCACTTCTGCACCTGCTCTTAAAAACTCTCTATGCAATTCCTCAACAGCTTGAGGATAATCCAAAACGACCTCAGGTACAAAAGCACCTGCTTTTAGAAAGCCTCTTCTTTCAAGTTCAAAAAGATATCCTTCTGCCCCAAGGACTATCCCTTGCTGTAATCTCTCTAAAAGTGATTGTTTCATAAAACTAAAAAACCCCGCTGAGCGGGGAGGTTCGTATTTCTCAAATAAGACTACAACGAACTTCCCCTCAAAGAGGACATCATCATAGTCATCATAATTTGTTCATGTATCATAATTAAATAAAGTATATATCTCGAAAAAATTGTTGTCAATCATATCCAATGTGGAGGATAGCAATTATAGTAAAAACTCTCTGTTACTCCCTACGTTTAATTTTCTCTATTGCTAAGATTATAAGGTATGTTATAATAGTCAAGTTATGCCGAAGAAAAAAAGAACTCCTAAAAAAACTGATCAAGCAAAATCAGTAAAATCATTAAAACCAGTAAAAGCAGCACGAAAAACAGCCCCAAGAAAAAATGGTGTAAAAGCTCAAAAGACACAAACAGCTGAACAACAAATGGCTCCTGAAACACATACAACTTCTCAAGCAGTTAGTACAAATGCACGAAATCCAAGACTTTGGATAGGACTTGGTATTGTTGTTTTGGTTATTTTAGTAGTTGCTTTTAAAGGTTTATTCATTGCAGCAATCGTCAATGGCCAGCCAATTAGTCGATTACAAGTTTTGCAACAACTTGAGAAGCAAAACGGTAAGCAAGCATTAAGTAGTCTTGTTACCCAAACCCTTATTACTCAAGAAGCAGCAAAAAAACATGTGAGTGTCAGTCAGGCAGACGTAAATAGTGATTTAAAGAAAATCGATGATGCATTGAAAGCACAAGGACAAAATCTGGATACAGCACTTGCTGTGCGAGGATTGAGCAAACAAGATTTGGTCCAGCAAATAACTCTCCAGAAATTAGTTGAGAAAATGGTAGGAAAAGATGTCAAAGTAACAGATGCAGATGTTCAAAAATATATTGATAATAATCAAGATACGTTGCCAAAAGACTTGTCTGATGATCAATTACGAGCACAAGTGAAACAACAACTTGAACAACAACAATTGCAGGATAAAACACAAGCGTTTGTCGCAAATTTGCAGAAGAAAGCAAACATTTCCTACTTCGTTAGCTATTAAAGTTAGTACCTAATAATTTTGAGTTTTTTCTACACCTCAACAATATCACCTGTTTCTACCGTTTTAAAATCAATTCCTTGTGTTGCAAAATACTCTTTGAATCGTTGATAGAATGCTTTTCGTGCTTCATCTCTCCAATGCCAATCATGTATTGGAATAATAACTTTTGGTTTAAGCTGCAGTGCAAGTTCAACCGCTCGTGTGGTATTACCCCATGGTGCCTGAATGGGAAGTGCTAGAGTATCTACAGTTATCGTAAAGGTATGTGAATCACCTGGTGTTGCAAATGTTCCAAATAGTGTTGCCAACACATTTTGTGGCGCAGCGCCAAACCAAATTTTCTCATGGGGAACAGGTTTTAAAGAGATAAACTCATTGCCTTCTGTGTAGACATTGTGAATACCTTCTGATATCAGGATGTTCTTTGCTGACTCAGTAGTATAGAGAGGGGTATGCGGAAATTTTTGCAGAATTTCTTTTATCCAGGGAAGATACATATGGTCTGGATGTTCATGAGTAATGACAATTGCATCAAGTTGGTTCAGTGAATTTATATCTAACGCATTTTCGTTGTATGAATAATTTCCTGGATCTATTAACACAACTTTTCCTTGGTCCTCGACTAAAAGACAGGAATGGACATGTTTGGAGATCTTCATATGCAGAGTATATCAAAGGAAATCTGAGAAAACTATCTGAAGAAAATCACAATATAAATAAGCGAGCGTCAATGGATCATCTTTAACAATCTTAGAAAATAAGTTCTAGGATGACTATATATAGGTAGAATATTTTTCTACAAGTAAGCAATTATGAATATAATTAGAAACTTTCATAAATTTATTTTATTTCTTATTTTTACTTTGGCCAAGGCAAATAAGAGAACAGTAGGATTTTTGATTTAACTTTTTATTTTCATTTACATGTCGGAGATCTCGTAGAATTTTTTTATTACAATAAGAGCAAATTAAAGTAACAAACACAGTCATGTTTTTATTACAAATTATACGAATAGCAATTGTGTCGGGGCGACATGAATTGAACATGCTACTTCTCGGACCCCATCCGAGCGTTCTACCGATGAACTACGCCCCGGTTGTGTTGTGATTTTACCTTAAATGGTGAAGAAAGAAAAGATCAAGATAGTATTATAAGTCTTACCAAAAACTTACGTATTTGAGCTAGAATGATCTATTGTATTCCAATGCAGAATTGCTATTATAGGTATATATTATGGCACGAACAGCTACAGCCCCTAAAACAGTAACAGCCGCTCCTGATGCAGATCAACAACATAAAATGGACGCAGTCCGTATGGCAATGGAAGCAATTGAAAAGCAATATGGACGTGGATCTATTATGCGTTTTGGAGAAGCTGCACAAAAGCTTGATATTTCTGTTATCTCCACAGGGTGTCTTCCTTTAGATATAGGACTTGGTGTTGGTGGGTTACCAAGAGGAAGAATTATTGAAATCTACGGACCAGAAGCATCTGGAAAAACAACAATTTGTCTCTCAACCATTGCACAAGCACAAAAGCATGGTGGTGTTGCTGCATTTATTGATGCAGAGCATGCACTTGATCCACTGTGGGCACAACAAGTTGGGATTAAATTAGATGAGCTGTTGATTTCTCAACCAGACACAGGAGAGCAGGCTTTAGAAATTGCAGAGTCATTAGTTCGCTCAGGAGGAATAGACGTTCTGGTTATTGATTCTGTTGCAGCACTTGTTCCAAGAGCAGAAATTGAAGGAGAAATGGGTGATGCGATGGTTGGTCTTCAGGCACGACTTATGTCCCAAGCTCTTAGAAAATTAACAGCAGTTATTTCTAAATCCAAGACTGTTGTTATCTTTACCAATCAGTTACGACAAAAAATTGGTGTGATGTTTGGTAATCCAGAGACGACAACTGGTGGACTTGCTCTTAAATTCTATGCTTCTGTTCGAATGGATGTGCGAAAAATTGAGACTATCAAAGATGGAGATAAAGTTGTTGGCTCACGACATCGAGTAAAAATTGTCAAAAATAAGGTTAGTGTTCCATTTAGAACGGCAGAATTTGAAGTGTCTGAAGATGGCATCTCTAGAGAAGGTGGTATTTTGGATGTTGGTATCGAACTTGGCATTATTTCCAAATCTGGTGCATTTCTTCGCTATGGAGAGACAATGCTTGGACAAGGACGTGCTGCAGCAATGGATACATTGAAAGGCAATAAAGATTTGGAAGCAGAAATTGTTAAGAAAATTAAAGAACAATCCCAGACTCGCACACCAATGGAGCTTGGAAAAGAAGATAGTGACGAAGAAGAAGTAGATCGAACCCTAGAAGTATAATCCTCTGTATGGCAAAACGAGTGGAAGAGCCTTTTTATCCCCACCAGCTTAAACCCTTTGGTAACACGGTTATAGGAGAAGGTTGGACATGAGGATATAAAAAGTAAGTAGCTTATGGATTTTAATACTCTCTATACAAAAGCTTTAAAATATCTCAATTATCGCCCTCGCTCAGAAAAGGAAATTCGAGATTATTTGGCAAAAGAACTTGGAAGCCCTTCCAGTGCAGATCTATCTCTGATTGATCTAATAGTGCTCAAGTTAAAGTCACAAAGATTCCTTAATGACTTGGAATTTGCGCGTATGTGGGTGAGGAGTAGGACGTCATATAAACCAAAGGGAGAAAGGCTAATCCGTTTGGAATTAGAGCAAAAGGGAATTAGTAAAGAGATTCTAGATGAAGTACTCCAAAACTCAGAAGTCAGAGTAAGTAATGACCTAGAGCTTGCTATTGAAATGCTTGAGAAAAAACGTGAGAAGTATGAAGGAATGAGTAGGCAAGAAAGATTTAATAAAGCGGGTTCAATGCTTGCCAGGCGAGGCTACGATTTGAATACAATTCGTAAGGCAATTGACCAAGTTTTTGAAAAATAGTATAATAGAGGTAGACGCAAAAGGAATTAGTTTATGAAGAGCCGTCTTTTATTATTCGTTCTTCAGATAGCTTTTAAATAAGCAATTTCTCCTTTTGTTTTAGTTATTAAATATTTATGGCAAACGATGTATTAGATTTAGAGAAAAAACTCCTTGAAAAACAAGAAAAATTAGACGAACTCAAAGAGAGATTAGAAAAAGAAAAAGAAGAATACCGTGAAAAGCTTCAACAGCTTGCTCATCTGACAGCAGATGAAGCAAGAAAAGCCCTCATGGAAGAGACAGAGAGGTCCGAGGCAGCATCTGTTGCGAAACTTATTAAAGAGCGTGAAGAAGAGGCAAAAAGAACAGCAGATAGAAAAGCCCAAGAAGTCATCGTCGAGGCAATGAGACATGGCACCATTAATTATGTTGCTGAATTTACTGTCTCAATTGTGAAGGTTGAAGATGAAGAAATGAAGGGTCGAATTATTGGAAAAGAGGGCCGAAATATCAGGGCTTTTGAATCTGCAACTGGCGTTGATATTGATTTAGATGAGGAGGGTGTCATTAGACTTTCTTCATTTGATAGTATAAGACGGGAAATTGCTCGACGAGCACTTGAAGTTCTTTTGAAAGACACAAGAATCCAGCCTTTCAGAATTGAAGAAGTTGTTAATCAAACCAAACAAGATCTGGAAAAGATTATGTTTCAGGAAGGAGAAAAACTTGCTCATGAAGCAGGGGTTTTTAGTTTACCAGTGGATCTTATTAAGATGCTCGGTCGCTTTAAATTCAGAACTTCTTATGGACAAAACCTCATTACCCATTCTTTAGAAGTAAGTAAAATTGCTGTTGGGATTGCTGAAGAAATTGGTGCAGATGTTGATGTTGTCAGACTTGGTGGATTGCTGCATGATATTGGAAAAGTTGTTGAGGGTGAAGGAAGTCACGTTAAATTAGGAGTTGAGCTTCTTAAGAGATATGGGCTTCCAGAAACCATTGTTAATACTGTTGCTGAGCATCATGAGGACAAACCTTTCTCTTCTGTTGAATCAGTTATAGTGCATATTGCTGACCAAGCATCAGGTGGACGACCCGGTGCAAGATATGAGGATGTTGAAAAATATGCAAATAGACTGAAGGAAATGGAAGAAATGGCAAAGAAATACGAGGGAGTTGAAGATGCATATGCTTTCGAAGCAGGACGAGAATTGCGAGTGATTATTAATCCTGGTAAATTAGATGATGCACAGACTGTTATTATTGCAAAGAAATTGCGAGACGAAATTAGTAATTCCTTAGCGATTCCAGGAGAAGTAAAAGTAACTGCAATTCGAGAATTCCGTGCTGTTTCAGGGGAAAGTCTATAATTTACTCAATAACTTCTCTTCCAATTGCATAAATGCCATACCGATTGATTCTCTTTTCATAATTACCTAAAGAATGGTAACTTTTTATTCTCTCCTCAATATTGTCGTCGCGTGAATATCCCTTCAGTTTCAAGCATGATTCTGATATCTGGGTAATGATGAACAAAATGTACCATTGTTTCTATTTGTTCATGAGTTTTTTCATTTTCAAAGAGAATAGTATTGCCCTTTTTCATTTGTTTATAATCGTATATCTTGAAAATCTTTTGGTGTTCTCCCTTCAATTTTTTAAATACCCTTTTTAATTGCGTGAAAAGGACGGGTTTTTAAAGATAAATAGTATTTCTATTGATAAACAATTCTACACAATGATTTTCATAATTATAACATTAACAGATATATTGATATAGTTGGCCACATTGACAATATTCTCGTTTGAGTTGTATTGTTAATCTAATCTACAACTGCCCTGATAGGAGGTGAAATACATGACAAAAAGAGATTTAATCGAACTCGTTGCAAAAAAAGCAAATCTTACCAACAAGGCAGCACGAGATAGTGTTCAAGCAATGCTTAATGCTGTCCGAGATTCTCTCAAAAGAGGAGAAAAAGTTGTTTTGACTGGATTTGGAACTTTCTCAGTGAGAAAGAGAGCAAGTAGACCAGGTCGAAATCCAAAGACTGGTGCAAAGCTTACTATCGCTGCACGAAAAGCTCCTGGATTTACACCAGGTAAGACATTAAAGAAAGCAGTTCGCTAAGGTTATCTGCTTTCACATACTAAAGAGGTTTTTTACAATTTATTTGTGAGAAACCTCTTTTTTTGATACCATAACAGTTACTAGATATGAGTACAATTTCTGTTAAAAATTTAGTCAAAGAATATACAGTATATAAAAAAGAACCAGGATTTGTAGGTTCTTTAAAATCATTATTTTCTCGAAAATATGAAAAGGTGAGGGCAGTTGATGATATCTCCTTTGAAATAGAAGAAGGAGAATTAATCGGTTTTATTGGTCCAAATGGAGCAGGGAAAACAACAACGCTTAAGTGTTTGTCTGGTCTTTTATATCCAACGCATGGAGAGGTAAAAGTACTTGGATTTACCCCATTTGAGCGGAAAACAAAATTCTTAAAAAGTATTGCATTGGTAATGGGACAAAAAAATCAATTGTGGTGGGACTTGCCTGCCATGGAGAGTTTTTCACTAAATAAGGAAATTTACGAAATTCCAGACAAACAATTTCAAGAAGTAGTACATGATTTATCAAAACTATTAGATGTAGAAGAATTCCTTAAAGTCCAAGTTCGCAAACTGTCATTAGGACAGAGAATGAAAATGGAATTAATTGCTGCGTTGTTGCATAATCCAAAAGTATTATTCTTGGATGAACCAACTATCGGTCTTGATGTTGTCATGCAACAGAATCTGCGTGAGTTTATTCGTGAATATAACAGAAAATATAAAGCAACAATATTGCTAACTTCTCACTATATGGGAGACGTAGAGGCATTGGCAAAAAGAGTGATAGTTATTAATCATGGGAAAATCTTATTTGATGGACAACTCTCAGATTTGGTAAAAAAGCATGCTCCATATAAAGTGATTTCCGTGGTGCTCAATAATATGCCAAATCCGAAAATCCTCGAAGGAATGGGTGAAATAGAGAAATTTAAATACCCGGAGTTAATTTTAAGAGTTCCAAGAGACAGGGCAAGTGAAATTGCAGGAATTATTCTTTCCAAACTTCCTGTTGAAGATGTAAATATTGAAAATCCGTCAGTGGAGGATATTATTCGAGATGTTTTTTCAGGAAGTCAGGCAAAATGACCTATGCGCTATGCGAGAATACTTTTTCTTAATTTTCAACAAGTTTTTGAAGAAAGAACACGCTCTTTTATTTGGTTTCTGCTATCTCTTTATGGACCTCTGTTAATGGTGCTTTTTTGGAGAGGAGCAAAGACGAGTATCTCGTTCTCTTCAATTTCATCATATTATTTTCTTCTTGTTATTGGAGGATCTTTTCTTATGTCTCATTCAGAAGAGAATATCGCTCTTATTGATATTCAAGAAGGTCGCTTAGGTAACTATATCCTTAAACCTTTTATATATTTCTTTGCTAAATGGATGGAAGAAATACCATATAGATTGTTGCAAGGATCTTTTGGAGTTATCACATTAATATTATTTTTATTCTTTTTTCATGTTCATATTCCTTCGTTTTCCTTTAAACCCTTGAATATCATCATGATGATACTACTCACATTGGGTGCAGTAGTTCTTACGCAGATTTATAAAACCTGTTTGGGATTTATTGCATTTTGGATGACTGATGCGTATGGAATTTTTCAACTATCAGAAATGCTCATATTTATTTTTGGAGGATACATTGTTCCTCTTTTCTTGTTTCCTCATACTATTGAAATTATTGCATACATAATCCCTTTTCCTTATATGCTCTATTTCCCAGTAGCTGCCTTTGCTGGAGTATTTAGTCAATTGCAATTGCTTCTTATTCTTTTGGGGCAATTACTTTGGATTTGTTTTTTTATTGGTATATATCTATTGCTGTGGAGAAAGGGTCTTAGAATTTTTGCTGGAGTAGGACAATAGAAAATCTATGATAAGATATCTCAAAATTTATTTTTATTTACTAAAAATAAATATCTCATTACTTTTTGCGTATAGAGCAAACTTTTATAATGCAGCGTTAACGACAGTGGGATGGGGGATTATATCGATAACATCAATAATGCTTCTTACGGCAAAGACATCAAGTGTATATGGGTGGAACCGTCAAGAGTTATATCTGTTGACTGGCTTGTACAGTATTATTATAGGAATTTTTCACATGTTTTTTTCTGCAAGTTTAGAACGTTTTGCACGAACAGTTAGTTTAGGGCAGTTGGATTCATATCTTTTAGCTCCTGTAGATGCGCAACTTTTCCTGAGTATCAAGAATTTTCGTCCAGTCTCTATACTAAGGGTCATCATAGGAACTCTATTTACTCTCTATCTTCTGCAAACCATGCATATTATCTTTACATTTTTTACATTATTTGTTTTTATACTCTTTATCAGTATGGGTGTTTTACTGTTATATTCTGTTTGGTTTCTTGTAATTACTATTACAATTTGGAACCCAAATTTGTCTAATTTAGTAGATTTTCTATACAACTTTAGCAATCTTGGGAGATATCCTCCAGCGTTACTGCTTTATACAAGAAATATGGTGGTTTTTTTACTTATTCCTCTCACGCTTATTGCTTCTGTACCTGCTCGAATAGCTTTGGGTAAAGTGACAACGATAGAAGTTATTGGCCTTGTCGGATTTTCCGTAGGCATTTTTACTCTCTCCCGTTATTTTTGGAAATTTGCTTTACGACATTACACAAGTGCAAGTAATTGACAGTATATGTTAACCTGAGTTTGTTTGCTGGCAAATCGAAATCTACTATATGAAAAAATTGACAACATATTGGCTCGTTGCAAAGAATACATGGGATGAGGCTTTAACATATCGTCTCAATTTTGCTGTTTGGAGACTGCGAGTTTTCCTTTCACTGATATCAACCTATTTTTTGTGGTTAACACTTTTGCCAAAAGGTTCAACAATTGGGATTTACAATCAAGCCTCAATGCTCACTTATATTTTGGGAGGGTCAATTATGTACTCGATTGTTATGTCAACAAGGGCAGCTGGAGTAGCAGATGATATTGTTCAAGGGAATTTATCTAATTACTTGCTCCGTCCGGTTAATTATATTTTCTATTATTTTTCAAAAGATATTGGAGATAAGGCAATGAATATTGCTTTTTCATTATTTGAAATATCTCTTGTTTTTCTATTGCTTCGTCCGCCTTTTTTCATCCAAACAAATCTTTTGTATATCATACCCTTTACTATTTCTGTTTTATTAGCTGTATGTATTAATTTTTATCTGAATATGATGCTTTCATTCATAGGATTCTTTAGCTCAGAAGCCTGGGCACCTCGCTTTATTTTTTATATTCTTCTTACCTTTTTTGCAGGTTCTCTGTTTCCTCTTGATATTTTCCCAGCACCAATTTATCTATTTCTTAAATTACTGCCATTTTCATATTTACTCTATTCTCCAATGAAGATCTATCTTGGGCAAATGTCTCCTTTAAATATAGCTATTAACCTTGTATTGGCAATACTCTGGACAGTACTGTTGTATTTTTTCGTTAACTTACTTTGGAAGAAAGGTTTGCGATTGTATACTGCAGAGGGTAGATAAGATATGCGAAAATACTTTATTATTTGGTGGACTCTTACTAGTAATGCAACCCAAATTGCCTTTACATCTCGTTTAGGTGCTCTTATTTTTCTTATAGGCAAAGTTCTCCGATTTGTCTTTTTCTTTTTTATTCTTTTTGTTCTACTTGCACGGACCAAATCACTCGCTGGATATACAGCACAACAAGTTTTTTTCTTCTATCTTACTTTTTGTATTGTTGATAATATCCCCCAGATGTTTTTTAGAGAAGTCTATCGTTTCCGGCAGCAGGTTGTTTCAGGAGATTTTGATTATTATCTTCTGAAACCAATATCAACGCTTTTCAGGTCTATTGTTGGAGGAGCAGATATCCTAGATGTCCCACTTACTAGTATTTATATCGGCCTTCTTATTTTTGTTGGTCTTCATCTGCCAGGAGTGACCGTATTTAATACCGTCCTCTATGTCATATTGTTGATAAATGCTCTTGTTATTGCATTTGCGTTTCATATATTCGTTGTTAGCCTTGGGATTCTTACAACAGAGGTTGATAATGCAATTATGCTTTACAGAGACTTTACACAAATGGGAAGATTTCCTGTTGATATATATAAGCAACCATTACGAGGTATACTAACACTTGTTATCCCAATTGGTATTATGATGACCTTCCCTGCAAAGGCATTCATGGGTATTCTTTCCTGGCAAATTCTTATTGCATCCATTGGGGTAGGTGCTATATTTTTGTTTTTGAGCTTTACTCTATGGAGATATGCATTGAATTCTTATTCAAGTGCAAGTAGTTAAAGGAAATCTCTGACATGTGAGAAAGCAAAATTGTCAGAAGGGACATACTATTGTCGGCGATTTTTTAGTCTTTATGCTTGTTTAGTGCTATAATACTCCTATGGTTGTTAATAGTCGCAATATTATACTTACAATCCTTATTCTCTTAGGAATATGGTTTTTCTATGCGGAGAGAGCAATTTTGACACCATTTATTCTTGCTGCAATCTTTGCATATCTTTTTAACCCAGTAGTTGATTTTTTTTCTGAAAAAATGAAACTTCCTCGGACTCTCTCAATTCTTCTCATCTATGGTTCTTTAATTGCACTATTTATTTTAGGAAGCATTATGCTTTCTTCCCGTATTATTGAAGAATCGTCAGAGTTGAAAAACTATATCAATCAAACGCTATCAACAGCCCATTCTCAATTGCAAGGTTTACCCGACTGGATTCGTCCAACAGCATATGATTTCTTGTTTAATCTAAGACGATCCAAATTTTTTAACTTTTTTGGAACACCTTCACTTTTCCCATTCTTTTCCCAAGCAGTCTCACGACTCATCAGCTTCTTGATTTTTCTTTTTTCTGCGTTTTATTTCTTAAAAGATGGCAAGCTATTTTTCTTACGATTACGTCAATATGCCCCTAAGGAATACAAAGAAGATGTAGAAGAACTTCTTCGGAAAATTAGTATGTTACTTGGAGGATATTTACGAGGAGAAATTTTTCTTGTATTCCTCATGTCGTTATCCACCTTTATTGCTTTAAGCATTCTCGGTATTCGTTTTGCAGCTATTGTTGCAATTTTTTCTGGATTTGCTGAAATAGTTCCAGTTATTGGGCCAATTGTTGCGGGAGCTGTTGCAGTCATAGTAGTTCTCCTTACCCAGACAGTAAACTTTGGTTTGTCTCCTCTGAATGCAGCTATCATTATCATTATCATTTACTTTATGCTACGCCAATTGGAAGATTACTTTGTGATTCCATACGTGATGGGGAAAATTACCAAGTTACCACCATTTATTATCTTCTTTTCTGTGATTGCAGGACAACATTTGGCAGGGCTTTTAGGACTTATTCTTGCAGTTCCATTTACAGCAATTCTTCGATTATTGTTAGAATTTTACTTTGAAAAGATCAGTACAAAACGAGGGAAATAATTCTTTTCCTGCAAGGAAGATCGGCGAGAGTTTCGTTAAATATATTTTCAGTAATAGAGTGTTCTAGGAAGAGAGTAAGCCAGATTCTGTTTTGTCTTTTTCATCCTTTGATAATCTCCGGATTTAGGACTAGTCCGCAATCTTTCTTACGTATGATGTTTGCTCACACATACCTGCCTTGTCGGCAAGGTGCCTTCGATCTTTCGTGCTGGGTAAGATACGTTAACGCACGCTTTGAGATGCACCACTTGATACATCCCATCGGAAGTTGCAGCAGGGAGGATTGCCCGTTTCACACCCATTCGTCTCTGTTGCTCTCAAATCCTGTTTATTCAGGACCCGTTCTTTTTGTCACATATGGGTAAAACAAAAAGACACAAGCTATTGCTAGTTGGAGCTTACGCTCCATCCCTGATCTTCCATCTGTCTGGACTTTCCTCGATGAAGAAAAGTAAATTCACTTCACCGTAGCGGTCCTTCTTCCTAGAACACCTGTAATTATAGCACAGTCATGTGTAGATTGCTAACCTGGAAGATGAGAAAGACAAGGAGGATGGTTTGGTTTCCGATTAGACCTGACAAAGCATTTTGTATTCGCAATTCTCACAAGCAATTGACTTATTGCAAAAGAAATCACTATGTTCAATTTCTTCAGCTTTTTTCAGAATAATTTCTTTTGCCTTTTCTAATTGTTCTAGGGTACGTGTTGTACTGAATTTTTTCCCTTCTTCAAGGTAATAAAGGGAAAGGATAACTTCATCTGGACGGCGATGGAAGAGCGGATCACGAATCTCAGAGGCTGCAAGGCCATATAGAGTAAGCTGAAAATTATTCACTATTTCTTTTTCAGTTGGTACATTGTTTCCGGTTTTATAGTCTATAATTTCAAGTCTTTTTTCATCAAGCCTATCAATTCTATCTATTCTTCCTCCAACTTTTATTTTTCCAACAGGGAACTGAAATGGAATTTCAAGACCAATCGGTAAGTTGTCAGGAGTAAAATTACTTTGAATATAGTTCTTTATAAGAAAAAGAGCTTGTTGATATGCTGTCTCTTGATGAACATTACTGGTATATCCTTCTGAAATCCATTCATCACGAAGGATAGTATCAATATCATCAATAGTTACGTTTTCGCCTTCTACTGCACGTAAATAAAATTCTTTCAGTGAGCTATGAATGCTAGTCCCAAACGATTGGCTTGCAGTTTGTGGCGTTGGAATTTTTAGCAAGTATTTTAGTTTGTAATGAAGAGGACACATATCAAATGTTTGAATTTGAGAATAGGATAAATATGTTACTGGAGAATTATGGACAAAAGCTGTATCCGAGTGGGGATTAATTTTGGGAAATATATCAATAAGACTTAATTGTGTTTTCCCTTTGGACAGTTGCAATTGTGCTTTCTCAACTTCCGCTGTTCCTACTGCTTCTAAAACAAAAGGAGATATTTTTCTTTCTCTTTTCCCTTCACCATAAAAATGAGATGCAGTTAAAAAAAGCATGTCTTTTGCTCTTGTCATTGCCACATAAAATAGTCTGCGCTCTTCTTGTAGATGGAAATCTCCTTCAGGAAGAATCTCTTTAATCAGATTATCATGGATAGGAATTTGTTCTTTTCTCTCTCGAGAAGGGAAGCGCTGTGTAACTAAATTGGTAATAAAAACTACTGGGAATTCTAAGCCTTTACTTGAATGAATAGTGAGTATATTAACAGCATTATTTTCACTCCAGTCAACAGTTGCAGCAAGGGGACTTTCTCCCATTTGCATAGAGAGGTCTATCCAGTCAACAACAGCAAAAATAGATGCGTTATCATGTTGTGCTTCATATGTCTTTAATTTCTCAAAAAACTTTGCAATGTTTTGTGCTCTTACTTCATCTTTCTGATTCTTTACCTCTAGATATTCTTTCAAGAGGCCACTATCTTCCAAGAAATAGTAAAGAATTTGTCCTGCTGTTTCTTTAGGAACAAATTGAAGATGCTTTTGCAGAAGATCAAGGATATGTTTTATTTTATTTTTTGCTTCTTCGGTAATATCAACTTCTTCTGTCCTTTGCATTGCTCTGAAAAGTGTTATATTCATTTTTTTTGCAAAGTTAAGAACTCCTGCAATATCAATTGCTGGTATATTGAAAATAGGCATCGTTAGTAGTCGATAGAGAGAAGAGGCGTCTTCAAAGTTATAGAGAACTTTCAAGTAGGCAATAAGATCCTTTATTTCTTCTTGGTGAAAAAGTTGTCCAGGACCGAGAAATTGGTAGGGGATGCGTTGTCTTTCTAGTGCTCTAAGAAAAGGTTGAGCGTGATCATTCGCTCTGACAAGAATCGCAAAATCTTTATAGTTGTAGTTTTTCTTTTTCATCAGTGTAACTATTGTATTTACCACCCCTTCTGCTTCATTCTCTACAGCATCGGTGAGCAAGAACTGTACGGAGTCTCCCATAATGTTTCTTTCCGCTGCAAGTTTTTTATTAATGTTTTCTTTTACTTCTAATCGATCGGGATTGTTAAATTGAATTGCCTTATATGAGGTATCGAGAATATTTGCTGTAGAACGATAATTTTTGGTAAGAGTGACTATTTTTGCATCAGGAAAGTGTGTTCTAAATTGAATCATATTGGAAATTGCAGCACCTCTCCATCGGTAAATTGCTTGATCGTCATCTCCAACAACTGTTACATTTTTCTTTTCTCCAGCGAGTAACATAATGAGTTGGTTTTGTGAGTAATTTGTATCCTGAAATTCATCAATCAAAATATAGGAAAATTGTTTTTGGTATTCCTTAAGGATATTTGGTCGAGTACGAAATAGCTTCAGTACATTAGCAATCAAATCGCTAAAATCCATAATTCCCTCTTTTGCTTTTAAGTCTTCATATGCTTGATAGGCATGTACTAATTCAGTTAATTTCCTATATTCTTCTTTTTCTTCGGGAGAATGAGGTTTGTTAGGGTATGTCTTGTGAATAAACGCCATGTATTCTTCTGCACTGATATCTTCATCTTTTAGTCTTGAAAAATGTTGCAGGAGACCTTGAAGAAATTTCATTGGATTTCCCAGTGGTCTGTAATACGATAGGTTAAGACTAAAAATATGCTCCTTCAAGAAAAGCATCGATTCTGCTTCAGTAAGCATTTTATATTTACCATCAAGCCCAATATCAATTGCATGTTGTCTCAGGACTCTGTCAGCAAATGCATGGAAAGTTGCAATCCACATATCTGTATATCCATACGGCATAACTACATCAATTCGTTCTTCCATTTCTTTCGCTGCTTTCTCTGTAAAGGTGAGGGCAAGGATGTTATGTGGAGATATCTCTTTTTCTAAAATCAAATGTTTTATTCTCTCAGTAACGACAGTCGTTTTACCAGTTCCTGCTCCAGCAATAATAAGGAGAGGTCCATCACCATGCGTAATGGCAGCAATTTGTTCTTTGTTTAGCGTTTCATAGGTGGTCATATATCAGCAATTGTAGCATAAAATTGAGGCTAAATGGAGGCAAGGACTCGTTATTGGACAATGATAACACCATGCTCATTTGGGTTCAGGTGATTGTGGTATCCATATCGACCAGGTTTTGTAAACACAAGTGAAACAGATCCATTGTTCCAAAAATTCCCTAAGTTAAGCTGAGGATAATTTGTGTGTGTTGGGTGAGGATCAGAACTAACATTTGCATCACTTCCTGATTTATTTACCCATGTTATTTTTGTTCCAGATGCGATAGTAATAACATTCGGGATAAATCCATAAGGAGTAACGGTGATAAGGATTTCAACAGGAATAGTTGGTGTTGGAGAAAGAGTGTTTTGGGTTCCAGAGATTGGAAAACTTTTCAGGGATGTTTGCATCATTGTTTTAAGATTAAAATTTGCGTTTTTTGCCCAAAAGCTAAAGAGAAGAAGAAGGGTAATACCAAGCCCTGCAAAATATAATTTTTTCATGCGTACTTTGAGCATACACTAGACATCTTTTACTTTGCAACCAGGATTGCGAAAAGGTACGTTTTGTATTAGGATGGAAAAACAATGAATAACAATTTTTGTGCTCTCCCGCTTATTACAAAAAAATTAGTAGCAAATGATATAGGGAGTTTTACGTTTTCAACAAAAGGGTATGATTTCCAATTTCTCCCAGGACAGTACACAACAATGCAGCTTTCTGTAGATGGGATGCCTGAAACGAGAGACTTTAGTATTGCATCCTCACCTCTGGAAGAAAATCAAATAACAATTGTTACAAAAAAAGGGTTTAGCGGTTTTAAAAAGAGACTTTTTGAATTAGTAGAAGGTGATGAAGTCGAAATGCTTCCTCCTCGTGGAGGATTTATCCTTGATACTGTTGATAACACACCTCAAGTTTTTATTGCAGGGGGCATTGGAATAACACCCTTTTTTAGCATGCTCACCTACGCTGTGGGGAAACATAGCAAAAAACAATTAACACTTTTTATTTCTTTTTCCCGTGTTGAAGACATCATTTTCTATGATGAATTAAGTAGTATAGAGAGGCAAAATTCAAATATAAAAATTGTCTATACTGTTTCATCTCCTATAACCGGGTGGCATGGAGAAAGAGGACGGATTCATCCAGATTTGATTAAAAAATATGTGCCTAATGTACAAATCCCCAATTATTACATTGTTGGCAAAGCAGATATGGTTGATGATATGTTTGCAATGCTGAGAGATCTAGAAGTACCAAGTGAAAAAGTAAAAATAGAGTATTTTACCGGTTACTAATCATCAAGGAATTTTTCCTGTTTATTTTCAAAGCTCCTTGTTGAAGATAGCTTATCTCCTAATGAAGTAAATCCTTTTATGACCTGCGTGTATTGAGAAGAGGCATTTGTTAAATGTTTTCCTAGGACATCAAGGGAATCATTTACTTTTGCATGATCAATCTGCAAAGCTCGAAGAAGTCGAAACACCTCTTTACTTCTTTGCTCAATTTTTTTGCCTTCAAATGAGAGTAGAATTGTTTGCAAGTGAGCATACAATGTGCTTGGAGAGACAATGTACACACGAGATTTTCGAGCGTATTCTAATATGTCATCGATATTTACCAATTCGTAAAAAACAGATTCGCTTGGTACATACATAAGTGCAAAATCCATTGTTCCTTCATCAGGCAGAATATATTTCTTGGAAATTGCATCAATATGCTTTTTAACATCTTTTGCAAACTCTTTTTTATATTCATCTTTTTCTTTTTGATCCGTTGCTTTGCTATATCTTTGAAAGTTTTCCAAAGGAAACTTCGAGTCTATAGAAAGAATACCTGCATCTGTTTGGATTGCAGCATCAACTTTTTCTCCACTCCTAAATTGATATTGCAGGTGAAAACTATTCTTTGGAAAAACTTGCTGGATTAAGTCCTTCAAAACTTGTTCTCCAAGATTTCCTCGAAGTTTTGGACTTTTAAGAAAATCTTGTAGCTCTTGCATATTCCGTCCAATCTCACTCATTTTCCCAACCTCTTTATTGACATCCCTCATAACCTCAGCTGCTCTATCTAAACGTTCATTAAGTTGGCGGGTATTCTCTTGAAGGACACGAGTCATTTGAGAGGAGTTTTGTTGCAGGGATGATTGGACTGTTTTAATCCATTCAAGGAGTGTTGGATCAACAGTCGTTGTTTGTCTTTTATTGAGAAGATAGAACATGACTCCAAAACCGAGAATAAGGATTACAGAAAGGAGTAGAAATTCAATGGGCATGTGACTAGTATATCACGTCAATAAAAGGTCAGAGAGAAATAAAGATCAGTCCAAGGAAAATAAGGAAAATTGATAGACTTTTCAACAATAGTGTGTTTTTCTCTATATCCTCTGATACGATATAGGGGAATTTTATAGACAAGATAATTGCAAATATGAATACAAAAAAAGATTGTGTCCCTGTGAGAACGCTAACAAGTGCAACTGGTGCTATGGAGAAAGCAAAGGAAGACGAGAGTTCCGCAAGGATAGCTATGGCTTGATTTATACTCATAATCCCCCAAATAGGAAACGATAGGTGGAGACCTTCTTTGAGCCAACTCTTTCGATAAGGAGGCACAAGTAATAAAAGCAATGCAGCAATACCTCCACCAAGTGCTTGATAGAAAAATGCAGTCCAAAAGTCAGTAGTAACAACAACATATTTAAAAAGTATTGGAGCAAGAGAATATAAAAGGCTTGATAACAACATGAGCCAAAAAGCTCTTCTTGGTTTGAGTATTTTTGACTCACCCTTTTCTGCAGTAAGCATAAATGCGCCAACAAATGTCACCGCAAAGCCCAGAAGTTGATGAGTGGTGATTCCTTCATGAAGAAATAAGTATGAAAAAGAAAGAACGAGTAATGGAATAAACTGGAAAAGGGGAACAATACGAGAAGAATCTTCTTTTTGTAAAGCCTTAAAATAAGGAATGAGATAAAAGACAAACACCATTCCAGATAAAAGTAATGCAGCTATTTGAATAAACGTTAGTGTAGCAATATGATGAAAAAGTAAAATCCCTACTCCCAACATGAAATATAACCACCCTTCATTCAAAATAATGATAATTGGGTTCTCAACGTGTTTGTCAGATAAAAATTTCTCTCCTAAACTATCTATGGCATTGAGAATAGGAGGTATGAGAGCAAATAGAATCCACATGGTGTTAGTGTATCAGGAAGGGAGAACTATTAGAAGTTGTTCCAGAGGACTTGATTCGTAACTTCGTGATGATAGACAACTTCTCCTGATTTCACTTTTGTCCCTAATTCTTTTGGTGACCTATCTGCAGTTGCTTGTTTGAATTTAAGATATTTTTGTTTGTTTTCTTCACCCAATATCTTTGTTACAAATTCACTTCCTTTAAAGAGCCTGAGTGCATCGTAGACATTTCCCGGAAGCGTTTTCGTTCTGTCATTCTCGGAAGGTGTGAGACGTGTACCTTCAAGGCCTGTTCGAATGAGAGTATACAAGACAAGGTATGGATTTGCATCTGGAGCAACAGATCTCACTTCTATACGAGCGGTTCGTTCATTTGCGACAGGAATTCGAATCATTGACCCTCTATCAATAGGCGATACTTTTATTTGATTGGGTGCTTCAAAGTGAGGATCGAGTCTTCGATAAGCATTGACACTTGAATTAAGAACAAGACAAATTTCCTGAGCATGATGAAGTACTCGATAAATAAAACTCCATGCTTCCTCAGAAAGCCCATCGTTACCTCCCTTTTTATAGAAAATATTTTTCCCATTTTTTGCAAGAGAAAAATTGGTATGCATACCGCTTCCATTAATACCAACAATTGGTTTAGGAAGAAATGTTGCAGTCATTCCCATTGTATGAGCAACTTGTCTACAAAGTAATTTGTATAGTTGAATTTTGTCGCATGCTTGTAATACTTCATCATAAGAAAAATTCATTTCGAATTGTGATGGTGCAACTTCTGGATGATCTTTTTCATTTTTAAATCCTAAAGCCCTTTGCGCTTCTGCTGCATTATCGATAAATCTTCGAAGTCCATCTAAGGGAAGTGAATTATAATATCCTCCTTGTGAAATCAATTGAAATCCTTGTTTTTCATCAAATGTCTGTTCTGCATGCAGGCCATTAACAAGAAATCCTTCAATTTCAGCAGATGCATATGCCGTAAGCCCTTCTTTCTTTTTGAGATTTTCTGTATAGAGTTGGAGTTGCCCTCGAAAGTCAGAAACGTAGGGTGTATGATCTCTATCTAAGACATTTGCAAACATCAAAACTTTGCCAGGACCAAAAATGTCTGAGGGGAGATGTTTCATGCTTCCAAAATCAGGAGAAAGACGAAGATCAGATTCATGCTGTGCTGTAAAACCTCGAATCGATGATCCATCAAATGTTAAGTTATCAAATGAATGAAGGAAAAATTTTTTATCATAATCAAGCATATGAAATCTTCCTTCTAAATCTGTAAAACAAAGTGTTATTGCTTTGAGTCTTTTTTCTTTTCCTAAATATTCTAATGTCTCTTGTTGTACTTTTTCTGATGAGAGCTTTTGTGCATTTTCAGCAAGTGTGAGATTCATTTCTTCCAAAACATCATAAGGAAGTTCAAGAAAATTTTTCATTTCAAGTGGTTCTGTAGTTACTGGTATAGACATTGTTTTTTTTGGCATACTATGTTGAAGACGACAATGTCAGAACTTGGAGACTTCGTAGTCGGGGCCCTTCGATTATCTTAGGGTACATACTTCTACAATGAAGATATATTTTTTATAAACTTTTTGAAAAGAATTGTCAATAGGTAACTATAAAAGAGAAATAATGTTCTAAAAAAATTTTAGAATTTTCAATTCATTATTTACAAGAAAAAATAATATGCATATACTAGAAGTATAGATAGATGAGTAATAACGGATGAGAGAATGACTCTGTCAACTTTTATACGTATTGCTTGTAATACTAATGAAGAGGAGGTGATAAAAGTTATGGCAAAAGGATGGTTACAATCAACTCTTGAAATGCTTGGTCTTTCTCAGAAAAAATCTGTTGCTGCACGAAAGCCTGCACGAAAAGCATCAAGACCTGCTGCAAAAAAAAGTAAAGTAGTAAAAGCAAAATCTACAGCAAAGAAAGTTGTTAAAAAAGCAGCAAAGACAACAAAAAAGAAAAAGAGATAATCGTTTTTATCCAAACTTATCGCGTTAGTTATTGAGAAGTCATAATTAGCGCGATATTTTTTTGTTGAAGTGGGTCATTTAGATTATTGCCAAACGAGAAGAATAGCTTCGGCAATTTCTTTCATTGATTTTCTTTTATTCATTGATTCTGTTCTGATGATTTTAAATGCATCATCTTCATTAATATTTCTTACTTTCATTAAAACTCCTTTTGCTTTCTCAATAATTTTTCTCTCTTCCAATTTTTCTTCTAAGTCAGTTATTTTACTATCAACCACTGTCTTTGCAAAAACGGAGGAAATGATTTTTCCTATTGCTTCAACTACTTTTATTTGTTGTTCTGAAAATTCATAAGGAACTTTATTCTGAAAATTCATGACTCCTACCACTCCTTGATTGTCAAGAATTGGAACAGAAAGAAATGCTTCATATTTATCTTCTGGTAGTTCTTTAAAAAATTTAAAACGAGTGTCAAGAAAGGCTTGTTTGGCAATTGCAACGGTTTGTTTGTGTTGTGCTACCCAACCTGTAATTCCTTCTCCAGGTTGCATACTAATATGCCCAACGATATCATTATGAGGTTGTTTAGAGGCAATAAGCGTAAACTGTTTTGACTGTTTATCGTAAAAATAAATAAAGCATGAATCGACGGTAACAACGTCGTTTGCAATAGTCAGAAGTTTGTGTAAAAATTCCTGAAAGTCATATTGGTTAAAAACAACAATATCTGCAAGAAGATTAATGATGTCGGGCCAGGATGTTTTTGCTGATGGTCTGCTAAACATAAACTTTAGCGGAATATAGCATTTTTTCTCCTATTATGCAATGCGTCGTTTGCTAGTCGAAATATAGTTCTGGGTTTGCAGCAACATGATGCCAATCGACTCCTTCAGATCTAAAACAAGCGGCAGCGCCTATCATTGCAGCATTATCCGTACAGAAAGATTTTTGGGGAACAAAAAGTTTTATATTTTGCATGTGATATTTTGTATTTAGTATTTCTCTAAAAGAGTTTCTTAGTGTTTCATTTGCAGATACTCCTCCGGACAGTAAAATAGACTTTACGTTATATGCTTCTGCAGCCTTGAGTGTTTTAGTAACTAGCACGTCAGTTATTGCATCTTGTACTCCACGACAGATATCAGCAATAAGTTGGGGTTCAAGTTGTTTGTCTTTTTGCAATTTTGTTACTTCCCGCAAGACAGCAGTCTTGAGTCCAGAAAAAGAAAAATCATATTCTGCATCATGAAGAAGAGGCCTTGGAAAGTGGAACGTTTTAGGATCACCTACTTTTGCAAGTTCTTCAATTTTCGGTCCAGCAGGGTAGGGTAGCTGAAGTAATCTTCCAATTTTGTCGAATGCTTCACCTGCTGCATCATCTCTTGTACCACCAAGCCAGGTAATATCCGTGTGACTCTTCATAAGAAGGAGGTCAGTATGTCCTCCAGAAACAATAAGTGCAATAAGAGGAAACAGAGGAGATAGTGTGTCTTGAGTTGTGCGTTGTATAGTATCTTTGATCCAATTAGCATAGATATGTCCGAATAAGTGATTAACTGGTATGAGAGGTTTGTTCCACAGGAAGCTGAGTGTTCGTATTGTCTCTACACCAACAAGTAATGAGCCAATGAGACCAGGCCCGTAGGTAATAGCAATTGCATCGATATCCGGTGCCGTTGTTTTGGTAAAAGAAATGCCCGCCTTATCCAGCGCCTCTGCAATTACTGGTACAACATATTGTATTTGATTTCGTGCTGCTGCTTCTGGAATAATGCCTCCAGTTTGTGCATGTATGTGCATTGATGTTGCAATAACATTTGAATGAACGGTGATGCTATCACCTTGACGCTCAACAACAGCTGCTCCTGTTTCATCACACGATGTTTCAATAGCTAAAATTTTCATAAAAAATAATTATTGATGAATTATAACAAGTTTTGGGTAGAAATATTCCTTACAGATTTATCTGCACAGTATCGCCAATCTTTATATTATCTTTTTGTGCTTCTCCTGCATTAATTTCCAAAACACCGTTTGCAGGTTGTGTTGGTTTTACTATGGTTGTATATGGGTCAGATGCAGGTTTGACGTTGGTATATACGGTAACAACTTTTCCGTTATTTGTATAAATAATATCAAGGGGAAACTTCATACCCATCATCCAAAATGGGTAAAATGAGGGAGTAGTAAAGGGGAAATACATGCCATCCTCAGTAGGAAGTGAAGGTCGTCCTGACAATCCCTTTTGTTTTTGTGCTGTTGTGTTTGCAACCTCCACTTGAAATGTATGGGTATTAATTGTTACTGTTGATTGTTTATGTAAAAATGGAATATATTGAGCACTTCCAAAAAAAAGAAATCCAACAAAAACAATAATTGCTAGAAGAATAAGGATAGTAATAACTCTCAATTTATCCATACTATAATTCTTTTACTAAAAGATCCAAAATGGTACTTGTTGAAATATTTTCTATTATTTTATTAACGTATACCACCTTTGATCCTGTTTCTTTTGCCTGTCTCTCTTTATGAAATGCATAGGGATCACCAAATGTGGTTGCAATTATAGCAGGTTGAAGAAGGTTTACAACGGTGTCATAATCTTTATCAGTCATTTTTGAAGGCAGCAAAATGACATAATCGACAACTGACAAAGATGCAAGAAGATGGGCCCTTTGTTGTTGAGTATGAATTGGTCTGTCTACCCCTTTTTTTGCTTTTATTGCATCGTCTGATTCTAACATAACCATCAGAATATCTCCTTCTTCTTTTGCGTTTTCCAAAAGAGTGATATGACCAATATGTAGAATATCGAAACATCCTCCAGTCAGGACAATAGATTTTCCTTGTTGTCTTAGGTCATTATGTATTTTTTCTAGCTGATCAATTTTTAGAATTTTATCCATATTGCGAAATTCTAAATACTATAAACTTCTCATAATCATTTTACTTTAAACGTTATTCTTTTGTTCCTACTAAATATACAGCTTGCCATGGACGGTAATTGGAAACATATGTGTCATTAATAATAGTTTTTCCATCTTTCTTAACTATTCGAGAGAAACTTACTCGTGCTCCTGCAGCTGCAAAATCAACCTGTTTTACTTGACCCTTCGAAAGTGTTGGATCATCTTGGTATAAAGGAGTTGGAGCAGGTGACTCGTTTGTAACAACGGGAGTTGTCATTGTTACTTCTCTCCCGTCTTTTGTTCCATATAAGTAAAAAGAAAGACGAAGTTCGGATGGATCAATAATGGTTTGGATAAGAATACTATGTCCGGTATCGTTTTTAAATCGTAAATCAATACTTGGGACGTATACTGTTGCGTCTATTCCTGGTGGTCCGTCTTCTTCATAGTATCCTACTCGATAATCGTGTGCATGTCGTTCAGTTATCTCAAGTCCTGCATTTAATGCTGCTCTAAACAGCGTTGTTGAAACTTGGCAAATGCCTCCACCATCTCCAAGTACGGTATGACCGTTTTGAATGACATATGCTTGTTGATATCCGGTAAGAGAGGAAACATCACCAATTACTTTTGCAAAAGAAAATTCTTCGCCTGATCTCACAAGTGTCCCATTAATTCGCGTTGCACCAAGCGTTACATTATAAATTCTGCTGGAAATAGAATGTTGAAAGAGTGAGGTTCCGTATCCAAGCAGTTCTTTAATACCTAAATTATTGACATCTCCCATTGCTATTTTTGGACGAATGATTTTCAGAGGAACAGGTATCGTGAGTGATTGTGGTTTATTCAATGCTGTAAGATAAGGAAGACGATTCTGAATACTTTTCCCAATGGCGTTAAAATCGGCATCTTGTCCATCTGATGATGGTTTAAATGTTTTCACTTTTCCATTTTCAAATTGAAAAACAGCGTCGACGGGTGCTATATACAGTGTTTGCTCAAGAGAAGAGAGAAGATCACGTAGTTTTTTATCAGAATATGTAAAAGCAGGCGAAAGGTTAATACCATTTAAATATGCTTGAAATACGAGACTGATATTGGATAACAAATCACTTGATCTGCCTATGCTCATTGCCTGTTTAGCCAGTAAATCACTATCATATCCTGCTTCAATATCTTTTGCCGAAACAGTTGCAATTTGATCTCCTGTTATAATAGTAAATGTACTTTCACCAATTTTTTTATTCTTTTGCTCAAAATAATTAAAAACATATAACTCACTTTTTCCACCAAAAAGTACTCCAGCTACACTGACTCCAGGGAAAACAGATCCTTGGTATATTCGTTGAAAAATAATGAAAGTGAAACTAAGTAAGAAAAAAAGTCCAAGAATTGCTCCAATACCAAACCAATAAAATGATTTCAGGTAGATCAAAAGGTATGTGTATTTACTAAAAAAGGATGCTGTTTGTGAAGGAGTGGTTTTTTTCATTGATTCGTCGTACCGACTATTATACTATGTATATATATGGATGATAATGTACTATTTTCTTCACAAGATAAGAATCAGGGTCAGAATTTACCGAATGCGAGTACTCAAGGGAATGCCGTTATGCAACCTTCTGTACCCCAATCTCCTGTTCATGCTGTTCCTGTAGCTCAAACTCAAGCAGCAGGCACTCTTCAGCAGGTGAATACTCAGGGAATACCAGCAACACCTCCTGTTCAAAATCCTATTTCCCAGCAAGCGCAGCCTGGTTCCCTTTATCCGGCAAATGCTTCATCTACTGTAAATGGGACAGTTCCTCCAGCTCCAGATGCTTTCCAACAGGTCGTTCAAGGATCTTCCCCTCAACAACCTTTTGTACCCCAGTCTCAGCAGACTCCTCTTTTGCAAACAACCCAAGATACAACTGCTACTAATCCTCGATTTTCATTAGAAGATTTGTATGGGTCTTCTCAACCTGATAGACCACAAAGTACTCCTCAACCTTCTCAGGTTTTGACAAGTAATCCTCCTCTGGGAGTTATCCCTTCAGAAATGACATCTCCATTGGGAAATATTCAAATGATGGAACCAGAATTTGTGCAGAAAGAACCGGCTCCCGTTGTTCAGAGTCCTTCACTAACAGTAAAAACAGAAGAGGCTACTGCTTCTGCAGAAGTTTCTCCACCTTCAGGATCTTCTACTCCTCCATCACATGCGGAAGCTTTAGGTGCAAATAATGGAGGATTTCGTTTTCCACCAATAGTCCTGAAGGTTATAGGAGGACTTTTCCTTGCACTTATCGCTATTATTGTGCTCAGCAGTATTGCAGCGTTATTTAAAGGAAAATCTTCAGATAAACAGGTAACACTTACTTATTGGGGTCTTTGGGAGGATAGTAATGTATTCCAAAGTATTGTCAATGATTTCCATCGACAAAATCCAAATATCACAATTTCTTATGTCAAACAAGATCCTGAAAAATATGCAGATAGGTTATTGACCCGAATGCAGAATGGGACAGGCCCAGATATCTTCAGATTTCATAACACATGGGTAACTCCATTACAAAATGTATTGTTACCACTTCCATCAACAGTAATTGATAAAAATCAATTGCAGCAAAAGTATTTTCCAGTCGTGAGTAATGATCTGGTGAAAAATGGTGCAGTATATGGCCTTCCACTTGAAATGGATACTCTCGTTTTATATACAAATAGGGATATTTTTGATCATGCTGGAGTAAAAGTTCCAACTACATGGGACGAATTTTTAACTGTTTCGAAGGGGTTAACAGTGAAAGACACTGATGGTCATATTAAAACAGCAGGAGCTGCAATCGGAACCTATGAAAATATAACACATGCGCCTGATATTATTTCACTTCTCTTGTTGCAAAATGGAGCAAACCTACAGAAACTGCAAAATTCTCAAAATGCAATTGATGCTCTCACTTTTTATACGTCATTTGCAAAGAACGATGATAGGGTTTGGGATAACACACTTGATTCGTCTCTTATGGCTTTTAGTCGAGGGAAAGTAGGGATGTATTTTGGGTATTCGTATGATTACTTTGCTATAAAAGCTGCTGCACCCCAACTCAACGTTGAAGTTTATCCCGTCCCACATCTCCCAGGAAGAGATATGTCTATTGCCAGTTACTGGTCTGAAGGAGTATCTAGTAAAAGTAAACATCCAAAGGAAGCATTTCTTTTCCTGCAATATCTTGCTCAGAAAGATGTTATGGCAAAATTGTATACCGAAGAAGCAAAAACAAGAGCATTTGGTGAATTATATCCAAGAAGTGACTTGGCAAGTAACCTATCAACCGTTCCTCTTCTGACTCCTTTTGTGAATCAAGCAGGGAAAGCAGTTTCTTCTTTTTTTGCATCGGATACAAAATATGATAGCTTTAACGGTGGACTTAACCGTTATTTGGGAAATGCTGTAAACTCAATGCTGAATAATACATCTGCAGATTCTGCAATTGCAACGCTTGCTCAAGGCGTATCTCAGATATTTAATCAATATGCCACGCCTTCACAATAACCTGCATCGGTTGATTTTCTCAACACTTGCATATTTTGATATATTTGATTTCCCATTAACACAAGAGGAAATACGACAATTCTTGCACGTTTCAAAAAAAATCCCGCAACAACATGTTGAAAAATCACTCATTACAATTCCCCACAAAACTGTAGACAATAACACATTCTATTTTCTACCAGGCAGAGAAGCAATTGTACAGGGAAGATATCACAAAACAAAAATAAGTGAGACTAAACTCCGCGAGATGTTGCCCATTATACAACTGCTTGGTTTTCTCCCAAGTATTACATTTATTGGTCTTAGCGGATCAGTTGCAATGAAAAATGGCGGGATGGAAAGTGATGTTGATGTTTTTGTTATTACTCTTCCATATACGTTATGGCTTACACGATTAAGTATTTGGATACTGCTTGGGGTATTCTCAAAAAGACGACAAAGAACTAGTACTGGTCAAGATAGCATATGCGTCAATTTGCTTATGGATAGAAATCACCTTCTTTTCCCACTAAAAAAACATGACCTTTATACTGCCCATGAAATTATGCAAGTTCTTCCAGTTGTGAATAAATACGGAACATATGAATTATTTTTAGAAAAAAATGCATGGGTCATGAAATACCTTGCCAATAGCTATACAGTCAATAATTCTTTGTATAGTGTACCATTTTGGTTAACTTGTGTAAGCTTTTTGTGTATACCAGTAGAGAGAGTATGTATGTGGATTCAACTTTTTTACATGAGGAATCATAAAACAATAGAACAGACAACAGCAAAATTAATTGCTTTTCATCCATATAACTATCACGATACAATTATGAATGAATACAAAAAAAGATTACAAACATATGGATTATAAAACTGTTATTTGTGGTGGTACATTTGATAGATTGCATGAAGGGCATAAATATTTTCTTCGTACCATTTTTTCATTAGGAAAACGGGTTTTGATTGGTTTAACTTCGGATACTTATACTAGACAATACAAAAAGAATGTTCTTCCATTTCAGAAGAGACTTGAGGATTTAAAAACATTTTTGGCAGAAGAAGGTCTTCTGATTCGTGCAGAAATTTTTTCTATTCAGGATGTATATGGAAAAGCCATTGATCCAACGCTTTCATTGGATGCAATTATGGTAACAGACTCAACAAAAAGTGGGGGCGAAGCAATCAATAAAAAAAGAAGAGAACTTGGTTTGGCAGAATTACCGCTTGTTAGTATTTCACTTTTTAAGAATCATAATCACCTTGTTCTTTCTTCGACAAAAATTAGAGAGGGTGTTATTGGAAGACATGGAGAAATATACATGGATGATAGATGGAAAAAGCATACTCTTATATTACCAGTTGAGCTTCGTGGTATTCTCCATAAACCGTTCCACACGTTGCTTACCGGTCCTATTCCAAATGAACTTGTTACCCATCCTCAAACAATTGTCACCGTAGGAGATGCAACGACAAAGCGATTGAATCATGAAGGTTTAAAGCAAGTATTGTCTGTAGTGGATTTCTCGGTTGAAAGAAAATCCTTATTTCATTCTGTTACAGAATTAGAATTCTCAGGAGAAGAGGAAGTTCTTACTGTTGCAAATCCTTCTGGTCATATCACTCCACAGGTATGGGAAGTTTTACAAAAAGCCATTCTTCTGAGTCAGCAGAAGCGAGTTATTGTTCAGGTGGATGGAGAAGAGGATTTACTTGTCATCCCTCTTATTCTCTTATTGCCATTGGGATGGAATCTGTTTTACGGACAACCGAAAGAGGGAGTTGTCTATGTGCCAATTACGGAAGAGGTAAAGGAGAGAGTTTACCAATATCTTATCCAATTCGTGCGCGAATGATTACTCCAGGTTATTGACAAAAAAGCTTAGCTCAGATACTATTCTTTAAGTTAAGAAAATCAGTCTCCCTCTCGTCATGTGAGGGATTTTCTTTAAAAGATATATGGATAAAAAAATATACTTAACACAAGAAGGATTGGATGAATTACAGCAGGAATATCAAGATTTAACAAAGGTCAAGAGACCAGAGGTCTTGGAAAGACTTTCTCAGGCTCGAAATCAAGGTGATTTGTCAGAAAATGCTGAATATACAGCTGCACGAGATGAACTATCTTTTATTGATGGAAGGATCGATGAATTGGAGGAACTTCTCAAGCAGGTCTCTCTTATTCAAGATAGTGGGAAAGGTTCTGTTGCATTGGGTTCTAAAGTCACCTTAAAGGTTGGAGCTCGAGAAGATGTCTATACTGTTGTTGGAGAATGGGAAGCAGATCCAGCAGAAAAGAAAATTTCTCATGAATCTCCTCTTGGAAAAGCACTCCTTGGTAAGTCACAAGGTGAACAAGTTGAAGTAGATGCTCCAGCAGGTAAAGTCCTCTATACAGTAGTTGCTGTTAAATAAGTTCCCCCCGTCGCTAACTTTCGTAAGCAGTTTAAATTGTATATCGTTTTTTGTTAAATATCTAACATTTTGCATTGTTTTGTTGATTTTTTTGTAAAAATTGACCATTGCTTTCTCCTCTGCTACTCTCGTCTTATGAATCTTCCTTCAAAAATGGTTGCTGTTGTTAAAGAACAAGCAGAACCAGGAGTTGTTATTAAAAAAGTACCTGTTCCACGACCTGGGAAAGATGAGGTCTTAGTTAAAGTAAAAGCTGCCTCAATTTGTGGTACAGATATTAATATCTATGATTGGACTCCCTGGGCTGCAGGACACATCAATCCTCCTGCCGTTATTGGACATGAGGTTGTAGGAGAAATTCTTGAGATTAATAGCGAGAATCCTCAAGGTTTGCAGATAGGTGATCTGGTATCTTCTGAGACTCATATTTTTTGTGGAAAATGTTATCAGTGTAGGATTGGCAACCAACACATTTGTGAGAATATGCAGCTTTTTGGTATTGGAAGAAATGGAGGATTTGCAGAATATGCAGTTATTCCTGTTAGGACATCATGGAAAAATGATAAATCTATTCCTGTTGAATGGATGAGTGCTCAAGAACCACTTGGGAATGCTGTTCATGTAGTTCAAAAGGCTGGAGTGATGGGCAAAACTGTAGTTGTTTTTGGACTCGGGCCAACAGGACTTTGTGCAATCGCTGTTGCGAAGGCTTATGGTGCAACAAAAGTAATCGGTATTAACAGAGGAGAATATCGACGTAATCTTGGGAAAGCAATGGGAGCGGACGAAGTCTACGATAGTTTACCGAAAAAATATGAGAATGCAGTAGATGTTGTGCTTGAGATGTCTGGAAATGCAGATGTTATTCAAAGTGCTTTAAGAGCAGCACGAATTGCTGGCATAGTTATATTCTTTGGTATTCCGAAAAAAGAAGTAATGCTTGATATTGGCAAGTATTTTATTAATAAAGAGTTAACTGCAAAAAGTGTTTTTGGAAGAAAAATCTGGGAAACATGGTATCAAGTAAAAGAACTCCTTACCTCGAAAAAAATTGATCTTGGGAAGATGATTACTCATGAGTTCAAGTTACAAGAATTTGAAAAAGCGATGGGAGTCATGAAGTCGGGAGAATGTGGTAAGATACTTTTAAGACCATAACTATGTCATACGTATCTTCTTTCTACAAAAAATTAGCAGAGCAAAATGCTTCTGGGAAATGGCCTCATGTTATTGAGTCAGGAGAAGGTGCATATCTCACAATTGAAGGGGTAAAAAAAATTAATTTTTGCTCAAGTCACTATTTAGGACTTGCTGTAGATCCACGTTTAGCTGATGCAGTTGTTGATGCAGTGAAAAAATATGGTATTGGGACAGGCTACCGTACACTTGCTGGCACACATAAACTTCATCTTGAGCTTGAGGAAGCAATAGCACAGTTTAAGGGGACAGAAAAAGCAGTTGTTCTCTCAAGTGCTTACATGGCAAATGCTGCAGCAATGCAAACAATTCTTGAAAAGGAAGATATTATTATTTCAGATGAGTTAAATCATGCATCTATTATTGATGCAGTAAGACTAACAGGGGTAAAAAATAAGTTTATTTATAAACATGCTGACACTGCAGACTTGGAAGCACGGCTGATTGAGGCAAAAGAAGTACAGAAAACGCCGAAAGCAAATGGTGAGATTCCACTTATTCTTATTGTAACAGATGGTGTTTTTTCTATGGATGGAGATTTAGCTCCACTCCCTGAAATTGTAAAGCTTGCAAAGCAGTATGATGCACTCACGATGGTTGATGATGCACACGGAGAAGGAGTTTTGGGAAATGGAGGACGGGGAATTGTTGATCATTTTGGACTTGCAGGACAAGTTGATATTGAAGTAGGAAGTCTTTCTAAGGCATTTTCCGTCATGGGTGGATTTATTGCAGGTAAAAAACCGTTAATAGATTTTTATATGCTCAAGGCTCGTCAAAGACTTTTCTCTATCGCACTTACCATTCCAGATACAGCAGCAGCACTCAAAGCTATACAAATTCTTCTTGAGTCAGATGCTCTTGTAAAAAAATTATGGGACAATGTCTCATACTTGCAGGAAGGCTTTAAAAAATTGGGTTTTGATACGGGTAACTCAAAGACTCCAATTATTCCTGTTATGTTAGGTGATGAAGAAGTTGCAAGACAATTTAGTGCAAAATTATTTGATTTAGATGTCTTTGCAACTCCAATTGTTTTCCCAATGGTGGGTAAAGGAAAGGCTCGCATCAGAGTCATTGCAAGTGCGTCTTTCTCAAAAGAAGATATGGATAAGGGCCTTGCTGCATTTGAAAAAGTTGGAAAAGAACTGAAAGTCTTATAGTCATTTGACAATTACTTTTGATAGTCTTGCCGGCAGACTATAAAAGTGTTTTTATAGGAAAAAGTCCTTTAAGGATTGCAAAGGCTGCATGAACTTCTGTATCTTCTAAAATGATTGAGACTTCATTTAGTGTTGATACTATTTCAATAATATTAATTCCTTCCCATGCAAGCGATTTGAGGAAGAAATAATAGACGCCAGGTGTATCAACATTCTCTTTTGGTAATCGTATTGTTATTGCAGATAAATTATCTTTTTCAGATAAAACGGTTTCATTTTCAAGCGTCTTTTTTACTTGACTGTGCAAATCTTTACTGAAAATAATTGCAGTTTCAAAAACTCCTTCAGTAAGTGTAAAGTAGTATTTATTTTCTTCAGAATACAATGCAGAAAGCTCTTGATATTTTTTACGAAGACTTTCTGAGTTTGTGTAATTAAGTTCAACAAGGTTAGACCTAACGATCATTTCTGGTGTTGTTCGAAATATCGTAAGAGGAACAAATTTTGGTTTCATCTCCTCAGCAAGTCTTTTGATTGCCATAATAATAGATGCTTCTGACACATCTTTAAAAAGCATTTTATCAAGCTCTGGCTTAATATACCTTGCAAGTGCAGAGTAGTTAATAAGCCCCTTACTCATTGCCTCAGTTAGATAGCGAGATCTCTCTACAATTTGTTTGGTTGCTTCAGGTACAGTAATCATAGATATTGATTGTTAAAATCTTAACATAATTAATGTATTTCTGTCAAAAATTGTAAGAAATTGGCAATTATCAATGTCCATTGAGTAATAGGATATCTTGAGATTATTCAAGATTCCAACCGTGGTGCTGTTGGAGGAGCGATCCTTATGGCTGAGCTTCTGGTAAAAAAAGGCTACATTTCCTCATAATTGTTTAAAACTTAAAAGTAAGATAAAATACGCTTATGGAAGATTCAAGTTTGAAAAAAGTCCGTTTAGAAAAAATAGAAAAATTAAAAGAGGTAGGGATTAATCCTTATCCTCATTCTTTTAACAAAACACATACTGTTGCTCAGACTCGAGATAGCGAAGGGAAAGTGGTCTGCACAGCAGGTCGTATGATGTCATATAGAGAACACGGTAATATCGCATTTGCTGATATCGTCGATGAAACAGGAAGAATTCAGATATTCTTCCAGAAAAAAATCCTTGGGGAATCATTTAGACGCCTGAAATTACTTGATATAGGGGATTTCGTTGGAATTGAAGGAGAAGTCGGTAAGACGGTTGCTGGGGAAATATCTATTATCCCAACAGAATATACTCTCTTAAGTAAGTCTCTCCGTCCTCTTCCTAATGAGTGGTATGGGTTAAAAGATACAGAAACGCGATACAGACAGCGATATTTGGATCTGATTCTGAATCCAACAGTAAGGGAAAGGTTTAACATTCGCACAAAGGTGATTAGTGGAGTGCGTGAGTATCTGGATAGCTTAGGTTTCTGGGAAGTAGAGACGCCAGTATTGCAACCCATGTATGGTGGTGCGAATGCAAAACCGTTTACCACTCATTTGAATGCGCTAGATCAAATGATGTATTTGAGAATTGCTGTTGAATTGTACATAAAGCGATTAATTGCTGGTGGATATGAAAAAGTTTATGAAATTGCAAAAGATTTTCGAAATGAAGGGGTAGACCAAACTCATTCTCCAGAATTCACAATGATTGAGTGGTATGAGTCATATGTCGATTATCATACCATGATGGATAGGGCAGAAGGACTTCTGAAATTCCTTGCTACCAAAATCTATGGCACGACTGTTCTACAAGTAGAAGACAAAACAATTGATATTGGTAATACGTGGCCGAGAATAACTATGTCTGATATTCTCAAAGAAAAACTAAGTCTGGATGTCGAAGCTGAAACACATGAGAGCCTATTGAAATTCTTAAAAGAAAAATCCCCTGATGCGGAAGTAATTGGCACAGAAACAAAAGGACAGCTCATCTTTATGATTTTTGATCACCTTATTCCAAAAACATTGAAAGAGCCAACATGGATTGTTGATTATCCAGCAGATATTAGTCCTTTTGCTCGTCCTCACAGAGAAAAGGAAGGGTGGGTTGAGCGATTTGAAGGATATATTGGTGGAAAGGAAATTTTTGATGGATGGACAGAAATTACCGATGCAAAAATTCAGAGAAAGGCATGGGAAAAAGATACCGATGCGGCACGCCCTGATAAAGAAGAAGCACAACATGTTGATGAAGATTATCTTACAGCGATGGAATATGGTATGCCTCCATATGGGGGTATTGGAGTAGGTATTGATAGATTAACTATGCTTTTTACCAACACATGGGCCATTAAAGAATTAATTCTATTCCCAACACTGAAGAGAGATAAAACTGAAAAAGAAGAAGTAGAAGAGGTACAACAAAAGACTTCCCATGGCGCTACAAATAATTTGAAACAAGCTGATGTTTCGAGTGTGACATGGACACGAGATGAAGCATATAATCTCTTAACACAGTATATGTCTTCACCTAATCTTATCAAACACTCTCTTGCAGCTGAGGCAGCGATGAGAGGCATTTATAGATACCTCTATGGGGGAAACGGGAATGTGCATGATGAAGAAATCTGGGGAGTGACAGGACTTTTGCATGATGTAGATTATGAAGTTGCCCAAAAAGAGGAGAAGTTAGAATTTCATGGAAGACTTCTTTTTGATCAAAATCCTCAATTAATCCCTGAACCGATTCAACACGCAATTAAAGCGCATAACTATACCAAGACAGGGACAGATCCTGAAACTGACCTTGATTGGGCAATAGCAACAGTTGATCAACTAACTGGCTTAGTTGTTTCCAGCGCACTTATTCATCCTGATAAAAAATTGGGATCTATTGATAAGGATTTTGTTCTCAAACGTTTTCATACACCGGGTTTCTCAAAAGGGGTAGATAGGGAAAATATTAAAAATTGTGAGACAAGACTTGGAATAGCACTTCAGGATTTTATTCAGATTACTTTGGAATCCATGCAACAAATTTCAGATAAAATGGGTCTCTAGTTCCTCATGCAAAAAATTCTTATTGCAACCACCAATAAAGGAAAATTAGGAGAAATTAAAGAATCTCTCTCTGACTTACCAGTAGATTTTGTTTCATTGTATGACGTTGGTATAACAGATGAAGTTATTGAAGATGGAAAAACATACGAAGAGAACTCTCAGAAAAAAGCTACTTTTTATGCATCACGGTCTGGTTTACCTGCTATATCAGATGATGGAGGTCTTGAGATAGATGCTCTTGGAGGGGCTCCAGGAATTAACAGCAAATTTTTTGGAGGGAAAGAAGGAAAAGATGAAGATATCATCAAAAAAATGATGGAAGTTTCTCAAACTATTCCTGACGATAAGAGGGATGCAAAGTTTGTTGCAGTATTGTCTTTTGCATTGCCTAATGGGAAGGTATGGAGTGAGAGGTCGGAAGTTGTCCTTCAGGTTTCCAAAAAACCACTTTTCAAACATCTTAAAGGATTCCCCTACCGCTCATTTCTTGTTATTCCTGCAATTGGCAAATACTATCATGAATCAGAATTGACCGAGCAAGAACGCAAGGAGTATAATCACAGATATAAGGCGTTAGTGAAGTTAAAGAAAATAATACTTACTGAACTGAAACTTCAATAACCTGCCATAAGGAGATGCTGAAATAATTTCAGCATAAAAATTACATGATTGATCTTAAATTACTAAGAGAAACCCCGCAATATTTTAAAGATGCCGCAAAAGCAAAAAATGTACACGTTGATGTCGACCATATCCTAGAAATAGACGCAAGACAAAGGGAATTAGCGCGAAATGTGCAAATGCTTCGAGAAGAAAGAAATGTGTTGACTTCTGCAATGAAAGGGGGAAAACCGACTCCTGAACAAATAGAAAAAGGAAAAAATCTCAAAGAAAGGCTTGAAAAAGATGAACATACACTTGCAGCAGTAGATGATGAACTAAAAGCAGAATTATATAAAATTCCAAATCCTGTCAAACCAGATGTTAAAGTAGGAAAAGATGAGAGTGAAAATGAAGTGATCAAGACTGTGGGGAATCCACGAAAGTTTGATTTCCCAGTGAAGGATCATCTGGAGCTTGGAGAGAAATTAAACATTATTGATACACAGACGGCTGCAGAGATAAGTGGTGCACGGTTTAATTATTTGAAAAATGAGGGTGCACTGTTAGAATTTGCACTCAAGCAGCTTGCTTTTGAAGTACTTCTTAAAGAAGGATTTACCCCAATTCTTCCTCCTGTTTTAGTAAGAAAACAAATTATGGATGATTTAGGCTATACGGCAATGGGAGAAGAAGAAAATATCTATGCAATTGCACAAGATGATTTGTATTTAATAGGTACTTCTGAACAGTCTATTGTACCGATGTTGAAAGATAAAGTTGTTGATAAATCAGAATTGCCGAAGCGTTTTGTTGGATTTTCGACATGTTTTAGAAGAGAAGCAGGAAGTTATGGAAAAGATACCAAGGGAATTTTTCGAGTTCACCAATTTGATAAAGTAGAAATGGTGAGTTTTGTTGAACAAGGAAAAGATGATGAGGAACACGAATATTTGCTCTCTCTTGAAGAAAAATTCTTTCAACTTTTAGAGATTCCATATCAGGTTATTCGAATTTGCAGTGGTGATTTAGGATTTAATGCTGCAAGAAAATACGATATTGAAGCATGGATTCCATCACAAGAAAAGTATCGAGAAGTTACTTCAACATCGACTGTTACTGATTTCCAATCACGAAGACTTAATATGAAGTATCAAGATGGTGATGAGAAGAAATATTTACAGGTACTTAATGGCACAGCATACTCAATGAATCGTCCAATTATTGCTATTCTAGAAAATTATCAACAAGAGGATGGAAGTGTTGTTATTCCTGAAGTACTAAGAAAATATATTGGAAAAGACACAATTACTCCCAAAAAGTAATCTTCTCACTACATTTTCATTTATAATTTTTCATTTCCACTGCTATTACTCATTCAAAAAATTATTCTATTTTCTGAGTAAAAATTGAAAATTATGCTATGAAATAGGCATCGTAATTTTTATTGGTTTATCAATCTAATCAGTCATTTTTGAAGCAAGTGAAAAATATTGACAAAATACCCAAAAAGATTAACGATAAATATATCATACCTGCCCAAGATAGAAAAATGCTTGGAGGAAACAAAAAGGAGGTGATTTCCATGCCAGTAAAGAAGAAAACAGCACACAAGAAAACAACAACAAAGAAAGCAACATCAAAGAAGACAAAGACAAAAGCAAAAAAAAGAAAATAAGCTAAGTCTTGATCTTTTTTGATCAATACCAATTGATCGATTGGTAGACCCCCCACCTCTCTGGTGGGGGTTTACTTTTTGAAAGTCTCAATTTGAGTTGACAATGGTTTTATGGTAAGATGTAATTGTCATCCTGGCTTGTCCAGGATCTATTCCTCTTTGTGGAGATTCTGGATGCACTTCGTTTACCAGAATGACATTGAATATGGCATTTTCCTTTTTATCCAAATTATTTGATTCAAACGAAAAAGAAATTAAAAAGTTAGAGCCTCTTATTGCCGAAATTAATGCATTTGAACCTCGTATGGCAAAGTTAAAAGACACCGACTTTGAAAAAAAAACAAAAGAATTAAAAGAACGAGTTGCAGATGGAGAAGCTCTCTCATTACTGTTACCAGAAGCGTTTGCTTTAGTACGTGAAGCTTCAAAGCGTGCAGTTGGTCTTCGACATCATGATGTTCAGTTGATGGCAGCAATTGCTCTCTCTGAAGGAAAAATTGCAGAACAAAAAACAGGAGAAGGAAAAACCCTTTCAGCAGTTCCTGCATTGTACCTTCACAGTCTTTTGGGAAAAGGAGTTCATTTGGTAACAGTCAATGATTACTTGGCACGTCGAGATGCAGGATGGAATGGGCCCATTTTTACCTTACTTGGTCTTCGTGTCTCTGCAATTATTAGTGATAAATCATTTATCTATGACGAGACATATACGAATAAGGATGCTCAAGATTTTCGACTTATTCATCTTCGTGAAATAAGTAGACAAGAAGCATACCAATGTGATGTTGTTTATGGAATCAATTCTGAATTTGGGTTTGATTATTTGCGTGATAATATGGCGCAAGACATTAATCAGATCGTACAGAGGGGACATTACTTTGCTATTGTAGATGAAGTTGATTCTGTGTTGATTGATGAAGCACGAACCCCACATATTATTTCGGCTCCTGATGAAGTTCCAACACAAAAATATTATGAATATGCAAAAGTTGTTGAGAGATTATCGCCTGATACTGATTATAAGATTGATGAAAAACTCAGAACTGCACACCTAACAGACCATGGTATTGCAAAGATTGAAAAATTATATGGTATTGTGGACATTTATGAAAAAGATTTTGATACAGTCTACCATTTAGAGGCGGCACTAAAGGCGAGGACACTTTTTCATAAAGAAAAAGATTATATTGTCAAAGAAAATGAAGTGATTTTGGTTGATGAATTCACTGGACGTCTTATGGTGGGGAGAAGACTCTCAGAAGGATTACACCAAGCAATAGAAGCAAAAGAGAATGTTCCTATTCAACGAGAATCAAAAACACTAGCGACTGTTTCTTTGCAAAATTACTTTAGAATGTATGAAAAGCTTGCTGGTATGACAGGCACTGCAGTAACAGAGGCAGAAGAATTCCATAAAATATATAACTTAGATGTTGTTGTTATTCCAACGCATCGTGAAATAACTCGAAAAGATGTGTCCGATGCAGTGTACAAAACAACTCGTGCTAAATTAACAGCAGTTGTTGAACAAATTGTAGAGGCATATAAAAGAGGACAGCCGGTACTTGTCGGGACAACCTCCATTGAAAAAAATGAGATTCTTTCAGAATTGTTAAAAAGACGTGGTATTAAACATGAACTATTAAATGCGAAAAATCATGAGCGGGAGGCTGAAATTATTGCTCGTGCTGGAGAAAAAGGAGCAGTTACTGTTGCTACAAATATGGCAGGAAGAGGGGTTGATATTGTTTTGGGAGGAGATAGTCCAAAAAATGAAGATGGTTCTCCAAATTATGGGAGTAAAGAATGGAAAGAATGGGAAAGGCATAACAAGGAAGTAAAGTCACTGGGTGGTTTATTTATTGTTGGTACCGAACGTCACGAATCTAGACGAATTGATAATCAGTTACGAGGTCGTGCAGGAAGACAGGGAGATCCAGGGACAACGCGATTTTTCGTTGCGCTTGATGATGATATCATGCGACTTTTTGGTGGAGACACCATAGCAGGGCTGATGACCCGATTTAATATGCCAGAGGATATTCCACTTGAACACCCATTGGTAAGCCGTGCGATAGAACAAGCGCAAGTAAAAGTTGAAGGATTTAATTTTGATACCCGTAAACATCTGGTTGAGTATGATGATGTACTCAATAAGCAGCGTGAAATTATTTATGCTTTGAGACGAAAAGTTTTGGAAAAAGGAAATGAATTAAGAGGAGACATCCTTGAGAAAATTGATGGAAGTATTGAGACACTAACCACAATGGCAATTGCAGAAGAAAGCGTTGGAGGTATAAGTAGTAATCAAAAAATTGTTGGTGAATTTACGACAATCATTCCTTTTGATGAAGCTTCTCAAAAGCAGCTAGTTATGCAACTGGAGCAATTACACGCAAGTTCTGAAAAAGCTAATTTCTTAAAAGGTCTTGCAAAAGATATTTACGAAGGACGTGAGAAACAGGTAGGGAATGATATTATGAGACAAATAGAACGATTTGTGATGCTATCAGTTGTTGATACTTTTTGGATGGATCATTTAGATGCTATTGAAAATCTGAGACAGGGTATTGGACTTCGAGGATATGGACAACGGGACCCATTAGTTGAGTACAAGAATGAAGCATTTCGCATGTTTGAACAACTTCTTGGAGCAATTGATGGGGAAATAGTTCATCGTGTCTATAAAATTCAAATCCAAGGGCAACCGCATGTGCATGAGAATCAGAGTAATCCAGTAAGAGAATATACAAATACTCAAGAAGAACATATCATGGCAAACCAGGATAAAAAACAAAAAAATCTCGATCCTTTACCCCTTAACCCTAATAAAAGGCTCGGCCGTAATGATCCTTGCTGGTGTGGAAGTGGAAAGAAGTATAAGAAATGTCACTTGAGTAGTGATCTAGCTTAATTTAACAATCTAAACTTGCATTTTAGGTACCACATAGAGAAATGCTTCCGGACTACAGAAGCAGAAGTACAAAAAAACCTCAAAATGAAGGAAAAAGTACTGAAACAGAAACAGCAAAAAGTAGCAAAACCCTCAGGAAATCAGTTCAACCCCATAGTTTTATTGACTTTTCTTTCTTTTTCTGATATACTACTAATTAGCAGATTGAAGAAATACATCTGCTTAATAGTAGACAATTTTGATTAGATAATTTAAAGATAATAAGTACTACAATTTTTTATACATCCGTATCTTTCTTCTAACTCCGAATACACTTCATTTTAAGCAGGTTTATTTCTTCAACGCAAAATTATATGTTTCAACAACGATTTAATCCACATAGAAGATTTCATAATAAGGCTCAATCAAAGTCTATTTCTAGCCGTGAACTTTTAGATGCTATTGCGTCTGTAGAAGTAATAAAGAAAGGAAAGGCTTTAGGAGTGGAAGATGAAGTAGCAGTAATGCATGCTTCTTTTGAAGCATTTCATCTTTCTCCTCTTTTAATACGAAACATTGTAGGAAAAGGATATACTGTACCAACCCCAATTCAGGATAGAGCAATTCCAGCTATTTTAAAAGGACAGGATGTAATTGGTATTGCAAATACCGGTACAGGGAAAACAGCGGCATTTCTTATTCCTTTAGTAAATAGGGTTATTCATAATCCTTCAGAAAAGGTATTAGTTATTACTCCAACACGAGAGTTGGGAGTACAAATTCAGGAAGAACTAAAGGGTTTTTCTCAGGATCTTAATATACGTTCTCTTCTTTTAATAGGTGGTATGAGTATGCACAGACAAAAAGGAGAATTTAAGCAAAACCCTCAATTTGTTATCGGTACGCCGGGAAGAATAAAGGATTTACTCAAGGAAAAAAGTTTTTCATTATCTTCTTTTTCTATGGTTGTATTAGATGAAGCAGATAGGATGGTCGATATTGGATTTATTGCTGACATTAAGTATTTTATTTCCCTTTTGCCTCATGATCGTCAATCACTTTTTTTCTCAGCTACAATAGATGGAAAAGTAAAAGAGATTCTCAATAGTTTTGTTCATAATCCTGTCTTTATCTCAGTCAAACAACAAGATACAGCAGAAAATATAGAACAGGCTGTAATGGAAGTTCCTGTCGGACATAGAAAGATTGATACTCTCCATAAGCTTTTAGCACAAGAAGCATTTACAAAAGTCCTTATTTTTGGTCGCACTAAATGGGGTGTGCAAAAGCTTACAGCACAATTAGCAGAGCGTGGATTTAGAGCGGCTGCTATTCATGGGAACAAAAATCAAAACCAACGACAACGTGCTTTGCAGCAGTTTAAAAGAGGAGAAATTCAAGTACTGTTAGCAACAGATGTCGCATCCCGAGGGTTAGATATTCAGGATGTGTCCCATGTCATTAATTATGACATGCCTGCAACAATGGAAGATTATATCCATAGAATTGGACGGACTGGACGAGCAGATAAAAAAGGGAAAGCGGTAACATTTATTGAAAAATAAAAGTTATTGAAAGGTATGTTCACCGTTAGCTTTTCTTTCTGCTGCTTCAATGACTCGTTGTCCAACAACAATGTCGTGCTTTGTTTGTTCTGTTGCCTGAATTTTTAGCACTTCCTTAAAAGAAAACCATCTAAACGTATAATTGTTTTTAGGAAGAAATTCTTGAAAAGTTTCAGTGGTTGCATATAACAATGAGTGGCTATTTTTTGTTGTCTCATTGAGGTAAAAGTATATAGGATAAATGGTATCAATTTGAATACCTAAAAGCTTGAGTATACTATCCTTAAATATTACTTCTGGTTGTTCATGTTCTGTATATTCTTTTTCAAATAATACCCAAGGAGAAGTTGTAGGTTGGGGTCGTTGCAAGAGAATTTGTTGGGAAGGCAGATGGTATATAAATCCACTTGCATAAAATATTTTATGCATTATATAAAGTTTACCATAAATTGAAAGACAATGCTGGTACAAAAACCCAAAAAGACGAGAGTTATCTAATTGTATGTGTAGCCCTTTGAGAGTGTACTCTTACATAACTCTTTCTTGATTTTATATACGCAAACTGTCATTGTAGACGCAAGATGGTTGAAGATAAAACATGTCCTAAATGTAAAGGATCTATGAAAGAAGGAAGCTATACAGGAGTCACTGTAGATTGGGAGAATAATAAAGAACCTGCTTTTTTAAAACAATCAGGGCGTAGAATAATTACGTATGCTTGTGAAATGTGTGGATATATGGAAAGTTATGTTAAAAAATAAGAAAGCTAATAGACTATAGATTTTCACTTTGACTAATCTCTTTTTATACTGTCTCTTTTGTCTTATTTAGCCTTGAACTGAGACAGGTGTTATGACGACGAAAGGGTGCTAGATCGGTACCCCTAGCAAGCTTGTGCACCCTTCGTTGACCGTAGTCTCTATTTAGCTTAATTTTGCTTTCTAAACCCTCTATTTTTACAAAAAGTCTCGGACCGACTTGAAGCTAATTTTTATCCTCAATTTTTATTGAAATTTGCTCTGAATAACGAGGCTAGGGTTATGGGTTTTTATAGCCGTTAAACCTCTGATTCAAACCATGTGTGCTGATGGATTCTTTGCAGAATTAATTGGTACAAAGAATGAAAAAGTAATCAGGGAATATGTCCATTAGTTTACCTATACGTCGTACAATTCAAGTAAGGCGGACTGAAAAATTCTTATTGAAAATCACCAACATTGAAGCTACCATTGGTATATGCAAGAACACGATTTTTCTTTCAAAAACCCCTTTGTCCCCCTCACCAAAAATAAAGCTATTAGAATAATTGTTTCTATTGGATTAATTATCTTTTTCAATAGTCTTTTTAATGGGTTTGTTTGGGATGACGGATCTTATATAATTTTTAATCCCGATTTTCAATCGTTCAATTTACTTCATCTGCTTAGCAAAAATATCTTTAATAGTTCTGGACAGTACAGACCAATCCCTGCGATTTACTTTGGAACACTTTTTATACTTTTTCATCAGAATCCCTTTTTTTATCATATCATGCAACTCTCAATTCATATTGCGAATTCAGTATTAGTTTTTTTACTTTGTAAACATTTTTTCCCAAAAAAACTGTCTCTCTTTTTAAGCACGTTATTTCTTATCCACCCAATTCAAATTGAGTCGGTATCATTTATTGCTTCATCAGACAATACGCTTTTTGTCTTCTTCGGTTTGCTTGCCAGTTTATTAAGTCTTACCAGATATATTACCCTCAAGAGATTTACTATAATTTCATTATTACTATTTGCATCGCTTCTCACAAAAGAGACTGGGATTCTTTTTTTCTTTCCAATTCTCTTCTATCGTTTTGTGGTTAAAAAAGACGTTAGGAAGTTTTTATTTTCAGGGTTGTGCATTCTTCTGTTATATGGAATGTTACGGTTCTACATAGGAAATGTACAATCTCCAACAATAACATATATCCCAATTGCAACAGTACCCTTTCTTACTCGTCTTATAAATATTCCGGTAATTCTTTTTTATTACATTAAAACTTTATTTTTCCCCTTATGGTTATCAATTGATCAGCAGTGGGTTATTCGATCAATATCCTTTTCATCTTTTTACTTTCCACTTTTTATCGATTTCTTATTTTTTTCAACCCTTTGTATCTTTGGAATGATTCTTCATAAAAAGGGAAAGCAGTATTTTACAACATTCTTATTTTTCTTTATCTGGTTTATTATTGGCATTGGGGCTCATTTGCAAATCATACCCTTGGATATGACAGTTGCTGATAGATGGTTTTATTTTCCTTTTATTGGATTTATTGGAATCTTGGGGGTTGGGATAGAATACGTTAGTAAACAAAACGTACAAGTTAAAAAATCAATCATTGCTATTGGAGTAAGTATTCTTCTCATTTTATCGTTAAGAACGATCATAAGAAATGCTAACTGGTTTGATAATAGGACGTTGTACTCACATGATACGCTAATTAACGACAATCATGAGCTCGAATTAAATTTGGCAAACGTGTATGTAAATGAACAAAATTATCCAGAAGCGCTAACGCACGTTAAAAAATCAATTGAAATATTTCCAACAGAATTTAACTATAGCAATTTGGGCGGAATCTACGAAAAAATGGGTGATACAAAGAATGCAGAATCATCATATCGAAAAGCTTTAACATTCAATAAGTATCCACCAGCAGGACATCGGCTAATCTTGTCATGGATTGATACAGGATTAGCATGGACATTACTTCTTAAAAAGGACTATAAAGATGCAAACAGGTTTATACAAGAAGCTTTACGAGATTTTCCGACATCAGGATTACTGTGGAGTGATCTTGCAATTAGTGAATATGAGTTAGGGAATAAAATGGAAGCGGTGTCATTCGTTAGAAAAGCAGTAAAATTTTCAAATGATCCTCAAATTGTTCTTATTTACAATAAGATCCTAACAGATCAACCTTTTCAATTAAATCCTTGAATTGTTAGAATTTGCTATATTGACATTAAATAAAACGTTACACTATAACTATAAACAATACCTGTTTAAATAAGAACTATAATGAAAGCAAAAATTGCTGGTATAGTTTTCTTCTTACTGATTATATTTTCAGGTTTAATTGCTCCAAAAATTGTCCTAGCTACAACATTTAATCTTTCAGGAAAAATTTCAGATTCTTCAGGAAATGGGATACCAAATGCAATAATCGCTGTCATTGATACGACAACCAATAATAGTGTTGCTAATACAACAAGTGATGCATCAGGAAATTACACAGTAAGCGTTAATGGTGGTACGTATAATATTCAAGTAAACCCACCAGCAAACAGTAATTTTATATCCGCTATTGCGCCAAGTCGTTCAATTTCATCAGATACGATTGTTAATTTTATTCTTACACCCTCAGGAGTAGTTACTCTTAGCGGTCATATCTTAGGTCCTTTAGGAAATCCATTACCAAATCAAGTAGTGGGTATGGGTTTTAGTGGACATCCCATTTCTACAACAACAGATGCAAACGGCTATTATGCACTACAAACCACACCAGGTACACAATTTCTTGACTTTTATTCTCAATCTGCAAATGATCTATCCTTAAGTGTTCCTCAAAATTATCTTATTGAATCTACGAGTGCATCATATTCTATTACTCAGAATACTGTTTTAGACGTAACCATCCCTGCTAAAAAAATAACGGTTCATGTGCAGGATGCGTCTAATAACCCAGTTAGCAATATAACCATAGGCGCTAGCCAAATTAATACTAATAGTACAAACTTAACCATTCCAGGTGTATCTACTGCAATGCAAGGTGGTTCCTCATATAACTCTTCTAGTGGCCCAAAAACAGACACTTCGGGCAATGCAACACTATGGTTAATACCTGGAAACTATAATCTTTTTGCAACCCCTCCCAGCGGCAGTAATTTCTCTTTAACACAAGTGCCCAACATGTCCATTACTGGGGATACCCAACAAACAATAACTCTAATACAATCAGTTACTCTCAGTGGACACATACATGACCCATTAGGCAATCCATTACCAGATCAAACTATACAGGTGGGTTTTAGTGGGAATACAATCACTAAGACTACCGATGCGAATGGATTTTATTCAATTCAAACTACGCCCGGAACTCAATTCCTTGAGTTTTTTGCAACTAATCCGTTGTCATTAAATGCACCTCAGCACTATCTCCTTGATAGCGGAGGACCAGTTTATTCCATAACCCAGAATACTGTTCTAGATGTTACCATCCCTGCTAAAAAAGTAACAGTACATGTGCAAGATTTTGCAAACAACCCTGTTAGCAATGTGATAATAAATGCCAATCAACTTGGTAATACAAATATAAACCTACCGGGTGTTCCGAACGTCATGATAGGTTCTTCTTCTTATGGGAGTTATGGAACTGGTCCAGCAACTGACTCATCAGGGAACGTTACTTTATGGTTGATAGCTGGAAACTATACTTTTACTGCAAAGCCTTCTAGTGGAAGTAATTTTTCGCAAACTCAACTTACTAACATATCCATTACTGGGGATACCCAACAAACAATAACTTTGATACAGCCAGTTACCCTTAGCGGACATATTTATGGTCCACTAGGAAACCCGTTGCCAAATCAAACTGTTGGAATGGGGTTTAGTGGACATCCAATTACTGCAACTACCGATGTGAATGGATATTACTCGCTACAAACAACACCTGGAAACAATTTCCTTAATTTTTATCCAGTAACCACAAATAGTTTTTCATTAAACGCACCCCAGTACTATCTTATCCAAACACAAGCTGCATCATATTCTATTACTCAGAATACTGTTTTAGACGTAACCATCCCTGCTAAAAAAATAACGGTTCATGTGCAAGATGCATCAAATAATCCTGTTAGCAATGTAGTTATAGGTACTAGTGAAAATGGTAACACAGGTGTAAATCTTCCTGGTCTCCCTTCTGGATTATTAACAGCTTCTTCCTCTTACGGAAATCGTGGACTTGGTCCCGCAACAGATGCTTCTGGAAATGTTACTTTATGGTTAATACCTGGAAACTATAATCTTTTTGCAACCCCTCCCAGCGGGAGTATCTATGCACAGTTTATATTATATAATATATCAATAACCAATGATCAAACAGAAATAATTTCTCTTCAGTTTGTCCATGCTGCACCAGTTACAACAGCTATTTTAACAACCCGTTTATCTGATGAAACATACTCAGATCCAACAACTGTAAGTTTGTCAGCTGTTGCTTCATCTGGATTTACAGTGACCAATACCTATTACACAGTAGATGGAGGAGCAAAACAAATATATACCACACCATTTACAGTATCAGGAAGTGGTTCTCATATGATTACCTATTGGTCTATTGATAGCTTAGGTGTTTCTGAGACTCCAAACACGAAATCTTTTTCAATTGATGACCCACCAAAAATTTCCTCAATTCCCGGTGCAACAATAAATGAAGGAAGCACATATACAGCGACAGGATCATTCACTGATACAGATTCATCGTCCTGGACAGGAACAGTTGACTACGGAGATGGTCAAGGGACACAACCATTAACAATAAATCCTGATAAAACATTTACTCTTTCTCATCAATATCTTGACAATAAACCTAATAATGCTCCATATACGGTAACAGTCAATATTACCGATAACCAGGGAGCAGGAAGTACTGTGACAACGTCAGTTGTTGTTCTTAACGTAACGCCGTCTGTTGGCTCCATCACTGTCCAATCAAATCCTGTTATCCAAGGAAGTCCCTTCTCTGTTAATTCCGTAATATTTTCTGATCCGGGAGTACTGGATACCCATACAGCGATATGGAATTGGGGAGATGGAACAACAAGTCCAGGAACTGTTGTTGAAACAAATGGTTCAGGATATGTTTCAGCAACAGATCATGTATACTCTGCTGTTGGCACATACCAAATAACACTAACTGTTACTGATAACGACGGAGCACCAGGTACATCAGTATTTCAATACGCAGTTGTCTATCAACCATCAAGAAGTGGTCTTTTCTCAGGACATAGTATATTTGCTTCTCCCAACGGAGCAGATTTGCAAAATCCAAATGTAACTGGGAATGTGCACTTTGCAGTTGATATCAAGTATGCAAACAATAGTAATGTACCAACAGGTAAAGTTTCTATGGATTTTTCAAGTGGAAAGATTAGCTTAATAGCAACTTCATTTAGGTATCTGGTGATAAATGGCACACAAGCTATCCTGACAGGATCAGGAACTGTTAATGGAACCTCGGGATATAGCTTCCTTGTATCTGGAATTGATGGTACACAAACAGGAACAGGATACATAAGATTCCAGATTATAGATCCAGCAGGTAATGTTATCTATGATACACAAACTGGAGCAGCAGTGAATGCAGCACCTACTACAGCAGTGACGGGTGGCATGATTGTTGTGCATAATTAAGACAGGAGAGGTCTATATAAATGATGCAAAGATTAAAAAATAACAAACACGTAAAAACATATATCAAGGCAATTACGCCTCCTTATTCAAAACATGATATTCCCCATATCTTAGGAACACTTGTAGCCGTTATTATTTTGTTTGTTCTTTCCAATATTACTCTCAAGCATATCTTTGCATCAAATACGAGTATGACTCCTCCAACAAAACCTCAGATACTCGTGGGTACTGAGCACCCACTCCGTATCCCCTTTACTCATGCTGAACAAGGGACAGTATCTATATATTGGCTCTCATCAACTGATCCAATAGGCGTTTCAGGATATAAGATATATAGAAATGGGAGTAAAATAGGAGAAACAAATGATACATCTTTTAAAGATAATGGAATTTCAGGAAGTGTCACTTATGCAATTGAGGCCTATGATTCTGCGGGAAATACTTCTTCATCATCACTTCACATTAATCTTCCAAAAGCCTGGACAGCAAATGTTTCCCCAAACGATTCTGTTATCTCAGGCTTTGTTTTAAACAAAACCAACAATGATCCAATAGCAAATACAACTATCACTACTGCAGAAGGCAAAACAATTCATACTGACCAAAATGGCTATTTCTATTACATCTCTCTAAATAACAATATTCAGTCGGTACAACTAACATTTAATGCCAAAAGTTACACTAGTGATACAGAAAATATCCAACTCAAAAGTGGACAAAGTGTTAATCAAACAATTTACTTGACTCCACAACCAAATGTAGGAAACATGATTATTGATACTCTACTTAAGATTTTTCGCAAGTAAATTTAACCGCTTACAAATTATTAGATTGCTTAAAGTAAATGCCTTTTCACTGTCTCATTTGTCTCATTTAGCTTCAGATTGAGTCAGAAGCTATGACGATAGAATGGGTCTGGACCGGTACCCCCAGAGCTTTAATATTTCGAACCCTAACTTTTGATTCTGGTATGTGGTAACCTATTGGACTAGGGCTTCAAGAAGTGCCATTCTCCCAATTAACGAATAGTTCTATCTATTGGTTGATTAACTGTTCACAACTCTCATTATTCTAATTCAATTCTGATAGTATCCTCATGATTGGGGAATATAATGCACGAACGAGATATGTAATCTCCTTACATTTCTATATTTTTGAGTTAATATGGAGAACCAAGAGAGCTTACTTCAGGCTATTAAACGTCTAGGCAGGCATGATCATATTTGTCTGATTTATGAAAATCAGAGAGATCAATTTGCAAAAGTAATTCCTTATATTAAGATAGGATTTAAAAGAAGTGAAAGATGCAAATATATCATTGATGAAAATACGAAAAGCCAGGTTGCGGAGGGGATGCAAAAAGATGGCATCGATCTTACTAAAGCTCTAGAGAATAAATCACTTATTTTTGCAACTAAAAACGAGACCTATCTTAAAGGAGGAAAATTTGATCCAGATGCGTTTATAGATCTTTTGGCTAAAGATGCAATAGATGCTAAGAGAGATGGTTTTAAATCATTGAGAGTAGCAGGGGAGATGACATGGACTTTAGGAGATGAACCAGGGAATGACAGATTATTAGAATATGAGGCAAAACTCAACTATTTTCTCCCGAAATATGATATTTCTCTAATATGCCAATACTATAAAGATAAGTTTCCTCCTACTCTTATAAAAGATATTATTTATACGCATCCGATTGTTGCATACAATGGTTGGGTCTATAAAAATTTTTATTATATTCCTCCTCAAAACTTTCTTGATAAAAATACAGACGAAGCAAAGGTTAGACATATTTTAAATAATATTCAGACTACTGAAGAAGCAATAGAACAACAATTTCAGGCTCTTAAACGATTTGAGATTATATTTATGCAGCTTCCTTCGGCAGTGGTTGTGGCCGAAGCTTCGACTGGGAGATTAATTATTGCTAATAAAAGGATGGATGAGATATGGAAACAACCTTTTATCAAATTAGCCAACATTAGCGAGTACCGTTTATACACAGGGTTCCACAACGATGGCCGGAAATATAAAGTTGATGAGTGGCCGTTAGCCAGAAGTTTACTCAAAGGCGAGACAGTAAATAATGAAGAAATTAAAATTTTGCGAGGAGACAAGACATATGGATGTATCAGTGTTAGTTCTGCGCCCATTCGAGATAACGATGGTAATATTTTTGCAGCTGTCACGACGTTTACAGATATAACAGAAAAAAAAGAACAAGAAAGACAAAAAGATGAATTCATAGGAGTTGTATCGCATGAATTAAAAACACCTGTTACTTCTCTAAAGGCTTTTACTCAGGTTTTACAGAATAGATTTGCTAAAGAACAAAATATGGATGCTGCTTTATACTTTGAGAAGATGGATACTCAAATTAACAAACTTATCGTTTTAATTGGAGACCTTTTGGACGTAACGAAAATTGAAGCAGGAAAAATAAAATTAAATAATCAACAATTCGATATGGATAGTTTGGTTAGGGAAATTGTAGAAGAGGTTCAATTAACTACCAAACATAGAATAATAATTAGAGGGAAAACGGGAAAACAGGTCTTTGGGGACAGAGAAAGGATAGGTCAGGTTTTAATAAACCTTCTGAGTAACGCTATTAAATATTCTCCTTCTGCACTGAAGATTATTGTCAAATTAAGCTTGTCAAATAGTAGTATCACTTGTAGTGTTCAAGATTTTGGGAATGGTATTGATAAAAAAAATCAAGAGAAATTATTTGAGCGTTTTTATAGAGTTTCAGGCGATAAGGAGTTGACATATCCAGGCTTGGGTTTAGGGCTTTATATTTCAAAAGAGATTATTTTGAGGCAGGGTGGTAAAATATGGGTGAAGAGTAAAAAAGGCAAAGGTTCAATTTTTTCATTTTCTGTACCCTTTTTAAAAAAAACTATAGAAATTCATCAACCCAGCAAGAGTTTAATGGATAACTAAAGTTTGGTTTCCAATTTTTTTAACGAAGTGCCTACTTGATAAACATCTTGAAAAATGCCACTATCCTAATTAAACCTATGATCTCCTTTGTTTACTTTGATGTGGGTGGTGTTGTCCTAAAAGATTTTAGTGCAAGCAATAAATGGGACCTACTAAGGAAAGACTTAGGAATTAGTGACGACAACAAAGCCGCATTTGCCAATTTGTGGAGGAGATATGAAAGAGAAATTTGTACAACTAAGAACGTTGAATCAATGATTCCTCTTCTTGAAGAGGAATGTTATGCGGCAATATCAAACAGCCATTCTCTTTTAGAAAACTTTATAAAGTATTTTGAAAAGAATGAATCGATGTGGCGTACCATTGGTGAAGTAAAGGCGCATTGTAGAATAGGTCTCTTAACGAATATGTATGTGGGAATGTTTGATGAAATTTCCAAAGCTAATATACTACCACCTGTTTCATGGGATGTTATTATTGACTCGTCTGTTGTAAAGGCTGCAAAACCTGATAAAAAGATTTTTGAAATAGCTCAAGAGAAAGCTCAGGTTTCTGCGAATACAATCCTTTTTGTTGAAAACACTATGAAAAATATTGAGGTGGCGCATGAGTTGGGTTGGCAAACGTTTTTTTATGACTCTTCAGATTATAGAGGCTCAAGTCAAAAACTTCACGAGTATTTTCTTAGAGACTAAATACTAATGAGAATCTTTTCGTGCTTTTGCAATAAGTGAAACACCCATAAATGGTTTTATAACAGATTCAATCGCACGAAGCAACGGAACAATTTTATCAAATACGACAATTTGATATTTGCTTAAATGATTTCCTTGTTCTATGCGATTTCTAATTGTCCAACTAATGAGCCCAACGAAATTAAATGAATAGAGTCCTTCGATAACAAATCCTGCCTTTACTAATTTTTCTTTTAATTCATCTTTTTCATACCTTCGATAGTGTCCAAGCCTTTTATCTAGTTTTGTATATGCGAATCTTTTTGATGGGACGAGTAAAAGAAGATTTCCCTGTGGCTTCAGTAATTGATATATATGACGTAATGCTTGTTCGTCATTTTTGATATGTTCTAAGACATTAATTCCAATAATTGTTTTAAAATAATTATGAAACTTTTTAGGACTTTCTTTTTCTATATCTAAATGAATAATATGCTTCTCTTTTGTGGGAAATGTCTCTTGAAGATGGTTAATAAGACCGGTATCAATATCTGATAGATACACATGCTGTCTGGAAACGAAAAACCTACTAATATTGCCTGTTCCTGAACCAATTTCTAGAAGAGGAGATTTGAGGTGTGGAAGGAATTGGTCGATAATCCATTTATTGTAATTTTGAGCGTCTTCTAATACTTCTAATGTCGTTAAACCTTTGTATTTTACCATACAAATATATACTATATACTAATACTAGCAACCTTACAAGAAATTGAAATAATGAAGAGAGTTCTTCTCATAACAACATTTATCCTTATAGTTTTATTAACACTTTTCCCACGGTGTATTGAGTTGTTAGCAAATAATTATCTTTTTGGTTTTGACCAAGGGAGAGAAATGTTAGCAGCCAAAGGAATAGTAGTCGATCATAAATTTATTCTTATTGGTACTGAGCTCGGTGCTGGTAGCGCAGGCATATCAGGCCTTTTCCATGGGCCTATCTATTATTACTTGCTTACCGTTCCTTTTCTCCTTTTTAAAGGGGATCCCTATGGTGCTGTAGTACTGATGTTTGTTTTGAGTGTGGCGACAGTTATCTTTTCTTTCTTCCTTGGTAAAAAACTATTTTCTCTTAAAGGAGGACTACTATTGTCTTTTCTTGTTGCTGTATCACCTCCACTTATTGCTCAAGCAAGATTTATATGGAGTCCTAACCCTCCGTCTTTTTTTATTTTACTTGCTTTCTACTTTTTGTATCTTTTTATAGTAAAACAAAAATACTACTATCTTTTATTTGCTGCGTTTTTTTCAGCATTTGTATATAATTTTGAATTTGCTCTTGCTGTACCGATGTGTTTGACGGTGTTTGTTTTTGCAATTAGCTTTCTAAAAAATAAAGTCAAATTATTAAGTGGAATTATTTCAGGATTTTTACTTGGATTTCTTCCTATGTTATTTTTTGAAATAAGGCATCATTTCCTTGGTTTGCATGGAGTGATCACCTACATATTCCACCATAAAGCTTCATCGTCTCATATAAAAGATAGCTCTCTTACGCTTCTTTCTGGTCATTGGCAAACTTTCTTAGGCAATATCAGTGATGCTTTCCCTGGCCACGGAATATTGCCTGGATGGTTACTTGGTTTGGTGTTGCTTATAGGAACAGTTTTCTTCTTGAGAAAAGAGAAAAACGATTATCTTAAAAAGTTCATTTTTTATCTATTGTTGTTATTTCCTGTAAATTTTTTTGTTTTTTCATTTTTAAGAAACACTGTATACAACTACTATTTAACTGACCTCACATTTGTTTACCTCATTCTTTTAACATATATTATTTGGTCTGCGTTTTATCAAAAGAAAATCGTTTTTCAAATCCTAGGAGGTGGATATATCATTGTTCTACTCTTTATGGCATCTTTTAGCTCTGTGTCTACTTCTTTTCATGATTATCCAGATTTTGGAGGTACTGCAAAAATAAAAGGATTAGAACAAGCAATGGATTACATCTATACTGATACGAAGGATAGGCATTTTGGTCTTTTAATATTCGCGCCTCCAGTCTATACCTATCAATATGATTATATGGTTTGGTGGTATGGTCAGCGTAAATATCAATACAAACCATATACAGATAAAAAAGGAATTGTATATCTTCTTATAGAGCCTGATCCATATAAGCCCTGGTCATATAATGGTTGGCTAGAAACAGTTATCAAAACAGGTACTGTTATGATAACAACAACACTTCCAAGTGGTTTTATTGTACAAACAAGGGATTTCAATCAATAAATATTTGTATGAAGTTATCGTTTAAAAAGGGCATTAACCTTTCGAATAGATAATAGTATTTGTGTCGGTCTTCCGTGAGGGCATGTTGCATTATGAGGCGTTTGTGCTAGATTCTCCAATATTTTTTTCATTTCACTCTCATTCAACTCATCTCCTGCTTTTACAGAGGCTCGACAGGCTAAAAATGCGATCATTTCTTCAGAAATTTTATCAACTTCTTTGAGAGGGACATCTTCTTCAATAGTTTCAAGAAGTTGTTTTATGAATTCCTGTGGATCTCTATCTTGAAAAAGGTAAGGAACATGAGTAATAATAGGAAGCTTTTTTTGAGAATCAGCAATAACAAAACCGAGTTTTTTAAACATTTTTTTTCGTTGGTTAAAAAGTATATTTTCTGTCGTTGTAAATTGTAAAATAACAGGATTAGTTAGTTGAAATGTTTGACGCTTTCTTTTTCGATTTATGAATTCTTTTAATAATTTTTCAAATAGAATTCTTTCGTGGGCAGCATGTTGATCAGTAAGTACTATGCCTTCTTTTGTTTGAGAGAGAATATACAAATGATTAATTTGTATGAGAGGAGTATCAGACTTGATTTGGAAATCTTCTTTATCTAAAACCGTTTGTTTTAATAGTTTTCCGGCAAACGATTGTGTTGTACCAAAACCAGCCCTCTTCCAAGAAAGATTTTGGAAAGTGAGATTATTCTTTTGCAATGTTTCCAACGCAGTTTCCTTGATAATTTGAAATAGAGATTGGTTATTAAAGAAAGCTAGTTGTTCTTTTCTAGGATGAACATTTATATCAACCATTTCGTATGGCAGTTGGAGAAATAAAATAAAAAGAGGATAGGTATTTGACTCAAGCATTGTGCCAAATGCTTCTTTTACTGCAAGTGAAATAAGTCTATCTGTTACTTTACGGTTATTAACAAATAGTATTTGCCTGCTTTGCGTTGAAGAGTGCATTTGTGGTTTGGCAATGTAACCTGAAAGAGAAATATGCGAGTCATTATTTTTGAATGGAAGGAAAAAGGAAAATGTCTCTTTCCCAACAATATGTTCTATTCTTTGTGTCTGATTTCTATTGTGGGAAAAATCTAAAACAGTTCTATTATTGTGTTTTAGCAAAAATATAACAGTAGGATAGGCAATTGCAAAATGACTAATCACCTCTACAATATGACGAAATTCTGTTTGAGTACTCTTAAGGAATTTTTTTCGTGCCGGAATTGATGCAAAAAGGTGTTCTGCTATCACAGTCGTTCCATGGGGCATTCCAGCAGGAATACTTTTAAGCATTTTTCCATTTTCAATTTCAACCTGATGGCCTGTTGTATCGTGTTCTCTTCTGCTTTTTATTGTTAACGTACTCACTGCTGCTAAGCTTGCCAATGCTTCTCCTCGAAATCCAAAGCTTCTAATGCCTATCAAGTTATTATTTTCAGTTAGTTTGCTTGTCGTATGGGGTTTCCAACAAATTTCTAAGTCTTCCTTAGACATTCCTTTGCCATTATCATTGATTTGAATCTTTTTAAGACCGGCATCTTCAATGAAGATTTGTACTTCAGTTGCTTCTGCGTCAAGTGCATTTTCAATAAGTTCTTTAACCGCAAAAGCAGGTCTTTCTATTACTTCACCTGCGGCGATTTTAGCAACGATTTCCGGAGGAAGTTGATGAATTGTAGCCATAAATATCTACTAATAATAGTATAGGAAGAGGACAGGGTCAATCTGCTTTAATAAAACTTTCAGATTCGGTTTGGAACAGTTTTAACTGATCCTTTAACGCAGCTAACTTATTCAATGCTTCCAAAGGCGTCATATTGGCAACATCCAAATCCTCTATTTCTTTTTGAATAAGATGCATAGCAAGGGATGCCTGAGTAGTATCATTCTGAGCAAACTGTTGTGAAATTGAAGAATCTTTCTGTTGGGATATGGGTTCTTCAGTACCCTTCAGAAGGACAGGGCTTTGTCTTTTTTCCAGTGTATGCAACATTTCAGTTGCTTTGGTTATAACTTCTTGTGGAACTCCTGCCAGTTTTGCAACAGCAACTCCAAATGAATGTGATGCCCCTCCTGGTAATAACGTGTGAAGAAAGATAGGTTCTCCTTTATCATCAGCAACAGCCATATGATAATTTTTTATATTATTGTGATATTGTTCTTCTAATGCTTGGAGTTCATGATAGTGGGTGGCAAAAAGAGTCTTTGGAGAAATCTGGAAATGGGTAACAAGGTATTCTGCGACAGCCCATGCAATGGAAATGCCGTCATAGGTACTTGTTCCTCTTCCAATCTCGTCCATAATAATAAGACTTTTTTCCGTACTGTTGTGAAGAATATGAGCAGTTTCAACCATTTCTACCATAAAAGTTGACAGACCGGAGGTAATAACATCTGATGCACCGGAACGAACGAAAATTCTATCAACAAGTGAAAGGTGAGCAGATGTTGCAGGAACAAAGCAACCGATTTGATTGAGCAAAACAATTGTAGCAACTTGTCTAATAAACACAGATTTTCCAGCCATATTGGGGCCTGTGATAATAAGAAGAGACTGATTAATGTTATCCAAGACAACATCATTTGGGACAAATTGTGTCTCTTCATTCAGCAGTCTTTCAACAACTGGATGTCTTCCCTGATGGATCCGTATCTCTCCTGAGTAGAGAAGTTTGGGACGAATGTACTGATACTTTTGGCTAATATGAGCAAAATTTGCAATGCAATCAATACTGGCGATAGTTGCAGCGGCTCGTTGGATTTCTTTGGTGTACGTAAGTACTTTTTGGAGGGTGTGTTGGAAAAGTTCGTACTCTAATTGATTCGCCTTTTCCTCAGCTGTCAGAATAATTTCCTCATGTTTTTTCAGCTCTTCTGTAATAAAGCGTTCACCATTCACCAATGTTTGTTTCCTCATGTAATGGTGAGGGACAAGATGACTATTTGCTCGACTGACCTCGATATAAAATCCAAATACTTGGTTGAATCGTATCTTAAGGGATGTGATACCCGTTTTTGTTCTTTCTTCTTGTTCGAGATTTTGAATAAAATGTCGACTATTTTTAATAATACTTCGTAATGTATCAAGTTCTTTATCGATGTTTTCTTTAATAAGGTTACCTTCTCGAAGTTCTATAGCGGGAGGATCGTCAACAATAGTTGTATCAATAAGGTGAATAACATTCTCTAACTTTTCTGAAATATTTTTCTGAGCTTGTACAAAGAACGTTGTAGTCGATCCATCTAAATATTTTTTTAATTGGAGAATGTATTGGAGAGATATTTTTAGACTTTGGAGATCTCGTGCATTTCCAATATTGACAGATAATCGTGATACAATTCGTTCTATATCAATGATTGATGAGAGAGCTTCTCGTATCTGATCTCTTCTTTCATATTGCTGATGTAATTCTTCAACAGCATCATGTCTTAGTAAAATGCTTTCTTTTTCAATCAGTGGTTTTTTTATCCATTCTTTTAGTAATCTTCCACCCATTGCTGTTTGTGTCTCATCTAAAACTGATAAAAGACTTCCTCTTGTGTCATGTTCTCGAATTGTTGAAAAAAGCTCGAGATTAATCATCGTTGATTTATCAAGAATCATGGATGTTTCTTGTGAATAATAGAGTATCTTTTGGATATGATTTACTTGAGAGAGTTGAGTAGTCTGTAGATACCCAAGAAGTGCCGCTGATGCTTCTTCAGCAGCAAATCTTCCATCCAAATCAAAAGCAGAAAGTGTTTTGAGTCCGAAATGATGTTGTAAAAAATGGACAGCATCATTTCCAAAAGTATCCCACTCATGAAAACAGTAAATATTCATTGTTCGTTCTCTCCGCAGCAATTGAAGAAATGTCCTGTTGTTATAGAGTGTTTCCGGTAAAATACATTCTGATGGAGAAAGTCGTGTCAGTTCATCTTGCAGTAAATATTCTTTTTGGTCACCTTCAAGTTCTGTTGTTGCAAAATAACCGGTAGAGAGATCTGCAATACTCAGTCCGATCTTATTTTCAACATAAGCGATGCTAATAATATAATTGTGCGTTTTTTTCTCTAATGCTTTTTCATCCATCATTGTTCCTGGAGTGACAACACGAATAACATCTCTTTTCACAAGACCTTTTTTATTAGGAGGAGATAACTGTTCACAAATGGCAACTTTGTGTCCTGCTTTAACAAGTTTGGCAAGATAGCTATCTACAGCGTGATAGGGGATTCCTGCCATAGGGATTTTTCCATCTTTTCCTCCGGCTTTACTGGTAAGTGTGATACTTAAGACCTGCGCTCCAATATGAGCATCTTCCATAAAAAGCTCATAGAAATCACCCATACGGTAAAAGAGAAGACAGTCATGATACTTTTTTTTGATCTCTTTATACTGCTTCATCATTGGGGTAGAGAAGTCTTGCATAACTATGTTCTATCATAACGTATTTGCAGTAATTTTCCTATATTACCCGGTACATCTTATAAGTTGTAAAAAGTTATAAGCATGGTCTATAGAAGACACAATGACATCAGGATAGGAATATAGTGTAATCTGCCAGCCAATTTCCTTACCATTTGCGAGAAATATTGTTTTGTACTTAGTTTCCTTTGCTATAGTAATAACGGAAAGCATATCTGTAATGACCCAAGACGTAAGGGAGTTAAATTTTTTTATTTTTTGCAATGATTTCAAACGTTTGTTCATGGGATTTAGTGTGATGTACGAAACTTTTATATAGGGTTTTTTAGGAAATATTACTTTTTGTTTTGTAATGACGTAGACAAAAAGTGTTTTTTGGAGAGGCATGGGGAGAATCTATAAAAAATATGTAATACTACCTAAACTTTTGTGTAGGAAAAAGATTAGTGTGGTTGTTGTAGAGAGGGGATGTGAGAAGGACGTCCTAAAATTGCCATCGGTCTTTCTCTCCAGGTACCATCCTCTTTATATTTCAGCGTGTAGATATGAAGAAGAATCCACCCCTGCTGAAGAAGGTCATTTACTTCACTTCTTCCTCTTGTCTCAATATTCCGACCGACAATTTCTTCAATCTCTAAATCCCATAAAGGAATCCCTTGGTGGTAATCTGTAATAATTTCTTTCGGTGTGGGTTGGGCAGTCATAGAAGAAAAATTCTATCTAACAAAGGTAAGGTTATTATGAAAATGAAGGTAGATTTGAGTGAAGTTTTTTTATTTTTGCAACAAAAAATCCTTCCATTGTTTGTGTAGGAAAAATTCTCATCGTTTTGCTGACTTCCTGATCAAACACCTTATTCCCACATTTTGTAACGCCGGAAGATATTTCCAAATTTTTTATGGCGATATTTTCAAGTTGAATGGTGTTTTTCTCTTTTTTCAGTATCCAATCTATAACCCCCTCATTCTCCTCAGGAGATATGGTACAGGTGGAATAGACAATAATTCCTCCTGGTTTTGTTGCGGATATAGCAGAACGAAGCAGCCATTTTTGCATATCAGAAAGCATGCGTACTTTTCCTGGTGTCCAGTCTTGATATGTTTTTGGGTCCTCAACAAAAAATCTTCCCTCCATACTGCATGGGACATCAACAAGTGTTCGATCAAAATATTCAGGATATTTTTTCCAAAAAACCTCGCCCGGCATATAGGTAGTTTTCACATTTGTTACACCTTGTATCTTTAGATTTGCTTCTAATTTATACATGCGAATTCGACTCTTGTCATTTGCAACAATTTCACCGGCATTTTCCATCATTGCTGCTATTTGCGTTGTTTTACTTCCAGGAGCTGCGGTAAGGTCAAGTATTCTCTCCTGAGGCCTTGGATCCAAAATCAGTGGTGGAATCATACTTGAAAGACTCTGCACATAAAAATAGCCTTCTTTATATAAATCTGTTTCTGTCAGTACTTTTTGAGGGACATTTTTGAGGACAAAAGCATCAGGAAACCATGTCACTCGTTCTGTTTCTATCCCCAGTTTTGTAAGTTTTTGTTGTAGGTCGTCTGCTGTTATTTTGAGTGTATTTGCTCGGAAAGTCGATGGATGACGTGAGCAAAAAGATGTAAGGATATCCTCTCTTGTCGAGTCATCAGTAAAAGTAGCGAGTTTTTCTAAAAACTTCTCAGGCAGTACATCCCATGGCTGTTTCATAAGGCATATTATACCATTATTCCACTGAACAATTATTTTTGTGATATAGTTAAACTGTATGTGGCTCTTTGGAAAACAAATAGCAAAAAAGAAAGTGTCTCATTTTGAAGACCTCAAGCAAAAGTGGACGCAAAAACATCAAGTCCTTCAAAAGCAGTTGTGGGACAAGCATGGGAAAGTGTTGCGAAGGTTTGCTGACAAAACGAAAAACTTTACTGTTGGATCTGTGGCTGGTCTTATTTTACTTGCTTCTCCTGGTTCATCTCTTGGGAACTCTCTGCCTCATGTCGTAAAAGAAGAGCCATTTAAAGATTTAGATAAAATGTCTTCTTTTCTGCTAGAACTCAATCGGTATATCCCTCGAGAAGTACGTCCTCTTACACAAGATGAAGAGCAGCGTATAGGTGAGGTACTTTCAAACACGTTTGGAGTTAAGGTGAGCGCAGAGCTTGAGGGAAAAAAACTCAATAGAAGTTATGGATACATTGGGCAAGAACAGCATTTAGCAAGGTTTCCAGGAGATACAACAGAGACACAAATGGAAAATGAAGAGGATGCACGACTTTACTCTTCCTATGGAATGGCTCCAGGTCTTGGCGCATGGGGATACTTTGCTCCATCGCTATCCCAGATGAAAGATAGTGATAGCTTAAGAGAAAAATATTATATTGCTGTTCAAACATTCCTTGCACCGGGATATGTACAACATGTGAGAGAAATGAATGATTTTTTTAAGTATCGGAAGATGTTAGTTGTGAATCCACAAAATGGAAAAGCACTTGTTGCGGATATTGCTGATGCTGGTCCTTCTGAATGGACAGGAAAGTCTCTAGGGGGATCTCCTGAAGTTATGCATTATCTTGAGCGGGTTGATGGAGCGGCTAAAGGAACAGTTTTATACTTCTTTATTGACGATCCACATGATACGATACCGTTAGGTCCAATTGCATTAAAATAATGTATGAAAAAACATTTTTATAGCCATTTAGTTGAAACAGAGTCGTTATTTGTAGCGCTCAGCGAGTTGAGTCTTACCGAAGAGGAAAAATTGCATTTGGTGGGAATTATTGATTCCTCACTGCAACATGTTATTTTAGATGCTGTACTTTCTGAGTTAAGTGATGAAGATAAAACAGTATTTTTAGAGCATGTCGCAACTGAAGATAATGAAAAGATCTGGAAGTTTTTAAATAGTAAAATAGAACATATTGAAGAAAAAATAAAAAAAATAGCAGAAGATTTAAAGACAGAACTTCACAAAGATATCAAAGAAATTAAGAAATAAATTTTTCTACTGCTAAGGCTTGTTCCAGTTGTCTTTTTGCTCTGTTTTGATGAAAAAGAAAGGCAGGGATAGTTGCAACAAATGCAGCGAGTGCACAAAAGTAAAAAGAGAAGGTAATATTTGAGTGGTCGGCAACAAATCCAACAATCACTGGTGTAATAGTATTTGCAATAGAGAGAACAATATAATTTACCGCATAGGCATGTTCAAAATTTCCTGTATCTTTTACACTTTCTGATGCCATTGTAAGTGATGCTGGTACTGTTCCCTTCGTTAAAACTCCAAGAATAAAAGAAATACCTGCAAAAAGAATAGGGGACGTTATATTTGCAATGACAATAAGAAAGACAGCCATAAGACTTTCTGCACTAATAAAAACAAGAGTGTTTCTAAATTTATCTGTTAGTCTACCAAGATATAATTTTCCACAAAGACTTCCAAAGAAAAAAATGGCAATAAGAAATGGCATAAGGGAAAGAGATATATGTCGATATATCATTAAAAAGGGTAAATATACAAATAATGTAGCGCTTGCTATAGAATCGAAGAAAACAATACCGCTTGTTAAGAGAAATTGAACATTCTTTGTTAATACTTTTGTCTCATGCAAGAGAGAAGTTTTTTTGTTCTTTCTCTCTTCCTTTATCTGTGGTCTTTTTATATATGCACATAGTAAAAATATGAGAAGAATACATCCTGCTCCTATACTTGCAATTCTCCATCCAAGTTGAGTAGCTGCGAAAGATAATGCACCTGCAATACCAATTCGTCCCAAATCCGATCCTGATGTAACAAATCCCATCACTCTGCCTCTCTCTCCTGGTTCAGAGAGTCGTGTTGAGAGTCCGAATACAAGTGGTTGAAAGATACTGATTGCGATGCCGACTAACAAGAAAAGTAAGACAAATATCAAGAAAAAATGTTGAAACCCAACAGAGACAAATCCCAAACAATACATCCCAGTAGCAATAAGCAGCATGGGAATAGATCCAATTTTGCCAGACAACATCGTTAGGGGAATTACTGAGAAGATTCGAGAAAAACTAAATGCTCCGCCAATAATTCCAGCTTGTGTTAAAGAAAAATGAAACTCTTTTGTTAAAAATGGCAACAATAAAAGAAAACCTCCTGCAGATCCAGTTGCAAAGAGGAACATGATCATTAAATAAATAATCTCTTTTTTCATAAGGCTATTGTATCAATTTCTTAAGATAAATCCATAGAAATTCGTTATACTAACTATATGGATATTTTAGAAGTAAAAAACCTCGTAAAGGATTATGGGAGATACCGTGCTGTAGACGACATATCATTTCGTATCGAAAAAGGGAAGGCAGTTGGGTTCTTGGGCCCCAATGGTGCAGGGAAAACTACAACAATTCAAATACTTTGTGGTATCACACTGCCAAATGGAGGTAGTATTAGCTATTTTGGTAAAGATTTTGCTACTCATAGAGAATATTGCTTGCAACGAATTAATTACGGCTCAGCTTTTAATACACTTTTGGGAAGAATAACTGCTTATGAAAATCTGTTTGTTTATGCAAAGCTCTATGGTGTTGCGAATCCTCATAAAAAAATCCAAGAACTACTCGAGTATTTTGAAGTTACTCATATTGCAAAAGAACTCTATCAAAATCTTTCTGCAGGTCAAAAAACACGTATTAACTTAGTGAAATCACTGCTCAATGATCCAGAAATCCTCCTTATGGATGAGCCCACAGCTTCCCTTGACCCTGATATAGCAGATAAAACATTGAGTTTGATTGAAGATTTGAGAAAAACACGCAACTTATCCTTACTTTTTACCAGTCATAATATGGATGAAGTGACAAGGATTTGTGATGAGGTTATTTTTTTGGATAAAGGGAAAATTTTTGCACATGATACACCTCTTGGGTTAACAAAAAGAATTGAAAAGGCTCACCTACGTCTTACTTATGACGTTGGTAAAGAAAAAGTTGAAAGGTATTTATCTGATAATCATCATGAATTTTCCTTTGAGGCTCCACATATTGTTATTATAGAGACAAATGAAAAAACAGTCCCTAAAATTATTTTTGGACTTAGTCAAGAAGGTATTTGGATAACGGATATTGAGGTGAAAAAGCCTACTCTAGAAGACGTATTTTTACAAATTGCGAGAGGGGTATCCTATGAAGCTGCATAGAATTGAAGCAATATTTATTCAAGAATATTTTGTTATGCGACATGCGCTTGAAGTTATTATGGATATTGCTATATATCCACTGATGTCAGTCGTTGTCTTTGGATTTTTGTCACTCTATCTTATTGGCAAAGGTAATTCAGAAATTGGCCAGAGTGTTATTATGGGGATGCTCCTTTGGCAAATTATTTTTATTGCACAATACTCAATTCCTGTTGCTGCACTATGGAATATTTGGTCTAGGAATTTAAGCAATCTATTTATTACACCGTTAAATGTTACAGAATATGTGATTGCACAGACAATTTCCAGCACCGTTAAATCCTTTATTATTGTTGGGCTCAGTAGTCTTATTTGTTACTGGATATTTCATTTCAATATTCTTTCACTTGGACTTACTTCCCTTATTATCATCTTTATTAACTTTACTATGTTTGCATTTGCACTTGGTCTAATGATTTTGGGTCTTATTTGTCGATATAGCACTCGAATACAATCTCTTGCATGGGGATTATTGCCAATTTTGCAACCTCTTATGGCGGCGATTTATCCAGTAAAAGTATTGCCATATCCTTTACAAATACTGTCATATTTTTTTCCTCCAACTTTTACTTTTGAAGCTGCAAGAAGTGGCCTTGCAAGCCATACCATAGATTGGCAGCTTTATGGTATTTCTTTTGCTATGAACATTATCTATACCTTGATTGCAATTTTTATTTTCAGATATATGTTTGATAAATCACGAGACACTGGGCAATTTGCAAGAAATGAGGCCTAATCTGCGATATGGCTACTTTAGAAGTAAAAAACTTAACAAAGAAATGTAAAGATTTCACTGATTGTTTATCTTCTTGGTTTTTATGGTTTGTTTGATCAAGTGTTAGTACTGTTTTGATGAAGGGATTGGTCAAGGTGCTCTAATCCCATAATTCTAGCACTCTATTGACAAGACTGCTAGATATGTTAAGATAAGAGTTGTAGTATGGACGAGAATCAAGTACCAGATTTTTTAAAACCAGTTTCTCCTCAAGAGGCATTAAAAAAATTTACTATTAATTTGACTGCTCAAGCAAAGTCAGGAAAAGTTGACCCGGTTATTGGTCGTGAAACAGAAATTCGTCGGGTAATGGAAATTTTATCCAGACGTACGAAGAATAATCCCATTCTTATTGGAGATCCAGGAGTTGGAAAAACTGCAATTGTTGAAGGACTTGCCCAAAAAATTTCTTCAGGCCAAGTTCCAACAACACTAAAAGAAAAAGAAGTATTAGTACTCGATTTTGCTGCGCTTTTAGCAGGAGCAAAGTTTAGGGGAGAGTTTGAAGAGCGTTTGAAAGGGGTGATCAAAGCTGTTGAAGAAGGTGAAGGGAAATATGTTTTGTTTATTGATGAGATTCATACACTCGTTGGTGGGGGAGCGAGTGAAGGATCAGTTGACGCTGCAAATATTCTCAAGCCAAGTCTTGCGAGAGGGACACTTCGGACAATTGGGGCAACAACAGTCAATGAATATAGAAAATATATAGAAAAAGATCCAGCACTTGCACGTCGGTTCCAACCTGTATTTGTTGAAGAACCAACAATTGAGGATACTATTTCTGTACTTCGTGGTATCAAAGAGCGATACGAATTACATCATGGTATTAGAATTACTGATAACGCACTCATTGCCGCAGCCAAATTATCTGCTCAATATATTCCACAACGATTTCTTCCTGATAAAGCAATAGATCTTGTTGATGAGGCGGCAGCAGCTATAAAAATTGAAGCAGAAAGTATGCCAACAGAACTCGATGAATTAAAAAGGAAAATCACCCAGTCAGAGATTGCCATAACCGCCCTGAAAAAAGAAAAGACAGAAATTGCTAAAGCAAAAATGCAACAAGAAGAAAATGGGTTAAAAGAGATGAAAGCAAAAGCTGAAGTAATAGAAAAAAGATGGAGAGAACAAAAAGATATTATTCAACAACTTCAGGAAAAGAGAGCGAAAATCGACGCTTTTCGAATTGAACTTGAACAAGCAGAGAGAAATATCGAGCTTGAAAAAGCAGCAGAATTGAAATTTGGGAAAATTCCAGAACTAGAAAAAGAATTACTTGCTCTTCAGGCAGATTTGGAAAAAATTCCAGAGGAAGAGAGAGTATTGAGAGAAGAAGTAGACGAGGAAGATATTGCAAGGGTTGTAAGTCGATGGACTGGGATTCCTGTAACTCGAATGCTTTCATCAGAAGCGGATAGATTGTCTCATTTGGAAGAAGAATTGAAGGAGCGAGTTGTAGGACAAGATGAAGCATTATCTGTATTGTCTAGGGCAGTACGACGTAATCGGTCAGGGTTGGGTGCAAAAAATAGACCAATCGGATCTTTCCTTTTCCTTGGACCAACCGGAGTCGGGAAGACAGAGACAGCAAAAGCATTAGCAGCAATTCTCTTCAATGATGATCATGCCATTACCAGAATAGATATGAGTGAGTATCAGGAATCTCATTCTGTTGCACGACTTGTTGGTGCCCCTCCTGGTTACATTGGATATGAAGAAGGAGGACAATTAACCGAGGCAGTCAGAAGAAGACCATATTCAGTTATATTATTTGATGAAGTTGAAAAGGCTCATCCTCAGGTATTTAATTTATTCCTTCAAATTTTTGATGAAGGACATTTAACTGATAGTAAAGGAGTAAAGGTTGATTTTCGAAATACCATTATTATCATGACATCAAATTTGGGGAGCGATATCATTCAGGGATATAGTTCAAATACAACTGAAAAAAATAAAGAACAAAATAAAAAAGAAATGGATAAAAAAATTTGGGAGCTACTTCATACAGCGTTTAGACCAGAAACGCTCAATAGACTTGATGATGTGATTATCTATAACCCACTCACTGCAAAAGAGATTTTGCAGATAGCAAAACTACAGCTTGATCAAGTGAAGGAGAGAATGGAAGAAAATAATATTGAACTTGAAGTCGATGATGATGTGGCGATGTATTTAGCAGAAGAAGGATTTGACCCAGTCTTTGGTGCCCGGCCACTCAAGAGACTTATTGAAGAAAAAATTGTTGATCCCATCGCTCTAAAAATTATTGAAAATGAAATTAAAGCTGGAGACGTTATCCGGCCAAAAGTAGAAGACGGGAAAGTAGTTATTTAATGGTGTTTGTTTAGTATGATAGATCTTCATACATTAAAAAATTAGAAATAATTTTTTAATTGTAGTTTATAGTCCTTTATATTCCATTTTTTTCTTATTTTATTTACTTGTAGTGTTAAGTAATCTTTTGCTAATTTTTGAGAATCCTTTTCATACATATCTAAAAGGTGGGGATATTTAGAAAGATATCTTCTTATCAGGCTGTCTTCTTGTTGCAGAACATCAATGTATAAAAGCCAACGCTCGAGCGCTTTTTTCTGAAAATCTGAAAGAGATAGAGGAATAAGTTCTGGATGCAGGGCAAGATGTTTATCAGACTGATTACCGATAATGCGCAAACGGTTTTGAAAGGTAGCAATATTCGCTGAGTATATTTGTTGATCAATAGCTTCAGATTTTTTACGAGCACCAATTGTATCCATAAGGAGGGAAAGAGACAATTTTTTTGTTCTATCTATCATAGAACCCCCTTTTTCATCTCGTTCGGAAACAACCTTGCCGAGAATTTCTGCTTGTGCACGAGCAATACTTGGCAAAGTGCAAGAAATTGCAGTAAGAAAAGTAGTACTTGATTGTTTTGTGTTATTTGAAATGATATTGGAAAGACGTTGTCTTGCTCGTATAAAAAGTTGCATGAATTCTTTTGCTCTGTCTGAAAATCCATCCACGAGTTGTCCATTCTCTTCTTTCTTATCAGAGTTTCTCGCGCGAATACCATCTAAGACATCTGTTAAATTTCCAAATCCATAGTTGTATAGTCCGCTTATCTTTTGTAAGGTTGAAGGGCGTCCTGAGTACAATTGGTTTAGTCCCTTTTGAAGTTTAGTAAGCCCCAAAAATGAAACTTCATTAGGTGAAAGATTTTTATCAACAATTCTGTCTAAAAGCGGTTCAAGCGTTCTCACAATTTTTCGAATTGGATTATTTTGAGCAGGAGATAATTTTGATTGTTGTGTTGTCTTGTTGTGAAAGTCTTGTTGAGGTTGTTTCGTTTCATTTACGATATCGAAAAGTTCTTGACGATTATTATGCAATGACTTTTCTATTACATTCAATATTGCTTCCGGACCATCTCCTTCGAGAATATGCAGATGAGAGTTACTTTTCTGTGCATTTTCTGCGGCCTTTTTTGCCATTGTGGTTGGATGAACAAGATACTGTGAAAGTGTATAGTATTTCGGATTATCATGCAGGGTGAGCATGGGGATATCTACTGTTGCATCACCAAAAATGAATGCGTGTATAGCCTTGTGTGTTTGCTTTGCATATTTTTCCAACAGGTATTTTACCGCGTTATCTTTTCCTCCCAATTTTGGTGTAATTAACAGCTCGCCGGAAAATATATGGGACGTGTTTTTTTTAAGCAATTTCTCTGTATACACAACACGAACCCCTGAAGAAAAGAGTGTAAGAATATCTTTTCGAATTTGCTCAAGCTGGACATATGGAATATTAAGAAGTCGAATTCGTATCAAGAACGTATTTCCTATGCCAAATGTTGCTGAATAAGATTGTGTGAGAAAATAATCACGTAAAACATTACTAATTTCTAATTTATTCCATGTTTCTATTTTTCCATCTGCCCATTTTACTTTACTATAGTGCATCAAGGATTCCCATTCCATATCACGGGAGTAGACTCTATTCATAAGCTGATGATAGATAACTGTTCCATTTGCGGTAATAATGCTATCTGGTTGGGAAAATCCCAGAAAAGAAATTTGTCTTTTGTCTGCATCATTCCAGTCTGATCTTCCCGTTGTGATAACAAAAGGAATATCATGTGATTTGAGGTGCAGAGCTGTTTTTCTATTCACAAATGGAGCTTTCAAAATGTTAAGATTTGGGCTAAAAATTGTTCCATCAAGATCTGCAAAAACTATCCTGGGATTGTCTTGTTTTTCTAGTTTCTTTACGAGTATTTCTTCTGTTGATAGCATACGCTTTACCCCTTTATTGTATCAAAACTGATGGACATGGTATGATAGATCTATGGATAGTCGTCCCCATAAGCTACTTCTGAATGGTGCTCGTGAACTTTTCTCTCTTGCGGTAAGAGGTGCTGAGAAGCTGAAAGATAAGTATATTTGGACAAAAAAAGAAGTTGAGGAAGCAAGAGGATATCTTATCTACTTCCGAGACACAATGAAGCAAGAGAATGAAGATCTTTTTCACAATGTATTTGGTGAAAGTGGAGATTTTTTTGACTTGGAGCCTTTTGCAAGAGGGTACAATGCTCGAGTCTTGACATTTAAAACGATTGTAGACGGTAAGGTAAGGAAGTGGGTTATTAAGGTTGGGTTTCGAATATCTCCAGTGGTTGATTTTGGTGATCCATCGAGCGAAGGATATTTTGAAGAATATCAAGGGTATTTGGATAATCTTCGAAGGGCTGTCTCTCAAAAAAGTGTTTTAAAATACCTGCTTCCAGAGCCTCAGGCAATTCTTCGGGCAACACTTGATGGAGAAGAAACAAATATGAATACAACGCTTGCTATTCAGCCATTTATGCATGTTGTACGACCCGCTGATTTAAAAAAGACTATAACGAGGGAGGAACGTCGACAACTGTTAGCAGAACTGAAAGCATTTAAGGAGTTATCTGCTTATTTGGTGAAACACCATCAAGTAGCTCCTGAGCTTATTGGAGAAGGCAACTTGGAGATTGTGCGTATTGGAGAAAAATACCACCTGATGCTGTTAGATATGGGATGGGTGGATCTTAAAAAACCTATTCCTATTACCCAAACAATCGCTCATTTCTCAAGTATCTATGTGATCTCAAAGCTTGAAAATTGGTTGAAGAATAAAGTGAGAGAATGAGGATATATTTAACCTAGTATACTGTTGTAAAATAAAGTCCACGCCTATGTCTTCCCAGAATTCTTATCAGCGAATTTATGAGATAGTAAGGAAAATCCCATTAGGGAAGGTAATGACCTACAAACAGGTTAGTCTTCTTGCTAATGTTGCTACTCCGCGTGTTGTTGGTTTTGCCCTTCATATCAATAAGGACCCAGATCATATCCCTTGTCATAGGGTCGTTTTTTCTGACGGGTCGTTGACAAAAGGTTATGCTTTTGGTGGAGAAGGTGTACAAAAAGAAAAGCTTATGAAAGAGGGGGTTTTGTTTACAGAGAAAGAGAAAGTAAATCTTACTGAGTCTCTTTGGGTATCGTAATAATCAAGCATTATTCTTCTTGCTGCTTATCGATATATTTTTCTTCTACTTTCTTTAATTTATCGTTGATTGCTCTTTCTATATCAACTCCTGCTGTCATTGCAAGTTGCATTGTTGTAATGATAACATCAGCAAATTCCACGTACATATTACGTTTATCAAATTTTGCCAATTTCGCTTTTCTTTGTAATTTCAGAATTGCCAGAATATCATTACATAACTCTCCGACTTCTTCATTCAGTTTCACTGTACGAGACAGAATTTCCTGCTCTTGAGGAGTTTTAATCCGGTAAGAAATGGGGGAATGTTCTGCAATTTTTTTCAATCTTTCTTCTACTTGTTTAAAATCCATACATTTTATTTTACCACATATTATTTTACCACATCGGGTTGGAGAAATACTGAAAGTTGTGTATACTATAAAGGTGATTACCTACCTTCAAGCAATCATTTTGGGCATGCTCCAAGGTATTTCAGAGCTTTTTCCTATCTCTAGTCTTGGACACAGTGTTATTTTTCCCAAGCTTATTGGATGGAATGTTCATCAAGATGCTCCTTATTTTTTAAGTTTTCTCGTTGCAACCCATCTTGCGACTGCAATTGTTTTGTTTTTCTTCTTTTGGAGAGATTGGGAGCGAATTCTTTCAGGGATGTTTCGATCATTAAAAGAACGGGAGATTAAAAATGATGATCCTGATGCCAAGCTGGCATGGCTTTTGATAATAGGGACAATTCCTGCTGGTATTCTTGGCCTTCTTTTTGAAGAATCATTCAAAAAAAATTTTGCATTTGCAAATATTGCAGCATTCTTTCTTATCTTAAATGGATTGTTGCTTTTTTTTGGGGAAATCTTGCGAAGGCGAAAATTCCTTACCCTTCGAGATAGTGATAGTCGAATTGCTCAAACGTCATGGCTACAAGCCTTGGGAGTTGGGGCAGCACAAGCCATTGCCCTTATTCCTGGATTCTCTCGTACTGGTGCAACACTTGTTGGTGGACTTTTACTAGGACTTAGTCACGAAGATGCTGCAAAATATTCATTCTTGCTAGCAACTCCTATTATTGGGGCAGCAGCATTACTGAAACTTCCAGAATTATTTACACCAGCAGAAAGTGCCATTTTGGGTCAAACATTTGTTGGATCAATAGGTGCAGCTATTTTTGCTTATCTATCAGTAAGATTTCTTACGAAATATTTTAAAACTAATACGTTGTTGCCTTTTGCAATTTACTGCCTTGTGATGGGGATTGGAAGTTCAGCAATTTTATTCCTATTTCGATGATTTTTTGCCGGTTTGAAACCAACCAAAGGCGAAAACAGCAAGACTAAGGAGAAAAGCTCCAATTGCATGTTTGTAGTGTAATTTTGAAGTCATATCATATCCTGGGAGAAATGCAGGCAAATTATGTGCAGGTGTCATTGCATACATTCCTGCAAGAACAAGTAGCAATACGCCAACGATTACTGAGAGAACTACAATAAGTGTTTTTTGCATATATTCATCATTGCTTACTTGGCAAAAAAAGTCAATAAGAATATACAAGATATATATCTTTTCTCTTCAATTATAGATGCCAAAGAAAAGAAGCGTAAGAGGTTTTGTCCCTGTTACTGTAATGGTATGAACTTCATTTGGAGATACAGTTATACAAACACCCTGCGAAATATGAAACTCATGTTCGTCAACTTTCATTATTCCTTCTCCGTCTTCAACATACATAATCTCAGAAAAATCACTATGACTATGAGGTTCAACTGTTTCTCCTGGCTGAAAGGTAACCCTTCCAAATTGTTGCAAATGCGTAACTTCGTTTTGAGATACGAGTACCTTTTTCTTTCCCACTCCTGAATGTGATGTCGAAACTTCTGGCAATGTATCAAGCGATACGATTTTCATAAATATAGTATATCAAACAGCGTTGCAAGTTCGTTTCTCATTCACTACAATACCTTTATGCCGAGAAAGAAGGTAACATTTGCTGAGGATCAGGAAGAAGATGTTGTTGAGGTATGGGATTTTCGAAAAATAGCAGTTGGAGTAGTTATTGTTGCCTTACTCATTGGTGGAGGTATTATTGGGAAAAGAATCCTTTTTCATGAATCACTTGATCCCCAATCTTTTATTCCTCCATTACCGAGTGTTAAGAGTTTGACTTCTGTTCTCGGGAATAATGATAACAATCCACATGTAAAAATACGACTTCCTTCATCGGCGGATATTCAAAATCAAGTACAAAATATTCAACAAGAAGTAACCCACTTAAATGTAAATGAAATAGCCACTGCTTCTCCTCAAGTACGACAAGTGCTCAAGCAGCTACAAGATTTGCCTGCAGGACCTGCAGGGCAAGTAAAAGAAGCGTGTATAAGACTCTGCTCACAGTTGTAAATAGATATATTCATAAAACCCAGCAACTAATCGTGTTGTTCTTTTGGAATTTAGGCTCTTTTGTGAGAAAATAGAGGAGATTCTGGACAAACCAGCATACTAGTAAAACTAGTAATATAGATATATGGATGATTTACATCACAGAGCACAAAAAGTTATAGAAGCTTTACATGTTGAAGAAAAGAAAAAAAGAATAAGGGAACTTGAGCTAGAGAGTTCTGATATTAACTTTTGGCAGGATCACCAAGCTGCATCTGCCAAAATGAAAGAATTATCAGGGCTTCAAAAAGAAGTTGAAGAAGCAGAAATGCTCCAGTTGATGATAGATGAAGGGCAGTGGGATGATGTTGAGGAAACAGTAGATAGACTTGAAATGCTTTTATATTTTTCTGGAGCACATGATGAATCGGGATGCATTTTGGCAATTCATGCAGGACAAGGAGGGACGGAAGCGATGGATTGGACTGAAATGCTTTTTCGCATGTATACAAGATATGTTGAACGAAAAGGGTGGAGTTATGAAATTATTGACCAGACTCCCGGAGAAGAAGCGGGATTTAAGTCCATAACTATTCAAATTGATGGGAAATATGCATATGGCTTCTTGAAATTTGAAGCAGGGACTCACAGACTTGTGAGACAGTCACCCTTTAACGCTGACAATCTTCGTCAAACCTCGTTTGCATTAGTTGAAGTCTTACCTCAAATTGAAAATGATAGTGAAGTTCAAGTAAGGGATGAAGAGTTAGAATGGGATTTTTACCGTGCCGGAGGACATGGAGGACAAAATGTCAATAAAGTCTCAACAGCTGTCCGTTTGAAACACAAGCCAACTGGTATTGTTGTGACTGCACAATCAGAAAGATTCCAAGGTGCCAATAGAGAAATCGCACTAAGGCTTTTAAAATCAAAATTGTGGTTTATTCAGGAAGAAGAGCGAAAGAAAAGAGAAGCAGAATTAAAAGGAGGTTACAAGACTCCTGGGTGGGGCAATCAAATCCGCTCCTATGTTTTGCATCCTTATCATATGGTAAAAGACTTACGAACTGAATATGAGACAGGTAATACTGGGGCAGTCTTAGATGGAGATTTGGATAAATTTATTGAAGAAGAACTACGAAAGCTGTCTTAGGGATTTCTTATAAAAATGTTACCATGCGAGTTAACCAACTGTCACCAGAATTCTTATCTCATACGAAACACAAGTGGCGACTGCTATTTTAAATGAGAAGAGAAAGTAGTTTATTTTTTGGAGGGTCTTATAAGAACAAAAGCGATAATACTACTTAAGAATGCTAAGACTGCATTGACCCCCATTGCCCATCGAAAACTATACACAAAAGCATTTTCTACATCTTGTTGTGCAATTGCTTTTGTATACGAAGAAAAACTATTAGGGATGGTAATTGCTCCGAGTTGGTTCTTTTGCATAAGAATCTGTTGTTGCTCTTGTTTGGTTAATGAGGAAGTAGTAAGTGTTTGAGATAACTTTTGACCAAATAATGACAAAACGACTGCACCTAAAAGGGCAACTGCCATAAGTCCTGCAACCCGTGAAACAGCATTATTTACTCCTGACGCGCTTCCTGAAAAATTTTGATTCACTGCAAGTGCTGATTTGGTAAGTGGCGCAATAACAAGAGACATACCAAGACCAAATAACACAAGTCCAGGAAGAAAAGCAGTAAAGTAATTTGCATGTGTTCCCGATAACACAAAAAGACTCATGCCAATGCCAACAAGGATTGGTCCAATAATCATGGGAGTTCGTGGTCCAATGGTATCTGCTAAAGATCCCGCAGGACCAGAGAGAAATGTGATAAGAAGAATAGCAGGTAAAAGTCCCATTCCTGCCAGGAGAGGCGGCAAATGCTGGATTTGTTGTAAGTTCAGTACTAAGAAAAAAATAACACCACTTAGTGCAAAGTATAAGAAAAGTGTTACCAGGTTTGCTCCTGTTACTAATGGTGAATGAAAAATCTCCAAAGGAATAAGCGGATCTTTTGTCTTTAGTTCAATAACAACAAAAGCAATAGAAAAAAGAATACCTCCAATAAGACTTACAACCACTGTCGGCTGTTGCCACCCAAGAGTTGGTCCAGTGATAAGTGCATAGGTTGTTCCTAAAAGTCCTAAAAATATTGACGTTGTTCCCAGGTAATCAATCGAGCGTTGTTCCTCATTTTTTGTTTCAGGAACAAATCGGGCAGTAATAAACAAAGCAAGCAGGCCAAGTGGAAGATTGATATAAAAAATGGAAGGCCAACCAAAGGTTTGGACGAGAAAGCCTCCTAAGAATGGTCCAAAAGCGGCAAGTCCACCTGCGAACCCAGACCATAATCCTATGACGCTTCCTCGAATTTTATCTTCAAATGAAGCATCGATAATACTTAAACTTCCAGGAACCATCATTGCAGCTCCTATGCCCTGAATTCCTCTGAAAAGAATCAGTTGACTGATTGTATGAGAAATACTGCATAAAAATGAAGCAAGGCTGAACAACCCAATTCCATACAGAAATATTCTCTTCCTACCAAATCTATCTCCAAGAGCACCACTTATCAAGATAAGTGCACAAAGCAAAAGTGCGTAGGAATTAATAACCCACTCAATATCGCTGAGTGTTGCATGTAGGCTGGATTGAATTTGAGGAATTGCAATATTAACAACGGTAGCATCTAAGAATGCCATACCTGATGCCAGAATTGTTGCAAACAGAATGAGTTTGCCTTCAAGATGAGATAATGTAAATTGCCTCACAACAGTACTGTACAAGAAATGAATTGTAGAGTCTAGAGAGGATAGTGGATGTACAAGATAAAGGTATTGAGTGTAAAAAAGTACATACTTTTCTGAGTATCCTCATATCTTTATTAGGTTTACGAATGGTCGTATAATTTATCTATGTTACATATACGGCCGATTCCAGAAAACCTAGCAAATGAACATGTTGCAAGAGTGTATGTAGATATTAAGCAAACATTTGGGGTAGAAGTTGTCCCACTGCTGTTTCAATATTTGGCGGGGTTTGAAGAATACTTTTTATATGTCTGGGAACGCATCAAACGAAATGTCGAATCACCTTATTTTTTAGATGCTGTTAGCGAAATAACGTCATTTGCAGAAGAGACTATTCCTGAAGTATATAATCCATCCCTTTCTGTCCAGCACTTCCGCTCCAGCTTGCCTGATGCTGAGGTTCATCATCTTTTGCCAACAATTGAAGGATTGCAACGCATTAATGCACAACTATTACTCCTTACTGTTGGTATGAGAGAAGGATTAAAAGGAGTTCATATTGGGAGAGAATTTCTCCTCCAAAATACCAGTGGAGAATTATATGAAGAAGTTTTTGATCAATTTATTAATAACAAAATCATGCGAGAGAATCTACGGGAACAAAAGGAATTAGAAGGTGCATCAAAAATGCTTGCACCACTTTTCGGATCGCAAGCACTCCAAGTGACACACTATCCGGAATTTTTTGGAAAAGTGGCACAAGAAATGCAAGAGTTAGTAAAATCAGAGTTATATTTAAGTACGCGTGTTGGACTTGAAAGAATCGGTGTTATGATGGTGGATCATTTATCCTATCCTCTTGGAACAAGTTATCAAGAAATAGCAACTTTTGCAGGAAAAAAACCATATTTCCATGAGCTTTTATACATCCTTTCTGAGACCTTTCCAACAAATTTTCCTCGACTCGTTCTAACAACAGCAGTGATGAAATCAATTTTAAAGAGCTCCTCTTCAAAAACTCTAGCCCAATAGTATTTATCTTTCTTACGTTCTATCAGATCATCATATAAATATTGCGTAAGTATCGTGTAATAGTAATCTCTTACCCAAAAAAGTTTTTTTCTATGTTACTATGCACTTATATGGTGATTGCGTTACTGAAGGAAGCCTTAATCCTCATTGTTTCATTCTCATTTATCTTTATAGGAAGAGAGATCCTTAGAGATAAATTCAATCTCTAGTTTTCGTATAGCAAGGATATAGCTTATTTTCTTTTTAATTCCTCTCTATTTCAAAAAACAGTGCTAGTTGTTTTACATACCGTTATTCTATATGTCTTTTTCTACGCGCATTTGTCTATTTAAATAATTCTTATTGACGTATGGTATTAGGGTTGCCAAAAAAAAGTAAATGTGTAATACTGAATAAAGAGGTATTCTTATGGATTCTCAAGCACAAACAAACTCTTCTGTTTTTCACTCCTTATCAAGTCAAGGTAAATTCCTTACAGGAAAAGTCTTGGTCATTTTCTTCGTATGTGTTGCTGCTGGTATATTTGGAGGGTATTACTTCTCTCATCAAGGAATTGCCGCTGTTGGTAAAGCCAGTCCGACATCCTCAAGTGCTGTTGTGAAAGGAGCTGTCTATGGAACAAATGACACAACGACGTTTAAAGATAGTACAAGCGGTACAGTTGCAAGTGGTGGGATAGACGGAGAAGGACAATTCCACTTAATTCGGCCAGGAGGAGATAGTCAAAATGTCTACATGACATCATCTCTTATTGATCTCTCCCTTTTTGTAGGGAAGAAAGTCAAGGTATGGGGTCAAACCCAAGCTGCAAAAAAAGCCGGGTGGCTCATGGATGTGGGCCGTGTTGAAGTGTTGGAGTAAGTATGATTAATCTGTCCAATGTTACCAAGGTCTTTGGCACTGGTGTTGCCGGACTCTCAGATATTACCCTCTCTATTGAAAAAGGTGAATTTGTTTTTTTAATTGGTCAAACAGGATCAGGCAAAACAACGCTCCTTCGCCTTCTTATTCGTGAGACATTACCCACAGAAGGTACTATTACTATCGGAGAGTGGGATATTGTAAAACTTCCTGAAAAACAAGTGCCATTGCTTCGCAAACAAGTCGGTATCGTCTTCCAAGATCTAAAACTTTTAAAAGACAGAACTATTTTTGAAAATGTCTTACTGCCTTTACAAGTGGCAGGTCGAAACATGCAGGAGGCAATAAACCGGGTTGAAGAGCTGCTTGAAGAGGTTGGTATGCTTGAGCACAAAGAGAAATTTCCAATTCAATTATCAGGAGGAGAGTTACAAAGAGTTGCAATTGCACGAGCCTTAGCATTATCACCTGAGATTCTCCTTGCAGATGAGCCAACAGGAAATTTGGATGAAGAAACAGCTTTTGAGATTGTCGATTTATTTGATCGAATTAATAAAAATGGAATTACTGTTCTTATGGCAACACATAACCCTCAAATTGTTGAAAAGTTAAAGAAACGCATTGTCGAACTCCATAAAGGGAAATTGGTGAAAGATACTAAGAAAAAAGAGACAAAGGAATCAGCAGAGAAAGTCCAACCATCGAAAGAACAAAAGGATGAGACAGTCAAAGAAGAATTCCAAGCGAAAAAAGAAAACGAAAAAGCCGGTACAGCACCTATAGCAAAAGAGGAGAAACAATAATGAACACAAAAACAATGTGGCAACATGTGCGACGATCCCCCTATCAAGCAATGGCAGCAATTCTTATTATGATGCTGACATTTTTAGCAGTATCAGTATTTACTATTATTATCATTGGTTCAACAAAAGTTATTGCATATTTTGAATCTAAACCTCAAGTAACAGCATTTTTTAGAGATGATGCAAGCCAAACGGCGATTGATTCTTTAAAAAGCGATTTACTTGCAACAGGGAAAGTTGCATCGCTCCATTACGTAACCAAGGATGAAGCGCTAAAAATTTATCGAGAACAAAATAAAAATGATCCTTTGCTCTTAGAACTTGTAACTGCTGATATTTTGCCTGCATCTTTGGATATCTCTGCCAACAATATCACTGACTTAACTGATTTATCCAATTATTTAAAGAGCAATCAATCAGTGGATAAAGTTGTGTATCAAAAGGATGTTGTTTCGGCACTGACACAATGGACAAATGCGATTCGTATTATCGGAATTATTTTAGTTGCAATCTTAGCTGTGGTTGCAATCTTTATCATGTCAACAATCATTGGCATTAAAATTTCTCACAAAAAAGATGAAATAGAGATCATGCAGCTAATTGGAGCAACAAAATGGTATATCAGTAGTCCATTTGTATTGGAAGGAATATTCTATGGTGTTGTTGGAGCAGTGTTTGGGTGGGCTGTATCATCTGGTGCACTGTTATATACATCACCTCTTCTTGAAACCTTTCTGAAAGGTATTCCTGTTGTCCCTGTCCCATGGTTGTTTTATCTCACTTTGCTGGGAGGGGAGCTCCTTCTTGCTATTTTTCTTGGTGTCTTTTCGTCATTGGTAGCTGTATTTCGTTACATGAATAAATGATATGTATTATGAAGGCGGGAAAATATATTGTCTTTCTCTTTTTTGCAGTCTCTCTTCTGTTTACAAACAGTTTTCCAGTTTTTGCTGATAACCCAACACTAACTCCTACACCAACTTTAGTTGATAACTCAGCACAAGCTGATAGTTTAAGACAACAAATTCAACAGCTCCAGGATAAAATATCTGGTCTTCAAGGACAGGAAAAAACACTTTCTTCTCAAATTGAATTGATGGATAGTCAAATAAAAATTACCCAACTTCGTATTAATTCTACGCAACAACAAATTAATGACTTAACACTCGATATTGATACAACTACGAAAAAAATTTCTGGTATTCAGGCATCCTTAAATAGTTTGACAAAAGTGCTTATAGAGCGAGTTGTTGCGACCTATGAAGTAGGAAGTATTCAGCCAATTCACATACTTTTGGTATCTGGAAATGTCTCCGACTTTCTCAAACGACTCAGCTTTCTGAAAGTAGCGCAGGCTCATGATAAACGTTTGATGTATGATACCGTACAAGCAAAAAATGATTACGAGAACCAAAAATCTATTTTTGAAGACAAAAAGAAAAAAATAGAAGCATTAAAAGCACAACTTGAATCATATACCAAACAGCTTGCTGATGAGCAAACTCAGAAGAAACAACTACTTGCTGATACTCAAGGAAGCGAAGCGAATTACCAAAGACAACTTGCATCACTCCAGGCACAACTTGCAGCACTTTCTAATTTTGCTATTGCTCGTGCAGGGGCTGGTGGAAGTATCATTCCTCACCAAGATCTTTCTGATGGATGGGGAAAATACTATAACCAAAGAGATGCAAATTGGGGAAATCATATGATTGGTTTTTCAAGTTCCCAAATATGGGAAGTTGGGTGTCTCTTAACAAGCTATGCAATGGTTTCTACCCATTTTGGCTCATCGGTTACCCCTTCAGATGTTGCAAGCACAACTGATTATTTTGCCCTCGGGACTGCGTTCTTTAGACTTCCTGGTCCAGCTCCTGCAGGACATTCCGTAAACTACGTCCAGAATCCTTCCGTGGATCAGCTACGTCAAGAAGTGCAGAATGGCAATCCTGTTATTGCTGGTTTGTCTGCAAATGGAGGTCCTTCTCCACAACATTATTCAGACCATTGGATAGTATTGCGAGGATGGACAGGAAGTACCTTTATTATTAATGACCCATGGTATGGTGGATCAATGAATGTATCGCTATCTGATCACTATAGTGGTTGGACAATTATAGAAGCTAGGATATATCATTAAAACGTGGGACATTTGGTGTACTTCTCTTTTCCTTCCTCGTTGATTGGTCTTTCTGGAGTTATTCTCATTAGTTGTGGTATACTTTTTGTCTACAAAGAGAAAACGTATGATACAGACAATACAAACGAATAGTTTTGAAGAAACTCGAAAAGTGGGGGAGGAATTTACCTCTCATCTTTCAGCAGGGGATGTTATCTGTCTTAAGGGAGATTTGGGTGCGGGAAAGACAACGTTTATGCAAGGATTGGCAAAAGGACTTGGAATAACACAGCGAATTATTTCTCCAACATTTATTATTTTGAGAAAATATGAAATAACTCTTAACAACCAACCGTTACCTGTTAAGTATTTGTATCATATAGATCTATATAGAACGGAAACACAGGATGATATAAAGGGTTTGGGATTGCCGGAAATTCTTCAAGAAACAGATGCCATTATTGCTATTGAATGGTCAGAAAAACTCGGATCACTTTTGCCAAAAAAACGATGGGAAATAGCATTTGAATGGATAAGTGAGACTCAAAGAAAGATTATTATCAACAAAATACCATAATTGCTATGACAAACAACATTTATGAAGTGATCAATATATTACGATCAGGAGGAATTGGTATTTTCCCAACAGACACAGTCTATGGTATTGGGTGTCGTTTAGATGATAAAAAAGCGCTTCAACGGCTTTTTGCAATCCGTAAGAGATCTGAAGAAAAAGCAGTGTTAGCTCTTGTTGATAGTGTCGCAATGGCGCAGGAGTATCTGCTCCCCATTCCTCAAGATGTTCGCTTGAAATTAATAGATAGATACTGGCCCGGAGGGCTAACAATTGTGTTACCATGTAAGACAGAGAAAGTTCCCACTATTGCCCGAGGAGGAGGAATAACACTTGGAGTGAGGCAAACAAATCACCCAGTCCTACTGCAAATATTAAAAGAACTGGAGGTTCCGTTAGTTGCTCCTTCTGCAAATTTTGCAGGATTACCTACTCCAAAAACATTTCGTGAGGTGGATAAAACATTACTAGGTATGGTGGATTGTTTTATTGATGCTCCTTCTGGTGGAGATAATCCATCAACTGTTATCGATTGCTCTGTTACTCCGTGGAAAATTATACGACAAGGAGCTATCACCTTAAATATCTCAAATGAAAAAAAAGCATTATGAACAAACTCTATATTGATACAACAAGTAATAAAGAAGTGATTGTTAGATTAACCATTGATGAACTTGTTGATGAAGTGCATCAAGAAATTCAATTTAACAGGGGGCAAGTCGTCTTGCCAATTATTCAAAAACTATTACAAAAACATCACCTTCGTCCTCAGGACTTAAATTCAGTTGAGGTGAATGGAGGTCCGGGATCTTTTACCGGAGTACGAGTTGGAGTAAGTATTGCAAATGCAATTTCATTTGCTCTGAACATTCCTGTCAATGGAATGCTGTATGAAAAAGATAAAAAACTTGTAGAACCTGTCTATTAAAAAATAAGCTTCATCTGTCTGCAATCTCTGTTGCATTGTCCCTTCTGAATGTTATACTTAAAGTTGTTCTATGTTTAGATTTCTTCGTCATTTTTTTACACCTCATCATACCAATAACCAACGAGCAAAACTTATCCATAACCAATCAATTGTTTTGGTTATTTTACTTTTACTCGGAACATCATTTCTTTTCAATACAACACGAAGGCACTATCCAAATGTGTTAGGAATTAGTGCAAATATTTCTAATCAAGAGTTATTGCTTCTGACAAATATCAAAAGAGCAGAAGCAGGTCTTCCTCCACTCCAGCTCAATGATCAATTAAGCCATGCAGCAGAAGGGAAAGCCAGGGATATGTTTACGAAACAATACTGGGCTCATTTTGCACCTGATGGGACAAGTCCATGGGATTTTATTCATGGTGCTGGCTATAACTATCTATATGCAGGAGAAAATTTAGCAAGAGGTTTTACAACAGCGCAAGATACTATTAATGCATGGATGGCAAGCCCGGACCATCGTGCAAATATGTTATCCAATCACTATACTGATGTTGGGTTTGCTGTTGGTATTGGTAGTCTTCCTGGAGATGCTGAAACAGTACTTGTCGTGCAAGAATTTGGAAGTCGTCTAAATAGTCCGACTCCACAAGTCCAAGTTCCACCAGTTGTTGCTCTCGCACAAGCACCAACACCTGCTCCACAAGCAACAGGAATACAAGGTCGAAATATTCTTTCTCCAACTCCTTTACCTCTGCCTGTTTTATCAGTTGTCAAAAAACAACCACTGTTGAATAGTACCATGGTTGCAAAGATAATAAGTCTTTTCCTTCTTGGGGTCTTTTTGATTGTCTTTGCAATCGATATGATTGTAACAGAACAACGGAAAACTGTTAGACTCGCTGGACATAGTTTTGATCATTTGTTATTTCTTTTGGGGATTTTAGCGTTAGCAATAGGCATAAGTGCAGGCATTATTGTGTAATATGAAGAAACATTTTGGATATTATCTTTCTTTCTTGGCGATATTAGGAGCAGGAATAACAGCTGTTTTTTTATCCCAAGGAGATAAAAATTTACAACTTGATTTTGTTATACTCCTTGCAGGAGCATATATTCTGTGGGGAATTCTCCACCATTTTGTACACCATAGTGTAACAATACGGCTTACTATTGAATATATTGTTGTAGCATGTCTGGGTGTTGCAGTTATTTTCTTTATCCTAAATGGTGGGATATAGCATGACTAGTTTTTCTTTTAAATTTATAGTATAGTAAGCAGTGTTAGTATTAGTAACTAATAACCAAACTATGAAAGGTGTTATTTTAGCTGGAGGTCTTGGAACCCGTTTATACCCTCTAACACATGTTACCAACAAACATCTTCTTCCTGTGTACGACAAACCAATGATTTTTTATCCTATTGAAACATTAGTAAATGCAGGAATCACTGAAGTCATGATTGTTACCAGTGGTCCTCATGTTGGTCACTTTTTGAGTGTCATTAAAAACGGGAAAGAATTAGGACTTACGCATGTTGAGTATGCATATCAGGAGAAACCTGATGGAGGTATTGCTGATGCACTTTCACTGGCAAAAGATTTTGCAGATAAGGATAGTGTTGCTGTTATTTTAGGAGACAACACCACAGATGCGGATATTTCAGAATCTGTTAAAAGTTTTACAGAAGGTGCAATGGTTTTCTTAAAAGAGGTTTCTGATGCACATCGATTTGGCGTTGCAGTATTTGATGAAAAAGACCCAAGTCAAGTTGTCAAAATTGAAGAAAAACCAAAAGAACCAAAGAGTAATATGGCCGTTACAGGTGTCTATCTTTACGATAATAAAGTGTTTGATTTTATTAGCAATCTTAAACCTTCAAACAGAGGGGAATTAGAAATTACTGATGTCAATAATATGTATATTGAACGAAAAGAGCTCCACTGGGCACAATTAAATGGATTTTGGTCTGATGCTGGTACATTTAAGAGTCTTTTTAGATCCAATCGATATTGGGCTCAAAAACAAGAGAAAGACTTAATGTAATTCTGCTCCAACTCATGGTAAACAAGCAACAAATTGTTTCTTCAAAAAATATTCTAACAACAGAGTTATTTACTGTACGAGAACAAACTCTTCAACTGTCAAATGGCAAAGAAGTGATTCGGCACAATGTTTTATGCAAACCCACTGTGTTTATTTTCCCAATTACGCCAAAATATGAAATATATCTTATCTCTGAATATCGATATATGCTGGAAGATACGATCTTAGGGTGTATTGGAGGAAGCGTGAATACCAATGAAGCTCCTCTTCATGCTGCACAACGAGAGCTTCAAGAAGAAACAGGGATAGAAGCACTCCATTGGGAAATGTTTGCAAAAGTAGAAACTGCACGAAACGTCACCCGTACAACTGGCTTTATGTATTATGCAAAGGAATTAACCATAAGGGGATCTCATAAAGAAGAAGATGAGGAAATAACGCTGGTGAAAATGCCACTTGCAGAAGCCGTAGAAAAGGTTATGAGGGGAGAGATCTATCATTCTCCAAGTATGACTGGTATACTTATGCTGAACGAGCTGAAAAAAAGAAAACAATTATGAAATTACTCGTAACTGGTGGTGCAGGATTTATTGGTTCCAATTTTATTTTATATTGGATGAAACAACATCCAGATGATATCGTAGTAAACTATGACAAACTCACGTATGCTGGAAATTTAGAAAACCTCCGGGATGTAGAACATAATCCCAATTATCATTTTGTCAAAGGTGATATTACTAACCCTCAAGAAGTTGTAAAAGCAATGGAAGGAATAGATGTTGTTATCCATTTTGCTGCCGAATCGCATGTCGATAGATCTATCATGGATCCGGCAAGTTTTGTTGTCACCAATGTCACGGGGACACAAGTGTTGTTAGATGCTGCACTAAAGGCTGGAGTCAAAAGATTCCACCATGTCTCAACAGATGAAGTTTTCGGTGCACTTGAGCTAGGGTCAACAGCACGTTTTTCAGAAAAAACACCATACAATCCGCACAGTCCCTATTCTGCAAGTAAAGCAGGATCTGACCATTTAGTGAGAGCTTATGCAGATACGTATGGACTTCCTGTAACGATTACGAACTGTTCAAATAATTTTGGACCGTATCACTTCCCTGAGAAAATGATTCCTTTAGCTATTACGAATCTTTTAGAAGAGAAAAAAGTACCAATCTATGGCGATGGATTATATGTCAGAGACTGGTTATACGTGGAAGACCATGCACGGGCGATTGAGAAAGTACTCCTTGAAGGAAAAGTTGGAGAGACCTATTGTGTTGGGGGTCTTCGACCAGGAGCTGCGGAAATTTCAAATTTGGAAGTTGCAAAGAAAATTCTTGGACTTTTAGGAAAAGATGAGTCATTCATTGAATTTGTAAAAGATAGACCAGGTCATGACAGACGCTATGCAATTGATTGGTCGAAAATTCATAATGAGTTAGGATGGGAACCTCTTCATGATTTTGATGAATGGTTAGCAAAGACAGTTGCATGGTATAAGGAACACACACAGTGGTGGCAGGATGTAAAGAATGGATCGTATATGGAATACTACAAAAAACAATACGAAGAACGATGATTAACTGCACATTTGAGGATGGTGGCAAAGCAGATCCAGGGCTTCGCCATGTAACGGTAGGAGCAATTGCCTATAACGACGAAGGAAAAGTGTTGTTAGTGAAACGATCTGCAAAATATAGTAGACCACATACCTGGACGATTCCAGGTGGTTTTTTAGAAAGAGACTTTACTACGTCAAAAGCAGCACTAAAAGAGTTGAAAGAAGAAGCGGGAGTGAGTGGGGAAATTACTGCACTTTTTCATGTGAATGATAACCCTGGAAGGCCAAAAGAAGATAGACAAAATGTCGATTTTGTCTATCTCGTAAAAGTTAGTGGAGGATCGTTTCAAGAGAATGAAGAAACAACTTCTGCGAAATGGTTTGATAAAGAAAATTTGCCAAGTGATGAAGAATTTGCTTTTGATCATAGGACAACGATACTTAAATTCTTTGAATATAGAGAAAAACCATTTCAGTTACCATTAGTAGGAAAAATATAACTATATGAAAATGAAAATCATTGGAACAGGATTATCAGGACTTGTTGGATCACGAGTTGGAGAACTACTTGGTGAGGCCTACGAATTTGAAGATATCTCGCGCAAAACTGGAACAGATATTCTCGATGCTCATGCTGTTCTAGGCCGTTTGAGGAATACCGATGCAGAGTGGGTGATTCATATGGCAGCGTATACGAATGTTGATGGAGCAGAAGAGCAAAAAGACCAAGGGGAAGAAAGTGAAGCATGGAAGATTAATGTTTTGGGGACAGAACATGTTGTCAAAGCAGTAGAAGCAACGGGGAAAAAACTCCTGTATATTTCAACAGATTTTGTTTTCGATGGAGAAAATACACCGGAGGGTGGATACACAGAACAAGATACTCCACATCCAGTGAACTGGTATGCAAAAACAAAATATGAAGGAGAGAACATTGTTCAACAGGCAGCAAACTCATGGATTATTGCACGCATAGCATATCCCTATAGGGCACAATTTGAAAAGAATGATTTTATGCGAGCAATTAAAAACCGTTTAGCTCAGGGGTTAGGAATAAAAGGAATAACGGATCACAAATTTTGTCCTACATTTATTGATGATGTGGCAGCAGCGCTTGATATGCTCCTACAACATGATGCAAGAGGAATATACCATGTAACCGGAAGTCAAAGCCTTTCACCATACGAAGCAGCACTTGCAATAGCAGAGACGTTTGGTCTAGACAAAAATCTTATTAGTACAACAACTCGTGCAGAATATTTTGCAGGGAAAGCAGAAAGACCATTTGACTTATCAATGAATAATGGTAAAATAAAATCCTTAGGCGTATACATGTCCTCATTTGTAGATGGCCTAAGGAAGATTACACAATAGCTATGACAATTACATTTTTAGGACACGGATATGTAGGACTTGTTACGGCAGCAGTATTTGCAGATTTAGGAAATAAGGTTTGGGTTATCGGACACACTCCAGAAAAAATTGAAAATCTTAAAAAAGGTATTCTCCCCATTTATGAACCAGGTCTTGAAGAGTTAGTTGTGAGAAATGTAAAAGCTGGAAGACTTCTTTTTACTCTTGATTATGCACCTGCTATTCCAGAGTCAGATGTTGTCTTTATTGCTGTTGGTACACCTCCAAAACCAACAGGAGAGGCAGATTTGTCAGTCGTGTTCCAGGTGGCTGAGGAGATTGGGAAGAATTTAGATGGCTATACTGTTGTGATCACGAAGAGTACTGTTCCTGTCGGGACAAACTATAAAGTCCGCAATATTATTGAGAAAGTAAAATCTAAAAAAGCTGAATTTGATATTGCTTCATGTCCAGAATTCTTGCGAGAAGGTCAAGCAATTGGAGACACACAGCATCCAGATAGAGTTGTTATCGGTACTGATGAACAGCGAGCAGAAGATATGCTTGTTGAGCTACACAAACCAATTATTGAAAATAATGGAGGAAGTACTGTTGTTCTCACGAATGTTCCTACAGCAGAAATGATTAAATATGCTTCAAATGCATTTTTGGCAACAAAAATTTCTTTTGCGAATGCAATTGCAATGCTTTCTGAAAAAGTTGGTGCAGACGGCCCATCTGTTTTGGGGGCGATTGGTCTTGATAAAAGAATTGGTTCTTCTTTCTTGAACGCTGGCGCTGGATATGGTGGAAGTTGTTTTCCTAAAGATGTAAAAGCACTCATTGCAATTTCTGAAGAGAATGGATATGAGTTTAAACTTCTCAAAGAAGTTGAGGCAATTAATAAAGATGCAATGCATGCTGTTACTGAAAAGGTAAAGAAACTGTTAAAGGGTGATGTGAAGGGTAAAACAGTCGGAGTCTTGGGACTTTCCTTTAAGCCTGATACTGATGATATGCGTGATGCTCCATCCCGAACTGTCATCCCAGAGTTGCTTAAAGCAGGGGCAGTTGTGAAGGCATATGACCCAATTGCTATGGATAATGCAAAACGTTTGCCGGAATTCAAAGAGTTACACTTTGTAAAAAATGCATATGATGCAGCAAAAGACGCAGATATTTTGATAGTTATGACAGAATGGAATGAATTCAAGCAGCTTGATGTTGAGCAAATAAAATCTGTTATGAAAGCACCTGTTATGGTTGATGGACGAAATGTGTATGAGCCAGACGATATGAAAGACCTCGGCTTTACCTACCTTGGTGTTGGAAGATAATCTCCACGTGTTAATAAATAGATGTAACAAGGTCATCTCGATTGTTCCCTATCGCTAAAACTGTTACAATACTTCTATCATGAAAAAGGTTCTTATTACTGGTGCGTCAGGATTTGTAGGCGGATATTTAGCAGAGCATTTATTAGAGTTAGGTGATTACGAAATCTATGGTACTTACCTCTCTGAAAAGTCAAAAGAAGAGTCTCCAGTGAAAGAAAAAATTCATTTTCTCCAGGTTGATTTACAAAATAAAGAGCAAACAGAAAGATTGATTGATGAAGTAAAACCTGAATATGTCTATCACTTGGCGGCGATGGCATCGGTTCGGACAAGTTTTACAGATCCAATTGGGACATTTCATTCAAATATTGATGCACAGCTAAATTTGTTTGAAGCACTAAGAAAGTTTGCATTACTTAACACAAGAGTTCTTATTGTCGGATCTGCTGAAGAATATGGATATGTGACACCAGAGGATTTGCCGGTGAATGAGAATACACCTTTTCGTCCTGCCAATCCCTATTCTGTTTCAAAAATAGCCCAGGATTTTTTGGGAATGCAGTATGTTATCTCTTATAAGATGCCAATTATTCGCATTCGACCTTTCAATCACGTTGGTCCACGGCAAGCACCTGGATTTGTGCTTTCAGATTTTGCAAAAACAATTGCTGAAATAGAAAAAGGAAAACAGGAGCCTCTGATGAAAGTGGGTAATATGGAGGCCAAGAGAGATTTTACCGATGTGCGGGATATGGTAAAGGTATATCCACTTGTTCTAGAAAAAGGAACTCCGGGAGAAGTCTATAATGCTGGATCTGGTAAATCTCATCAAATTCAGGAAATTATGGATATACTTATTGCATATTCTCATACAGAAATAACACTTGAATCAGATCCATCAAAGTTTAGGCCTTCTGATGTTCCAGAGGTTATTGCAGATACGACAAAGGTAACTACGCTGACTGGTTGGAAGCCTGAAATACCATTTGAGCAGACGATTAAAGATACTCTAGACTATTGGCGAAATATTGTTTAAAATAGGTTATTGTATATGCAAAAAAGAGCATTAATTACCGGTATTACAGGTCAGGATGGTTCTTATTTAGCAGAATTACTTCTTTCTAAAGACTACAAAGTTTTCGGTACAGTGAGACGTCTCTCCACCCCAAATATGGAAAATATCAAGCATATGGTACATGATGTTGAGCTTCTTTCTGCTGATCTGCTTGATCAAAGTTCTCTTACTGATGCAGTACGACAAGCAGAACCAGATGAAGTGTACAATTTGGCAGCACAATCCTTTGTAAAGACATCATGGGATCAACCAGTTTTGACTGGAGAGTTTACAGCACTTGGTGCAACTCGCGTGTTGGAAGCAATTCGTACAGTTAATCCAAAAATTAAATTCTACCAAGCATCATCTTCTGAAATGTTTGGGAAAGTTGTTGAAGTACCACAAAAAGAAACAACCAGATTTCATCCTCGCAGTCCTTATGGTGTTGCAAAAGCATATGGACATTACATAACGGTGAATTATCGAGAGAGTTACAATATGTTTGCAGTTTCTGGAATTCTTTTCAATCATGAATCTCCAAGACGAGGTATTGAATTTGTGACAAGAAAAATTAGTAATGCAGTCGCAAGGATTTCTCTTGGGAAACAAGATAAGGTAGAATTAGGTAACTTGGAAGCAAAAAGAGATTGGGGTTTTGCTGGAGATTATGTTGAGGCAATGTGGCTTATGCTGCAGCAAGAGCAGCCAGATGATTATGTTGTTGCAACAGGAGAAACACATAGTGTTCGGGAATTTGTTGAGCTTGCTTTCAAAACAATTGGTATCACAAACTGGCAAGATTATGTTATTTCAGATCATCCCAAACATGTGAGACCCGCCGAAGTAGATCTGCTTATTGGAGATGCAACCAAAGCAAAAAAAGTTCTCGGTTGGACTCCAAAAACATCTTTCTCACAACTTGTTGAGATGATGGTAAAAGCAGATCTTGAAAGGGAAAAAGACGTAAAGTAAATGGTATGCAAACGGTATATGTAGCAGGTGGTGCAGGTTTTATTGGTTCTAATTTATGCGAAAAGCTGCTTTCTTCTGGATTTCAGGTTGTTGCTATTGATAATCTTCTAACCAGTAGTAAAGACAATATAGAGCCTTTTTTATCCAATCCTCATTTTCGTTTTTTAGAGCTTGATATTATTCATGCAGAGCTCTCTGATTTTGATAATCTTCCAAAACCTGACTTTATTTTTCACCTTGCTTCTCCTGCTTCTCCTAATTTACATAGCAAAACAAGTTATATGGCTTATCCTCTTGAAACCATAATGGTTAATACACTTGGTACCTATAAACTGTTGGAACTTGCAACAAAAAATAATGCCCGATTTTTGTTTGCCTCAACATCAGAAGTGTATGGGGATCCTGCTATCTCTCCACAGACGGAAGACTATTTTGGTAATGTAAATCCTAATGGTATCCGTTCAGTCTATGATGAAGGGAAGCGAGCAGGAGAAGCGATTGTGATGGCATTTGTCAGAAAATTTCATGTTGATGCGCGAATTATTCGAATTTTTAATACCTATGGTCCACATATGCAACCAGATGATGGACGAGTTGTCTCAAATTTTATTGTTCAAGCGCTGAAAAAAGAACCTTTGACCATTTATGGGAGTGGAAAACAGACACGAAGTTTCTGTTATGTGTCTGATTTGGTCGAGGGAATGTATGCTCTTATGTTTACTGATGGGTTACAAGGAGAGGTTGTTAATGTTGGAAATCCTATTGAAAAAACCGTTTCGGAGTTTGCGACTCTCGTTAAAGAGTTCACAGGAACTTCTTCAGAAATTGTATATCAGGAATTACCTTCGGATGATCCGAAACAGCGCAGACCAGACATTAGTAAGGCCAAAAGATTGCTTCAATGGGAGCCTAAAGTGACACTTGAAGAGGGGCTCACAAAGACGATAGAATATTTTAAGAAGATTGTTTAAACAATGAAAGCAGTTGTTATCCTTCCCACATATAACGAGAAAGAAAATGTAGACAGAATTATTCCACTGTTGGAAGAACAGGTTTTCCCTCATGTCAAAAATTGGGATATGTCGATTTTAGTTGCAGATGATAATTCTCCGGATGGGACCGCAGAAGTGGTAAAAAAATTGCAAAAAAAATGGAAAAATATTGCCATCTCAGAGGGACCTAAGAAAGGTTTGGGAGCTGCATACATTCGAGGCATGGAGTATGCGATTAAGCATATGGGTGCAGACGTTGTTTTTGAAATGGATGCTGATGGACAACATGATGCAACGAAGATTCCTCAATTTTTGGAAAAGATAGACGAAGGTGCTGATATGGTTATTGGTACACGGTATAGTGGTGGTGGTTCTATTCCTGCAAATTGGCCTCCTCAACGCAAAGCATTTTCTATTATTGCCAATCTATTTGTTCGATTCGTATTTATGAAATTTAGTATTCATGATTGGACAGGAGGATACAGAGGTCTTAAAAAAGAGGTTTTCCTAAAAGAAAAAGAAGAATTAAGTAAATTCAATGGCTATATTTTCCAAATTTCATTTTTGCATAAAGCAATTAGGGATGGTTTTACTGTTGCAGAAGTACCATTCCACTTTAGTGACCGTACACTTGGCAGCTCTAAAATTGCTCCACTGGGATACATTATGGATGTTTTGAAATTTGTTATCGGGACACGAATAAAGGAAGTCCTGACTGGTTCTTTTGGAAAATTTTTGGTTGTTGGAGGGTTAGGATTTGTTATTAACGCAGTTGTCTTGAAAGTTTTGGTTGACGCTTTCCATACTAGTCCAGCAGTTGCTAATCTTGCAGGAGCAGCGTTGGCTATTTTTTCTAATTTTAACTTTAATAACTTATGGACGTTTAAAGATCAAAAAATTACGAGTTTTGGCACATATCTTTGGAAATTACTTCATTTTTATCTAACATCGGCATTTGGCGTTATTTTTATCCAAACAGGTACAATCTTCGTTTTAGATCGCATCCTTGGAAGAACATATTATTTCTACTACTTCTTGCTCGGAACATTTTTTATCCTTATTTGGAACTATACTATATATAATAAGTTTATCTGGAAGAAAAAATAGGCGAGATTGTTCTATGGTTCCACATCTACACTAATTCATTAAGCATGTTGAGCAAATTCATTTCAAAAACAAATATCTTACTTTTTGCCATTCTTCTTGTGGCTTCATTTATGCGATTGTATCGAATAGGAGACTATCTCACATTTTTGGGGGATGAAGGAAGAGATGTCCTTGTTGTATGGAATATTCTTCATGGTCATCCAACCCTTCTTGGTCCCACAGCATCAGTTGGAGGATTTTTTTTGGGTCCTATCTACTACTATTTTATGACTCCATTCCTTTGGCTCTTTAACTACAACCCTGTGGGTCCTGCTGTGATGGTAGCACTCTTTGGCATTGCAACTGTTTGGCTTGTGTATTATGTAACGTCACAATTTTTTACGAAGACGGCAGGACTTCTTGCTGCATTTCTTTATGGAATTTCTCCTCTCACCATTGCATACTCGAGGTCTAGTTGGAATCCCAACCCTATGCCATTTTTTTCCTTGCTTTGTCTATATACGCTCTATCTTGCTGTACTGAAAAAGAAGTCGTACCTTTTTGTCATTTCCGGACTTCTTCTTGGTGTGGCAATGCAGCTACACTACTTAACAACCTTTTTAGGAGTTATTGTTGCTGCATATGTATTCGCTCAGGGACTCTATGCATTAGTGAAAGAAAAAGGCAGTACTTACATTGTCGTTTGGAATACTTTAAAAAGCTATATGTTGATTTTTGTAGGTTTTGCTATTGGATGGTCGCCATTTTTATTTTTTGAGTTACGACATGGATTTAACAATATCAGGAGTATTTTGGATTTTATTTTGCATTCAAAAGAGACTGGTGGTAACCCTCATTTTTGGGAGATAGTCAATAACGTATTCTTTAGAATTTTTGGAAGACTTATTGTTGATTATCCTCCTCCAGAACAGGTTAGCTTTCAAGGCCGCTTCAATATTACTATATGGTATACTGCAGCTCTCTCATTAGCAATTCTTGCAACAGGTTTTCTTTTGTGGCACGTTATTACGTCTTGGAAAGATAAAAAAGATTTTGCTCAAAAAAGTTTGCTTCTTTTATGGTTTGTCATTGGTATTTTTCTTTTTGGATTTTACCAAAAGCAAATTTATGACTACTATTTCACATTCCTTTTCCCATTGCCATTTATCCTTACTGGATCGTTATTTGCGTGGCTTTCAAAGAAAAACACTATATTGCTCGGACTATCTGTTATTTCGTTTATTTCACTTGTTATCCTCAATTTACAAGCAATGCCTTTCCGGTATCCTCCAAACAGACAGCTTGCTCAGGTTGAGGGAATATCACGGTTTGTTTATAACCAAACGAATGGTAAAGCCTTTAATTTTGCTCTTATCACAGGTGGGAATTCTGATCATGCCTATAGATATTTCTTTACTGTCTGGGGACATCCTCCTGTAACAATTGAAAATGTTGCGATAGATCCTCAAAGGAGAAGTGTAACAGACCAACTGCTGATTGTTTGTGAAATAGAGTGCCATCCTCTTGGTGATTCTCTATGGGAAGTTGCAGGGTTTGGCAGAGCAGAAGTTGCAGGACAATGGGATGTGAGTGTTGTCAAAGTGTATAAACTTGTCCACTTTAAAGATAAAAATGGAAAATAAAATGCTTCGCTCAGATTTGAGGACCCAACTCTGTCCTGTTTGTACAACCTTTATGGGAGATATGCCAGGGACACGAGATGCATATTGTCCAAATTGTGGCTATAAAGACCCTTGCTGTGAATAATTAGTCACTAAACCGTAATAACTCGGAAGGTTTATCAACAAGATAATCAGGAGTTGCTTTTATTAAAGCTTCTTTGTCATTTGCGCCCCATGTAACTGAAATAATTTTTAGTCCAGTTTTTCTTGCCGCGTCAATATCACGAATTTCATCTCCAATATAAAAAGTATGTTCTAAAGGGAATTTATAGGTCTGTAAAAGGTGTTTGAGGACCTTATCTTTTCCAAATAATCCTTTTTCGCTATAGATAAAATCAAATAGCTCGAGGTGATTTTTTTTAAGGAATGCATAGACATTCCCTTTAGAGTTAGATGTAACGATCCCAAGTGTCATTCCCTGGGCTTTTAATGAAGAAAGGGCTTGTTTTATTCCCTTAATCGGTTGCAATAATGGAATTTGTTGAGAGAATTTTTTTCTGCCTTCATATAAAAGGAAGGGAATTTTAGAAGACGGAATCTGGAAGTCTTTTATTATTTGGTGTAAATGTATTTGTCTCAAGTGTTGAAGATCTTCTTTTTTTATTTTTCTTGGCAAATGGTATAGATCAGCTAACTCATTAAAAATATTTACTAATGTTGTTATTGAGTCTGCAACTGTTCCATCAAAATCAAATAAAAACACTTTCCCATTCATGATTTTATTATATCCACAAACAAATCAATTTTTCCAAACAAAAACCCCCGCAAGATCTCAGAGGGGGTTTCTGTATGTTACAAAGAGGTGAATTATTTTGCACCGATCTTGTACATTCCTGTGCCACAAACTGGGCACTTTGCTTTCATCGCAGGTTTACCATTTTTCATGGTAACGTGTTCTGGATTCTCTACGTCTCTTTTTGCTCTGCATTTTACGCAATACATTGATGCCATATATTCAATTCACCCCCTCTCAACATAACCTATAGATAAGTTAACGTTTCTAAATTAATATCAAAGCTAATTGTGCCTACCATAAGATATTAATATCTTACAAATGGTAATGCAAGTACATGATTTTGTAGCAGTGAGAAAAGAATAACTTCAACAAGAACAATTGAGAGGCAAATGAATGCTGTTTTTCTGACATCAGTCATAACAGTTTGTTGTACTACAGATGGAGCGGATTGCTTTGTCAGAGGTGAAAAAGAATAAGAAATCGTATGAAGAGAAGATGTTGGCGAAGATACTTCTTGAGATGTAGTTTTTTGTACTCTCACATCATGAAGTTTCTTTTGTTTTAGTGTTTTCTTTTTACCCATTTAGAGCTGAGATTACATCATTGACAATTAGACTGTCAAGAGGCTAGTATAAACCTATGCTTACAGTGCTTTTCCTTGTTATTGCATTTTTGGTAATTATCTGGATGGCAATGCTCACGGTATTTTTCTGGAGTTTGTCATCTCATTACAATAATTTAGTCAAAGGATCCAATAAAAAAACTCTTCAGACAATATTAGATACTCTTTCAGTTGATGTGGTAAATGCAAAAAAGGATATTGCAAGTTTACAAAAACAGTGTGATACAATAGTCAAAGACGGGTCTTTCCATATCCAAAAAATTGGACTGCTCCGCTTTAATCCGTTTAAAGATACTGGAGGAGATCAAAGCTTTATCTTATCATTACTTGATGGAAATGATACGGGAGTTGTTATCTCTGGATTATATTCTCGTGCAGGGACACGATGGTATGCGAAGCGCGTTACAAAAGGGGTTGGAATAGAACACGAGCTTTCGGAAGAAGAGAAAAAAGCGCTGAAGGAAGCAAAGCCTCTTTCTTAAAAAGAAAGTATACTTAAACACAGAAAATATGAATCAGTCATTAAAAGCTGTTATTGTAGGAATTGTTCTCTTTGTCGGGGCACTTGCCGTGTCGTATGGGTTTTTTACCTATGTTACTCCTATAAAAAAAGTTGCACCTGCACTTCCTCCCCAACAGCTAGCAAATGGATCTGTTGTTTTTGACAATAATCTTCCAAAAACAGAGGCCTGTCCTATGAATGGTGTTTTGTATTCTACCCAACAAAAATCATGGTGGGAACAGCATCGACCACTGGGGGTAATGATTGAAAATCATCAGGAAGCAAGGCCTCAGTCAGGACTTTCTTATGCAGATATTGTCTATGAAGCAGTAGCTGAAGGTGGTATTACCAGATTCTTAGCAATTTTCTACTGCCAGGATGCACCTCAAGTTGGTCCAGTGAGATCTGCAAGAACATACTTTGTTGATTTTGTTTCCGAATATGCCGATTACCCCTTGTATGCACATGTGGGTGGAGCAAATGCAGATGGTCCTGCAAATGCATTGGGACAAATCGAAAGTTATGGTTGGAATGGATACAATGACCTAAACCAATTTTCTATTGGTTTTCCAACCTATTGGAGAGACTATGATAGGCTTGGGCATACGGTTGCAACTGAGCATACAATGTATTCGACAACAGGAAAATTGTGGGCCGTTGGAAAGAGTCGAAATTTAACAAATGTTGATAGTAAAGGAAATATGTGGAATACAAATTTTGTGAAATACACATTTAAGGATGATGCTCCTTTGAGCAGTAGGCCCGCATCTCAATCAATTCATCTTAACTTCTGGCAGGATCCAACGTATGCTGTTGATTGGTCGTATGATCAGCAAAATAACGTGTATAAAAGAAGTAATGGAGGGGTGCCCCATGTCGATAAAGATAACAATCAGCAGTTATCAACAAAAAATATTGTTGTGATGTATATGGCAGAATCGAATGCACAAGATGGATATGAAAATAACATTCATCTTCTCTATGAGGATAAAGGGTCAGGAAAGGCAACTGTCTTTATGGATGGAAAACAGATTCAGGCAACCTGGAAAAAAGCATCTCGAACCGCTCGAACGATTATTAGTGACACTAATGGTAATCCAATACAATTCAATCGTGGCGTTATTTGGTTTCAAATCCAGCCATTGGATGCAAACGTTACTGTGAAATAGTTAATTGCTTCATTGATACATTGTTCCATTGTCCTTTTGACAATGAGACCATGAAACCATGGGGCAATTTATTTTTTGAACCTAGTGACAAACGAGTAAAAAAGTAGTACACTATTTCCAAATTCAAAGCTATGTTATCTGATTTTATTACTTCTAAATCTCGAATAAAGCTCCTGAATGTTTTCCTTACTGCCCCTTATGAAATGTTTCATGTACGAGAATTAGTTCGTAAGACCGGTGATGAGATTAATGCAGTCCGACGTGAACTTGGATTTTTAGAAGCACACGGTGTATTGGATAAGGAGAAACGGGCAAATAGAGTATATTATTTCCTCTCAAAAAATTACCCATTTTATTTTGACTTACTTCGTGTTGCAGCAAAGACCACAGGTTTGGGAAATGAAGTCATTAAAAATAGAGCAAAGCTAGGGAAAATAAAATATGCTTTTATGTCAGGAAGATTTGTACGACGACTTACCAAAACTCCAGAAGATGTAGATTTTCTTATGGTCGGGACAATTGTTTTGCCAGAAATTGCTGTCTTAGTGCGAAATGAAGAAGCACGACTTGCAACTGAAATTAATTATACTGTCATGACTGAAGAAGAATTTGATTTCCGAAAAAGCAGACATGACCCATTTATAGAGAAAGTCTTGTCCGGCTCTCGAATTATGCTTCTCGGAGATGAAGAAGCTATGCTTGCATGAAAAAACCACGCCTTTTTTTCTGGTTTATTATCGTGTTAACAATTGTGGCACTTTTTATTGATGTGCCTTCTTTTTCTTTATTTCCAAAACCTGTCAAACTCCCATGGACAAAAAATCCTGTTACTATTACGTTTCCTGGCTCTCAATTAAAATTGAATGCAGGACCTTTTCATATTAATAAAGTATTTCCCTTTGTCAAAGGACTTGATTTGGAAGGTGGTACAAGTATTACCTTAAAGGCAGATATGAAAGGGATTGCGAAAGATCAGCAGGCAAATGCACTTGAATCGGCAAAAGCAGTCATAGAAAGACGTGTTAATTTAACAGGAGTGAAAGAACCAGTCGTCCAAACAGAGCAAGTGAATGGAGACTCAAGAGTTCGGGTCGAGTTACCAGGAGTTAGTGTCAATGAAGCAATTCAATTAGTCGGGACAACAGCTCAGCTTACATTCTGGGAGATTGCTACCCCTTCAGTACAACTTTCGCAAAATGTTCCAATCCAATTGTATGGGAGTACAGTACAACAGACAACGCTGACAGGAAATGATTTACAAAATGCTACTGCATCATTTGATAGCAATACTGGTGCTCCACAAGTACAACTTCTTTTTACATCAACTGGTGCCAAAAAATTTGCAGATATCACATCTCGAAATGTCGGAAAGCAGGTTGCGATGGTGTTAGATGGTGTTATTCTGGAGGCTCCAGTGGTGAATACACCAATTTTAACGGGTGATGCTGTCATAACTGGTAACTTTACGTCTGCAACAGCTAATCAGCTAGCAATTCAACTTCGATCTGGAGCACTTCCTATTCCTATGTCTGTATTACAGGTCCAAACAATTGGTGCAACACTTGGACAAGGGTCATTGGCAAGAAGTCTTTTTGCGGGCATATTAGGATTTATTGTTATTGTTATTTTTATGATTGCTCTGTATGGGAGACTAGGAGCGATTGCTTCTGTTGCACTACTGTTATATACCCTCTTTACTCTTGCAATATTCAAAATTATTCCAGTAACACTCACACTTGCTGGTATTGCAGGGTTTATCCTTTCTATTGGAATGGCTGTTGATGCAAATATTCTTATTTTTGAGAGAATGAAAGAAGAAGTGAGAGAAGGTAAATCCGGAGAAGCGGCACTTGAATTAGGATTTTCAAGAGCGTGGACATCCATTCGAGACAGTAACATCTCAACACTTATCACGAGCGCTGTTTTATATCGATTTGGAACAGGCATTGTGAGAGGATTTGCTCTTACCTTGGCTTTAGGAGTGTTGGTTTCTATGTTCTCAGCAATTGCTGTAACACGGACGTTTTTAAGAATGTTTTATAGAAGATAAGGTTAAGTATTATAAATAGTATGGATATTATTTCTAAAAAAAATTGGTATTTTGCACTATCACTTCTGGTGATTATTCCGGGCATTATTTCCTTATTGTTATGGGGACTTAATTTGTCCATTGATTTTACCGGAGGATCAAGACTTACCTATACAGTTTCAAATAGTACTCAAAGCAAGGATATAGTAACAAGAATTTTTGAAAAAGATGGGGCTAGGGTTGCAGCAGTGCAAACAGGGAACAATACAATTTCTATACGAACTGCTACATTGGACCAAAAAAAGCACAATCAGATTCTTGCTGACTTGCAAAAAAATGTGAGTGGTATTCAAGAGCAAGAGTATTCAACAATTGGTCCAACCATTGGAAAAGAAACGACGCTTAACGCATTTTGGGGTATTGTGATTGCATCACTTCTTATTGTTTTGTATATTGCCTGGTCTTTCCGCGGTGTACCAAAGCCTGCAAATTCATGGAGATTTGGAATTGCTGCTATTGTTGCACTGTTACATGATGCTCTTGTTTTGCTGGGTATTTTTTCAATCCTTGGGCATTTCTTTGGTGTTGAAGTCGATAGCCTTTTTGTCACAGCAATACTGACAGTTATTGGATTTTCTGTCCATGATACGATTGTTGTTTTTGATAGAATTCGTGAGAATTTGAGAGTTCATGCAGGTACACCATTTGCAGAGACAGTCAATGCTTCAATCCTTCAAACACTTGGACGTTCTTTGAATACCTCTCTGACTGTTATTCTCGTGTTATTTACGTTATTCCTTTTTGGAGGAGAAAGTACCAGGTGGTTTGTTGTTGCATTATTAGTAGGAGTAATTTCTGGAACATATTCCTCTATCTTTAATGCTGCTCCACTTCTTGTTTTGTGGCAAGAACTTCGAGGGAAAAAGTAACTCGTGGTATACTGTTCCTATGCAATGTCCGCAGTGTTTTAGGGAAATGCAATTTCAAGGAAAGCAATTTACGTATCGAAAAGATGGTAAAGAATATCTACGAGAATTGTATCAGTGTGTTGAGGAAGACATTTGGGTAACTATAGAAAAACCAACTGGAGAACAACGAAAACTAGCCTAGCTTCTCTTTCACAAGTCTACTTACCAATGTTCCATCTGCTTTTCCTTTCACTTTTGGCATGAGTGCTCCCATAACTTTTCCCATATCTGCTGCAGAAGTTGCACCTGTTGTAGCGACTGCTTCTTCTACCAACTTTCTCACTTCTTCCTCACTCATTTGTGCAGGAAGATAATTTTCAAGTACTGAAAGTTCTGCTTTCTCTTTGTCTGCTAATTCTTGTCTTCCAGCTTTTTCAAACTCTACAATACTATCTTTTCGTTGTTTTGCTTCTTTATTGATGACAGCTAATACATCTTCGTCTGTTGCTTCGTATCCAGCCCCACCTTTATTGATCTCATAGTAGGTAATTCCTGAAAGAATGAATCGTAAAACGGAGGTTTTTAATTCGTTTTTGGCAAGCATTGCTTCTTTGAGTTGATCTCTGAGTTGTTGTTTTAACATACATATATTATAGCAGATTCATCTTGTATTCACTTATACCTTTTGATAGAACGCTTTTCATGGGAAAAAACGAAAGAAAAAGGAAACAAGCAAGAAAAGAAGATAGACGTAAAGATGCTCAAATGAGATTTGGGACAAGTCGACGTGGAAACCCTATTTCTACAAACGATGAGATAAGGGTAACTAAAAGAACTTCACGGCCACCTCGAAGAATAGGTTTAAGACAAGCTTTTTAATCTTTTGAGTAAATAGTCTCTCGTATTCTTACTTAAATCCTCATCTACCTCCTCAAATAGTTTTTGTAAAAGTTCTCCAATTTTTCGGCTAGGTTGGATATTCAATTCCTTCATAATATCATTGCCATCAATTGCCAAGTCATTAATAGAGAAAGGACCGGGGGCAAGTTCTTTTTCTATGCGTTCCTTAAATAACTTGAGTCTCCAGCTCTCTGCAGTTTGCGTACCACTGCCTAGTCTGTCACCAATTCGCAGATCAATCATATCTTTTACATTATCAACACCAATTCGTCTAATAAATCGTCTCACAGCAGCATCAGTAATATGTTCATCCACGGTAAACATATGCCATCGAATAAGAGTAACAATTTTTTGTCTCTCTTTTTTAGAGAAATGAAGCCTATTTGCTATTTCATATGCTATTTGTGCACCAACGATTTCATGGTTATAAAAAATGACATAGCCATCGTTATCTGCTCCTTGCACGCGAGGTTTTGCAATATCATGAATAAGGGTAGCAAATCTTACAACAGGATCAATAGAAGGAGTGTATTTGAGTGCCATTATATTATGAGTAAACACATCAGTTGTATGGTGTCGTCCTGGCCTTTCTTGCGAAACACCAATACCTTCCAGAAGTTCAGGGAGAATATATTGCAAGAGTCCAGCATTTTTAAGAAGCATAACCCCTTCATATGGAAAATCACTGGCTAAAATTTTTAATAGCTCATCTCGTATACGTTCAGCAGAAATCATTGGCAAAAGCATACTGTCTTCTAAAATGGATTTCCACGTCTCTTCATCAATAGTAAAGGAAAATTGTGTTGCAAACCGGATTGCTCTCATAAGACGAAGAGCATCTTCTTTAAATCGTTTTGTTGAATCACCAACTGCTCGTAATACATGGTTTTCAAGATCTTTCTTCCCATTGAAGGGATCGATAAGTTGGGTTGTGAATGATGAGTCATGGGGTGTGAGTTTGAGGGCCATCGCGTTGATGGTAAAATCCCGTCTTTCCAGGTCTTCTTCAATTGTTTTTCCCCAGGCAACAGAGGTTGGATGTCTTCCATCTTGATAATCTCTTTCTGTTCGAAACGTTGTTATTTCAACAACAGACTTCTCTCCGTTTATCTCCACAGGAATGCCAACCGTGCCAAATTGATTGTCATAAAACCCATCAGGGAAATGCGCAAGCATTTCCTCAGGTGTTGCGTTTGTTGTAAAGTCCCAATCTTTAATAGGTTTACCCAAAAACATATCCCTGACAGAACCACCAACAAGATACACTTCAAAATGCGCTTCCTGAAGACGGTTATAAATTTCTAAAACTGATTGAGGAATAGATATGTTGTCCATTGGTTCATAGTGCACTCCTTAGTTTGCTATATATCATGAACTAAGAATAATGAACTATGGTAGAATTATACCACTATGAACAAAGGCAAAAAATGGGAAACGTTACATAATGCCACTTTTACCGTTTCAAATTTTAAGATAGAGGAACTACAGACAATCCTTCTTCATAACAGGGGTTTAACGATTCCAGAAGAAATAGAAAAATTTCTTCACCCTCAGCTCTCTGATGTAACTTCTCAAAAGGTTGGTTTGGATAGAAAGCATATAGCAAAAGCTTTGAAAAGACTGCAAAAAGCAAAAGAACAAAAGGAGAAAATAATGATTTTTGGAGATTATGATGTTGATGGTATTACTGGTACCTGTATTGTATGGGAACTTTTGTACAAAGGCGGTTGGGATGTAGGTCCGTATATTCCTCATAGAGTTGAGGAAGGATATGGACTTTCTCAAAAAGGTATTGAAAATCTTCTTTTGGAAAACCCTGATTGTAAATTGATTATTACTGTTGATAATGGCATTGTTGCAACAGATGCCGTTACCTTTGCAAAAGAAAAAGGGATTGATGTTATTATTACTGACCATCATACCATTGGAGAGACATTACCTGATGCATTTGCGATTATCCATACAACACAATTATGTGGAGCAGGGGTTGGATGGATGTTTGGCAAAGAAATTGCAAAAGAATTTGGTATTTCAGAAATTGAAGACCATCTCGCACTAGTTGCATTAGCAACTGTAGCTGATTTAGTACCACTGCAAGGAGCAAATAGAACTGTCCTTATGGAAGGACTCAAACTTCTTCGGCAAACAAAAAGGCCAGGCATTATTGCGTTATGTGAGGAAGCACAACTTTTGCCGGAAACTATTGATGTGTACTCCATAGGACATATTATTGGTCCAAGGCTAAATGCAATGGGAAGAATGGAATCTGCAATGGATAGTCTCAGACTCCTTTGTACAAAAGACAGACTTAAAGCGAAAGTATATGCAGATAAATTAGGTACGACAAATAGGGAAAGGCAAGTGTTAACTCAGACATTATCTGACCATGCAAAATCATTTGTAAGAGATGCAGAATCAATAAAAAATATTTTGTTTATTGCTAACGACTCTTATGAAGAAGGCGTTATCGGTCTTATTGCTGGAAAATTGGTTGAGGAATTCTATAGACCAGCAATTGTTATTGCAAAAGGGGAAAAGGTGAGTAAAGCATCTGCACGGTCTGTTGCTGGATTTAATATTATTGAGTTTATCCGAAGTGCATCGTACCTTCTTATTAATGCAGGGGGGCATCCAATGGCTGCAGGATTTACTGTTGAGACAGAAAAAATTCAGCAACTGCAAGACTTCTTAGAAGAAGTGGCAGAGAAAGAACTACACAATGATCTTTTGCAACGAGTGCTAAAAATAGATTGTGAACTACCACTTGATGTGGTGAGTTTTGAGACATTTAAAGAGATTCAAACCCTTTCACCATTTGGTATGGGAAATCCAGAACCAACTTTTGTCAGTGATGTTATAGTAAAAGACGTGAAGACTGTTGGACAAGAAGGTAAGCACATCAAATTGAAAATTTCACATGTCAAATCCGAAATTCTAAATGAATATTATGATGCTATCGGTTTTGGTTTAGGAGAGTGGCAAAAAGAATTAAAATTAGGGGATAGGATACAAATTGCCTATACGATTGATATAAATGTTTGGAATGGAAAGAAAAGTCTCCAGTTGAAAATCCGCGATATCAAAAAAATATAGACGGTAAAGAAAAACCCTACCGTCTATATGTATAAACTCAGCTTATTATGCTTGTCGGCCACTTTGAGGTCTTCTTGTTTCATAGGAAACCATTGTGCCTGTGCGCATTTGCTCAGGATTAACTCCTCTATCAACCAATGCAAGTAGTGCACGAGGGTTTCTTTCAGCTGCTTCGACTTCTTCTGGCCTTCTGACGACGACTCCCTGTGATCTATGTTCAACTGTCATATACTTTCACCTCCTTTCATAACTTTCTAATACTATTTTTAAAACAAAAAAAATCTCCTGACTTTTGGTAGGAGATTGTGTTGCACTTTTACAACAAAAATCTCCCCCGTTAGACGAGGAGAATTTGAATAAAGTGCATCTTATGTGCGAATGTTTGTCTCATATTGTAAAAGTTATCTTACTCTAAGCATAGATGCGTTGTCAATGCACACCTTTAGGCTCAATTTTTTTAGATTTCCTATTTCTATAGTTACTGATAAATTTCTCAGGTACTATTCTCCAAAATTTGACGTTGTACTCTCGTTTTAGAGTTCTTGCTGCATCTTTCATAGTCCTAAATGTTTCATCAGAAAGACCTTCAAATCCAGGCATTGGTTTATCTCCAACTTTTTCTGGATATATAACAGGTAAGATTTGTCTTACTCTATCTATCTCAAATAATTTATGAGCATTTCCGGAATAAAGCTTTGTTCTTCTATCCCTTTTACCGATGTTGTAGGTATCATTAATATAGTCACCTTCACCATAGAAAATAAGTTCTAGGGGGATAGGTAATGATTCTACTTTTACTTGAATTCTTTGATAGTTAGCTTGTGTCTTTTGAGTTGCATATTCTCCAGCTCCGTTAACATTATCAGGTATTACCATAACTTCACCATACTTTTCTTTTAGGAGAGCTAATACTTTTTCTTTCAAATGATTTACTCGTGGTTCGTTACTCCCCATAGTACCTTTTACAACAAACATAAGACCCATTGCATCTTTAACTGCCTTCAATGCATCAAGTTCATCTGTCCCTTTTTCTTCCCTAACCTGTACTGCTCTTCTTAAGGTCTTTAAAATAGAAGCTTCTCTGGTTTTTTCTCTAACACTACTCAATACATACCCAACGTCTTCAACTTCCCTCATTTGTTGTGTAAATTTCTTCACTTTATATCCTGGCTTAATGAACCAAGGATATCTGTCGTAAACACCAATAACCTCATTAGTCGATCTTTTGTGTACAGAATATGTTGTTGTATGATGCGTTTCTCCAATTTTTCCTTTAAAAAATCTTTGATCTAATAAACTATGAACATCATGAAGCTCACTTCTTAAATTGTAGGTCAATGACCTTTGATCGATTTCTCCAGTTATTCCGGCGAGTAACATCTTACGAACCATTTCAAACTTAAGTCTTTCATCTATATTTCCATTAGCATCTATGACAGAAAGCGCTCTTTCAGCGTCAGGAGCAAGAAGTTTTGTCTCATTGAGTAAGTCCGCAACATTTTTCTTCTTAGGAAATGCTGTAGCAATAACATGATCTATAAATCTATCTGCTGTTTCTAATTGACCCATGTCTCTGCGCAATTGTGCTTCTGCTGCTGATGGCTCTGGTTGAGGCGATTGTACCCTTTCTCTCAATCTATCACGTAAAAAAGCAGATCCCTCTTTTATCGAGAAATGCGAAAGTCTTGTGGGTGGTCTTACTACTTCTATTACCATAATTTTGCCATAAAAAAATCTCCCTTGTTTTGAGGGAGATCTACTGTGACTGACGCTCTATCAGCAAAATCTTCCCCTACGACATTAGGAGAATGCATTGCTTAATAAAGTGTCGGACTGAAAATATCATATTGCCGACTATAAGGTTATAAAAAAAAATGAAAAATGTCAAGTAGAGAAATGGTTATAGAAAAGAGAAGGGTAATTCTATCTATAAGATAGGTACAATTAAAAACAAAATCTTAGAAGGGTTTTAATACGGGATATATTTCATTCTTATTTATTGTTCTCTACTCTTGTAAGAAATTGTTTGTAATTCCATAATTAATGCTCTCCAAGGAAGATCACTCATAAAAAGTAACTCTCTTAGTATGCTTCGTACAGAATACGTATTGTGCCCATGGCTAACAGATGCGCCAAGTTAATTAGTACAACGCAAACTATTGCTAACAGATCAAGTTGCAGGTACAATATGCCTATGAAACGAACACTAGTTAAAGATACAGTCGAAAAAGTTGGGGAAGAAGTAACAGTAAAAGGGTGGATCCAAACAGTGAGAAGTCATGGCAAAATTGCATTTGCTGATGTGTATGACAGAACAGGTGTATTACAGCTTGTTGCTACAGAAGAATCACGTGTTAAAGAACTTGGTGGATTAAGCCAGCGTGTTGCCGTAGAAATAACAGGTACGGTAAAAGAACGTGGCGAACGGTATCGAAATCCGCATATTGTTACTGGTACCGTAGAGCTTGAAGTTACAAAACCTGTTATTGTTGTAGGATCTTCAGAAACTCTTCCTTTCGACATGGGTGGAAAGGAGTTACATCTGGAGCTTCCAACGTTACTGGATTACCGGTCCCTAACGCTAAAACATGAAAGAGTGCGAAAAATTTTCACTATTCAGGCCTCATTAGCAGAGGCTTTCCGAACTGCTGCTGAAAAGTTGGATTGCATGGAGGTCTTTGTTCCAACAATTGCGGCAGGAGCAACAGAAGGAGGATCTGAAGTATTTCCTGTTGATTACTTTGGACACAAAGCATATATGACGCAAAGCCCACAACTGTATAAACAAATGATGGTGGGTGTCTTTGAACGAGTGTATACAATTGCAAAAGCTTATCGTGCCGAACCGTCTGTGACAACAAGACATTTAACAGAAGCAACTCAAATGGATATTGAGATTGCTTTCATTGAAAACTTTGAAGAATTACTTGATGCATTAGAGTTTGTGGGAACGTTTATGATACAGGAAGTTGGCGAAAAGTATCCTGATATTCTAAAAGAATTTGAAGTAGAACTCCCTCTTATTCCAACAAAAATTCCACGGCTCACATTGAGAGAAGCACAAAAAATAGTGACAGAACGTACAGGACGTGATTTATCGAAAGAAAATGACCTTAATCCGGAAGATGAAAAAGAGATTTGTGCATGGGCAAAAGAAACTCGTCACAGTGATTTTGTTACAATTACTCATTTTCCAACAAAAAAACGAGCATTCTACACAATGCCAGATTCAAAAGATCCAGAGTATAGTCTTTCCTATGATTTATTGTTTAGAGGTCTTGAAATTTTGAGTGGTAGTCAACGAATTCATGAATATCACCAACTTGTTGAAGCAATGAAGAAAAAAAACGTCAATCCCGAAACATTTCGGATGTATCTTATGGCATTTCAATATGGTATGCCACCAGAAGGTGGATTTTCTTTTGGCTTGGAAAGACTTACAATGAAGTTACTAGAATTGCAAAACGTGAGAGAAGCATCGCTATTCCCACGAGATATGGAGCGTATTGATGAAAGACTTTCAACTCTTGATACACAAACTACTCAAAAAGCTTAAAAAGCTAGCATCTTTGTATTTCTCGTCTTCTCATCAGTTATCCATTATTACGTTATTACTTATTATTTCAGGACTATCACTCTTTATTGTTAATAGATTGCTTCTTTTGCAAATGCAACTGTTCCAAGTGGAAGCTGCTCCTTCCATACTTTTTACTCCTTCGGAAATTCCTATTCTAGGAAGAAATTATATTCCAGATATTAGTGCTGAGGCAGCATATGTAATGGATAGTGATTCCAAAACAATGCTTTTTTCCAAAAGGGAAGACTTACGATTTTCTCCCGCATCAACAACAAAAATCATGACTGCACTTGTTGGATTGGAGGCGTACCAATTACATGATGTATTAACTATTCAAAGAGAAGGAGTTGTGCCAGTTGTTGTTGGTTTTCCAAAAGGTGTCGGGGTAACATTTGAGAACATATTATATGGAATGTTTCTCCCTTCAGGAAATGATGCAGCTTATGCAGTAGGAGATAACTATCCGGGAGGGATGAATGCGTTTGTCGCGGCGATGAATAACAAAGCACAATCTCTGCATCTTGCAAGTACTCATTATGGTGACCCAGTAGGATTGGTTGATGATGAGGATTATACAACAGTAAGAGACTTAGCACTTCTCGCTTCTGTTGCCGTTTCCCGTCCCGAATTAGCAAAAATCGTACAAACAAAATACTATACTATTGTTGATACTGCAGGCAATCGCTATCCATTAAAAAATATTAATCAATTATTAGGAAAATATGGAGTGAACGGCATTAAGACAGGATACACCGAGGAAGCAGGGCAAGTACTGGTGACTTCATCTTTGCAAAAAGGACACACAATTATTATTGTTGTTATGAAAAGCAAAGATAGATTTGCAGACACAGAAAAATTATTACAAATGATTCAAGATAATGTGACATTTCTTCCCATTCATCTCTAAGAAGTTATGACAATGAGTAATGGAAAAATATATTTCATAGAACCCCAAGTTTTAACTCACTACTACATTTGAGTCCACGCATCATTTACTGCAGGAATATATCCAAAAAATCCTTTGTCTCCTTGGAATACAATAATTGGCATGAGATAATTTTGAGAATTTATATCAAGATAATATCCAAGTGTCACATTCGTAATACTAATTTGCGTCGTATTGTTGGGTATTGCTGCAATAAATCCTTTCCCTTTCTGCAATTCATCAAATGCTTGTTGGGATGATTTGATAGGGTACGTGGCTTTATCTGAAGTCAGAAGTTTGTGATACAACTGTGCTTCAACGACTTGAGGGTTTGTTGTATCAGATGATGCCACAAGTGCATACATATAGGAGGTATCCGGATTAGGAGTGTAAATAGGCAACTTTTCTACATTTTTTGGAAAGAAATCAACACGGACAATCTGTGCATTGGAAAGACTTGTTGCTGGTGTTAAGACACCATTTGTTATTGACCATAAAGTGGTCTTAGTTTTTGATGTATCTAGAGTATCTGGCAGCGGTGAAATTCTTGCGAAATAATCGTTGGCTGCTTTTACTGCTTGATCTTCGCTAGGGACATGGGCGCCACTTCGTACTGTTGCATTACTTGAATACGCTGTCGTAAAAAGAAAATCAAATGATTGAATATCCATCGTAAAAGTTTTCAAAAATCCCTGATCATTTGTCGTCCATTTGTATGATGTGTCTGATAAAGGTGTTGGTTTATCTTGAAATCCAGCTGTTTGGGCGATCTGTTTTGCTTTGTCTAAATTGAGTAAATTTGGTTGAGCTTGCTGTAATTTATATATGGTCATTCTATCAGGAAGTGCAGGAAGTGATCCGGTGAGTGTATTCAATATGTAGGAAAGGGTTGCTCCTGTAGCAGATGGAGGGAATGTAATGATTGGAAGTTTACCAAAGGCAACAGTTGGGGGAGCCGGTGGAGTAGGAGATACCATTTCCTTTATCACTTTTGCAACATTAAAAAGAAGGATCAAAAGGAGAATGGCTCCTATACCAATGCCACCAAATTCTAAAAGTTTTCTTGTTGCTGTAGTAACTTGAGATAAGCTAGCCATATATTGAGTATAGGGGAGTTTTGAGCTACAATGCAAGACAGGTACCATTCGGTATCTGTTGCAAAACACCAAGAAATTATATGACAGACGTACGTGTAAGAATTGCTCCAAGCCCTACGGGCTATCCCCACATAGGGACCATTTATCAAGCACTGTTTGATTATGCCTATGCACATGGGCATAACGGAACATTTTATGTTCGTATTGAAGATACTGATAGAAATAGGTTTGTTGAAGGAGCAGAGGATGTTATTTTTGCATCTTTGGATTGGTTTGGTCTTATTGAGGATGAAAGCCCGCGAAAAGGTGGCCCTTTTGCCCCATACCGTCAATCAGAGCGATTACAAATTTATTTGGACCATGCAAAGAAACTTATCGAGCTAGGAGGTGCTTACTACTGCTTCTGTACAAAAGAAAGGCTAGAAGAGCTTCGCCAAAAACAACAACAAGAAAAAATACCAACAATGTATGACAGACATTGCAGGAATTTATCTGAGGAAGAGGTAAAGAAAAAGTTGGAAAGTGGTGAACCATGGGTGATTCGTTTAAAGATGCCGGATAACAAAGATTATGTTGTAAAAGATGAACTTCGTGGTGAAATTCATTTTGATCTGACCCTTATTGAAGATGCAGTCCTTATCAAATCTGATGGTTTTGCAACTTACCACTTGGCAGCAATGGTAGATGATCATTTAATGCAGACAAGCCATATCGTAAGAGGAGAGGAATGGTTACCATCATTACCAAAACATTTTGTTTTGTATGATTATTTTGGTTGGGATAAACCAAAATTTGTTCATACTCCAGCACTTCGAAATCCAGATAAATCAAAATTATCAAAACGACATGGACACACAAGTGTCATCTGGTATCAAAATGAAGGGTATTTGCCCCAAGCCATTTTAAACTATATTGCCCTTCTAACATGGAGCCATCCAGAAGAAAAAGAAATATTTTCTTTGCAAGAATTTATAGAAAAGTTTGATCTGAAAGATATTAAACCAGTTGGTCCGATTTTTGATCTTACTAAACTGAATTGGATGAATGGTGAATATATACGACAAATGGATATTGGAGATCTCAGGGAAAAATTAGAAGAATTTTATCGTGAAGACAGAGAGGTTTTGGATGTTTTGGAAAGCGAAATTGGTATGCAGCTTTTAGCACTCGCTCAAACAAGAATGAAAACATTGAAAGATCTCAGAGATCTTGTGATTCCGACACCTGTTAGTCTCTCTGATGAAGAAAAAATGGTTGCCGGTATATTAAAATCAAAATTTGAAAATCTTGCTGACTGGAATAAAGATGCAATTCTTACTGTTGTACGTGAAGTGTTGAAAGAACAAAACGTAAAAGGAAGTCTTTTGTATACTATTCTTACTGGGAGACCAAGTGGTCTTCCTTTACCGGAAAGTCTTGAACTTTTGGGGAAAGAAAAAACACTCGAGAGAATGACAAAAGTTGTTTGATATAATTGTTGTTATTCCCAATCTTTAGCAGGAAATAAATGAGGAATAGATTCTGTATGAGGATAAGTTAGCATTATTTCTATGTTAGAAAAGCAACCACATTGGTTTTTTAATATCTTTGCTTTCAGGAAATCCCTTGGCTATGCATTAGCAGGAGTTTGGTGGGGATTAAAATACAACCAAAATCTCAGATTTCATTTTTTTGCTGCACTTGTTGTTATATTTTTAAGTATTACTTTCCACATTAATCCTTTTGAAATGGGTATTTTGGGCGTCATGATTTTGGTAGTCATTGTTTCTGAAATGATGAATACTGTTATTGAGGAAATGGTTGACTTAATTGTTCAAGAACATCGTCAACAGGCAAAAATTGCAAAAGATGTTGCAGCTGGAATGGTTTTAGTATCTGCTTTTGGATCTATTATTGTCGGGATTTTAGTCTTCGGTCCACATATTTATCACTATTTCTTCAGATAGCAGTTATGTCTTATTTTTGGTAAAATAAGGCTGGAGTTTTTTATTCATAATCCTTATTGTTTAATATTCTTTGGATATTGCGGGATCATCTAATGGTAGGATAGTGGACTCTGAATCCATTCATCTTGGTTCGAATC
>CAYYSJ010000003.1:0-147748 GCA_964474445.1 uncultured Gammaproteobacteria bacterium
TTAAGTGGGGAAACGAGCGCAACCCCCATCCAATGTTACATTATTCATTGGAAACAGCCCCTCACTCAAGTATAGAATGCTTGAAGCATTGAACAGAGAATTGTTCATTGTTCTTAACAATATTCTATTTTTGAGCGAGGGGAGGAAGGAGGGGTAGACGTCAAGTCAGCACGGCCCTTATGCCCTGGGCCACACACACACTACAATGGCGAAAAACAACGAGCCGCAAGCTCGCGAGTGCAAGCAAATCTCTCAAATTTCGCCTCAGTTCAGATTGGAGTCTGCAACCCGACTCCATGAAGCCGGAATAGGTAGTAATCGCGGATCAGCAAGCCGCGGTGAATACGTTCTCGGGTCTTGTACACACCGCCCGTCAAGGCAGCAAAGTCGGGGGTAGACGAATACTGGGTATACCCCGGTAGAGTCTAAATTCGGCGATGAAGCTTAAGTCGTAACAAGGTATCCCTAGCCGAAGCTGGGGATGGATCACCTCCTTTCTAAAAAAAGAGAGAAGGTACGGCAAGTCTATATGTTTGATACATATAGATGACAAGTACGAACACCCTGGTGACGATGGACACCAGTCTCGCAGCTTAACTGCGTGAGAATCTTCCATTTTTCCCTACCACTTCTTGGCAATCAAAAGTATTTGGCTCTTCAACTGGGCCCTCTGTAGCTTTTAGCGAAAGAGGGTTTTTTCGTGGAAAAAGGTTACAATGTGACAAGAGGAGTGCAAGTGATGTACAATAGAGGGAGGTCCGGACTCTATGAGTACGAATTTATCTGTTATTATCCCTACTCTTAATGAGGAACATTATCTTCCCCATCTTCTTTCTGATTTAGCTGCTCAGACAGAAAAAGATTTTGAGGTTATTGTTGTTGACGGAAAGTCAGAAGATAAGACAAAAGAAAAAGCGCTTACTTTTTTAGATAAGTTTTCTTTGACTTTTCTAGAAGTAGAGAAAAGGAATGTCTCTTTTCAACGTAATACCGGAGCAAAAGTGGCAAAAGGGAAATATATTGTTTTTATAGATGCTGATACACGGATTCCACACGATTTTATAGAAAACCTAGCACATGCAGCATTTAAAAGAGGATTTAAGCTAATTTTGCCAACTATCTCCTGGGATGATACATCTCGAAAAGCAAGAGTGTTACGCTCTGTTGTTACTTCTGTTATTCGTGCTTCACAATTGTATGGACGACCTTTGTCAACAGGAGGTAATTTTGCTGTTGAAAAAGATCTTTTCGAGCAAATAGGTGGTTTTAATGAAGAGGTCTTTATTTCTGAAGACCATGATTTGGTAAGGAAGTCTTATGAATTTGGAGTAAAAGCAAAAATTGTAAAAAATGTTAAGGCGACCATCTCAATGAGGCGAGGTGCACTTGAAGGGGATGCTTCTTTAATTTATAAGCATGTTGTCGGATTTTTGGCCTATACAATGAGTCCAAATGAAAAAGCTCTTCGTACGAAGCTTTTTGAGTATGAAATGGGTGGACACAGATATGATAAAAATGAAAAGTTGCATGGTAAAAGTGCAAAATTAAAGAAAAAGATTGATGTGGCAAGATTAAAACAACTCTTGCAACTCAGTAGTATCGCGCTTCTTGTTCGTTTCTTCAAATAGCTTCTCCTTTTCACTAGCTTCGTATTCTGGTAAAATTCATATATTAGAATAAAGCACTGTACCTGATAGTCTGAACATATCTGGCGCGTTGGCGAAGTGGTAACGCAGGGGTCTGCAAAACCTCCATGCAGCGGTTCGAACCCGCTACGCGCCTCAAAAATAGGAAAACAAGAAAATGAGGAATCAGAAAAATAATTTTCTGAAATAATCTGTATTATGGAAGGAAGAACTCCAGAATTTATGCCCAATATGCCTGAAAAAACAGATGACGGCTTCAGTGAAGCACGGTCAGCTAAGATTGCGGAAGGAAAAGGAATGGACACAAAACAGGTAAAAAAGCGCAAGCCTGTTATTTCTTCATCTTCACGTATCTTAAATAGGCCAGGTGCTACAAGACCAGTGAGACAACGAGTAAGAGTAAACCAATCGATTGTTGTGTCACGAAAAGAAAGGATTGTCGCAGTGTACAAAGAAAATTCAGGAGTAATTGTGAGTTTGGTTGAGCAGCTGAATGCAATTGATGGGACTAACTTTAGACAGGAAGAACAGATAATAGAAGAAATTAGAAAAAGGAGACACTTACAAGAAGAATTGTTGAATGCACTTGTTCTGGAGCAGAGGCATCAGCTTACAGAAGAGGCTATTTCCAAAGAGGCCTGGAATTTGATAAAATAGTAAAACTCATAAAGAGTACTGGGTGGCTAGTTCATCGGTAGAACGCTTCTCTGATAAAGAAGAGGTGCATGGTTCGACTCCATGGTCACCCACAACCCAGACATCACCATAATCTTCCTCGTTGAAAAATCCCATAATTTTTGATGTATAAAGCAAAAATATGCCGGCATATATCTGGTGTTGGAACTTGTAATGCAGGAGTTAACATTACCGTAGAAGATTCTGCTCAAATTAATTTTGCACAGCAAAGATGCAATAAATATCTTCTTCAGTGGGCTCAAACGGTCGAAAAGGATTTTTTAAGATGTTCTCGAGTAGGACCAGATGGTTTTGCGTATTTAGGCATCCAAATGCAAATTGAGGGAGCTAGCGTTTCTTAAAGTCCAATGTTTCGTTCCTTACTTTACCTCATTAAATGTGCCATCAAGGAGAATATAGAAGAGATCTACTTTCAGGTGAGGGTATTTCTCTTGAATCATTTCTTTCGCTTTGAGTAAATCTATTGAGTGTCTTTCTGGTGTTGACTCATCTCCATATGCACCACAATTTTCATGATGCATGAGAACAACATGCTTGATATCATGCAGTCTTACAGATATATCTAATTGTTTCATAATGGTATCCAAATCTTTTGATCCACCAGCATATCCAACATAATCAAATGTTTTGTCACCAAAATTTTCATCTAACCATTTTCTAATGTGTTTTTGGAATCTGAAATCAATGCAGGAGACAACAAGTGCGTCGCAGGTATGTGCCATAGAAAATAATTATAGAAGCTTTCTAATGGTTTTTCAAGCAAATAAAAGGGCAAGAAAAGTGACCAACTACATCAGACTATTACTCAAGACATTGATTAAACAAAGATACGGGTGCTATCCGTAATAAATCTTTTGCAAATGTTAGGTTGCTACATATTCTGTCAGAAATTGGTTGGCTCTGCATCAAGTATATTCAGAGGGAACAGTATAAACTGATGATAGTTAATGGTTCAACACAAGCATTTGAAGCTTTCCTTACTACAAATAGCCAAGGAGGCCGTGAAAAAACGGGGGAGACGTTTGTCTTGGCTTCGCTTTGCACAAAGGCGTACCTCACAAGGGTACGCCTTTGTTTTAGATAATGACACACCGTGGGATGTCTGGCATGAAATAGTCGAAAAAGCTGCGTCATTGCATCCTGAATATGCTTTTGCCACAGTTGTTGATATAGCCTCAGAATTTTTCAATACAGAGAAGGATTTGGAGCAAGAAGAAATGCGACAAACATTACAATTTTCCTAGACTCTCATATAAGAAAACGGTATTCTTCTGGTATAATGTCTGCATGTTAGTCAAACCATATAAGACCAAAAAAGTTTTGGAGGGTGATAATCTTTTTGAAATTCTTGAGAGTTCACTTCCCAAATTGGAAGAAAACTCTGTTGTTGCTGTGACATCAAAAATTATCGCCATTTGTGAAGGCAGAGTTGCAGTGGATACTGAAGAGGAAAGAGACAAACTTGTTGAGGAAGAAGCAGAATATTATTTACCAAGACATTCCAATAAATATGATTTTTGTATTAGTATTAAGCACAATACCTTTACGGCAACTGCTGGAATAGACAGGTCAAATGGTAATGGAAAATTAGTCCTTTGGCCAAAAGACCCACAAAAAGCAGTTAATGACATTCGAGAGTTTCTACGTAGAAAATATAACTTGAAAAATATTGGTGTCATCACAACAGACAGCAAAACCTCGCCCCTGAGGTGGGGAGTGACAGGAGTAGCCATTGCACACACTGGTTTTAACGCACTCAAATCATATATTGGCAAACCTGATGTTTTTGGAAGACCACTTCATTTTGAAAAATTAAATATTGCTGATAGTCTTGCAACAGCAACAGTTGCTGTTATGGGAGAAGGAGACGAGCAGACACCATTGGCAGTTGCAACAGATATTCCATTTGTTGAATTTCAAGACAGAAATCCAACACAAGAAGAATTAGATATGCTTCATATTGAACTTGAGGATGATGTTTTTTACCCTCTTATTACTGCAGTCGACTGGAAAAAGGGAAAAGGCGGAAGATAAATAATAAATACACTCTTGTCTATGTATGCCTTGAGTTTCTAGAAGATGAACCGAAAAGGAAATTTTTGAAGTAACTTCGCTTGAACTTAAATAAGCGTGTTTTCCTCCATACTATTGTGCTGAAGAGGAACTTTGAGAACCTGTTGGACTGGCAACAGGCAGAGGAAGAGTAATATCTTTTGTGCTTCGGAGAACTGTTTCTAAAATTTTGTCTGCAGTAACTGCTGTTTTAGGAAGGAATTTAATGGTTGTTGTTGCAGGTTTTGCACTTGGTGTGAGATCAAAAGAAATAAGTGCTACTGTTCCTTTGCCGCTTTTCCCTGGTAAGTCAAGTTGCTCAGCAAGTGCATAAGAAATTCTGCCATTGTTCGTGTCGATATTCTTTAATAATACATTTGGTTGTTGGAAATATTTTCCAGGGCTTAAGGTAACATTAGTAACTTTTTGAGGGTCATAGGTTAATTCGATTTGGACTGCATTGACATTGTTTGTGGTATCAATAGTAACAGCAACAGTACGAGAAGCAATTTTTGAAGACTCACTTGCTGATGCAGTGACGAGTGACAGATTAGACTTTGCGTTTACAGACATAGGAGTTGGAGTAGGGGCAACAGTCACCTTTTTCGAAGGAGAAGTTGTAACAATTGCAATATACAAAAGTCCGCAGGTGATAAGAAAAAGAATTGCTATTAAAATGGTTGTTCTATTTGTCATACAGTTATTGTTAGAATGTTAGATTGAAATAACAAGTGTCCTAATCATATCCTACTTTTACTTTATAACGCAACTAGCTTGACTGTTCATGTTTCCTTGAAGATCCTGAGTCTACTTTCCATTAAACTTCAAGAACCCTCTCAGCCATAGATTATAATTCTCTGCGTATTCTGAAATGCCAGTATTTTGATCGATTCCAACACCTCCATCTTGGAAATCGTAGAGGTTAATAAGATCTGAACAGCTGATTGCAACATCTGCAGTATTGTTTTTGAATTCATAGGTATGGCCTGGGTCATCATGGCATTGTCTGAAAATATTGTAGTCTGAAAGATTGACCTTATCATCACCAGCTATTTGATTATCAGGCGTTATGTAGTTACTTGTGCCATCTCCAACAATATCTCCTGGAATAATGTCACTTTCTGCAATGTCAAGTGTTTGAGCTGTATCTCCATAGGCAATATCTTTTTTGACTGTCACATATCCCGGAAGTTTCACTTCTACATGATATGTCTTGCCACAGACAAGCTTACTTGCTAAGTCAATTCGCTCACTACCTAATTTGCCATTGCCATTTGCATGAGAAAGAGCATGAGAGAAGTCATGGGATTGTCCATGCAAAATATTTCCAGAATCATCTTTCACCACAATAGAGGCGTGCTTGGTTGGATGTTTTGGCGTATGATTCTCAAATTGGCTATCTCCAATACCAGGGAGCTTGATATTCATAGCAAACTGGGTTGCTTTACCATTTGTGCAGGATGGGGTAGGTGTTGGATTAGACCCACCACCGCCGCCACCTCCACTGCTTCCTCCTCCACTGCTTCCGCCTCCGCCAGTACTACCAGGGGTTGGAGTTGGTGTAGGAGCTGGGGTTGTTCCATCTTTAAAACAACATGAATGACCGCCTGATGGACAGGTAGTATCTGGGAAAGATGCATTTGCGAGAGAATATCCGCTTGGGCAGTAAGGAGATGTATTACTTGTAGGACAAACTCCACCTCTGTCAGAACAGGTTTTTGTTGGGCCTTTATAAATACAAGTGTAAAGATCAGTCCCTACGTTTGATCCTTGATAGTATTGTGGTGCTGGACAATGAGGTGCATAGGCTGAGATAAGTGGTTGACAACCATTAGAAGAAGTTCCACTGATAGTTTGCGGACAGTTGGCATAGTCTGGGGCACAAGGATCAGCAGCATTTTCCAAACTTGAAACGCACATGTCTGTATGAGCACAATATTTATGTTGGGCAATGCTATTATCGGTAAATCCGTTATTTGTAGTAGGTTGTCCTGGCATGTCACAGGTAAAATGGTGCTTGGCAGCTCCTGCCTCACAACAAATAGTATTTGCTTGGCAGTTGCTTGGTCCTTGATAGAATTTGCCACTTGAGCAAACAGGGTACGAAGGATTACCATTTCCTGCACAGAGTCCTGCACCGTTGTATCCGCTAGGCCATTTATAGTTTGGATCAGTAGGGTGCTCACAGTTGATGGAAGGTAAAGGTGTTGGGGTAATATATGACTTACAACAAATTTGTGAAGAGGAGCAGGTTCCATATCCAGGATCGTTAGAGTCTGCAGGGGTTAAATCATTGTTTTGATTACAAAGTGTTCTATTAGTACAAAAAGCTTTATTTGATGACTTGCCGCAAGTATAGTTAGGAACAGGGGTTGGAGTGGGCGTTGGGTTTTGCTTGCAGCATTGTTGATAACCTGAACTGCAATAGCCAGTGATGGAGGTATAATCTCCAGGACAACCATTATAAAAACAACCACCTCCAACATCGCTGCAATTGTTAGGAGCACCACACTGTCCAGGAACAACATGACAATTAGTATAGGAATGTCCACTAGAACAGTCATTGTAATTGAAGTTGCATGTTTGTTGCCCACTACATTGGTTATAGAGCGTGTGGTTTTGACATCCACCACATTGGGAACTTTCTCCTTGGTCTATACAGGTGTCTGTACAAGCACTATTTTCATAAACATGCACCAAATGTTTAGAGTTAATATTTGTACAAAGTCCATTGTCTCCAGCACATTGAGTCCAATCATCTATAGGACAAGCGTTTCGAGCGAATTGGCGGATGTTTGTTTGTTTATTCATCACAAAAATCGTGACCGGTAGAGCAAGTACCAGTAATGTTATGCCAATGAGTGCAACTGTACGACCGTAAGATGCTGTGGTAAAAAAAGAACGATAGTCAAAGGTTTGAGCTTTTTTAAGATGTTCTTTCTTAAAGATTTTTTCTTTCACTTCTTTTATTTTTTTTAGGATATTTTGCATAGCAAATAAACGCGCTTTTGCGCTTACTTTAAGCATAAATAAGGTTGAAAGATATAGCAAGAGGTATCTTAAATATTCAAATAGACAAAGCTAGATAATTCGTTTATTTGAATACTATCTTATGATCCACTTTGTTCTCTTTTAAAATGAAAAGGTATTTGTTAGACTGTAGAAATCTTTGGAGATAGATGATAGACTGTAAATAAGTTACAGGTGAAGAGAGAAGGTAGAAATTACTTTCTTTTATTTCTATCTAGCATCCATTTTCTAGACTACGTATGATTCTTTCTGATAGAGACATTAAAAAATTCCTCCAAGAAAAAAGAATTGTTATCACTCCCACTCCTGATTTGGTAACCCAGCTTGGTTCTTGCTCAATAGATCTTCGCTTAGGAAATGAATTCAGAGTATTTGATCATTCCCGTTTTCCATTCATCGATCCTTCTAAAAAAGATTTTTCTAATGAAATTACCAAAGTAGTGAAAGTCAAAAAAGGTGAGAATTTTATCATGCAGCCAGGTGACTTTGTTCTCGCAGTCACTTTGGAAAATGTAAAAATTCCAACAGATCTCATGGGGCGACTTGAAGGAAGATCATCACTAGGCCGTTTAGGTCTGGTTGTACATTCGACAGCATCAACATTTGACGCAGGGTGGGATGGCAAACCTGTCCTGGAGCTGGGTAACTTGGGGAGAATGGCCATCTCACTAACCCCGGGCATGCGCATCTGCGCAATGACATTTGAAGAGTTATCCAGCCCCGCTGAAACACCGTATACGAATAAAAAATTTGCAAAATACAAATTCCAAAAAGCGCCAGAAGAGAGTCGCATTCATCTCGAAGGTGAATAGTAGCGTTGCTACTACGCGTGAAGCAGATCTCTTTTCATCTGTAATAAGGTATATTCTATACGTACTATGAAAGTTTCACTTTCATTCAACCTTGAATTTCGCCCCAATCTGTATCCTGGAAAATTAGTTGTTGTTGAGGGCATCGATGGAGCAGGAAAGACCACTCAGGCAAAAGAAATCGTCAAGCGCCTCAATAAAGAAGGCTACAATGCTTCCTATACGAAAGAGCCAACAGATATGGTCATTGGGCAATTTATCCGCGAAAAAATCCTTTCAGGGAATTTAGATATTAATCCCCTTGCCCTTCAATATCTTTTCAATGCAGATCGAGTAATGCATATGGAGAAAATTGAATCTCTGCTGCAAAAAGGCATGATCATTGTAATGGATAGATATTTCTGGTCCAGCGTTGCCTATGCAATGGCAGATTTGGGGGAGGTAAAAGATTGGTATTTCACTGCCTTTTCGATCCTTTCATTTTATAACCAATTTATTCTTCCTGACTTCTCTTTCTTTTTGAAAGTAAGTCCGGATATCGCACTTGAGAGAATTAAACAAAGTGGCAAGCATAACGAAATTTATGATACAGCAGAGAAACTACCAAAGATTGAAAAAAACTACGAAGGGCTTATGAAAGAGTTTCCTGAACTCTTTACCATTATTAATGCAGAGCAAAAACAAGAGGAGATAACAGAGGAGATTGTTGGGATAATAAAAGCAAATATGTCTTCTCGCAGTTAAATAATTTGGTACCTTGTCTCCTTACTGCAGAATACTTTATACTTCATACTGTTATGATTCTTGGACCACAAAAACTTCTTGAACTTGTGAAAGAAATTACATTAGTTGAAGGACTATCTGAGCGAGAGTTAACCAATCCAGAAGGTGCAGGATTTGATTTGCGACTTGGGGAAGTCTACAAAATCTCAGGTGATGCATTTTTGGGAGAAACAGAAAGAAAAACAGCAGATATAGCATTAGTGCAAGAATACAAAGAAGGGGAGAAGCGAACAATTGTGTTAAAGCCAGGAGATTATTTCTTGGTGAGTACCATAGAGAAAGTAAACATGCCGTTATACCTGACAGCAAATTTCAAACCTCGAACAACAACATTCCGTTCAGGGTTATTTTTACGAACAGGTAACGTTGCTCCAGGATATCAGGGAAAGCTTACCTTTGGTCTAAAAAATGAAGGACCAATTGATGTAACCATAGAAATGGGTGCACGATTTGTCCATATGCAAGTTGAAGAAGTGTTAGGGGAAGGCTCTCAATATAGAGGGCAGTGGCAAGGTGGTCGAGTTGCTGCCACAAAAAAAGAAGTGCAGGTGTAAAGGGTAATTCTCTATTAATGAAGTGTTAGCGTTCTTCCACTACAGTGCTGATTGAGTGAATAGATCCCTACATAATAGTTGCTAAAAGGATTGGTGATTTTTTTCTCCGGAACAAAATACTTTGCAACTCCAGCGGTATAATTATCTCTTGTTATAAAATAGATCGGTGTTGAAGATGCAAGACAATCAACCGTTTTTAACATCTCACCATAGAGACGTGCATCAAAAATGAATACTTTCACCTGAGGATTATTTGCAAAATATGCTGACATTGCATCCTCAGGGTTACCAGTATTTTCTGCAATAGCAACAAGAATGGGTTGAGTATCTGCTTTATTTTCAAGATATGCTATTGTTTCTGGTATCCCAATTCCTGATGTATAGCCTGAAACATATTCTTGTTGAGAGAGTGTAGTAAAACGAGAAAAGTCTCTAATATAGGAAATAGGATCAAAGAGTTGCAGAAGTGTTAATCCAAAAGGAATCACAAAAAGTAAGGGAAATACGACGTATTGTTTCAGGTTAAATTTTTGCGATAGTTGTTGTGTCCCAAAAGCTGCAAAAAGACAAAGGAGCGGCAAAAATGATACTAAATATCGTTGAGAAATACCTCTCGCAAGAAGTGTTTGTGCAAAAAGCGTAGTCAGGATACATAGCGCAATAAAGAAAGGAGGAGCTACTTTATTTTTTAGTGCTAGAGTAAGTCCCCATATGCTTGTCAGAAAAACAAGCGGTGTTACAAAGAAAAAGATAATTGCGATATTGTTCTTAAGATTGCCGAACCAGTGAAGGATAGGAAAATGGAGAAGTTCTGATAGCGTGAGGGAATAACGGCTATTAGACGGGAGTGTTGCCCAAAAGTTCGGTTGCAGGAGAAGTGGTAAGATACAAAGACAAAACGTAAGTCCCGTGAGTACTGCAAAAATAACTGCTGATTGTTTATTCTTGGTTCGTACCAAATAAGCAAGCAAAACAGCTGTAACGCCAATAATGACAATCGCTGTTGAAGACTTAATCCAAAATCCAACTGCTAACACAATGCCAGTAAACAGAGCGTATTTCTGATGAGGGTTTTGAAGAAATTTCATTAAAAAATAGACAGACCATACACAGATTGCTCCGATTGCACTTTCCATAAGTGCTTGTCTATCATAGAAAACAAAAATAGGAATGACACAATAGAGATATACAGCCAAAAGAGCAGTAGACTTTGAGAAATATTCTTTTGCTACAAAGTAGATACCAATAAGGGTTGCTACTCCACACAAAACGCTAACCAATCTTCCTGAAAAAAGGGGATCTTGAAAAATACTTTGTGTGATACTAAATAACCACATGAGAAGAGGTTGTTTACTATCATAAAGAGAATAGAAGAGAAAGCCGCTTCTATGTAATTCAATCCATCCCCAATTCAGATAAATTGATTCGTCGTTAAATATTGGGAGAAGAGTAAGATTGGTGAATCGAAGGGAAAAATAGAAGACAATGCAAACAAAAAGCTGATGAGTTGCTACAAGTTTTTTTACTGATTGCCACATATCTTGAGTATAAGATAAAAAAGAAAATATAGTAAAGGATATTATCTTGACTATTTCATATATAAATTCCTTATCTTGCTACCCCCAGGGTTATGACATTGCTTGACAGTTACAAGCATCATATCTATTCTTTTCTAGTCTGATATATTGCACCGTTGGTAAAAGTTTGGTACGTTAATATTCATGGCAGCCAACAAACAGCACCCCGAATATCAATACTTAGACCTCATGCAAGAAGTTCTCGATCACGGATCTCCTCGAGTTGATCGTGGGACAGATATCAAAATTTTTAGTCTTTTTGGTCGCCAAACTCGATATGACCTGTCTCAAGGATTTCCTCTTCTTACAACAAAAAAAGTCTATTGGAAAGGTGTTTTACAAGAATTGTATTGGTTTATGTCAGGTCAGACAAATATTAAATATTTGGTCGATAATAATGTCCATATTTGGGATGATTATCCTTATAAAATTTATGAGGGGAAAGCTGAGCGAAAGGAAGTAGAGTCTCTCTCAAAAGAAGAGTTTGTCGAAAAAATTAAGACTGATGAGAAATTTGCAAAAAAGCATGGTAATCTTCCACGCATTTATGGGGAAATGTGGAGACATTGGCCAACGAGGACAACGCGAACAATAGATCAACTTTCTTGGGTTTTGCAGGAGTTAAAAGATGACCCAGATGCAAAAAATCTTATCGTTACCTCGTGGAATCCCGAGTATCTTTATACTATGGCAACTCATGAAGATGCTTCCAGATTTCCAATTTGTCATAATATGTATCAAATTAGTCAGCGAGATGGAAAGTTATCTTTGCAACTCTACCAGAGAAGTGCAGATCTTTTCTTAGGGGTACCCTTTAACATTGCATCATATGCGCTCCTTACCATGATTTTGGCAAAGATTGCAGGATATGAGCCAGGAGAGTTTGTCCATACGTTTGGCGACGTGCACGTCTATGAAAACCATATCCCTCAAGTGAAAGAGCAGTTGAGTCGGGAACCACGACCTTTCCCAACAATTACTTTCAATCATGATTTCAATATCCTTGATGAATTTAGACCAGAGTATGTCACGTTGGAAAATTATGACCCTCATCCAATGATGAAGGCAGAGCTCACTGTTGCAGGGGGACTCTATGATCCAGCAACAGGTAAAATGGCTGTCTAGTCATTTGAAAACGAGTAACCTCTATGATGATTTCAGCAATTGCAGCAATATCAAAAAATCGCGGGCTTGGGAAAAATAACCAGCTCCTTTTTCATATTCCAGGAGATTTGCCAAGGTTCAAACAGCTTACCACAGGCCATCCTGTTGTGATGGGGAGAAAGACATATGAGTCTATTGGAAGGCTTCTGCCTCATAGGACAAATATTATTATTACTCGTGATGCACATTACGCAGTGACTGGTGCTATTATGGCAAATACACTGGAAGATGCGCTGGAAGCTGCCAAAAAAGCAGAAGGGAATGATGAGATGTTTGTCATAGGTGGAGGGCAAATTTTTGCTGAGGCATTACCAATAGTTGATAGACTCTATTTGACTATTGTTGATGAGGAAGTGCCTGCAGACACCTTTTTCCCAGGTTATGAGCAATTTACAAAGGTCATTGAAAAAGAAGAAAAATTAGATTGGGATTATCCGTATACATTTATTACATTAGAAAAATAGCCTCGAATTCCTTAGCCTTGACTATAAAGTCTTATAGTTGTATACTTTTGGTATATGTCTGAACATAGGCGACATCATAGACCTTCCTGGGACAATGAACATCAAAAGACCAAGGAAAAGCAAAAAAAAAGAGAAGAAGGAGATAGACAACGAAAAAAAGAACAAAGCGAAAGAGAACGACATAAAGGCAGAAGAACAGGTCCTGAGGGGAATTAGTAGATTTTTTTGTTAGAAAATCACTATCTTGGATGAATTTTTACTTCATTCTTTAATGCATTTCTTCTTTGTGTTGCTCGATCTTATTCTCCTATTTTTGCTATATCCATTTCTCTATTCTTCTTATCAGAAGAGAGAGCTCCAGCTTTTTGCATACTCCTTATTTCTCTCTATCTCTTCTGTCCTCGATCTTCTTTTATTTCTCATGGTCCAAGGGGAGTATTACGCCACTCTCGGAAAAAGTCAGAATTCTTGACAAGTTTTATTTTGATAGCGTAAGATATATTATGGAACGACAATATTCATTTCCTCTTGGCCTTACCTTTGATGACATTCTCCTCGTGCCCGGGTTTGCTGGATTTTCTCGATCTGATATTACACTTTCTACTAAACTCACAAAACATATTTCTCTTTCACTTCCACTAATTGCATCTCCAATGGACACTGTCACCGAGTCTGAGCTTGCCACTGCCCTTGGAAAATTGGGGGGCATTGGTATTATTCACAGGAATTTACCTATTGAAGATCAGGTGGCGGAAGTGAAAAAAGTGCTTTCAGAAGGCGTTGTGGTTGGGGCAGCAGTTGGGGCGAGTACGGGAGTTGAAGAAAGAATAGATGCATTAGTCAGGGCAAACGTTTCAGTCTTATTGGTAGACAGTGCACATGGGTATGCAAAACAGGTGATCGATACCGTCAAATTTATTAAATCTCATTATCCAGATATGGATGTTATTGCGGGAAGTATTGCAACTGCAGATGGTGCTGTTGCTTTAATTGAAGCAGGAGCAGACGGACTGAGAGTGGGAATGGGCCCTGGTGCAATTTGCACAACCCGAATTATCTCAGGAATGGGTGTGCCACAGGTGACAGCACTCATAGAGACAGTCGGTGCTGCAAAAGAGTATGGAGTCCCAGTTATTGCAGATGGTGGCATTAAGTACTCTGGAGATATGGTGAAAGCATTGGCGCTTGGTGCAAGTACTGTCATGATGGGAAGCTTTTTTGCCGCAGCACAGGAAGCACCAGGTGAACAAGTCGAGCTATCACGTGCTCAAGTCCCAGCACGTTTCCAAAGTATCTTCCAAAAAGATAAAGAGATGTATTTGTTTAAAGCATATCGTGGTATGGGGTCAATTGGCGCAATGAGAAAGGGAGCAAAAATAAAGTCTGAGGATGAATTTCACGGTAAATCTTACAAAGATCGTGTCTTGGTGGCTGAAGGAGTAGAAGGACTTGTACCAGTCAAAGGCACTGTTGGGCAATTAGTTGATCAGGCAGTAGGGGGAATCAAGTCAGGTATGTTTTATATTGGTGCACAAAATTTGACAGAGCTTGTTACAAAAGCAAAATTCTTACAGATTACCCAAGCATCCCTTACAGAATCTCATCCGCATGATGTCCTTATCACAAACGCAGGAGAAAATTATTAAGAAGTTTTCTATAGGTAGGCATTGAGTCCTTTTCCGGGAATAAAACTTGCTGCAAAAGCTATCTCATTACACGTTTTCAGCTGTTCTTCTGTCAAAACACCTTCGTCCAAAAGCATTTTATATTGTTTCCAAAGATGCCCATTCTCAATCATTTCTGGCCAATCAGTATTTATGGTAAACAATACGTTCTCTTCAAGAAAGGTATGAAGAATATGTTTGAGCTCGTCTATACTTGCCACAGCGTTTGTTGCAAGATTTGAGAGGGGACATACTTCCAAAACCACTTTTCGTTTTGAGAGCTCCTTCATCAGGGACTTGTCGCAGACCGCTTTGATGCCGTGTCCAATACGAGCTGGATCTACATATTCCAATGCTTCCCAAATATCATTTGCCTCATCAACTTCACCTGCATGTGCTGTCACATTGAGTCCAGCCTTTTTTGCTTTTTTGACTAAGTCAGCATAGTCTTTGTAGTGGAAAGAGGTTGTTGCAGGTCCTGCGAAATCTATTCCCAAAACGCCACGTTTGTGATATTTGATTGCTTTGTCAATCATAATGGCATTTTTTTCAACAGAGAATTCACGTGCTAGCGAAAAAATAAGCCCAGCAGAAAGGTTGGGGTATTCAAGAAGTGCACGTTCCATACCTCGAAGCATTGCCATAATAATATGGTCCAAATCTTGCTCTCCATTATTATTAACCTTCATAACATCAGTTCGAAGCTCTATCAGTGAAATATTATTCCTGTATGCACCGGTAAAAATTTCATAGAAAGCTTTTTCTTGAATAATTGTCCCCGAGCTTAATTTGTAAAGCAAGGGATGATAAATTTTTTCAAAGTATTCGTTGAGCCCCATTCGTTTTTCTGTAGAAAGCGTGATATAACGGGCAAATTCGTAGTAATCTTTTTTGGGAAGTTTGATGCCTTGTTCATGAGCAAGCCTCCAATAGACTGCCGGACTAATTGAAGGTCTGGTATGAACATGTAAATCTGCAAGTGGAAAATTGGGGAAATCAAAGTGCTGTGTAACTTGCGCGTCCATATACTATTATAGCAAGAAGAGGAGTGAGCGGTCAATTTGACATAAGACAATCTGATAGAGTATGATAGGTTATGGTAGCACGTTCCCCCAATCACTCTTCAGAGAAGATTCTTATTGTCGATTTTGGCTCACAGACAACGCACCTCATTGCAAGACGCCTTCGTGATATTGGCGCTCAATCTCTTATTGTGACCCCAGAAGTTGCAGTATCTTTTCTTGAGAAAGAAAACGTTGCAGGTATTATTCTTTCTGGTGGCCCTTCATCTGTGTATGAAGAAGGGGCACCAACAATTGCGAAGGAAATTTTTGCCTTTGATGTCCCAATGTTGACTATTTGTTATGGTATGCAGCTAACATCACATGTGTTAGGAGGTAAGGTTGTGTCGGGAAGGAAAGAATACGGTCCTGCAGTCCTCACAATCAAAAATGAGGCATCTCCCATTCTCAACGGTTTGCCAGAAACTTCAACGGTGTGGATGAGTCATGGGGACGAGGTCTTATCAATGCCCGAAAATTTTGTTGTCCTTGGCTCAACAGAACATGTGCCATATGCTTTCGTTGCGGATGATATAAGGAAGTATTATGGTCTGCAATTTCATCCAGAAGTAGAACATACAGAAATTGGTATACAAATTCTCAAAAACTTTCTTGAAATTTGTAGGGTGACCCTTACTCCCCATAAGATTGATCCAGAAGCAATGATCCGACGCATACAGGAAATCGTTGAGGATAAACACGTGATTGGCGCTGTGTCAGGAGGAGTGGATAGTACCGTTGCGGGGGTCTTGGTGGCTAAAGCAATTGGTAATCGATTTACTCCGATTTTTGTTGATAATGGACTCATGAGACCTGATGCAACAGGAACATTGGAAGAAGTATTTGCGCCATATGGTGTGAAACCAGTGATAGTCAATGTTGAACAAGAAATGCTTGAGAAATTACAAGGAGCGACAGATTCCGAGCATAAAAGAAAAATCATTGGAAATTTCTATATAGAAGTCTTTGAAAGAGAATTGCAAAAATTAGCCTCAAAAGACAAAGACATAACGTTTCTCCTGCAAGGCACCATTTACTCAGATGTTATTGAATCTCAAGGGACCAAACACGCAGCAAAAATTAAATCTCACCACAATGTAGGAGGACTTCCAGAGCATATGAAGCTTCAACTTCTCGAGCCAATTCGGGAGTTATATAAAGACGAAGTAAGAAAGCTCGGAAGCCTTCTCAGTCTTTCACAAGAAGTTGTCAATAAACAGCCATTTCCAGGGCCAGGATATGCGGTGAGAATTCGGGGAGAGGTAACAAAAGAAAGACTTGCTAAGGAAAAGATTGCTGATCGTATTGTTTTGGAGGAGTTGGAGAAATCTGGCTGGTTGGGAAACGTTTTCCTTTCATTCCCGGTTATGACAGGTGCATATTCAACCGCTGTTAAAGGGGATGGAAGAAGTTTTGATGAAGTGATTGCTCTTCGTATTATCGAGTCAAAAGATATTATGACAACTACATGGAGTAGACTGCCCTATGATCTCCTGCAAAAAATTTCTTCCCGAATTGTTAATGAAGTACCCCATATTTCTCGCGTTGTCTATGATATCACTACCAAACCTCCAGCTACCATGGAATGGGAGTAAGTATTGTTTAGTTAGGTAAGCTACTGCTTGGAACATCCGGATGTTTGTTAAATTGTGCTGTGTATTCATGGATGAACTCTTTATCACTTTTTCCTAGTGCCAGGGAATATGCATACGCAAATAATGCCTTTTTCTCTTCTGGTGAAAGATGTTCTGGTTGATAGGATGCATCCCTTGAAATTCTCTCTATTGCTCCCATTTCTTCTAATGCTTTCAACTCAAACCCTCCGGCAATTTCGTGAACTTCTCGGTTATTGCCTGCGTATTTTTTAACAACATCCCTGTACTTTTGGAATCCTTCATCTGTTGCTAAGTATTTGATGACATCGATATTCAAATGGACGACGGCATGTCTGAGAGAATATGCATCTCTGTTGGGATATGTAGGAGAAGGGTTTCGTATATATGTGATGTTTCGGATGATATAGGTGATGTCTCTCCACCCATTTTCCTCTGCATCTTTGGAGAGCCTCTCAAAATTTCCTCTCACCTGCTCTGGATTTTCTGGTTTGCCAAGACCCTTTACATCTATCCAAGGCTCACCAGTTTTTTCATCTTCCTTAACTCTTGGAACAAGATTGAGTTCATCGTTACTGATAATAAGTAGTGAATCAGAAGTGAGAGCCTTCCTGAGTGATTGCATCTCACCAGAGCCGTCTCGTCTTGCTTGCATAATTTGAGTTTCGGCACTAATAATTTTTGATTGAGCAGCGATAAATACGTCTGGGTCGTGTGCCTCATCTACTGCAGAGAGTCTCATGACAGGAATATTTTCATGCACAGATTCTTGAATAATTTGCTGTAAATCTTCACGACGGATAGAATTTTGTCCTGCATACAAAACTGCTGAAAGGGTCTGGTTACCGATGGGTTCTGTGGGTAGTAGGAGAGGTTGATGTTCGGTAAGTGTTTCATGAACCCTTGATAAAAGAGCCGGATAATCAGTATAGGTATGAAGAGGATGGAGTTCGGATAGTGCTTGAGAGAGTCTTTGTTCGCGTGAAGAAAGTGCAGATAATCTGCCTTGGTGTTCTCTTGGTTGCGGTGGAGGGGTAACGGCCCTGCTTTGAACCTTTTCCATAGGATCACGTCAAATAGTAAAAGTGCTTACTTTTGCGCGCAAAGTGGGAGAAAGAACGACAAACAAAACTGAAGTTTTGGGGTTTCACAATTCATTTTACTTGTGAGGCTAGGAAGCTGTCAATAAACCAAAAATGCTATGGGATTGACTAAAGACCTATAATGTGTTAAAATTACTCATGGAGCCTAAAAAACTTCACTTTTATAGACTAATTTCTTATTTTCTCCTGATCTTCTGCGGCCAAAAAATCCTTTCGTCATTGCGAGTACAATGCACCGCTTCAAAGAAGCTAGTCCTCTTGGGGGAAAACAATCTGTTTTCTTTTTTTGTTCGAGCAACGTCGAGAACTATTTCCTTTATCATTTCTGGATTTCCAATGTGCCAATACTTTTAATGCATTTTCAAAAAGAAAGGAGATGAAGAAAAATAACAAAAAGAATAGAAAATAGTACTTATTTTGAAATGACACCAGAAGAACGTGCTAAAAAAGCTGCGCAACTTGCAGAACAATCAGCACAATTTGCAGCACAAAGTCCGAGAGATCGAGAGATTACTGCCATGTTTGTAACACTTGTGGAGCAAATTGGCCTTCCAATCTCTGCTGAATCTATTGCGGCTGCAGTCACCTCTGGTCTTTTGGCAGAAGAGCGGGCAGTGCGACCTGGAGGATTCGGAGATGTCACCTTTCCTGGTGATGCTAGTAATCTTCCTTATGAAAAGAGTGCTTTAGCACAAGGTGGTCTTGGAGGAACAAGAAAGATGGTCCATCAGACAAGTGGCAGAGTTCCACAAGGGAACTGGCAGGTAATAAGACCAGACGCAGAAGGGAAAAATCAATAACGTTTGAGATAAAGCAAAGAAGTTCCGACTATGTTCGGAGCTTCTTTGCGAGTCAAATCTTAATACTTTCATCAGCATTTAATACTCTTGTCAGCATGATACAGTAAAGTACTCTTTACTACATCCAGTAGGCACAACCTCCTCCTTCAAATTGCATAATTTTCCTCTGAAGAACTTTCTGGGGATATGGTCCGACTCACATGGATGTAGTTGACAACGTCTGCAATTACATTACAATAGCTAAGGGCTTTTTTATGAGATCTCCTACATTATCAAAACGAATTAACTACATAGTAGACAGTAAACACTCATCTGCAAGTCGTATTATTCCATTCGCCACAGGTAACAGAAAAAAAGTTGAAGAACTAGAGGAGCTTGGAATTCATGCAGAAGTTGCGCCACATATTAAACCACTAGAGGTTCAAGGTACTCCCGAAGAGGTCCTTCGAGCAAAAGCAAAAGATGCATATGAAAAGAATAATGGTATTCCAACACTCGTTGAGGATACTTCCTTTAGTATTGATGATTTAGGTGGTTTTCCAGGAAGTTATGTAAAAGAAGTCTTGGGGACAAGAGAACAGCGAGAATTCTGGTGCAAAAAAATTAGTGATGAAAATAGGGGGGTAACATTTCGAGTGGGACTTGCAATCTTTGATGGACAAGAAGTGCAAGAGAGGTGGGGAGAAACTCGAGGATCGATTGCCGAGGCACCCCTTGGTCCTGCGAGCTTTGCGTTTGATGATATTTTTATTCCTGAAGGTGCAAAGAAAACATATGCACAAATGACACTTCAGGAAAAAATGAAAACGTCTCCTCGAGCAAAAGCATACCATGCACTGGTCAAAAAACCGTTTTCTTTTGGGGGAGAAATCTGGCAATTGCAAGAGCCGATGGAGTTCATGCTGCGCAGGATAAATCTGTCAGAATTAGCCAAACATTCTGATGCGGTCAATTTTGCATATAGTTTGGATGTGTTACAAAAAGCAGGAGTAAAGCCACAAAAAACATTCGAAGTTGAAAAAATTGCACCCTATTATAAAAGGATCTATGCGCAGGGAGCAGTAATTGAATACACCCTTGATCCCACGTCTTCTGGTATGGGACTGGTGTTGTTATCAGAAGTTGATTTAAAGACAATTCCTACAGAAGAGGGGAGAAAACCTCTTCGACTTGATGTAAAGATATTTGAAAACCCAGAAAATCCTGAGATGCCGTATGTTGAACCACTCCTTTTTCAAATGGGTCCAAAAGCAATGAAAGTTGCTCTTGCATCTCGTGCTGCAGAATTTATCGACATGCATTCTCCTGATATGCATCAGTATATTCGAGATTTACTTTCAGGACGTGTTCCTCATGTGGCCAGAACAAATACCAGATCGGAAGTGCTGGAAGACATTTTAGGAATGAAAGTACATACAGACGAGCACGGGACACATACTGTTATTGACTCTGCCTATGTTGCAATAGCAACAAAGGAGTTAGGGTATAAAAGAGAGTCTCACACTGATACATTAAGCCGCAAAACTGCAACAAAAGGGACTCTTCTGTTAGGTCCTGATGGCGTTGTTTCTGGCCTTTTTGCATATGGAGGAATGCCTCCTGTGACTGGTTCAGTTGATAGTGTGGTAACAGCGGCGATGTCCTACATGCGGGTATGGATTCCTCGAAATGGTGTTTTCGCTGGCAATTTTGAAAGACAACTTGGTCTTTTTAAAGAAGCAAAGAAAAAGATCGCATCATTCGGCTTGCCAAAAGATATTGAGGAGCAGGTTATCAAACAAATTGGCATTGCTGTTGGATGCGAGAATCCGGAACATATTGCTCAGGATGTCAAAAGATTCAAACGGGCAGGGGGACATGCTGTTCGTATTTATACAACTAATCCTGATATTCGTATTGTTGAGACAGCAGAAGCGATATACCAGGCAGTTGGTGACGATTTCCTCATTTGCGTTGGCCCAGTAACTGATGCAGCACAGGCAAAACTTCTGCATACACGAGGACATGTGAGGATGTTTTTGATTGGTCATGGTGGAGGAGAAAATTGTACCTCTCTTACTGCAGGAGGTGCAGCAAATTCGATAGAAATTTTATATGAAATGTACTTGGATAAACTGTTCAATGATAGTCTGATTGGTCTTGAAGGGGGGACGGGAACAACGATTGGAGCACTCCTTCCTATGCTTGATGTGATATCCCTCAATAGACGTGGATCAGGAGGTATTGAATGTACAGGTGGCTTATATGCCAAGAAACATGTTCATGGACAGGAGGTTCCCGTTTTGCCTTATCATGGGAGTGCCAGTGCGGTGACACAACTTATTGAAAGTTATATGGATCCTGAGATTGCGAACAGGAGATTGGGACTTGATGGAATAGTCCGAGCAGTTGAAGGAAAGCCAAATTATATGGTGATGAGTGATCCTGCTCGAAGTAACGTCAACCGCATTCGAGAATCCCGATCCTATGCTGGACTTGCGTTAGCAGATCAGCAGGCAATGAGTGTCTATCAGCTTCGTAAGAAGGTTGCCCAACATGGACATAATCATGTTGGTATTTCTTCAGCATCAAGTGTGGTTGCTAACGAGCATAGAAGTGGTATCTGATATTCATGATGTGTATTGTTCACGTTTGTTCTAAAAAATCCTACTTGTACAGGTAGGTATTATTATCTATAGTGATTGTCATCATGATGAAACATCTTCAAAAAACCGATCCGCAAGTCTACAAACTCATCAAGGGAGAAGAAGAGCGCCAAAAAGATGTGTTAGAAATGATTCCTTCAGAAAATTATACATCCCAAGCTGTTATTGAGACATTAGGATCAGTTCTCACCAATAAATATTCAGAAGGATACCCTCGAAAACGATATTATCAGGGAAATGAAGTGATTGATAGTGTTGAAGAATTAGCACAAGAGCGAGCAAAAGAGCTTTTTGGTGTGCCCTATGTGAATGTCCAACCATATTCAGGAAGTCCAGCGAATGCGGCCATTTATATGGCTGTACTGCGTCCAGGACAAAAGTTAATGGGGCTTGCCCTTGATCATGGAGGACACATTACTCACGGACTTGAAGTGATTGGGTTCTCCGGTACTTTTTATAAAACAGCTCATTATCATGTGAGTTCAAAAACACGACAACTGGATTATGATGAAGTGGAGAAAGAAGTCCTCAAAGAAAAGCCTGATCTCCTTATTTGTGGATTTACCGCATATCCTCGCATTATTAACTGGGCACGGTTTAGAGAAATTGCAGACAAAGCAGGGTGCTACCTTATGGCTGATATATCACATATCACAGGTTTGGTAATAGGAGGAGCCCATCCATCCCCAGTGCCTTTTGTTGATGTTGTGATGACAACAACTCATAAAACACTCCGCGGTCCACGAGGAGCAATGATTATGGTGACAGAAAGAGGTCTACAAAAAGATCCTGACTTACCAAAACGCATTAACACGGCTGTTTTCCCAGGATTACAAGGAGGGCCACATGACAACCAGACGGCAGCGATTGCTGTTGCACTCAAAGAAGCATCCTCAGCGAGTTTTAAAAAATATGCAGTACAAATTGTAAAGAATGCAAAGAAATTAGCAGAAGAATTGGTAAAAGGTGGACTTGAACCAGTATCTGGTGGAACAGATAATCATTTGATTTTGGTAGATTTACAGAATAAACAGGTGAGTGGAAAAATTGCAGCAGAAGCACTTGAGGCAGCAGGGGTAGTCCTCAATTACAATTTAGTACCTTATGATCCAATGCCTCCTATGTATACATCAGGTATTCGTATGGGCACTCCTGCTATCACAACTCGAGGGCTTAAAGAGAGAGATATGGTAAAGGTTGCTGATTGGATAGTGAGGGCAATAAAAGAAGTTGAAGGATATTCACTTCCTGAGGATAAAGAAAAAAGACAAGAGTTAGTCAAAGAATATCGAGCAAAAATTGCAAAAAATAAAAATCTTCAAAAAATTGCCCAGGAAGTAAAATCATTCCTCAAAAAATTCCCAGTCCCATAAATTTTCTTGTTTTTTAAATAATCTCTTATATTTTCCTCTTGACTACTAAAAAAATCCTGATATAGTACATATCTATTACCATGAGCATTGTTAGAGAAACACCACATGATCCTTCAGAAGGAGACACTTTTGTAAATTATACTAGAGACGAATTCGATAGGTATTCTTCAGGAGGAGATCGAAGGCGAAATCCATCTTTAGGTGATGCAAGACGTGCTAATAGAGAGACCGCAGCTGCTTTAGTTGGCGGAGATGTGCCTGTGGCAAAGAGAAATAGACTACAAAGGGAAGCTATTGTTCGCCGTCCTTTTACAAGTAATAGAGGCTAATTTTTTTATTACTCTCATGGATTTCCTCATATTCAGTAATTCTCAGCAAACTTATTGAAAAGATATAAGACCTTATAGTATAATAGCGTGTATTATGGCAAAAAGAACGAGAAGAGTTAGCGAAGGTTCTGTTCCTTCTGGAACTATGGATTTCTTTTCTCTGTTGGACCGAACAGAACATGAACAAACGGGGAGAGCTGCCTATAAAGAAAGAAAAGGCCCAGATGGTTTACATAGTGAAGCGTTGGAAGCATATGATCAAGCGGGAGCTATAGACCGTTATAGGGAGAGAAATGGAATATAATTCCATTATTGTTTTCTCTCCTCACTTTTGGTAAAATATACTCATTATACATACTCAGTGAATATAATCCTTGATTACTACATGCACTGAGTAGAGGAATAAAGGATTATTTATTATGAAAGCTATTTCACTTGAAGAACTTCTCGAAGCAGGTTGCCATTTTGGCCACCAAGTAACACGACAAAATCCAAAAGCACGAGAATTTGTTTTCGAATCACGAGACAATATTCATATTATTGACCTTGCTAAAACCAAAGAAGGTTTAGAAGAGGCAGCACAATTCTTACTTGAAACAGCAAAAAAACCAGAAAGCACTCTCCTTATTGTTGGTACAAAAAGACAAGCAGTTCCAATTCTTGAAGAAGAACTTAATAGAGTAAAAGGTGAGACTCCACTTGGTATTTTCACTGTTACCAAAAGATGGATGGGTGGAACCCTTACCAATACTCTTGCAATTGCAAAAAATTACGCACGGCTGAAGGAATTAAAAGAAAAACTTCATACTGATGAATGGAAAGCAAAATACACGAAGAAAGAGCTCATGCTTTTTGATCGAGAAATGCAAAAATTGGGAGAGTACTACGGTGGTATTGCTGACATGAAAAAACTTCCTGATGCACTTTTTGTTATTGATACTCATACTGAAGATTTAGCTGTAAGAGAAGCACGACGAATGAGAATTCCAGTTGCTGGTATCGTTGACACCAATGCAGATCCAGACTTAGTTGATTATGTTATTCCAGCAAATGATGATGCTGTTGGATCCTTAAAACTTCTTATCAGCTACATTCTTGATGCATGGGTAGAAGGAAAGACAGGAAAAGAAGTCAAAGCAGAGAAAAAAGAAGTAAAAAAAGAAGAGATAGTTGAAGAAAAAGCTGACGAAAAGGAAGAGACAGTAAAAGAAGAAAAACCAGCAAAGAAAGCTACAAAGAAAGCAGAAAAATAATATGGCAGTTGATATTAAACTCATCAAAAAACTCCGAGATGAAACCAGTATTTCTGTGTCTGAAGTCAGACAAGCTCTTGAAGAGGCAAACAATGATTACAATAAAGCATTAGAAATTCTCAAGAGTAAAGCAGCAGAAAAAGCAGCTAAGAAGGCAGATAGGGAAACAGGAGAAGGAATTGTTGAAGCATATATTCATGGTGGTGGGAAAATCGGCGTTATGGTGATGCTCTTGTCTGAAACAGATTTCGTTGCGAGAACTGATGAATTTAAACAGTTAGCTCATGAAATAGCCATGCAAGTTGCTGCAATGGACCCAAAAGATGTTACTGAACTTCTTCAACAGGAATTTATTAAAGATCCTTCAAAGACAATTGAACAAATGGTGAAGGAAGCAATCCACAAAACAGGCGAAAATATTGTAGTGAAAAAATTCGAGAGATTTGCTATATAATAGAAAAGATATGGATCCAGTACTTCAGGAAACCTCTTCTCGCATGCATAAGGTCCTCGACCTTCTTAAACAAGATTTAGCAACCATTCGTACCGGTCGTGCAATGCCATCTTTAGTTGAAAATATTATCATCAATGCATATGGTGGCAGTGCAAAACTCAAAGTCGTGGAAATGGCTACAATCCATGCTCAGGATTTGCAGACACTTGTTATTACTCCTTTTGACCAATCAACGATTCACGAACTAGAGAAGGGAATTCAGGAAGCAAATATTGGCCTCAATCCTGTTGTTGATACACCAATTGTCAGAATTACCATCCCACCACTTTCTCAAGAAAGACGACAAGAACTGATTCATCTTATGAAACAAAAATTGGAAAATGGCCGAATTATGGTCAGGCAAGCTCGCCAAGACGGGATGAATGAGATTAAGAAAAATGAAGAATTATCAGAAGATGAAACAGCACGGCTTGAAAAGGAAGTACAAAAAGCAACTGATGATGCAATGGGTCAAATAGAAGCAATGGGGAAGCAAAAAGAAGAAGAACTCCTCCAAATCTAATTACGACAACTCTTTGATTGAAAAATGAGTTACAAATTTAGGCAGCAGCAACAAGACGTTCTATTTCTGCATTGATTCCTTTCATTACTACTTGATTCACTGCAAAATCAATTCCCCAAGTTTTACATTTTTTTCCAAATTTAGCACTTAGTTCTCCTATATGAGTATTATAGTGTTCATATAGCCTTTTGCTATAGTCGCTAGTACTCTCATTTGGCTTTCTTGTTGGAACTTCAATGTGTTGACGTGAACTTGTAAGATCAATAAGAAAAGGAAACATTTCTGAAGTATCTCCTTTACCTACTCGGTGAAAAAGAATATTGCCAGGATTTGGATCTTCGGTCCAATAGCCGTATCTCAAGTAAAGGGCTACTGCGTCTTGAAATACTGCATGATAGACTTTTTGAGCCCATGCTTTTACATCATCATGAAGAGTATGAAATGTAATCTTTTCGGGTTTCTTCCTGCCTGGAAGACTCTCGATAAAGCAATATTCTAACGAGTCACCGAAATGTGGACTAATAAAAGCGATTTGCTCAGCGCCGTCAGGCAGAGTAACTGTCTCCAATCGAAGTTGGTGTGCCAAGTGTCCGACTCCTGCTAACTCCATTGCTCTTTTTTGCATGGTAACGCCCAAACGAAGTTGTTTATCTAATTGTTCGAGATGGATTGGGATAGTAGCTCGTTGTTCTGGGGTAAGAGCTGGGAGCATTTTAAGCCATTCTCCTGTGACGGGATTATAACAAATTTCGTACGTGGGAGTAGCATTTGGCGCAAATTTTTTTTCTGATGCCCCACCTTTAACCGAAAACCATTCTTGTTGTCTGCCATTCATCCTGAGAGTTAATGTCTTTCTCCTACGAAAGGTATTTACTTCCACATCCTCGGCATGTTGTGATGAATGAAATTCAGGTTTATGGTCGAGTGATTTGAGAATTCTTTCAGGTGGTTCCCCGATACGTTGTTCTAACATCTTCTTACATCCCTTTTACTTGTTATTTACTTTTTACATTTACTTTTACTTTATTATCATATATGCTACGGTTAATGTTGCAAAGACTTAAAAGTTTATTAGCTAAAGTAATGAGAGAAAGAAATGCATGTCAGCAGGGGGAACACGAATACTACTGCGCCCAAAGAAAAGGTCAAGTAGGAGAGGTTATCCTCTATACGAGGAGATTATCTAAAGACGATGCCGCAAGGGTAATCTCACAACCGGAACTTGCTCAACAAGTGTGTCCAGATGGAGAAGTTATTTGTAGACGTTGTCATGAAGGACTTGGTTCCACTACACAACCTTCAGTAAAAACTCTTTTACAGGGGAAAATTCATCCACGTAATCATTTTTCCACTGGGCAATAGGGTTTGAAAATTCTAGAAACTTGTAATTTATATTCATTTTGCTATTATAGATAAAGTTTTTCTATAGATCCTGGACACACTTTTGTTTACCAGGGATAATAATTTTCACTATGTTACTCACTATTATTACCTTTATTCTTGTTTTATCTGTTTTAGTGCTTATTCATGAATTAGGCCATTACCTAACTGCCAAGAAACTTGGAGTCAAAGTAGAAGAATTTGGATTTGGTTTTCCACCACGGGTATGGGGAAAAAAGATTGGTGAAACAATCTACTCTATCAATTTACTTCCCATTGGTGGATTTGTGAAGTTATATGGGGAAGATGAAGCAGGAGGAGGGAAAGTAGGGACATTAGATGAGAAGGCGTTTAAAGGTAAAGATAGACAACGTGCCTTTTTTGCCCGATCTGTGTGGCAGAGAGCACTCATTGTGTTTGCCGGTGTTTTTATGAACTTTCTTCTGGCAACCGTGATTCTCTCGTATTTGGTTGCAGTACAAGGAGTTCCTCAACAAGGCAAAGATGTTGTGATAGCAGCTATTGCAAAAAATTCTCCAGCAGAAAAAGCAGGACTCAAAGCAGGAGATATCCTGATAGGCCTTGATGGACAAAATGTTACCAATGCAGAACAGGTTATTTCGTATACAAAAAAACATCTCGGACAGGAAGTTACCTTACAGCTTAAAACTTCTGACTCATCACTCAAAACGGTGAAAGTGACACCACGAGTCCATTACCCAGCAGGTGAAGGGGCAATGGGAGTAGCAATTGGATCTAATGTTACCGTGAAGAAGTATCCTTGGTATCAAGTTCCTTGGGTAGGACTGAAAGAAGCAGTTGTACAAACAGGTGCCATTCTTCAGGGACTTGGACAGTTATTGGTTCAATTAACAGTAAATAGACAAATACCACAAGGGTTGGCAGGTCCTGTTGGTATTGCTCAATTGACTGGGCAATTTGTTCAGATAGGATTTAATGCAGTACTTGGGCTTGTTGCGCTGCTATCTTTGAATTTAGCAATTTTGAATGTATTACCAATACCAGCTCTTGATGGTGGGAGACTTTTCTTTATTCTTCTTGAAGGAGTTATAGGGAAGAAAGTAAGTCCAAAAGTAGAAGGATATGCTCATGCTGTGGGTATGGCATTCTTATTTGCCCTTATTCTGTTTATTACTTTTCACGATCTTACCAGGATCTTTAGTGGACAAAGTCTCTTACCAAAGTGAGGGATGGTCAGGGGTTGTTTAGTTGAAATCTACTGTATTATCACAAAATAATCTTCAGGAAGAGCAAAAGAGGTGAGATGCTCTTTATATATTTCTAATTCCTCTAGTTGTGGCTCATGTTCAAGAGTGTAGTGACAAAAGATTTTTATAGGAAGAATCCCTAAACCTTCTTCAACTTGTTGTCTGTGATTTGAATAATAATACTTTGAGAGAACATTTGCTCCAGCAGACGTTCCGACTATTGTTTTATTAGTAAGATGTTCAGTGAGGACAGAAAGAGGAATAGTCTTGAGTAACTTTAAAATATTTTGCGTGTTCCCCCCTGCTAGAAAAATAATGTCTGCGGTATGGGTTTGATCTAAAAATTTTTCGGGGTTTTCATCTGCTAACAAAAAGGTTATTTGTTTGTTGGGGTATGCTTGAGAAAACTCTTCTTTTTTCTCTGCAAATGCTTTTTCCCACTGTTCTTTTTCTTTTGCAAATGGGACATACAAAAACATAAGTTTTTTTTCAGGTAAATCATGGATAATTTCTTCAAAGAAATCTTTTGTATAGTCTGAGCCAGGTTTACGGCCTCCATGAAGAATATATTTTGTTGACATGATCTCTATTATATCATTCACCGAAAAAGTTATTCCACCAGACTATTTGATTTTCTGATATACTAATTTTCCTAACACTCTGATAGTCTGAGGGTATTAGACAGCAACATTATGCAAATTATCGTTGTCCAAAATCCAGAAAAAGGAACAGAAAAAGCAAAAGAAATTTTGTATGAAAAAGTAGATAAACGTACCGTACTGTTTCTCTCAGGAGGAAATACTCCTCAACCGCTTTACCACCTATTGGCAAAAGAAAAAATAATTAAGCCAGTTGCGGTTGGTATGATTGATGAAAGATATGGAAAGCACATGCATGAGAGTAGTAATGAGAGAATGATACGAGAGGCAGGTTTTCTTGACTATTTAAAAAAACATGCTATTCCTTTTTATCCAATGTTACGAGATGGTCTTAGTCTTGAGGAGACAGCAAGAGAATATGATCAGGTAACAAGAGATTTATTTTTTAAATTCCCGCGAAGTATCGCAGTGATGGGACTTGGAAAAGATGGACATACAGCAAGCATTATTCCAAATAGAAAAGGCTTTACCAATCCGATGTTTGAAGAAGGAAGACAACATCAATTTGTCGGAGAATTGAATGATCAAAAAAGTGATTATAAAGAGCGAGTCGGGATGACGTTTGCAGGACTTGCCTTGATAGATTATTTTATTGTTCTTGCGTTTGGGAAAGAAAAGAAAAAAGCACTCAAAGAAATGTTTTCTGGTGGATATCCAGAAGAACTTCCTGCACGATTTTTCCCGCAAGAAGCTTCTGAGAAAACGGTAGTGATTACTGATCAAAAGATGTAGGGAAGAAAAGTAATCTTTTGTACCTCCTCTTACGCTCTTTATCTCTCCCGGTTAGTGCACTATAATATATCCATGAATTCTCCCTTTGTCCTTGTTCTCTTTGGTGCAACAGGAGACTTGGCAAAAAATAAACTACTTCCTGCATTATTTACCCTTTTTAAGAAGAAGGAATTACCAAAAGATTTTTGGATCGTAGGATTTGCAAGACGCCCTTTAACTGATGAAGATTTTGTTGCCTTTTTCCCTGAGGAATCTACTCATCCAGAGTGGAAAAATTTTGCACAACATCTTTCATACCAGCAAGGAAATTTTGATGAATTGTGGGGGTATGAAGCACTCGTTGAAAAACTCCAGAAACTAGATGAGCAAATGGGTGCTTGTATCACTCGAATTTTTTATTTAGCGACTCCTCCTCAAAATTACGATACTATTTTGGCTAATCTTGTTGGGACGAAATTATCAGAAGGATGTGGGCAGGGGAGTACCAAATGGACCCGTATTGCTATAGAAAAACCATTTGGTAAAGATTTGGATACTGCACGGGAGCTTGATCAAAAACTCTCACACATTTTTGAAGAACGACAGATTTTCCGAGTAGACCATTATTTAGGAAAAGAAGCAGTGCAGAATTTACTTGTGTTTAGATTTGCAAATGGGATCTTTGATCCCATTTGGAATCATGAATACATTGACCATGTACAAATTACTCTGTCTGAGAAAAAAGGAATTGGTGCAAGGGGAAAGTTTTTTGATGGGGTAGGGACCTTGAGGGATGTTGGACAAAATCATTTAATGCAACTGGTAGCGGCCGTTGCTCAGGAAATGCCACAAAGTTTTTCTGAAGAGGGGGTAAGAAATGTACGGGCAAAGGCAATTGCGGCAATTGAATGCATAGAGGCACAACACGTAGGAGAACGAGTTGTGAGGGGACAATATGAAGGATATCTTTCGGAAAAAGACGTTGCACATGATTCTAAGACAGAAACATTTATTGCTATGAAATTTTTTGTGAATACTCCTCGTTTTGCTGGAGTTCCTTTCTATCTACGAGCAGGAAAAGAGATGGCTGAGGATGTTGTGCAAATATCGATTGTCTTTAAACAGACATGTCATATTCTTTTTAAAGAAGTTGGATGTCCTGAAGAAGGTAATATATTAACAATTCGAATTCAGCCAGACGAAGGGATAACACTCAAGATGATTGCAAAGACACCAGGGTCTCTCCTTTCTTTGATACCTGTGGACATGCATTTTAAATATTCAGAACAATTTGGTTCGCAAGGGTCAGACGCCTATGAAAAAGTATTGGGAGATATTATTAAAGGCGATCAGATGTTATTTAATCGTTCTGATGAACTTGATTCTTCGTGGACATTTATTGAAAAAATTATGCAAGGATGGGAAAACGAATATACCCCTGTCTTTGAATATAAAAAAGGCAGTTGGGGGCCAAAGGCTGCAGATGAATTACTAGAAAAAGACGGCAAAAAGTGGATAGAGTAATTTGTTCTATTGACAACATCCACACAACCGACGTATAGTGAAAAAGAAATGGAGAGACAAACCTATGAACAGTAGAGTAGACGTTTACAATAACTATTCACCATCAACAACTTCCTGATGTAGCTGGGAGTTTTGTTGTGTGATATGTACACCTCCCAGCAGGGAGGTTTTTTTGTGGCACAGTATGCCACAAAGATAAAGGAAAACTATGAATGATACAGTATTACAAATGAACAATATTACATTACTCATCGATTTTGATAGTACATTTGTATCAGTTGAATCGCTCGATGTGTTGGCAGAAATTGTTTTGCAAAAAAGAAGTGATAAAGAGGAGGTTCTTTGTACCATTCAAGAAATTACTGCTTTGGGTATGGAAGGAAAAATTTCTTTTCCTGAATCTTTATCAAAAAGAATGAAACTGTTTCGTCCAACACAAAACGATGTTGCGGAGTTGGTTAAGATATTACATGGACATATTACTCCCTCTGTGAAAAAGTACAAAGCGTTTTTCAAAAGACACAAAAACTCAGTATATATTCTTTCCAGCGGATTTCGTGATTATATGATTCCCGTTGTCTCAGAGTTTGGAATTCCTGAGGATCATGTTTTTGGAAATCAATTCGTATTTGATACTCAAGGAGAATTCCTAGGATTTGATGCACATAATGTGTTGGCAGGGGAAAAAGGAAAGGTAAAGAAAATCAAAGAACAAGAACTTCAAGGGCTTTTATACATGATAGGAGATGGGCATACTGATTGGGAAGTAAAAGAAGCAGGTCTTGTAGAGAAGTTTTTTGCGTTCACAGAGAATGTGACAAGAGAATCAGTTGTGAAAAAAGCAGATGTTATTGCTGCATCCTTTGAGGAGGTATTGAAGTATTTATGAAACAAATATTTTTCACACCAGGACCATCACAGCTATACCCAACAGTTGGGAAGCATTTGCAAAAAGCAGTGGAGCAACAAATTTGTTCGTTGTCTCATCGGTCCGAGCAATTTGAAGAAGTTTTTTCATCAACAATAAAAGGACTCAGAACATTGTTGAACATACCAGAGAACTATGCTGTTGTATTTGTTTCATCTGGTACAGAAGCAATGGAGCGAATTATTCAAAACACAGTGAAGAAAAAAAGTTTTCATTTTGTGAATGGATCTTTTTCAAAAAGGTGGTGTGGTTTTGCAAAAGAATTAGGAAAGGATGCAGAAAAAGAGGAAGTTGATTTTGGCAGAGGGTTTACTACTAATGTGAAAATTTCAGACGAAACAGAACTTATTTGTTTCACGCAAAATGAGACAAGTAGCGGTGTTGCAATAAACCCAGCATTCATCTATGACGCTCAACAAAAGCACTCTGATGTGCTGATTGCTGTTGATATTGTCTCTTCAGCGCCTATTGTCTCTCTCGATTTTTCTAGGTTAGACTGCACCTTTTTCTCTGTGCAAAAAAATTTTGGGCTACCTTCAGGTCTTGGTGCCCTTATTCTTTCACCAAGAGCAATTGAAAAAGCAAAGTATTTGCAAAAAGAGGGGTTAAGGATTGGTACCTATCACAATTTTCCAACTCTGGTTGAGTGGGCTCAAAAAAAACAAACACCTGAAACTCCCAATGTCTTAGCTATTTATCTATTGAATGAAGTTATAAAAGATTTTCTGAAAAAAGGAATAGAGAACATTCGAAAAGAGACAAAAGAAAAATCAGACATGGTCTATCAATTTCTTCAACAACACAAAACATACAAACCTTTTGTTGAAGAAGCATTTCGATCACAAACAGTTATTGTTACAGATGTAGGGGACAGTTTGTTTCTTCAAATGAAGTTGCAGCAAAGGGGTCTTATTGTTGGAGATGGCTATGGACCATATAAGGACAGGCAAATACGAATCGCAAACTTTCCGGCAGTGAGTATGGGAGATATGAAAAGATTGTTAGAAGCATTGGATACAATATCCAAGACACATGTTAGAACGTAAAAATTATATGAATACATACATTATTAATCAATTGAAAAGTATTGTTGGCATTAAATATATTTCTGTTGAGGAGGAACAGAGAAAAGCTCATTCTAAAGATAAGTCGTATTATCAAGCTGTTCTACCAGATATTGTTGTCTGGCCGAAAAATACGCAGGAAGTAAGTAGGATAGTTCGTTTAGCACATGAACATACTATTCCAGTAACTGCATGGGGTGGAGGAACATCTTTGATGGGTAATAGCATTCCTGTTAAAAAGGGCATTGTTATGAATCTTACTCGAATGAATAACATTCTTGATGTCAGTAAGGATGGATTTCAGGTAACGGTTGAACCAGGAATTATCTGTGACGAGTTAAATGCGCAGCTAAAAGTACACAAATTATTTTTTCCTCCATTTCCAGGAAGTTCTCACATTGCAACAATTGGTGGGATGATAGCAACAAATGCAGGGGGTATGTATGCCGTAAAATACGGTGTGACAGCGGATTGGGTCATGCAACTTGAGGTAGTATTGGCAAATGGAGATATTGTGACAGTAGGGAGCAAATCAATAAAGTCAGTTGCAGGATATAATCTCCTTCGTCTTTTTATTGGCTCCTCAGGAACGCTGGGGATTGTGACAAAAGCAGTCCTGAAGGTATGTCCGTTACCTGAGTTTGAAATGGCAGCTGTTGTTGCTTTTCAACATTTATCAGATTTGAGTAGTGCAATCGGTGCAGTGTTATCATCGCATATCAAACCAGCAGCACTTGAGTTAATGGATATGAGTTATGTAAAGCTTGCAAATTTGGCTCAAACAAAAATTCAATTAGCAGAGATGGAAACACTCTTGATAGAACTGCACGGACCAAAAGTTGAATTACAACGTCAACTCCTGCAACTTGAAAGTATTTGTCGTCAATATCATGCGATCACCTATGATACTTATACAACTCCTGCAGAGGTTGACGGTTTATGGGGATGTCGTAAGGGGGTTCGTCTTGCTTTTCAAAAACTATCTCCTGAGAAAGCAATCCTTTCTGCAGAAGTGGGTGTGCCACTTCAGTATGTACCTCACTTTATTAAGAATGCCAGAGATCTACAAATGAAATATGATACACAAATGCTCAACCATGGACATGTGGGAGATGGAAATTTTCATACGTGGGTTGTCTATGACATGGACGATACGGTTTCTTATAAAAAAGCACATAAGATTCATGAGGAGTTAATTCGATTTGCGATAGGAGTTGGTGGAACTGCAACGGGTGAACATGGGCTTGGTATTGGAAAAAAAGACTATTTGCCACTAGAGCATCCAACATCTTTTATGCTAATGGAACAAGTAAAACAACTTTTTGATCCAAAGGGGATTCTGAATCCAGGAAAAATTTTCCCAGATGAAGCAATTGCAAAGACATAAAAAATACGATACGATCCTGATATGAAAATCATGATAAGTGGCAGTATGGCATTTGCAAAGGAAATGTTTGCTGCAAAAGAAGTCCTTGAAAAAATGGGACATGAAGTGCAAATACCGCATACAATTGAGTTGAATATTGATGATGAAAAATTAACTGACGATTTGGACCAGAATTTTTTAAACTGTATTGAAAATGACACGATGAGAAAATGTTTTCAGCAAGTCGCCGATTGTGATGCTGTGGTTGTGTTAAATTATCCAAAGAATAATATCAATGGTTACATTGGCACATCAACACTCATGGAAATGGGTATTGGTTATTTTATGCATAAAGAATTGTTTACTCTTTTTCCTTACCCAAGCGATAAAGAGGTGAGGTGGGCACACGAAGTACGTATTATGCAGCCTCACGTTCTTCACGGAGATTTATCAAAAGTTTCTTAGTGGTTGTCCTGTAAATAATGGTTATTGTAATTCTCGTTTAAATCTTGTAGTATTCCCTCCATGTTCCAACATGAAACCCAAAAAGAGCCAGGTCATGCTATCGAGGGTTTAGAAACAACTCCTGTACAGATCAGAGCAGCACGACTGGAAGACGTAAAAGATGTCGCACGGCTTGCGCAAAAACTTGAAGAAGAATTGCGTAAAGGAGAAGCGAGGAGAAAATATACTACAAAAGAGCTGGAAAGAATTTATACAGAGAGGATTATAACACCTACAGAACCTGAGCTTGATAAAAAATTTGGCGTGTTTGTTGCAGAAGATCAAGAAAAAATTGTTGGATTTGTTATGGGGAAAATAGAAATGAGAGACATTCCTCGAAAATTTAGCTTACTGCAAGGCATCTATGTTATTTCAGATTATAGGAGAACGGACGTTGCAGAGAATTTAGTTCATGAATTTGTTAGGTTTTCGCAAACTCATGGTATTTCTGAAATTCATGCTGAAGTAATTAGAGAAAGTGCAGGTGAACGTTTCTTTTCTTCTCGCTTGCATTGGACAGAACAACAGTCTGCAGATTTTCCTCCTCATAGACGGAGACTTGTTCGGTTCTAGTTCTCCTTAATTTTTTTGCTCTTGCATTCTTTATCCAAAAACTGTACTTTCTATAGATATGAGAATTGGATTTTTGGGTCTTGGAAAAATGGGGAAGAGAATGGTTTGGAAGCTTCTTACTCAAAAATATGATGTTGTTGTCTGGAACAGATCTTCTACCCCAATTGAAGAGTTAGTTGAGGAATACGAGGGGGCATCTTCTGTACAACGTAAAAAAATGGGACAACTTTTTGTTGCATCAGATATTGCTGAGATGAAGACTCTTCTTCGCAAAACCCGTGTCTTTTGGTCAATGCTTCCTGCAGGTGATGCAACAGATGGTATTTTAGAACAGATTGCCGATATTGCAGAAGAAGGAGATATTGTTGTTGATGGAGGGAATAGTTATTTTAAAGATTCTCAAAAATGGTTTGATAGATTTAAAAAATTGAATGTGAGATTTCTAGGAATTGGTGTTAGTGGAGGAGTTTTGGCAGCAGAAAATGGTTTTTCCCTTATGGTTGGTGGAGATGAAAGTGCTTTTGTCCATATTAAACCAGTTCTTAAAACATTTGCTTCTCCAAGTGGATCATTTGACTATTTTGGTACTGGCGGAGTAGGTCATTTTATTAAAATGGTTCACAATGGAATAGAATATGGCATGATGCAATCAATTGGTGAAGGATTTGGGGTGTTGGAGAAAGGACCATATAAACTTGATTTATCAAAAGTGGCAAAGGTATGGCAAAAAGGAACGATTATTTCATCGTTCCTTATTGATAGGGCATCAGATGCCTTGAAGAAAGATCATAATTTAGAAAATATTATTGGGGAAATTGATGCAACAGGAGAAGCAGCATGGACAATTGAGGCTGCAGAAAAAGAAGGTGTTCCAGTTCAGATAATTAAAGACTCACTGCATTTTAGACAAAAATCAAAGAGTGATAAGAAAGTTCAAAAATCATTTGCTGCAAAAATGGTCGCAGCTCTTCGCCATGAATTTGGTGGACATAAGGTAAAAGAAAAATAGATTAACGGAGGTTAAGTTGACAAGATAGAAGGTCACTGCTATACTTTCTTCAAAAGCGATGAAGGGGAATTCCCGCCCCTGAGCTGACTACGATGAGTAGATCCGGTAACTCCCGTTATAGAGAAAATAAGCTTAGATTTGGTTTTTAATCTAAGGAAAACAAGGTGGTACCACGAGCATCCTCGTCCTTGTTAAGGTCTGACAGACCTTGGCAGAGATGAGGTTTTTTTATGGAAAAACCTGTATACTAACACTATGAAATATTCACAGTTACCATTTAGAACAAGTAAAGCAGTAGCAAAGGATTTACAGTCAAAAAATGCACGTCTTTTGATTCAAGCTGGTTATATCCATCAGGAAATGGCAGGAGTATATACCTTTTTGCCTCTTGGTCTTCGTGTTTTAGAAAAAATAGAACAAATTATTCGGGAGGAGATGGATAAAATTGCCGTTGAAATCTTTATGACTTCTCTTGTTCCTCAAGAAATTTGGGTGAAATCTGGAAGACTCCATACAGTTGATGTCCTTATGAAAACGACTCCTGCAAATGAAAAAGCTCGAGCAAAACATGCTACAGAATATATCTTGGCTCCAACACATGAAGATACGGTGACAAACTTAATTATGGAGCAGGTGAGATCGTATAAAGACTTGCCAACTGCGGTGTATCAAATCCAAACAAAATTCAGAAATGAGCCACGAGCAAAGTCAGGACTTCTCAGAGGTCGTGAATTTAGAATGAAAGATCTATATTCATTTCATACATCAGAAGAAGACTTAAAAAAATATTACGAAGTAGCAAAAGAGGCATACTGGAAAGTGTTTGAAAGGCTTGGTCTCAAACATGCAACGCTTCTTACTCTTGCATCAGGTGGAGATTTTACAAAAGAATACTCACATGAATTTCAAGTTATCTGTGACGCTGGAGAAGATCTTATTTTCCATGTTAAGAGTAAAAACCTTACTTTTAATCGCGAAGTTGCTCCTTCTCAAGCACCATCTCTCAATCAAAGTAATGAAGAAGTGAAACCTTTAGAAGAAATAGAAGGGGCGGGTATTATTGGTGTTGGGGAAGTGGCAAAGCATGCAGGTATTCACATAGAGCAGACGACGAAAACTATGCTTTTTGAGAATGAAAAAGCAGAGGTGATTGCTGCTGCTGTACGTGGAGGGTATGACATTAATGAAGAAAAGCTCAAAAAAATTTCAGGATCAGAATCGCTCCAATTAGCATCTGCAGACGTAGTGAAGAAGGTAACTGGAGCTGAAATTGGATATGCAGGACTGTTGAATTTATCAAAAGATGTTAGAGTCTTTATGGACGAGTCGATGAAAGGCAGAAAAAACTTTGAAATGGGTGCAAATAGGACAAATTATCATTCCATCAATGTTAATTTTGGTCGTGATCTGGAGGAACCAGGGGAATTTTACGATATTAAAGTAGCAAAAGAAGGGGATTTGTATCCAGAAACAGGAGAAGTCTATGAGGTGTACAAAGCAGCCGAAGTTGGGAACATCTTCCCATTAAATACAAAATTCTCAAAAGCATTTGATTTTTATTACACAGACGAAAAGGGTGAGAAACACCTCGTCTACATGGGAAGTTATGGAATAGGTCCATCACGTGTTATGGGAGTAATTGTTGAGAAGTTTGCTGATGAAAAAGGGCTTGTGTGGCCACGACATATTGCACCATTTACTGTCCATCTCATTTCTATTCGGAAAAATGTAGAAGCTGATTTTCTGTATAAAGCACTTCAGAAAGAAGGGATTGAGGTCTTTTTAGATGATAGGGAAACAGTTTCAGTTGGAGAAAAATTTGCAGATGCAGATCTTCTGGGAATGCCTGTGAGAATAGTTATTTCTGAAAAAACTGGTGATAAGGTGGAGTGGAAAGAACGAACACAAGAGAACCCAGAGCTTATTTCTATACAAGAGGCAGTGGAAAGACTCCTAAAGGCAAAAGAAGAAAAGAATTACTGATTAATAAATGGTACTGGAACATTCAGGAATTTAATCCAGAACAGGCTATACACGAGAAAGAATACAACAGCTCCTAAAATAAGAATAACCGGCGAGATCCCCTTTTTTGTACTTGTTGCAACAACCCCAGTTGAGGGTGCTGGTGTAGCTTCAACGGGAGTAGCTCCACCACCAACTCGCACTGTTTGCGTGGAGTGTGGCATGACAACTGGAGTAACAGGGAGAGGCTGCTCAGGCTGTTGAGGGGAAGCTGTAGCGCTAGCTGCTGGTACTGGTGCTACAGAGACTGTCGTTGTGGCAGTTGGCGTAGCAGAGGGAGCTGAAGGTATTGGAGTAGGAGTCACTGGATTTACAGCAGGTTGTAGAGGATTCGTTGTCGCAGGTGCAGCAGGAGTAACAGCTGTTCCCATAACACGGTTATATGCTTCTTGTAGTTTTGGGTCCAATTGAGCAGTTTGTTTGGGATCCATAAACTTATCATCTCTAATAAGAGAGTGATTTGTCAAGCTAATGGTTCTTTTTATATGTCAATGCGTATCCAATGCGCATGTACAAATGAGAAGAGAATTCTATAATGCTACACATATGAGTGGATGCATAACAGAACGTATAGGTGGTGTATACAAGACAACATGTCCTAATGGGAGCAGTGTTACCAGAGATAGTGAATCCTTTACGGTTTCTGATGGACAAACTAGTCGTAGTTTTCCTATAGGAACAGGCATGCCTGCATGGGTAAGAGCGCAAAATGCAGCAAACACTCAGGAAGGTATTATTGGAAAATTTTTTGAATCGGGTGAGAACTTAAAGAAGAGTTAGTGGATATCCTTTTTAAATCTTCAAAAACCTAGTATACTACGGTTATGCATATTATTGTTACTCATACGTCTCCTGACTGGGATGCAATTGGTTCTGTGTGGATACTCAAACGTTTCTTACCAGGATGGGAGAATGCAAAAGTAGAATTTGTTCCTGCAGGAGATAGAAGCCCAAAAGTTGCAAATAAAAGTAAAGAAGCAGACGAAAAAATTGTGGTTACTATCGGTGAAGATAAAATACTGCATGTTGATACAGGCCTCACCCCATTGGACCATCACCAAATTTATGACACCAATGTCTGTAGTACGAGTCGCTGTTGGGATTATGTCTTACAGGAAAATCCAAATTTGCATGCCAGAACTTCTGATATTAAACAAAGCGATCGGGTTACTGCAGTTGGGAGAATTGTTGACTATATTGTTGCACTTGACCACTTTCAGGAAGTATTTTGGAAAGACGCAGGATCTGATATTCATGAATTTGGACTGTACGGTATTTTAGAAGGAATGAAAGGATTACACCCGAATCAAGATGAGTATTATGTAAGCTGGGGGATGGAAATTCTGGATGCAATGGTACATCGATTTGAAAGTAGAATTTGGGCAGAAAGAGAACTTGCAAAAGCAAAAGAATTCACAACAAAATGGGGGAAGGCACTTGCGGTTGAAACGATCAACGATAGTGTTATTAAGCTTGCACAGAGAATGGGTTATGCAGTCGTTGTTCGTAAAGATCCCAGAAAAGGGTATGTGAGGATAAAAGCTATTCCATTTAAAGAAGGAGTAACCCCTGATATTAATCTTACGCTTGCAAGTGAGCAATTTCGAAAAATGGATCCTGAGGCAACATGGTTTTTACATGTTAGTAACAAAATGCTTCTAAATGGCACACCGAAAAATCCCAAAATGGTTCCAACAAGATTGAGCTTAGATCAGATAGTAAAGGTATTAGAGAATATTTAGTATTGCGGTATGGATGATTGTATCTTTTGTAAAATAGCAAGGCACGATGTGCCAAAAGAATTTACGTATGAGGATGAGTGGGTCATGGCATTTCCTGATCTGCACCCACAAAAGCCAACGCATATTCTGGTTGTCCCCAAAAAGCATATTCCTGAATTTATGCAACTTGATGACCAGGTCCTTATTGATAGAATCAGACAAGTCCTGCAAACACTGGTGAGGGAATTTAACCTGAATCACAATGGCTATAAAATAACAGTGAATGGTGGAGGACTTCAGGAAATTGACCACCTGCATATCCACCTTATGGGACCAATGGGAAGGCCGTAAAGGAAACAATCTATTTCATCTTTTCGTAGAAGTCCGTACGAGATTTGGCTTTGCCACTTTTCCACATTTTGTGTTATAATATTGTAACTACATTTTTTCGAGCTTTATAAAAAGCCTCGAATTTCCTGAGAGGGGGTGTTTGTATTCTATGTTAATCGTTAAAAAACAACCAGGTGATAGTGATGACGCTCTCATCCGAAAATTTAGCAGAAAAGTCACTGATGCAGGTATTATTCAGGAGGCAAAACGCCGACAATTCTACCTCAAGCCATCTGCTGCGCGAGCACAGAAAAAGCAAGAAAAAAGAAAAGCAAGAATCTTAAAGAGAGTAACTGCCTAAATCGTTATGACTACAGACTCTGAAGTTACCGCACTTCTTTTTGTTGAAAGTAGATATAAGGTTAATAGACGTCGCATCCGTAAAACCGTTGTGGAGACCCTCAAAAAGCACGGAGTACAAGGGCCGGTAGAGGTGAGTATTGCCATTGTTGGAGACAGAAAAATGAGAGAACTATCCAAGCTCTATAAGGGTGAGGATAAGACTCGAAATATATTGTCCTTTTCTCTATCAGAGGGTGAACCAGTTGTCTTGCCAACGGATAAACTGCGTCTTGGAGATATTGTTATCTCCTATCCTGTCCTTATTAAAGAAGCAGCAGAATTTGAGGAATTAGTTGATGATAGAATGGATATGCTTGTTGAGCACGGTCTGACGCATCTCTTAGGTATTCACCACGAATAGGATACAAGTTCAAAGTGCTTTCAGTGATACTGTTTGTGTGCTTCCAAAGATACTCCAATTGTAGTATTCTAGTTGTTACTTCTACCTATGGTGTATTATCGTAAGTATCGACCCCAAACAATTGCGGAATTAGATAATCCCAAGCTTCGTGAAACGCTCACTTCTGTATTATCAGCAAAAGAGATCCCTCATTCATTTTTGTTTACCGGACCAAAGGGATTAGGTAAAACATCAACTGCTCGTATTATTGCTAAAGTACTCAATTGCGAACACGAAGAAAAGGGAAAAGAGAAGAAGGATACAAGCATAGAACCGGACAATGTCTGTTATCAGTGTGTTTCAATTACAAATGGCACAAATATTGATGTATTGGAAATTGACGGTGCGAGTAACCGAGGTATTGATGAAATACGAGAGCTTCGTGAGCGAGTGAACCTAGCACCGAGTGCTGCAAAGAAAAAAGTCTATATTATTGATGAAGTTCACATGCTGACAACCGAAGCATTTAATGCACTTTTGAAAACAATTGAGGAACCACCAGCTCATGCTGTCTTTATCTTCTGTACAACAGAACCACAAAAAGTCCCAGCAACAATTATTTCTCGATGTTTCCATATTTCACTCAACAGAGCAACTGATGAGGAATTGATTCATTCTCTCAAACGGATTGTCTCAGAGGAAAAAATAGACGTAGATGGCGAGGCGTTGGAGCTGATCGCTCATTTAGGAGATGGAGGATTTCGAGATACCCAAAAGTTATTCGAAGAAGTTGTTGCACTGTCAAATGGAGCAAAGATCACGAAAGCATTGGTTGAAGAGAAGCTTAACATCTCAAGTAGTCAGTATCTTGTGTCGAGTTTGTTGAGCAATCTCGAAGAAAAGAATGTGAAAGGGTCTGTAGAAGTCGTAGGGAAAGTTGCCGAACAGGGAATGGATATGAGGTTTTTCATACAAGAAGTACTGGCAACGCTTCATCAATCTCTTCTTGCACAGATAGGGATTACACAACCTGCAGGCTTTCAACCACTTACGATTCATCTATCCATACAGGAAATGCAAGTCTTGATAGGTCTTTTGGAACAAGCATACAAAGAAACGAAATTTGCTGTTATTCCTCAACTCCCACTTGAGCTTGTTTGTATTGGATGGTGTTCTGCAAAGGAAAATGAGGGAGAAGACTTGTCTGGAGAAAAACCTCATGCGTCTATGTCTATGCACAACGTTTCTGCAAAACCTACTGTCACTGATCTTTTGAAAAAAGAGAAAAATTTGAAAGTGCAGGAGGTACTGGGGAAAGCACCGGTGAAGACTCCTGTGAGGGAAGAGTCTCCCCATACGCAAGAGGGATTACCTGAAAATGCAAATGAGAATGCAGTTTTTATGGAGAACATTATTTACAAAGTAAAACCATATAATCATTCTGTTGCAGGAGTATTGCGAGGTTGTATTATTAAGCTCATCGATGGGGAGAAAATTGTTTTTGAAACACCATATAAATTCCATAAGGAAAAATTAGAGGAATTTAAAACAAAAGAAATTTTGGAAAAAGGAGTACGTGAGATAACTGGTAAGAATCTGGCAGTGATGATAGAATTAAAAACAGGATAAATGGAAGGGCTCATTTCCAGAAGAGAATGAGTCCTATTTGCATAAACTCTTGATTACGCTAGAATAACTTTTATAACAGAAAGTGAGGTGAATAATATATGTTTAATCCGTTAAAACAAGTGGGAGAATTAAAAAAACTTCGAGATCAGGCAATGCAAATCCAAAAAGCACTCCAACAGGAACAAATTACTGTTGAAAAAAATGGTGTTGTCATTGTGATGACTGGAGATCAAAAAGTTGTTAGTATTTCGACCAATGGACGATCTGACAATGATGTGAAAGATGCTATCAACGAATCTATTAAAAAATCCCAAGAAGTAGCTGCAAAGAAACTTTCCCAAATGGGAGGGGGACTCGGTGGTTTGATGGGAGGAATGTAAAACGAATATTTGGGGAACCGAATGTTTGGATAAGTTCAATATACCAGAAAAGTCAGAAAGTTATGAAGATTTTGGGGGGCAGTGCCAGCCTGGATTTGGCACAGGACGTAGCAGATATTCTTCAGACGAAATTATCTTCTGTTGATATACACATATTTCCTGATGGAGAAAGAAGAATTCGTATTACCGAACAGGTAGTTGATGAGGAATGTGTTGTCATTCAATCTGCTCCTCCTCCTGTTGACACCAATTACATGGAACTGTTTTTCTTGATTGATGCTCTAAAAAGGTCAGGAGCAGAAAAAGTGACTGCTGTTGTACCGTATTTTGGATACCAACGACAAGATCATGTCTTTCGTGAAGGAGAAGCTGTCTCTTTGGAGGTTGTTATTCGGATTCTGGAAAGCCTTAACATAGACAGATTAGTAAGTGTTGATATGCATACACCAAAAATCCCAGATCTTTTTCATATTCCAGTAAGTCATATATCTGCATTGCCTCTTTTTGCAAAGACCATTAAAGAGCATGGATGGGATACCCCTGAAAGTGTGTTGATCTCGCCTGACATGGGGGGAATAGGTCGCATAAAAAAATTATCTGAACTGTTAGGCGGAATGGCTGTTGCAGCTGTTGAAAAAAATCGTGATTTAGAGACCGGATCGTTGCAGGTCTCATCCTTTGGAGAGGGGTCAGTAACAGGGAAAAAACAGGCAATTATTGTTGATGACATGATAGCATCTGGCAAAACAATTGCTCTTGCCTCGGCTTTTTTACATGAACAAGGAATAGAGGAAATCCATGTGTTTGCAACACATGCTGTTTTCTCAGAAGATGCTCCTCATATTCTTGAAGGATCATTTGCAAAAGAGATCTTTATCACAGATACCGTTCGTGTTTCAGCAGAAAAACAGTTTTCGAAACTTTCTGTCCTTTCTAGTGCTCCAATTATTGCTGCTGGTATAAAAGATCCAGTTAGTTCCAATAGTCCATTGCTTTCACTGTAATTTCCTAGTACTATAATGATCTAATTCATATAGTAACGAGTTTAGTGAATTAACCCGTTAAATAATAATTATCCTTATGCGCATTCCCAAAGCTGTACAAAATCTGATTGAATCATTTGAAAAATTGCCAAGTATTGGTCCTAAATCGGCCCAGCGTCTGACATTTTATTTACTTCATGTTCCACAGGCAGAGTTAGAGCATTTTGCACAGGCATTAAACAATCTAAAAAAGGGAACACTGATGTGTTCTATCTGCCTTTCAATTGATGAGACAGATCCCTGCAGTATTTGTTCTGACACAACACGTGACAGTGCAACCATTTGTGTTGTCGAGCAGCCCCTTGATGTATTTGCTTTAGAAAAAGCAGGAAAATATAAAGGAGTCTATCATGTTCTTCATGGCAGGATTGATCCATTGAATAACTTAGGGCCGGATGAAATTTATATTCGTCAACTTTTAGAAAGAGTAAAAAAAGGAGGAATCAAAGAGATTATCTTAGCAACCAATCCCACGATGGAAGGGGAAGCAACAGCAATGTATATTACAAAGCAGCTAGGAGCTATGAGCAAAGAGTTACGAGTTACGAGAATAGGGAGAGGACTACCTGTTGGGGCGGATATTGAATACGCAGATGAAATTACACTTCAGCGGGCACTGGAAGGCAGAAGCGATTTTTCCATTTAAAGGTGAGGGAAGGCAATATTGTTGATACTGCCACCTTTTACTACACGCCTCACAAAACACTCTGCAAGCGTTCTCTCTGTTGGTTCTCTTGCTCCCCTTGTTATAGAGACAGGCCGTAGTGTTTGTCCTAGGTCAGGCCGTTCTTTTAAAAAGGTGGTAAAGTCTGGCCGTCTGGTAAAAGATACTGAGTTGAAGTTTTGAGAGGGGAAAGGAAATACATTATCCTCATAATCTGTATAAAGTGGTTGGCTTTCCGTAAAAAAGCTAATATGCCATGTCTTAGATGGAATGTTATACACACTTGCTGCAAGAAATGAATCCATAGTATAAGGTCGTCTTACTGCATTAACTCCTTGGGAAACATCAAAAAATCCTCGAGCATTAATCCATTCGAATCGCCTTCTTAAAAGAGCAACTCCCGGTTTGCTTTCAAATCCTAAGGGAGAACACTGTTGCATTCTCTCGAATGCTTCTATGAAGTCAGACATGTTTGCCTTCTTCTCTAGCAATTCTTCTAGTATGTGGAGTGAGGTTACAAAACTTGCGTAGTTTCGTCCACGAGGACGATTGATTGTTGGTTTCACTTGTTCCGTAAACCATCCTACTAATTCAGACATGGGAATTTACTTTAGCGAACAAATTTGAGGGAGTTGTAATGAGTTAGTAATGAATAGGAGAAACTACCTGAAAGAAAGAAGTGGCTCAGAAGGACGAGGGAAATGAGCATAGTATTTGCTTTCGCCTTGTGGAGTATCTACGATAAAGTGTTGTAGCCATTCGTGTACTACTGTTTTGTCGCTCAGGGAATCCGGCCTAAAGGCAGCGGGGGGACGTCTAGATAAATCTCTTGTTCTCATTTGCAACCGGAGAGCACCTATTGCATTAGAACTTGTATTCTGGTCAATGGTTACTCCAAAGGACGCCTTTGTTTTTGTCAGCCTGCCACTGAAATAAGGACGAAGCTCAGTGGATAAAGGCTCCTCGTGCGGCTGTAGAGAATCCCTCATAAACCGTACAGATGGGAGGATGGCCGTTGTAAAGCGCCATGTTCCTTCTTGTTCCTGTGAGAGGATTGTTGCTGAAAAAAAAGTTTCAAATTTGCTTTCCCCACTTTCAAATCCTCGAGCAAGCAGAAGCTTCGCTTGACTAGTAGGAACAGGAATGCCAGCAATGGTTGTTTGTTCAAGAGACAATGTTCGCTCAAAGAGAAATCGCACATGTTGATAGGCAGGATCTGTCTGAGAACCAGCTTCAGTCATTCCCATCTGTTGTGCTAATGCCCGTAAGTCTTCAAGCGCTCCTTCATGCCGTTGCGTGGAGACACTAAGACCAGCCTCCATAAGTCCTACAGCAAGTACAAGCTGAGTAAAAGCGAGATTGTGCGGAAATTCTTCATTAGGAAAATGTTTCCTTAAGATATCTGTCATGACCTCTGTCATACAAGCAACCTAGCTATGTTACATGAAAAGACTGTAAAAAAGCAATAAAAAAAAGGTAAGATGCTTATTTTGTACGAGTTGTGTGGGGAGAAGCATTGGCAGTATTTTTAGAGATGCCTTCAAGCATATGCACTGCTTTTGTCATGCCTTGTAATTCAGCACGTCTTGTGGGGCGATACTCGGTAACAGGCTGTTGTGTTTCTTCTTCCCTCAGACGATGTTGGATGTAGGTTAATCCTGTGGGGTCGTGTGCTAATTCTTGTCTCACGAGGGGTGCTGACTCTACTCCATGTTTTACTCCGCTTGCTATCAGTCGTGCAAGTTCTCGAAAGAGTGGGGGATAAACATGAGCAATAAGAGACTCTTGTGGAAGTTGTGGAATAGAAAGGGTCTCTGGATTGGGGAGAGAAGCGGCTGCAACTTCTGCTGCCCATGCATTCATGACATGCACAAATCCTGACACATAATCAACGGTAAGCTGGCTTTCGTCAATGTCTGCTGCCTTGAGTGCGGTTGTTATTTCCTCTTTTTTACCTAAAACAGAAGCAAAGAGAGCATTTTCCAGGCTAAATGCCAATGCAACTCCTTCAGTATACATATGTTCAGGTACACTTTTTCTTTCCGATACTCCATCGTGGTGTTCTCTAAAAAATGGTTGTTCAGTGGTTTCTCCTACCATATTGGAGAGTGTAAAAAGGACATATAAGAATAGAGTAGGAAGATAATAACAGTCTGCTTAGGGACAGGTGACAAAATTGGCAAAAGAGCGAGATCGTGAATGATGCAACGTTGGTTTAACAGGAGAAGCAAACCAATCTAAAAGTTCTGACATAGCTCATGCTATTTTAGCAAGAGATTATGAAAGAGAGTGGGTAAAAGCTACTTAAAGACAAGAAGTGGGGTATGAGGGCGAGGGAAGTGAGCATAGTACTGACTTCCCCCATGTGAAGTTTCGGCAACAAAATGTTGAAGATATTCACTAACAACTGTCTCTGGAGGTAAATCTCGTGGACCAAATTCATGAGGTGTTCGTCTTCCTGGAGGAGTTTTTCTCATTAAAGAGCGAAGTGCTGGGATAGCATTTGGAGTTGTTTTGTTGGGGTCTAATTGTACTAAAAACGTACCAGCTACTGAAGGAACCATACCTCCATTCACGATATGTCGTGCTGTTGGGAAAAGGGACATTTCTGCTGCAATACCAGCATCCTGTCTATCATAATAGTGGGAAAAAGAGAGAAATGCTGTTGTAAAACGAAGCACAGGATCCTGGACAGGAGCAGGTGGGTTTCTGCTATAAATGGTTGCGCCATAAAGAGTATCAAATGATGGTTTGGCAGCATCATATCCTCGTGCAAGAAGGATAAGTGCACCACTACTTTCAAGCGGAATATCAGGGATGTGGGATAGTGTATTCTCAATAGTAATTCGTTTTTCATAGAGAAATCGTAGGTCTGGATATTGTATGGATAAATCGTCGGTAGTAACGGTAAGACCAAAATCTTCAGCTGCTTTTTTGAGGTCTTCTAAATAGCCTGTTCGTCTTCCTCCGCTGTTAACAATGTAATGTTCGATAAGCCCCAGCGTGAGCATGAGTTGTGTCCGTCCTGGAGTTGTGGGGATGTCACCATCTGGAAAATGTTCTCGTAGTGAAGTAATGAGTGTTCGTTCTACCATACAAGCAATCTCATAATGAATTTACATAAAAGCACTGCAAAAAAGTAATGAAGAATGAGTAAGATGACTATCTTGGTGGAGTATTGTAGGGAGATATTCGAGCAAACGTTTCAAGTATTGTAAGGGCGTGTGTCATCCCTGAGAGTTCTGCCTGTCGTGTTGCAGGCGATTGAAAAGATGGGCGATTATGCTCTTCTTGGAGGTAGTGGTGGAGATACTCTATACCTGTTGGATCGTGTTCTAACTGTTCTCTAACTACAGGTGCCGTTTGTATTGCTTGTCTTACACCATCGATTACTTCTTGTGTCAATTCTTCAAAAAGAACGGGGTGAGACATAGCAAGAAAAGAGTCTGAGGAGAGTTGTGGGATAGGGAGAGTTGCGGGATTTGGTCTTGAAGCTGCTGCGATTGCCGCGGCTTTCTGTGTCATAATATGAGCAAAACCTGCAACAAAATCAACAGTAAATTGCGTAGGTTCTATTCCTAACCCCCTCAAGGTTTCCTCAGGATCTTGTTTGCCTCCTAGGTGGGCAAACAAGGTATTCTCCAATGTAAATGCTGCTTGCACTCCCATTCTATGCATATGTTCTGTAAAAAGAAGTGCTTCAGCAGATGACTTAATTTCTTTTGTTTTAAAGCGCGGTTGTTCACGGTCAATGCTTTTCCTTGCCATCCAAGAGAGTGTATGGAATAAATGTGAGAAAGGAGTAAGAACACAATGGAAAATACTTGAGAAAGGATAGGAGTAACAAGGAAAATAGTGCTCTAGGATTATTCTTTATCACTTAAAAGTGATTTACAAACAGAGAGAAAAGAAAGCTTGTGTTATCCATAAGAGATGTGTATATTTAGGAGAGATTTGTAATAATTCTTACCAATTTATTACATACCTCTTGACAATCTCTTACTTATTCTATAAAATACCCACTATTGCTATGACAGTAGATCACCTCAACGGGAAAAATGGATTTGTTACTCCAGCAGCTTTAGAAAGAGCGAGAGGAGTTATTAAAGATGAAGCTGCACAAGAAGCAGCAAATAGACAGCATATTATTGATGAACATGAAGCCCAATTAGCAGCAGAAGCACAGAAAAAAGCTCAATGGATAGAAGAAGGTCGAGCGCAAGCACAAAAAGAAATTGCAGCAGCACAGAGAAAAGCGGCAGAAGAAGAAGCTAAAAGACGACAAGCAGCAGAACAGGCAGCAGTTAAGGCAAAAGCAGACAGAAGACAAGCTACTGATGACTTACTTAATTTAGAAGTTAATCTTGCAGAAGCATTCGGAAGATTCTCTCAACACAGTGTAGAAGCAGCAAGCACAACAACAGATAGAGATGCTGCACTTGTTGCAGCAGGTGAAGCGAAAGCTCAAGCAGCGTATACATCAGGGGATATTCACTTAGTTGCAGCAAGAAGTGGAGATCCAGATATATTAGAGCACTATAAATTAAGAAGACCTGATCAACCTGCTAATACTCCAGCACCAGATGGATTTGTTTTGAGAGTAGTTCCAGATGAGCCAGCACAAAAGGCAAAAGTAGAACCAGCTCCAGTTCCAGCTCCACGGAGAAAAATCTTTGGTAGATAATAGACAATTTTCTTCTTACACTTTCTCTTTTCATTTGGTATACTCCTTTTCATGCAGATAGCATTATTTGGTGGAAGATTTGATCCAGTACACAATGGGCACGTTGCAATTGCGAGTGAAGTCCTTAAGGCAGTTCCATCAGTTGATGAAGTATGGATGGTTCCTGATTACACGCATCATTGGAACCCCACAGTTGCCTCATTTGCAGACAGGATGCAGATGCTCAAGATTATTGAACAGGATCCTTCAACAAACGCTCAGGGAAGAATCAAATCAAGTGATATCGGAGAAAAAGTTTCCCATCTTCGCAATGGAATGACCGTGACTATTGATGTTATTCGTGAGCTACAGAAGAACACAACGAATACCTACATTTTTATTGCTGGATCAGACCAATTACCTAGGTTGCATGAATGGCATGATTACGAGGAGCTTCTGATGCGTCTTCCTTTCCTCATTTTCCCTAGGAAGGGTTATCAAACCTCAGGTGAATTACCACATGGTGCAATGTGGCTTTCAGATACACAATTTGAGCCAATGGATGATAGTGCAACACGAGTGAGACAATATTTAAAAGAAGGAAAAGATATTTCCCATCTTGTACCAGAAAAAGTTGCAGAGTATATTAAAGAACATATGTTATATCAATAAATCCATATGATATTAGAAATAAATGGAGAACAAAAGGCAAATGAAATTAGTAAGTGGCTGAAAGAGACGGTCCAAACTGCTGGATTCAGTAAGGCAGTTGTTGCGGTTTCGGGTGGCGTGGATAGTGCAGTATCACTCAATTTGGCAGTGCGAGCACTCGGCAAAGAAAATGTCTACGCGCTCCTCATGCCATATGGCAGGTTGAGCAATGAAGCGCTTGAGGATGGAAAGGCAATTGTCAGTGCCGTAGACCTTGCAAAAGACCATGTTATGGTGAGAGATATTGCAACAGTTGTGAATATGATACTGAAGCAAGTTGAAGATGATACGCTCGATGCTGTTCGAAAAGGGAACATCATGGCCCGAATGAGAATGGTTTTCCTTTTTGATTTTGCTAAGAGTTTGCATGCACTTGTTGTTGGGACAGAAAATAAGTCGGAGCATTATTTGGGCTACTTTACCCGTTTTGGAGATGAAGCATCAGATATTGAACCGATTAGAAGTCTATACAAAACCCAAATTTGGGAAATGGCAAAATATCTGGGAGTTCCGCAACGGATTGTTGAAAAAGCCCCCAGTGCCAACCTATGGGAGGGACAATCGGATGAAGGTGAATTCGGTTTTTCCTATCTCGATGCAGATCGTGTGCTTTATCACTATTTTGAAGAAAGATTGCCAAAAGAGGGCATTGTGTCGCTGGGGTTACCAGAGCCATTGGTAGACAGTGTTTTACAATTTGTTGAAAAAAATGATTTCAAACACCACGTTCCTCATGTTTTTGATCGTTGAGGAGTGATCATTAATATATTTCAAGTCAATCATAAATTGTAAATAATCATTTCCTTTGCTACACTAGTGCCATATGAGTGATGGTGGATCATCAGGTCTTTCTGGAACATTTGAGCTTATTGGTCAGGGAGCAAAAAAAGGAGCGCAAAACCTTGCCGGGGGTGTTGGTAACTTTGCAGGCAGTGCTGCAAAGCAAGTGACTGGAACAGGGGGAGTGGCTTCCGGTAATATGTCCGGATCTTTTGATTTAAAAGGAGGAGCACCTCAATCAGTTGATCTTTTTGCTCCTGATGCAAAAAAGCCTGCTCAAAATCCTCAACAAGTTTTTGGCAATATGAAGCCTTTAACTGAGACAGGACAAAAAGTATTGGGAGGGGATAGGCAATATACGCAGGAAGAACTTGAAAAAATCCAATCGATTGAATCAGAGCTTCGATCTATGCATAAACAAATTAACAATATAGAAGCTGATATGGAAAAGGTAAGACGAGAGAGGGAAGAGACCTATCAAAAACGTGTAGAGGATGATGCAATGAGAAATCAACAGAAGCAAATGACAAACTTACAGCAACAAGAACAAAATGGACAAGTAGATCAGAATGTCTTTAAAGCAGCTCGTACAGCGGAACTTGCAAAAGGTGATGTAGGATAGAAAATAACCTGATGCACTATTGGCATTTCATGAAGGTAATAAGTAAGTTATTTCTATGTTAAAGCTTTACAATACACTAACTCGTTCGGTTGAAGAATTTGTCCCACTCACAGACAATCGTGTTGGGATGTATTCTTGTGGGCCGACGGTCTATGACTACCAGCATATCGGTCATATGCGCCGTTATGTGGGGGATGATATTTTAGTCAAAGTTTTGCGAGCCAATGGCTATTCAGTCAAGCACGTGATGAACATTACTGACGTTGGTCATTTAGTTTCAGATGCGGATGAGGGTGAGGACAAGATGGAAAAAGGGGCAAAGAAATTTGGAAAGAGTGTCTGGGAAGTGGCAAGGATGTTTGAGGATCAATTTTGGCAATCAACAGATGCGCTGAATATTGAAAGACCGGACAAAGTCATGCATGCAACAGATTATATTAAGGAACAGATACAACTTATTCGGGAATTGGAAGAAAAAGGCGTAACGTATAGGACGAATGACGGCATTTATTTTGATACCTCAAAATTTCCTGACTATTTTAAACTTTCCCGTCAGAATCCAGAAGAATTAAAAGCTGGTGTCCGTGTAGACATGGGTGAGAAAAGAAATGTTTCAGATTTTGCGTTATGGAAATTTTCTCCCAAAAATGAAAAACGGCAAATGGAATGGGAAAGTCCATGGGGTGTAGGATTTCCTGGGTGGCATATTGAATGTTCTGCGATGTCCATGAAGGAATTAGGCAATACCTTGGATATCCATACAGGAGGTATAGACCATATTGCTATTCACCATACGAATGAAATTGCACAGTCAGAATGTGCAACGGGACAACAATTTGTGAGGTACTGGGTTCATCATAACTTTTTGGTCGTTGAGAATACCAAAATGAGTAAATCTCTTGGAAATTTCATAACAGTTCAGGATGTAGAAGCAAAAGGATACGACCCACTTGCTTTGCGATACTTGTATTTACAGACGCATTACAGACAGGAAATGAATTTTACGTGGGAGGCACTCGATGCTGCAGAGGCAGCGCTGAGGAAACTTCGAGGATATATAACAGATGAGCCAGATACTGCTCCGAATATTTCTTGGATGAAGAAATATATGGATGCACTTAATGATGATTTAAATACTTCAAAAGCTTTAGCAACAGTCTGGGAGATGGTGAAAGACGAGAATCTTTTGTCAGGAGAAAAGAGAGCGACACTGCTTGCGATGGATAAAGTTTTTGGATTGTCTCTTGATAAAAAAGAAGTGATTGAAGTGCCTCAAGAAATTATAGATCTGGTAAAAGAACGGGAAGTTTTCAGAAAAGCAGGAGATTGGGGTGCATCTGATGAGCTTCGAAAGAAAATTCAGGATTTAGGATTTCATATTAAAGATACTAAAGAAGGACCACAGATTACTTCGGTAAAATAAGCCTTGTCATTCACTTCTGCTCTTGTTATAGTACTTTCAATATGAGCCTTCGCGATCTCCTAGAAAGCAAACGGTATTTCCTAAAAAGTACACAGTGGATTGAAGCAGGAATATGGCGTGATGCTTGGCAAGCAGGTTATAGCCAAAAACAAGCAAATTGCGCATCAACGATTGAGAAAGCAAGAAGCTATCAGCTAGATGCTGATAGCTTTAGACAACAGGTTGCTGACCTAGCAGAAGCAAGAAATAGACGATTTAGATCAGGATTGCCCTCTCGAAGACCAAGGAAATCGTTTACTCTTCCATCTATATTTCGAAATGAAAGAACGTGGACTGAAGAACAGTTCCATTAATTTATTTTATATCTGTTGTTTATCTGTCAGCTATTTGTCCTCAAAATACTTTTCTTATCTGGTTGAATAAATAGGTAAGGATGATATGGTAGTTAATGAATTAGCTCGTTTTGTAGGGGCTGCTGTCGGCTATATAAAGACTAGTAATTCGCATTGCTGAAAGTCCTTTGTCAGAATATGCTCCAGAAGATGTGAGAACACGTTTAAGGACTGATGCTGCTGATCGTTATCGTCAAGCTGTTGACGAGCCAAGATTACCTGGTGAAGAAGATGTGGCAGCAAGACATGTCAGAAGAGCATTGTCAGAGTTGATGAGGGTTTCATAAACGTATCGATTTTCTTTGTTGACAGAGTATCAATGCTTATGGGTACCCTGTTTTAGATTCAATTACACACGGGCATAAACCCATCAGACTTTAAAAGCTATGATTTTAAGCTGTGGTCATTTAATGTAAGCATAAAGGAGGTGAGCATATAGTATGGTGATAGGATTTGGAAAAGCAAGAGAATTTGTACCAGGAGTTACTGTAGGTGAAGTATCTGTCGATAGTGATAGAGCAAGAGCAATGAATCATGGTACACCAATGTTGGTAGACTATAGTGCAGTTGTTGCTGATGAAGAGTTTCATGAACTACAAAGGCGAGAAGCTGTGGGTATGGAAAGGGCATTTCGAGCAGCGCGAAGAAGATCATGATCCATTACCTTAATAAAGGGGCGATTCTGTCATACATTCTCATGATCGATTTCAAAAAGAACATCAGCCGAGATTTTCTGCCATTGATGTAAATGATAATATTGGTGACTAGTTATTGATAATATTCAAGAATCAAACAAAGATTTCACCCTCTGGCTCATCAAATACAACTCTTACAGACCGCATGAAATGCTTGATTATCGTATCCCTTAGTGTAGCTCATACCAACTCCTTTCAACTGTTACCAATGTGACCTTGCTAGTAAACAACCTTGACAATTGATACAAAAATATGTTATAGTATTTTCGGTATGACAACATCACGAGAACAAGGATCAACACGACCTGCAAAACCAACTATTGGTTATAGACTGCGAGATGTTGCTGTAAATGTTCTAGATCGATTATTTCGTGAAGATCATCCTTCTAGATGGATAGGTAGACGTCGTATCTCTAATTAAACTCTTCTAATTTCCCCAATTTTCTTACTTTCTGTTTTGTATTCTTTTTCGCTATACTAATATGAGTATTTCATGAAAAGATTGTTTTTTGCCCTTTTGGCCACAGGATTTACCATTTTATTTCTCTTTGTGACACTTCCCATTTTTGCAAAGATGTAGATTTAGGAAAAAGGGAGCCGGCGTGTTGTAACTTCCGGCCGGTAGAATTCTACAGTCCAGTCACCTTGATCATTCTTTTTCGGTGTTCCTATGCTTGTACAGCCCAGGCGCTGGGCATCTCTCCATGCAGGAGTTGTTCTTGTTGCTTCCTCTTGTGATAGCCCTAGTGTAGATAAGGCATGGATGAATGCATTATAGTTATCACTGCGTGGGTCATTTTCCCAAATTGATCTTATCCCATCAACATGACCATATATGTTTTCAAAGTATCTCCAAACACTTGGAGTAATCTCCCTTAAGTAAGGCATTCCCTCATACCGCTGCCCTCGTAAACGATGCGTGGGTGGATATTTTAAATGAGTATTAAATTGGATAAGTCTTAATCTATCAGGAGTATCAATAATTTCTGCTATAAAAAAGATCTCAGTATTATCCGTGCTCAAACTGACTTTTCTGTCATTTGCATTTGCTTCAATCGTATGGTACATCCCACCTCTTTTTGCCCGAAAAATACTAGCTGTGCGATCACAGGGTGCAATAGTCCTGTTATTGACGAGTGCTGTTTCTGCTCGGACAGCATGCCAATCAAGTTGTCGACCATAAATTGTAGGAACAGTTGGGGATACCAACGGACCTTTTTCTGTAACGGTTAAGGCCATAGCACAAATAGCTTTGGTACTATAACCATTTCGAGACTAAAAGTCAATTACTATAACATAAAAAGAATTGCCTGGTTTAAAGATATGTTTTACTTATTTCTTACACAATTTTTATCATGCTTTAAGCATGTTTCAAGATAATTGCCTGCATGTTAGAAAAAGAAATACTCAGTATGGATGAGGTAATGGGAATGGTTGGCGGAAAAGTAGATGGTGAAGAGGTAAGAATTATATTAGCTACAGGTCAAGCGACAGAGGATGTTCCAGCTGATATGGATCCTTATCACATGCTTCAAGAGATTCTTTCAAGAAGAGCCTTTGTACAAATCCCTCAATGGATGAGTAATTCACGACATAAACAACTTGCCGTTAGGTTAGTTAGTTCACCTTTATGGATTACTACTCCTGAAGAGGGAAGAAAAAACTTAAGCTTAAGGATAGTAAAAGGGCACTTTAGAAATACTGATAGAACAATTACTCAAGTAACAACGCAATTGCAACAAATGAGAGAAAGAAGAAAACTTCAATGATAAGAGAGATAACCTCCTCGTATTTTATTAAATTTCCTTTTTGACAATTACCATTTCTTCAGCATATACTCACTTGCTATGTGGTGGAAAGAAAAACGACCTCGTTTTACATTTGATATTAGTGGGGATTTCCATTTGGGACATCCAAATCCTCCTGATCGTAATCCTACAGAAAAAGAATTAAGAACATCTCTACAAAGCGCACTAGATCGTAAAGTGGATGGCTACATAGTGGTTGGAGATGGCGTACATGATAATAGCATCAAAGATGCACACAGACTTGCTGCTTTATACAAAGAATATACCAGTAAAGGCCTTCGCATGTTTGTTATGAAAGGCAATCATGATGAAATACCTGAAATTGGTGCCATTCTTGCTCAGGATGGTGGCGTAGAACTTCTGGATGGACAGGTTGTGAAGATGAGAAAAGGCTTAAGAACCGTTGCCTTGATTGGGGCAACAAGTGAGTTTGGTCCTGATCATACGAATTGGTGGAAAGCAGAAAAAGAAGAAGATCGCAATAGAGCCAGACAACGGGTAAGGCAAGAAGCAAGAAAATATGAAGCATTTCTACAACAAGCACTTCGAAGGACAAGAGCACGAGATATTATTGTTGTTACTCATCGAGGGATTATCCCAGAAACAGTGGGAAGTAAAGCACAATCAAGAGAAAAAGGATCAGAACTATCTCCACAAATTGAGACGTATGCAAAGGTTATCAGACAAGAGTCTAGGACACCTATCTTAAGACGGAAGCGTCGTATTCATTTTGTGCATGGACATGATCATGGAGATTATCCCTGGGAAGGTGGACTTACTGGATGGATTGGGCATGTTCCAGTCTATAATGATGCAGCACCTCTTCGTAAGAGAATAGGGCTTCCAACAATTGCCAGAACAATGCAATTGTAACCCCTCTCTATCTTGAGGTTTCCTTACTGTCTTCTCTGTTTCTTCTTGCAGTGAGCCGATATAACAAACAAGAGGTTGTCTATTCATCTTGTATGGCATTTGTATCAGAACTAGCATTACGCGACGTCCCATATAGAAATTTGGTAGGGACACTCCAGACAATAGACAAAGTGGCACAGCATACAGGAGCACTCAAAGGATATGTGACTGAAGAGCATGCAGAAAGTCCTTTTAGAAAAAGGGAAGAAGGTGGTATTGATCCAGCTCAAGTTACGGGAGGGAGTCCGTTACCAGGGCTTATGAGATTATCACGACTTGTTGCAGCCACAGAGCGCTTGGAGGCATTTCATCCTACGATGGATGACCGAAAAGATGCTGTAGCACATGAAATAGAAAGGAGAAGGGAGGAGGCTCCAACAGCATATAACGTGTTAAAGAATTTACAAAGAAATGGAGTAGGGAAAGGATGGCTTAGTACGTTTGCTGACCAGGCAGATGGGTACTATCCACCTCAAGAAGAGAAGAGCCATACCTATGCGAATATTGGTGTTGTGATACGAAGACCGTTGAGTGAACCTGTTTTGAAAGCATTAGAATGGGTTGCAATGACTGTCCCAAAAGATGGTATACCACAAATGGCTCATCATGAAACACAAGCACAACAGCATGTCCTGTCTCGGATCCTTGGCAAATTAGGAAGAGAGGGGAATACAGAAAGAATGTTGCCAAGAGGACAATCCCTTGCTGTGCTCTATACAGTTCTTAGTCATCTTGTTTTGCAAAGGGGTGCAGAGGGAAGTTTTGCAAATCCCTATGAAGAAAACCTTTTTCAAACACTTCTTGGATACTCAGGCGCGGGTCAGGGAAACCTTCCTGAAACAACACGACAGGTACGGCTTGTTATAGAAAGGTTATTTGCATCTGAAGGTTCTTCTCCAGTAATACCAACGTATACAAGAAGAGGTGGATTTATTTTAACCCAACGAAGTCGATCTTTGGTAAGTACCCTCTAACATATTCCCAAAATTTTTCTGCAGTTTTGTTGCTAAATTTGCCATATTTTCCACCTTCTGCTTCCGAACAAAGCATATTCTCATATCGTCGGATGATAGGAAGGAGTTCATCTCCTAACTCATTGAGTTGTTGCTGATACATCTTTTGATCTTTTGCATAGTTATCATGCACAATCTTAAATGCATTAAAGAGATCTTTATGATTTTCGAGCATATCTTGAAAGTATTGCTGAGACTTTGTCATAGGAAATCCATTGTAACAGATTGAGGAATTTGTTGGGAAGATAGTTATTGTCTTGTACTTCCGTGATACCCATCATTTCCGCCAGTGGAGGAATGTCTATAGATTCTTCCGTCTTGCTGCATATATGTTCCATTTTTATGAACTTGTTCACTGGGAATAACATACGCTCCTAGTTCTGCAGCTTTTACTTCTGCAGCTATAGCTCCAGCCCAGTCATGGGAATACAGTGCGAAAACATTTCTGCCAGTAGCATCTTTTGCAACAGCATGGTGAAATGCTCTTTCTCCACTCATTGCTTCAACTCGTACCATATATGGCATTATATCTAAAAAAAAGAAAAAATAAATCTACTTTTGTGCAAGGGTAATAAAGAGGATACCAAGAAGGATAATAAGAGTGGGGAGAATATGATTTTTTATTTTCTCCTTGAAAAATAGCCATCCAAAAATGGAAGAAAATATAATATTACTATTCCCAACAGCGTTTACATACACGGGCAAGGTCAGTGAATATGCCAAAAATTGGAAAAATACTTGAGCAGCATCAAAAGCTCCTGCAGGGAAAACTTTTATTCCCATGTTGAAGGATAGGAGTTTTTTAAATCCTTTCCTATCTGCAAGGTATGCAACAGGAGTGAAACAAATTGCCCAGAGAATTTGAAAGAAGGATGTATAAAAATAGGGAGTTGAATTATCTATTGCCAATTTTTGAAGTGCGCCTACAATACTCCATAATACAGCAACAATAATGATGAGCATGACTCCTTTCTCTTTTGCGATTGCTTTAAATGGAGAAAGGATATGTTTGGTGTCATGATCAAAATGCAAAAAGTACACACCTACTACTATAACAATAATGCCTACTATTCCTAACGGAGTTGGGAAAAGATGATTAATAAAAAACTGTGTTGCAATCATTAGTACTAACTGAAGTGAAAGCATGGGCGTGGTAAGAGAAAGAGGAGATAGGTGAATTGCTTTAATAAAAAGTGTAAATGCTAAAGAATCTAAGATAAGTCGTCCCAAAACAGAAATCCAAAATGCCTGATCGAGATGTGGAATTCCAAATAACAGCAATGGAGAAAAAAGAATGGATGATACCACTAGAACGCTCCATGCCATGAGAATAGGATTTATTCGAATGGATTTTTTCTTAAAATAGGCATTTTGCATGCCAGTGGTTAGTGCAAAGAGCAGAGAATAAAGAAACCACATACAAATAGCTTACAAGAGGTGAGAGAAACTATACAAGAGTAAAAATAAAAATCTTCTACCTCACAGGTAGAAGATTAAGAACTGGGATTGATTTTTAAAGTTTGTTATTTTAAGAGTTTCTAGGCAGATACTAACTCTAGTCTGGGTATATCTCTTTGAGGAAAGGATCTTCTAAATGAACAGGATAATCAAGTAGTGAGAGAAATCGTCGAGGATTATCCATTTGATCATAATGTTCATCACAAAGGTAATGGTCACACGATTTATTCTCAGCATATACAGTAACTGTATGGGTGGCTATATATTCTTGGCAGACTTCGCAAACATGATCCATCATAGGCAGAGATATTGTGTAATTTCAGCATAGGTTTTGCAAAAGAGAATACAATAAATATTTCGTAAGAGAATAAAGAGAATCAATAAGCAAATAAGCAAAAGAGAAATAAGGTATTGACAAAAAACACGCAGGGAAAACTGCGTGTTTTTGATCTTGCTTACGTGTTTTTAGTAGGTTGTACCTCGTGTTCCACGACTTACCAGTCTTCCAATCCAGATAAGAAGAACTGCTCCAATAACCGCGACTAACAAACTATAGAGGTTAAACCCTGTAACTCCTGGTTGACCAAAAAGGGTCATGACAAATCCTCCAACAATTGCACCAAGTACGCCAAGGATCATATCCATCCACAATCCATTTGGGCTACGTGAAATGGCTGATGCGATCCAACCAGCAATGAGTCCCAAAATGATTTCAAGTAGTATACCCATAGTTGAGAGTTTCACCCCCTTTCAATAGTACATCTCTCTATTTCGTCATACCGGCAAACTTTTTGCTTGCTCGTGTCCATAGTAGAGAAAGCAACTTATAAATTAAAAAGCAGGGGGTAAGAACAGAGTAAGAAATACTTTGGGGGAATGTCATTTTTTCTATCTTGAAAAACAAGAAAATTGGTAAAAAAGTCGAATGTCAGCTGACAAATTATGTGCAATTTGGACAAATGCGCACGATTGCAAGGCGAATTGAACGCAGTACAATTAATCTCTGTTTAAAAAAAGAAAGGAGGGAAACAAAAATGGGAAGACCAGCAGAAACTAGGCCACAATCAGGAGGTCAACAACCACAACCAATGACGGGAGAACAGTTAATGCGGAATATGCCTCCACGACGTGATGGTATAGTACAATCCCCAGTTGGGGATAGAGGACACACTTGGCCATCAGATGCACCAAGTGGAAAAATAGAACGTTCAACGCATTCAGGAAGATAAAAATAATTTTCAAAAATCTCTCTATATATACTAAGGTATAGAGAGATTTTTTTGTGGGAACATATTTCTTTCCAAACATTTACCTAATTTTGGGTAAGCTTTTTTATAAGTGGAGGACAGTTTGCTTATGAGAAAGGCAAAAAGGACAAAAGTAGTTGTATCACCAAAAGAATTAGAACATTTTGTTGGAGAGTCAGAATATGGGGGAAAGGGAGGACAGACTCATGCAGGGCCCACTGGTCCAATGAAAGGCAATCCTGTGTATTTTCCTAAACAGGTTGGTGTGAAACCAACACCAGATTTGAAGAAAAAATTGGAAAAAGATGCTTTTGATATAACAGATGAAACAGTTGCACAATCAGCAGAAGAAGATGAAAAACAATAACCTATGCAACCTCCCAATCAGTTTGTAGAGCCTTCAGATACCTCCCTTATTTCCCAATTACGCAAGATAGTGAAACCATTAGAATATGACTCAGATTTAGAATCACTGCTGCAAGAGACTGACAATAAGCGCTTCGTTCTTTTAGGAGAAGCTTCGCATGGTACTTCGGAATTTTACCTCTGGAGACGAGCACTTACCAAACAAATTATTTCTCATCAAAATGTGAGTTTTATTGCTGTTGAAGGAGATTGGCCAGACTGTTACCGAGTAAATAGATACATTAAGGGATATCCTGATGCAGGTAACAGTGCAGAAGAGGTATTACGGCACTTTGCACGTTGGCCAACATGGATGTGGGCAAATACAGAGATGATTGACCTGATTGAGTGGTTAAAAGAGTACAATACTGAGCTTCAGCCTCATAAAAAAATAGGTTTTTATGGAATGGACGTTTACTCGTTATGGGAGTCGTTAGAACAGGTACTATCCTATCTTTCCTCCGTTCATCCAAAAGAAGCAAAAAAAGCACAAGAATTATATTCGTGTTTTGAGCCATATGGGGGAGATCCTGATCGATATACTCTCTCAACAGCATATATTCCAGAAGGGTGTGAAAAAGAAGTGTTGGAAGTATTAAAACGTTTTATCAGGAGGCAAAAAAAATATCCGCTCGATGATGAGGCAGCATTCAATGCAGAACAGAATGCATTTATTGCTGCTCAAGCTGAAAAATATTATAGAAGTATGCTCAAGGGTGATGTAGAGTCATGGAACAATCGTGACCGAAGTATGGTTGATACGTTATACCGATTGGAACGTTTCTACGCAGATAACAATAATATAGGAACTGTTATCGTTTGGGCACATAACACGCATATCGGGGATGCCCGATTTACAGATATGATAGAAAATCAGATGTGGAATGTCGGACAGTTGCTACGACAGGAAATAGGGGAAGCATATGTCTATATTCTTGGATTTGCAACCTATCAAGGTTCTGTTCTAGCAGCTGAAAGGTGGGATGCTCCAGCAAAAATCATGAAGGTTCCTCCAGCAAGAAAAGAGAGTTGGGATAGTTTCCTTGCAGCATCAACTGAGAAAAATAGTTTGTTTGTTTTTTCAATACTTGATGAGAAAAAGAAAAAGCTTCTTGCGAAAATGAGAGGACAGCGAGCAATTGGAGTTGTCTATGCACCCATGTTTGAATATGGAAATTATGTACCAACGCTTCTTGCTCTCCGATTTAATAGTGTTCTTTTTATTAAAGATTCGCATGCATCACACCCACTGCACGTTGTGAGACATCCACCAGAATTTCCAGAGACCTATCCTTCTGCCATGTAGTACATTGACTTTATGGAGGTAGTTGCATTAGCATGCAACTATGCTTGATGATTTACGAAACGATGTTCACGTGCTCACTCGTCCTGAAAAAGCAAATATTCTCCAAAGATTTTTTAAAACTGGAAAAGGTGAGTATGGAGAAGGTGATATCTTTTTAGGGTTAACCGTGCCGGAGTGTCGAACTCTTGCAAAGAAATACTCTCATATGTCGTGGAAAGACATTGAGACACTTGTTGCTTCAAAAAATCATGAAGAGCGGCTTATTGCACTTCTTATTCTTGTTCAGAAATTTCAAACAGGATCAAATGCCTTGCAACAAGAAGTATATGCATTTTATCTTGAACATACAAAACACATTAATAATTGGGATTTAGTTGATTTATCTGCAGCAAAGATTGTTGGAGAGTGGGTATATCTTCATAAAGACAAGGAGTATACTGCCTTGAAACATCTTGCTCGATCAGATAAACTCTGGGAAAGACGTATTGCCATCATTGCAACATTTGCTTTTATTCTCCATGGTTCTTGTGAAGAAACCTTCTTTATTGCAGAAATCCTCCTGAAAGATACACACGATCTGATTCAAAAAGCAGTTGGATGGATGCTTCGGGAGGCAGGAAAGCGCATTTCTGAAGAAAAAGAGGAATCCTTTTTAAGGAAACATTATAAAGAAATGGGACGAACAGCTCTCAGATATGCAATAGAACGTTTTCCGGAAGAAAAACGAAAAGTATATCTTTCAGGCAGTTTTTAAATCATTTCTTTTAGAAAATTCTTACGGTGATTCTTACAGAGAGATGATACATATGTAGTGAGACAAGGTCTCAAAAGGAGCGTGATCCATCATCTAGCAGGTAGTCCCCAAGACTATCTGTTTTGTTATGGGGCAGGAATATACATCAGGGCAAATTCATCTGCTTCTTTTTCTTGTTTAGAAATTTCTGCTTTACTTTGCTTAATATAGATTGAGTTTCTGTGACCGAGAACGACATGCCCTATCTCATGAGCAATGGAGTAGTGGATTTGTTTAGGTTCTTGAGATAGCAAGTCGTCGCTTAAAAAAATAAGATGTTGATCTGCCAAATCGTCTCCAGTAAACGTATATGCCCATGCATCATCCATTGATCCAACAAACCAGCAATATTGCGTAATGTAGTCTTGGAGATCTTTAGGGAGCTTACTGACAACAAGGCTGACATGGTGTTTGAGTTTGTGTGTTCCAACAAGTCTCCCACGGAATTTTTTCTGGATAGCGGTAACCTTACTCATGAGAATTATTGTATCAGACATATACAAAGAACAGGGTGAGTGCTTCCTTTTTTTCTTGACTTTTTCTCAAAAAATGATATGCTTCCTTCAACCTGCCTAAGATACTATATGGAATTATCAGATAAAATTCGACTAGGAGTTGGGGCAGCTGTATTGGTTATTATTTTAGGAGTGGGAGTATTATTCTTCACACATTCCGTGAAAAAAACATCCCAGCCAACAAAATTTGCAGCTACTCAAACACAACAACTCGCAACAACTCCTACTGATACACCAACACCAACTCCATCCGAAAGCACTGGTGTATCACAACAGACAGGTTCTCAAGCATCTTCTGGGAATTCTACTCAGTCAAGTCCATCTCAAACACAATCGTTTAGTAACACAAATGGTACTACAACACAGTCTTCTGGGAATAGTACAGAAAACACCCAAACGACAACGACTCCTTTTGGACAACTTATCCTACAACAGCAGCAACAACAGGCGCAGCATGCTAGTGTGACTATCGGAACGAGTTCGACAACGACATCTTCTAATTCCCTCAATCAGTCCCAGACAATGGGGAATATGACACAAAACCAAAGTCTTCAGTAGAAGCTACTTCATTTTTGGTAAGTAGTTGTCTAAATACAACCAAATCTGCAATAATAATAGTCCTCCATGGTTGAAACTTCGGAAGATTTTATTTGTCAAGAAAGTGGAGAAATAAGCATCGGGGAGCGTGAAGGTTGGTCACAAAAGATACTAACGGCATTTCCTGCCTTCCAAAGTAGAAATTACACACTCTATTTCATCGGACAGCTTGTTTCTCTTATCGGTACCTGGCTACAAGCTGTTGCACAAGGGTGGCTTGTGTTGCAATTAACACATTCAGCATTTCTTATTGGTCTGGTCACAGCAATTGGTTTCTTACCGTCTCTTTTATTTTCACTGCATGGAGGAGTTATTGTTGATCGGTTTTCCAAAAAGCATATTCTTCTTTTTACCCAATATTCCTCAATGTTTTTTGCATTTGTTCAAGGTATTCTGACTGTGACCCATGTTATTACGGTATCGGAAATCATGGTATTAAGCTTTATTGTTGGCATTATTAATGCACTTGATTTGCCTGCACGACAAGCATATTTAGTGGATATGGTTGAAAAAGATCAACTCTCATCAGCAATTGCTCTGAATTCAGGAATGTTTAATGGTGCGCGTGTTATTGGTCCTGCAATTGCTGGTTTGTTAATTGCATTGGTTGGAATAGGAGGAGCATTTCTTCTCAATGGGGTGAGCTATCTTGCAGCAATCATTTCGTTATACCTTATGAACACGCGTGAACAGGTCCATAAACATACAGGGAGTGCGTATGAAGCAATAAAGGAAGGAGTACAGTATGCTCTTTCTCATGCAACAATCAAACAATTACTTCTTTTTACTGCAATCTCTTCCATCTTTGGGTGGTCGTATACGACAATTCTCCCAATTATTGCAGACAAAACCTTTCATACTGGAGCGAATGGCCTTGGATATCTGTATACAGCAGCAGGGCTTGGAGCATTACTCGCTTCTTTATTTATCTCAGCATTTTCCAAAAAAATTTCTTCCTTGTGGTTTATTTTAGGAGGAAATATGCTTTTCACTCTGTCTATTTTCGTGTTTAGTTTTCTGCATAGTTTTCCACTTGCTCTCTTGTTTCTATTTTTTTCTGGGTTTGGACTTGTGCTTCAGTTTACCTCAGTTAACACCACACTGCAGCATACTATTGAAGACAGGGTGAGAGGGAGAGTCATGGCGTTATATACATTAATGTTTTTAGGGTTATCTCCTCTTGGAAGCTTTGAAATTGGACTTGTTGCTGAGCATCTGGGGAATAGTGTCGCAATAGCACTTGGCGCAGTCATTGTTTTTTTGTGGGGAGTCTATTTTTATTTTCAAAGAGACAGCCTCAAACTCTATGTGCACGAGTAATGTATTACAAAGGTTTTGCAATGATAACAAATCTTTGTAAATCTGCAAATCCATCACAGGTGTAGAGAAACAGTGTTTCACCTTTTTCTGAAAAGAAAATTGCTGTTTTAGTAGGATCTATATCAGTTGTTTTTATAATCGTATAGGTATGTACTGTCTTATCATCTGTTAGCAATTGAATTGCTTGTCCCTCACGTAACCACCGAATAGGTCCAAATCTGTCATTCGTATTATGACTGTAGAGAATGATTGGCCCATGTTCTCCTGGTCTACTTGATAGTGCTAAATGAGACACTCCAGCATCAGCAATTTGCCACGTGTTGTGGGTAATCGTTGTTTCACGAATAGGTAGATCCATATGAACAGTTGGAATTTGTATCTCAACTGGAAGATTGAGGTGTGTGGCTGCCTTCGTTGTCGTCACAACGGGAATTTTTGGAGTGAAAACAGATAATTGCACAAATTCATTGATGTAAAAAAATGTTGGGATAATAATAAAAATCACACCAATCGTAAGGAGTAGTTTTGTTATGACAGAGCTTTTTTTAAGAAATGTTTGTGCAATCGTGGCAAGGGAGGAATACAAAACCGTATATGTCATATGTTACTTATTTTGAGCGTAGTATAACAAATCAAGATTGCTTTCGCTATGAGATGTACTTTGGTAAATGAAAATATTAAAAAATAAGAGGAATTGATATTGTTTGAGGATTATCTTGTCCCATTGGATTTTCTTCTGTAATGATAAGGTTTGCTATTCCTGTACCAACAGTATTCACAGGAATGCTTCCTTCATAGGTTATTGGTTTGTTTTCTGTCCAGTCTTGTGTTGTTGTCAGTTTCCCTGTAGCAAGCGTATTTTGATTTTCATCTTGTAACTCAAGAGTGCCGGCATTTCCCTGGGAAATTGTCCAATGGCACAGAGGGTTAGTGTTATTGATGACAACAGTAACAGTCAGTTGTGGAGGGTTTACTTTTTGATCAGGTAATGGATTTTTTACTGTTATTGCCTGACATGCTGCTTTTTTCACTGTTTGTGTTGGGGTAGGAGAGGGTGGAATGGATGGCTCTAAAGGAGTAAATCGTAAAAAGGGAATAATAAGGGCTGTCAGTATCCCTAGAAGAATGAAAATACGTAAAATTTTCATAGCTAGACTATACCACATTCAAGATATATATGCAGGGTAAGGAGTTTTTCTCTTTCAATCAATTTTTGTTATAATCAATCTATGCAGTATATTAAGACATCTCAAGGATACCTTCTTAGACTCAGTAAAGGTGAGGAAATAGCAAAAAATCTTATTGCATTTTGCCAATCACAAAATATTCTCTCGGGTTTTTTTCACGCCATTGGTGGTGTCAGCGAAGCAGAATTAGGATATTACGATCTTGGGAAAAAAGAGTATCAATTTAAGAAAATAATAACAACTCATGAAATTGTTTCATTAACAGGTAATATTACCCATGTTGATGGCAATCCATTTATTCATATGCATGGTGTTCTTTCTGACGAACAATATGCCTGTGTTGGAGGGCATGTAAAGGAGGGAGTTGTTGGTGCAACATTTGAGGCATATATTGTTGACTTTGGGAAAGAAATAACGCGAGCATTAGATCCAGAAATTGGGCTAAAACTCCTCCAATGCGAAATACAACAATAGGGCAAGCACTTTTGATCATATAAATCTTTTTCCTCTTGATACTTCCTTTTAAATATCTAATACTATTTATATGCCTGCCCATTTTGACATTATTAGCGTTGGCGAAGCAAAAGTAGATACCTTCATGACTCTTCATGATGCTGCTCATAATACCCATCTTGTTGGTCCTGATATCTGTTTTCGTTACGGAGCAAAAGTTGAAGTTGATAGGTATGATTTACAGATGGGGGGGAATGCTGCGAATGTGACTGTTGGGCTTTCACGATTGGGATTGAAAACAACTCTTTTTGCGGAGATAGGAGATGATGAGTTATCATTGCTTGTTCATAATAATCTTGCAAAGGAAAATATTAATAGAGCGCATATTATCCATGATAAAAAGGCAGCATCGTCACTTTCAGTCATTATTAACTTCAAAGGAGACAGAACAATTTTTAGTCAGCATGTGCAAAGAGCGCATGATTTTCGTTTCGAAGACATGACTGCATCATACCTTTTTCTTACTAGTTTAGGGGATGATTGGCAAACTCCATATAAAAGAGCATTAGATTTCGCCATTGAGAATAATGTAAAAATTGCATTTAATCCAGGTGCCCATCAATTCAGAGAAGGGAAAGACCTTGTGCACCAGGTCCTTAAACACACCCAGATTCTTTTTCTCAATAAAGAGGAAGCAGAAAAATTACTCTACGGTGAAGACCTGCGGGACGATGATAATTCTCCAGAATACATAAAAATACTCACTGAAGGACTTGCCGCATTGGGTGTGCAAATGGTTGTTTTGACGAACGGGAAAAAGGGATCATATGCGTTAGATACAGAAGGACGTATCCATCATGAAGGAATATATCCAGGAGAAGTTGTCGAACGGACAGGAGCAGGAGATGGATATACAGCAGGATTTCTTGCAGCGACACTTCATGGATTACCTGTCCAGACTGCAATGCATTGGGGTGCCATTAACGCTGCCTCTGTTGTTGGCGTGATCGGAGCTGAAGCAGGACTTTTGACAAAAGAAGTAATGGAAAAAAGAGCCGCTTAATAATGCATTAGGAATTGTAGCTATTTTACACGCAAATTTATAAATCCTGTGAATGAGAAACGAAGGTATCGCTGTGCAAGTCTGACTCATTTAACTCACCTTTACTTGCAAGACTTGCTAAATGGAGTTGTTTATAGAAAAGTGCTTGAATTTCTTTTGTTGCACTTCGATTTTTTGCCCAGAACTTCAAGACTGGATCCTGCAATGCTCGTGAATAAGAGAAGGTGATACCCCATGGATGAGGAGCAAGTTTGGCGATACGATTGAGATTAATAAATGCATCATTACTTGTTTGGCCACCGCTTAAGAAAACAACTCCTCCTAAATTATGAGGAACATGTTCATGCAACGCTCTGACTGTTCGTTTTGCAACATCCTCGTGGTTGATGGGTGTCCCACTGTCTTTGCCAGGTAACACCATGCTGGTCTTGAGAATTGTCCCAGGAATATGGACTCGAAGTGAGTTCAATGTTTCAAAGAGAACATCATAGGTTCTGGTAATTGTTTGTTCACATTCTTCAATGCTATGGTTTCCATCAAACAAAACTTCTGGCTCAACAATTGGAACGATATTTGCATCCTGACAAATGCGTGCGTAACGTCCCAGCACAAATGCATTCGCGGCAAGACACTCATCAGTGGGGGTGCCATCACCAATTGCAATAACTGCACGCCATTTTGCAAATCGTGCTCCAGAATCGTAATATGTTGCCATTCTTTCTGGTAGACCGTCCAAGCCTTGGGTAATCTTTTCCTCAGGAAATCCAGGGAAGTCAACAAGACCTTTATCTACTTTAATGCCAGGGAAACCTCCATGTTCTGCTAGGTATGCTGGAAAACCTTTCCCATCATGTGTTTTTTGCCAAAACGTTTCATCATAAAAAATAACGCCACTCATAAAATCTTCAGCACCTGGAGTGGTAAGAAGGAGTCCTCTATATTCTCGTCTTGTCTCCTCTGTACATGTAACACCAACACTATCAAAACGCTTTTGGCAGCTTTTATCACTTTCATCAGCTGCTAAAATTCCTTTTCCATGTGCAACAAGAGCTTTTGCTGTTTTTTCTAATGCATCGTGGTTCATATATTAATCGTAATAGTCAGGAGAATAAAATGCAAGAAACAATTCTGTTTGGTAATTGTTTACAATCTGTCACAATAGAATTGTGATAAGTTTTAGGTATTTTGTAGAGAAGCGAGTTTTTTTTGAGCAAAGATTATTCCAATTGTGACAACCCCAATATAGAGGAGTCCTTCAAAGCAGGTAGCAATCATGTGTGCAGGTTTCGTAAAGATAAGATATGAACCACTTGCGATAGTAAGTGCCACTAATCCATAGGAAACAGCAAGTTTTGTCTTTGAAGGGAAGAAAGAGGTATATCCTGTGCAAATGACACTTGCTAGTGCAATAAAGACATGAGCAATGACCAACATACTTGTATTATTACGGAAGAAGTCTTCCAATTGCAAGCATAAAAGAGGTGGTAAGAAGTGCTATGAGAGAAAAACCAAACATTTTCCGTGCCCATTTTACATCATCTGCAACCCCAAACCCCTGTATTCCCATAAAAAGCCATCGCAATCCCAACAGTGTCATGATAACAAGATAGATAAATCCTGTTTGTTTTGTGACAGTAAATAATGTTGCTACAACAGTAAAAACACATACCCAAAAAAGAATATGAATTTTTGCAGTACCTATTCCTTTTTTGACAGGGAGTACTGGCAGCCCAGCGGCTGCATAGTCTTTGAACCGGTAGGTGGCAATTGCATAAAAATGTGGCATTTGCCAGGCAACAAGAATAAGAAATAAGAGAAGAGCAGTAAGGTCAAATCGATTAGTTACTGCAGTATAGCCAACAACTGGTGGCACTGCTCCTGGAATACTCCCAACAAGTGTTCCATAGATTGATCTTCTTTTTGCTATCCCATACAGGACAACATAAAAGAAAAAACCTACAAATGCTATGGACATGGTGAGAACATTTGTCCAAAATAGTAGCGTTCCAAAACCAATAATACCAAGGACGGTTCCATAGGTGAGTGCTGCAACAGGGGATATCTCTTTTGTCACAAGTGCTCGCTTTTTTGTTCGCTCCATTTTTTCATCAAGATTCCGATCAATATAGTTGTTAAATACACACGCTGATGCAATAACAAAGGAGAGTCCAGCAATTGCTGAAAAAAATAACAGAGGATTGATACGAAGTCCTGATGCAAACAAGAATCCAGCAATAGCAGGGAGTGCATTGCCATAAATAATCCCTGGTTTGGTAAGGAGGTAGTAGTTTTTTACAATGTTAGCCATGCAAGTTTATTTATGTAGCCCTTCTTGAATAAGAATCATGTGGTTCATATCTGTTGGCATCATATTGTAATTTAAGTGATACATGATCCACAATGATGCTACAACAACAAGCAAAACGATACTAAAAGTAGAAAAGAAAAAAATCAAATTCCAGCGAGGTTTTGCTTCTTGACCAAGGTGGAGAAAGTACACAAGCTGAACAGTCAGTTGTATGAAAGCAAGTATCAGAAATACTCCTATTACGATGCCACGAGAAAACAAAGGATGTAGCGAATTGATATGATTCATTGCAAGAAGATAGGCAATAAAGGTAAGGATAATGGAGAGGAGAAATCCTATGATGTATGTTGTAACAGTTACTTTTTGTGTATGCATAGTATTATGTTGTTATATTACTCCTAGTAAATAGACTATCGTAAAAATAAATATCCAGACAATATCTAAGAAATGCCAGAAAAAACTTAAGAGAGTGAGTTTGCGTACTGCATGTTCTGTAAAACCTTTGCGAAAGATATAGATAAAAAGAAGCAACATCCAAAAAAGTCCAAAGAAAATATGGAGTCCGTGAGTACCAACAAGTGTAAAAAATGATGAAAGGAAAGCACTTCTTTGAAACGTATTTCCCTCAATAAAAAGATGAGAAAATTCGGATAGTTCCATAGCCAAAAAGGAAATACCAAGTGCAAACGTAATCCCAAAGAACAGCACTGTTTGTTTCACTTTCTTAGCGTGTGCAAAAAGAATTCCTATACCACAGGTAAAACTACTTGTTAAAAGAATGAGCGTTTCAATAAGAGCAAAAGGAAGGTTAAAAAGTTCTGTACTTGTTGGACCTCCAAAGGTATTTCCATGCAAAACAACATACGCTGCAAAAAGAGCAGCAAACATGAGAAGGTCAGTCATTAAATAAATCCAAAACCCTAAAAAGGTTCGTTCCTCTGCAAGGATGTGGTGTTCTGTTTCGTGATTCATACTATTTCATTCGTAGTTTTCTTTATCTTCGTGGGTCAAGAAAACTATTTTTCTTTTCTTCAAAATGTTTTACTTCTTCTGCTGCCAGAACATATTCTGTTTCTTCATCAAATGTTCTCATAATAACAACCACGATTGACCCAATTAACCCAAGCGCTGCAAGCCAATACATATGCCATACCATGGCAAATCCAATGAGGAATACAAATCCTGAAAGATATATACCAAGAGCAGTATTTTTGGGTAAGATAATATCTTCATAGTGTTCTTTCCCTCTTGCATGTTGTTTCAATTCCCACCATGCATCCCTGTCGGTGACATGTGGAATAGCCGCAAAGTTATAAAAAGGTGGAGGGGAGGATGTTGCCCATTCAAGAGTTCTCCCATTCCATGGATCACCAGTGGTATCTTTGTTTTGTTTCCTTTGCATAATACTCACAATGATTTGAATAACTTGCACGCATGCAGCTGCGGAAATAATAAGCCCTCCAATAAGAGCTGTGATAAAGAGTGGTTGCCAGCCAGGCAGAGCAGGATAGTGATCCATTCGTCTCGTTGCACCCATAAAGCCGAGGATATACAGTGGGGTAAAGGAAGTGAAAAAACCGATGATCCAGAGCCAAAATGCATATTTTCCTATTTTTTCATTGAGTGTAAATCCAGTAATTTTAGGAAACCAATACGTAATGCCTGCGAAAATACCAAATAGTGCGCCGCCAATCACCATGGTATGAAAATGAGCGACCAAGAACAGAGAATTGTGGAGCTGGTAATCAGCAGGAGGAGAGGCAAGCAATACTCCTGCCATACCTCCAAAGGTGAATGTTCCGACAAATCCCAAAAACCAGAGCATTGGTGTATAAAAGCGAATTTTCCCTTTCCACATGGTAGCAATCCACCGAAAAATTTGTACGCCTGTTGGGATTGCAATAAACATGGTCATAATACCAAAAAATGAATTGACATCTGCTCCTGCACCCATGGTGAAGAAATGGTGTAACCATACGAGCATAGAAAGCAGTGTGATACCAATTGCCGCAAAAATAAGTGACGTATATCCTGCCAATTTTTTCTGACTGAATGTTGAAACAACTTCTGAATAGACACCAAATGCAGGGAGCATGAGAATATATACTTCAGGATGACCCCACATCCAAATAAGATTGGTATACATCATTGGATTGCCTCCATTTGCTATCGTGAAAAAGTGCATACCTAAAAATCGGTCAACATTCAACAGTGCAATCGTTATTGCAAGAATAGGGAAAACAGTGACTACCATCAACATACTGCACAACGATGTCCAGGTAAAAAGTGGCATTCTCATAAGGCCCATTCCTGGAGCTCGAAGCTTAAGAATGGTGACAATAAAGTTAATTCCTCCAATTAGTGTCCCAAGTCCTGATATTTGCAGACTCCAAATCCAATAATCAACGCCAACTCCAGGGCTATACTGCAATTCTGAAAGGGGGGCAACAGCAAGCCATCCTGTTGCAGCAAATTCTCCACCAAGTCCAAAAAAGAGATTAATAAGCAGTGCTCCTGCCACATAGAGCCAGAACCCTAAGGTATTCAGGAATGGGAATGCTAAGTCTCTTGCTCCAATTTGGAGAGGAACAATAATATTGATAAGACCAAAAAGAAATCCCATGGTAACAAAAAACACCATAATATTCCCGTGTGCAGTAAAAATTTGTTGGAAATGATCAGCATTGAGGTATCCATGTGAAGTACCTGCCGCCATAGCTTGCTGTAGCCATATCATAATGGCATCAAGACCACCTCGAAAAAGCATAAGGCCTGCAACAACTATGTACATAATGCCAATCTTTTTAGGATCACAGGAAGTAAGCCATTCACTCCACAACCACTTCCAGAGTCTGTAACGAGTTAAGAAAAGTACCATAGCGACTCCCATTACACCAATAAAGATGGATCCTCCAATGGTAAACCATTCATGAGGAAGTGCATCCCAGGTAAGTCGGCCGAAAAGAAATTGTAGTAGTTGTTGGCTCATAAATTTAGTGTTCATTGTGATTTGATACATTTGGTTTCATGTCTTTCATCACTATTAGATTATACAGGTCTTTCTCAACGGAGGAGTAGTAGGTAGGTGGAGTATTCTCACTTGGTTGAGAAAGTGTGACATACCCTTTTTTTGTTAAGATGTTTTTTGATTTTTTTACCATCTGTACCCATGTAGAAAAATCATTTTGTGTTGTTGACTTTGCGATAAATCGCATGCCAGTAAATCCTTTTCCGCTTATTTCTGCATCAGATCCTTGGTATTCGCCAATAGTATCAGCCTTTAAATGAAGTTGATTTACCATCCCATTCATTGCATACATTTGCCCACCAAGACTTGGAATCCAGAAGGAATTCATCGGAGCATCTGCGGTAAGTTGAAACGTAATTGGTGTATTAACAGGAAAGGCAATATAGTTTACTGTGGCAACCTGTTGTTCAGGATAAATAAAAAGCCACTTCCATTGCAGTGCAACCACTTGAATGGTTAGTGGTTTGACACTACTTTGGATAGGTTTCAAAGGATCGAGTGCGTGAGTGTCTTGCCAGGTAATGGTTGCTAATATGAGAACAATAACACTAGGAATAAGCCACCAGAATATTTCCAAAAGGAGATTCTGCTTTGTGTCTGGGTTATACGTTGCTTTTGGATTTGTGGAACGAAATTTCCATGCAGTAAAAAATGTGAGCGCGATAGAGGGGAGTCCAATACAAAGCATTAACAAAAGAAAGGTAATAATCAGTTGTGTTTCTTTTTGTGCAATAAGTCCTTTTGGATGAAAAAGCGTAATATGACTCGGTTGTGCAACAAAAAAGACAAGTATGCAAATACCAACAAGTAGGAGAAAAGGAATAAGAGCAACACGAAAAAATTTCATCAACATACTTTAACTATAACTATAGTTAAACAAAGATGAAGGGGTGTGTAAAGGGGAAGGGTAAACGTTATTTCTCTCTTTCAATAACAAAATCTGTAAATTCACTGAAAATTTTTTGATATGTTTTATTTTTTGTTAAAAGTGGAACCATATTTTTCGCTTTTTCTGCGTAGTCTTTTGCCTTTTCTTGAGAATAAGTAAGTGATCCAGTCTCAATAAAGATATTTTTTATTGTTGCAAACTCTTTTGCTGTAAGATGCTTTTTTCCATATAATTTCTGGAGTACAATTTTTTGTTCGTTTGTCCCATATTTTAATGCATGGGTAATAAGCAGAGTATTTTTATTTTCAGAAATATCTGATGTTACTGACTTTCCCAGTTCTTTTTCACTACCAAACACACCAAGAATGTCGTCATGAATCTGAAAAGCTATCCCGAGGTACTCTCCGAAACGTTTAAGTTGTTCGACCATCTTCTTATTAGCCCCTCCAAGAAGTGCGCCGAGCATTAAAGGACCAGAGATACTATAGTATGCAGTTTTCAGTGTGTGAATTGCTAACACATCTTTTTCTTTTCTTGAGTATGTACCGTTTGTTAAAGAATTTGTGGAAAGTGTCACATCAAGCATCTCTCCAGAGATAGTATTCATGACAATGTCTGAGAGAAGGGTAGTGGCTTGTGTTTTCTTTTCTGAAGAAAAATTGCTTTCATTCATGATTTTTATAGTTACAAAAAATCCCATGTCACTCAGACAAAGTGCTTGGTTGATTCCGATCTGTTTCCACACACTTGGTTTGCTTCTTCGAAGGGGGCTTTGATCAATAACATCATCAAGAGTTAATAAAGATGTATGCAATATCTCATACGCAGCAGCAATAGGAAGCACTTCGTTATTCTCCTTTGCTGTAGTAATCATATAGCCTAAGAGAATAAGGTTTCCTCGAATATATTTCCCACCGTTGAAACTGTCACGAAGTACACTATAAGATTTTTTGAGGTGTAGGTTATTCGTTTGCGGTAGCTTTTTTAAAAGCATAGAAATAGTTTCTTGTATTTTTTGTGTAGAGGCTTTTTGATACGAGTGGAAATCCATGCCAAGACTATAGCAGAAATAATAACTGTTTCACAATGATGGAATGTCGTTTCCTTTGGATGACCTTACCAATTCGTTCTAATATGGTCGAGGGCATATTGGAGATTTGCTCCAACTTTCTTTCGTGGATTAAAGATCTTGTGTGGGTCAAAGATGTTCTTTGTTTTTTCAAAGAGCTCAACTACTTTTTTGCCATACATTGTTTCTAAGTATGGTGAGCGGATAAGCCCATCGTTATGTTCGCCAGTAATAGATCCATTATATTTTGAAACAATTGCGTAAACTTGGTCTGAAATCTCTGGGATTGCTTTTCTCACTTTTGGATTTTGAATATCAACAAGAGGAATAATGTGGAAATTGCCATCTCCTACATGTCCTGCGACAGTGAAAATAAATTCGGGGTGTTTTTTAAGAATCCCAGTAACTTGTGGAATCACTTCTGCTATGTGACGTGGTTGAATGACGAAATCATCAATAAATGGAGCAGTATGTTTATTTCTAATTTTATTACGAAGCAAATTAAAGCTTTCGCGTCTAACTAACCAATATTTCTTCTCCTGGTCATCAATTGCAATTGTAGTTTGAGGGTGCAATGGCTTTAATTTTTCTCTGAGTGATGCAATTTTTTGTTTCAGCTCTTCTGGGTCATCACTTGCAAAATCAATCTGTAAAATAAGCTTGGGAAGTCTTCCAATAAGCATATCTAAAAACGCTGGCATAAATGCAAGTCCTGCTTGGATAAGTCCCCAAAATCCAAGTTGATGGATAAATTCTGGGAAGTATCTGAGTGCAAGCATAAGCGTGTTGTCATCATAACTTTCAAAGCTTTCTGGACTAAGAGGAAGAACTGCATCAATAATTTGTCCCAAATGACTCATGTCTTGCAGATAAATAACTTCCATTTCATGGTGCTTTTTAACAGGGACAAGTTGTAAATCGGCTTCCAACATAAGGCCGAGCGTCCCTTGCGCACCAACCCACAATTTAGTGAGATCAAAAATCTTTTTCTCAGGATCCCATACATTCCATAAAAAATAACCAGCAGAATTTTTCGAGACAGGAGGTTTTGCTTTTTGCAGAAGATCCCAGTTTTCTGTGATGAGCTTATACATTTCTTTGTACATTTTCCCTTCGAAATCATTTTTCTCCATTTTCTTTTTGAGTTCACTTTCAGTAAGAGGTTTTAATTCATAGACATTCCCATCTGCTAAGACAACTTTTATGCGCTTCACATATCTTTCCGTTTTTCCATACTGAAGTGATTTTTCGCCACCTGAATTGTTATTCACAATGCCTCCTATTGCACACAGGCCACGAGAAGCAGGGTAGGAGGGGAAAATGAGGTTTTCTTTCAGTGTTTGAACTTCAAAATCTCGATAAAATTGACCAGGTTCTGCTGTTGCGACATCTCCTTTAATAACTGCTGGATGATTGAAATATTTGCCAAAAGCAACAGTAATACTTTCATTGATTGAGCCACCTCCCATGTCTGTTCCTGCGGCACGACCGGTGAGAGAAAGAGATTCATCTTCTTTTTTATGGTCGTTGACAAATTTCACCAAATTTTGGACATCTTCAGCATCTTTTGGAAAAACAACAACCTGAGGTTTTACTTCAAAAAGACTTGCATCATGACTATATGTGGTAAGAGTTGCATCATCTGTTGCAATGTCGCCTTTAATTTTTTGTTTTAATGCATCAAGAAGGGCAGAGTTCATAGTGCTATTACTCTTTTAGTATAGGCATACTTTTGTTTGCTTAGCAAGAGAACAAAAAGATATGTGTGTATCGTCTCCTTCTTTTGCTATACTTTTCTCTATGAATAAGCAAGCACTTCTCAAGCGTACAACTGACTTTGTTAAAAAGAAGCTGCAGCATGAAGCAACAGGTCATGATTGGTTTCATATGAGGCGAGTCGTTGATATGGCAAAAAATATTGCACGAAGAGAAGAGTCAGGAAATGTGTTTATTATAGAACTTGCCGCTTTGTTACATGATGTTGCTGATTGGAAAGTGCGGGATGAAGAAATATCAGAAGAAGAGTTGCTTCAAAGAATTATGAAACAATTGGAATTTCCGGAGGAAGTTGCGAATGATGTTTTACCTATCATCCTCAATATGTCCTACAGCAAACAGTTAGATGGTAAAAAATCATTAAGCAAAGAAGGGGAAATTGTACAAGATGCAGATAGGCTTGATGCATTAGGAGCAATCGGCATTGCTCGTGCATTTGCTTATGGTGGTAAAAAGGGAAGAGGGTTATATAATCCATCTATTCATCCAAGACAGTTCACCTCAACACGTGCATATCGTAGCGCAGAGGGAACCACAATAAATCATTTCTACGAAAAGTTATTGCTACTCAAAAACTTACTGAATACGAAAACAGCAAAAAGGATTGCGCGAAATCGTGAGAAATTTATGAAGCAATTTTTGAATGAATTTTATCAAGAGTGGGAAGGGAAGAAATAGCTCTTATTTTTTTCTAGCAATAACTCTTTTGACAGCTTCTTTAATTGCAGGAGTGTCCATGCCATATTTTTGTAACAGTTCTTTTGGACTTCCTGACTCAGCAAATGTATTTTGCAGGCCAACAAATTCTTGTGGAAGAGGAGTAGTTTTTGCCAACTCTTCTGCAATTGCTCCTCCTAATCCACCCATCACTTGGTGATCTTCAACAGTCACCACTGCTTGTGAGTGCTCCGTAAACTTGAGAAGTCCTTCACGATCGAGTGGTTTAATAGTAGGAGTGTTGACAACCAAAACGTTTATGCCTTCTTCTTCGAGCTCTTTTGCTGCGACCAATGCGTAGTAAAGCATATATCCCATGGCAAAAATGGTTACCTGTGGATTATCACTTACCCAAAAGTCATACATTTTTCCAACCTCAAAGGGTGTTTCCTCAGTTGTCATAATTGGGGTTTTATCTCTTGTGTAGCGAAGATATACTGGTCCGTCTGTTTGTGCTGATGCGATTGTTGTTTTTTTTGCCTCGATACTATCACAAGGCACCATGATCTCAATATTCGGCCAACATCGTGTTATTGCAATATCTTCAGTTGCTTGATGTGTTGCACCATCAGGCCCTGTCATAACTCCTGCATGATGTCCTGCAATTTTGACATTTGCATGGTTATAGATACATGTTGTACGAATTGTTTCCCAATTCTTCCCAGGGGAGAAGGTTGCATAGGACGAGATAAACGCAATTTTTCCTGAAACACCAAGTCCTGCCCCGATAGCAGCCATATTTTGTTCACCAATACCCGTTTCGAAAAATCTTTCTGGAAATTTCTCTGCAAATTTATGTGCATGAGTTGATTCTGCAAGATCTGCTGATAATGCAACAACCTGAGGATTTTTCTCTCCCAGCTCCAACAGTCCTACTCCAAAACCAGCACGTGTTGGTGCAACTTCTGCATCTTTATCAAAGAGTTTTTCGTTTAATTTCAAATGAGGATTTAACATAGTCTTTTTATGCTTGGTGTTCGCTTTGTATCCTTCCTTTGAGCGTTCTTAATTCATCAAGTGCAGCTTTCCCTTGTTGTCCTTTTGGTGGCGCTCCTGTCACATCTTGAATATCTGGAGGCATACCGTGCCACCTGAAATCTTTCTCCATAAAATCAACACCTTTTCCAGCAATTGTATGTGCGATGATAACAGTTGGTTTTTCATAAATAGCTTGTGCTTCCGAAACTGCATCAACAAAGGCGCGGATATTGTGTCCGTCAACCTCCAAAACCTCCCAGTTAAATGCTTCAAATTTTCTCCTGAGAGACTCAAGAGGCATGACATCTTCAGTAAAACCATCAATTTGAATATTATTTCTATCTACAACAACAGTGAGATTATTGAGTTTACGTTTCCCAGCAAACATCACTGCTTCCCAAATATTTCCCTCATCTAATTCACCGTCTCCGGTAAGGACATAAGTATAGTAGTTTTTCTTATCTAATTTTGCCGCAAGTGCTATGCCAATGCCTTGGGAAAGTCCTTCACCTAAGGGGCCAGAGGTAGTTTCAAGACCAGCAAGAGCGGTGCGGTGGGGGTGTCCTTGAAGCCGTGAGTTAATTTTTCGAAGTGTTTTTAATTCTTCAATAGGAAAATATCCAGCCTGTGCCATTGAGACATATCGAATAGGGCAGATATGTCCATTGGAGAGGATCAGTCTATCTCTGTCTTCCCAGGTAGGATTTTTGGGGTCATGGCGCAAAATATGGAAGTAAAAGGCAGTGAAAATATCTGCCATGTCCAATGGCCCTGCGGAATGTCCAGAACCTGCTTCAAGGAGTGTCTGGATTACCAGTTGTCTTGCCTCATTAGCTTTTAACTCAAGCTCTCGGAGCTTATCATCATGCAAAATATCTACCATACTATCTTTTTATCACAATATACAGATCTGACACATTTGAATCTTGTCTTCCTGTTCGTATACCATCTCCAAGTCTTTCGAGTAATCCGTAACTGTTATCATCCTCTAAATATTCTTTTATATCAATACGCATTTCATCAATCTTCTTCTTGGTGTCCTTATCCACAAGTGCTCCTGCAAACCAATAAAAATCTTGTCCATCTGTACTAAATGAGACAAGCAGAGTTGAGTCATCAATAAAGGGAAGAGAATAGAGGGCGAGAGCCTGATTGCGTCCCCCTAAGCCTCTTCCAGTAATTTTTATCGTTGTTTCTCCACCTGCAAGTAAGATTTCTCCTGGTTTTGTCTCATGGATTAATGTTTCTCCCATTTCTCGTGCATCTCCTTGCAATCTATCAGTCCACATGCGGGCAGAGAAGCCAAATTCTTCGGCCTTTTTCTTCATGGCATCAATTGCAGTAAGATTGCTGAGCATCAAAATATTATGAACTTTCTCAAAATACTTATCTTCTTTTGGTCTCTCAACCAAATCCTCTGTAGTGGGGAAGGAAAGGTTGTATTTTTGCAGAACTCCTACTGCTTCTTCAATAGTTGTTTGATCTTTTACCAAGGGTGCAGAGGCAATAACAGATAAGTCGTTTCCAGGCACATCGGAGAAAATAAGATTGGTAATCGTTGCAGGATAGAGCAGTTTGGCCAATCCACCACCCTTTACTTCTGAGACGTGTTTTCGAATAGTATTCATTTCAGTGATTGTTGCGCCACAGTCAAGAAGTGCCTTGTTCATTTTTTGCATTTGTTCAAGGGTAAATGAAATTGGTTTTTCAAAGAGTGCTGAGCCACCGCCACAAGTAACAACCAATACAAAATCTTTTTCAGAGAGATTACTCAAATGCTGAATGACTGTTGCTGTATAGTCAAAATTTTCTTGAGAAGGAAGTGGATGGGTGCCTTTGGTGTATGCCACTTTTTTAAATGGAGGGCTTTCAACAACATCGATATCAAATCCTTGTGTCAATTTGTCTCCTAATTTTTCTTCTATAATACTGCACATTCTTGCAGAACCTTTCCCATATCCCACGAGGAAAACTCTATCAAAATTATTGAGGTCATATGTTTGATCTTGAATTTTTAACATATTGTTTTCAAAAGAGAAGCTGGTTTTAAAGACCTCGTGTGGAGTAATGGAGGAAAATGCTGCTTCAATAAGATCTAATGCAACTTTTCGAGTATCATTAGAATTCAGACTATCGTAATTTTTCACAAAACCCATATCAGTGTAAGCATAGCACATAAAAATTCTCTTTCACAATGGGATATATGTATACCTTTTGTCTGAGGTTGTATTCAGTTTCTTGCTTTAGTTTTCAGGTTCTGGAGGGAGGAATTCTTCGCCACCACTATCATGGGTTTGGGGATATTCGCTCGGTTTTAGCCATTGAACATAGGTACAACCAGTTGCTTTTTTCGTTTTTCTATCCCACCCTGCGGTGCTGCATTTTTTCATCTTTTTTCCAGCTGCTGTTGTGTAAAGTACCAATTTTGCACCACATTCTGGACAATCTTCATCAAGCTGTTCAGTTGTCCCATTAATCCATTCAACATAGTCACATCCTGTTGCTTTTTTTGCTTTGCTATCCCAGCCCCCAGTTGAGCACTTTTTCATTTTCTTTCCAAAACGGGTAACGGTAAGGATCAGTGGAGATCCACATTTTGGACATACCTCATCAAGCTGCTGTGGCTCTACCTCTAGCCATTTGACATAATCACAACCAACTGTTTTTTTTGTTTTGGGGTCCCATGATCCAGCTGAGCATTTTTGTAATTTTCTCCCTGTTGCAGTTGTTGCAACGGGGGAAAGAGGATTGCCACATTTTGGGCACAGGTCTTGAGTATTTTGTACGTCATTTTCTGTCATAGGTTTTAATAATAGTTTTTTTGTTCATAGAAAGTCAATGGTTTTGCATATAGAAGAAAAAGGGGAAAGTTTGGTATACTGAAATACCATATGTTTTCGAATCGTAATTTACTGATTATTGGTCTTATTGCAATTGTTAATGCGTTGGGATATGGCATTGTCATTCCTATTTTATATTCCTATTCTAAGCATTTTGGTTTAACAGATTTCCAAAATGGATTATTATTTTCTGTGTTTTCTATTTGTTCATTTCTTGCAACACCTATTATTGGAAGGATGTCGGACAAATATGGAAGAAGACCACTTCTTATTGTCTCCATTATTGGAACTGTGATCTCATTTTTCATGCAGGCATTTGCTCCAAATGCCATGTGGCTTTTTTTAGCTCGAGCACTTGATGGATTAACAGCAGGGAATATTTCCGTTGCATCTGCAGTGATCTCTGATACAACAACACTAGAAGAGCGGGCAAAAGGGTTTGGTATTATTGGTGCATCATTTGGGTTTGGTTTTGTTTTTGGTCCTGCAATTTCTGCACTCACTGTTGGTATCTCTCCATCATTGCCTTTCATTATTGCAGGGATGATTACTGCTATTGCAGCAGTTATCACGGTACTGTTCTTACCTGAGACAAATAAACATATTGGACAAGTGCACCATGGAAAATTATTTGACTTTGGAAAATTGTGGCATGCATTATTTGACAAGAGAGTAGGGGCAACACTCCTTATTACCTTTATTTATTTTCTCGCATTTGCTTGTTCTATTATTTATGGTTTTCAGCCGTTTGCAAAAAAAATACTTTTCCTTTCTGATGTACAAATATCCATTCTCTTTGTTCTGTTTGGCGTTATTGGACTCGTGACACAAGTGGTGGTGGTGCAACCAGTAACAAAATGGTTGGGAGTAAAAAAAGCATTTTCAACAAGTATTTTTATTGTTGCTTTTGCATTCTTCGTGATGTTTTTGACGAAGTCACTTGTCTTATTCGTTTTAGCAAATATTATATTGGGAGTTGCAAATTCAATCATGCAACCATTAATTCAGACGATTCTTTCCCAAGAAACAGATGAGAAATCACAAGGAGCGATCCTGGGATTAAATGCTTCGTATATGAGCATCGGGCAAATTTTTGGTCCTATTATTGGTGGGTTTGTTGCATCTCTTTTTATTCCATCAATTTTTGTTGTCGGTACATTGTTAACATTGATTTGTTTTTATTTATCGTTTCAAGTACTACGTCCACATGCTGCAGAAGAGTCAGCTGTATAACAATCAGAAGGCTATCTGGTACTTCTTATCTGTTTATTCCACTATTCTTATTCCCACATCATAGTTATTCGCTACATAAACATCATTTGTAAATAAGAAAGGAACAATAATTGCATGAAAGGAGGACGAGTGCTATGGTGGATGATATTAATACGGGGAATTGCGTTACTTCTTTTAGGACTTCTTGCTATTGCATGGCCAGGGCTCACCCTTCTTATTTTGGCGTATTTCTTCGCTCTTTATGTGTTGGTTGCAGGCATTATCAATACGATCTCTGGTATTGTCAGTATCAATAAAAGGAGGGGATGGTTTTTAAGTCTTTTATTAGGAATCATAGAACTTGGAGTAGGTGTCTATGTGTTGCGAATACCGGGACTTCCTTTGGCTCTCTTTATTGCTGTTATTGGATTTACGTTTATGGTGCAAGGAATTTTGGAAATTATTGTAGCATTTGCTGACCGCGATGTTGGAACCCGAGTGCTAGAGATTATCACTGGTATTTTAGGCGTTATTGCAGGATTCTTTATTCTCCGCTATCCGCTAGCAGGTGGTATTGCGTTTGTGTGGGTCATAGGGATTTATGGGCTTATCGGAGGAGCAATTCGTATTGCAATAGCATTAAGCGTTTATGCTGAAGAAGAAGCGGGGAAAGTAGCTCCCGCAAAAAGATAAGGGCGAATTCGAAAATATACATTAAGGAATCATAACCTCCGCTCTTGTTCTTCGTCCCTTCATGACTGTTTGCATCCCTTTATATGACTCTTCAGTTACATTGGCAACACCTGCTTCAGAGAGTGTTTTTAAAATAGGCTGTAAAAAATTTGTCAGGACAAGATACCCATTTTCAGTGAGTTGAGGTTCATTTGGATTAGTAATATATGCATTTTGATAGAGGCGTTGCACATTATTGATAAGTATTTTGTCCCCACTAGTATAAATAGGTATACCCTGATGTATCACATGAAGGAGTGTAATTTTTGTTAACAAAGAATTGCTTGATTTCTGAAGTGGAGTCAATAAAGAGCCGGGGTTTTCCTGAAAAAATTTATCTGCAATAGGAATTGCAGGTTGTAAAAATTGCTCAGCAACTTGTGTGGCATATAATGTGGGTTGTCGTACCATAGAGTTGGACGTAGTGACAAATCCTGGGTAGGGAAGAGACGTACCATGGAGAAGATAGGAAAGTGAAAGTCCGGGTTTGTCTGGGTAGTATTGGTTGAGTGCTTGTGAAAGACGTGGTTTTGGGAGTCCATCAGAGCCTGCTTGTAAGAGAAGATCGAATATATGGCGTCTTGGTCCCATGACTGCGCGAATGACACCAGAAGTAATAGTGTTGTAATAATTTGTTTTATCTCTTGTTTGCTCGAGCATCGAAGATGACTATACTGAGCAATTTTATGAATGGGGTAAACAAATGTAAAAAAGAGGTGAAAAATGTTAGAAAGTGATAAAAGGTGGTCTTTCTTGTGAAGCAGCATTCATAAATTTGTGAAACATCTTCTGTGTTCCTTCTTTTATTCCTCTTCTCATTGAACGGAGGGTATGTTGAGGCAATCCAAGTGCAACGCGTAATTCTTCTCGTGTCCCTTTACCCCAACCCACAATTCTTGTTTGCGTTACCGTTTGTGTTTCGCCTACAACTCTTTTGCCGTTCACAATTCCTGAAGGTTCCTCATCTTTACTGACAAAAAGTGTTGGATAGTACCCGGTCCAACCTAGCTCGTTATATACATAGTCATCAATTGCTGCTTGTTGTTCAGGAGTTCTCTGAATTGTTGAGTCAGGATTAAGACTTTGGACAATCCATACGTTTGGATCTTCAAGATTCCTATTCCTCAAATCGCGATTGCTTCGTTGAGCTCTTCTTCGAAGTGGTTTTTCGTAATCATGGAGAAATTGTCTGAGCTCGCCCTTTGCTGTATGACAATGGGGGCACCATTCTGCTGTGACGACTTCGAGTTGATAGTGAATGTTTTTTCTTTGCTTTTTAGGTTCCTTTTCTGTCATGAAAGGTATGCTACAGCTTGATTTGAATACAAACAATGCATACTGGATATGGATAAGAAGTACGCAGAATACTTTTTGTTATAATGACAATAACCTTATGAGAAAAATTGAAAACCCTTTTGGAGAAGAGGAAGGATCTAAAGGGAAAGGTGAAGAACAATTAAGAAATAAGCGTCGTCAAGTTCGTCTCCAAAGCTTGATTGACGATTTTACAGAATTTAAATTGATGGCAGATTACTCTCACTTAATACCAAGAGTGTTGGATGTGATAGATAAAAGGCCTGTCACACCATTAGAAGAAGCATCAAAAGAAGATCATCTCAATAAACTGTGAAGTGACTCATTATTCATCTTATTTCTGTTATACTTTTACTGAGGAGGTGAGAGTATGTATACGTTTACCTGTCCATTAACAAACTGCAATAATCAAGTCATGACATCTCATGCACAACATGCAGAAGAAGCTGCGTCGGAATTAACTGCCATTGCGGAGGCACATCTGAAACATCTTCATCCTGATGTTCACAAAACACATGAAGAGGTTGCTGCTGATATCAGAGCCCATATGGTAGAGAAATAGGAAACTTGCACTCGTTTGGTATAATGCTTTGCATGGAGAGAATACATGCATCCATTGGGAGGTTGTTCGTATTCTCAGTGTTTCTTTCTGTTATCCTTTTCCTTCTTTTACAAAATGCAATCCTTATTTCCAGTTCGCATCACAAAGCAGTTTTGGCGCTAAAAATACCAACACCAACCACTATCCCAACTCCAACAAATGCACCAACACCTCAGGTAACTCATCCGACGAGTGTTGTTGTCGTAACTGCGGTCCCTTCAGATGATGGAGTTTGGGAAAGACTTGCACAGTGTGAATCCGGAGGGCATTGGGGAGATGATACGGGAAATGGATATTTTGGTGGACTGCAATTTAGTCAAGGAGCATGGGAAAGTGTAGGGGGAGTAGGAAGGCCATCGAATGCTTCAAAAGAAGAACAAATCAGTAGAGGGAAAATGCTTCAAGCAGCACGGGGCTGGGCCCCCTGGGGTACATGCAGTAAAAGTCTTGGGCTGTAGGTCTTCCTCTCATCTTTTCTTTCATGGAATTTACTTTGCAAGAAAGCAATTTTTAACATGTGGTATATATCGTTAATTGTCTGACATATATGAAACAAAATCCTTGCGATATATCAAAGGGGAAAGTCTCTCCAACATATATGTCATTAAAGGATATAGAGCTTGCAAAGGCATTAGAAGATAGCCTCTTGCATGATGATAGAACACACCATCTCAGACTATCTATTATTGTGAAAGGATGTGTGGCTCACGTCAGAGGGATTGTTCAATCCGAAGAGGAAAGACAGATCGTTGAGGAGATATTACGGAGGCAACATGGTCTATACAGTGTTTGGGGCTTATTAACGCTTCCTGGTGAAAAGTTGTCGATTCTGGATATTGGGTGTGGTACGACAAAACAAGTACCTGAAGCAATTGGGGTTGACAAGTATCCTGCAGAAGGAGTTGCTATTGTTACAAATCTTGAAAAGGGACTTCCATTCCCTGAAAATAGTTTTGACCATATATTTGCTATTCATATTCTTGAGCATATTTATAACTTAATAAGTCTTCTCAACAATGTGCATAAGATCCTTCGTCCTTTTGGAGTGCTTCATGTGATGGTGCCGAAGTGGAGAAGTGTTGTTTCAGTTGCAGATCCAACACATGTGCGATTTTTTGATGTACAAACACTGAAATATTTTTGTGAAAAAAAGTATGGAGTTTCTCTATGGAAACCTCTTATGGTATCCACGTCAGATGATACTATCTTTGCAGATTTGACTCCAATAAAAGGAGCAAAATCTCCTCGTCCTTCAGATATTGCTCGGTGGTTTTATTAATGTGGTGTGTATCTATGGGATGATTTGTTATCTCTGATAGAGAAAAATGTTATCTTTTGTTTTTTCGAGTTTCCAATGTTTGAAAGGGAAGTAATTCAGTAAAACTCGACTTCCAGGCTTCAACTCTGTCTGTAATTTTTTCTCTAGTCTTCCCATAATTGTTGGCATTGGGTAGCAACAAATGATGGAATACTTTGATAGATCCTCAAACCAAAAGTCTTTCTTCAGCAGGGTTGCCTGAACAGCAGCTGCTGCAATATTTTCTTTTGCCAATTGGAAAAGCTTGTCGTCAAGCTCATATCCCGTTGCAATAGCTCCTCCTTTGGCCAGCGCAATAAGAATTCGTCCGTCACCACTTCCTAAATCTGCAGCTTTTTCACCTGGCTGTATTTCTGCCAAGTCTATCATTGCTTGTACTCGGTATCTACTTGTTTGAAAGTAGGGAATGTATGGAATGTTCATAGATACATTGTACCATCAGAGAGAAAGGGAGAGAGTCAAAGTGATTCATCTGGGTGTTCTTCTAGAGAAATTGCTTTTACTACTTTACCTGTGATGCATGAATTATTTTGATACAATTATATAAAATGGTTAACAATAAGAAAGTTTATTTTCTCATTCCCCAGGTACTTGTTGCCCTTGTGACTATTGTTCTAGGCAATATATTTTGGTTTAACTTTTCTCAAACTATTAATGAAACGCATCTACTTACGAACTCTGCAATAACTATTGTGTCTACAATAACTTTTCCAATCATGATATTCAGTGTATACCTTTCTTTTTGTGCATTATTATCAATAGTTATCCCAAATAAACAAGTACAATTACTTATTTTGGTATTGTCATTAGTGGATTATGTTATGGTAACTGGGGTAGATTATAAAAATTTGATTGGAGAAGTGGCAATTTGTGCAGGATTATTCATATTTCTTATCAATTTCCAAAGTAGAGTAACTCTCGTCAATAGTAAAAGTGCATTGTTCAATAGGGTCTCTTCAGCTTTTTCCATCACGTCAATTATTATTTCAGTTATTCTGGCTATAAACTTTTATTCTCTCTATACGAAATCGCTAGCTTCGGATAATGTACTCGTTACAAATGGTATCATGAGGCAAATTTTGAAACCGATTATCTATATTTACTTAGATGATCTGAAAATTCAAGACCTCAATGAAAGTTTTACTCATTATCAAGTAAGGATGTCTAAACTTACCCATCAAGACATTTCGGTAATAAGAAGCATTACACTATCAAAGTTGAGTATTACTCAGGCGAACGATACAGAACCTATGCAAAGTTTAATAAAAAAGTCTTTCGATAATTCCATTTTAAAATTAGCTCATAATTATGGGAAAACTATTCCATTAGTTATATCTTTGGGACTGGGCGTTATTGTTCAAACATTATTATCAATCAGCTCTCTTATTGCAAACTTTACTACTGCAGGACTCATAATTCTTTGTAAGAAGCTTAACCTTATCGATACAGTCAAGATTGATTATCAGGTTGAAAAAGAAGTGTATCAAGGCTAGCATATGGATATGATGGTAGAAGGAAAAGCCGCATTGAAGGAAGCAACTCCAATAGGAAGAAGAAAACGAAAAATTGTTCTCTGGCTGGTGGTAGTTTTTTTCGTAGTGGGAATGGGAGGGATATGGTTATCCTTTTTCAAAGGAGGGATTTCTCAGTTTGATCTTCACAGCATTTTCCCAATGACAAACAATAACCTTGCAAAGGGGGTAGACAATCTGCAACGGGGTGTTGATATATCTCGTTGGTTTCGTTTTCCAAGCGATGAAAGTGATGCGTATTTTGCAAACTATATAACAGAGGATGATTTAAACTTTATTGAAAGCAATGGCTTTACCCATGTTCGACTCTCTATTGCTCCACAATATATTTTCGATACTGCTTCACCAACAAAAATCAATGCTCATATGCTGCCTTTTATCGATAAAGCAATTAAACGAATTCTTTCTCATCATATGGCAGTTGTGGTTGATCTTCATGATGAACAAAAAACATTTGAGAATGGGAAAAACGCACAAGATTTGCAGGTTTTTTGGGGGAATTTTGCCAAACATCTTACACAATTTGATGCAAATAATGTATATCTTGAACTTCTCAATGAGCCAGTGTTTGATGGCAGGCAACAGCAGTGGCTCGATTTACAAAATCACCTTATTCAAATAGTAAGGCAGCAAGCACCAAATAATACAATCATTGCAACAGGGGCAGATTGGGGAGGAATTGAAGGGTTAGGAAAGGTAATGCCTTCTGGCGATAAAAATGTTATATATTCGTTTCATTTCTATGATCCCATGGCATTTACTCATCAAGGGGCTGATTGGGCAGGAGATAGCTATCCCTCAATTGCAAAATTAGAATATCCAGAAAGCCAAATAAATTGTCATCAAGTACTTGCTCATGTTACCACTGCCAGTGCTACAGATGAGGTACAAGGATATTGTGACCAAAAGTGGAATAAAGAAACACTTGCGAACGTTATTCAGCAGGCCGTTGATTGGTCAAAGAAATATAATGTGCCAATTTGGGTAGGTGAATTTGGCGTATACTGCAAACAAACTCCTCGACAATCTAAGCTAGAGTGGTTAAGAGATGTCAAGGCTATTTTTGAACAAAATCATATTGGTTGGACTCTCTGGGGCTATGATGATTGTTTTGGACTTGGCGTTACTCATCAAAATGGACAAATTCAGTATGATAAAGACGTTCTACAAATTTTTCAGAGTAGTCAACGTAAAAAAAATAGTACACTTCTTTCTATACCGACATTGTCATCAAGTCAATCCAATTGGAATACTCTTATTGGTGCTTCATGGCAGTGGCAGCTTGATGGAGTTGTTGATACATCAGTGAATGCAAAAGTCTTTGATATCGATTATGAAAAAAATGATGCAGGTGTTGTAAATACTCTCCATGCAAAAGGGAGTAAGGTAATCTGTTATATCAGTATGGGCTCCTGGGAAAACTGGAGAAGTGATGCAAATCAGTTTCCAAACTCTGTTATAGGGAATGATTACACAAACTGGCCTGGAGAGAAATGGCTTGATATACGAAGAATAGATATTCTTGGTCCTGTTCTTCAAAAACGATTAGATACATGTCAACAAAAAGGATTTGATGCAGTTGAGCCTGATAATATCCATGGGTACCAAGAAAATACAGGGTTTCCACTGACATACAATGATCAACTGACATTTAATAAATGGCTTACCCAAGAAGCACATAAGCGTAGACTGCTTATTGGACTAAAAAATGATAGTGAACAAGTAAGGGATTTATTGCCATATTTTGACTTTGCAGTTACTGAGGATTGCTTCCAACAAGGATGGTGTAGTGATATGCTGCCATTTATTCAAAGCAGTAAACCTGTTTTTGCTGCAGAATACACAGATACTGGGATGACAACAGATAAATTTTGTTCTCAGGCAAAAGAACTACGATTTAATACAATCCTAAAACAAAGAGGCCTTACTGTATATATAAAACAGTGTAACTAAAATAATTCCCCTAATTGATTCTTCCTTTGATGGAAAGTGAAGCAAAATCGTATTGCAACCTTTTTTAGTTCTTTGCGCTGTATAATATATGCCTTATCAGAAGATGGATATGAAAGTGGAGAAAAAACTAATTGAAAAAGCAAAAAGAGATAAGGCTGCATTTGGCGTTCTCTATAAGCATTACTTCACGCATATATTCAATTATGCGTTGCGACGTTTAGGAGACGTGGGGGCTGCACAAGAAGTAACATCTGATACCTTTTTTGAAGCAATGAATGATGTCAAAAAATTTGAGTGGCGAGGTGTTTCCTTTTCTTCATGGTTATATAAGATTGCGACCAATAACATCAATAGTTATTTTAGAAAAAAGAACTATAAATTGATTTCGCTTGATTTTTTGTTTGCAAAGCATGATTTTGAAGTACCGGATGGGACAGATATTGAACAAGAGGCAATAGCTGCCCAAGAGGAGCTAGAACGACATGAGGATTTTCTCTCTGTACAAAGAAACCTTTTAGAACTGTCCCTGAAGTATCAAGAAGTACTAGCACTTCGGTATTTTGAAAAAAAGAAACTGCAAGAAATAAGTGATATTTTGGGGAAAAAGGAAAGTACTGTAAAGTCGTTACTTTCCAGAGGAATTGAAAAATTGCAAAAGAAATGGAAAGAAGAGAAAGGAGGTGAAGCAAGAGCTACAAAGATGCAACCTTTTTTTATAAAGAGCGCTTTACCAGTAGACGAGGAAGATTTATGAAACACACACTAGAGAAACATTTGGAACATATGCAAATTCCAACACTAACTGTGAAGAAATTTGCATCACAGTTGGAACAAGAACTAATGAGTGCATCTTTGTGGAATAAGAAATCAAATTTTTGTGATTTCTTATGGAAAGGAGGTGAAAACATAATGATACAACATAAAATAATAACATCAGGAATTGCTTTCGGTGTGATGGCTATTGTTATTGCTGGAGGTATTTTCCTTCTGCCTAACAATACAAAAACTGCATATGCAGAACAAATAGCTCAACAGAGCTATCACGCGCTATCACATCTTTCTCCTGATAAGCTACAAGATCTCAAGCAAAGATTACCTGTGGATCCAAATGACTTGTTAAGTGAAGCAAAGAATGCAAAGGATTTACAAACGATAACCTATGACCAGTTTGTAAAATATACTCCACAAATCAAGATGAGGGTTGGAATGGTGAGTGGCAAAGGAGAAGGGGATCAACTTCCACCATTGGGTACACCGGAAACAATGGATATGCATAATTATAAGTTCTTGCAGTTCACTGATCCGAATGGGTATAAAGTCATCTTAGGAATTGATGAGAATAACTTGCCAGTGTTTGCTTTTGGAAGGGGGAAAGATGGTCGTGCATTTGGCATGGTTCATAAGGTAGGTGGCAAAGGACCAGAGACTGGATCTGTTCGAATCGAAGGAAGAGACGGACCACCAGATATGAAGAGTATACAATCTGTCATGAGTAATGACGGTGGAAATACTCTTTTTATCAATGGGAAGCAATACGCTGTTCCTGCAGGAGTCACTTTGTCAGATGAACCACCTTCTATAAAAATAGAGGGGAATGATGTCTATATAAATGGCGTAAAAGCAACTCCTAAACAATAGGAAGGATATCTTGTGATTTGATGCTCGTTAGCGGCTGTTGAAACTAACAATAAACAAAACCACAGGCCAATAAGCAGCTTTCAAGCAGCTGCTTTTGGCGTAGAAAATAGTACTTGAAGTGATCGTAGTATAGAATGAAATCTTAGGAAATATGGGGGAAGGTGAAGAGAAAAGCTTCAACAAGGCGAAAATATTATTGGATTGTCACTTGTGCTGTTCCTCCGTTTACAGGACGATAATATGAAAAGCCATCTTGAGTCCAGGTTATCCATACAGATTTTGTCCCAGCTGCATGAAATCTCCCTGTATTATTGATATTAAAGATTTCGCCTGGTGCCAAATTCTTTCCTGAAGCACACCCAAAATTGCTCTCAGAGCTATTAAAGCAAATAGCTTGAATAAATTTCTTGTATGGAGCCTGGTTTTTGATAGTCACTGTATAGTTAATATCATCACCAACCTGAGCTACTTGTTGACTTGCAGTAATTTGTTGAATTTCAATAATATCATTTTGAGGACCACCGCCAGCAGAAGGCAGAGTATTTGAATTTGTATTTGCGCTTGTTGCTGTTGGGGTATACGTGACGACAATTGCGGGAGCATTTACTTGAGGGGTAGTAGGTTGTGGAGTTGTTTTTGGCGTTACTGTGGTAGTTTGTTGTTGCAGTAACATTTGTTCTCTTCCAAAGAAGTAACTACCAACAAGAAGAACCATTACACCCAAAAATAACAATAGCCATCTCATATCTATAGTTTTTATGAAAAATTTGTTCCTGTCAATAGCTATTTACACTGCCAAAAAGTATATTCAATTTCAAAACAAGCAGGAACGAGGTCAAGCAGAGCTTGTATGAGAAAAGATACCATGGGCTTTAGCCCATGGAGTGTCACTTAATTATTTTACTTTCCATTCTTCCATTTGCAACGTGTGATATGTTGTTTTAGCAATTACTATACTTATTGTAACTACTTTACAAAATAAATGAATGCTTGTACTCTACATAAGATGAATAACTGGAAAACCATTCCAACAGACGAAGTAATTCAGAGAACCGCAGAGGCTCTTACTAAAAACGGTTATACAGCAGTTGTTGTGGATTCTGCACAAAATGCAAAACAAAAAGTACTCCAAATGATTCCTGAAGGAGCAGAAGTTTTTACAATGACTTCTGTAACACTAGATGCAATATCCCTCTCAAAAGAAATTAATGAATCAGGTAAATATAACGCGGTGAGGCCTAAGCTTATGGCAATGGATAGAAATACACAAGCAAGCGAGATGCAAAAACTCGGTACAGCACCCGATTATGCAATTGGGAGTGTCCATGCGGTTACGGAAGAAGGAAACTTGCTTGTTGCTTCTCAAACTGGAAGTCAATTGCCGGCGTATGCATATGGAGCAAATCATGTTATTTGGGTAATTGGAGCACAAAAGATTGTTGAGAACACACAAGAAGGGATGAAAAGAATTTATGACTACGTACTTCCATTGGAATCTGAAAGAGCGAATAAAGCATACAATATAGCAAGTGGAAGTTTTGTAAGCAAACTTCTTATTCTGAATAGAGAAATAAATCCAACTAGAGCGCATGTCATTCTTGTGAAAGAACATCTTGGGTTTTAACAGAGAACCCTTTGTTACTTCTAAACCAGCATTTCGTGACAACGTAATGGTAGAATTAGCTTCATGAATGTCTCTGTAGGGATATCCAATCCAAAATTCCACTTTTAGAATTCAGATTTCGCTTCATTTTGCCTCCACCAAACAAAGAAAGAATAATTATACGGAGATAAGTAGGGGAGGATAGTTAGTTCAACTGTATTTTTCTATTCAGAATTCTTTGATTCTCCCTATGAATACTTGCTAATCACTACTCTAACTCTATCTCTTTGGCCATCTGCTCAATATTCTTTATAGTAAATAATACTGAATTTGCCAGTTAAGCATTGACGCTAGTGAGGTAGATTGACATACTGTAAGAATGGGGCAAAGCAATAGTTTGGAGGCAACAAAACCATATAATGGAGAAGAAGTAAGTATTCTAAACAGTAGTTCACCAAAACATAAACCGTTAAAATTTTTACTTTTTCCCTGCATAAGTATTGCTCTTTTACTCATTGCTATTGTCGGATTTAAATTTCTGATTTTTAGAATTGACTCTAGCTGGACTCGTGAAAAAGCAGAATATCTTGCAAGACGTGCTCTTCTTAATCCTTCAATAGAAGATGTTAATAAATTAACAAATGCTGGTTCAGCCTCTAATGCAGTAAATACACTTTTTGCTGAACCGTCTAGCGCCGTAATAGAAACATATACAAAGGGCCTTAACGAGCTTTCGCAAACACAAAATACTTATCAAGATGATAACGCATATCATAATGTACTCTATACATATAAATTGATTAATGATCCCTATCGTACACGCAGAAAACTTTTTTACCTTTGGGGAAACATCTTTTCAGTTGATCCATCCGATCCAGACGAACAAATCTCTTTAAATGATATTGATACTCTCCATAATATTATCTACGCAGATACATTTGGAAATTATAAAGATATGCTTGGAAAAGTTAACACAAACTATGCATTAACAAAATTTCTCAATTTACCTGATTCAAAAGGGGACAATCCAAACGAAAACTTTGCTAGAGAACTTATGCAACTTTTTAGCATGGGAGAATATTCACCAATTCAAACAAACGTAAGAAATTATTCTGAGGAAGATGTGAACGCCCTTGCGTATATTCTTTCTGGGTATAATGTCACTAAAGATAAGCAACTTTACTTGGTACAAAACGATCATTATCAAGAAAAAAAAATGTTTCTTGGCGAAGAATTTAATGATCCCAGCACTATAATTCCTTATCTTTTTAATAAGCGAAGTGCTCAAATTGCTCAGTTCTTGGCTAATAAATTGTTGAGGTATTATGTGTCTGATAATCCATCTACGTTGGATATTGAAGAGGTCAGTAAGATCATTTTGCAAAACAAATTTGAAATACTTCCTTCGGTAAAATGGCTACTATCTTCTCATATCATGTATCAGAAAAAATACATGCAAGAGACAAGAGTGAAAACCCCTCTCGAAGTTATTGCTTCTACCTATACTGCTCTTTATGGAAATGATGCTGGGTTGATTACACCGCAACCGTATGAGCTAGATATGCTCAATTTTATTCCGTATTATCCCAAAACTGTATTTGGTAGAAATGGTTTTGTTCATAACGAAAATTTTCTTAGCGGAACTATCCTAAACCGTTGGTTAGGTTCTCTTACACAGTTTACGTTTCGAGACGATAAGAATCTGATAGAAAAGCGTAAAAAAAGATTGTTACAAGATATTACTCACTCAAAATCTCCTACGCCAGATTTACTGGTTGATCAATTTGAAAAGTATTTTTTACTAGGGAGAAGACTTCCTGAGTCTGTTCGTATTCAACTGAAACATTTTCTTACAACTGATGCAAATGAGCAAACCATAGATTTTTCTATAAATGATCCTGATTATCAATCAAGTAAAATATTTGGACTTGCTTCTTTGATGCTTTCCCAGCCTGAGTTTCTTTTTCAAAGCGGTTATGCGTCGATAAATTCTAATAACCAATCACAAATAAGTCTACAAAAAACAGATAAGAATTTTCCCAAATTAATTCTTGTTAAATTAGATGGGGGTGTAGATTACCAACAGATAGTTGCAAACATTGCTGATCCAAAATATAAAGAATTTCGTCAAGATCTTGCGTTGACAGAAAACACGAGTACTCCACTTATTAATGGGTATGTCTTAAATAATTTAGCTTCATCTTTGTTACCAACGATAGCAACCCATGAAGCCTTTTTCATTAATTCTGTTGGAGTACCTGGACATGATAGAGCACATGATATTGCAACAGAACAAATGGAAACTGGGCTTGGAAAAGATTTAGGTATCATCTCAAGGCATTTTGGCAATGACATTGCAGATATTGATCTTGTTTCATTAACAAATGATCCTCCCATTATGTATAGAGGAAATCCAAGCCTACAAATAGGATCTTCAGACTTACGACTATACACGAGACCTACAACTGGCGATCCAGATGGATTTGATAGATATAAAACGCTTAAAGCAAGATTTTCAGACTCAGCTAGTTCTACATTAGTAGCTAAGTTATATTCACAAGCATTCTTCCTTGATACAATATCAAATGATGTTTTAACAACTCATTCAGCTACAACTTCCGGTGATTTTAATAACAAACAACAATTTGCCTACATTTCTCGATTGATGGATGGACAAATTGGTAAAGTATATTATCTTTATGCAGATGGGGGGTATGACACACATAGCGATGAGAAGAGGGTACTCAAAGAGGAATTCCCGGATTTTATAGCTACTGTTACAAATTTTTACAATGAGAATAAAACAAAATATCCATTGACGATTGTTCTTTATTCAGAATTTGGTCGAACAAATAAGGTGAATGCAAGCGGAGGAACAGATCATGGAACAGCAGGTGGGATAATAATTCTTAGTAACATACTAAAATGGCCACTTATGACTGGACTGCTTTCTCCAAGCCAAGATACGGAAGATTGGTTAACTGTTCAAGTTGACGCGAGGGATGTATGGGCAACTCTCTTTCATGATTTATATCATAGTTCAATAAAACAGCTTTTTGGGAGAGATAACACGATTTATGATTATCCCCAGCCAGTATATATGCGAGATAAACATCTTTAACTTCGCTATAATGCTCAGTCTGTCAAACCTTTCAGTCGAAACTCACAGAACACAAACCAATAATTTGTTCCATTTAGCTTCAAGCTACACTTACCACATCTGAGAAAAGCAAGAATAATTACAGAAAGAGATCAGTGGGGAAGGATAATACATTCAAAACCACCAGAATACTCACTTCCTGAGATTTATAGAAATAGCAAGGGTTTGCATAGCAAAAATTGACTAATTTTCCTGAAGTCAATATGATATAGTTATTCATGGTAGAAAATAATGGTCAAGCAATTCCACAAGGTAGTGAATCGATGTCACAGCAAACAGACAATAAGTCTGCGCTGTCTCATTTACCACCCCCGAAGCTCGTTGGAGGATACCCTCGCACTTTGGGAGATCTAGCTGCAGGAGCTGAAAATACTACACCTCATGAAGTTAAAACGAATTCTTTCCCAGAGCTTATTGCAAATGCGCCACTTGAGCATACATCTCTTGTATATTCTGTTCCATTCAAGGGAGAATGGTATAACGGAAATTTACAAAGACTACTATTGACTATGCTTTCTCAAAAACAAGCAGCTGACGAAGCATTTGAAGTAGAACTTATTGCAAACATTGGGGGGGAAAGTCTGAAAGGAGGATCAGAAGCAGTTGTGAGAGAAGCAGATGAATCTGTAGACTATCTGAAAAAGATTGTCAATGTGCAGCGGCTAGCAAGGATTTTATTAGCACAACCAGGCAATCAGACAGTGAGACAAGAAATGGATCAGCTTATTACCAGCGTTGCAGATCCACTATTGCAACAAGTTGCAAAGTTAGCTATTGAGAAGGCTAATAACATTAGCATTGCACTCATTGACGGCACGCACACAGATTTTTATGCCGATAATCAATACGATTATAGGCTAGGGTATAACAGCCTTAGCACAATGGCGTCTCGCCGAACATTTGGAACGGATGTAGCGTATGCTCGATTTGCTTCTCATCCCGAGACTGTAATTTCTATGTGGGATGCAGACACAGTATTAGAAGATACAACTTCTGTTAGTCGCATGCAAAGAATTTTTAGAACCCATCCGGATCTCCATTACATATTCTCAAGATTATCATACCTTCCAGCAGGCCAGCCTGAAGGACTTGTTGCAGATTCTCCAAGACATAATGCTGACCAAAGCGCTCGATATAATGATGGGTTTGCACACGGTTCGCCACAGATTGCTTTCCGCCTTGGTGCGTACGAAACGTTAGAAGAAATCATGGAGGGCATAGAGGAGGGATTTCCTGGGGACGAAGATAGGACGCTTTCCTATAGACTAATTTATCATTATGGGAAAATGCAGGACGGTTTGCTTTTACATGGTGACAGCGATTTTTATCCTGCAACTGTTCTCACCGGAGATAGATTGGATGGTCTTGTAGACTCAAGAAGCAGAGCTGATTCATTTGCTCATAAAGGTGTACATCCAATGGCTGAAGGATTGGGAAAAACATTTTCACTTAGAGAGGAAATGTTTGCTCGAATTGATTCTCTACCTTCGGGAAAAAAAGAAGAGGCGTTAACGGTCTTGCAAGAAGCAAGGCATTATTATGAAAGACAGCAGAGGATGCAACAACGATTCAATCGATCTATTTTAACAACCTTTCTTCAATCTTTAGACAATGGAGTAATACAACAGGACAATGGAAAGGTCGCAGATGAGCACGCACTCCTCTCAACCAGGGCAGGAACACATTTGCTCTTGTATATGCGTACAAATCCGGATTTAGTAAAACAAGTTTTACTAAATCCAAATAACCTTAAAGCTATCCGTTACTTTTCAAGTAATTCATCATCTTTGCCAGAGGGCGATTTGACGCCTTTTCAACTTGCAATACGAGAATATGTTGGGGAGACAGTCCCATTTGATGAAGTTGTAAATTCTGGTCAGGCAGAAGTACGGAAAACGCAATGGGAGTATTATCCTGGCAAGTTTATGGATCAATGGGGAGCAGAAGATTTTAGAGAAAGAGAGTCAAAGGTATCCCTTATGCATAGTGCAATTGCAGAAATTCTTGCCTTAGGATACACATATAATGTACTGTTTGAAACAGATGAATTTCTTGAATCAAGGAAAGGATGGAGAACTTGGCCTGAAGATCCAAAACAACAAAGAGCAACTCTTGATCGTGGTCCAAATCCTCTTGGTCCAAGAATAGATTATTTAAAAAGCAAAATGGACGTCAGAGGTTCTGAAATAGGAAATTAACAAAAAAGCTAGCATTCGTGAAATTAGCCTCCTCGTGTTATCGCCTTCTAAACATGGTATTTTGTACTAACCTTATGGTAAAATTAGCTTCATGAATGTTTCTGTCGGAATTGTCGGTCTTCCAAACGTAGGAAAGTCAACACTATTTAATGCACTTCTGAAAAAGCAGCAAGCACTTGCTGCAAATTATCCTTTTGCAACAATTGAACCAAATGTTGGAATAGTTGCTGTACCTGATAAGAGGCTTAACCAGTTGGCAGAAATTACTAAGAATGAGGAGAAAATGTCCGAATTGCCACCATTAAAACCAGCAACAGTTGAATTTGTTGACATTGCAGGACTGGTAAAAGGTGCTTCAGAAGGAGCAGGACTTGGCAATAAATTTTTATCCCATATTCGAGAAGTAAGTATTATTGCTCATGTTATTAGAGTATTTGAAGACAGCAATATCATTAAAGAGGGAGCTGTAGATCCAAAATCAGATTTTGAAACGATCAATACAGAACTTATGCTTTCAGATCTTGCAACCCTTCAAAAAGCACTGGAGAATAGAAAAATTGATCCAAAGAAAAAAACTGTAGTTGAAAAAGCAGTTGCAGGAATAAATGCAGGAACACCTGTCTATTTACAAAATCTATCAGATGAGGAACAAGAAGAATTAAGGGACTTATTTTTACTTTCTAATAAAAGACAACTAGTTGTTTTAAATGTTTCAGAATCGGATTACAATCCAAGTTCGATAGAGCGTATAGTAACAGAATATTCTCAAATCTTAGGTGTGGCAAAGGAAAATTGTGTTGTTATTTGTGCACAAATTGAATCTGATTTAGCAGGACTTACAGAGGGAGAGCAACAAGAATACTTGAAAGATTTAGGGTTGGAGACGTCTGGTCTTGAACGACTCATTCAAAAAGCATATGAAACACTTGGGTTAATTTCATTCTTAACAGCAGGGGAGAAAGAAGTAAGGGCATGGACTATACGAAAAGGGACAAGCGCACAAATGGCTGCAGGGGAGATTCATACAGACTTTATTAAAAAATTCATTAAAGCAGAAGTTGTTTCATATAATGATTTTGTTAATAATAATGGCTGGAAAGGCGCACGAGAAAAAGGAAAAGCAGGGCTTGAAGGGAAAGAGTACATTATGCAAGATGGTGATGTGGTGGAGTTTAAGATTGGAGCTTAACTTCTAGGTAACTTCAATTGGCACAGCTTCTATAGGGACAACTTCTGCGAGTGCTATTTCGGGTGCTTCTTCTCTAAGTTTTTCTTCTCGCCGCTGGGTCGATTGTTTTCTCCGTCGTGTCATCTCCGAGAGCGCTTCATATAACTTTGCGTAATATTGAGTTGCTTTAGGCTCATTGGCTGTCATGTTATATGTATAAAGTGTCTTGCGGTTAACGCCAAAAAGATCAAAGATTTCATCAGAAGACTTATACCTTTCAGAAATATACCGAATGGTAAGAGCGAGACGGTAGTCATGATTAAGTGGAAAATTGGGGTCAACATTGGCAAAGATTGTCGGATGTCCAAGGACCTTTATAACTCGCCGCACACTATGGATATCCTCTCGTGCTATTCGGAAAAAATGAGGATCCCTCTGAAGCCACGTACGAAATGGCACATCTTCTGGGTGTTGGTGGTGATTTTTATAAGGTAATTCCGTTGAAGATAAAGTCACGTGGCTAACACTAAAGATTTTATGTAAAAAGAAATGCACTGCTTTGTAATACTTTTGCAAGATTAGAAATAATTTTAATAACGTTGAGGAGTGGGATTTCTGGGGATGGAAGCTCGTTTGGCATCTTCTCTTGCCCCAAATGCTTCTGCAGCTAATGCAGCAGTCGTAAGTCGTCTTGCTAGAATTTGTCGTCTAAGCTCTTCATCAAGCGGGCTTCTTTCTATAATTGGAGAGGGCTTTTCTGTTGCTACTACTTCGCTTTGAATATAGTCAATAAGCACTTGAGCATCACGTGATTGAATTTTATCGCGAATTGCAGGGTATCTTATTGCAAGTGCTACTCCATATGCAACATCTCTATCAGGTATTGTCATAGCCTATCTTATTGTCTATTTTTGCGTAAAAAATAGACAATAAGTTTGTAATGGTTTGGTATGATTCTATGTAACGACTTTGGCAGATACTGGTTTTGCAGCCTGTCTTCGTCGTTTCTTTTCTTTTCGATATCTTACTATCAAAACCTCTGACCCATCATTGATCACTTCTGCTACAGTTTTGACTGGTGTACGCCTTTTTTGATGTTTTCTCGTGATTTCATCTAATGCTTCAAGTTTTTTCAAGGATGAAGCAACTGCTAAGAGAGTTGATGAATTGGGTGGAAGGAGTTGGTGAATTCTGTGGGGGGTCGGCTGAAGGTTATTTGTTGTGAGGCTTTGGAAAGCAGACAAAACATGCATATCAAACCATGTGGGTCCTTCTTGGGGAGTTTTTGCTTGTTGCAGTTTCTGGTAAACTTCAGTCGCTTTGGTAAACAGTTGATATCCAAACCGTTGAGATTCTTGCAGTGGATATTCGACAAATCCAGCTTCAAGATGTCGTACTCCAAATGTATGTTGTAAAAAAGCGGCCTTATTAGCCGCTTTCTGTGAGTCCGAAAGGAAATGAAGCATAATAAATACTTCATCTGTAAGGGATTGGAATGGATTATGTTCTCCCGTCCCGAGTCCCATCATTGTACTAATGCCAAGATGAGCTTTCTTCTCGATAGGATCACAGTCTCTTCCAGAACTATTTACATATCGATGCAAGTACCCAAAGATATCTTTGTTCTCACGCAGATAGCGAGATAAAGGGTGGGTAGTATCTGGGGGAAGTGGTGTGTACACTTCTGTATATTCAACTTTTCCATTTTTTAAGGTGACAGGAACAAAGTAAACAGGACTTTGCCTGGTTAGTTCTTTTGCCATAACTGGTATTTAAAGAGGCATTCTGATCTGATAGTGTAAAAGCAGGCAAGGAAGTATGTAAGAGAAATGAAAGAATGAAAAAAAGTGGTCAATAAGATACCCCTTGTCTTAAGGCTTTTACCCATGGTAAAATACACTACATGCGAAAGTACGAATTAGTTGTTATTGTGAAGCCAAGTCTTTCAGAACCTGAGAGAGGGAAGTTGTTAGATACCATTAAATCATGGCTAACGGATGCAAAAGTTACTAAGGAAGAAGACTTAGGAAGTAAAGCCCTAGCATACAGAATTGGTCAAGATTTGACAGGACATTATTTTGATTTACACGTAGAAGCACAAGGAATATCAGCTGATTTTGAACGAAGATTACTAGATAATGATAGTGTTTTGCGACATTTGTTGCTAAAGGTGAAATAAAAGTCAAAAAGAAGTTATGGCACGAAGTTTGAATAGAGTTCAATTGATTGGGAATTTAACACGGGATCCAGAGTTGCGATATACTCCAACAGGTACAGCCGTATGTACATTTGGTCTTGCAACAAACAGATCATGGACAACTGATACTGGAGAGAAAAAAGAAGAGACTGAATTTCACAAAATTATCGCATGGAATAAATTGGGAGAGCTTTGCAGTCAACTTCTTTCTAAAGGACGAAAAGTCTTTGTTGAAGGAAGAATTGCATATCGAAAGTTTACAAAGCAGGATGGGACTGAACAAAACACAACAGAAATCATCATTGATGACATGATGTTGTTAGACAATAAGAGAAGTGAAGCAGGAGCTGAAGAAGTACCATCAGCTGCGAAAGCTCCAGCAACCCAAGCAGCAGCACCAAAAGCAGAACAAGGAGAACACTATGAAGAAGGGGCAATGTCTTCTGAAGAAATTGCAGATGATATTCCTTTCTGATATTTTGAAATAATAGAAAACTATGAAGAAAAAAGTAACAACAAGAAGAGTAAAAAAAATTGTATCACCAAAGAATTGTTTTTTCTGTGATGAAAAACGGGAACCATGGTTTTTGGATACAAAATCATTAGAAAAATTTGTAACCGAGCGAGGAAAAATTTTGTCTCGAGCAAGAACAGGCCTTTGTGCAAAACATCAGAGACGTGTCACAACCTCTATCAAACATGCACGACACTTGGCTCTTATGCCATTTACTGCGAGAGTTTAGCTTCTTGACGATAGCCCGCCAATTATAGATAATAGATGGTGATGATAAAAGGTAGAGGGTAGAATCTATTATCTTATTTTCTATTTTCACCTCCTATTTTCCTTTTTCTATCATCTAATTTCCATGAATATGACTCCTAAAAAAGTACAAATTATTCTTATTGCTTTAGTAGCATTTGTGGGTGGTTATTTTATTAGGGGATATGAAATTTCTTGGCAATGGAGTCACTACAAACCGAATGTCAGTATTATCAACCGTGATCCTCCAATAGGTACCCCTTCTTCTGTTGATTTTAATCTTTTTTGGACAGTATGGGATAAATTAGCAGGAAACTACTATGATAAAAAAGCAATTGATCCTCAAAAAATGCTCTATGGTGCAATTTCTGGCATGGTGAATGCAGTGGGTGATCCATACACTATGTTCTTACCTCCTGCCCAACAAACATCGTTCCAGCAACAGATGGCAGGTCAGTTTGAAGGTATAGGAGCAGAACTTTCGATGAAAGATAGTCATATTATTGTTGTTGCTCCACTTGATGGAAGTCCTGCAGAAAAAGCAGGTATTCGAGCAGGAGATACAATTGTCGGAGTAGATGGGAAAGCAACAGATGGGTGGACTATTCAACAAGCTGTAGATAAGATTCGTGGACCTAAAGGAACAGATGTAACGCTTCTTGTTATTCATAAAGACGAAAAGGATGTTAAAGAAATTAAAATTACCCGTGGAACGATTACGGTTAAAAGTGTTACAGGATGGGTGAAGAAGGCAAAAGATGTTGATAGCGCGAGGCTTGGTGATAGTGCTCTTGCAAACACCTCAGTCCTCTATATTAGACTCTCTCAATTTGGGGACAAAACAAATGAAGATTTCCAGAATTTGGTTAATTCTTATGCTTCTCAAGTAAAAGATGGAACAGTAAAAGGAATCATCTTAGATCTTCGAAATAATCCTGGTGGTTATTTAACTGATGCGCAGTTTGTTGCTGGTGAATTCTTAGCTACTGGTACTCCAGTTGTGATGGAAGAAGCAGCAGGAGATAGAACCACACTTTCTGTGAACAGACAAGGATCTTTGGTGAACAATATTCCTATGGTTGTGATAGTGAATAAAGGGTCAGCATCTGCATCAGAAATTGTCTCAGGTGCTTTACGGGATAATGGAAGAGCAAAAATTGTCGGTGAGCAATCCTTTGGAAAAGGAACAGTACAGCAGGCACTTGATTTAGGTGGAGGAGCAGGACTGCATGTAACTATTGCAAAATGGTTAACACCAAAAGGCACATGGGTTGGAAGAGGTGTAGATGGTACAGGACTTGTTCCTGATGTCAAAGTGGACTTAGATCCAAAAGACCCAGCACATGATACTCAGCTTGAGAAGGCAATCCAAACGGTACTTGGACAATAATCAATTAGCAATTTCTTCTTGCAATTCTTTTTCTTTTTTTGTTAGCATAAGTATATGGGTTTTTTAGATGCACTCAAAGACATGTTTACTCTGGATAGCTTTTATGCTCCAGAGACAACCTCTTCTCCTGTAGGCGTGGATGATAATGCAACAACTTCTATTGGAGCAGTTGAGAGTGATCCGCGTGCAACTCGACCTGACTTATCTGTTCCTCGACCCCTTAAAACATCGGATGTAGCTGAACAAGCTGCTGATGCCCTAAGAGCTGAAGGAGCTCTACCAGGGTTAGACCAGCTTGTAAGAGATACAATTATAGAAAATGGAGCGCCTCTAGGTACTACTTCAAGTCATGTAGCTCGGGCTGATCAGCCAACACAGGTTATAAAACGTGTTGATATGTTTGCACAACACAATCCTGATGATACCGTTCGTATGTCTGCTGCTTTACTTCAAAAGGGGACAGAAGGTTTACCTTATTTGGGGCAACCAAGTCAGTTACCTGATCTTGATAAAGCACCAAAAGTTCCAGATGTAGGTGAAAGAGCTCCTTTACGTCCCGGAACAGTTCAGCAAGTAGTTAAACTTTTGGGTAGCTACGGGAGGAGTAGATAAATCTACTTGATAACTTAAAATCTGCCTTCTTTTTTATTCTAAAAGCAAAAGTGTAAATTCTCACATTCCTCTGTTTCTCTCAAGATGGATCTTACCTGATTCTTACTATTTCCTTGCTTCTGTTACAAGCCTGTAATATTAAATATCTTTGACATTTATGCCTGCAGGTCAAGAGGTAGCTACACAAGTGAAAGGTGATCGTGCTGTGGAAACGCATGAAGGATATACTCACCCAAGCTCCCTCCAACTCTATGTACGATTATTAAAAGGGCGAAAACATCTTTCTGTAACAACTCCTTTGACTTCTGAAGATATACAGACTATTCCGTCTGAGCCACATCAAGCATTAGGAAGATTACAAGCAGAATGGGTAAGAGTAAGAGAACAAATACAGACGCCTGTAGAAGTTTGGGCAAGAAATGTGACTGAAACAACAGTTGCGTTGCTAGAGCATGCTGGTACAAAAGCAGAAAAAGTACTTCGTTTTGCATTTAACGGATGGGGAGTTCCGATGAAAGATGGGACATTACAGTTTCAAAAAGACGATATTGCAGATGGATTTGGAGGTGACTTTTATCGTCTGTATTGTGGGATAAAACCAGAAGAAGGAATGGCCCATATGGCGAAAAAGTTAATAGAAACATTTGCCGATGTCTATAAAGTTGATCCGCAAAAGGGACAATCACCTCGTGCAGAGAGAATGGAAAAGGCAGTCTTACTTGTATTGGAATCCCTCAAAGGCTGGTTAACCCGATTTTATGGACAAGACGATATCCAGGAAGCATTTACCGCATGTGTCAAAGCAGAACTTGCTGTTTTTACACAAAGACTTACTTCTGCAAATGAGGCAATACTAAAAGCATCACTTGGAGAAACACATGTTTCTGTTTTACAAACAATTTCTCAACTTCCTCCAACTGATGAAGAGATGCCTCAAGAGGAGTCTCAAACAGTACAGTCAACAGATGAAGCGTCAGTACTTGCAGAAGATAGAGTTGTTTCTCCAGATGGAGACGAACATGCTGTTCCAACACACATTTCTGCTGCTGATTTAGTCAACCCAGCTGGTCTGGGAGAATGGTATCCGTTCTCCACAGAAGAAGAGGAATCAACAGCGGAACGTACACCTGAGGAGAGATTAGCGCTTCTTAGTGAAAAAAGAGCACAATATTATGAAGTTCGAAGTGAAATTCTATCAGTGTCATCTCAACTGCAGGAAAAGCAACAAGAGGTATTTACTATTGACGGACTTGCGGCCAAATTAAAGCAAGGGCCACAGTATCTGTTACTTTCTATCGATAAACTAAAACTTGCTGAAGATCAGTCTGAAGCAATAGATGATATTATTCGAAATTCGAAGTTTTTAGATACATCGGTTGATTTTGCTAACCTTACCACTGCTGCACTTCAAGATATACGGCATAGTACTGTTGAGGTATTCAGAAGGTTACGAGTTGCTTCTTTTAAAGATGTTGAGCGTATTCTTCTCGGAGTAGATAAGAAGAAACTAGATGAAGATGAAATTGCTCTTCTTATACAGCGCTATGTTGCTGTACTACCTTCGGGGAAATTAACTCCAGATTCATATGCCTACTGGGTAAAAGCGATGTCTGTGCTGCCAACGTTTGGTGACCAACTGTATTACTTGATTTCACAAGATCATCGAGTAAAGAAGCTGTACGACGGGGTACGAGAAGAAAACCTCCAGAAAGAGTTACGCGCATTACGCGGAGAAGTTGTTGAAGATGGAAGGAAAAGAACAAGAAGGAGTACGAATTGGTTAGAGATAAAACCAGAGGTCACATCCTTTGGTCCACCCCCTTCGTTAGTAAGAAGCGCTGCATCATTTGAGGAACGTTTTTCTGATGAATAATAATATGATACTCATTGATATTATGTACGACATTGTTGACTCTCTGTATGCTGTATTACAGAAATTCTATGATATTCTCACATTGACCCCATAGACTACGTGCCTATATGGCAGGCGCAGTCCCAGAAAAGCAAACTCCAGAACAAAAGGAAGTGTTTCGGCCATTTATCACACCAGGGATTGCGCGTTTTATGGCTGCAGCTCATGGTGATCTTGCGTTTAAAAAAGTATATAACCCTCAACCTCTCACATTCGACAAACCAGGGGATAAACAAGCAATGACAAAAGCATTAGAGGAAGGTGATCCAACTAGGGTCGATATACCTCTTCTTGACCGAGTATCAACAAGCATGCGTACACAAGAAACGCAACAGAAAGAACAGGCTGGGGAAAACAATGAACAGCAAATGATAGAATGGGCAGAAGGAATGGTTGGATTTTTACGAAATCTTTCGACAACTGCTTCTCCGGAACAGGAAGAATTATTGCGAAAACGATTAGGAGTAGATTTATCCCAAACAGATGAGAACGTGTTATGGGAACAAACAGGCGTATTGTGGGATAAGTACTTAGTAGGGGAGAGTAATATTGAACAATTTTTTGCAGATGTTTTGACGGGAATTCGTGATTCATTTCCTAAGAATATTGCGGAGATGCAGCGGCGAATTGCATTAGTAGAGCCTTTTCTTGGAATGTTTGGTGATGAAAGAATTAGTATATTAATTCGAGACGCTGCAAATGCATCTATTTTACTCAATGTTGGTGGTCAGTACAAAAAGGATATCATAGACCTGTCGTTACAATCCTTGCAACAAGATTTTTCTACTACCACCCAGAAAGAGTCATACAAATTGTTATGGTCACTTATGAAAAACAATATTCCTCCAGAACTGGAACAGACACAAGTACCACAACCCGTTGAAAAAGTCTCTCCTCAAAAGGAAACGACACCTCCGCCTGCTCCTCCTCCTGTACCAGAAGAACGAGCTCCTTCTGAAAGAGTTCAGCCCAGACAAGTTCCTCAAGTGATAGCGCAACCTGCTGAAGAAAGAGCAGTATCACCTTCTGCTCCTTTACCGGAGGGTCAACAGCAACTTCCTCAGCGACAAGAGCCTCATCCTCAAGAGGTAGTTCCTGTTAAAGAAGAGCAAAGACCTCCTGTTGCAGAAGAAGCAAGGAGAAATATACCTCCGAAACAAGGTCTTCTTCCAGAAAGTTCCCGTAGTGCGGCTGTTACAGCACGAAATCCTGAGCGTCCATGGGTTGATGGTGATGCACTCTTTGCAAGGGAATTTGCCGAAGGTGCGGCATTTGCATTAGGAGCATTTGACGCTCTAGACAATGGAGGGATGTATAGTACTGCAATTTCGCAGAAACTACGACATATGGTTGCAAAACACCTTCAGTCATATACTGAAACGCCACCTGTTGATGTAGCTATACGAAGAGCATTGAATGTTTTTGAAGAAATACAGCCATTTATTGATCAAGTAAAAAGTGGCGCAGAGAAGGAGTTAGATGCGTTGAAAATCAATGATAGACAAAAAAAAGAAATAGTGGGTAGCATCGGAACAACAGGATTACTGGGTATAACAGCAAAAGATGGGGATAGTCCTGTTTTGGTAACGATGAATCTTGGCAACTCACGTCTTATTGCATTTGACCCCAAACAAGGGAGTGTTACCCCATTAACAGTAGATCAGACAATTGCTGCAAGAAAGTTACGGCTACAACAAGTCCAATCGGAAGATGAAGCATTCATTGATCCTCATCGCGCCAATTTATCCCGATGGATAAAGCCAACAGATGTTGATGATCTCGAACGAAAATTCCAAGATCAAATGCTCTATGGATGGGGTCGAAATGATGACATGTTACGAGTAATTCCATTAAAGAAAGGGAATCTGTATCTTGCTCTCACAAATGGAGTGACCTTTACTATTCCACCTTCAGAACTACCAAAAGTGATACAAAGAGCATACAATAATGCGCTTGCTGAAGACGGGACTGTTGATATGGGGAAAGTAGTACGATATGTTGTGAAAGAAGCACGAAAAAGAATGTTGAGCCCTGATCAGTATCGTCTGACCGTCAAAGGGAGATCAGAAAAATATGTCGTTAGTGATGATGCAGGAGCTGCCGGAATTGCATATGCTGGATAAAAGAAAAAGCATCTCTCAGGAAAAACTCAGGTGCACTGTGTAACATCAATTGCCTTGCAAAAAAACTCATTTTTTTTGTAGAATACAGGTACTCTCATGAGACGTCTTCTTGTTCTATTGATTATTTTATTTCTTATTTTAGGCGTGTGGAGTGGGGTACAGCAGTATGGTCCGCATCTCTCAGATTTCTTTCAAAAACTTCCAGCTGTTTCGCCAACACCTGCTCCAGTAAAAGTTGTCACTGAGGAATCAGTAACAATTAATGTAGTGAAAGGGGTTGGTCCATCCGTTGTTACCGTTGTGGGGGAAGGCTCTGCTCCTCAATCGATTAATTTAGGTCCGTTCTCTATTTTTAATATCCCGCAAGATACGACACCGCAACAAAGTGTTGGTTCAGGTTTCGTGGTGAGTACAGAGGGACTCATTATTACAAATAAGCACGTGGTATCTGATTCCACTGCAAAATATCATATTGTCACCTTTGATAATAAAAATTATGATGTGCAACGAATCTATCGAGATCCACTTAATGATATTGCGATCTTAAAGATTGATCCATCTCAAAATGCAGGGACATCTCTTAAACCTGTCACCATGGGTGATTCTTCAAATCTACAGGTTGGTCAATTTGCCGTTGCTATTGGTACTGCCCTTGGTGAATTTCGAAATACTGTCACAACAGGTGTGGTTTCAGGATTGGGGAGAGGGATCACTGCAGGAGATCAATTTCAGGGATCAGCAGAAAAGTTAGATAATGTTATTCAGACATCAGCTGCTATTAGTCCTGGGAATAGTGGTGGACCATTGGTCAACTCTTCGGGACAAGTGATTGGTATTAATACTGCCGTTGCCGCGAGTGGACAAAATATTGGTTTTGCATTGCCTATTAACTCAGTCAAAGATTCCTTAACGAATTTCAATCAGACGGGACAATTTAACAGACCATATTTAGGAGTAGCCTACAAAACAGTGACAAAAGCAGCAGCAATCTTAAACGCTGTACCACAGGGAGCGTATGTACAGACCGTTGTGAGTGGATCACCAGCTGATAAAGCAGGGATTCAAAATGGGGATATCCTCACTAAGTTTGATAACCAAGACGTAAAAGAAGGAAACGAATTAGCAGGTCTGATCGGTAAAAAGAAGGTTGGCGATACCATTGCAATTAGTGTCTGGCGTGATACAAAAACAATGACTGTTTCTGTCACCCTTACTGCTGCTCCCGGACAATAACAATACGTTTACTCGTGCACGCTTTACCCTTACTTCAGCCTGTGAGATAATATGTTTATGGTACAGATAGAAGAGCATATTCTCTTGGCTCCTTTTACCACATTTCACATAGGTGGACCTGCTGACTATTTCTGCAAAGCGACATCAAAAGATGAAATTGTAGAAGCAATTCTGTGGGCGCAGGAAAGGAATATCCCTTATTTTCTTTTAGGAGCAGGTGCAAACATTCTTATTGGCGATAAAGGGTATAGGGGACTGGTGATTAAAAATGAAAGTGCAGCACTCACTTTCCATGGGACCCACATAACAGCAGAAAGTGGTGCGATAATTGCAGACCTGATTACCCAGACAATATCACTTGGACTTTCTGGTCTTGAACATTTTGCTGGCATCCCATCAACAGTTGGAGGAGCCTTGTGGCAAAATCTTCACTTTCTCTCCCCAGATCGTTCAAGAACCGTCTATATTGCAGAAATTCTGACAAAGGCGGAAATTTTTAGTGAAGAAGGAGATAGAAAAGAAGTAGGGAAAGAGTATTTTAATTTTGGTTATGATTATAGTACGCTTCATGTCCGAAAGGATGTGGTTTTATCAGCAACCTTTGCTCTTTCCCAAAAAACACCTGAGGAAGTGGAAACAGTCGCAAATGGTAATCTGGTATGGCGGACAGAGAAACACCCTGAAGGAGCAATATGGAAATCAGCTGGGTCGGTTTTTAAAAAAATTGAACATCACGGTGCGGGAAGATTGATTCAAGAAGTAGGACTCAAAGGATATCAAATTGGTGGAGCAAAAATTTCAGAGAAACATGCCAATTTTATTGTGAATGAAGGCGGTGCAACTGCTCAAGATGTGAGAGAGTTGATAGCGCTTGTAACAGAGCGAGTGAAAGAGCAGTTAGGTCTTATCATGCAACCAGAAATACGTTTTGTAGGAGAGTTTTAAAATTTCTATGCAGTTTGCCGTTATTACCTGGAATCAGCTTGAAAAAGATTGTATCGCTTTAGCAAGAAACATTACTGCATCGAAAAAAAAGATTGATGAAATTGTTTCAATCAGCAGAGGAGGGATGGTTGTTGCTCGTATCTTGTCTGACTTACTAGATGTCCCAGTTTCTCATATTGGGATACAATCGTATCAACATCTAGAGAGTAAAGAGCCTGTTGTGACTCAGATGTCACCAAGAGATTTTCAAGGAGAGCATATTCTGCTTGTTGATGAATTATCTGATACAGGGAAAACATTTGAAAAAGCGTTAACATATCTTTCCACATTACCGGTAGGAGAAGTACTCACTGCCTCAGCATACATCAAACCTCATACGACATTTGTCCCTGATTTTTGGATTAAAAATATTGCTGCCTGGCTTATTTTTCCTTATGAACTGCGTGAAACAAAAGAAACATTTATGAAAGAATTTGGAGAAGAAGAGGGGAAACACAAACTTCTAGAGCTTGGAATACTGGATTGGGAGGATACGCTTCTCTGAAGTAAATCATCTCATTGACACCCATTCGGCTGTGCTATAATTAATGGTGGTTTACACTATTTATCCATATGAAACTTTCTGTGGTTATTCCCGCGTATAACGAAGAAAAGTATATTGGTGGGTGTTTGCAGAGCTTGATTGATAAAGCAGAAGATGATATCTATGAAATCATCGTTGTTGATAATGCATCAACTGACAAAACGGCAGAAGTAGCAAAATCATTCAAGGGCGTACGAGTTGTTAAAGAAAAAAGAAAAGGGCTAACCCGTGCACGACAAGCGGGACTTCTTGCTGCACGAGGTGATCTCGTTGCCTATATTGATGCTGATACCCACATCAAAGACGAATGGCTCCACAAAGTAAAAAAAGAATTTGAAAAAAATCCTCGTCTTGTTTGTCTTTCAGCCCCATATAGTCTGTATGATGTGTCAAAGTGGAAAAGAATACTCGTGTGGTCTTACTGGAATTTGCTTGCCTATCCAACGTATAAATTGATTATGCAATATATGGTCCTTGGAGCAAACTTTGTTGCCAGAAGAAACGTGTTAATGAAAATCGGAGGGTTTGATGCAACAATCGAATTTTATGGAGAAGACACTGATATTGCACGACGATTACATAAAATAGGAAAAGTGAAATTCTTACGAAAATCATTAGTGTCGAGTTCAGCTCGTCGAATGGAAGCTGAAGGATGGGTGAAAATTGGTCTAAAATATACTGCTAATTTTATTTCAGAAGTTCTTCTCCACCGTCCAGCGAATCAAAAATATCACGATTATCGGTAATACAACCAATCTCTTCCTTGATTTTTAGCCTCTCTCCAGATACTATAAGAATATGGATCAACCAGCAGCAAAAGAAGTAAAAGAAAAGGTAGACGAGTTACTTGATAAAGTAGAAACCGTTATTGATCAGCAAAAAGAACTCGCCCAAAAACAAGAAGTTATTTTGGATCAAGTCAGTGTTGAGGAAAAAGAAGGGAAAAAAGTAGAAAAAGAGGTGGAGAAAGTGACCGACATTCAAAGTTCTTTTATTGTGAGAACAAAAAAACATCAATTTCTTTTTCCTCTTATTGTGACGGCAGGAGTTGTATTAGTATGGAGAGGCTTCACGGGGATTTTTGATGCAACCCCACTTGTCAGTTATTCTGCAATCTCCTTAGCACTTGGTGTTATTATTCTGTGGGTGTTTAATAAGAAATAACCTCTATGTCTATTCGGCCGCTGAGTGAAAGAGACAAACCATTTGTCGTGCAAGCGCTTACGAATTTGTGGGGAAGTGAACAAATTGTCTATTCTGGTGAAATCTTTGATGCTTCACTTCTTCCTGGTTTTCTTGCAGAAGAAGAGGGAAGAGTTGTGGGACTTGTTACCTATGAAAGAAAAGATACTGTCTGTCAGATTATTTCCTTGAATGCACTTACTCCAGGAAAGGGAATTGGAACAGCACTTGTTGAGGAAGTTAAGAAAGTTGCGAAAGAACAGGGATGCAAGGAGCTTATTGTAGTGACAACAAATGATAATCTTTCTGCATTACAGTTTTATCAAAAAAAGGGCTTTGTCTTAAAAGCACTTCGTCCCAATGCGCTTGAGAAATCGCGTCTTGTCAAACCACAAATTCCACTCATTGGCGATAATGGGATTCCCCTTCGAGACGAACTAGAACTGCATATCCTCTTATAATTCCTCTCACACTCTTACAAAATTTTTGTCTTTATCAGGCATACTATACTATTGTGATAGAGTACAAGACAGGCAGTAACCGCGCTCTGCAGGAATTAGAGAGGAGGAAAAGACAGGCTGCTAACAGAATAAGCTGGGCAGAATGTGATATGACGGTACAATCACAAAGTCTTTCGGGTTTTTCCCAGAGCGATGTGAACAAAAGACTTGCACTCAACTTTGTTCGTGCACGGGCAGCAGAAATGCTTTCAGAAATTGATCTGCGATATGTAAAACCAGAGGATCTGCATGTCTACCAACCACTTGTTGCGGTGAGGGGAACTGGATTTCTCTTATCACTGGATACTAAACAATGGGTGAGGGACATAATTGACTATACAGATGAACTTCCCCGTCCAGATCTTTCCTGGGTTGCTCTCAAGATGGAAGGAAAAGGAGTGCAAGAAAGGTGTCTTGTTGCGGAGGCATCAGCGCCTAGGATGGATGATTGGATCCGTTTTAGACGCTCCACCCGAACTAATCAAACAGGAGTGCATACTGCGCTTCCGTTTTTATTGTATGAAGAAGCACTACGACGACCGAAAAGCGAAGAAGTTCTCGTCTCCCTCTCAAAAGCACTGACAAGAGGAGAGTTTGTTTTAAACAGTTTTATTTTCTCATGAACAACACTGCATTAGGGATATTCCGTCCAGGACCAGCTATATAACTGCCATTAAACAGTAATGCAGTTGAGCCACCTTCATCCAAATTCATTGCATCATCCATTCCCAACGCTTTCATCACATGTGCACTATCTGTCATATTCGCATTATACATAACACCAATATAGACAGTGCTGCCTTTGTGAGCAATAAAACTTCTGGTACCTTTATTCGTAAATTTTGTATCACTGCTATCTCCATATACAATATTTCCACCCATGATAAGGAGCGGTTGCATGGCAATCACACTATCAACATCCGTTGCCCTACCCCAATCAGAGGTATGGGCTCTTACTCCCATCGTGTTACCGGTAAAGTAGACGAGTGGTACCACTGAGTAAACATTATTTGCAGAATTAAAATACACTTTATTTTTATTCATAAGCAATGTATCAAAAGAGTTTGTTTTTCCAGCACAACTTGGATATTCAGGAGGGCAGAAAAAAGTTCCATTAATACCAGCATAGGCACCACTTCGAGAGACGTATGTTCCAAGAGGAAGAACTGGACAATTGTTGCTGCAATCTCCATCTGATGCAGTGTCTACAATAACTCGTGTCGAATTTAAGTCTGCGGCAATAATATCAACAACAAAAGTTCCGGTATCTGCACTCACACTTTGCCGACTATAGCCACTACCAGGAGGTGTATTGCTTGTCATTGTTGCTTGAGGTGCTGCTGGGACAGCAGCTTGAGCAAGCTTTGTTTGTTCATCGGAAATGCCTTTTGAGAGTGCGTCGAGTGTTGCTGAGGCTGAGGAATAGTTTCGTTGAGAAAGAAGACTTAAAATATTTGCAAATTGTGTATCAAAACTACTGGTATCTTTTGTTTGTGTTTTTAAGTCCTGCAAAGCCTCATATGTCTTGACCGATTTCGTATAGGTATCTTCAATAGATTTTATGGTTGCTTGCAATTCATTATTCCGTTTGTACTGATCAACATTTTTCAGTGCGATAAAGTCTTTCTGAGTTTTTTTCAGCGTTGTGTAAAGAAGTGTTGTCCGTTGTTTTTGTGAAGCAAGAAAAATTCCTAAGACACTTGTAGTAAGGATTGCTGTAACCCCCAAAGCTATGAATACTTCAGAGGTAAGCAAAATTTGGTGTACTCGAAGAAAATGAAGGATTTTTGTTTTGACAGCCATGATAGTCGTTGTCCCAACCATATACTTATTGTTACACAGAAAAACGGAAAAATACAATGAATAGGAGAGGATTGATAAGCTAAAAATGGAGCAATGGAATAATGTTTACTCTTCTTCAGTTGGGGAGAGAGCGTCTTGTGTTTCTAACTTTTGCTCTGCTTGAATCATATCATCAATTTCTCCTTCCATGAGCTTTGGTAAGTTATGGAATGATTCTCCAAGTCGGTGGTCGGTAATTCTATCTTGAGGGAAGTTGTAGGTTTTTATTTTTTCATTTCTCATTCCTTTTCCCACTTGCGTGGAGCGAAGGGATCCTAATTCTTCATTTCGTTTCTCAAGTTCTATTTCCCACAATTTTGCTCGAAGCATTTCCATTGCGATTTCTCTATTTTGCCCTTGGAATCGTTCTGTTCGACACGTAACAACAATGCCAGTTGGTTTATGTTTGAGTCTCACTGCTGTTGAAACTTTATTGACATTTTGTCCTCCATGTCCGCCTGCTCGGAATGCCTCAAATTCCACATCATCTGGACTAATATATAAATCAACATCTTCTAACTCTGGAAGAACATAGACGGTTGCTGTGGAGGTGTGGACTCTACCTCTTTTTTCTGTTTCTGGAATTCGCTGGACTCTATGGACACCTGCTTCATATTTAAAAATACCGAATGCACCGTAGCCAAGGATCTTGATAACGTTATCATCCAATTGCTCAACTTTAAAACCTTTTAGCTGAGCATACCTCGTGTACATACGCATCAATTCGTCTGCCCAGAGTTTGGCTTCTTCTCCGCCTGCTGCACCATTTGTTTCTAAAATTGCATTACGCTCATTGAGAGATTCACCATTATCTTCCTCAGGCTTCAGTGTATCTTCAATGGCTTTCTTTTCTTCCTCAAGGCGGGTTATTTCATCTTGAGCCATTTCAGCCATGTCAGGATCAGTTAAAAGAAGCTTTGTCTCTTCAATTCTTCTTTCCAGGTCTGCAATTTGTATAAGTCGATAATCTTCCATAATGGTATTATATCAGTGGAAAGGGTGAAGAGTAAGCGTTAAGGCATGTTCTTTACCCTTAACGTTTTGTGCTATTTAATAGCTGCAAGCATTTCTGCGAGGGATTTTGGAGCATTATCTCTCTTTGCTTTTTCTTCTTTCTTTTCTTGAATCTTTTGCTGGAATTCAAATTTCTTCTTCATTTTATGCTCAAAATTACTAATTCTTGAAGCTGAATCAACGAATCTTTGAGCACCAGTGTAGAATGGGTGGCAATTACTGCACAATTCCACATGAATAGTTTCCTGAGTGGAGCCAAGAGTAAATTTAGTACCACAGGATGCACAGGTTACTGTTGCTTGAAAGTATTGTGGATGAATATTTGCCTTCATAATGGGAATATTATACCAAAGGGAGGGGGAAAATACAATCTTCTTGTCACTCGAAACAATGTGAAGAATCTCATTTTTACATGATTTCTCTTTTTTTGTACTTTTGTCCTGAAATTCATTTGCGGAGTAAATGATGGATATGGGGGTGAGATTTGTGATTTTCAGCAACATACATGCCTCCCAAGACTAAAAGAGACCCAATAAGGAAGAATACAGTGGGAACTTCATGGACAAGAGGCATGGCAATAAGAATAGAAACAGGGGGTTGGACATAGTCGAAAATAGCCGTGTCTGATGCAGAAACATACTTGAGAGCCCAGAAGAGTACAAACCAAGCAAAAAAAGAAGTGAAAAAAGCTCCATAGATAATACCTAGTATGCCTTGTAGGTTAAGGTGAGAAAGGAATCCATTCTGATAACTTTCCCATGCGACAAATGGATAAAACATGATTGATCCTAACATAAATATCCAAAAAATGAGTGTGATAGGGTGATATTTTTTGATGAGCTCTTTTACAAGAATTGTGTTGGCGACAGCGCCAATGGTAGAAAACACAAGAAGCAAATTGCCCAACACAGAAAACTTTCCGTTTGTTCCACTTCCTGATTCAAGAATAATCAGTAATACTCCGGTGAGGCCAATAAGGTTGCCAAGCAACATCTTTCGAGTTGGTCTTTCTTTAAGAAACAACATTGAGAGAATAATAAGGAATGCTGGTCCAGCACAAGCAATGATTGCAGCGTTGATACTGGCTGTATAATGAAGAGCGAGAAAATAGAGACCGATATTGATGATAATGCCCAAAAAGCTGGTAAGGAGTAATTTAGGCAGATCTTTTTTATCAATTATCAAATGATGGGGAAAGAGAACAATGATGATAACGGCTGGAATAAAGTAGCGTAAAAAAGCAAGAGTAAATGTTGGAACATCTTCAAGAGCCCATTTAAAGATAGGAGGACCTCCACCCCAAATGATATTAGCAAGAATAAGAAAAATTACAGCAAGGTGGACTTTAGAGAATTTCATTGCTTCACTGTTTCATGGTTTCATTGTCGACAAATGAGACAATGATTCACTGGAACAATTATTATTATTGAAGTAATGTAAGGAGTTCGTCAACAGATACTTTTTGCTGGGTTCGATCTGCCAAGTTTTTGAGGGTTACTTTATCTTCGGCTGCCTCTTCAGGTCCAATGATGACAACATAAGGAATTTTCTTTGCATCAGCATATTTGAGTTGTTTTTCCAAAGGATTTTTTTCTTTAATTTCTCCAAGCCAGACCTCTGTGTTTATGGTACTTGTGCGTAGGCGAGAAGTAACCTCCAACGACTTTTGTTCAAGTCTTTTTTCAAAAATAGTTACTAAGACTTTGGTTGAAGAGCTCGTCAGCTCTTGAGGGAATAAGTTAAGCTCTTCCATTGCTTCAAGTGTTCGATCAAATCCAAATGCGCAACCAACTGCTGGAATTTGCTGTCCTGCAAACATGCCAATGAGATTGTCATATCGTCCACCCCCACACACTGATCCAACTGGATACTCAGGAATTTCTACTTCAAAAATAAGACCAGTATAGTAGTCCAAACCTCGTGCTAGGGTAGGGGAATACTCAAGAAGATTACTATCAATATCCATTTCTGAAAGTTTTGCAAACACTTCTTCCAGTCTTTCAGACATTTTTGCATCCATAATTGATTGCAAGATATTTTTTGCTTCTTCTGAAGTTTTAGCAGTACCTCTTGCAACTAATTCTTCAACAACCCCATCTTTCCCAATTTTTTTCAATTTATCAATGGTTGCAATAGCATCTGGCTCAAGACCTTCAAAAACCGTTCGATCGTTCAAAAGTACCTTTATATTCTTAAACCCAAGTGCTTTGTACCCATCAATAACTGCTGCGACAATTTCAGCATCAGAGAGTGCAGAATTAACGCCAATAATATCAATGTCGCACTGCGTGAATTCTCGATAACGACCTCTTTGTGTGTTATCAGCTCTATACACATTTTGCATTTGATATCGTTTGAAAGGGACAGGGAGTGTTGCCTGGTATTGTGCAACAACGCGGGCGGTTGGAACCGTCTGGTCGTATCTCATAGCAACTTTTCGGCCACCATTATCTTCAAATCGATACATTAATTTGTCGCCTTCTTCGCCATATTTTCCAGTGAGAATTTCTTCATATTCCAGAACAGGAGTCTCAAGCGGTTCAAAACCATATGACTCAAACACTTTTTTCAAAGCATTTTTGACATAGTCTCTTTTCCGAGCTTCTCTTCCTAAAAAATCCCGAAATCCTTTTAGCGTTTGTATTTGCATAACTTCTATAATAGCATATTTGCCAGATATTCTTCTAGGATTGATTCAGCTTGATGTATGGAGGTGATTTCAACATATTCATTTGTGCTGTGAGCTTTTTCGATTGGTCCAGGTCCGAAAACGGCTGCATCACAGTCCCATGCTTTCTGAAACAACTGTACTTCATAAAATCCAGCAGTATTAACATCTCGATAGACAACAGGAAGATTCCTTTTCTTTATAGCTTCTTCAAATACTTTTAACTTTTCTTGAGGTGTAAAGAACATATCAAGAAAAAATTTGAAAGAAATATTTTTTACTTTTACTTTTTCTTTTTTGGCTATCGTATGTAACACAGATACTATTCTTTTTTGTGTAATTTTATTATTGCCAATACGTATTTCACAATTTGCTCTAGCAAAATCAGGAACAACCATTCCTAGTTTACTGATAACAGGCTTATTGTTTTGCATATTTTGTAAAACCCCTCCATCTAAAGACGATAAGTTAAGAGATGTGCTTATTTTGTTATCTAACTTCTGCAATTCTTTTTCAAGCTTTTGAACCAATACGACAGTCTTTTCTATTGCATTGATACCTAAATACTTTCTACTTGCATGTGCTGCTTTTCCATATATATCAAAAGAAAACTCAGTTATTCCTCGACAGCCATTAGTTATCATAAGATTTGTTGGCTCTAGATTAATAATCAACTCAGGTTTCCATTTATACTTTTCAACTAGTTTAAAGGATCCCTTAAATGCATATTCTTCATCGCAAGTAAAAACATACGCAATTTTATTTGACTCAATCTTTGTTGCCAGCGAAAGCATAATTGCCAAACCGGCTTTCATATCAACAGCACCTAATCCAAATAATTTATCTCCAACAATTCTTGATTGAAGAGGTTGATTTGTTTGTTCCTTAGGAAGAACTGTATCCATATGTCCTAAAAGAACAATCTGTGGATTTTTTGTATTTCCGAATATGAGATTCTTTCTTTTCCCTTCAACTATTTGTGTCTCAACCGTATAATTAAGGTTTTGGAAGTAATTTAACACAAATTTTATAACTTCAAACTCATTGACATTTTCATCAACAAAAGAGGGCATAGTAATAAGTTTTTTTGCTATATGTACTGTTTTCATAATAAAGATATATTTTTTACTTTGGCACGTACTTCAAACATACTTCCTGAGTGCTTTACTGAAATAACATCTCCCGTTGGTTGATATACGGTCTCAATACCAAGTAAAATATTGAGGGCAATACTCCCTGAACCACATGATGTCTCTTTTACAAGTGAACGTGTTTCCTTTACATAGATAAGCGGTGATAGCCTTCCATCTTTGTATGAAATCGAACCAAATGCTGGCACATTAAATTCTTTACAAAAAGAATCTAACATACTATCCAGTATCTTCTTTTGATTTTCTGAATAAATAAATCCTATTCCAGGAAGTATGACCAAGTTATTAAATGTTTTATAGGTAAGAGGTATTTGTATGATTGTCTGGTTCTTCTTATTATTATAATAAATCTTTTCTTTTACACCACTTGTTCTAAGTATTCCTTTTTTGCCGAGCATAGAAGCAAAGGCGAGTGTTGCGTTAATACAGAGTTCATTGCCCATCATGGTCAGAGTAGGAAAGGGTTCATATGAGATAAAACCAATTTGTTCTACTTTGCCAAGTGATCTTTTGACTATCTCATTTTTTCGTTGAAAGTCGTTTGTGAGAAGTGTTGTGTTGCCACCAGCTATACGGAATATTCTTTCTGTAATGTTTTGTGTCGGTATCCCAACTTGTTCTGCAGGGAATATATCAGTTGAATAACTATCTCCAATCACTAAAGCGCTTTGAGGCATTATAGAAAATCTGGTAAGTATAGATGCGTAAATAAATGGTGAGCATGTCCATTTTAAAGGGAATTCTTCTGGTCTTTTCCATCCAATAATTTCACTAAAATCAGTTAAATCAAATCCAGTTTTCAATAACAATTTCTTTGCTAATTTGAGAGGGGATCCGGTATAAATAACTTTTCTGGCAGGAAGGCTTTTAATTTTTTGTACTAAATAAGGATTTTTCTCTATCAAATCCAGAGAAAGTCTCTCAAGTCTGTCCGCCCATTTCGAGTAAGGAATGTTAAGAGTGGGGAGTGCAAGCTCACCTCTCCCTTGTAGGTTTTTTCGGCAATACGCCAATACCTCCAACCCTTTTTCTCCTCGCAACTCTTTAACTAAATCATTCAGCGATTGAGAATAAACTGTTTTATAAAACAATGGATTTTGAATGAGGGTTCCATCTAGATCAAGAATAATAAGTTTACTATCATTTTTCATATTAACTCCTTTCTAACAGGTATAAAACTTTTTTATAAAAAGCCTTGGCATTCACTGACATGACAACGTTTACATTCGCTCTACTTGAATCAAAAATTGTTTTCCCTCTTTCATCTCCAACTAAAACAACAGAAATTCCAGTTTGGGTTTCTTTATTAATTGCAGATGGTGTAGAGAGAAGAAAAACACTTAAAGGATCATAGAAAGATGAAAAATCCCCATTGTTACTTATAATTATTTCTTTAAGAATTTGTGCTTCTTTTGACTTTACGCTAGTTTTTCTTACTTTCTCGGAAAATTCATTCGTTGCTGGGACAGCATCTGTTGCATCAATACCGACCATAGTTATTGGTATTTTTGATTCAAATACTGTTTGAGCGGCTTCGGGGTCAAGGAAAATATTGTATTCCGCAGCAAAGGTAGGGGGAACATTTCCTCTTTTTATACCTCCTCCCATCATGAATATTTGTATTTGAGAAGTAAATGCATCACCATATTTTTGTATTGTCTTTGCAATATTAGTAAGCGGGCCTAGTGCAAGAATAATTGCTTTTTGATTTTTCGTTTTTTCAAATATAAAATTCTCTATAGGAATTGTAATTCCCGGTGATTTGCTTTGTTTGATTGGTAGTTTTTTTAACAAAGTTAACCTGTTTGCTCGTTGAGTATCATATTGAGGGAAACAGGCATTTTTCTCTTTTATTGCCTTCGTAGAACCTAGACAAATAGGAAAAGATACATCTAGAAAATTCAGTAGAGAATTGAGATTTCTTACCCCATTTTCTTTTGTTGCCACTCCATTAACAGTAGATATGCCGATAATTTTGAATTGCCTTTTCAGTAAGAGGTATGCAATTGCCATAATATCATCATTTCCCATGTCTGTATCAATAAAAAGATTTTGTTTTTTCATATTCTCCTTTTCATAAAAAAACCCCGCTTAGCGGGGTAAGTTCTTTTGTAACACATGAACACTACTCCGCCGAAAGGGGAGTATGGTGTACTTTTTTGTTATTAGTTATTTGTTTACTGTTCATAGTATTATTTGTAGAATGACAAATTATTTAGTTTTATTTAGACGTTTTAGCATAAGTAGGTACCCGCCCATGCCTTTTTCTTTCCATTTCTGAATTCGTGCAATCGTAGTGCTGCTCATACCTGTTTGCCTGGTAATCTCTTCATAAGGAACTTTATCCTCAAGAAGACGAGCTACTTTCCAGCGATTTGCAAATTCTTTAATTTCTGCTTCAGTGAGTAAATCGCGCAAGAACTTTCTACATTCATCAACTGTTTTTAGTTTTAGAAACGTTTTAAACAATACCTCTGTGTCTTGTGAATGTAAAAAATCCATACTTTATTAAACTAAAGCATAAGCATCATACCACTTTACTTAACTAAAGTCAAGATAGAGGTTTAATTGGGTTTATTTAAAATGTTATCGACTATCTTTCTTCCAAGAAGTGGTGGGCGATAGAGTGGAGGATAACAAAGAGCACTGCAAAAATAGGCACAGCAAAGATAACACCAAACCCTCCCGCAATTTTATATCCAATAAAGAAGGAGAGAAGAACAATCACTGGATGAAGTTGTAATGCTTGTCCCAACAAACGAGGGCCAATAATATTAAAGACAATTTGTTGCATAGCAAGGAGGGTAATGAGGACCAATAAGCCTCGTACGGGATCAATAAAAAAAGCAATGGCAAATGGTGGAATCAGAGCAAGAATACCACCAATCATTGGAATAACAGTTAACAGTCCTGAAATAAGACCTGTGGATGCTGCAAAATCAACACCAAATGCGGTCATAATAAGCCATGTTGCAATGCCAGCAATGAAAGCAAAAATAATTTGCATACGAATAAAAGATCCAAACGTACTATCAATCACGTCTTGTAAATACTGTGCCTGTCCATGCCATCGTTTTGGAAGCAGACTATACAGTTCTTTATTCATGCGTTCTTTGTCCAACACAAAATAAAAAGAAACAATAAGGACCATAAAGGTTGAGAATAAAAATCCTGCAACAGAGGGGAGGAAAGAAAGCGCATTATCAACAAAGGCAACTCCTACATCAGTCAACCGGTGAACATAGTAAGGAAATGAAGCTTGATATTTTGGTAATACTTTAGAAAGTGTTTGAATTTGTACGACAACAACAGGAATAAAAAGCGAAACAGCTGCTGCTAATACACCGAAAAAGAGAAGATAAATCAGTGTCGCAGACCAAATTTTGGGCAGGCGAGCAACCTGAGATACTTTTTCTACAAATGGTCCAAGAATAAAACTTAACACCCATGCAGTAAAGAGAATAATAATAACATCAGAGAAAAACGTTACACCAAGCCACACCCATTGGAATAAATAAAAGGAGATGGCAATAATACCAAGAATAAGAAGTGTTGTTACTAAGCCTTTTTGTTTTCTAAATTCATCAAGCATGATTGATTGTGAGTAAATAAAGGGGATGCAATTTTGTTTACACTACCCCTCCTTTTATGGTAATAAAAGTAGTGCTAGATTACAAGAAGTTTTTTATCTGAATGAGTAAGTTGTCTAATGCCTTTTTCTTCCAAAACAAACATATCTTCAATTCTTACTCCACCAAATCCTGCTTCATACACACCAGGTTCAATAGTAAATACCATACCTTCTTCTAAGTTGTCTTTTCCGTACCGTGAAAGGGTGGGGGCTTCGTGCACTTCCAGTCCTATGCCATGACCTAATGCATGAGGATAGGATGAATACCCTTTATCTTCAATAACCTTTCGTGCGGCATCATCGATTGTTTTGGCAGAAATCGACCGTTCACCACTATCCCACAACTCTTGAATAAGAGAGATTGCTTTTTCCTGTGACGCAAGCGTTAACTGATGCATCTCTTTTTGTTTGTCATTGGGAGTACCAAGAAAAACAGTGCGACTCATATCTGAAAGATAGGAATCAACCGTTGCCATAAAATCAAACAACACAAAACTATTGCGAGAAAGTTTCTCTTCACCAGTCATATGGTGTGGAACAGCAGCATTTTCACCAAAGGCGACGATGGCCTGATGAGGAATTGTACCACCATGATCAATAATGTATTGTTCAAGCTTCCTCCCTAATTCGAGTTCTGAAATTCCTTCATGAATATGATCAAGGATAAAAGAGAGTGCCTCATCCGATACCTTACATGCTTTTTCAATTGCTGCAATCTCCTTCGCATCTTTCTTCATACGAAGTGTTCGAAGAGGGATAGGAACTAGTTCTAATTTTTTATCAGTGAAATCCCAATATTCACCAACACGAAGGTCATACTCTTCAAAACCAATCTTTTGAATTCCTTCTTTTGTAGCGGTTTCCAACACATGCTCTGTGTACCATTTCTCTGGTGTTGTCTCCAAAAGCGTAATATCTGGTGTATATTTTTTCACAGCACCACTATATAACGGACTGGTAATAAGATAGGCATTTGTGGGAGTAATAAAATAATAACCGTCATGATCTTTCAAAAATCTATTAAATCCTGAGAGATAGTGAATATTAATGTTTGAGGAAACAAGAAATGCATCAACATGATAGTGTTTCAAAATGGATCGTAAGTGTTCAAGACGAGAGGGATTCATACTTGTTTCATTGTATCATACCTAATGTTGCTTTTATCTTGTAGTTACCTTGTCAGAGGAGTGAGTTTTTTGCCGCTTCCAGTGGAAGGAGTAACTGGGGCAATATCTTCTTGTTTGATAAGGACAATGCTTGGGTTAATAGGAAGACTTGGGAAAACAGTAATGCGAGATGCGACGATTTTCGTTGGATCTTGTTTGTCAACAAATCCAACAACCATCACTCGCTGTTTTTCTTGTAGTTTAGAAAATCCTGAATGAAGGACTCCGTCTTCTTTTGTATATGACAATGTTTTTGTGAGGTTTTCAACATCAATTGTCCATTGATCATTTGTTGGCGTTATAAGTTTAAAATTATAATTTGGTTTATCAAGAGACAGAATGGCTCCACTCAGAATAATTGGGTTTGCAGAAACATCTACCCACCGTGCTAACAGATGTCTAGATTCCTTATTATAAAGGCCAATGACTCCGATAGTCATATCTTTTTTAATATCTGAAATACCAAAAGAACCTTTGGCATCAGGGGAAGAGAATTTCGTGAGTTCGTCAACGTCAATAATGCGGATAGATCCTTGCATATCAGTAATGGTCAGTTGGGTATCTGTCACATCAGTGACTTTTCCCATAATGCCACGCTTATCAACCAGTTTTAATTGTGCTACTCGGGATGCGATTCGCTCTTTCAGACTATTGATTTGTTGTTCTAGTTTATTTGCTGAACTACTGGGGTTAGGACTAACACTTGGAGTAGGGCTTGTTTGGGCAACAACAATGGAAGGCATTCCTGCGAGAAGTAAGGAAGTACTGAGTATTGTAATAGCAAGAAATTGTTTCATATTAAAAATTTTCTGCTGCATAACTTATTGTCAGTGTTTTTGCTGTTTCCTTTCCATCAGGCATAATGGAAAAAATATGTAAAATATTTTCATTAGCAGGAAGAGTGACTGTAAGGGAGAATGCTCCCATACTGGATGGGTTAACGATAGTGTCATTGCCATCGGTTGAAACAATAACCGTTGCACTTGGATCTGTTTTGCCACTGACTGTTACAATTTTGGATGTCACAACTGATTCGTCTGCTGGACTATCAATTGTTAGGGGGACATCAGTAGTTGGAGTAGGTGAGACATGCTGCATATTAATTGTTTTAATAGTACTTGGTGAAACTGTTTTTGTTGACTGATAGATAAAAAATGCGACTCCTGCAACAAATAGTCCAAAAACCACGGCAACAAAAGAAAGAATAAGTTGTTCAAACTTCATATGTGAATGCCTAGCCTCTATTAATTTAGCAGGGGAATTAAATTATGGCAAAGGTAGGGCTATAATACGGCAAACATCAGAGCTTGTCAACCAAAGCTATCTTTGCTAATATGAAGATATGGAAATTGCAATTCTTAATGGTAATGGTCTTAGAATAAAGGGAAAACAAGCAACACTTGTTGTTGATCCAGGAGAAACCAAAGGAAAAGTAACAGCAGATGCAACACTGCTTCTTGGCGTTTCTCAAACTTCTCGATTATTTCAAGAAGATTTAGGGGTCGTTTTCCAAGGCCCTGGAGAATATGAGGTGAAAGGAATAAAGATAACTGGATTTAAAGCAGAAGGAGAAACAATGTATACCTTAACCGTTGATGGGTTGAGTGTCTTTGTAGGAAAAGTCACGAGTAGTATTAAAGCAAAAGACAAATTACATGAACATGATGTTGCAGTCCTCTTTGCTGATGAAGTATTACCTCAGGCAACCATGGGGCTTTTGAATCCTAGTGCGATCGTTTTCTACGGAGAGAAAACAGCAGATAATACAAAAGCATTTGGAAAAGAAGCGGTTGCTCCAACAAATAAATACACAACATCAAAAGATAAGCTTCCTCAAGAAACAGAATTTGTTATCCTCGGATAGAATGAGTGTTTAGTTTTTCTCTCCTCATCATATTCCATATGTTCATCTTGGATTGATCTAGTCTGCTCTCTTGATGTATTCATAGGTATTGGTATACTACTGTGTACACATGGCAAGAAATAAATTACCTCCGTCCAATGTAGAAGCAGAACAAAGTGTTTTAGGAGCAATCCTTATTGATAAAGATGCGATTAATCTTGCTTCAGAAATTTTACAGCCAACAGATTTCTACAATAGCCAACATGGCGTTATTTTTGATGCAATGCTTTCCTTATATGAGGTTCGGCAACCAATTGATTTGATCACATTATCTTCTGAATTAAAAAAGAAAAAAGATGGAGATGCTGTGCAATCATCCTACCTTACCGATTTAGTCAATACCGTTCCAACTGCAGCAAACGTTTCTCATTATGCACTGCTTATTAAAGAAGCATCAACCAAACGACGTCTAATTCATTTAAGTAGTGAAATAACTGAATTGTGTTTTGATGAGGAGAAGGAACTTCGAGAAGTGATCGAGTCAGCAGAATCAGGAGTTTTTTCTATCTCCCAAGGAAATGTTGTTCGAGGATTTATGCCTGTGAAACAAGCATTGGCTGCCAGCTTTGACAGAATTGATGAGTTGCATAAAAGTGGGGCAGGACTACGTGGTGTCCGGACAGGGTTTGGTGATTTGGACAATATGCTGTCTGGTATGCAAGCGTCAAATTTACTGATTTTGGCTGCGCGCCCTGGAACAGGAAAAACAGCAATGGCAATGAATATTGCAATGCATGTTGCTGTGCAAGATAAAAAACCAATTGGCATTTTTTCTTTGGAAATGTCACAAGAAGAATTAGTGGATCGTTTGTTGGTAGGCCAGGCAGATGTTGATGCATGGAGATTGAAGACGGGTAAATTAACAGAAGGTGATTTCACCAAATTATCAGAAGCAATGGGTGTGTTGGCAGATGCACCAATTTTTATTGACGATACGCCAGGTATTACCCTTTCTGAAATGCGTACCAAAGCGAGAAGACTGCAGCTTGAACATGGAATTGGCCTTTTGATCGTTGACTACTTACAGCTGGTGAATCCAGGCAAAAGAGTAGAAAGTCGTGTGCAGGAGGTGTCTCTTGTTTCCCAAGCATTAAAGAATTTAGCAAGAGAGTTGAAGATTCCTGTCATTGCACTCTCACAGCTTTCTCGTGCGGTTGAGCATCGAGGAGATTCCAAACCACAACTTGCCGATTTGCGAGAATCTGGAGCTATTGAACAGGATGCTGACGTCGTTATGTTCTTGTATCGTGCAGATCCAGAAGCAAGTGGTCCAACAATCCCTGTAAACATGCTTATTGCAAAACATAGAAATGGTCCAATAGGAGAGGTAAATCTGTTATTTAGAGGAGATAGAATTCGATTCTTCAATATTGAAAAACATCGGGGAGAAGAGAGTGCTTCTCCTGCTGCAACAGCTTCTTAACGCACTATCATATTGACTTTTAAAAGTTTGGAATGTTACGCTGAATAAGTAGTTTGATACATGCTACAGTAGGGGGGTGAAGTGAATGGATAATACACAACAAAATGGAATGAATCCACAACCAGTCATGAATGACGGCATGCAGCCAGCAGGAGTTCAAGATCCGAACGTATCTGTTGCACCAGCAATGGATGCAAATCCTATGCCAACGCAGGCAACAACTTCAATGGGTGATTTAGCTGGCATGACACCTCCACCTGCACCACCAATGCAAGATATGAGTGCTCAAGCACCAGTTACCATGCCAGAACCAGCTCCTGTTCAAACAATGGATGCGTCTACTATGAATGCAGGTATGCCTTCTTCACCAATGGGTATGCCACAACAGGCGCAACCTGTTGCTGATATGAATACTTTTTCAAGTCCTATGCATCAAACGCCAGCGTCTGTACCAGCTGGACAGACAGAAGCTGACGATTATGCATATGCAGAGGATTTACTTGATGAAATTTTGGATTCTTTGGATAGGATTGAGGCAAAATTAGAAGCAATCGAAAAGAAAATGGGATAATAGGAAGATGTATTGTGTTCTAAAAACATAATCCCGGCATTTTGTCGGGATTATGTTTTTTAAGAAGGACGTTGTTTGTTTCGAGGATTTGTTTTTCCAATAGGTGAAGAAGATCCAGAGCGTGAACGTTTTCTTCTTGTACCCCTTCGAAGAGGTTTTGTCGTTCTTTTTGTCTCAAAGGAGTCTTCTTCAGAAGGAGAACTGGTTAAGAAACCAAGTCTTTCTGCTAAAGAGGTAACAGATGTATCTTCTTTGCTTTCTTTTCCGACTGAAGGAGTAGAGGGCTGCGTATCAGTTTCCTCCTGGGAAGTGTCTTCCATGGTATTTGCTAAAATAGCGGTTGTTTCATCGGTGATTGTTTTCATAAGAGGTGATTGAAGGAATTCCCGCTCGTCAACCAGATCTGCGGCATAGAGTGTCCCTGGGTATATATCAGGAGGAGGTGCAGAGGGTACAGCACTTGTTTTATTTGTTGCAAGCCTTTGTTCTCTTGCTTGCATCGCAAGGTATCCCAACATAGTTTCTTCAGGGTATGATTCAACATCAGCATCAAGAAGTCCTAAAGGCATGAGTCCATCTTCTATCACCACATCAGAAGGAACGGGAAGATGGTCTTGTACAATAAAGGTATTGGCTTTGCCTGTTTGATAGGGAGTCATAAACGGCATGATACCGTTGTGATTAATAATCGCCCAAAGATAATCTAGCAAATCATTAATATCTTCTTTTGCTTGGTCAGTAATAAACGCATGTTGTTGATCTTGTACAAGGGTCCATGCATCTTCCAAGAGATATAGCGCTTTTCTCATGCGTGCTACCTTATTATTCCAACCAGATCGTGTAGCAAGAAGTTCTTGGGTAATAAGGACGCCATTAATACGAAGCCCATCACTATCAAAACTAACAGTCGTTTTTTGCTTTTGAGCAGCTTCTCCAGATGAGACTTCAAAGTCAATTGTTGTGGTTCCTCTCTTTTCGTCAAACCAAATAAGGGTTTCTCTCTCTTGTCCCTTTTGATAGAGCCCAATAGCATAGTCAGGGACAGTAGGAGATTTTTTCTTTTTGCGGTGGGTACGATCATAGAAGTCAGTCCTTAGAGTGGTAAAGTTTGGTGGAAAAGGGGCTTTAAGTGCATCCATTGCAAATGAAAAGAGGGATTGTTGTTCGATACCAACGTAAGGCATACCATTCATTGCATACATGGGGAGAGGAAAGTCGTTATTGCTGTCAACAGAAAGTCTTTGCAAAAGTCTTTGGGCAACAAGCAAGCTGCTCTCTTGAGCGGCTTTTGTCACGGGGAAGAAAAAGGTATGACCAATATCATACGGGTTACAAAAAGGCGCGTATCCTATTTGTAATGTCTGTACATTCTCTGGGGAGATAGTCTGATGTGGATTCGTAAAATACACTGTTGGAAGATAGTCTGCCTCTCCTGAAAGTACCTGAAACATCAGCGTTCCGGCTTCTGGTTGTGCAGATACTATGCCAATGGGAGTAGATTTTGACTCTGCGTATACTGCAATGCTATTTTGTGCAACATAGGTAGCAAGTTGGGGATCTACCATAAAATATGGTAAGTCTTGCGGCTGCAATATACCAAGGTGCGTCATATCTCCCGCAACGGTTATGAGTTGGTGGATAAGATTTTCCTTTGTTTCTTTACTAGGAAGAATAGCAGTTGTTTCAGAAACTGTCATGCGGGACGTATATGGCTCTATGGGGGGAATATAATCGACAAACTGTGGAAAAGGAACATGTTTCAGATAATCTACTGGAGAAAAATAAAAGCGTTGCTCGTCGTCTGTGTCTGGCAGAGTTGCTCTGTTATCAGTATCAGCAGTAGAAAGCTCAACTGCGTTTTTTATTCCTTCATGAAGAAGTGCTGCTGATCCTAAAATATTTCGAGCTAACTGACGTGCGACTCTATCTTCAGCAAATGCTGCATCGCTTTGACGTTCTGTTTTCTCTTGTACAGCCTCTGAACGATTTGGTTTTAATGAAAGAGGATATCTTAGTGATTCCCCATCCATATCCATGAGAACGTATGCATCGTTGATTATTTTACCCCGAGCAGTACTATGTTGAGAAAAAATAAATCGTGATTGTACTTGGCTTATTGGATCATCATATCTAATATAGGCGTCGTAATTACCGTATCCAATGATCAGATTGTCATCGAGCTGTAATGTAATTGCCGTATCAGGTTGCGTTGGATCAACAAGAGAAAGGGTATAGTTTGGAAGTTCCCCTTGTCTTATTCCATCGACTTGTTGATATAACGCCCGTGAAATCTGCATAAGTCCCTGTGTTGCGAGACTACGCTCTCTCTCTTTACGATGTGGATAGGAAACTCTATCGATAACTACTGCAGCCAATGCTTTTGCTTGTTTCTGTACTCCCTCAGCAAGTTGGCCTAATTTTAATTCACGCGTTCTCATTATGTCCTATAAAATATCTAACAACTGCTCAAGGGGAATAAGAGACGTGTAAGACATTGGTAAGATGACAAAGAACGATTAGATAGGAGGCTGTGTTCTGTTCACTGCAGACATGAGTGTCCGTTTTGGAGATGATCCGGATGATTGAAGACTTGGAGTATCTCTTCGTTTCCTTCTACGCCCCACGTCTTGTTCTTCTGTAAACTGCTGAGCTGAGGAATCTGCCAGGAGGAGGTCGATATCAACATTGTTTATTATTGTGGTAATATCAGCAAAAATGCGTCGGGCGTATGTTCTTACTTGTTTACTACCCAGATGAGGTTTGGATACATCTGTTTTGAAAGGGTGTCCAGCATAGTCTGTGGCGTATGTTACTTTTGTATCATGTGTCACTTTTGTAGCAGTTAAAGAATCCCATACGGTGCCATTGTATAACCTGAGTGCACACAAGGTGTCTCCCACAGTAAGATATGTATCATTACATTTGAGAACTAATTGTTGTTTATTTGTAGGATCATCTTGTATTGAAGCTGTTATCCTTTGTGCAGGGGAGGTGGTTGCCTTTGCAAAGTAATATACCCCTCTCTCGAGGGCGTAAAGTCCTTCAAGACGGGTTTTTGGTCGTCGAAGAAAATAACGTGTGGCTTCAATCTTTCTTAGTGCTGCTTCTTTTGTATGTTTCAATAAAGGAGTCAACTTATCTATCATGGCCCATAACATAACTGAGAGATGCAAAAGGCTATTTCAAAAAAGTGTAAGGAGTGGGTAAGAGAGGAAAGGAATAAAAAAAGAGTGGGGAGTTATGGGACATGTTTTCCTTTTTAGATGGTTTTTGAGGTAGGTGTATTGGTTTATGTCTCTATCTTTTATGTGTCGTTATCTATTGTGTTTTATTTGAAAAATACGGAGATATTTCCCATAAAAATTTTTCTTATCAAGTTTTTCTAGTGCTTCTAGTGCTTTTTTGTCGTCCTCTAAGAGAACATACCCATATCCCTTTCCTAAAAAAGATTTGTTTGATTGGGGAATAATGATTGAAAAAATCTTTCCAAATCCTTGGAACAGGCGTTCAAGATTATGTTTCTTGGTTTCTGGTGTAATATTGCGAATAAGTAATGTTGTCATAGACGCATTCTAGCAAAAATATGCCACAAATGCAACTAAGTTGCATATTTTAGTATAAGTTTAAGCGCGGTATGTATTACTAATAAAAATAAATAATATTTAACAAACAAAGTATTATATATAATAACAAGTGTTTTTCCAGATAAACTATCGCAGGCAGATTATATAGTCGATTCTTTTGTTGAAATAACAGATGATAGTTGGTTTAGAGTTCAACTGCTGTAAATGCATGTTCACCGTTCACATTCCTATATCAGGATGGGTTTAGCCATTTGATATAAAGTATATCCCAACATAGGCTCATTGATCTTCTTTCTTTGTAACGAAGTCTTCTTTAAATAATGAGTATTTCTCTCTACGTAATCTCAGTATAGTAACTTCCTCTTGTTAATTTCTTCCATACCGTAGCAAATTATCGCAGTTTTGATAGTGGACCGGATCTGTATCTGTCCTTTCTGCAAACAGTCTTCTACAATTTTGATAGTGGACTGGGTCTGTGTCTATTGGACTCCAGGTATGCCAATCACTATTTCTATTGGGCCAAAAGTTGCCTTGGTTCCAGTCATTCCATTTGTTTCCATCGTTCCAAGGGTTGTTTGTATGCCAGGTATTCCAAGTATTAATAGTAATATACTGATTATACTGGCCATAACCGGGGTTGTAACTGTAACTTGCAAAAGCTGGTGTACTCACAAGAGCAGCAAAAGTAATAACACTCAGTACGCAGGAAACAACAATTTTCTGTATAGTCATTTTGTACTTCACCTTGTTTCACCTTCTTTCTTCTCACGTGTGGGAACTTTTCTTATATCACCATTATAAAATTAACCAATAAGAAGTATGACAATGGAGGGTAAGAATTTTTTTAAATCAGATGGTATTGTTTGTTATCAAGAGGGGAAGAACAATTTTTTTCACTTCTCAATATCTGCATCTATATCAGCAGGCCCTGAGTAACTTTGTTGGAACGTATTACTATTTTTCGAGGTTTTGAGAAATGTATGCTTTATACTGCTTTAGAGCCTCTTTTGTAATTTCACCAACTTTTCCATCTCCCACAGGTTTTCCATTTATTTCAACTACGCCTCTTACTTCACTATTGCTTCCAGTCAAAAAAACTTCCGTTGAAGACAATAATTCATTGAAGGTAAAATCACGAACTTCAATAGGGATAGGTAACTGGAGTATTTCAAGCAGAGTATTTCTTGTTATCCCTTCAACGATATTTGATTTTGTTGTCGTTAACTTGTTATCAATAATAGCAAAAACATTTGTCCCGGACCCTTCATAGAATTGAGTAGTGTCATAGTAGAGCACATCCTCGATGTCTTGATTTTTCACTTCTGCTAACTGTCTTATCGCTTCAACGTAGTGTGTATGTTTTGCTTCTGGATATTGACGCTTATATCCTACTGCTAATACCTTAATACCATTTTCATATTCACTTTCAGCTTTTCTCATGCGCGGACTGACCATCATTATAAGAGTTGGGGTTTCTGCTTGGTGCAGAGAGTGGGAATTACCTCCCGACACGACAATTTTTAAAGTCTTCTCCGTATCTTTACCATTTTTATCAAGTGTTTCTTTTGCCCAATCTATAAGTTGTTCTTTAGTCCAGGGAATTTGGAGGCCTATTATTGCTGCTGATTTAAAGAGCCTATCAATATGTTCAGTAAGTTTGAATAGTTTATTATTATACGTAACGATAAAATCTGCTACGGCATAGCCCCTTACAAAACCTAAATCACGAGGAGAAATAAGCAGTTCGCTTTCTGTTACAAATTTCCCATTTAGGAAATGAACTAAGTCGCTCATGGGGAAAGTATAGCAAATTTATCTTAATAAGTTCGAATCTGTTTGGCAGGCCCTGAGTAACTTTATTGGAACCTACTATTCTGTTAATTTTTAACTTGCTATACTTATCTGGATGCGAACAATTCAGCGGACTATCGTTTCTGCCTTAATATATTCAAAAGACAACAAACTCCTTATGGGTAAAAAGGATCCTAAAAAGGGTGGTGTGTATAGTGACTGTTGGCACATCCCAGGAGGAGGAACTGATGAAGGTGAAGAGAAACTGAAAGCTCTTAAAAGAGAAATACAGGAGGAGGTTGGTATTGACATCTCAGATCAACAAGTTGAGTTGGTTACGGATAAGGATAAAGGAACCGCCGAGAAAACTCTTCCAAATGGTGAGAAAGTAGTTGCCGAGATGCAATTTAATGTATATAGAGTCGTTTTAGCCGAGAACAGTAGTCAAGTGAAAATTTCTCCAAGAGGAGACTTAGTGGAACTGCGATGGTTTAGTATTCCAGAACTAGCAAGCGTAAAACTGACTCCACCTTCCACAAAATATTTTAAAGAAATAGGATATATAAATTAGCTACAATCTGCCTTAAATACTATATCAAACTATCTCATCAGGCCCTGTGTAGCTTTGTAGGAACTTTTTTCTATAGTTTGTAGTTAGTGTCTATGCAGAATCTCTTCTGATAGGTTGAAAAGAGGAGAGTGTTTGAAAATACCTTTCTCGCAACTCTTCTAAAAATGCTTCAGAAAATCTATCAGATCGAATTAAAATATACCTAATCCATTTATCATCGTATGCTTCAGAAGAAGGTAGACCTTCAGAAGTCCATAAATGGTGTGTGGTGAGAATTGCCCGTACTGTTTTATCCCAAACCTGTTCTTGTATGATTTGTCCTAACGGAGGTTGAGCTTGATCATGAAGAAATTTTCCTGTTAAGAATTGATCATATAATTTTGGACGAATAAGAACGTTTGGATTACTCGTGCTTGGAATAAATCCTGGATAGGCAATATCAAAATATTGGTCATCATGCTGCAGAGGTGCTAGTAAAACATTTTCTATCCTTCCGTCCAACGTTACAGAGGGGTAGGGTGTTAAATATTTATTTCGTTCGTTTTCTCCTCCTCTTCTTCTTACAATAGCAGGTTGATTTCCAGAAAATACTCTTAGTAAGTTTTCGGTTGTTGTAATATTTAACTCTATTGGAATTCCTCCCTGAATAGTTTTATATTTTAAAATGGTAATCTTCTCGCTAATAAGATCTACCAAATCTCTTTGTGGGGTTGTTATTGAGGTATATTGTAAGCCTACTCGTTGTCCAATTAATGTTCCAAATTGTTCCATCGTGGCTTTATCTGCCACAATGAAGATATCTAAGTCGTTTGATAAATTTTTATCGTGATATAACGTAGAGCCATATTGAATAATAGATATGGGAAGCTTTCCTCTTTTTGCCCTCTCGGAAATGGTCGAAATGATACAATCAATAGTTGTTGCTCGGCTCTCTCGTGCAATTGTTTTTTGTAATAGTTCCATTTGGTGTATGATTATATATTTTTTGTTGCTATAAGCAATATATATACAATATGAGGATATCGTTGCTTAACCACCTACTGAGACTGTCCTAGAGAACTAATGAGTCTTATTAAGATGAATTCCTTTGTTATAGCTAGAAGTTTTTATATTTACTAGTTTGTAATAATCTATTAATTTCCTCTTTAATTAATTGTATATCTTGTGATGTAAGTGGTTTAAAAGAGTCATAAAATCCTGTTGATCGTTGAGGAAGGTGCATTGCCTCTCCATATTTTTGTATTTTTGCAGACGTTGCTCTGCCGTAAAGGTGAATGTGAAGTATAGGCACCCAATTACCATTCTCTTGGTAATTTATCCTCATAACATCAATTCCTTGTTTATTTAGTGCAATCTTCATTGCTTCTCCTGTTACCATGGTCAATTTCATAAGTTCTTTAGCAAGTTCTGGTGTAAGTTTAGTCCTATCTTCTACTTTTTGTTTAGGCATAACACGTATATGTCCACCATCTTCACGATCTATATGAGGTTGATCAGCGGATTCAATAGAAAAACTAGGCGTTTCGTAGATGATAGCCATTCATATAGTGTAGCAGAGGTTTGATTCCTTTTGTAGTAAGTAGGTTTGATACAGAATGATACTCAAATTAGAAGGATAGTGTCCATAAAAAATTGGCAGTAACAAGAGGTAGTACATTCTGTAACGCCAAGCTAAACAAGTAAGCATTTTCTAACAAAGAATCCTTTGAAGCTCAGCTTAAAATACTTATCATTCATTCTCAAGCTAAAGAGGGTGCAGTTAACAAATCAAAAAATAACGATTTTTGAGGCTATAGACAACTTTATAACTGTCGTTCTGTGAACACCGTGAATTAGAAGTTAAATATTTTGCAGGCCTTAAGTAACTTTGCTAAAACTTATTTTTTCTCTTTATAAGAATAATTTTAAACTCCAAATTCTAGTTGTGAGCAAAATTTTGTTACTTTCTTATCGCGATATATAGTGCAGGACCTGACTTGTGCCATTTGTGTATTAATTGTTTACAAAAAGCGTATATGTTACTATTCTTTTGAGAAAAGGTATCACATAAAATGCAGGAAAGTACTGGGATAAAACAATTTCAGCAGATTTCCTTCCAAATTAAGAGCTAGTATTCTATAAGAGATTTAACAGCAATATCTGTTGCTTTACCTTGATGTTTTACATTATCTGTTAGTAGGATTGTATTGTATTGTTTTGCTAATGACATAAACGTCGCATCATAGTAGGTAATTCCATGATTGAAAGCTATAGTATATGTTTCTCTTGATGATTCTTCTGACTCCTCAATAAAAATGATAGGTAAAGAATAAACAGTTCCTAAGGATATATATGCTTCGTTGGAGTCAACTGTTTTCCTTTTAAAAGAACATTACCAAGTTCATATTTGGCAAGTTCTGGAGCAATAAGCTCAGCTTGTCCATTTTTAACTTCTTCTAAAATTTTATCTGCTTTTTCTGTATCATTTTCCTTGTATGTATTTACTCATTTGACTATAACTGAAGTATCAAAAATGAGAGTTTTCATTTTTTAGTGGGAATTTCTATCTTGATCTAGAAATTCCACTGTACTTTGATTTCCTTTGCCCCTAATAGCTCGTGCTTTTCGTATATTGTCCCAAATTTTATCCCAATTTACATATTGTTGGTGGGGTTTAATCACAATCTCATCAGGCTTAACTACAGAAATCGTAACAGCTGACATAGGGTTTACCCAGCCAATAACTCTACGAATAGAATCAGGAATAGTTAACTGTCCTCGGTCTCGAATAATGCTAACTGTTTTCACATATTCAGATTATCAGAAAATCTGATTTGTGCCAAGAAGTACAATAAGAAGGTGCGAATCGAACACTTTTTGAAACTAGATCTTAAGAGGATGAGCAAATACGTAAAAGAGGTAATTTAATAAATTTTACGTTTATCCCTATTTATCAACCCATTCGAAGATTTGAAATACAGGGTGTCGGGTTCAGTGCCGAGAGAGGGAGTCGAACCCTCACGAGGAATTACCCTCAAAGGTTTTTGAGACCTTCGTGTCTGCCATTCCACCACCTCGGCAAATAGAAGCAAAAATCAAGCGTCAAAGATTATTGTTTCTATGCTTTTGCATTTTGACTCTCGAATTTTGATTTCTCATATTATATACTTTCTTCTACACTCGTTTCAATTGATGCTTTTTCTATGACAGAAAGACTTTTTCCAACAATTACTCCAACACATTACAGTATTTCTCTTGCTCCTGATTTAGAAAAGTTTGTTTTTGAGGGAGAAGAGACTATCACGTTTACAACAAAAGAGGTTTCCTCAAGATTACTATTTCATGCGTATGAATTACAGGTTAACAAAGCAACATTTATTGTTGAGAATACTCGTTATACACCAAAAGAAATAACCTATGATAGTACAGAAAAAACAGTCACCTTTGTTTTTCCGGAAGATCTTCCTGCAGGAGAAAAAACAGTAGTGCTGTCATTTACTGGTGTTTTGAGTGAAAAGGCAAAGGGATTCTATCGTAGTCGATATGATGTAAATGGTCAAACAAAATACATGGCTGTTACCCAATTCGAAGAAATTGGTGCAAGACAAGCATTTGTTTGTATTGACGACCCTGCAGCAAAGGCTATTTTTGACATATCTCTTATTGTTGATAAGAAATTAACAGCTGTTTCTAATACGAAAGAGGCTGCTGAAGACATATTAGCTGATGGACGTAAAAAAGTAACATTTGCACCAACTCCTACAATGTCCACCTATATCCTTGCTTTTATTGTCGGGGAATTAGAATATGAAGAGGCAGTGTCAGAAGGGATACGCGTTCGAGCATACACCACAGAAGGGAAAAAAGAACTGACACGATTTGCGTTGGATGTTGCAACAAAAGCATTAGCATTTTTTAATGATTATTTTGCAATTGATTATCCACTGACCAAATTAGATCTGCTAGCGATTCCTGATTTTGACGCAGGAGCGATGGAGAATTGGGGAGCGGTGACATTTCGAGAATCTATTCTTCTTATTGATGAAAAAAAATCATCTTCTGCCAACAAACAGTGGGGGTCACTCGTTGTTGCTCATGAATTAGCGCATATGTGGTTTGGTAATTTGGTTACGATGGAGTGGTGGACAGATATATGGCTCAATGAAGGCTTTGCTGTTTTCATTGAATATATGTCGATCAACAAGCTCTTTCCCCAGTGGGATATTTGGAAACAATTCTCTCTTGTTGAACACAATGGAGCGCTCAAATTAGATAGTCTTAAATTTACCCATCCTATTGAAGTCCCTATTGATTCAGACCAAAAGGTGAAAGAAATCTTTGATGAAATAAGCTACGCGAAAGGAGCGAATGTTATTTATATGTTAGCTTCTTATCTAGGAGAAGAAGTATTTCGTGATGGACTCCGTTACTATTTAAAAAAATATGCATATCAAAATGCCAAGACGCAAGATCTATGGAAAGCTTTAGAAGAAGTTTCTAAGCAGCCTGTTGGTAAAATCATGAGGGATTGGACACAGAAACCAGGGTATCCAGTTCTTCATGTTGCAGAAAAAGCTGGACAAGTCTCTCTTCATCAGTCACGGTTTTTTGCAAATCCATCCTCACAAACAACTGAAAAGACAATCTGGAATCTTCCCATGAGAGTTCTTTCAGCGAACAAGCACGAAGGAGATCCAGTACTCATGGAAGAAGAAGACACATCACTTCCTGCAAACAATGATTGGATAAAATTGAATGCAGGAGAAACTGCACTTGTGCGCTCCCTCTATTCACAGGATTTGTACCAAAGATTAGGAGAGCCAATTCAGACAAAGAAACTCTCTGCTGTTGATAGAATGGGTCTTATTCGAGATGCGTTTGATAGTGCAGAAGCAGGACTTCTCCCTTCAAGTCATGCTTTGCAACTGCTTGAGTATTACAAGCAGGAAAACGATTATATTGTCTGGAGTACTCTTGCTGGTCAGTTAGGTTCTTTGGAAAATATTATTGTCCACGTCCATGGGTTGGAAGACAGATTTATTGTCTATGCACGAGAAATCTTTACTCCTATTGCAGAAAAAATGGGTTGGGAGAAAAAAGACGGGGAGTCTCATACTGATATTTTACTTCGAAGTATGGCTCTTGGTGCTGCAGGGAAATATGGTAACGAAGAAGTTATTGCAAAAGCACGCACTCTTTTTACTGACTTTGTTGAGAATGGAAAAGAGATTGATTCTGATATTCGAGGTGTTGTCATTGCTCTTGTTGGAGAGCATGGTGGGAAGAAAGAGTGGGAGACTCTGGTAGGGTTATATGAAAAAGAGTCGTTGCAGCAAGAAAAAAATAGGTACATGCTTGGTCTCACACAATTTAGAAAACCAGAACTTATCCAAAAGACGCTTGAGTATCTCCTCACCGACAATGTGCGCTGGCAAGATAAATCACGATGGGTGATGACAGTCTTTGGTAATCAAAAGGGACAACAGTTGGCATGGGAATTTGTAAAAAAACATTGGGATATGTTTGAAAAGGCATATAAAGGACTACATGGATTTAGTCGGCTAATTGAAGGAGCAGGGGATATGGTCGGGAAAGAACAGCTAGCGGATGTAATGGAGTTTTTTGCGAAACATCCTGTTGAAGAGGTTGAGAGAACAATGAGTCAGGTTGTGGAAAGAATCGAGCTGAATACTGCATGGCTTGAAAGAGATAGGGAAAAACTCACACAGTTTTTTGAGAGTAATCAGTAGTTTACAGGACATTTTCTCTTTGTCACTTTTGAGGCTTTTGTGACTCATCCTATTTTATTTTTCCAAAAGAAATAGTATAATAGATCATACTTTTATGATTTCAGTAAACGAATTACGGGCTGGTGTTATTTATGAAGACCAAGGGAATCTTCTTCAGGTCCTTTCTTTCGAACATATTAAGATGGGACGAGGAAGTGCAACCATTAAAGTGAAAGTAAAAAATCTCAGAAGTGGCTCTATCTCTGAAAAGTCTTTTGTTAACAACCAAAAAGTCCAAGACGTTCAAGTCTTAAAGAAAGAAATGCAATATCTCTATCAAGATGAGGAGAGTGTCTATTTCATGAATCCACAAGATTTTGAACAGGTTGCTATCCCATTAAAAATTGTTGGAGAAGCGCAATTTTTGAAAGAAGGGGAGTCATATCCAATTGCCTTTCATGGTGAAGAAGCACTTTCTATCCAACTTCCTCCAAAGGTAGAATTAAAAGTAACCGAAACAGCACCTGGAGTAAAGGGAAATTCAGCATCAAATGTTTTCAAAGATGCGATCATGGAAAATGGTATGACGGTAAAAGTACCACTTTTTATCGATGTAGGAGATAAAATCCGCGTTGATACCCGAACAGGTGAGTATACAGAGCGCGCCTAATAGAGTGAAAAGGAGAGTAAGTGAGATATTGGGTGCAAGAAAGGAACATCACGTAATATCTTATTCTCTTACGACCTGAGTATCTCACTATGAACAACAATCTTCTGCTTGCCCTGCAAAACCGTCCATTTCTATTTCTTTGGCTCGCTGAGGTTCTCTCTCAAGTTGCTTCAAACATGACCAATTTTATTCTTCTGTTGGTCGTATTTTCCTTAACGCATTCAAATACTGCAGTTTCGGGTATTATGCTTGCATTCTTACTTCCAGCTATTCTGCTTGGTATTATTGCTGGAGTGTATGTTGATAGAAAAGATAAAAAGCATGTTCTTACTGTTACCAATGTGGTAAGAGGAATCATCTTACTGCTTCTTGCAACATTGCACTCAAATGTTTTAGGAGTGTATATCCTCACCTTTGTTGTTGCTGCAGCAACACAATTTTTTATTCCTGCAGAGACGCCGATGATTCCACTTTTGGTTGAGAAACATTTGCTTCTTTCTGCAAATGCACTGTTTGGTCTTGCATTTTATGGATCGTTACTGATTGCTTATGCTTTATCAGGGCCATTCCTTATCTATTTTGGGCCACAACGTGCATTCGTCGTCCTTGCTGGTATGTTTTTTGTCGGAGCACTCTTTGCAAGCCTTATTAGGAGGTCTTCTGTAGTCAAGAAAAAATCAAAGGAAGGGACAAATCTTACCTTTGCCTCAGAGATCAAAATGGCTCTTTCTCTTATTTTCACTATCCGGAATATTTATCATTCTTTCTTAATGCTTGCACTTTCTCAGATTCTTGTGCTGGTAATTGCAGTGTTGGGACCAGGATTTGCAACGAGCATTCTCCATATTCCCGTCAATACCTTTCCATTGCTTTTTGTAACCCCAGCAGCAATAGGCATGGGGGTTGGCGCATTTATTATTATCAATTTTTTCCAGCATCGCAATCGTGCAAAGGTCACCAATTTAGGACTTTTGACAACTGCCATAACATTATTCCTTCTCACCTTTATTAACAATATTACTCACGCACATATTGTTGAGAGTATCAATAGATTCCTTCCAACACTTTTGCAGATTAATTTACTGCATACAATGGTAGCTCTTGCATTTTTATCGGGGGTTGCAAACGCATTGATCTTTGTGCCTTCGAACACACTTATTCAAGAAGAAACATCAGACGAAGTGCGGGGGAAAATTTATGGAGCATTAAATGCGATGATTGCTTTATTATCACTGGTGCCAATTATTGCAGTTGGGTCACTAGCTGATATATTTGGTATAGGGGTGGTTTTACTCATTATTGCAATTAGTGTTATTATTATTGGCGTTGCCAGGTTATTTATTTCATAGCTATGATTGTTCTTGTTGGTTTTATTGTATTTCTTCTGAGCTTGTATTTGTTTACTCGTGAGGATTTTGTCTTTGTTCGGAAGAATGTCAGTATTGAGGATATTTTTGATACGGCATTTCTGACTGCTCTTGTTGCGCTGTTTTTTGCACGAAGTATTTTTGTAGCACTTCACTTTAAAACAACGTATCTGAATCCACTCGTCTTTTTTCTTATCCCATATTTCCCAGGCCTTGATATCAGTGGAACAATTTTTGGCGGATTTTTCTTTTTGCTCTGGGTTGCTCGCAGGAAAAAAATTCCGCTAGGACATATTGTTGATGTGTTTTCTGTAAGTTTTTTGTACGCCTTCTCAACCACATTGCTTGGATATAGCATTATGTCTTTTGTTCATCGTCAATTATTAGCTGGGATCGTGAATGGAGTATGGGGAATTATCTCACTTGCACTTGCTATTCTTTTTGGATCAATTCTCATGAAGTCCATGTGGAAAGATTGGAGTATGACTGCTGTTGTGGTAGCCGTACTTTCCATTGTTCTCCTTATTATTCGAAGCGTTCTGATGTTTTTTCAAAAGCCATTTATGCTGGATAAAGAGCTTGTTATTATCTTCTTACTGCTTGTTGGGGCAGGAGTGTTAGGGATAGGGAGAAAATTCATCCAGAGGAGTATGCTCTAAATGCAATTTCAAGAGCCATCAATTATCTATGAAGATACTGATCTGCTTGTTGTGAATAAGCCTGCTGGTCTTATTGTGAACAGATCTGATACAACAACGCATGAGGGAACATTGCAAGACTTTGTTGAAAAATACCTTCATCTTCCACAAAATCCCTATATAAAAAAACAAACAACTGAAGGAGCATATCCAACAGTAGAAGAAGTGTTTCATGATCGCTCAGGTATTGTTCATAGACTTGATAAAGAAACTTCAGGCATTATTTTGGTCGCAAAAAATCCACAGACATTTTCAGAGCTTCAGAGGCAGTTTAAAGAGCGTTTAGTACACAAAACCTATCAAGCACTCGCTCATGGTAAAATCGCGCCTTCTGAAGGAGAAATCAATGTGCCTGTTGGAAGGCTTGAATATAATAGGATGCGCTTTGGAGTGGTAGCAGGAGGTAGGGAGTCAGTAACTCATTACAAAGTTTTGCATACATATATAGATCCAAAGACAAAAGAGCCCTTAACACTTGTAGAGTTGTATCCTAAAACAGGCAGAACTCATCAAATTCGTGTTCATTTAAAGTATTTGAATAGACCAATTTTTGGAGATGAGTTATATGCTGGGCGTAAAACTGCAAGAGCAGATAGAAAAATACTAGAAAGAGTTTTTTTGCACGCAGCAGCAATTACCTTTTTGCACCCAACAACGCACAAAGAAATGCATTTTGAAGCCCCACTGCCAGAAGAGCTAGAAGATGTCTTAGAGAGATTTAGCTAACTGCATCATTTGTAGTGCCGTGCTCTTCATTCAGAAGAGACCCATGTTCTGCAAGCCATTTTCCAAAAAGTGCTTCGTTTGACGTTGGATCAAAGGACCCAATATGGTCATGAGCGCCGTTCCCTGCAGGTTGTAATCTCTCTCTTACATTCTGTAACTGTTTGCCAGTTCCATTAGGTACGCTGCCTTGTTGATCTCTATCAAATTGATGTGCTTGTGCTATCTCTCTTAAAGATTCTAATTCTTTATTTTGATTTGGAGTTGTTGTCTGTCCATCATTCTCAGGGATAGGGACGTCGTGTGTACGAGCATGTCGCTGGCGCAGTTTAAGAAGGTTCTGATATCCAGCATCTCCTTCTTGAAACGGGTTTTTATTTGGTAAATCATGTCTTCCCATACTATATATCCTTGTTAGCTTATTGGTACTTACATTTGCCGATAGAAGAGCTGCAGTCTCTTCTGAATCAGCTATCCAAAGAGTAATTACGCACTCCACTCATCTAACATGCCGTGTTCTACCAGCCATCTTGTAAATCGTAATCTTCTTAATGTAGCTTGCCCTTCTCTTACTTCTTGGCTAGTTGCGAATTTGTCGGCAGTGTGAATTACCCTTGATGCTTCATAAGGAGTAAGGCCTTTCGCTACTAATGCTCTCACTTCGGAATCATGTTGACTTCCTCCAAAACCTCCTCTATCAGGAGTTTGTCGTAATGGTTGTATTCTTAGTCTTCCCATTTCATGAATATTCATTTTCTTCACCTCCTCTCAAAAATTCCTCAAAAAAAATCTCCCGTTTTGTGGGGAGACTTCATCGTCTGTATGCACGAAAAATCCCCCTATTGAAGGAGAATCATGTGCTTTGTTGTTACCGTAATCGTCATATCAGAAAGAGCATATCAGCCTCAAATATGTTTGTCAAGGCCGATTTTGTATGTCTTTTTTATAAGGTATATGTGCATTATTACTATTTTCTTCTTGCCAAGAGGATTGCGTTTGAGTAATATTGATATATCCTAAAGGGGGTGAGATTATGGGAGGATTTGGAGGATTTAACGAAAAGAAAAAGAAAAAACAGAAACAGGGTGATAAGAAAAACCAATCCATGTTTTCAAACGCACCTGTTTTTGTTGCACCATCAGTAATTAAAAAAGAAAAGAAAGAAGAATAACGTGTGATGAGGTATGGGTTCATAATTCATCCTTTGTAGTTCTTTCACCTGCCTATGCGACGAAAACGTTCTACCCAGCTTGGAGAGAAAAGTCTTTCCATTGCTCTTTTTTTTGTGTTACTTGTCGTACTTCTCGTGGGACTCAGTGTTGCATTGAAAATATTTCTCCTTTTTAAGGCGGCAAAATTTGACGGGCAACATCAGTTTATTCTGGAATTGCATGCTCCTTCTCAAAACCAACTTCTTTCGTTTGATCCTGATATGAATAGTGCAGTTGTTCTCTCGCTGAAAGGTCAGGTTGCCTCTCCTTTCGGGAATTCTTTGGGAATTCCTGAAGATGGGGTAGTTACTGTTTCTGCACGTTCTGATTCGTTATATACCTTTGTACAAAATCTTCTTTTTCATCCACCATCTCATTCTCCATTCAACATTGTTGATCGAATTCGATTCTTTTTATTTGTTAACAATATAAAGCCAACGAGCATCTCAGAAGTAGAGTGGACAGTGAGTAATCAAACAGACGATCAAAAATTGACACAACTGTTTACAGACCATACAGCATATACGGAGAATCTGAGTGTGGCAATTGTGAATGCAAGTGGTGTTGCAGGGTTGGGAAATAAGGTGGCGACGTATTTTTCTCATATTGGAGTGAATGTCATTTCTGTGACATCTTCGCAACAACAAGTTGATCCAACAGCTATTGTCTATTCAGGAAAAGAAGGGTATACTGTTGACCGGTTAGCTCGTATCTTTTCCAAAAAACCAAAAGCTTCGACAGCACCAATGCTGTCTGATATAACGGTAACATTGGGAAAAGAGAGCGCGAATGCTTTCTAAATATCTATGGAATTTGTTATCATCGTGATGGTCCTTGCAGTCATATCTGTTGCATGGGCATATTTTTCAATTCGTCGGGACGTAAGAAAAACGGGTGAGGAAAAACAGGTGAAAGAAGATTTGGCAAAAGGCAGAGTAATTTTTTATTCCTCATCCAAGGACTCTGTTTCTTGAGCTCTTTTTACAGCACCCTTAGAGATTGCAAGTTGTGTTTTATCTCCAAAAAGAAATGATGGTTGATGTTTAAATCGAGCAGCGCGTTTGGTCTCTTTCACAAAAACACTTACTCCTGAATCATTTGCTGATTTCACATACGCTTCATAGACATTCCCTCCATCCATAAATTTAATGAGGCGAAGACCCAGATCATCAGGAAGAACTCCAATGTATTCTTTTTGTTCATCCAAGACAAATACTTTCATACGTTTTTTGCATAGTGTTACTGTCTGACCAATTTGTAAGTTTCGTATGACTTTTGCAGGAGCAGTATTTAATAGAGTAACAATTTTTGTTTTTCCTGATTCTTCCAAAAACATGTTACTGACTAAATGAGAGGGGATACCGGCACTATGATTTCCAGGGGTATTCAGTCGTTTTACTCCTCTTTGAGCGATAGGGTTCAAGGGGTCAATCGTCAATACTTTTTCGTATGTTTCCTTTGCTTCTTTAATTTTCCCAAATGCGGTAAGTGCAAAAGCGAGGCGATTTAGGGTTTCTGTATCTTTAGGATTTTCTTTGAGTAATTCTTCATTTAGTGCAATAGCTTTTTCCCAATCTCCGGTGAGTGCAATCTGAATAGCTTGGTTTTTAAGAAGATTCATGTGAGCAGATTAGATATTCTAATTGCAAAATTGTAACGCCCTTTGTTGCAAAAGTCAAGGAACAAGAGGTATAATGGAGAGTGTCCGATTTCAAGTAGATTGGACATTGTTAACTATGTCAGGTCATTCAAAATGGGCAACAATAAAACGGCAAAAAGGTGCAAACGATGCAAAACGTGGTGCGCTTTTTACCAAGCTATCGAAAGCACTCTCGATTGCTGTGCAGCAGGGTGGAGGAATAATGGATCCCAATCAAAATTTTCGACTTCGCCTTGCAGTCGAAGCAGCACGAGCTGGTAACATGCCAAAAGACAATATAGAAAGAGCAATTGAACGGGCTGGTGCAAAAAGTGGGGAGTCAATTGAAGAAGCACTGTATGAAGGATTTGCTCCAGGTGGTGTTGGCGTTATTGTTGAAGCAGCAACAGATAATAAAAATAGAACAACCTCAGAAATTTCAAATATTTTTAATAAAAATGGAGGGAATATGG
>CAYYSJ010000004.1:0-130100 GCA_964474445.1 uncultured Gammaproteobacteria bacterium
AGAGGCAATATGCCAAACGAACTTGGAGATAGCTGGTTCTCCCCGAAATATATTTGGGTATAGCGTTTACGTAGATGGTCTGTGGGGTAGAGCACTGAATGGTTGTCGGCTTCGCAAGAGGTCGTCGCCTATCAAACTCCGAATACATAGATACCATGCGTAGGCAGTCAGTCATGTCGGGCTAAGCTGATGTGGCTAAAGGGAAACATCCCAGACTCCCAATTAAGGCCTCTAAATCAAGGCTAAGTTTACAAGGAAGTCAAGATCCATAGACACCCAGGAAGTTGGCTTAGAAGCAGCCACCTTTTAAAGAAAGCGTAACAGCTCACTGGCGGATGGTTCTTGGCGCCGGAAATTACGGAGGATTAAGCCTTGTGCCGAAATTGGAGAATCTAATTTAGATTGGTAGGGGAGCGTTGTATGCGCAGTGAAGCGGAACCGTAAGGTTTGGTGGAGTACATACAAGTGAGAATGCCGGTATGAGTAGCGTGAGCGAGGTGAGAAACCTCGCCACCGAATGTCCAAGGTTTCCTCCGCCATGTAATTCAGCGGAGGGTTAGTCGGCCCTAAGGGTGTGCCTCGTATAAAGGGGTGTAGCCCGATGGATCAGGCGTTGAAATTCGCCTACAGAGTATTGTTATTGTAAGGGCGTGACGAAGGTGGAAAAACTAAGCTACCGCAAGGATAGTGTAAGTGGTAAGGAAGAAGTGATTGGCAAATCCGTCATTTTGTTTATTTGAGCCACGATGCAAAGTCTCGTAAGAGACAATTTAGTACGTTTCAGCTTCCGAGAAAAGCGTCATTATGACAGTCGCAAGGCTCGTCAAAAGCAATATTTTACCGTACCGTATAACCGACACAGGTGGACAGGTCGAGTAGACTAAGGTGATCGAGAGAAAGTGGATCAAGGAACTAGGCAAAAAAGCTGGGCGTAACCTATGGGAGATGCCCTGCCGCAGCAATGCGGCCGCAGCGAAAGATTATTTAGCGACTGTTTATCTAAAACACAGGTCCCTGCAAAACCGAAAGGTAACGTATAGGGGCTGACGCCTGCCCAGTGCTGGTAAGTCAAATATCTCTGGTGAAGCAGCAATGCCAGCTTAGGATATAAGCTCCAGTAAACGGCAGCAGTAACTATGATAAAGTCGTAGTTGTAAAACCTAGCTAAATGCTGGAACATCTGTACCGTACAAACGGTTGAAGTATCTGGCGCTACTATGCTATTGTAAAAGTGTAGTGAAAATGCGTTCAGTGCAGACAATCAGCAGGAAAGGCTTTAGCCGAGAAGATTTGGGCTATTTCCTTGCAGGATTTGTTGAAGGGGAAGGAAGTTTTAATGTATCGCTTCGAAAAAAGAGCGATTACAAAGTTAACTGGCAAGTTGTTTTAAGCTTTAATGTTTCTCAAAAAGATATTACGGTTCTTTCTGTTCTACAAAAAGAACTAGAGTGCGGAATCATTAAAACAAGAAAAGATGGCTTGCATTCCCTAGATGTAACAAATGTGCAAGATGTATTAACCAAAGTTATTCCATATTTTCAGAACTATCCTTTACTCTCTCAAAGTAAAATCACGAATTTTCTTATTTTTTCTTCTATAGCAAAACTTGTTGAGCAAGGGAAACATAGAGAAAAAGAAGGTTTAAAGGAAATTTTACTTTTAAGAGAAAAACTAAATGAAGGTAAAGGGAGAAAAAGAAAGTATGAGTATAGAGATGTCTTCTTAAGCTAAAGAATCCTCAGAGACTATATGCTGGGATCTCAAAATTTGAGATATGATATAGTCCGACCTTGGTAGCGATACCAAGAGACGTATATAATCGTCCTTGTAACAATGTGAACTGTTCTATGGTGACTAACTTCGTTGCCTTAGAGAGTGTGTTTTAGAAATCCAACTATATGCTGGAACAACTCAGTATCCAACAGTACCAATTTTGGTAACAATCTGTTGGTGGAGTCGATCAGCAGGGAAGATCCTACGAGAAATTGAAGGAAACCCTCAGAGACTACATGTTGGACCCGAAAGGGAAGATATAGTCCGAACTTACTGGCGACAGTAAGAGGTTCTGATTATTCAGGACAGTAACATTATTGAGCGAAGTTCCTTGTCGGGCGAGTTCCGACCCGCACGAAAGGCAGAATGACTGAATAACTGTCTTGATCCATTACTCGGCGAAATTGAGATGGCCGTGAAGACGCGGCCTAGATATGCATGGACAAAAAGACCCCGGGAGCTTTACTGTAGTTTGGCATTTGGGAGTTCATTTTATATGTTTAGAATAGGAGGGAGCTTAGGCAATAGTGAAATACCTCTCTTTGGAATGAACAACCATCACCTCTGCCCGCATAAAAATTCGGGAGGGGAACAGTGCTTGATGGGCAGTTTAACTGGGGCGATTGACTCCTACAACGCAACGGAGTCGTACAAAGGTTGGCTAGCTACGGATGGAAATCGTAGCGATAGCGCAAACGCAAAAGCCAGCTTGACTGCGAGACATACAAGTCGAGCAGGGACGAAAGTCGGTGTTAGTGATCTTCCGACGCTTAGTGGTAGGCGCGGAACTTAACGGATAAAAGCTACCCCGGGGATAACAGGCTGATCGCTCCCAAGCGTCCACAGCGACGGGGCGGTTTGGCACCTTATATGAAAATATCGGGGCGCCTTACTTGTAAAAGTATAGCCTGGATTATCTATTGAAAATTAACCCATGCAATAGAGATTAGAATTAACTAGCTCAAATCGGTGAACTCCAACTGTGTGTTGGACAACACCGAGGGAAGTCGGGAAGTACTACTGAGTACCTCCTTGACCCTGTATCGACTGATTCATACTGAGTTTATCAAAGTATGATGAGATAGAAGCTCTTCGTTCATTTTTTGAACGAAAATCTATAGCTTCTATAATACGGCTAGCTCCTCAGACAACTGAGGATGAAGGGATAGTCAAGACTTTTGGTAACAAAAGAATAATGCGATGTCGGCTCATCCTATCCTGGGGCTGGAGAAGGTCCCAAGGGTCTGGCTGTTCGCCAGTTAAAAAGGTACGCGAGCTGGGTTCAGAGCGTCGTAAGACAGCTCGGTCTCTATCCTGCATATCCGTCGAAATTTGAGAGGGTTTGGCCCTAGTACGAGAGGACTGGGCTGAGGGAACCCCTGGTGCGCCGGTTGTTTGCGAGATTGCAAGCACCGCCGGATAGCTATGTTCCTAACTGATAACCGCTGAAAGCATCTAAGTGGGAAGCAGGCCTCAAGATAAGATTTCATGTCGTAAGACGAAGACCCCTGGCAGATCACCAGGTTGATAGGCTGGCGGTGGACGCACAGTAATGTGTTGAGCCTACCAGTACTAATGGTCAACGAGTAGACTTAAAGTAAAATTTTCTTCTCTTCCTTGTCAAAGAGCTGAAATAGGCAATAGCTATAAAATGTTTGTTGTCTAAGTTCTTTACAACTAAATGAGTTTTGTGTTGAAGCTTCGGTCTCTGGAGCGTAGTGGCACCACCTCTTCCCATTCCGAACAGAGAAGTGAAACACTTCAGCGTTGACGATACTGAGCTGTAGAGCTTGGGACAATAGATCGAGGCCGGGACTTGAACACAAAACTAAAGAGAATCCTCCAGAAATGGGGGATTTTTTTTGATTCAGTAAGGCAGAAAATTATCTTGTACGACAATTACCTTTTTTTTACAAACTTCTTACAAGTTTGACTTAGACTATATATTTGATGATTGATTTACCCGAAGAACGTTTGGGAATGCACGAATCTCAGTCTGTAAAACGTCAAGCGAGAGCTCTGTTAGAAAAGGCGATGAGAGGAAGTGCGGAAATGTGTCTATTTGATGATGGTTTTGAGCATCTTCCACGAATAGGTGAAGATCCCGGAAACTATCTTTCTCGTGTTCTTGCAGCTATAGGAGATAAAAAAGATGTTTACTACAAAGATCCTAAACAAAATCAAGGAATAGAGGTCAATATCCATAATCGAGTGTTAAGAAATGTTGCTTCTTGGCAGCAAGGAGTGGTAGCTGCTGTCACGTACAGAGAAGGGGGAAAAATTGTGGGATATGGGTTAACAGTAGAAAGACCAAATGCTTCTGCATCTGTTTTGTTTGACACAAGAGGTTATGAGCTTCCTGAACAATTAGAACATCCACTAGGTCTTCATGATGCAATTAACAGAGCTCAACAACTTTTTTTGGGACGACAGATAGATGAGGTAAGGGCGATTGCGGTTGGCATGTTACCTCGAGAAGTCCAAGGAGGAGGACACCTTCACTCATATCACCGCCCTCGTTTAAGAACTATCGTTGCTTAATTTTGTATCTCTATAAGGGCAGAGAAAATAGCCAAGTTGGTCTAGACGTATTTCACTCAAGAGAAGAAGATTGAAAAGTGATTCTCATATGCCTTTGTCCTCTTCTGTTAAAATATGCTTTCCTTATATCTCCTTTTGCACCTCTTCGTCGCATCCATTCCTCTACATGGTTTCCTAATGTATGGAGCGAGCCGGAGTCTGAAACAGTGGCTGTTACTGGAGCCATTTCCTCCCCTCTTCTTGTAAAAAGAACATATTCATTAGGAAAAAGGGAATCTGTTCCGTCATCAATCTCCTCAGACATGGTCAATAGGTGTAGTATAGCAGACGATTAAAACGTTTCAGAGTTAGATGTGTGGAAATGGGAAGAGGATCTTCTTGGTCGAAATGCAGTAACTCGTGGGTGGTCAGCAGAGGTTCCATAATCTCTCATAAGGCGTATGGTTTCATCAACAATTCCATATAGTTTTAACGTGGTAGTAAAGACTCCCTCTGCAGCGACTTTGGTAAAACTTTGTACCCCAAACATAAAAATATCACTCTTTGTAAAATTCCTTCTACCAGATTTTCCTCCTTGTACTGCTGCTTTTGCTTCAAAACGTTTTACTGAATCAACAATAACCATTTAAGGTGATTGTAGGAGGGAAATATAAGAATACAAGTAAGAAAATCAGGTGGCAGGGGCTACTTCTTCCAATTGCTTCAAGTAGGCATTTCGTGATATACTTTGTGTATCTTATCTGAAAGAGAATATGATAGTCTATGGTAGATTCTTCTAAAGGCGCACAATCAATGGCAGAACTTTTGGCGAAGCACGCAGCTGCTTTTCAGCCTCTGGTAAAAGGCCAAACAGTCAAAGGAACTATCTCAAAAGCAACTTCCTCTGAAATTCTTATGGATTTACATGGCAAGACTGAAGCAGTTGTCATGGAGAAAGAGAGAAGACTATTGAAGCAACTTCTTCATTTTATTAAAGAAGGGGATATGGTTGAAGCAACGGTTATCTCCCCTGAGTCAGAAATGGGTTATCCTGTTGTCTCTTTGAGACGCTTCATGGATGAAAAAGTATGGGCTGAGCTTGAGAAAACGCAAGGAAGTGGCGAAAAAATGGATGTTTTGGTAACCGAGGCAACAAAAGGTGGGTTTTTGGTTGAAGCAGATAACGGAGTTTCAGGTTTTTTGCCAAATTCCCATGTTTCATTACAAAAGGATGCGCAGAGTTTAGTTGGGCAAAAAATTAAGGCAAGTATTGTTGAGCTTTCTCGAGAAAATAGAAAAGTTGTTTTCTCACAAAAAGGAGTACTTTCTGCAGAAGACTTTAAGAAAGTTGTTGAGACGTATAAGCCAGGAACAAAAGTAAAAGGTGTAGTCAGTGGAATTACCTCATTTGGTCTTTTTATCAGTTTGCCTCTAGAAAAAAGTGGTGACGAACAACAATATGTTGACGGGCTTATCCACATTTCGGAAGTATCTTGGGAAAAAGTTGAGGATTTGTCAGAGAGATTTGCAATGGGGGATGAAGTAGAAGCTGTGGTTATTGGAGCTGATAAAGATAGCAAACGGATTGATTTGTCTCTAAAGCGCTTAACCGTTGATCCATTTGCTGAGGTTGTGAATGCATTTCCAGTTGATAAAAAAGCAAGTGGCGTTGTGATGGATATCAATGACCAAGGAGTTACTTTAGACCTCGGACAATTGGGAGATATAACAGTTGAAGGAATGATTAAAAAAGACAAAATCCCGCCAACAACAACCTATGAAATTGGTCAAACAGTTAAAGCAACGGTTGTTTCTGTTGATGCAAAGAGACGAAAAGTCATGTTGACTCCAGTTTTGCTAGAAAAGCCTCTCATGTATCGGTAATTCATACCAACTTTACATTGTTTAATAATCCCTCAAACTGAAGATCAAGATAGTGCTTCTAGATCTCGTCATACATCTTCATAAATCACTCTCCCAACATTACGTTATATCCTTCGTTCATATGCCATTTGCATTGCTATAAAAGGCTTTTCCAACTACCATCATTTCCAAAGATAGGAGGTGAGAATATGGTAGCGATAACATTTGCAGTACAGAGGGGCTCGATGAGAAGACAGCCTCCACTAGGCATCAGAGCACAAGATCCAGATGTAACAATCAAGGATGGAGGATATGATCCAGATGAGAGAGGCGTTGCATTGAGATTTCGGGCAGAAGGAGATGCTGTGCGCAGGTATTAGAGAAAACACAGGAAGGTCAGAGCTCGAGTTAGGAGAAAGAATAACACGTGCAGATACAGAACTACAAGAGAGAATACATAGTGGTTGGGGAGAGTTAGATGAGAGAAGTAGATAAAGGATTTGGGCTAGTTCTCAGCTTCTTATCGTAGTATACTAGGGACAGAAAAGTATAAGGGAGTATCTTCATACTTATACTCAGTTTTTAGTATTATCATATGCCAAAACAAGTAACATCCTTTGTCTGTCAAGAATGTGGATATGACTCTCCGCAGTGGCTTGGAAAATGCCCTGAATGTGGGAATTGGAATACATTCCGTGAGTTTAAAACACAAAATGCAAAAGTGAAAAGTTTGGGAGGAAATGCTTCAACCTCACTGAGAATGACAAATGGAGAAGTTCCAAAGCCAGAACCTTTACAGAAAGTTTCACTTTCTCCAAAAGATAGGGTACATACAGGATTCTCAGAGATAGATAATGTGCTGGGAGGGGGCATTGTAATGGGCTCTGCAATGTTACTTGCAGGAGATCCTGGTATTGGAAAATCTACTATGCTTTTGCAACTCTGTATTAACTTAGCGAGCCAAGGCAAAACCGTGTTGTATGTCTCTGGAGAAGAATCCAAAGATCAGGTAGCAATGCGGGCAATGCGGCTTCTTGCAAACAAAGATTTGCCGGAGAAATTATTACTTCTTTCTCTTACTGATGTAGATCGGATTGTTGAGATTGTTGATAATACCAAGCCTGATTTTGTCGTTGTTGATTCAATCCAGACAGTTGAGTCAGAAATTGCCGGAGGATTATCAGGGAGTGTCAGTCAAATTCGATATGCCACCAGTTCTTTTATAAGAGTTGCAAAAGTGCTTAATATTCCGATTATTCTTGTTGGTCACGTCACGAAAGAAGGAATGGTGGCTGGACCTATGATGCTTTCTCATATGGTTGATGTTGTGCTATTTCTTGAGGGAGAAAAACTCACCAAAACACGAATTCTGCGAAGTCTAAAAAACCGTTTTGGACCAGTAGATGAAGTAGGAATCTTCTTAATGGAAGGGGAAGGAATGGTTGAGGTAAAAAACCCAGAACAGATATTTTTATCTTCTGGGCAACAAAATGTTCCGGGCTCTGTCCTCGTTGTTATTATGGAGGGGACAAGACCGTTCCTTGTTGAAATTCAAGCACTTGTCGTGTATTCCAAATTCCCAATGCCAAAGCGTGTTACAAGTGGTATAGATAATAGACGTTTAGAACTGTTGCTAGCAGTTCTGCAAAAACATGCCAAATTACCTTTGGAAAATTATGATGTCTTTGTCAATATTGCTGGAGGGATAAAAGTACAGGATCCTGCTGTTGATTTGGGAATTTGTCTTGCAGTATATTCTTCTTTAAGGAATAAAGCGTTAGATAAAACAGTCAGTATTGCAGAAGTTGGGCTCTTAGGCGAGCTTCGAAAAGTGCCAATGCTTGATAAACGCCTTCGAGAAGCAAAGAAGTTAGGTTTTAAAACAATTATCACAGCACAGGATAAAACATCGCTTATGGACGTTTTAACAGGTTTAGGATACACTGCAGGGAGTAAACAGTGGAAAATGGAAGATGAGAGGCACTGGAAAATTCCTGAAGAGGTAGAGTAAGCAAATACCAACAAAGCTAATAAGTTACTTAAGCAATGTATGAAAGAAGAAGATAAATCAATCAAAACAGAAACAATTATCGCAGCAGCAGCTAATCCAAAAGCACAACCGGTGCCATCTCATGTTGTGGGGAATTTAGCTGATGAAATTGCAAAGACTTTGATTAAAAGGCTTCCTAATATGTTTGCTGGTAACTCAAAAAAGAAGGTATCCAAAAAGGGATTAAAAGTGAAAAAGCAAAAAGAAGCAGAAGGAGCAATTTTTTTAGATACATCTGCAATTATTGACGGACGTATCTTTGATGTTATAGAAACAGGTATTTTAAATGGTTACGTTGTAATCCCAGAGTTTATATTGCTTGAGCTGAAACATATTGCTGACAGTCAAGATATGGTAAAGCGAGAAAGAGGGCGAAAAGGGCTTGAACTATTAGAATCGCTCAAAAAAAGTAAACGTATTAAAATGCTTACTGTTCCTGGTAATGAAAAGACCGATAAGTTAAAAGAAGTTGATGAGAAACTTATTGCACTTTCTAAATTTTACAAAGGACGCTTAATTACCTGTGATTATAATTTAGAGAAAAAAGCTGCAATCAGCAGTGTCATTGCAGTCAATATGCATGAGCTAGCAAATAGATTGAAAATTCAAGCAGTGCCAGGAGAGTCGTTGCATATTAAGGTGCAGCATATTGGGAAAGAACAAACACAAGGAGTAGGTTATTTAGATGATGGGACGATGATTGTTGTTGAGCAGGGAAGTAGTGACATTGATGCATTTGTGAATGTCGTTGTCAGTCGTGTTATCCAAACCTCTAGCGGAAGAATTCTCTTTGCAAAAAAGATCTAGTTCTTGCTACTCTTTTTCCCCTTACTTATACTTAATTATATGAGGGATTATACAATAAGTATTGTTGCAGCACTTCTTGTTTTTGCTGGTGCGTTAGCAACCACAGTATGCATTGTATATCTAGCAGCGGTGCGTATAGAAGCATTTCACGTGGCTCAGTTTCAGCAGGATGCTCACGATATCCAGCAAGCCATTCTTAGTCGGGTTACAAGTTATAAAGCAGTACTCTATGGTGGGCGCAGTTTGTTTGCAAGTGTGCCAGTTACTCGACAGGTATTTCAATCATATACTGATTCTTTAGACATATCCTCACATTTTCCAGAACTTTCAGGAATGGGATTTACTCGATACATTTCATCATCTGAGGTAAGTGCCCTTACTGAACAAATGAGGACTGAAGGTGTGTCATCGTTCACTATTTCTCCACCTGGAAACAGAAGTGAATATGCCCCAATTGTCTATATTTCATCAAGTCCAGGTCAACAAAACCCTATTGTTGGTATTGATATCCTCGCAAATTCTACCCGATCAAGTGCACTAGAGCAGGCAAAAAGAACAGGCGATGTTGTTATTACTGATAAAGTGATTTTAAAAAGCGATGCTTCAGCAAAAAAACAGTATTCATTTATCATGTATTTGCCAATTTATAAAAACGGTCAACTCTTTGGTTTTCTGTATACTCCTTCCCGAACAAACGAACTGTTTGCAAGTGTTATAACAAATAAAATGCCTCCATTGCATGTTCGGCTATTTGATAGCAAAGATGCAAATAACCTAACAGAAACACACCAGTTATATGATAGTGAGATACAGACAGTTAGAAAAGGAAAGTATGCAACAACTATTCCTGTTCTCGTTGGGAGTCACACATGGATACTTCGGATTGATAGTACAAAAGCTTATGATAATAACCAGCCCGCACGGTTATTATTGCTTTGGATATCTCTTGGAGGGCTTCTTTTGGATAGTTTTCTTTTTGCCTTTCTTTACTTTCTTATCACATCCAAAAAAAGGGCATTGCTTTTGGCACAAAAAATGACTCAAGAACTGAGGGAAGACAAATCGCGTCTTGAAGACGCAATGACTAAGGATGAATTTCTTTCTATGGCGGCACACGAACTTCGAACCCCACTTGGAACGATGCGTTGGCGTCTTGAAACAATGCTTGCTGAAAAGATGTCTCCTCATATTCGCTCTTACCTAGAACAGAACTATCAAAATGTTTTACGGCTTATTCATTTAGTGAGTAACTTATTAGATGTCTCTCGCATCGATCAAGGAAAAGTAAAGCAAACAAAAGATATGATAGATGCAGTAACTTTTGTCCAAACAATTATTGATAATCAAAAAGAATGGGCAACAAAAAAAGGAGTGCATATACTGTTTCATACGTCTTCATCAACGATTCCTCTCGTTATTGATCAGAACCTTCTCGAAGAGATCGTTGTCAACCTGATAACAAATGCTATTAAATACAATAAACCCAATGGGAAAGTTGTCGTTTCAATAAAACAGGAAAGGAAGAAGTTTATTTTTTCAGTTGAAGATACTGGTATTGGTATACCGAAGAAAGATCAGAAGACAATTTTTGAAAAATTCAAAAGAGGAAGTAATGTTGACACAAATGCTTATGAGGGGACGGGGTTGGGATTATTTGTTGTAAAATCATATGTAAAGAAGTGGCATGGACACATCCATTTGAAAAGTAAAGAAGGCAAAGGAACGATATTTACCATTGATTTGCCTATTGAAGCAGGATACAATAAAAACTGATATGAAGACGATACTGATTGTTGAAGACAATAAAGAATACATTGAACTTCTCAAAGAAAGACTCACAAAGGAAGGATACAAGGTTTTGGAAGCAGTGAATGGAAAAGAAGGGCTGGAATGTATTTTGCATGAGAAAATTGACCTTATTCTTCTTGATTTATTGATGCCAGTTATCGATGGAATAGATTTTTATTACCAGATGACTCATGTTCTGAAAAAACATATTCCAATTATTGTTCTCACCAACGTCTCAACTGCAACAGGGTATAGTGGGGATGTGAAGGAAGTCCTTATTAAAGCAGAAGTCTCCCTAGACCAGGTTGTGCAGAAAATAGCAGAATATATCTAGCCTTTTTTGTTAGCTCCATTATTCTAATGTATCTCATGAACCTAAAAATGTAGTGCAAACGTGATTGGAAGTTGGCTAGATGAATTAGAAAATGTTTTTCTCGCTCCTCAAATGAGAAAGGTGAAGAATCCACAGAGAGAGATTTACGAGGGAAATTACGAAGAAAATAAGTGCTTTATTCCATCCTAATGTATACCCAAGTGATAGTTCAAAGAGTACAGAAAGCAGGAGCAATGCCTCAAACCATAGAGCGAAAAACTTAGTTATAAAGATCATAACTCTTTTTTGAAGAGATGGCGCATGTATCGTTTTGGTGATTCCAAGTAAGTATCCTCCTAATTCCACAGCATGAATCTCTGACTGGTGAAATCTTGTTGGCTCATATCCTTCTGCCATCACCTGGATATCATACCCTTTTTCAGGGAGTATTTTAAAAAGAAAATCTCCACGTATATCAGTATGGGTATGGGCAAAGATTGTTTCACTATCCTGAGCAACAAGATAGACTTCTGCAAGATTGATAGGTGTTCCACTATCTTTTTCAAACACACGTCCTTTAATGATAGTGCCAAGCTTTTTCTGAACTGAAAGAATTCGAGCATAGTGGAGGAAATATGAAAAGAGCCAACGAAGAGGAACATGAATCCTGCTACTGAAAGAGAGGAGCGTCAAGAAGACGAGAATACTCACGGAAACAACAGCATTGAGGTCAAAAAAACGTACTGAATAGGAAATGTCTTGCACATACGTTTTGGTAGCGCCGAGGAAGTCAGATAGAATATTGATGTAGTATTTCACTGTAGTAACAATGTTAAAAGGCTCTGCTGTAAGGAAAACAGCAGGATAATTCTCTCCTGGGTTTGGCCCAAGGGTAAAGAATACATCTTTTTCTTTGTAGCCGACTGCAGTAATATGCACCTGATATTTTCCTTGTGGAAGAGCGAGTACATCTTGTCCGTTAAGATCTGTATAGCTTGGGTTCTTGACGGGGAATAGCTGAGGGGGGAGTGGAAGGTATGCCTTTGTTCGAAAATTAAAATAGGAAATATACATTTGTGCTCGTTCGATTGGTTGTTTCGTATCTTTTCTATACACTCGAAGTGGTTGGGAAACAGTAATATCCGCAATTTTATCCTCAACAATATTCCCTTTTTCATCATAAATTCTGGCAAACTCTTCATAACTTCCTGGAAGAGAGGGGGTCTTTAAACGCCCTTCGTAGACGCCTGGTTGAGTTTCAATAAGGTCAGTTATTTGAGTATTTGGTTCTTCTGTCTGGTTACTTGTGATGCCCAAAACATACGCATTTCTGACAATAGTTTGAACTTTTGTAACAGTTGTTCCTTTTGTTACTTGAAAGCGGAAGTTGTAACTGAGATCCTGTGGTACAACTAAGAGAGGTTTAGGGAGTTCTTGGTTTTTAGATGTTGTATCTGTATTTTGTGGTCTAGGGACAAAAAGCACGATATCGGAGCTAATAAAACTGACGCTGTCTTTATTGACGACAGGTTTTTCTGAAGGAAGTGCAGTTGTGAAGTTAAAAACTTCTGATGTTTTTGTATTGCCCGAAGCATCAGTTGCCGTCATTTGAATATAGTAAGTAGTATTTGCTGTAAGATTATCAAGAAGAATATCTTGAACACTCGTAAAAGGTGATTTGTACATTCTTTGGATAAGTTGCGTAGGGGAGGTTCCGTACGAAACTGTTAATTGTGCGGGAACAGATGTTTGAGAAAGCAAGCGGATTGAACTATCAATAATAGATCGAAAAGAGAGATTGGTAAAGAAGAGATTGGCAGGTTGTCGAGGAGGAGGAACTGAAGGTGTTGGCACAATTGTTGGCGTAGGGATTGGAGTGGGGGTTGCTGCAGGGGGATTTAGTTGGTAAGTTAGAGTGCTGGATTGGTCTGGTGTCGTAACTTGAGATGTGATCAGGCGTACTCTAACAGGAAAATTGACTGCTGAAGTGCCTGAATAAGAACTGCTCACTGCAAGCTTGAAAGTAACAGACTGATTGGTCGTTTGCGCAGGGAAAGAAGGAATAGTCCAAGTAATTTTTTGATTTACAAGATCAATAACAGGAGATGCTCCAGATGTTATGCCAGCACTGCCTACTATATAGTTCAGCCCATCTACAGTGGACGTTGCAGTTCCTCCTTGAATTGTTCCTCTATCCCACTGAGTTTGTATTGTGACAGGCCCTGCGTAGTACAAACGGGAGCCGTAGGTAATGGTATAGGTAACAATACTGTCTCCATGGAGGATTCCTGTGGCATCTGATGTAATTCCTACCTGGAAATCTGAATTACGCGGAACAACAATTCCACTAACAGTAACAGATTGGGTATCTGCAAATAACAGTGGTAGGGATGCTCTCTGTAAAGTCAAAAAAAGAAGAATACCAACACATGCAAGCATGTTAATCTTTTTCATGCTTTAAGCATAGCATATCAAGTATCAGAGCGTCTAAAAAAGTGGAATAAAGATATATTTTTTTGTTATGATGAAAGTATGAAGTGGGTAGCTCTCGGAATATTGTTGGTAGTCATTATTGGAGGAGGTATATGGATCTTTTCACCTGGTAAAGATGTTCTATCTTCACAGGATAAAACAAAAGCTTTGCAGACACTGCTTGGAAGGGATGTTCATGTAGATGCACAAAATCCTCAGGAAGTAGCATGGACAATGCACACAAATCAGTCTGTTCAATTTTCCTACCCTTCAGATGCAAAAATATATACTCAAGATAATAGTGCAGCAATGAAAAATAAAGATATGGTAGATAGCTTTTCTTTTAGTAATCTTACTGATCATGTGACAGCAGTTGTTCAGGTGGTCAAATTTACTGGAGCACTTATAGAATATCCCGCAGTAAATTTTCGAATTTCTCAGTCAACACTGTATACAGCGACAACCTCTGGTACTCAAACAATTCAATTTATGAAGAAAGATGACACAGCAGAAAAGTCACTCTTTTTGAAAAAGAATGCTACTATTATTAGCATAGCTGTAACTGGCTATTCTATGCAAAAAGTAGACAATTTATACTCAAGAATTATTTCTTCGTTGAAGACGTTTTAAGTAGTATTTTGCTCCTAAACCTCCGAATAGTACCAATGCTACAACAATAGGGATGAGCGGGAGACTCCCTTGAGAAAAGAACACAAATGTTTTTGTTAATCTCTGGTGAGACTTACCAAAATGAAGGGAAAGGGTTGCTGTATACATTCCTGGCCAAAGAAACGGCTTAAGCGTTCTTACAGAGACATAATATCCTCTGATGCTTTGTGGCAGTGTAGGAGCAGAGGCTGCATTTACCATTCCTTTTGCAACAATAGTATGAGAAGCATCAGTTATTTCCAAAAGTCCATATGGTGTAAGATCGGTATCTCCAGAATTTGTAAATCGAAAATAGAATGTCGTAGGGAATTCGATAAGTTCTCTTTGTGTTTCAAATGATGGAAGACTTGCTGCTTCGTATTCCTTTCCTGTGTTGGTTCGGACAAAAAGAAGACTTCCTAATGTTCCTTGAATATGTATCTGTTGTAATCCTTGTGTATATTGTTCCTTTATATGAGCAAGAATTGTTGCATAATGGCCACCAGGAGTTAACTTATCTTTGTCTATGAAGATAGTAATATTATTTGTCTCTCCAGGGTCAAGGATAAGTGAATTGTCACTAAAATGTATCCAAGACGAGAGACCGTATTGATAGTTTTGAAAATTTTTATCATCTAAGAAAGAAAGTTTGTAACCATTTTCAAGCGCAGTAACATCTTGGGCACTAAAGGTAAGCTCTAATGTTTGAGAAGAAGTGTTTTTATAGAAAAGCTTTGTTTGGGGTTGATCTGTTGCAAGATCTAAATGAATAATGGAAGGTGTAACTGAAATTGTTTGTTGTTGTGCAAAAGCTGGAGAGATCCAAAAGAGTAAACAAAAGATAAATAAGATAGATATTGTCCATTTCATGGCATTAGTATAAACATTGCCCTAATTTACCTAATTGGTTTACATTCATTGAACATTCTATCCTTGAGGATTCTTTGGCAACGAATTAGGTTAATTAGATTTCTATCTTTGCTGTTTTTTGACCTCGTGTGTAATATACCAGGAAAGAATAAATTTCAGAAACACACCTCCTAAAATAACGACACCAAGGGTACTAAGCACAATAGTATAAGGAAATACAAAGAACGTTGTTGTTGCTTCAAGTGGGACATCTCGTGTGCCATTGTCATAGACAACAAGTGCAGATGCTGTATATTTACCTATACGAAAGTGAGTAAGCAAGTTCCAGTTAATGACTAAGTGTGTCATAACACGTCCATTTTTGTCGACTTTAGGAGACCCATCTTGCAGTATTGGCTCTTTTACAAAGAATCCATCTAACCAGCTTGTTTGAAATGTTCTCGTACTACCAGGTAATATAATACCGCTTTCTTTATTGACGGAAAGTACTGCAGTATCATTTCCGGAGAGTTTCACAAAAATATTCCCAGTTGGCTTTATGTGCACATTTCCAGTATTTTGCAGTTGTACATTAAAGGTGACTGGGAGATATTCGTTAAAGAAAGACGTTGGGATAAAAGAAACAAGTTTGAGTTCTGATTTTGCTTGTGAGGACGATACGTTGAGAAGAATTGGTAATACGATTTGACCAAGAAGCTTTGTCCCAGGTGCATTTTGTGTGCCATTTGTTTTAGTAGGTCCAATACGGAGAGCATAGTAATAGCCAAAAGCAGCAGTCTTAGGAACAGTGATAGTAAAAGGCACATCAACCCATTCTTTTGGTTTGGCCGTAGGCGTTGCAGTCTCAAAGCTTATCCATGAGATAAAAGCATCATTAGGTTGGGCTGCAACAGGAACTACTTCACCGTTTCGTGCATGAGGGTCAAGTTTGTCAACAACAATAGAGAGAGCAATAGGATCATTAGTATTATTTCGGATTCTAAATTTTTGTTTCAGTACATCTCCAGGATTTGCCGTAAGATCTAAGAATGTTGGACTTATTGTGAGATTAAGCCCTTGTACTGATTGAGCAAATACATTTGCTTGCAAAAGAGAAAGAAACAAAAGGAATATGCCAATAAAAAAAATAGCAGTTCGTTTCATATCCTTAATCATATACACAATTACCATTTTTTTCAAAGGGGAAAATAACAAGTGGGAGAGTGGGCTCCCTATATAAGAAAGTGTGGTTAGATGTCATGTCCAATATGTCTAGAACTGTCCTGCTGCAGTAATGGTTACAGTATCTGTATAATCACTTGCTGGTTTGGTTGTGGCAGAAGCTTCTGCTGAAAAGGTGAGTGTTGCCGTATTCCCGTTTGAAGGAACTGTGTTTGAGACAATTTTTTCAAATTGGGTACTATCCAAAGATCCAACAGATGGACTTGATGTGCTGTATTCTGTTGCAACAGTTGGAGAACCACTTCCTGCTGCTACTGCTAATCCATATCCTGCAGCCCCAGTAAGGTTATGAATATTGCCCGCTCCTGCTGCAAATGCTCCACTGGAAATGGATGTATCACTTGTTGTTGCAGAGGTGAGCGTACTATTCGCATTAGCATTTTTAACCCATGCCGTCCATCCATTAGCTGCATTAGTACTGACAGTAAGTGTAATACCTGTTGCAGACGTTGGTGCCCCAGATGTAGTTAGCGTTCCAATTGCAGCTGTATTGCCACTCAAAGACATGGTGAAGCTTGCAGGGACAGTTGCTGTTACGGTAATTTGATCATTGGAAATAACTGATGCTGCATAATTTGCCAACTCATTGGCAAGTTGGGTGCCACCACTATTATTTAACTGGATGGTGCCAATTAAATTATTTGCAGCAGCAGTTGGAGTGGTAAGTGTACTGGTTCCAGTAAAATGAAGACAGTAGGTTGTCCCTGTAGTAAGTGTTTGGCCTGTAGTCACAATAAACGTTACAATACCATTTGAAACAGTTGATGTTGTAGCAGTCCCTGGGAATGCAGTTGTCCCAACAGGAATGTTCGTTGCTGTTGTATCCCATGTCCAGTTGGCCGCGGTTTGGTTTACCCCAAAGTGGGTAGCATCCGCTGTCCCTGGAGTGCCACTGACAGGAAAAGTAATTGCCATTTGCGCAACGTTGGTTGTTTCCGTTATATTCGGATTAAAACAGACAGACCCTCCTGTCGCAGTGTTTATTTTTACCCTATCAAGACGGAAATATCCTTTTGCAACTGCACTTGCAGGAGTAGGAAGTAACAATGGTTCAAAAAGACCAGCAGCAAGAACGAGTGAAAGAAAAATATGAGGAAGTTGCTTTTTTTGTATCTTGAGAATGGACAGTAATCTCATGTAATAAGCATTACATACAAATTGTTTAGTTGTCAATAGGGTTATTCGTATACTACTTATATATTAAGAAGAGGTTAGAAAACTGCTGTTGCAATGACAGTGATGATATCTACGTAATCGCTTGCTATTTTTGCATTAATGCTTGCTTTTGCTTGTAATTGAAAGGTGCCGGTCCCACTTGTAACAGGTAAACCAGTTGAATCAAAAACAGCACGCTTATTTACATTATCAAGAATTCCAACGGTATTTCCTGAGCCATTATATGGAGAGAGAATTTCCATTGGTCCACCAGAACTTTGTCCAACTGAGGTTGCTTGCAATCCATACCCTTCGGAAGTTGTAGACAAATCGCTACTCACTGCTGCTATGGTATATCCTCCTTGTGATGAAAGAAGGCCTCCATTGGTATCATAAGCATAAATAGTTGTTCCACCAGTTCCGTTGGTTGAAATAGTGGCGGTTACAGTACTTGTTGACGTTTTGACAGTTCCTGGATCGAGTTGAGGAAAAGTAAGTGCATTACTATTTAAAGAAAACGAAAACGTAGGACTGCCTGTTGAAACAATTGTTGCTGGGCCATATGCAGATTGCGTATAGTTGCCTTGTTTAGCAGAAACACTGACGGTGTATGTTGTGGAGGGTGTAAGTCCAATCATCGTGAATCCACTCGCCCCCCAAACAGCATTTGTCTGCCAGACAGGAGATGGTCCTAATGTACCATCTGCTTGCACATATTGTGTTGAGCTACTGACTACTTTAATTGCATACTGAGTGTCACTTGGGTTATTTGCAGTATTAAGCGTGACACTTAATGAGTTATACAAAGTGCCGCCATTATTGGAAACGGTTGGTGCTCCTGGAACGTTTGCTGTTAGGAGGTATGTGAGACCTGGTTGATTTGTGTAGCTTGTTGAGTTGAGACTTCCTCCATCTAATTGGCCAGTATTGCCAAACAAGGAATAGGTAGTAGATGTCGCACCGCTTATACCACCAGACCCGAAATCATATGCTTTTATTTCATAGGTTGTACTTTGAGGGCCGGCATCCATTTGTACTGGAGGGGTAAATAAATAGATGAATAAACCAAAAAGTAAATAAACTGTGATAGCTTTAGAAATAATATTACTCATTACGATATGTTTTGAAATACTTTATTTTATTTTTTCTTGAACATTTCTCAGCATACTGATATACAGATTCTATACTACTATTATATTGGTAAATAAAATACTGTTAGTCTAAATAGTGGATGTAAGTACGAAAAGGTACATACCTGACTAATACCTCGTCTATTTGCAATCACTTGCATTAAGACTTCATTAAATGATATCTCAGGTGTGCTCGTTGAAAGAAGAGTTCTAAATGTCAATTTCATATCCGTTTCATCGGGAGAGAGAATATTAATAGATCCTAAAGAAAGTGCCTTGATGAAGTCTCTGGCTACTGAGGGGCTAATATAAACAGAAAGTGTATCGTACGTTGTATTAATGACAGAAGCTGAAGTAAAAATTTTGTAACGCTCTTGTGCAAAATAACGGAAAAAAGCAGCAGCATGCAAATGCTTAGGGTTTGCTCTATCAATAAATGCGACAAAAACATCAGGTGCTATAAAAACCTTTCTTTGCATAATGTTTCTAAATCAATATCAAATTTCTCATTATTGTAATTACCAAATTTTGCTTTTGCCTTGTCTATGACAAGGATGCGCCTTTCCCATTGAGTTGTAAAAAAGGATCAGTGTTCGAAAACTCTTGTTCCTTTTCTTGCTTAGCTTTTATGATGATACTTTGCTGGGGAGGAGCAATTGTAAGTGCTGTATGTAACTTTTGGACTTCACTTTCTTTGACACGCACATTACCCCCAATTTTTACTGCTTGTAATTTTCCTTCTCGAATATACCGTCGAATAGTAAGCGGATGTACTTTAAAAATGAACGCGACTTGTTTGACTGATAAAAAGTTATCCATGGTAAAGATATAAGATATGCGCTGTTAACATGTCAGTAATTTCATTGCACAAATATCTGTTATCCACTCTCTATTATCTCTATTTTTTTTCACAAAAAGCAATATGCAATTGTATGCAATTATATGCAATAGTATACAAGTTTGTGAAAACGTTGACATCTCACTTGAGGCTAAATCATACTACATATATCGCGCGCGTATAGGCGCGCGCATGCGTTTTTGAGGTATGAGAAAAACTTCCCTGAAAAAAATAAAGAAAGTTACAGCGAAAGATGCACGACAAAATATAAGAATTTCCTTGGAAAATCTTTTCCAACTTTTCTTCATGATTCCTGTGTGGGTGATTGCTATAGGAACGGTAGAAGTAATGGTAGCAGGGGAAGTGCATGCAGCAAATAACAACCAACAAATTAACTTCCAAGGGAAAATTGTTAACAAAACTGGAGGGACAAACATCACTGACGGAACATACAGCTTTACGTTTAAAATCTTTGATGCTTCAAGTGGAGGAAACCAGCTATGGTCCGAAACGCAAAGTAGTGTTTCCGTGACAAATGGCATTTTTCAAGTTGCTCTTGGCTCTACAAGTTCATTGTCATCGTTAAATTTTACCAATCCAAATCTTTGGCTTGACGTTACGTTTAACGGAGAAACATTTGGGTCGAGAATCCAACTTGATGCTGTGCCAACAGCAATCGATGCACTTAATCTGGATGGTGTAGTTGCAACGCAGTCAGCAAGTGGTTTTAATTTAGCTGGAGGAACAAGTACTGTCTCGACAGTAGCCTTTACAACATCAGGAAATACTCTTACAGTACAACCAGGGAATGCAGGATCCTTAACAGTTCAGTCAAATGGTGCGAATGGATTAACACTTGATACAGGGTCTGCATCTTCAGTCAGTGTCGGTACCGCTAACGCAAGTTCCATAACAATTGGAAATACTTCTGCTTCCAATAATACGGCGATTACTCTTACAACAGGTGGATCAGGCATCATTACCCTCGGTAGTAATACGGGCGTGGGAAATGTTGTTGTCCAGCCAAATGCCGGAGGACAAGCAGCGCTTCTTATTAAAGACAATGGTGCAGGAGACTTGCTAACAGCATCAGCAGGAGCAACACCAAAATTTGTTGTCTCTAATGCGGGAGTACTTTCATTAATTGGAGGACAGACAACAGATCTTGATACGATTGGCACAACAAATACCCTCAAAATTGGCACCAATAACCAAAATGGTTTAACGCTTGGAAGAAATGGGGCAGCAACAACAATTGATGGGTTAGGGCTGACAATAGGACCAACCTCATGGACAGCAACTCCAACGATTTCTGGTCTTGTCACCGCATCAAGTGGTATTTCACTTGCAGCAGGACAATCCTATACAGGCGCTGGTCTTGTTACGCTTTCTTCAGGTGCGGGTGCAGCATTAACGATTGATTCGGGGACAACAGGTGCACTGAATCTTGGTACAGGGGCAAATGGAAAAACTATTACTATTGGCAATACCGCGGCAAATACAGCACTCACTTTGACAACAGGGGGATCAGGCATCATTACCCTCGGTAGTAATACGGGCGTGGGAAATGTGGTTATCCAGCCAAATGCAGGAGGGCAGGCAGCTTTAGTTGTGAATGACCAAGGAGGGGGAGATATCTTTACTGCGTCTTCATCTGGAACAACACGATTGAGAATCTCAAGTACTGGTGGAGTTTTGTTTCAAGGAGATACCCTTACTTCCATTGGCAGTGGTGCTTCAGGAAATGGAAGTAATGCCGTTGAGAATGCTCTTGGAGACGAAGGAAGTATGGTGCCAAACGCTGGATTTGAATCAGCAATGAGTAACGCAATAGCGGATGGATGGTTTCCTGCAGCAACGACATCCGCTGGTGTCTTTACCCACGACAACTCAACTGCTGCAAAAGGGCAAGCATCATTAAAAGTAACCATTACAAATTCTACTGCTGTTATTTATTCCTCATGTGTCCCTCTTTCAGGAGCAGCAGGAAAATATACCCTCAACTACTACATTAAAGGAGCAGCACCACTAGCAAATATAGGAGCATGGATTGATGGGTATACAAGCAAAGCAAATTGTCAATCAGATAACACACCAACATTGGCAGTTGCCCAAGTGGCACCTGCAACAACGTCCTGGACGAAACGTGGAACCGGTACAACTCCAATAGGAAGTTTTGGAGCTACCGCTACATGGGGACGAGTACATTTCTTAGTGTCTTGTACGAGTGGTTGTACAGGATCTGTTACCAATATTGATGGAGTACGACTTACAGAGAGCGATACAGGGCAAGGTCTTGACTATGCTGAAAACTATCCTGCGGATCCTCATAACGTTCCACAACCAGGGGATATTGTCTCCCTGGAAGTATTGCATGGAGTTGCTGCGGTTATCCCAGCAAGTAAGCCGCAACAAGACAGCAGCGTGATTGGTGTTGTCTCAACAAATCCAGGACAGGTGCTTGATGATGGTTCTGTTACTGACCCTAAAGTAAGCATTGCTCTTGCAGGTCGTATTCCAACGAAAGTCAGTACACAAAATGGCCCAATCCATATTGGAGATTATCTCACCTCTTCTAATATTCCTGGTGTTGCAGTCAAAGCTGTTACCGCGGGAGACGTTGTTGGGGTTGCTATGGAAGACTATACAGAATCAGATGCCACAGTCATTGGAAAAGTCGTTATGTTTGTTAAAAATGGATACTATGATGGTGGTAGTGGCTTGGCTGATGCTCCCGCAGGTATGACCAGTTTTCTGGGCACACAGCAAGTGACACAAGCAAGTAATCAAAATACTATCCTTAGTTCGTCAAGTAAAAGTGTATCCACACAAAGTCTTTCAGAAAACTTTCTTTCATTATCTTCTAATGGGCTTGCGACAATCTCTGGGACACTTCGTGTGAAAGAGAATGGACTTTTTGAAGGCATTGTGACAGTTCTAGACACCCTTACAACACATAATTTGATTGTTAATAGTCTATCAGACTTTTTTGATACTGTTGTCTTTCATAAGAGCGTACAATTTGCGACAGCACCAACGTTGCCTAAAGATACAGCAGGCTTTGCTGTTATCCATAGAGGAGCAAGAAATGTTGACGTTCACTTCTCTGGTTCTTATTCACAGACACCAATCATTCAAGCTTCTCTAACAACACATATCACTGCTGATGCCACAGCAAGCGCACAAGCTTTGTTAAAAAACAATTATGCATTTGTTGTAACGCATGAATCATCCAATGGGTTTGGAATTCTTCTAAATAAAGAGGCTCAGGATGATGTCTATCTTTCTTGGGTTGCACTCTCAGTTGATAAACCAAATCTTTTTGAAAGTGCTTCAACAGTCTCTGTGTTGGGAACACAAACAACACCAACACCAGTGCCATCAATTTTTACACCAAGTTTGACAAATATACAAAGTGCGAGTGGATCGGCAGGAAAATAAACGGAGTAGTACGTAGCAAGGAGAATGTTTCTCCACGCATAGAAAGTTTTACTGAGAGAGTCACATCTCGGTTGCTATAAACTACTTAAAAAAATAATTAAGGTCTCGCTTTCCACAGTCTGTGCCTTAGGCAGATTGCGAAGCAATAAAACTAAGGAGTGAAATCATTCTTCACTAACGTCTTGAATGAAAAAAGAAAGGAGGTGAATGCAGAAAAATGATACATCTTATTGTTAGTATGGTCAGGGAAGATTACCGTGTCATACGAGAGTATCTAGAAAATATTTCATTATTGTACATGTCAGAAGTTGTCTAAAGGGCAGCGGGCTAGGTGTTGAAAATTGAGCGATGGGAGCTTCTTAACCTCGTTTTTCACACTAGGCAGGACCCCTGTGAAGCATCCCTAGCCCTGTCTTTGGACATATGAGATAGATTGTACAGTGATAAAAGGCAGAGTGTCATTGCACGGTCTGCAAAAAGCGAAAACGGGAGAGTATTATCAAAAAAAATATGCTCTACGTCTTTTTGCAGTGGGACTGGATAGATAAAAAAATCTAGAAATTGCATGAAATACTCGTCGATCCTATGCTTGACAAGATTTCTGAAAATATTCCATACTGAGTTGATGTCAGAGCAAAAGGAAAATCATGAAGAAGACCTCTCTAAAAGAGGACTGCTAAAGATAAAAAATATCATAATGGGTCTTGCTGCAGTTGCCTTGGCAGCTGCAATTGCATTTGCAGGCTATTTTTATATTCAGTATTATCAAACACAACGACTCCTAAAAAATCCTGCTCTTGCTGCAGCACAACAAACACAAGCACTACTTTCTGATATTGGTAAGTTGATTGAGCTTCCAGCGAATGAAACACCAACTATAGCAACAGTAAGCGATGTCACTAAACTGCAAGGTCAGCCTTTTTTTGCCCACGCGAAGAATGGAGATAAAGTACTCATCTATACGAATGCAAAAAAAGCAATTCTTTATAGACCTTCACAAAATAAGATTATTGAAGTTGCACCAGTAAATATTGCAGATATAGCAACTCCAACCCCAACTCCAACTGGGATTGCAAAAAGGGCATCTCCAAGCCCGTCTCCAAGAAGTAGTAGGTAGTTTACGTACGTGGTTAGAATTAATAAGAATGAAAAATCCGCTGATGTTCTTGATCCTTTGAGATACTAAAAAGGGATAAGAAAGCCTGCCCAACTTTCTTACCCCATGTTAGTTGATGAAGTAAGAAAGCAATAAAATAGCATATAGAAATTGATTGCATTAACAATCCAATTTCATTACTTTAGCCTCATCAATTTTCCTTGACAGGCGTCCGACTATTTGCTACTTTTGAGCTGCATTTAGTTTTTTTCCTGCCTAAAGGACTATTTGCTTTTTAAGGGCATTGCTTCTCGTACGACGAATTTATATACAGAGTAACGAAAGCGATGCTCTTTTTTTGTAAAACACGAATATTTTCGTATTTTTCAAAAAAAGATAATTCCTTGAGCCTTCTTAGACTTTTACATCTATCTGAGCCCAACGAATTAACACAGAAATTATAAAAGAACGACTGGTATAGATAACCCTTTTTGAATCAACTTCTCAAATTGTGCTTTCCCTTGTCTGAGTAATACTTCTTGTTTGTAGTCATCAATAGTCTTTCGAGCCATTTTTTTGTGGCTACCAAAAACAGTAAATAAGGCAGTGAAGAGTTTCATAAGTTGCATCTATTCTATCACGAGCTGTCAAGCGTTGTCAACCTATAGCCTGTAATGACAAAAAATATGTGAGGCCTATAATTTATATAGATTAATTTAGATTGTCATATCAATCTAAAAAATATCAATAAAAAAATGTGGATAACTTTGGGACAAAAAAATTATAACTCTTTTTTGGAGAAGAAAGCAGAGTATCTATATATAAATAGTATAAGTATAGGAAAAGGTATATTGTTTGAGAGGTATACAAAGGCAAGAAAGGAGGATAAAGTAATAGTACTTAAGTACAATTTAAAATATCTTTCTATATCAATAATGAGTTTTGAAATAAATATTATTGTGTAGAAAGAGTGGGAGATTTGAATGCTGAGGAGAAAAACGATCGCACAGAAGGTTTGTAGTCATATGCGTCAATTGACTTAAGCCAAAGCTTAATAAGATTAGGAATATTCTTGAGAGTTGTTTTGGCTGTTGTCTGAGCGATTCGTCTATACTGTAGGGTAAAAGGAAGGTTGGTAATTTGACCATACTGAATAAGTTTGATAAGGATGTCTGAATACATCATATCCTTTTCATTGGTATTGAACTTCAATAAGTCTTTGGGGAGAAGTAATTTGTTAATCATCATAGATTCAAAGTTAATAGAAACAGTGTGTAGTGGCTTGTGATAGAGGGCATCGTATTCTTGAGGAAATCCAGTTTTACCTAGCTTTTTATTGTTTGCGTTGACTATCGTACATTGTACTCCAACAGCAACAACCTTTTCATTATCCAGAAGGAATTTCACTTGTTTGGTGAAGCGTTCTTTATAAACACTATCTTTTGCATCCATCATTGCGAGGAATTGCCCTCTTGCTCTTCTGAGAGCACGATTGAGAGTGATAGCCTTGCCATAGTGCTTTACATTACGATATATTTTGAGACGTTTATCAAATTTTCTGTAGAATTTAAGGATTTTCCATGAATCGTCTCGTGAGAAATCATCAATTGCGATAATTTCAATATTACCATAGTTTTGAGACAGAAGGCTATCAAGACATGCAGGCAGAAATGAAGCTGCAGTAAAAACTGGAAGCAATACAGAAACTAACGGTTTATGGTCAACTAATGTATTCATAGTGCGGGCAGAGTTCTGCAAAGCAGATAAGGCAGGAAATGTAGTTAGAGCAGTTTATTCAATGAAAAGAGTCTACCAAAGAAGGGATATCTTGTCAAATTTTGAAGCTATCTGGAAGCAATAGACGGAGTTCCTTACAAAAAAGGTCTATTTCTTATGAAAGGACAGTCTAAAAAATTTGTTAGGAAGTAAGTTCAGAATAAAAAATATTAGTGTTCCACTAAAGAGCAACAACCCTGCATACTCCAGATATTGTGGAGTAAAAACGATAATGATATGTTCATTTTCCATTGGTTTTGGTTCATTGTTTGAAATCCTCCATCCGTTCTCCCAATTATTAACTTTCACATGATCTGTTAGTTCTTTCCCATAAAAGAAGGGGAAGAGTTCAATCAACGTTGAAGTATCACCAGATATTGCATAGGCATGCCAGCCAGGATCATAGGCTTGAGAGAGAACAATGGTTGTTGGAGAATCCATAGAGGAAAAGTTTGTAGTAACGTCGTAGAGACTCGGATTTGGGTGAGTAAATGTAGCGTTTTGCATCACACCCTCATGCTGATTTTTCCCCTTATCTGCAATAATCTGTGTTAGAAAATTATAGGGAATAGGGGAAAGAGAAAAGCTATCAATTCGATTTTGAGTTAGTTGTTGGCCAGTTGAGATATTATCCAGATGAAATGCATAGCCAAGATTATATTTTTCTCGTGGTGGAATGATAAAAAAGGAAGTTGTACTATTCGTTGGAAGTTGTGTATAAAGAAATGAAAATTGTTCCGACGGGTCTTCTGCCCAAAAAGCTAAGGGTTCCCCAATCATATGTGTACTTTTTACACTGAGAAGATAGCCTTGATTGCTTTGTGCTTCTTTATCAAAGAATGAGAGACATGCATCTGCATGAATAGCAGAAAGTGTAAGGGATCCTTTTTCCATCTTTGCAACCTGAACATTACCCTGGGAAATGGTATTGCAGTTGAAAATGTTTGAGCTGGTAAGTTGTGGAGCAAAGGTTGCATATGATTTTGGAATTTGTATCTCTATAGGAAATGGTATAGAAGAGGTAAGTGCAATACTGATTGGTTTTGAGAAAGCTTCCTGAACTTTATCCTTAGGGAGGATAGTGCTTACGCTCCCTTTTTGTGCATCTACTGCTGTAACATACGTATCTTGCGCAATAGGAAGAAGAAATATCCCAAGATTTGTTGATGTATCTGTCTGCAAGACGACAGGGGGCTGGTTGTTAACACTAACCATCAGAGGAAATGCTGCCTGGTCAGGTAACGTAAAGAGCGGATAGGTGAGAGTTTCTCCTGATAAAGTCTGACCGCCAATAATGATGTGGGGAATTTGCAGAACAAGAGCAACTTCTTTCGTATCTTTGGTATATATAAGATTTGCTTGTATGAAAGACTCAAGAAGAGCAAATGATGGAATAGTAACATGATGTACATCAGCAGGAAGGGTACTCGAAAGTGTCATTATTGAGCTACTCTCTGTAATTGTTACCGGTATTTCCTGTTGGGACCTATTGGTAAAAAGAGACCGAAACGGCATGACGAAGTTAGCCTCAGTGTTTGCAATGTAGTTACCGTGCAGTTGATAAAAGACATCATTATCACCCCACTGATATGGATTAACAGAAGGGAGATTATCTGCAGTAAAAATAGGTGAAGTAGGAAGAGCAAAAAGAGTCACTTTACCGAATTGTTTTATTTGTCTGGCACCAATTTGTGAGAGCATATTTTTTGTTTCTGCAAACTGTACTGTTCTGGGAGCGAAAGGGTAGATAACATGCTCATCAAGGAGAATTAATCCAACTTGGTATTTCTCGAAAACTTTTTTCAATGTATCAGCATTATGCGAATAGAGGGCCTGTGATAGTTCCCAATAGTAATTTTCGTTGTAGTTACTCCAAGGATCAAAAGACCGCTCGAGTGTTGCCTGCGGAATTCCATACCAAAGAAATCCAGATCCCCGGTAATTATTGTCATAATACTCCCAGTTATAGAAGGTTGGTTGAGGAAATATCGCAATCCGTTGAGGAGTAGGCTGACTACTGAGGAAATTGATAACGTCTTTATGTTCCGGTTCCATTGTCATTCGTACGCTGTCAAAAAGGAAATGTCCCCAAAAAACAGGAAGGGAAAATAACACCAGAAGGAGAGAAAAAGTTGTTATCACTCCTGTGGAGCTATGATGGACAGCAAAGCGAAGAGTTGGCTTTTCCCATTTTGTGATAAATTTCTTGAATATATTTTGTTTAGAGAGTCGTTGTTTGGTTTTTTGCATGTAGATTGCAAGTCTCATGACACTCTCTTTCTTTTGCGAGTACTCTAAGAGATTCTGGAATCCAACACTCAAAAGAATTGTGTAGGAAAAGGAAAAAAGTGTTTCGAACTTGGTAAAAGGAAATCGAAAAGCCTCATTAAAGACAGGCAAAAGGAATCGTAGTATTGCGTTAATAACATTTAATCCCCATATGTCGTTACCAAGAAAGAAAAAGCTGATAGCAAAAGTCACAACGAAAGGATAAAACCCAAGATTTTTTGTTTGCATAATAAGAAAAAGTCCATAGAGCATGAGAAGTGCAAAAAGAAAACTGGGCAAAATAAAAAGAGGAGTTGTCGTATATTGTCTCCACTCCTGCATAATATAGCTGTACTGCTGGTTGGTAAATTCTGCTGTATCTAACATAAAACCTTTAAACGTCATCACATCGATAAGGTTGCCCCTATTTTTATTCGTTAAATAAATTTTATTGCTTGCCATCTGGTTGATTTTGGAATGCATAATTATCGGTGCATTCTGTGGAATACCATAGAGATAGGGGAGAAGCCAAAATGCATTGATACAAAAGATAACTCCCAGGACTTTTACAATAATCGAAATAACTGTTTTTCTATTAACCCACCAATAAATTCCCAGGATTGCAAAAATGAGGAAAAGATAACTGATAAAAATTTGTGGCACAAATCCTTGAGGTGTTGCTAGAAAAGAAAGAAATGTAAACACCGCAAGGTTTTTCCGGATAGGAAATTGTAAATATAAGAAAAGAGACCAAACAAGAAGAGGCAAAAAAGCAAAATGAATAGCAAAGACTTCAAGTGGTGCATAAAACAGTTGTACAACTCCAAGATTAAAACCGTAAAACAATGCGCCAGGAAGAGCAACTGATTTTTGTTTGAGAAGTCGGTGGAGCAGAAGATACATTCCAAAAATACCGAGGAAATGCATGAGGAAAATAAAGACATATCGAAGGAGGTCTTGTGGTAAGACAAAACTCATGAACCACAAAAAGAGTGTGTGGACAAAATTTGAGGCATAGGACATACCGTCATAGAGGCCAACACCACGGTATTCCTGCCAGATCGCAAAAATATTCCTTTGAAGATTTACTGAGAAATTAAGCTCGGGATAGAGGCCATCCCACCCAGCAAGATACGTACCAGGCCGATAATTAGTAAAAAATAGGATGAGTTCTATGAGGAGTAGCAGACCTAGTGGCCAGAATTTTTTCAGTCTTTGCATATTACGCCTCCTGAGAAATAACTACCTGTGTAGTAGGAGAGAAATGTCTTATTCTTTTTTTGAGGATTTGCCAGGGAGAATACATGCCTTGCAAAAACATATACAACGGAACAATTGCCTTTTCAGGAAGGATAGTGACCAGGAAGGTTTGTACTATATTAGTGAGTTTTGCAGAAAAACTCATTTTGTACGAGAGTGTTTGGATAGCTTTCATTCGAATCTTTTGGATTGCTACAAAGCGTTTTTTCGGATTTCTTAAGGAATAATTTTTCCCATGGATTCTATAATAGAGAAGTTTTTCAGGCAAATTGGCAAATTGTCCATGTCTCAAGTAGGAAAAGAAGGTGTAGTAGTCATCGTGAATTGTATTTGTTGCTTCATACAATCTCTTCTTGTTGGGGAGTAAAGATCGCCTAAACATACAAGATGGGTGTAGCATTGGATTATAAATACCAAATTTCTTGTAGATATCTCTATGAGTTGTGGGAAATCTTTTTTCACCAATAAGGGTATTCGTGGCGTCAATAATATATCCTTGTGTTCCCAATACAAAAATCTCTGGGTGTTCAACAAGAAATGCAACCTGCTTTTCAAGACGTTCGGGGTGGGCAATATCATCTGCATCCATTCGTGCAATAAATTGTCCTTTTGCATATAAAAAACCTCTATTGGCAGTGGCGTTATCTCCAAGATGTTTTTTAAAAAAGACAGCACGGATAAATGGAGAGAATCGCTTCGCATATTTCTTGATAATTTTTGCTGTTTTATCTGTTGAATGATCGTCTACAATAATGAGTTCGAAATTGCTGTATGTTTGATGCAGCATACTTTCGATTGCATCCCGAATATACCGCTTGCAGTTGTAAGTAGGCATAATAATAGATACTAATGGTTGTTTTTTCATATCTTATAAAGATGACGCTGCCAGACAATGCTAGCAGCGTCAAAAAGTTATATTGCTGCCCCAAATACTCTTCCCACACTTCGTGCAGCCCGTACAATTCCTGGTTGTCTTCTCAATGCTTCTTGAGCAGTACTTAGTCGTGCAGTTAACGCACTGTTGATTGCATTTCCGTTATTCACGCCATTTAATTGATGGTAATCAGGAACTAACGAAAACCCTGCTCTTCTAGCATGATTTATTGCTTGTTTGTTTATCTGTCCTGCAGTGCAATCTGTTGGATATAGCCAATATTCAATCCCTCCGGAGATAGTAACTTGTGTATTAGCTGGTATAACAGCAACTTGAGTTGGTTTTCCATCAACGGTGTCATCCACGATTGCTCCACCTTTGCCGTTGGTATTTATTGTTGCGCCATTGAGGAGCGGTCCTGAATCTTTTGCCTGGCCACATGCATATTCTGGTCCACTAAATTCGCCCCCTCCTCCAATGCCATATGCTTGCCTATTGAAAAAGTTTCTGTCAATGGCCACTGCTAATGCAGCACATCCTAAAGCTCCTAACAAAACTCCTGCCCCGATTGCTGCTGCTGTCCGAGGGTGCTCTCGTATATAGGTAACAGGAGCATTCTGCCTTGATGGTGCAGCTGCTGCTGACCAGGCTGCTGGTTGTTGTGTTGCAGCCTCAGCTTTCTTGGGTTCTCCTACAGCAGCCGGTACATTAGCTCTGCTTGTTGCGGCAGCCCTTTCCCTACCCGTGCTGACTGCTGGACGAGGCAATGTTTCATCGGCGAAATCCATACCTCTTGGTGCCATTGGTGCTCTTGGTTGTTCTGGTGTTGTCATATATTTTCACCTCCTTTCGATACTCCATAGATATTTTTGAAATCATAAACAATGAACTAAGAATCAGTTCTTTTCATTCTCATTGCTAATATTCGAAGGATAATTCCTGTTATTCCTGTTGGGAAAAGTGCAACGAGAGGGAGTGCGTCGGGTCCAGTGGGAGGTAGCGTTGTTGTGGGAGTTGTTGGGAAAACTGTCGGTATGCTCGTGACAAGAGGCGTTGGTGTTACTGTGGTGAGAGTACTTGTTGGAGTAATTGACTGTTGGACACAAAATTGGGAAAAATCACTAATGCCAGTGCTATTTTCACTTGAGGTGACTTTTGCTTGATTATTACTACATAAAACACTTTGAGGAAGTGTCGATACAACTTCTCCAACAACAGTAAACACCGCAGAATCCCCAGGATTAATCGTGTTTGCTTGAATAGTAACTGTTGCCCCAGCTGGACCTGTCATGCTATCAGGGTTTGGTGCAACAGCAAGGAGTGAAGATGGTAAGAAATCTGTAATGACAACGTGAGTTGCTTTCCCTCTGCCGGTGTTGGTTACTGTTATTTTAAAGCTTACTCTTTGCCCAGGCTGGAATCTTGTATCGTTGAGTCCCAGGTCATGAACATAGGTATTACTGATTGGATTAAAGACAGTTTTGATAATAGAGAGATTTGGATTGGCGCAAGACTCGCCACCACCATAGATAGGGACACATTCAGCATACATTTTTGGAATAAAGGTGAGTCCTATGATGACTAACAATGCAAAAACTGGCGCAACAAGGCGTTTCATTGACCTGTAGTTTGACAAAAGGCAATATGAGATCTATATGAAGTTTGTAAACGAAGAGTAAGAAGGGAAAATTATCTTATTTTGCTCTTCATGTACAACACAAGCATCATGACACTGAATGTATTGAAGCATACTTATTCTCATTGATCCAATGCCTTGTCACTTCTGATGAAATGAGGAATTTTACATAAACAGAGAGTGATAGTGGGAATGACAATGTAATAGTGGGGTATTATTCAGCAATGAGAATTATTTTTCTCCTTGACAAGAGAAAGATACGCATTCTATAATACGTTCAGTTGCATTTCGAATCTTCTCGATAGCACATTTGTTTTCCATTCAGAGATTTTTAATCTTAAATGATTCTTAATTCATAATTCTATATTCTTAACTCTAATAATATGCCTTATACAAAAAAAACTTCCGTAAGTGATTTCATAGGTTCTCCTTCTTGTGAGGAGTCAACTGAAATGAAAGGGTCGAATGACTCATCTGTCCGTGATGGATCTGCAGAAGTAAAACCTCTTGAAGTAAAACCATTTCACCAAAGATCTACTTCACGACCAGTACAAACACTTGATAGTGGTGGGTTAACAACGCCAGCTGTTATGGCAATGCAAGGGCCAACAGAAGAAGTCCAAGGAATTTTGGATGTTCAACCAGAAGGGCATGGCTTTTTACGCCCTAAATTTATTCCAAGTAACCGCGATGTCTATATTTCCCAATCTCAAATTAGACGATTCCTCCTCAGGGCAGGGGATAAGGTAACAGGTGTTGCGAGGCCTCCAAAGGACAATGAAAGATACTACGGACTTCTCAAAGTTGAGAAAGTTAATGAACAGTCAGCAGATCAGATAGGACGAAGGCCATGGTATGACGACTTAATGCCTATTTATCCTAACAAACAGCTTGTTCTAGCTACAGATAAGACACCACTTTCAACACGGCTTATTGATTTGGTAGCACCAATTGGATTTGGACAAAGAGGTTTGATTGTTTCTCCACCAAAAGCTGGTAAAACAACCATCTTAAAAGAAATTGCAGCAGGTATTTCAAGAAATTTCCCAGATGTTCATTTAATGGCTGCATTGATTGGGGAGAGACCGGAAGAAGTAACAGATATTACCATGTCTGTGAAAGGTGAAGTTATTGCATCTAATTTTGACGAAGCTCCAGAACATCAGACGCGAGTTGCAGAGATCGCGCTAGAGCGAGCAAAAAGACTTGTTGAAATGGGGAAGGATGTTGTCATTCTTATGGACTCTATCACAAGGCTTGCCCGAGCATACAATTTAGCTGTGGCACCATCTGGAAGAACTCTCTCTGGAGGATTTGATCCTGCGGCACTCTGGCCAGCAAAGAAATTCTTCGGTGCGGCACGAAATGTTCAGGATGGAGGAAGTCTTACTATTATTGCAACAGCGCTTGTTGAGACTGGCAGCAGAATGGATGATTTGATTTATGAAGAATTCAAAGGAACAGGAAACATGGAGCTTCATCTCGTGAGATCTTTGGCAGAAAGAAGAGTCTTCCCAGCTATCGATGTTGCAAGAAGTGGAACTCGGGAAGAACAGAGAATTCTTAATCCTGAGACGTATCAAAAACTAGTGACCCTTCACAGAATGCTTGATATGCTTGGTGAAGATGATCGAACTGAGCGATTTATTGAACAACTTGCTAAGGCAGCATCCAATGACGACTTCCTTAAGACACTGAAAGCTGCTTAAAGTACCTCTCCATTACGATACCTCTTCAGCCAATTTGACTTCCAATGCCTTGTTTGGTAGCATTAACAATGCCTCATGCTAATGTTTGGACGGTTTTCAAAGACGAATACTACTGCCAAGTGGGGGAGAAATCTTTGGAGTTTTGTGCTCTTTCTCACATCCTATTCTCAAAGAAGAGTTTTTGGCTCTTTGCTGTTTTTTGAGGGGAATAAAAATACTTTAGTACGGTTTTTTATGATGAAAAGGGGACGATATAATCGTCCTTTTTTACATTTTGCTACTATGGCTGTACTTGGGCTTGGTGTCATGATTGCCCCTCTTCTTGCAGATACCTATCCATTATTTGCTGCTAGTGGGGCAGGGCTTGATAAGGCACCTTCTGCAAAATCAGAACAATCAATCGCAGTGGATGAAAATGTGTTTAATACTAAGGAATCTGAAAAACCACGATCTCAAGTTATTAAATACATCGTTGAAAAAGGAGATACGCTTTCAAGTATTGCACAAAAATTTGGGATATCTGTTGATACCATTAAATGGGAAAATAGTCTAAGCGATGATAGTGTTACAGTTGGAGATACCTTAGATATATTACCAGTGAGTGGAATAGCCCACAAAGTACAAAAAGGCGATACTGTCTATTCTATTGCGAAGAAATATGCAACAGATGCACAGAAGATCGTAGATTTTCCATTTAACGACTTTGCTAATCCCGAAACCTTTTCTTTAGTTGAAGGCCAAATTATTATTGTTCCAGACGGTGTCAAACCATCTGCAGCATCAAATTACGTAGCACCTGCACCATCTTATGCTTCTGTCCCACAAACAAGCACTCAGGTGCCTTCTACTGGCGGATTTATCTGGCCTATCAATGGAGAGATTACCCAGTATTTCAGTTGGTATCATACGGGACTTGATATTGCAGGAGCTGTTGGAACACCAATTTATGCAGCAAAGTCAGGAACTGTTATGGAAGCGTCTTGTGGATGGAACTGGGGATATGGATGTCATGTACTTCTGAATAATGGTGGCAGTTTCTCAACAATGTATGCTCATATGGTTACCCAGCCATCGGTGAGTGTTAGTCAGTCAGTTTCACAAGGACAGCTTATTGGTTATAGAGGAAGTACTGGAAGATCAACGGGTCCACACACTCATTTCGAAATAAGAATTAATGGGCATGTTGTGAATCCGTTACCCTATCTGCAATAGAGCATGGTGTTACGGTTTGTCGCGTCTGTACTGTCTTGCGTACTCTTGAACACGGTCATTATCAACTTTATCAACTCGTTTCCAAGAAAATCGCGTTGTTTTATCTTCCTGTTTTTCATAATAACGCCTACGTACCTCACGTCTTCCAAAAAGTAAAATTGAAGAACGAATCATAATCTTTTCGCTCCATATTCCTGGATATGTTGATGATTTCGCAGGTTCCTTTACCTCTTCTTCAGGCCTGAGGATAATAAATCTACTTTTCTTCAAATTTTTCAAGCCAAGCTCTTCTTCTAGGGCTCTTTGTGCTTCATGTTCCGGTGTCTCCTCAGGATGCATTTTTTCAGACACATAGTAATTGTTGCGTTCTTTTTTAGGTTTGCCGTGTCTTCTGAATTTTTGCCAGTCTTCATGAAGGACATACAGCTGTTTTTTCCCAACAAGACCATACTTTCTTCTATAAGCAAAAGCATACACATATGCTGGTTTTACGTGTCTGAGAAGGGTATTTTGACCATCAGGAGTTATAAATGGGGTGAGGATGGAATCTCCGCTATCAAGCTCTCTCTCTAAGTCCTCCCGACTTTTAGCTATCCCCTTACCCCAACCAAGCTGTTCTGGATCAATTATGCCTTCTTGAATATATCTATTTAGTAATTGGCGACTAGTTTGTGCTGCTGCTTTTACCTTTTCAGATTTTGACATAGGGAGAGATTCTAACATAAAAATAGTTATAGAGCAAAGTAGGTAGGTCTATGAAAAAAGATTTGCTATAATCGGGAATATGGGCCAGGAGTAGGTCGGTAATACGCCTCATTCGCATTGAGGAGATGGGCGGTTCAATTCCGCTCTGGTCCACAGGAGCAATATCTATCAAGTAGTAAATACCTAGCATTTAGGATTTTTGGTTTCTGTCTCTTTATACTTAGTACAAAATATTTTATACTAAATACTCATTCTTGGGCCGGTAGCTTAGCTGGTAAAGCGCCACTATGGCATAGTGGAGACCGAGAGTTCGAGTCTCTTCCGGTCCACATATAGGATGCCCCTTTTGAGATAAGGGGCTGTCCATACTTGTGAAATTTTCGAAAAATTAGTAAATTTCCTTGTTTTGAGTCTGCAGAATAGCTTAAAAAGAAGCGGTTTCCTGGTCGACCGCATACACCAAACAAAGAGAAAATTAGAAGTGACCGACGCAGCTATTACCATGACTATTACTATTTGTCCCGTCTGGACAAGTCACACCGGTCCATGTTGTGTTTGTAAGGTTTGCTGTATTCATATTTTGTGCACCAGTAAAATCTACACCATTAAAAGTTGTATTAGTAAAATTTATGTTTTGAAGATTCGCGTTAGTGAACAAAGATCCATATATAATTTTATCATTCGAGAAATTAGCATTGGTTAAATTACTCCCTACAAAATATAACGTTGCTCCTGGTGTACTAGGTTGAAAACTATTGTGATCAGGTGGACTAGATGCATAAAGCAAATTACTAAAATCGGCTCCTGTAAGATTAGTATTTGAAAAATCAGTCAGATTAAGCCATGCACCCTTAAAGATGACTCCGTGTATGTCAGCGTTTGCAAAATTTCCATCAACAATTTGTGCATTTGAAAAGTCTTTTCCTTGGAACGTACTTGCATAGTGAGTAAGTCTGCAAAAAGCACACATAAAGGGAAGTCCAAAGCCACCTCCGCTTCCTGGAGCACCTTGGGGGCCAGGTACTCCGCTTGGTCCTGGTATTCCTTGTGGGCCTTGTTGATTCCACGAAAGAGCAGTCTCATTATCTTTGCACCCTATGTTTTGACTTATAATTCGTATCTGTCCATTGTCTTTGACACAAGCATAAATTTGTTGCGGTGTTGTTTGGGCAAAGATATGAGTAACCAGAAGTGTTCCAAGGATTCCTAATACTAAAGCAATTACACTAACAATGGGATGGAAATGGAGAAGATCCCTCTTGCGAGTTACCCCTTTATCTTTAGAGACACTATTTTTTTTCACTTACTTATATATTAGTAAGAATAAAATAATTGCATTTGTCAAGAGGGCGAAAAATTAAAGTTAAATATCCGACACTTCTGAAATACAATGGAAGTGATGGAACAAACAACAAAAATCATATTAGCGTGGGAACTGTATGATCAGCATGTACCAAAAGCACATATCGCTCAAAAGCTGCAACTAAGCAGAGCTACCATCTATGAGTGATTAGGAAAAATTTCTGCTCATCCTCAAGGACTCACGGGATTTCTTGACACTACCAATCAGCAAAGAAAGGTTCCCGAGCAAAACGTAAGGTTGATGGGCTTTTGAAGGCATGAATATATCGTTTGAGAGAGGAGAACAGGCAGTGTTGTGGGCAAAAGATACAGGAATACTTGTTTGAAGAGTGTGGAACCTATCTGTCAGTTCTAACCATCTACACAATCCTTTCAGAAAAATACAAACTCAGAAGCAAGTGGAAAAAGAATCAAAAAAGAGGAACTCCTACTAAGGCAATCAAGCCTCGAGAATTCATCCAAATGGATACCGTCCACTTTGGGATGGTGTTTGCGTTTACTGCTGTTGATACCTTTGCCAAAGATGTTTCTGTTAAATTGTATCTAACGCTCACAAGTTTAGACGGGAAGGATTTTCTTCAGAGATCATTTACTGAACGATTTCACTATGTATAGCTTCTCCAAACCGATGGCGGACCAGAGTTCAAAGGAGAATTCAAACAAGAAGTATTTCATTTTGCAGACAGATTTCGAGTAGCACGACCATACAAGAGGAATGAACAGTCATTCATTGAGAGTTTCAACCGAACCTTGAGAAAAGAGTGTTTAGGTTGGGGCAATTTTTATCCTCACCAAATACCAGGTCTTGAAAAAGAACTCAGCGAGTATTTACACTATTACCACAACAAAAGACTCCATCTGGGACTGAACATGAAAACACCTAACCAAATACTCAAAGAATACCAAGTGTCGGATTTCTAACTTAACATACCGACTCTCCTTTGCTTTTTTTAGTCTGATTTTCAGGTCCACATTGCCTTTCTTGATCATTTCTGATATACTATTAAAAGTATTCTCCAAAGGGTTACCTTCTCAAAGGAAAAACACCGGGAAAATCGAGAGGAGGTGACATTCCATGCAAGACCAAACATTAACCTGTGCAGATTGCGGTAAGCAATTTACCTGGACAACTTCTGAACAAGAATTCTATCAATCAAAGGGATTTACTAATCCACCAAAGCGATGTCCTGATTGTCGAGTAGCTAAAAAAGCTCGAATGGGGGATAATCGTGGTGGATTTGGCGGAGGACAAAGACAATCTTTCCAAATTACCTGTGCCAATTGTGGAAGAACAGATACTGTTCCTTTCCAACCAAAAGGCGATAGACCAGTATTGTGCCGCGACTGCTTTAGACAGCAAAACGCACGATAACCTTAGTAGAAAGTAGTAAGTAGTATGTGTTATGTAAAGAGACATCCTTACTACTTTTTATATGGGAAACAATTGCTACTTCGAGTTACTGTATGTTTTTATCGATAAAGAATGACAGGTCTTAAATCCTAAATTCTATTTCCCAGGAGTTGGGGAAGGGGAAACCAATGGTAGCTGTTGCTTCTGTGGGGGAATAGTTGCCTGAGGAGCTGGTAGAGATAATTGTTGTTGCGTTTGCGTTGGTACTACTTTTGTTGGGGTAGCTCCTGAATTCTGGTTACCAGCTTTTGCCTGTAAATCATCTATTTCGCTTTGTACTTTAGCACCATTTGTTTTATCAGATCCAATAAGTTGTTTCACAACTTGGAGTGCTGCTAATGCATTTTGATAATCCTGTTTTTGCAAATAGGAGTGTGCTATGTTGTAATATGCATTTGCATAATCTTGCTTTAGGTTAGCTGCAATTTGAAACTGGCGTATTGCATTATCATATTGTCCAAGCTGGTAATAGAGTCCTCCTAATGTTAAGTATTCCTGCGGATTCGTTGGGTCAAGAGCCACTGCTTGTTGGGTTGCAGCAATTGCAAAATTATCTGCATTTTGTCCAATACCAATAAGAGTTCTGTAGACAGATGCCAAATTCTGCCATTCAATTGATGATGCAGGAGAAAGAGTCGTTGCTGTCTTGCCAGCAGCGATTGCTTGCTGAATAAGGGTAAATGCTGTTTGTTGTGACTGAGCACTTGGGGAAGCTCCATTTCTTGTATTCAAAAGTAATAGAGAGTTAGCAAGTGCTATATTAGTTTGTGAAAAGATACGATAGTATCCACTTCGATACGGAAAAGTAGTAATAGCTTGTGTCTCTAGTCTGTAAGCTACCGTCCCACTATTATTACTCGCTGAAACGAGCGCTTTTTGGAAAGTAAAATCTGACATAACAAAGGTCGTTGTATAAAATCCTGAAAAGACAACTATTGCTAAGAGGAAGACAAAAGCAAAAAGAGGTGTGATATTATTTTTCGATCGTTCTCCCTCACTTGGTGTTGAAAAACTAAATATACCTTTTTTCAATGTAACAAATTGAAATTCAACTTCAAAAAAACGTGTGTTATCATGTCGTACCTGAACCAAAGTAAAGACAGCTAACAAGAGAAACAGAAGTGTTACTATGGTGTAGGAAAAAGGCATTAAGAAGGAAATGGTCATTAAAAGAAGAAGCGCAATATATGCAGGATTTTTAGTTTTGGATCCTTTGTATGATACTAATTTCACAATAAGGAAAATGTAGGAAAGGATGCCCACAATTCCTGTTGTTGCCAAAAGCTCAAGGAAAAAACTGGAAGATGTTCCAAAGGTAATATACCAAAGGGGATTTGCATTGAAGGAGATTGGCTTAAATCTGGTAAAAACTTCTACATAATTGCCAAATCCTGATCCAAAAAAGAATCCTTGCGCAACTCGTCCAGCATCTTGGGAAATTGCTGCAAATGCTGTCTGAAACCCTACTTCAAATGGCAAAAGGTTTGGCTTTTGGGAGGTAAATAGGAGATACACTGCTTCCAATAACCCAAGGAGGATAATCCCACCAAGTCCTGCAAACAATACCCCTTGAGTCGTTTGTCTCTTTTTTAATAAAGGAATAGAAAGTGTTGCCGCTATTATAAATAGTACAGCGAGATAGAGTGCCTGATCCAGATATGTCCCAAAAGGAGTGAATGTTGCAGAATGTGTTGAGCTGAATGGCAGTAAATACACTTTATAATGATTAGCAAGACTTACAAGTCCTGCTAAGGCTCCACCACTTAACAGAGAAATAAGCAAAAATCCAAGGCTGTTTTCTCGTCTTGAGGTGTTGTTAATAACAAAAAAGCCAAGGATGAGATATAGGTAGGGTACCGTTGCAATAAGGCTGTTGACCTTATCTATTGCAAAAACAGAAGAAAGGAGTAATGCTACTCCGAAAAGCAGAACTGGAATATCAAATGGGGTACGACGGATTCGTACTTGACCATCTAGGAGCATTTTTACTCCCCATAACAAAAGAGATAATAGTACTACTCCTCCCAAAAGTATTTGCTTAGGTAAGACAATACCATCTGTTGTTAATGGAGTAAAGAATAGAGGGAACAGGAATAGGGAAATTCCCCAGATAAAAAGTAGTCCAGTTTCAAGATAGGTACTAAATTTTTGGCGAGTTTCAGCATTCATAGGCAGTATTCATTCACTGTAACAATTAGAAAAGCATAATGTCAAGGATAAAATTAGCTACAGGTTTAACTGTAGTACCAGGCAGTTTTTGCCTTTGGTATGAGTCTTCGCTCATGTTATTGGGTAATCTTTCCAAGCTGTATCTGCCTTTCAAGCATAATCAATTTTGTCTAGAATAGCCTTGGTAGAAGTTTTGTATGTTTTCTTTTTGTGAGTCACTCAGATATGAATCAGAAAGCGCTTCAAGTGCTACCAGAACAGATAGTCCTTGAAATCCAAAGAGTATATAAACACCATAATACAAAAGATCCGTTCCCCACGCATTTGGAATCAATGTATATCCTTTCATTGTATAGGTATACGAATCAACAGAAGGAAGTGCATGATGCCGCCAGATATGTTTTCCAGTACTAAGATGATGGAAGACATCTCCTTCTGTTCCAATAGGATGGAGGAAATACAGAAAAATACCAACGAAGTACAAGATAAAAAGGGTAAGGAAGGCAATCTTTCTGCTAGAGAAAAGCTTCATAATAAAACTATTCTATACGAGACATAGGCCAAAGCAAACTGCCTGTTTTAGTTGATAATAAGCCAGTTAAAGGTGGTATCAATATATTGTTGGACTGGGATGCCCACTGTAAAGGACTTCCCACCAACTTGTCGAAGAAGATATGGTGTATAGGTCGTCTGGCCAACAGGCGTAATATAGATAAGAGACTTATCTGTCACCAATGGGTCATCAATAGTGACTTCCGTCTGGTGTGCTTTAATAGCTGCAGTACCAGCAGAGCCAGTTGCAACTACTTCTTTATCACTCATTGCCAGAGCTGGTTGTACTGCATTGAAGTTAAGCTTTGCGATATTTGCTGCTCCAGATGCGATGACATTTCCAAGCTGGTCTATGTTGAAGATACCAGAACCAGATGCATTCTGAACATTAAGAGTACTGGTTGCAAGAGCTGAGGCAGATGCTGAATTATCTCCAAGTCTTAAAGTGAGGTCTTTGTTATTAGCTAGTGGGGTAATAACATCTGCAGCCAAATTCTTTGCAAAGACTGCATTTCCTCCAACAGTTAAGTTACCATTGGTATCAATTGCGACAAGTCCTCCTTCAAAGACAACGTTTCCTTGTGCAAGACTTTGGATTTGGAATGTTCCACCTAAGACATTGACGGAATTGGCAGCGAGTATCAGTTGTGTTCCAATTGCCAATTGTCCCGTCACTGTCGTATCGGCAAGGGAAGTGGTACCAGTTGAGACAAGTCCCTGACCAAAGGTTGCCGTTGCTGCAGAGAGGTTTGGCACATATGCTAAGAAGCCAGAATACGAGGCTATGTTGGCATATCCTATCTGAGGACTTAGCAATCCTGAATTCGTGCTGCTAATAGAACTAGAGCCTATAACTGTATTCATCGGAGTAACGTTAGCAGATGGTGTGGCAAAGTAAATATTGGTGATATTTGTGATGTTTTGAGCAGATAATGTACCCACAGTTGCTTGAAGTCCAACAATGCTGTTAGCCTCAATTCTATTGGCGTGAAGTGTGCCAGAGACCGTAGCATCGCCATTTACTGCAAGATTTTGTGAGTTTAATTTTCCAGAAAATGTTGCATTACCTGAATTATCGAAGCTAGCCACGGTTTGCTGTGAAATGGAATTCTTCACGCTTAGCCTGGAGTTTTCCAGGTTAAAAGCGATAGCTGAGGTAGACGCAAGTGGAGAAATAAGATTGGTGTGAATCTGGTCGACTTGACCAATGGGGGAGAGTGTTCCGTTTCCCCGTCCAGCCAGAACATCATTTACAATACCGGCAACATAGTCATGTAGACTTTGTCCAGCAATAGAGACATTGTTGGTTGTAACAGCCAGACTCCCTGTAAGAACTTGTTGTGCTTGAACAGATCCTGCTCGAAGATTCCCAACAACCAGCTCTAAGAAAGCACCCATTCGTGATACCGGATTGCCTAACACATCATTTAAGCTGTAATAGTGAGGAATAGTAAAGTCTGCAGATGGAGAGGCATCAGTAATCTGCAGATCTCCAGTTGTAGCAAGGTAGACTTGTGGATCATACCAAGTTGATGTAGCATAAACATAGACTTGTCCACAAATTACATTTGCTGGAGTTCCTGCAGGACAGGAGACAATCCCAACTTCTCCTGGTTCTCCATTTGAAGGGTCAAAGTTTTGCATTGCTTTCCCAACAATAAATCCTGCTTGAGTTGCTTTCATCCCATATCCTGCGATATTACTTGATGTAATAGCATCACCAGTTTTAATTGGGCCATTAATGGTAGAAACATAAACGGGTGCACGACCAGCCAAATCAATTGGAGGACGATTGCTAGGAGTAATAGTAGAATTCTTACTTACAGTGACATGGTTTTCTTCAATAATAAGTGCTGGATGAGTTGAAGCAACACCTAATATTGCATGAGAGTAGGCTGTAGTAGTTTTTTGTACTAGTTTGCCGTTCGTAGATTCAGTTGTCCGTTGTGCTGCAGAAACGGATGCATCGTAGTTTGTAATATCTATACCATTCCATGTCTTATCTGGTGAAGTTTCCACAATTTCACCAGGAGTGATAATTTGGTTCGACTTGTAAATTTCTGCGTAGTCAAAACTATGCCCAGAACCATCTAGGAAAACTGTTCCACCTCTCCAATTGATAAAAACGGGAGCAATACTCGTACAAATATTTACTCCCTGTAAATATCCACCACCATTGCTATTATCAGCGCCCATGTATAAGGTGTAGTTACCACAACCTCCACCATTTGCATCAATTTCAACACCATTATTTGCATGTTCATTGTTATTCCTATTACCAGTGTTATGATTATTAATATCTACCCAGTCTGCAGTGCTGTCATTCCCTATATTTACTTGGCTATCATTTCTAACACCAAAAACATAACCATTGTTTCTATTATAGAGTCCAAAAACAGTGCCTCCTAAGCCTCCTACACCTGGTCCTAATGCCCACACATGGTCATTGCCGTTTGTTGAGGTTGGATTGCTTCCCACAGCTGTTGCTCCACTAATAAAAGCAATACTCGCTTCACTATTACTGCCTGTATCTGCAACTTGGAATACCCCCCATGGAGATGTCGTATTCACAACAACAGTTTTTTGATCTGCTCCATTACCATTAATATATACCTGTTGTGTTGGATTAGTTGTTCCAATACCTACGTTGCCAGAACTATTGATCCATAAGGCATTATCATGGAAGGACTCGCTGTAGGTATTCGCATTCAACGATGTAGGTAGAACAGCAAACAGATTTTGCCATGCATCGCTACCACTTGCAGTATTATGGTAAAGGAAATTCCAGTTTGCATTTGCGCTTTCATTTGTTCCTCTTTCGTTGAAAAAATATCTGTTTAGATCTAGCTCATCACCAAAGATAACTTGGTTGACACTCCAATTACCATTTCTATTTCCTCGTAATTCTAAGGTGGGAGCTCCAGAAGATTGGTATAATTGCAATTGATAGTTGGGATTCGCAGTCCCTATCCCTACTTGCCCATTAATAAGTGCCATTGTTGAACTTCCTGCTCCTCCATTGGTGTTGAACAATAGGTGTTGACTTGTTCCCTGTACTCTTAAGACTAAATCATTTGCAATTGTATCGGTTGAATATTGACCACCTGAAGTTGCTAGTCCAAGTAGTCCTTCTACTGTGCCAGAGTTGTCTATAGCTATTCTTGGTGCATTTGTTCCGTTGAGGGTGATACCGGTGGCTACAGTCGTTGTATTTATATATAAGCTGTCAGTTGGATTCGTTGTCCCTATACCAACATTTCCTGCAACGACAAGAGATGTTCCGGATGCTGCTGGATCTAAGAAGTAATTGGTGTTCTGTAAATCTTTAAATGAGGATGCTGTGATAACACCAGTATTACTTAATATAAACTGTGTTGCTCCAGATGCTGAAGCTGTCATGATATCTCCTGCACCAGGCTGGTTAACCGTGATTGCTGCATTAACTCCTGTTGTATCTATGTTAAGAATAGTATTCCCAGATGCATTCTGAAATTGCATTGCAGTTGGGGAGTTGACAAGGGAGCGGGAGAGAAGATTACCATTACTATCAACTCGGAATGCGTCAGCAAATCGAGCAGAAGAGGTTGCTCCAAAAGCAAGATTATCAAGTCTTGTTGAGAGTTGATTTGTCACTCGAAGGACAGAGTCAATATTCACATTAGACTGGGTAAGATTTGTGCCAAATGGATTGTAGGACGATGCAAGAACTTCTTTGAGAAGGGTATCTTGTGTTTCCATCCACGTGTTTCCTGATCCTGCATTATTGGATCCGATAATAAGTCCTATGCCATTGCCATAGGATTGGCCAGCAGCAATACTTTGAACAAAATTATTATTGACACTTGTACTCCATGCTGTACCAACATCGTCTTTAGTATTGATAGAAGTTGAATATAAGTCGGTTACTGTATCTGAATCAAGCCCAATAACAGAAACACCCCCGCCTTGAGTGCCGACATAAAGCTGACCGTTCTGCATATTTGCAGCAACTGCTGAAACATTGGAGTTTCCGTTTGCCAATTTCTGATTTGAGTCTGCTCCTGTTACAACTCCTCTGATTGTTTTACTGGTATGATTTTGTAAAGCATGATATCCAACTTGATACATATGGATAATTGCTGAAGGAGTAAGAGCACTTGCTTTCACAAATGGTCCATCGATAGAGCCAGTAAACTTAGTTGATCCATCTCCGCCTGCCCCAATGCCGAAATTAGCTGTCCCAACTACAATAGAGCCTGAGGTTGTGAGCGAGCCAGCTAGGATACCATCCCGATAGAGTTTGAAGGTTGTTCCGTCGTATGTTACCACAGCAAAATGCCAGTTATTATCATTGGACGTTTGAGTATCATCAATAATTCTTGTGCCTCCATTATTGATGGCTGCTCTCAGTTTACCAGCAGCAAGATCACCAATAGACAAAAGGTATGCAGGGGTTATTGAAGAGCCATCCCATTTAGTGACAATCCTTCCAGTGTTACCACTTGTTTTGTACCATGCTCCGTAAGACCAGGTCGTACCTCCAGAGTCAAGCTTAGATGCCCCTCCACAAGCAGCATTAGTACAAGACAAATAAGCGGTTGACCCGTCAAACGTTAACGCTGTCCCCCTCACACCTGATGCAGAATAGGTAACCGATCCATTTGCCGTAAGGGTGATGCCTTTGACTGATGCATCGTTGATATTTCCTGATGTTTCGTTGAATGGCCACATCCCACGTGTATCTCCCACCATATCATCAGTAATATAGTTACTGTTGTAGTACTTTACAGAAGCGTTGGTTGGATCTCCTTTCTTGAGCTGGAAAGCCATAACAGATCCATTACTACCTTGAGCTCCAAGATAGACAGTATCAGAGATGCCATCGACGATTGATGTACCTTCTGTCACAACCATAGAAGTTGGAACAAAGGTTGCGGATGTACTTGCAGGCCCGGCAGTCAAGGAAAGGGAAGAGAAAGTATTATTATCTGTTGTTGTTGCACCATAATTTGTTGTTCCACCCTGATTAGCATAAACCTCATCAAAAAGAGTGTTATTGCCAGAACCATTCTGTGCGTTGTACTTAATCTTTAAAGCATAGTTAGAAGCAGTCGATGAATTACCAACAGTGGCATATAATGTTCCTCTTGAGGTAAGCCAGACATTTTGAGCATTAGCATTTGGACCGAAGTTGGCAACAAGGCTCAGTAGTGACTCATTAATAAGCGTAACAGCTCCATTAGTGCCACCGGCCGTTGCAAGGACAATATACGTTTGACCATTTATCACGTTCACTGCCACATCATTGATGGTTGCATTTGGTGTATTGAGATAGATATTAGGCATCAAAGTGTAGGTTGTTGTGCTATTTCTTCCTGAGATGTTGGTATTTGAATTCACAAAGTATTGTCCAGCATTACTGGAAGATAGGATCTTATAAGAAGTATCATGCTTGAAATCAATAACGTAGAAGCCTCCTACTGAGCCATTATTCCCAAAGTAAATTTCTCCATTAAGAGCGGCAATACTGGAGCCAGTAGAATTAGTGGTTGGACCAATCATTTGCTCGGTTGCTCCAGAGCCTTTGTTAAATGCCATCCATAAAGAATTATCTTTTGCATCAAAAATATATAAATTAGTTGTGGTGACGACGAGGATTGCTTTTCGTGGGAAAGCCTGCTGGCCACATCTGGTATTTGTCCCAATAACACAGGTATCAGCTGTGGTTCGAGACTCGTTGTACCAAGAAGATGCGGGAGCCTTGTCATCATTTGTCCAACGACCACCATCTGAGTCTTTTGAGGTATCATAGAAAAGAACTTTTTGGATATTTGAAATACTTTGGAGATTTTTGTGCCCACCAATAGTGAGGTCTCGATTATCAAGAGTCATGTATGAATGATCTGATGAGGCAACATTAATAACCTTGCTCGCAGCAGGGAGAACTCCTGCATTGTTATTAACTTTTGGATCATTTGGTGTAATCGCAACAGTTCCAATATTGACGCCTGATCCAAATACCTGGAAATGAGCAGAGGCAGTTGAATTACCCCCTATTACTAAGTCATTGTTTGTGTTTGAAGGAGCAAGTACGCCACCATTGGAAAGTTGCCAGAATCCAGCAATACCGCCATTGGCAGGAGTGACAATTTGTCTGACATAAAGAGTATTCCACTCTTTACCGCCTTGTGTTGGATCAGAGCCTAAATTATAGGTATCTGTTACATTTGGAATAAGACTATTTTTAATAGTACCGTCATTAGCAATGGTAAAAAGAGGAGTTCCGGATGTAGATGCAGTAAAGACGTCTCCTAGCCCAGATTGATTAACAACAAAGGTCGCATTGCCAAGAGAGTTCTTTGAAATAGTAAGCCCACTTGAAGCAAGGGGGGATGTTGTCCCTATTCCAACACTACCACCGTTATTGATGTATAAGCGACTAGCATTATTTAGTACATCATAAATATTAAAGTAGTCAGCAGTTGTATTTGGGTCATACACTTCAAGTTTAAATCCACGGAACTGATTGTTTTGTGGGGATATACGTATTGACCCATAATTATCTGTTACTGGTCTTTGTCCGATTACAAGGTTATCAAAATTAGGATCAATAGTACTGGCTGTTGCTGATATTATCGCTTGCCCTCGAACATCAAATTTTGCACCAGGGGCGTTTGTCCCAATGCCAATATTACTGCTTGCTGCAAGGAAGAGAGATGGAGTGGAAAGTGTTATTCCTTTATCTCCACCAACTGAATTATAGAAGGCAAGAGTACCGCCATTAAGGGAGTTAACTGCAGTTGCAGAGCCTCTAAAGGTTATATTTCCTGATGTACTTGCTGTTCCAGCTGGAACTGTTCCTAAGTCATTTGTATAGGAATTGCTAAAGATTTGGAACTTTGCAGAAGAAGTAGACGTCCCACCAATTGCTAGGTCATCGGTAATAGTAAATGGTGAAACAACCTGATTAAACCTCTGCCAGAGACCATCATAAGTCCCAGATATAAAAAGATTTGTGATGTAGGCTGAGCCAAAGTTGTTTGTTGCTGAGCCTAAGTTAATAGTTGCAGCGGTTGGAATAATACTATTTGAGAATTGGCCATTTGGGAAAATAGTATTTGTACCTGATGAGCCAAGGATGAGATTTCCTCTAAAGGTATTTGTTCCATTTGCATTTCCCAGATTTATTCCATTTGTTGCCCCTCCACCGATATTAAGAGTAGTTGCTGTAGTATCAAAGAGCCCAACTGTGCCTTGAGTTGTTTTAATATTTGCACCACCTAATGTGAGGTCCCCATTGTTATTCAACTGAAGCTGAGTTGTGAGGCCACTATCACCACCCACTGAAGTTTGAACTTTCAAGATACTACCGTTTAATAAGTTAACATTAGTCATTGCTCCTCTAAAGGAAAGTCCTCCGGATGAGGTGGCTGTGCCTGCTGTGTTGATTCCTTGGGTGGTGGCAAACACTTGCCAAGGAGTGGCAGAGCCTGTTGCGTTACCACCGACTGCTAAGTCATTCCATGCGTTGACGGGGGAGAGGACGTTACTTGTTAATTGCCAGAACCCTGATGTTCCACCGCCAACTGGTGCAATGAAGTTATTTGCATAGACAGTTCCCCAATAGTGAGTTGGATCACCAAGGTTAATCGTTGTTGATGAAGGTAAAACATTCTGGTTAACCAGGCCGTTGATGGTTACTGTGTTGCTTGTATTTGTTCCTAGAGTAGTATTCCCATTCACAGACAAAGCTCCTTGCACTGTTGTTGTTCCGCTTACATTGCCAATATTGAGTGTTGTTGCTGCTCCACCAAAGGTGATTGAGGTTGGAGTACCAAAGAGTGTGAGTGTTGAACGATTATCATCAATAGTTGGTGTTCTAAAGGTTGTCGTTCCCGTTGTTGCACCAATCGTGAGTGTTGATGCAGAACCTGCAAAGGTAAGATTAGATGGAGTCCCAAGTAGAGTAAATACACTTGTTGTTGTATCAAGAGTTGGTCCATTGACTATGACATTGCCAGTAGCATTATGAGGAGTAAGAGTAATATCACCTGTTGTGCTCCCGCCAACTGTAAGGTTTGCAAAGTTCGCTGTCTGAATGGTTCCATTTGCTGTTATATAGGTAGAATTTCCGTTCAATCCGCTTGAAACAGATGCAGTTGGTGTTCCAGATCCTATCATGTTCAGGACAGCAAATTTTGCGGAATTGGTTGCGCTGCCACCAACAAACAAATCAACTGTGCTATTAACCGGATAAATTGCACCGTTAATAGTATCAAGCGTCCACCAGCTTCCATTTGTTCCAGTACCGCAACTTCCCCAAGTAGGATTTGCTCCACCAATAAGACATTGGTTCGTTCCTCCTGTTGGTGTTTGTTTAAACAGTCCAGTAGTATCTGCGTAAAGAACACCACCATTATTGGTATAATTTGTAGATAAAATAGCCCCAGAGTTTTGGAGTCTGAATTTGGTTGTACCAGAAGATGAGGCCGTTAATAAATCGCCAGCAGAATTCAAAACATTAATAATTACCCCTGCATTTCCTAACGTATTCTTTTCTATATCTAAAGCAGTTGCAGTAAAAGGTGCAGCTCCAATCCCAAGTGTTCCAGTAATTTGTGATGCCCCAGCACCATTGACATTAAGTGTCCCAGCAATTTGTGATGTTCCCGTACCGTTGACAGTAAGTACTCCTGCAATGGTGAGAGCACCAGCATTGGTAATCTTATTTGAAGAACTGAAAAATTGGATGTCTCCTCCTGTTGTATTTGTGCCAAGCGTGATTGTTCCTGTTCCGGCTAAGATAGCAAGAGTATTATTGCTTGTTGTCGTAATTGTTGGATTCGTACCGGTAAGAGCAACCGTTGCAGCAGCAAGGCTGACTGTTCCTAACCCATTATTTGGTGAAAGGGTAATACCACCAGTTGTATTACCTCCAATGGTAAGTGGCAAACTATTCGTTGTTTGGACACTGCCTGTAGTGTTAAAAGTGAGGGTACCTGCACTTGTTGCATTTCCCGTAGTGGCAAAGATTTGAAATCGAGCAGTGTTTGTTGCTGTTCCACCGATTGCCAGATCGTCAGTGATATTGGTAGGAGCAAGTACTCCGAGTGTTCTTTGCCAAAAACCAGATATATTTCCACCGGAAATAATGTTTTTCACATAGAGATTATTCCATTCGATAGAGGATGTTCCCAGATTATATGTATCTGTTGCCCCTGGGATAATATTTCCGTTGACTGTCACGCTGCCTGATCCATTATTCGGAGATACTATAATATTACCTGTTGAGTTTCCACCAAGGGTGAGTGGTTGATTTTTTGTTGTTTGGATAATACCTGCACTATTGAGCGTTAGGTTTCCAGCAATAGAAGCGGTTGGAGTTCCAGAGCCAGGTGTGTTATTTAAGAAAGCAAAATTAGCAGAGGAAGTAGATGTTCCCCCTAAAAAGACATCTAGAGTGGAGTTAAGAGGGTAGAGTGAGCCATTTGAAAGAGTCCAAAAGTTTGAAGCTGCACAAGGACTCCAAGTTGGTGCTGTTCCTCCGTTGGAGGTAAGACATTGTCCTATGCTTCCTGCTGCTGTCTGCAGGAAGAGTCCTGTTGCGTCAGTATAAATAACTCCTCCTGCTGTTGTGTAGTTGGCTGATGATATAAAGCCTGTGTTGCCAACAGTAAATTTAGAAACCCCACTACTTGACGCGCTAATAAGTGGCCCTGTTCCGGTTTGATTAATAGTGACTGCAGATGCAGCACTTGTTGCCAAAACAGCAAATAAGCTATCGACCTCAACAGCGTGAGGTGCTGAAGGGAAATTACCATTGAAGGTAGTATTTTGGAGTGGTTTTTGTACGTCTATAATACCTGATCCATCTGGAGCGAGAGTAATATTACCATTTGTTCCAGAGTTGGTATTGAGAGCGAGAGTATTGCCAGCAAGAGTAAATTGTCCACTGGTTGACTGAAATGTTGTAGATGCTCCAATACTTAAGTTTCCAGAAGAATTGAGGGCTAAGATAACATTCGTTGTACCTGCTCCTGATTGGGTGATAGGGGGCATCCCTTGGAGTGTTTCTGAGTTGGTTGCATAAGCAACTGTTGCCAATTGTTGACGGGGCGTTAATTCTGGTGTTGATCCAACAGTGATACCCAAATACAAGTTCTGATTGTTAGCAAACAATGATTGTGGAATTGTTGTGCCTCTTCCTAAGAGTATGGAAAAAACACCATTATTGTCAGGAGTAACACCATTTACTTCTTGCCAAAGCAATGCTGAGGCTGAGGACGAAGGGTCGGAATAAATCGCAAATCGCAAGTTGGTACTTGCGGTAATGGGAGAATTTTGACTATCTGTCAGTCGTCCTTGGAAGGACATGATTCTGGGCGGTGCTGTTGCTGCCAATGTTGGAGCTTCTTTTGGTTTGGCAATAAAACTATTATAGAGACCAAATCCAATGGCGGTACAAAAGACAATAAGAATTGCCCAGTTAAAGTAATGAGCTAAAGCATATGTGTGATACTTTCTGTACCAGTTAGGGCGGGTGTAGCGAACATGGTGCCATGCCTTTCTATACCAAGGGAAATGCTGTATAGATATTGCTTGAGGAGCATAGAAAGTCTTTGGGAGATTATGAGTCTGAAGCAATGGGTTATGAGCAATATTTGCAATTTGAGATTTAAGATTTGAAATTCCCTTAACATTCGTAAAAAGAGGTTTGCCTTGTATCTTCCACAGCTGTTTATGAATTAAAAGAACTCCTTTGGTGATTGGTATAATCATAACTGTCTCAAGAAGAAAATCTATTCCTCTTTCCATTTTTTGCATAAGTCGTAGAGGAGGGAAGGAAGAGTACTTCTTAACGATTAAAGGATTGTTGTCTTTTGATCCATTTTGACTAGTATTTATACTATTTTCTAGCAGAGGCTCCGGGTTACTGCTATTAAGAACTGGCGTTTCATTTAGGTTGCCAGGAATTGCTATCTGTGAAGAAAGGTATCCTTGCGTATTTGCCCAGGCAAGATATTTACGAAGAGAAGAAAGTTTTCGGTTAATTGAGGTGGCAGAAAAGGCTCCTGTTTCGAGAAGTCTCAACTTGTACTCTTCCAGAAGAGGGTAAGAAATATAATGAAAAACATTTTTCTCATCTACGCCTGCAGCTTCTTTTATCCTTGAAGTTTCTTCAACCCATCTCAAGAACTGTTTCACATCAATGATATAGTTTTTTATAGTAAGACGACTTGCGTTATAGACATATAAAAAATCTTTAAATTCTTTTATTCTCCAGGGATCTTGGTGAACTTGTGCTACTCGAGAGACAACTTCATCAAAAGGAGACTGGGCAATAACTCCTTGCATTTTTAGTGCGTGAAAAAACTTATGAAGTGAAGAAATATGCCTTTCGATTGATCTCACGGAATACATAGAAGATTTTTGAGCTTTAAATTGATTAATAACAGCAAGTGTTACTTCATTAGGTTGAAATGGTTTGGCAAGTTGTGCTTCGCACCAGGAGATAAAGTGTTTTACATCTACGATGTAATTCTTCACTGTTGAGTGTGATGGGGTTGGTTTTTGTAAAAGTAAGAAATTTTTAAAATTTTGAATAAATTCCATAGGGCAGTTGTTTATCTATCAATCGATGGTTGTGAAATGGTGGTGAAAATGCTTCTAGCTTCGAAATTATACGGATTATACTCATTATCAACCAAACAATCACTACTACTATTAGATTAGAAAGTATACAGTATCTTGTCAATAACCTGGAGTAATATTAAATTGATCTAGTATGATCTATTAAATAGGTCATGAAATTTAATTTTCATGAATTTATGAAAAGAATTTTCTATAAAATAATTCGAAAATATTGTGTTCAAGAGGCTAATCTTTCTAGAGAACGCTCCTGTTAGTTATTTATGGTGAAAAATAAAACAGGAAAATATTCGACTTATTTTCTTATGAAAATTGCCCTTTTTCACGAAAATTAACTTATACAGGCTCAATTGGCAGCAATTGCCTTTGAGTGATAGGCTCAAGATAGGGCACCTTTAGATTATTCTAGTAATCTAAAAATAAATTTAAGAGAAAAAGTGACTTTTGTGTCTCACTCTTGTAGTATTTCTGCTAAACTTTTACTATAGATAATAGGTATATGAAAAAGTATTTTGTTGTCCTGCTTTTGCTTGTCCTATTTTTAGGAGTATCACCCCAAAATATATCTGCTGATACATCCTCTGGTAGTGGACAAGTAATTGTTAAGGTGAGTATCAATGGGTTTACTTTCAGCCTTTCAGGTTATCTTGCTCCATATGCTTCTATAACGCTTACCAGCAATGGGAATGTTTTTGCTTCGACAACTGCGGATGCTCAGGGAAACTTTTCCTTCCCTTCAGTCAAAGTTGCAAAAGGATTCTCTCTGTTTTGCCTTGATGGTATTGACTACAAGAGGCTTGGAGAATCTGAAGCATGTTTTACGATTCCTCCAGTCATAGGCCCATTCAGTAAATCAGCAATTTTCTTACCTCCAACACTTGGCGTTTTTCGTAGTGATGTAACTATCGGGGATAATGCTCTTGTCTTTGGATATGGTATGCCAAATGCGCTTATCAGCATTAAGTTAGACAATAGGGTCATTTGTGAGAAAACAGCCGACTCAGGAGGATATTATGAGTGTAATTTTGCAATTAGGAAAGAAGGAAATCATGAGGTGTATGCAGATTCACGCTTGAATGGTAAAGCTTCTGAACCTCAGCTTAAGCGAGTTATTATTAAAGGAGTATCTCTAACAAAAGTGACTCCTACTCCGTCTCTGGGCAACATTATTGATATTCTCCATGGGTTACCAGGTATCTTGATTGCCCTCTTTATTGGTCTTTTGCTTATTATCCTCCTGATTATTCTCCTCAGACGTCGTAACCCCTCATGGTTACCTCGAGTATTTCTTCCAAAACCTGGAGACCTTATCCATCATGGGTGGGATAGTTTTTTTAGAGAAAGGAAGCTGCACCACTGGTGGATGAAAGGAGTAGGGTACTAGTATAAATAGCTACAGTAGTTTGTTTAAGCTAACAAGAATGCATGTGAAGAATCGTCTAGCTTATAAAAAGGGATCTAGATAGAAGAAGTGTGGGAAAGTAGACGATTATAAGGGACAAATAGTAAGTTCTACAAGAGCAATATGATGGGAATTAGACATATTAGGTTGTTTGATACAACGAAATCAACAGACAAAACTTTATTCTTATGGGACTATTTTAAATCTTAAAATTTTTTTCACAAGGTTGTTGAACATCTACGTATGAAATCCATTAGAAGGAGTTTGAAATAAGCCAGCTCCAGAGAATTTCACACAATGGCAATCTAAAGTACAGAAATGAAGCGATTATCACTAAGGCAATAACCCTGCTAATCTTATATGTCAATAACTATATAAACGTATCGAAATGCATCATGAAAAATGAAATGTTACAGGGTGTTTGCATCAGTTAGACATTAACCAATCTTGAGTCTATCTCCAAGTTACTGATTTTTCTGTCTCATAATCAAGCTTTTGTTGCTTGGTAATAAGGTCTAGAGAGACTCTAGCTCAAGAGATGAATGCTTTTAGTTTTATCAAAAGTAGCCAGGTGAGAGTTATCCTATCTTCATTAGAAATCTTGACTGAACTCGTTTTGCATAAGTAGCAATGTGAGCGTCTATATGAAGCACATTATTATATATGTATTATATGCTTGCTAGCCTTATTCTGCAGACTGTTTCATACGTCTTTGCACACGAGTAAAAAGGAATATGCCAACAGTAAGAAGCAAGATTATTCCAATCATGTATTGAATCGGTAAGGCAAAAAAATAGATTGTCCGGTGAAATAACGGCCCTTGTGGCGAAAGTGAGACAGTGAGTGTTGCTGTGTAAGGTCCGAAAAGAAATGTTTCAGGCCATACAGCTTTATTCTCCAGGAATTGGTGCGTGTCTTGAAGGCTCCGCGAGGAGTTAGAAAGGATATTTTGTTGCAGTAGGTCGACCTTTCCTATCAGTTGACCATAGAGATTGCGAATAAGTATCTGGCCTTGGGGTGCAATGTAGTAGGAACTAAGATTGTGGACAATAACAGTGAAAGGAATTGGACCATTGGTCACATAGAAAGGAGCACCAAACTTTTCAATAAAGCCACGTGCTGTATCTTTAGGCCCTATCGAGAGAAGAACATTACTGGCAATGCCTCCGGCAATTGCTGAGCCTGTTGTACTTGTTTTAGCTGTTTTTGAGAGAAAGACAATTGAAAAGTAATAATCAGCAGGTGGTTCATCTTTTGGAAGACCAACCTTAAGAGTAAGGGCTTTTTCTTCCTGGGGATCAAGAGTAACCTCATTCACGGCTGTATCACCATCAAGTACCTGAATTTTTTGAAAGATATCCTTATCTCTTAAGATAAAGTCTTTTTCGTCTACAAATCCCACATGTCCAAGGCTATCCTTAGCAGTAAAAGGGCGAAGAGTGATAGAAAGAGTTACTGGCGTATCAGCCCTATTTGTAATCGTAACAGGGTGTTTAATTGCAGTTGGGGGAGTCGCGTCAACTTGGATAATAGGAGGAAAGACACCCAAAGAGAGAGTTTCAGCGTGAGCAAAAGAGGTAAGAGGAATGAAATAGAAAATCAGTAACAGGAAAGATGCTGTGGATATAAACAGGTCGCTTCTTTTACTCATAAGTTTTAACTTCTTATTCATAAATCTAAAATGTAGGGATGGCTATATAGGTAATAGTGTTTGTATAAGTATCAGGTTGTTGAGAAGCCGAAACGTTTACCTTGTAGGTCACTTGGGACTGACTACCTGTTGTTCTAGTTGTTCCATTCATGACTATCTGAGCTGGTTTTCCTATTCCAGCATTGGCAAATGTTTTATAAAAGTTCGTTGTATTAAAGTCAGGAGTGCAATCAGTACCAACAACATTATCACAGCGATATCCAAATCCGTAAGTAAGTATATTTACCCAGGTGGCTGCTGTCACATCGCTACACAAGCCACTATCGCATGTTGTATCAGGGATAAAGGAGTTGGTTGCTGTAAGAGGATTATTTTCACGAGCATTTACTGTATAGGTAAAAGGTTGGCTACCACTTACTGTCAGCGTGTTGGTACGACTGACAGGGCTTGTTGGGTCAATTGATCCAAAATCAATGGTTGTCGGGTTAACAGTGAATGTAAACGTTGGTGTCCCACTTGGACTTCCTGATGATGTTTGGTTACAAAAAATTCCCCCATAAAATCCTGCACAAATTTTATAGTTTGTTCCCGTGAAAAGGCCAGGAGCTATCTCTCCTGATGTAAAGGTGAGCTTATTACCGCTCCCACTCACTTGTCCTGCTATGGAGTTGAAATTACCAAGAGTGATAATAAAGAAATCATTAGCCATACGAAACGCAAGTGCAACTTGCGTAATAGACAAATAGATCAATAGGCATATAAACGAGTGAAAAAGGAGAATGGGCAGGAATTTTTTCATAGCATTTGTATAGCTGATTATTTCTGTGCTTCTTGACGAAGGTCTTCTGTCTCTTCTAAGATCTCATTTAACTTTTCAACATCAGCTTCTTTTAAGTTTTTTTTCTCATTTTTCATAACATCCTCTACATCATGAGAAATCGTATCTGCTGCTTCAGTACTTCTTTCCTGAAGCTGTTGTATCTCTTCTTCTTGTTGCTCTCGATCCCTATATTCTTTGCCAAAAAAGTAGGGAAGTGGAGAAATAAAAAGGAATGATCCAAGCTGAATATAGGTACCAAGAGAGCCTCCATTTTTGAGGATTTCAGGCACAAACATAGCAATAGTTAAGAGAGCATACACAAAAACTGTTTCAGGCTCAAAGATAAACGTAATACCAAATCCTAAGAAGTAGAGTAAAAAGAAAAACCAGCTTGTCATTTGGCCGGTAGCATAGATCAGGAGAAAAATAAGAGTATTAAGGATAAAGATATCCGGAATTCCTCCCGCGAAGGTATCTTTTTTCTGTTTATGACGTATAAAAGAGAGTATAATATAGGCGAAAACGAGCCCAGCTAAGCCCTGGATAATATACTGATTGAGAAATGTCTGTTCCCAGATGAAAACAACCACGAAAGAGCATAGTAAGACAAATACATGCAAAAGGAGTTTCATATAGTGATAGTAGTGGATTTTGGAGACAGAGACAAGAGTAAAGAACTGAGATGAGGTCAAGATTCAATAGATCAGAAAAACAGAACCGTTTTTGTAAAAGGAGACTCACGATTTTTTAAAAGTAAACCTCTTTTCGCCCTTTAGTTGCGATAAGTCCTATAATTCAAAAATTATTTTCCCATAGTAATTATGAGAAATGAGGCTATCTTGACAGTGTGGAGGTTGGTGCCTATAATCTCCTCATGGCACAAGAATCTTTTTCACATTCTTTTGAGCTCCTTTTTGGGGTGATGAGTTAGTGGGAGAGAAAAGAAGTTTTCGACCCCGTTAATCGGGGTTTTTTAATAATATTGTCATTGTGAGTTGCCTAAGGGAAGGGGTTTATCTTCATTGCCACCTTTGGATTAACTTAGGACTTCTCGCCATGACAAAGAGAGGATGCTATACTTGGACTATGGCAAAACAGATAAAAAATCAGATTCCAAAATTTAATCCTGCAGAAATAGAGCCTAAGTGGCAGAAAGTCTGGATTGAGGCAAAGACCTATGAGCCTGATATGAATAAGGCAGAAAGGCCTTTCTACAACCTTATGATGTTCCCATATCCTTCTGCTGAAGGATTGCATGTCGGGAATGTGTATGCACAGACTGGAAGTGACATTCAAGGAAGATTTCAGAGAATGCAAGGAAACGATGTCTTTCAGCCTTTTGGACTGGATGGCTTTGGTATCCATTCAGAGAATTATGCCTTAAAAGTTGGCAGGACACCTCAGGAACACGCTGTAATATCTGAGAAGAATTTCTATCGTCAAGTTCACGAGACAGGTTCTGGAATGGCATGGGATGAGAAGGTAGAGACCTATGATCCTAACTATTATAAATGGACGCAATGGCTCTTTATTCAGTTGTTTAAGGCAGGCCTTGCCTACCGGAAGAAAGCTCCTGTAAATTATTGCCCTTCTTGTAAGACAGTTTTAGCTGATGAGCAAGTAATTGATGGCAAGTGCGAGAGATGTGGGACTGTCGTTGAGAAACGCAATCTTGAACAATGGTTTTTTAAGATAACAGATTATTCAGAGAGACTTCTCAATAATATTCCGGGGCTTGATTGGTCTGAAAAAGTGAAAATTGCCCAAACAAATTGGATTGGGAAGAAAGAAGGAATTGAAATTACCTATCCGATTGAAGGGACAGACGAAACGGTAACTGTATTTACGACTCGTCCAGATACTAATTTCGGAGCAACCTTCTTGGCACTTGCTCCTGAGCATCCTTTGGTGAAAAAAATTACTACTCCAGACCACAAAATAGATGTTGATCAATACATGAAAGAGGCAGCAAAAAAATCAGAGATTGAGCGTCAAGCAGAGGGCAGAGAAAAAACAGGTGCCTTTACTGGCGCCTATGCCCTCAATCATCTCACAGGCTACAGAATGCCTATTTGGGTCTCTGACTTTGTTTTGGTTGGCTTTGGAACAGGGGCATTAGTCGGTGTTCCTGGGCATGACATGAGAGATTTTGAGTTTGCACAGAAGTTTGATCTTGAAATAAAAAGAGTTGTTGTTGGGAAAAATGGTGATACATCTCCAATTACCCGAGCAGAACAGGTGCAGGAAGAAGAGGGAACAATGATCAACTCAGATTTCTTAAACGGGATGAATATTCACGATGCAACAGAGAAGATTATGGATGTCATGGAAGAAAAAGGTTGGGGCAAAAGAATTTCAACCTACCATCTCAGGGATTGGTTAATATCACGACAGCGTTATTGGGGCCCTCCAATTCCAATGATTTATTGTGAAAATTGTGCAGCAAAAGGAATTGTTTATGATACAAATGAGCTTGCAGAGGAGCGTGGTATACAAAGGCCTGAATTGCCAGGTGGTATGGCTGGGTGGTTCCCAGTGCCGGAAAGTGAATTACCTGTTCTATTGCCTGAGACAGAAAACTGGAAGCCAACAGGGACTGGTCAGTCTCCTTTGGCTCAAATTCCGGAGTTCTGGCAGACAACCTGTCCAAATTGTGGAGGTCCAGCAAGACGAGAAACTGATGTCTCAGATACTTTCCTAGATAGCGCATGGTATTTCTTTAGATATACTTCAACGGACAAAGAGCATGAAGCCTTTGATGTGAAAAGAGTAGAGAAGTGGATGCCAGTTACACTCTATACTGGCGGAGCAGAGCATTCAGTGCTACACCTTCTGTATGCTCGATTTGTTACGATGGTTCTGAAAGATTTAGGCTATATTAGCTTTGAAGAGCCATTTGCTAAGTTTAGAGCACATGGTCTTATCATTAAAGATGGTGCAAAAATGAGTAAGTCAAAGGGAAATGTTGTTATACCAGATGTATATATTAAGAAGTTTGGAGCTGATACATTACGATCATATTTGATGTTCTTGGGGCCATTCTCTCAGGGTGGAGATTTTTCTGACAATGGTATTGAAGGCACGCACAGATTCCTTAGGCGTGTCTGGGTAATGGTTCAGGATTATATGCAGTCAGAAGAAGAGGGAGAAATCAGCAAAGAGCGTGAATTCATACTCAATAAAACCGTGAAAAAAGTAACAGAAGAGATGGAAGCTCTAAGATACAATACAGCAATTGCAGCACTTATGGAGTGGTATAACTTCTTGAGTCAGGAAGTAAAAAGTATGAATCAAGAACTAAACAGAAGAGAGATTGAAGCATATGTCAAATTGTTGGCACCAATTGCTCCTCATATGACAGAAGAACTATGGCAATTACTCAGAGTAAATACTGTAGAAGAGCATGATGTAGACTTTGAATCAGTTCATCAAACTCCTTGGCCAAGTTATGATGAGTCACGGCTTGTCTCAGATACTATAAATATCGTGATTCAGGTGAATGGTAAGGTGAGGGCAACAATGACAGTCTCAGCTCAAGATTCACAAAACCAAAAGAAAGTTGAGCAGCTTGCTGAAGCTAATGAAAAAATTGTGGGATGGATTAATGGAAAAACAATGAAACAAGTTATTTTTGTTCCTCAAAAGCTGATTAACTTCGTTGTGGCCTAATCTACTATTTAGCTTGTCATTGTGAGTAAATTTACTGTAAGAAAGGTGCTGTCAGTTGTAAGACTGCTTTGCTAAAGGTGAAAACGATTTTCTCTTAAGAGATGGCTGTTTTTTTCATGCTTGAAGCTAAATGATCGATACAATCTTTTTTGTTGCTTAGATAGGAAAAGAAACATTAAAGATTTAAGGTATGGGTGGAACTCCTAAAATCGTTAAAGAATACTTCATTTTACTGTACTCCCGCGTAATTTTTAGATATCTTTTGACACCTTTGGTTAGTAATTTGATATAGATATTTAACTTTCTTGAAAAGCACCCCTCTGTTTTTTTCGGAGTGCTAACATTAAATTACACTAGCACAATGCTTTCTCTAGACATTGAGGGAAAAGTCATGAATTTTCTGGCATATGCACTAAACTACAAAGTAAATCATAACTGATAGATGTACTAATTGTTGCTGTAGGACTTTTCAGAAATGCCATAAGCAAACAGTTGCTAAACAATTATGTTTAGCAACTTACAGTAGTAGATAGATATAGAAGCGGATACCCAGTTACTGAAGTAACAAAAATCCAGAGGCAGGGGTATAACAATATATGCTATAGGTTTTAGATATGGATATGGTAAAAGTTGGTGTGTTAGATACTTGGTCCCCAGTATGGCAGGTAAGAATGCAAAAATATTGCAATATAGAGAAAAGATTTTGTCAAAAGATCATGATCAAATTTTTAATCAAAAGTGAAAAAGAAAGATTCAATAAACTGACAGTTTCATGACTCACCGTCAGATTTTATAATATAACCATGAAACAAAATTTTTCTATCTCCTTACTTTTTTCTTTTTATTTTAACGTTACAAATCATACTAATTTTTCAACTTTTCCTGTTTTTCCTCCCAACTAAAAATTACTGTTCGTGAAAATGCTCATTTTCATTACTAGTATTTCTGAGACTAGAAAGTTATCGGAAGATAAAAGGGGTGAATACTTGTTTTGGAAATTTCTCGTAATAAACACCCTAGTTATGACTAGTCATTAAAAAGTTGAAGTAAAATACATTCTGATATGTTAAAAAATATTGGCAGATGTGACTAAGGATTGACAAAATAAAAACAGCATATATTTGCAATCTATTCCATTAAAATCAAGGCTGAAAAATAAGATTTTTACCAATTTTTGCAAGAATAAAGCAAGGAGCACTACTTATTTGTGAAAAAACATTTTCACACGCATATTTATCTTATCTAAAGGCAGAATTCGTGGGTTAAAAAATATTATGCGTGACTCAGTAAGTGGATCATTCTATATCACCAATATTCGTCATGTTATTTCGGGATCTGGCGTAAATATGAGCTTATTGCATGTTTTTGCCGAGTTTTCTTGAGGTTTCCATACAGAAAGTGGGGCACTATTCTCTTTGTATGCAGAGTATTGGTGGTTATAGCTCTGTAAAAACTTGCTAGTTAATTCTTCGAGAAGAGACAGGGAGCATATGTCCTTGAGACAAAATTTTTGGTAAGGTGAGAACTCTTATATGGAGTCTTTTTAAAAAAAACAGCATTGTGTTTTTTTATCTGTTTCTTTCTCTGGATGGTGGTTTTCATTGGTTGAACTGAAAAACTGTTGGTGTCACTTTTATAAAACTGCTTGTCCCATTGGAAAGATTCTTGTCCGAGAACAATCGAAAATAACTATTGTAAGAATTCCAATACGGTCATTCATAGTGTCAACTTTTGGGAATTGTGAAATGATGTAATTTTGATTAATGTCATGTGTTTTAGACTGTCACTCTCGTTGCAATTATAGAAACGATTGATATAACTCTAGGGTTTATTTTGCAGCCGGTTTTTTAGTTAAGTGTCCGGGGAGTATACTGCTCCAAGACTTGTTGTAACTTTGGGTTAAGAAGAGTCTTTTTCTCTTCCTGTGCAACAGGAAGAGTGAAGAAGACTGTTGTACCATGCTGAGGGGTAGAATTAACATAAATATTTCCTCCATGTGCTTCTACAATACCTTTGGCAATATATAGCCCAAGACCTGTTCCTTCAGTCGGTTCTGAAGTCCGATTTTCCCTTATCTGAGAAAACTTTTGAAAAAGTAATTTCTGCTTTTCTGTTGGTATACCAATACCAGTATCGCTTACAGATACAAGAATACCCGGGTTAGTTGGTGTATGAGGAAGTTGGGGGCTGTATTGGCCAACAACTTTTACTTTAATTTCTCCTCCTGCTGAAGTGAATTTAAGACTATTTGAGATAAGATTGTTAACGACTTGCTCAATGCGAGTTATATCAATGAATGCTTGAGGAAGCGTTTCTTCAAGGACACTGGTTAATTTGACCTGTTTTTTGTTAGCTTCTGGGGCAAATAACTCAATACTTTCCATAACAGCTTGAGAAATATCATTTGGCGCTTGCCAAATAGTAAAGTGGCCTGCTTCAAGCTTTGCAGCATCAAGTAACGAATTAATATCATTTAAAAGTCTTTTTGATTGTTGGTCTATAATAACCGCAAGTTTTTGCTGACTTTGTTCAAGGCTTTCACTTTGTGCCATCATCTCAGCAGCAGCTTTAATAGCTGTAAGTGGTGACCTAAGTTCATGGACGACTGCGTTTGTAAATTCTTCCTTCATTTGTTGGAGTGATTTTTCGAGGGTAATGTCATGAATCAATACTGTGACGCCTGTAACTCGTCTCTGCATACTTTGCAAATCGTCAGTTGGCCCAAAGACAGGCGTGACAACGACCTGAACTGTTTTTTCCACCAATTGAAGCTCTTTTTCCTCAATTGTTTTCCCCATAATAAGGGCTTCTTTAATTTTTGCTCCAAAGTCATAATGCTTTGAAAGCATATTGACCGCATCAAAAATAGTTGGGTTAGTTAAATGAGGAATACCAAGGAGATTTTTTGCAGCCTGATTGATAAGGGTTAATTTGTATGAGCTATCAATCATAAGAATTCCATCCGCAAGACTTGCAATCATTGAGAGAATTTTTTCTTGCTCAGTTCCTATAACTTCTTGGAGTTTAGAAAGTGCGTTAGAAGCAGAAGATGTTAGTTGATACAAAATAGTCATATCCTCTTCTTTGTAAAGGCCTGGTTTGGTAGAACAAATACTGATAAGACCTACTATTTCTCCTTTAATAATCAGAGGAATATGGAAAAATGAAGCAAGAGGGTCTGTATTATCTTCGTCTGCAAGAAGGCCTGTCTTGAATTCTTCATAGTGCTGGGGAAGAGGATGGTCCATAAGTGATGCAAGAGAGGCAAGCATGCTTTTTCTCACCTGTTCAATAAAATTGCTTCCGACGCGTTCTTCAAGAGCTATTTTAAAGACGTAGCTATCTTCGTGGATGATAAGAGAAGAAGTGGTGGAATAGGGGAAGAGGTTTTTAAGGCTCCCTGTAAGGGTATCAATAACCCGCTCGACGTCAAGAGAATACCCGATTCTCTCCTGTAGAGCTTTCAAAACGGAAAGCTCGTACATACGCCTTTTGGTATTGGCGTCTTTCTCACGAAGTTGTTTCTTGAGTTTATCTAGCTGAAACGAAAAGTAGACAGCAAGCGCTCCAAAAAATACTACAGCAACGGTAGATATAAGAGTGGGTAAGGACATATTATTAGTATTATGTATTGCGTAGTAAGTATCAAGTATGAAGCCGGGAGGAGGTATCCTTAATATATAATACTTGCTACCTGCTACTAACTCATCAAAGATTCCAGTTTGTCTCCAGTTTTCTTGCTGCCAATAACAATAACGTAGGTACCAAGCACAAAACAAACCTCCTTTGCTAGCAGAAGGCTAATTTGAAAAATTTGGGGAAGCAAACTCGCGTAGTTACTGACCACAAGATAGGAGCTAACTGCATCAATAATAATTCCAAGTGCAATGAAAAAAACTCCAAGAGAATTTGTTTTAAATCCAGAAGCAAGAATACCTGTACCAAATTTCTTTGTAACAGAAGCCATTACAATGCCTGCAGCAATTGCTGCAAACGCAGCGATAAAAGATCCTGCTTCAACAATAATAGTTAAGAGTCGCTGTGTATCAATTCCTTCAAACATAATCGTTTTGTAACATAGATGATGAGAAGAGAATCTAGTTAGTAAAATTATAAAAACTAAAACTTCTATTTTCTTCCCTCAAGATTTATCATCTATTATCTTTTATCTATCGTCAAGCCTCTATGCTCCCAACGGATTTGTCGCTGGTTCCACTTGTGTTCCATCACTTGTGGCTTGTGCTACTGGTGTTTGAACCGTTTGAGCTGGCTGTACTAGTGTTTGACCAGTTGCAACTTCTGTCACAGGTTGGTTAACTTGTGGGACAACTGCTTCTGTTGTTTGTGCTTGGATTACTGTTGAAGAAGTAGGCTGTGGAGGTAATGGTTGTTGTACTTGGAGTGGTGACATGACAGGCTGTGCTTGTTGTACTGATTGTGTGACAACTGGTTGTTGTAAAGGAACTCCTGCTTCGGGAGTGGTAGAGGGAGATGTGGGTTGTGCAGCGCTTACTTGTTGAGTAGGAGCTTGTACTGGCAGAGGTGATGGTCCTGGGGTAGAGGGAGATGGTTGTGGGGTATTGAATTGGGTTCCAAGAAGGAGTGGCTCCATAGTCTTTTTTACGATAAGGCCAGAGAGCTGGACGAATTGATCGATAAGTGCTTGAGTGACTTCCTGCGGAGATCCAACGACCTCAGTGACCGTTCCATCATTCAATACAGTAAGTCCTTTGACGTTGCGTGCTTTAGAAAGCGTGATGTCCGGACCTAAAATAACTATCTGTTTTTTTATGACATCAGTGAGCAATTGTTTGTACTCTTGGGCAGATTGTGGTTGCATAATTCAGGCTATATTCAGAGAACCAGTACTCTCTTTGAAATTTAGTTGGTTACTGTCTCTTCTGTTGATTGTTTTGCTATGGGTGCAGGAGGGGCAACATTTTGTGTGGTATGTACAACTGCTTGAGATTCTGCGAGAAGTCCGCTCGCTTTATCACGTAAATCCTGTGGCGCTATCTGATATTTTAAGATATAGTCTGATGCACCCAATTTCATAGCGTTTTGCACGAGAGTGTCTTGATTAAAGTTGGACAATATTGCAACCGGAATATGTTTTGTATCTGGATCTGCTTTGAGAAGCTGTAATGCTTGGTTACCATTCATGTCAGGAAGTACTTGATCAAGGAAAATAACATCAGGGTGTGTCATTTTTGCTTGATTCATCCCATCATTACCAGTTAAAGCTGTTATTACCACAATATTAGGATCCTGCTGGAGGGCTTGCTTAAAAACCTCTAAGATTGCTTCCTCATCATCGACAAGAAGAACTTTCATATATTTAGCTACTAAATAAATCATGACAGGAATAGTTACAGTGTGTCAAGTGGTTAGAGAATTGCTTCAGATTCTTCTATGAAGGATTTTCTCTTGATCTTTGTTGAGCTGCTAGAATTCCATTCATAATTCGCCGTTCTTCATCTCTATTTCTTCTTATTACCGACTCTTCATTATCTGTATGAGTATCAAAAACAAGGACCTGCTCGCGATCTCCATAATAGCCACTGTAAAACCGAGCGTCTCCTGGTACATCCCTTGTGCAATCTCCGTCCATTCCCACTATAAATACTCTTCTTTCTCCCACATAGGGAGCACCAGGTAATGGCCCAGGAAATCTTTGTTCATCTCTTACATGATTGATATATCGTGGCACTCCACAATAATCACCAATTTTTACTCTTCGTTCAATGGGCATTAGATTGGTTTCTGCAAATTATGGTATTCAAATATTATGATTTCTCAAGCTCGTGACAATTTGCTTGACAAAAACTAGACAATTACTATTTTGCCTCTTGACAAACATACAAGCTCATAGTATAAATGTTGTTACAAACGACATTGATGAGGAGCCCATTTGAATGGATCGAGCCTCGGAGTCGGTTCTCGAAGAAATCCTAAGCTGGTTGATGGAAAGTAGAGAACAAAAGAGCTGACACTTTCTGTCAAGGCATTTACAGAAAGTTTTTTAGTCAAAGGGACTAGTCAGGAAGAAGCGTGGCACCACGGTAAAGTCCGTCGCTTCAGGGCCTCAGTAAGGAGGCCTCTGAAGGGGCGGATTTTTTTTATGGGAAAAATCTGCCATAATGCAGGTATGAATACAATTGACATCTTAATCGAAGGCTACGCGAAAATGACAGATAGTGGCTGGGAAGCTAGTGGAACAACAACTCTTATTACCACTGACTCTGGTCTAAAAATTATTGCTGACCCAGGGGCAAATAGGGACTTGTTGTTTGAGCGCTTAAAAGAACGGGGGCTAGGTTTAGAAGATATTGATTATGTTTTTCTTACGCACCATCATTTAGACCATGCAATGACTGTTGGACTTTTCCCACAGGCGAAAGTAGTTGATCAGGAAGCAATTTATGTGCAGGATAAAGCGCAGGAAGGTCCCAAAATGATCCCTGATACTGATATTACTATATTGCCAACTCCAGGCCATGAAGTTGGACATGGGATACTTGTTGTACCAACTGCCCAAGGGACAGTTGTGGTGGCAGGAGATAACTTCTGGTGGACAGCAGAGGAGGAGCAAAAGCTTGATATTAACAAGCAAGATGATTTTGCCGAAGATATGGAAATCTTGAAGGCAAGTCGAAAGCAAGTCCTAGATTTGGCAGATTGGGTGGTTCCAGGGCATGGGAAAATATTTGAGAATAAACGAATAGACCGATAAGAAAATATGTTGAAAGAAGAATTAACACAAGCAATACAGCAAGTAGTGAAGCAATTAACAGAAAAGGAGATAATTTTTACTCTTTCTATTCCGAAAGAAAATAAAAATGGAGACTGGACTTCGAATATTGCTTTCCAACTTAGCAAAGATTTAGGCACATCACCATTAGAAGCAGCCAATAAAGTTGTAAGTCTCTTGGAAGAAACCGGAAAATTTTCGGGAATTGTAAAAGCAGAGGCTGTTGCTCCTGGCTTTATTAATTTTTACCTTACAAACACCGAATTAAGCAGATGCATGTCTATTCTGCTAAATGATCCAGAAAAGGTTGGTAGGACGACTAAAATGAAAAATAAAAAGATGATGGTTGAATTTGCTCATCCAAATACGCATAAAGAATTGCATATTGGCCACATGCGTACTCTCACAACAGGAGAATCCCTTGCAAGACTTTTCCAGGCAAATGGTGCAGAAGTGTTTCGTGCGAATTATCAAGGAGATATTGGTCCTCATGTGGCAAAGGCAATTCATGGTATAGAAAACATGATGGCAGAGCAACAGCTTTCCCTTGAGGATATAGAGAAGTGGAGTTTTGTTGAAAAAGCTCATTTCTTGGGACAAGGGTATGCGAGGGGAAGTAAAGACTATGAAGAAGGGGCAAAAGAGGAGATAGACGCACTTAATGTTGCTTTATACAAAAGGGATCCGAAATATCAGGATATCTATCAACGCACCAGAAAGTGGAGTTTGGACTATTATGATGAATTTTACACAAGGTTTTATACGAAGTTCGATAAGTTGTTTTTTGAAGGTGACTTAGATGAAGAAGCTGTGAAGATAGTTGCAGACAACATCGGAAAAGTCTTCCGCAAAGATCCAGATGGGTCAGTCGTTTTTTCTGGAGAGCCGTATGGACTTCATACACGAGTCTTTATTACACAAAAAGGAACCCCTACTTATGAAGGAAAAGAAGTAGCATTGGGCTTTGCTGAATACAATGCATTTCCATTTGATTTAAAAATCCATGTTGTGGCAAGCGAGCAAACAGGGTACTTCAAGGTAGTTTTCAAGGCAATGGAGATGATTGATTCTAAGAAGTTTGAAGGTCACGAATACCACCTTCCAATGGGTATGGTGCAACTTGTGGGAAGGAAAATGAGCTCCCGAACAGGTGATGTTTTAACTGTTGACGAGCTTTTGAATAAGGTCAAAGAAGCTGCTTCTCAACAATTTAGGGAGGATAAGTTAAGCGAAGAAGAAAGAGAAACCGTGCTTGAGCAAGTCACTATTGGGGCAGTAAAATATTCTATTCTGAAAGGAGGAGTTACCCAGAATGCACTTTTTGATATTGAAAAGTCTGTTAGCTTGCAGGGTAACTCTGGGCCTTACGTGCAATATACTTATACAAGAACACAAAGTGTGTTAGGAAAAGCAGATAGCCTGGAAACTCAAGCGGCTGATAATTACAGCCCAGAAAAGGAAGAGATAGAGATTTTAAGAAAACTCTACCATTTTCCAGAGGTGGTTGAGGAAGCAGCTATAACCTACAGTCCCAATGTAGTGACAGAGTATTTGTTTGAATTGTCCCAGTTATTTAACAACTTCTACCAGAGATATCGCATTTTGAATGCTCCAACTGATACAGAAAAAAGTTTTAGATTAGGCTTGACACAAGCAACAGGCATGGTCATCAGACAAGGTCTCAACCTTCTTGGTATCCAAGCTCCTGCAAAGATGTAACTTCCCTCGTAATCAAACTTAAAACTTATAGTAAAAACAATCTTGAGAGAAGCTCAGGAGCTCTTTTGAGCAAGGACTTTCTCCATCTTGAATCTTTGACAGAACCTGATATACTAAGTAATACTTTTATGCAGTATAAGCGTACAGTTTTACCAAACGGCCTCAGAATGATTACCGTCCCTATGCCTTCATTTGAAACAGCAACTGTGCTTGTCATGGTTGGGGCAGGAAGTAGATATGAGACTAAGCTTAACAATGGTATTTCTCATTTTTTAGAGCACATGGCGTTTAAAGGAACACAGAAAAGACCGAATGCCATGGCTATTTCATCCTTAATTGATGGGATTGGGGGAGAATTCAATGCGTTTACCTCAAAAGAATACACAGGCTATTACATCAAAGCGCAAAGCAATCACATCGAGCTTTCTTTAGATTTACTTTCTGATATGCTTAACAACTCAGTTTTTGATGAAAAGGAAATAGAAAAAGAAAAGGGCGTGATTATTGAGGAAATTAATATGTATGAGGACACTCCTATGCGAAACCTTGGGGACGTCTATGAAAGAGTATTGTACGATGACACGCCTATGGGTTGGGATACTGCAGGAACAAAAGACGTTATTTCCAAAGTAACTCGAAATGATTTTGTTGAGTATATGAAATCTCTCTATAGTGCTGACAATATGACTGTTATTGTAGCTGGGGGGCTTGATAGTACCAAAGTTGAAGATATGGTGAAAAAATATTTTGGTGGTATGCCACAATTCCCAATATTGAAGGCATTACCTGTTACTGAAGATCAGAACGAGCCAAATTCTTATGTAAAAGAAAAAACAACAGAACAAGTTCATTTAGCAATTGGAGTGAGAACTGTTCCATTAGGACATCCTGATGAAGATGCATTGGAAGTATTAGCCAATATTTTGGGTGGAGGGATGAGTAGTCGCCTTTTCAGTGAAGTAAGAGAAAAAAGAGGCTTAGCATATTATGTACGCATGTCTTCTGATAACTACACTGATTGTGGGACACTAGTTGCAACAGCTGGTGTTGATCCAAAACGAGCTCAAGATGCCGTAAGAGTGATTTTAGAAGAGCTTGGAAGAATTAAAGAACCTGGGAATGTTACAGAAGAAGAACTGAAGCGTGCAAAAGAGTATATTAATGGTCATTTTGTGATGGATTTAGAAGATTCACGCTCAGTGGCTATCTATTTTGCTCATCAGGAAATTTTAGAAAATAGAATTTATACACCAGTTGAAAATATTGAAAAGATCAATAAGGTAAGTCTTGCTGATATTGAGCGAGTTGCACAGAAATATCTCGCAGAAAAGACTCTAAATTTCGCTGTGATTGGAAAATTTGATACCCAAAATGTAGAAAATCTCCTAAAATTAGCGTAACTCCATAGTCATCTTTAGAAATCCTATTGCAAAGACTATCTATTGAAGATACAATGGAGTAGTTATAAGCTAGTAGTCTTTAATAACTAAACATATGGAACAAACAGTTGTTTTGGTAAAACCGGATGGTGTGCAGCGGGGACTTATTGGTGAAATCATCCACAGATTTGAACGAAAAGGACTTCACTTAGTTGCTCTCAAAATGGTGAATCTCTCGACAGAACTTCTTGAAGAGTGGTATGCACACCATAAAGATAAGCCTTTTTTCCCAGCACTTAAAGGATATATGCAGTCTTATCCGGTCGTTGCAATGGTATGGGAAGGAATGGATGTTGCAGTAACAGTTCGTACTATGATTGGTATCACTAAGGCTCGTGATGCAGCTCCTGGTACAATTCGAGGTGACTTTGGCATGTCTCAACAATACAATTTAATTCATGCATCTGAATCAGCCGAAGCAGCACGAAAAGAAGTGGCTTTACTTTTCAATGAGAGTGATATTTTCCCCTGGCACAAGTTAGATAAATCTCAAATCTACTCCGAAGAAGAATTAGCATAGTTCTCCAAGATTTGACAGAAACCTATTTTGATCCTATAATATCTCTATATGGTAATGAGATATGAGCTTTTGAGAGGTAGACCTCAATTTGCAACTCCTGACACGAGATATTGGGCTATGCCTGCAGATGAAAGATTAAGGGCGGTAATGAACCAAGTTCGAATAGATATCCCACCCCACTTTAAGTTAGGAGACAGTGGTAAATTAAAAGGGAGAATAAAAGATTGGTTAGAATGGCCAGAAGCTTATAAGTTAGGAGAAGAAGAAACTAAGAGAAGACAACAACGCATTGCAGAAGAAGTTAGTGCTCTTTTGCCGCGAACTGACAGATTGGCATGGTTAGATCTGGAGAGTGATTACCCAAGTCTCACCATTGATGGCAATGTCCCTGCTAATATGCGAAAAGCTGATTTTATCTTATCATTCTTTGATGCTGGAAATCCTGGACTTTTAGCAAAGCTTACGTCACGCGATTTTGATGCATTTATGAATTGGGCTGCATCAGATAGACTTCCATATTGTTTAACTTCAGAGAATGAAATGGAAAGAGCTTATACTAATAAAATTCCCTTGGGCCAAACAACTCACCAGTCAGCTGCTCGAGAAGAAGTTTACGACTATCTTCGTGAAGTTGGCTCGAGAACAGGTATAAGGAGAAGAACAGCACGTTTTAATATGAAACAGTTAGAAAAACGATTATACCAAAAATATCCTCGGGGCTAACCAAATCCGACAAAGAACTCTGATAATTCACATTCTAGTCCTTCTCTAATCATGAATTTCCCTCAACCCAATTTAGTACAGCAGATTTAGTATGATCGTCTCCGGGCTCTACTAAGTTTATTTTTCTTCGAGCATTGTCACTTGCAACAATCCTACCATAAGCTGCCTGACTTTCGCTTTCTCTTTGCTTTTTGCGGTTTCTGTTGTTCTTCCTGGAATTGGTGCACATTCTAGTCCTCTTACAAGTCTCATCTGTCGACCAAGAAGGCATGGGTCAAGGTATTAGGGATATGAATGAGAGCAATAGTCCTTTGCCCTCCGTAGCAGAGAGCATGGTGCAGAAGAGATTGCAGGAGTTTTCAAAGATAGGCGAATAGATCCTATGGCTATGCACTTTGGGGATGATTTGGTGTAGGAAAAGAGAGAATTGTTCCTCTTTGTGTCTGAAGAGGTTTTTGCTTTTGTCTTTCTGCTATTTGAAGAATATTGGCTGCAACTTTCGCAGCGGCTGCTTCCCGAAGAGTGGAGTTATTAACTGCCATTCTCTGTTCACGAGTTGGAAAATCAGAACCAATCGCCTCAAGATCTATATCTCCAAAAATTCGTTCTATTACCATAGAGGGGTATTATACCGGTGAGGTATATTATTGTCAAAGTGATATATAATGTTTTGCTATAAGGGGTCATTTTTTACTCTTTTTTGAGGCTGTTGTACATCCACCAAGCAGTATCAAACATCAGAAAGTCGATAAGCTCTGAGAGAAGACAGTATTGACAGAAAGCATGTAGGACAAAAACTTGGAGGTATACAAGAAAAAGTCCGACTGCCAATCCCGAAAGACAGAGGACAAAAAGAAGAGTTGACAGCAATTGCGCTTGTGGGGACCTTCTTAACTTTTCTTCTTTATGTTCAGGATTGCCCGAAAAATAAGATGTAATAAAGAGCGCTGTTAGTCCAATAACAGCAAGATAGAATGCTGCACCATACAATGATAAAGGGAAGGGTCCCACACTTGAGTATTGACTGGTAAGTACTACTTCGCATCCTCCTATTGTGCATGGAGGAATAAGATTTTTGTAGTGAACAATCGTAAGATATACTGCATCTAAAAAACCAAGAAATGTGAGACCTAAGAGAAGATAAGGGAGATATTGAGTTGGAAGGGGAGAACGGAAAAATTTTTTTAAAGAATACCCTTGCATAAATCAGTAACTAGCGATTATGTGATAGATAGAGCAAAATCAATCTATTGCCTCATCTGTTTATCTATCAAATCTTTAAATGGTTGGTAGCCTTGAGGATTTTCAATAAATTTGCCATTAATGAAGAATGATGGTGTTCCTTGGAGGCCCATATTCAGTGCTGTTTGGTATGCGTTCTCAACAAATTTTGACGCAGCATTAGAAGTATAGTCTTTTCTGAATTGGTCAACATTTAGCCCCAAGGTTTTTGCGTAGTCAGTAAAAGTATCTGTAGGGTCAGAAAGTCCCGCCCACGCATCCTGGTTTTGGAAAAGCGTATCATGCATTTCCCAGAATTTACCTTGAAGCGCGGCTGCATATGCTGCACGAGCAGAGGACTCAGCGTTCTTATGAACATTCTCAAGAGGGAAAAACCTGTAAACAAAATGGAGTCTATCACCATAGTCTTTTTGTAGTTGCTTTACAACTGGATAGTATGCTTTACAGGCAGGGCACTGAAAGTCTGCATATTCAACAAGAGTGACATTTCCGGAAGGAGAACCTGTCTGGAAATCAGATGTTGTAACCTTTGGCATAGTAATGGATGGGGTTGGAGAAGAGGAAGGCTGTGTTGAAGCTGCATAAATTCCCCATACACCAATCACTAAGAAAAGGGCAATACCTGCCCAGAGTGCAATTTTCTTGAAAAGTGAATTTCTTTTTTCTTTATCTAACTGTTTTTCCCATTCTGTACGTTCTTCTTTACGAAGTTGTTTTTTCTCTTCTTTTGTTAATTTGGGCTCCATGTCTTTATGTTCTCAAAATGAAAGAGAAAATACAAGGGAGAGTAGAATTTCTTTTTGCATGATTGGTAAAAATTGGGTAATATAAGTATATGGTAGAAAAACAAGAACAAAAAGTTCAAGGAGATCCATCTGCAGAACGGATTGGTAAACATCCATATTCTGTGGCAACAGCGCGTGTGATAGCTGAAATACCTCATACAGAAATAGGAAAACCAAAAGGAGAGATTACAAATCTAGAGCAACACAAGCAAAGACTCCATATCATTGAGGCACACGAGTTAAAACATGATCATATTATTGAGGTTTCAACACAAGAGAGATTGGGAGACCCTCATGCGGTCATTACTATTTATGATAATGAAGGAGCAGTTTCAAAAGCACTCAAAATTGAAGAGGCAAACCAAAAATGGAGAGCATCTGTTGTAGATTGGTTAGAAAAAGTATCACAAATTCCTGGAAATAGTATTGCCACTACTGTCAAGGATGTCTATGGCCTAGATGTAAGCAATCGTGAAAGTGCAGACAAAACGCTTGAACAGGTGCGTCACGCTGCTTTTGATAGACCTGGTTTGCCTGCGGGTGAGCTTAATGTGGAGAAAATTGTGATGCATTTTACTCATACACATAATGAAAAAGGAGAAGAGGAAGGAATACAAAAGGAAAATGTGGTAGCAGAAGAGTTAACAGCACTAGAACCTTTCCTCTATATTTTTGGTGGGGAGAAAACAGTTGCTCGTCTTAAACATGCTATTTTAGCAACTTCAGCACTCCTGAATGCTCCTGTCGGATCATCAGAACGCGAAGAATTGGCAACACAAGTTGCTGACCTTTTGGACCAAGATATAGAGCCTGAAAATGCAAAGCATTTTGCTCCTTTTGCTTCCTCCGACCCTATCACTCTTGCTGTTCCTATACAAAACGGTGGTCTAACTCCACCAGCAGCTGAGGGTCCAATAGATCCAGAAACTGTTGAAAGGGAGGAAGAAGAGCAAGGAAAGGCAGGAGATGGAGAGTTTACAGGCGGACTCAGAGAAAGACGTGGTGTGGAAGCAGTAATTGTTGCAGGAGGGGCTAGTGAAGAAGGTGGAAAACCTGTAAAAGGAGAAGAGGGAGCACCAGAGACACAAGAAGATAAGAGAAGATCAGATCAGGTAAGAAAAGAGGGTTTGCTTGACGCAATGCTTGCAAAAGATCAAGCCCTTTTAGATGCTGTTGAATGGTATAAGCGCGCTGCAAAAGAAACTCCACTGGGTGAAATTACCGATGGACCACTAACAGGAGAAGGAGCTTGGAAAGATTTAATTTCTGTAGAAAGAGTCCCTGATAATGCTGAGATTACTATTATTGGTGATCCTAAACAAGGCGATGGGTTTCAAGTGGTAACGTATCATAAAAATGCAGATGCGATAAAGACTCCTCGTAATATGATTGTCTTTAAGACTGAAGGAGGGCAAGAAGTGAAGGTAAATGTACAACCTGATAAGATTGAAGGAAGACACTTTACGGTTGAAGGAAAGTATATCCGTATGGGAAACGTGAAGTGGAATCAACCATTACTTCGAGAATTTTCTATTCCTCTTGAGCTTCCAGGTGGAACGACAGAACAGGTGAGTGGATGGGTTGGTGTTATCATTCGACCTGATGGACGAGTCTTAACTTTGCTCAAGAATGGTGCTGCAGCAGAATTTACAACAGTCCGGCTTGCGCAAATGTCAGCCACAAATTATAAAGATCTAACAGCAGCTGCAACGCTTAGAGCAGAAGCCTCAGGAAATGCTGATAAGGAAAAAGCATATGCTAAGGTTTTCAGTCAGGAACTTCTTTCAATCTTAAGCAAAATTTATGGTAATCCTGAAAAATTTGAGGAGGCATTGAATAAAGGTGAAGTGCCATGGGGAGATTTATCTCCTGCGAATGAAGATAGAATTGTTGCAACAAATAAATACTTTGTCCTTCATGTACCTAATGAGTTAGCAGATCAACTTGTTGAAAACGATCAAAAACGTTGGTCTACGATGAAAGAATTGCAAGCATTTGGAGCAGCAGGCGTATTAAATGCACTTGGTTCAGCATCATTATTCCCTTTGATTGCTTAACCAATTCTTCAAAGTTCTTAAGTCGGGGTGGAGAGAATTGAACTCTCTACATCTCGGTCCCGAACCGAGCATTCTGCCGATGAACTACACCCCGTAGAGTTCAATTTTCTTTTTATCTGCGTCCTCGAGAGGAGTCGAACCTCCGATCTTGCCCTTAGGACGGGCCTGCTCTATCCAACTGAGCTACGAGGACTAGTACTGTGTATTTTAGCATAAAATATCTTCTCTACTTCATTTTTTTTCTCTTACCTTTTTCTTATCTTCCGAAGTTAAAATAGCATTTACTTTATCATGAGAAAAAATTTGCTTATCAACTTACTATCAGTTGGAGGCATTGGACTTATTCTTTTTTCCCTTCTAGGGGTTATCCTGACCTTTGGGCCTGCAGCGTATTTTGAAGTGCAGTATAGACTTTGGAAACTCTCTGGCATTGGACACTATATTGTTGACCCAATAAATCATATGAGACAAGGGAAATTTTTATCATCGAACTTTATTGGTACTCATTCTAATAGTATTAGTATGAATCCTATTGATACATTATTTAGTATTTTGATACCTAAGATTGGAGCTAATGCTCGGATTACTGCAAACGTTGACGCCATTGATAAAAATGTCTATGTACCTATCCTTCGGCAATCTGTTGCTCATGCAAAAGGAAGTGCATTACCAGACGAAAAAGGGAGTGTATACCTTTTTGCCCATTCTACTGATAACTTCTGGAATGTTGGATTATATAACGCAGTCTTTTACTTGCTGAAAGAACTCGAAAAAGGGGATAGTATTGTTGTTTACTACAAAAATGAGCGTTACGACTATACAGTTATGGACAAAAAGATTGTGGAGCCATCCAGTGTTGGATACCTGTTCGATGCTCGAAAATCAGAAAAACAGCTTATTCTTCAGACCTGTTGGCCTCCTGGTACAACGTGGAAGAGATTGTTAGTTATAGCCAAACCGAGTTGACTTTACTATAATCTAGGCTAAGATGAAAAACGAAAAAATACGATTATTTGGTGGCGCTACACCAGTTGCTCAGCAACTTGCTAGTGAACACCCTCTGGTGGGATCACCACCAACGTGTCCAATAACAGGGGAAGTATGCCCGACTAATTGTCCAAATTTTGCAAGGCTGGTAGTGTCTAGGACTCTAGTACCTGATGCATATGCTGTTATTAAAGAATCAGCCATCAGTACACGACGTCTCCTCACTATGTCTGATGAGCCTGATGGGTTGCTACCCTCGTCGCAAGGGCCCTTAGGAGACATGGCAGATACAATGAGTGGTTTAGTAGTTGGTCTCAATAATACACTAGCGGAAAGTGCAGGCATATCACCTAAATCCTGTCCCAAAAACCAACGCGACTAATAATCTCTCTTGTTACTTGAGCCCAATAGAGTAGAGGTTGGGAAGTGTATCTGAATTCCCTAGGTTGGTTAACATCACAATTTGTGTGGCTGTTGGCCATGGGAAAACATAATTATCTGCAAATGGTCCGGCATAGATAATTGTATTATTTTGCCCGTCGTATTCTCTAATATTGACCTTTTTATCAACAACAACAATCAAATGTTTTGAATCAGGAAACCACATGATAGGAAGTGTTTTTGTGTCTGAAGTGATAGTGAGGCTATCTAAAATCCTAAAATTCTTATCTTCTTTGGTATCATAGACATAGACGCTTCCTTTTTGTAAAGTTCGTTCCTCAGGGGTGGGATTTGCACCGATGAGTACTGGTTTAATAATTTGTTGGAGGGTTGCTGCATTTGATGCGGTGTACAAGATTTTTGTTTCATCAGGCGACCAGGCGATGATGGAGGTATTATCTGTTATAAATTTCTTCAAATCTGGCTTAAGTGTATTTAAACGTGACGTTGCTTTATCGTCAGTGAGCTTTTGCCAGGAATCAGTAACAGTTGAGAGAGTCTCTGTTACGTCTTTTGGTGTTTGGTTAAATGTTGTTGCATCCAGCAGATACATTGTTGGTTTAGCTCCACTTAGGTTAGGAATAGTAGCAAGTATCTGTTGTCCATCAGGTGACCATGAAAGAGTTGCATTATCAAACGTCACAACTGTCCCATCAGCCACTTGCGTTGAAGCAGATTGAAGGGTAATAAGTGACCTATTTGCCATGTCCAGAACATACACACCATTTTTTCGTGCTGATTGGGAAGCAACAACATAAGCAATCTTGGTCATAGTTGGATCGATTGCTGGACTCAGTATTCCAGTAGAGGTTATACCTTCAAGTTTGGGTGTTGTAGGAAAAAGAAATGCTTCTGCTTTGCTAACAACTTCCTTTTCAATTTTTATTTTTTTCTCCCAAGGGAAATAACCATCTTTAAAAATTTTAATTCTGTACTCTCCAGGTGCTAAGTTGATCGTATTATTTGTTGCTGTTGTTAAGTGGTCGTTAACAAAAACCTGTGCACCATCAGGCGTGCTGGTTGCTACTAACAGCCCTGTCCCGTGAATAATAGAGCGAGTGTTACTGAAATCGAGTCTATACCCACTCCCATACATCACTGCGATGGTAGTTCCTACGACCAGAAAGATAATAACAGCAATTGATATAAATAATTGTTTTTTCATTGACGATTTTTTTGTCTGTGTCACCTCTGATGAAACTGGTTGTTCTTTGTCAGAGTTCAGATTTGGTTGGGCAGTTGATTGTTCCATTGTATTATTCTCTCATGGTCTTTTAACGATGGAGCAATGAAACCATGGAGCAATGCTCTTACTATTATACTGCAAGTAAAATAGGCCTTGCAAGACAAAGAGGGCCTCACTATAATCAATTTTATCATGGCTACTTCTTAAAAAGGTATAGATAGTAAGTAGTTTGATATAGTTAAGGGGAAAGAAGAAAGTATTAAGCATTCACATTTACCTTAACCCATTTTCATTATGTTTTCTAAACGTGTTGGAATCGATCTTGGTACTGCAAATACGCTTGTCTATTTGGCAGGAGAAGGAATTGTTCTCAATGAGCCAACTGTCGTAGCAGTTACTGCAGAGGAAAATCGAGTTGTTGCAGTTGGCAAAGAAGCGAAAGAGATGTTAGGTCGTACCCCAGGTAATATTGTTGCCCAGCGTCCAATGCGGGATGGTGTTATTGCTGACTATACTATTACTGAAGCAATGCTCTCCTACTTTATTGATAAAGCTTGTGGGAAATCTCGTTTTTTCAAACCTGAAGTTATGATTTGTATCCCAAGCGGTGTGACCCAGGTTGAAAGGCGAGCGGTTCTTGATGCAACAATGGCTGCTGGAGCACGGGCAGCCTATCTTATTGAAGAGCCTTTAGCTGCAGCGATTGGTGCAAAAATTCCTATTGCTCAGGCTGCGGGGCATATGGTTGTCGATATTGGAGGAGGCTCAACAGAAGCGGCTGTTATCTCTCTCGGAGGCGTGGTCGTGCATAACTCAGTGCGAGTTGGAGGAAACAAGATTGATGAGGCCATTGCCAACTATATTAAGCATAAATTTAATTTGCTCGTCGGTGAACGAACATCAGAGGAAATAAAAATTACTATTGGAAATGCTTTCGTGACAGATCATGATAAGAAAGATCCAAAGAAAATGGAAATACGGGGTCGAGATAGTATTACTGGGCTTCCTCGAACTGTTGAGATAAGTGAAATTCAAATTAACGAGGCAATTCAGAATCCTCTACTTGATATTATTGGTGGAGTGAAAAAAGTATTGGAAGATACTCCTCCAGAATTGGCAAGCGATATTATTGATAAAGGCATTGTCATGTCAGGAGGGACATCTCTTCTTCATAATCTTGATAAACTCATGACCGATATGACAGGAGTCCCATGTCATGTGGCAGAAGACTCTCTTCTGTGTGTTGTACGGGGAACTGGAGTTGCACTGGAAAATATAGAGTTGTACAAAAGAAGCATTTCACGAAAGTGAAATGCTTGAGCATTGCTTAAATAGCTTATATTAAGCTGAGAAATAACGTTAGCGTGTGGATGAAGGATAATTTTCACAAAATTTACTAGAGTGTATTATATCACTATAACTAAAATATCTGAAAGCAAAAATCACATACACTATTTAGCTTCAATGATAAAAAATCAATCTTAAGTAATGAAAATAAAAAATACTCAAAATTTGCAGAATAATCAAAAAGAGAATCAGCTAATTAAGGTTTATAGTAAAAAATCTTTTCTTGTGAAAAAGAAAATATTGTCAATAGATGTCACAAGCACTAGAAAAGAAGAAATCTTAGAGTATATTATCAGTTCGATTAAAAATTCCTCTGAAAATTACTACATTACTACTCCAAATCCCGAAATGGTAGTGTATGCATCACATCATCCCGAAGTTCAATCTATCTTAAACGGTTCTAGAATAGCCTTATGTGATGGTATAGGTCTTTACTTGGGAGCTCAAATACTTGGAAAACCGCTTAATGAACGCTTTACAGGGGTAGAAATGGTTGAAAGGCTCTGTGAAAAAGCAAACGAACAGCTTGTCACAATAGGATTTTTTGGCGGAAGGCCAGGGGTAGCAGAAAAGACATCTGAGTGCTTACGAAAAAGGTACCCAAACCTCAAAGTTGTCTTTGCTAGTGATACATGGAATGACACCATATCTAGTCATAAAGCAGATGTCAGTAAAGAGTCTCACGAAGACAGGAAGATAGAGAAGGGGAAAATGTCACCTACTCAAAACAAGCTATATACCCCGGTTATAGACATCCTTTTTGTAGCACTTGGTTTCCCCAAACAGGAAGAGTGGATGGCATCTCATGTACACAACATACCGGTTCGAGTAACGGTTGGGGTAGGGGGAGCATTTGACTATCTATCGGGACGAGTACCAAGAGCGCCAAAATGGATACAAAATATTGGGTTTGAATGGCTATTTCGATTGATGGTACAGCCGTGGCGATTGAAGCGTCAACTTGCGTTGCCAGAGTTTGCTTGGATGGTCGCAAAAGAAAAGTTTTCATTCTCAAAAGATCGCAAATTCCTTTAAGAAGCCTTCTGTTATTGAGCGATATGTTTATTTGATTGAACGTTTTTATCTTCTTGTGTGAGTTGTTGCTCCTATAGCATCTCTTACAAACTTCATTGCCCAGCCATAGACATTTCTTTCTTCAAGAGTTTGAACCATTTGCTTTGTAATCTTTATCCGAGTCTCTTTTGGCATCGTCAGTGCCTTATGGATAGCCTCTGCCACTTCTTCTACATTATATGGATTCACAATGAGACTTGCGGTCAAATCGATAGCAGAGCCTGCAAATTGAGACAAAACAAGCACACCAGGGTTATCAGACAAAGATGCTGCAACAATAAATTCTTTGGAAACTAAATTCATTCCATCATCAAGAGGTGTTACCAACCCAACCTGTGCTTTTCTATAAAGATTAAGAATTTCAGGGCGTGTATAAGTACCTGATACCAGATGAATAGGTCTCCAGCCGTCTTTTTCGTATTTCTCATTAATTTCTTTTGTAAGAGAATAGACATTTTTTTTCAGTTCTTTGTACGCAGGAATTTGTTCCCTTGATGGAGAAAGTACGCCAAGGTAGGAAACATTCCCAATATACTCTGGGTGCTCCTGAAAGAACCGATCTAAGGCAAGAAGTCTTAAGCGCAACCCTTTTGTATAGTCAAGCCTATCTACTCCAAGGATGACACGATTCTGTTTAAAGAAGAGGTCAATATCAGATTGTCCAGAAGAGTTATCTTCCTTAGATTTTTCTTGAAGTCCTAGAAGACCCCGGACAATTGTTGTAAGGATAGTATCCGATTGTTGTGGTTGGAGAGTTGTCATAATGACGTCAGTATCAATACCCATAGGAAGACTTTTAACAGTTGTGACATGATTTTTGTAGTGGATACTTCTTGTTTCCAAGTCAACCCGTGCTTCAAATTCTCTTACAACCGTATTAATGAAATTTTGTGCTTGGTATCCTCTATGAAATGCAATGTAGTCACACATAAGCATACTTTCAAGAAGTTCTTTTTTCTGAGGTAATATACGAAAGATTTCCCACGTTGGCCATGGTATATGCCAAAACATCCCAACAACTGCACCTTTTGGTTTATTAAGGAATGCGGGAACAAGTGCTAGTTGGTAATCATTAATCCATACGACATCATTGCCGTGGAGGTAAGACTTAATAGACTCAGCATACGTTTTATTGACTCTTTTATATCCTTCATACCATGCAGAGTTAAACTCGGGCCGTTGAAATGCAATATGACAGAGGGGCCAGAGTGTTTGGTTGGAAAATCCATAATAATAGTCAGAGAGATCTTCTTCAGAGAAAAAAAGACGTTTTAGAAGGTATTCATCAGGAGTTCCTGCATTAACAGCAATTTCATTACGGTTATTTAGGACTTCTTTATCTGTTGCTGATTTTCCTCTTGCAATATAGATTGCATGAGATGCTCTGGCAATTGGTTCAAGGGCGACTCCAACCCCACCTGCGGGAATAGAGTAGGTAATTTCTCCTTTTGCTTTTTCATGAGCAATAGGTTCTGCATCAGCTGCAATAATAAGCTTTCGATCCAATTTAGAAAAAAAATCCTGCACGTCAAAAAAATTTGGCATAAAAAATGATAACTTATGAAAAGTTTTTACCTATTACGATACATTTTATTATAGTCATATTTTAATGATTTATGTATACATCGTCTCATTATCCATTCGTTCATAACATATTTATATCTCTGCTGGATTGTCTTTATATGTTGCAAGTGTTTCTCTTACTTTCCCCATATATGTTTGCCAATGCTCAAGTGTTGTTCTATATGCCATTTCATATCCTTCAACCATTGTATCAACAGAAAACTTTTTTTGTATAAAAGATCGGCAATCTTCCCTTTTTATGCCATCAATAACATGTATCTTTTCTGCCATTTCGTCAACAGAATCCACAAGAAAGCCTGTTTGAGTATTATTGATAACTTCACTAGCTGCTCCCCGATTAAAAGCAATAACAGGTGTTCCTACAGCTTGTGCTTCAGCCATGACGAGGCCAAAAGGTTCTTCCCATTGAATGGGATTAAGAAGAACCTTTGCTCCTTGAAGAAGTTGGGCCTTATATGGCATACCAATTTCTCCTACAAATTCTACTCCTTTTCCATCAATAAGAGGTTTAACCTCTTTCTCAAAGTATTCTAGGGACTCTGTAATACCTGGGTCAACAACACCTGCAACTTTTATCATAACGCCTGCTTTTTTTGCTGCCAGAATTGCTTCTTTTGTTCCTTTGTGAGGCACAATTTTCCCGAGCCACATGACATAGTTTTTTGGAGTGAGGGAGAAAGGGAATTGCTGAGTATCAAGTGCGTTATAGACAGTAGAGATAAAATTGAGTGGCATGCCTTGCTGTTGAGCTTTTGAAATGGAGGTAAAAGGTAAGTCTTTATATTTTAAAAGAACAGTATATCGTTCTGGTCGCCATACTTTACTAGGAAGTGCAAAATGGAGTGTTGTTAAAACAGGAGTTTTGGAAAAGGAAGCTAGCGGAAGTGCCATATAATCCTGGTTTTTATTTAAATGCACATGGAGAATATCAAATTCTTCTATGCGATCAAATGCTTGGGAAATGTGATAGAGGTGATAGGAAATATCAGTCCAAGGGATATTTTTATCCCGCAAGGGGAGAGTGACAGTTGGGGAAAGACGGGCTTTCGTTTTGGAAGTTGCCGGTGCAAAAAGTGTAACATCGTGTCCTTTTTCTACCAAACCATCTGCAAGATGATAGACAACATCTTCTGTCCCTCCATACTTTGGTGGGGGGGTATTAATCCAGATAGTATCCAGAATGCCAATTTTCATAGTTGTTCGTTCATGGTTGATAGAATGTATTCTATTGTTGTAAACAATGAACTTTTACTCAATTGCCATTGTAAGTATTGTACATCGTTTCCTTCGTAATAGAAGTGTAGTAGTATTGTAATAAGGTAGTTGAAAATGGAAGTTAGGTAATTGATGATAGATGTTGCAGATGAGGAATAGTCCTCTATTTTCTATCTTTTTTTCTCTATCTTCTTGATAGTTATGGCTGACTTTTCTTTTATTAAAGATTTTTCTTGGAATAAATGGATTATTTCAGATCCAAAAAGAGCGAAACGTCCAAATCAATCCAAAAAAAATCTTGCATTTTGTCCGTTTTGTATTGGGAATGAAGAGAGTGATCCTGAGGTCTATCGTGTGGGAGGCAATCCCAATGACAGCAATTGGGAAATACGGGTTATAAAAAATAAATATCCTTTTGCGCCAATTCATGAGATTATTGTTCATTCTCCGAACCACCATAAAAATATTGATGAATTACCCCTCTCCCATGTAGAACTTCTTTTTTCAACATATAAACAACGGATGTTGACTCATAAAAAAAAAGGACAAGTGTATATATTTCAGAATAAAGGAGAACTTGCTGGAGAAAGTATTCCTCATCCACATTCACAACTTGTTGTTATTCCTAAAGAAGTAACATTGGACATCCGACCTCTTGTACAACCTGATGGAGATGATATTGAGACAAATTTTTTCAGAATATATTGTCCGACTGTTAGCCAATGGCCAGATGAGGTATGGATCGCTCCAAAAAAGAAAAAGAGTCCGTTTAGTGATATATTTGAAGAGGAAATTATTGATTTATCTTTTGTCATGCAACGACTTTTGTATATAATGTCCGTTCGTCATGGGGAAGGATTTCCTTTTAATTATTACATTGCTCCTGGAAAAGATTGGTATATGCGTCTTATTCCGCGCAAAAAAATTCTGGGAGGATTTGAAGTTGGGACTGGGGTATGGGTCAATACCCAAGATCCAAAAGAAACTTTTGCATTTTTAAAAGCTCATTTTGAAAGTCCTGATGAAGATATTATTCGGGCCGAGTATATGGCAGAATATAGAAGGGGAGTCTAAAAAGGGCTTTGTCTGTTATTCTCGTCTTTCCCCTTTTCTGTTAAAACGTGCTTTTCTGGGATGTGAAGAATCTGCTGCATTTGTAAGTGTGACATCTATACTACGATTTAGAGGTCCATTATGAATAACAATATTTATACCGTCTCTAGACGTCATAGCCTGAGCCGGTCCATGTGCGATAATCGTTTCCGAACCATCAGCCCCCTGTATATAATTTGGGCTTCGTCCATCCCACACTTCATGGGGATCTCTGGGTTGTCTTCGTAATTCACCTAAATGAAGATCTTGCTCCAGATGATCTAACGAAAAATCTGAACTTCTTTCTCCCACGTTAGGGAATTGTCTACTTGCAATGCTTTTTACATCGATACGAATTGCCATAGACAGCATTGTATATCTGAGATGATATTCTGTCAAGGTAGGCTTAATTGCTCATTATCAAAAAGGGTTTTGGTAAGTTGCCTCAAATGTGGTACAAGAATATGGATCGGGATAAGAAAGAGAAGAAAATTTATGCAGTTTTTTGCTGCATACCAAGAAGCCAGAGGACTGCTTCTTTCTTATATCTGCGGTCTCCTCGTGAATTAATGCGGATTGCTGGGAGTTTGCCTCTTTTCCCCCATCTTTTAATAGTAAGGGGAGAGACGCGTAAAATTTGTGCAACTTCTTTTACTGTTAACAAGTCTGGCAGGGATTGAATTGATAATTGTGTTGTCATATTTTGTTAGTAAATCAATGTGGTGATTACTGATGATTAACTGTACTTAATGTACTAAACTAGAACACTTGTGTCAAGAGGGGAATTCGTATTTTATTTGAAGAATTTAAACCAATAAGGTATTTTTTAATACTATCTCTTACTACTTTAGTTCATTGCAACAAAAACTACTAGACTTTTTCTCAATATTAAAAAATACAAATATTTACAAAAAGTATTTTAAAGGTACCTTCATTTCACAATTACAAATATGAAAAATGCAATAGTAGAAAAGTACAACAGGTTATGGACTCATATATTCCTTTCTTGAAAGAATCCTGCCTTCCTTCACTATAAAGTAGTTTTGTGAGAGATTCATGACAGAAAGTGGACAATAGTTTATAACTCTTGCTATTTTTTCTTTGGAAATTAACGATATTGGTATATAGATATAATATGTCAGAAGAAGAAATACGAAAAGAAAAGAGATTACAAAAATTGTATGGGCATGAAGTAACGTCTTTTTTCTATACCAACCCATCAACACAGACACCCGAACAATTTTCGCTCAGAAGAACTATTTTGATACCACCAGTCCCAGTGAAAGATAGAGCGGATATTAATACGGAAGTTGCAGTTCTTTCAACAATTGATGGAGAGGGGAATAGAGTGTTCTATAATGAGGGTGCGTGGGTACGAGACAGTACACAACAAGTGATAACTATTTTCTCTCGAGAAAGTTATTCCATGAGAGATAAGGTCATGCGAGGTTTTGTTGGAGGTTTTAATGAAGGAGTTCAACCGTATAGACTCGTTCCAGGCATTGGTGCGGCAACAATTGTTACTGCAATGGAAACATATGATGTCCCTCTATGGTATTCAGGCGGGGCATGGGATATGAGTGACGGACCACATAGTGGGATATCGTTATATACACGTGTTATTCCTACCTATTATGGAGATAAAGTCATGCAAGATTTTGACGAGAAAGAAAGGCGATATCGTCTGAGACTACGGAGAGTTTAGTACCGCCTTCTATATCCACTATAATCTTCTTTTGCCATGTGTCCCATTTCATTGATAAACTGTCCTGCATGGGGAATGAATCGGAGAGCGCTACGTCTTACAGCTTGTGCTCCTACTCCTGCAAGTGCTACCTTTCCCGTTATTTCTTGAAAATTAGTAACAAACTCGGAAGATGCTCCATGTTGAGAAAGAATAGTAGTCATATCTATTCCATGCGGAAATATTCCTATATGTGCCAGTGTTTCTGTTGCAAGTATTGTTGCTGTAACAGCCAGAGGTGTAGATGCTATATAATCAATAACGTTATATATACCATAGAGTCCTGAGAATCCAATGGCAAATGTTTTTTCCAAACCTCTTGTGTCCATCCACATGACTGTACTTGCTCTTGCCCAATTTTTTGTTCTTTCAAATACCATTTGTGAAAGTATAAAAAGAAAAAATACAGCTATCTTGACATAAAACAACATAGACCAAAACAAAAAAAAGACATTGGCAGAATTGCTCAACAAATTTTTGTCAGGTTAGGCAGCAGGGATGTATGCAGTATCAAACTGGCTATAGTGGTTTCGTCTATTTATTTCCCATGCAAGATCTGCCATCCGCACTGCCCGTGCAACAGATTCGGAACCACTTCTTCGCGCACTATCATACAGAAAAATTGTTGGGTTCCAATCGTTTGAATTTTTATGTAAATAAATGCGATGAACAGTTGTCCCACTCGGAATTGGCTCAACAACCCTCCTGCTGTGGAGCGCCTGCTGCATTTGTGCCTCTGCCATAAGTGTTTTTCCTACTGGTACTCTCCAAGTGTCTGTTCCAATAGATGGATCAAATAATGGATCTATATCGCTATCTCCAGCAAGAATAGCACCATTAATACCTAATTTTTTTTGCAAATATATTATTGCCTTTTCTTTGCCCCAGGGGACTAATAGGACTTTATGATATCCTGATTTCCTGTCTTTATCTGTTTCTTGAAAAATAAGTACTTTTAGGCCTGGAAATTGTTTATCAAAATGTTTTTGTAATTCTCCCCTGAATCGTTCAATTCTTTTTCGTGGAGTACCAGGAGTAACAGTGAATTCAAGTCGTATCCGAGATATACTTGTGTCTTTTCCAGGCTGTGTTTTATCGATACCTCTATATCCAAAGTAAAAATCTGCAAAGTCACGATTCATTCTTCCGATCACCGAGTCAACATCACCCATGACTTTTTCTCTAGGGAATCGTTTTCGTAGCCTTCTGGAAAAATTTTGATCTTGTATGAAGTCAGTTGAACAAAGTTCTGTTTGAGGCTTGATGGCTGATTGAGGTTTCAGAATATGAATCGGCCCTGCAAGTTCCGAGACGACAATGTGAGGAACGGGAATCCGTCCATTTTGAACAAGTTTCAAAACTTCTGAAAGATCTCCTCCTGTACTGTAAACTGTTAGCCAAGACTTCTCATGAAGACAGGGTGCAAGGGTTTGGTCCGGACGTCGTCTTGGATCATCAACAGTGCCATTCACATCAGAAAAAAGTGCCCATCGTCTTCCTCCAAATCTTGCTGCTTGTTGGTGTAATACCTCTTGGGGAAGTTGGTAGATGTCAGGTTTGGGATAGTAAACTTTATCTCTGATAAAACGGAGTTGCGCTCTGAGTTGGAGGAGTGGATTTTCAAATGACATAACAGACAGAGAAGCATATTCATGCTAATAACAGGGCGTAAGGGGAAAAGAAAAGGAGCGTAAGGGAAATGCAAGAGACTACTAGAAATATTACTTGCCAGGTGTTATCTCATTTGGTGTCCAGATATACTCGTGCTTAAATGTTCCCCATACATGACCTTTGACACCACCCATCTTATTAATTTCTTCCCCGTGAAGTCGGGCATGTTCGATAGACCGAATGCGAAAGTTCTCTTCTAAACGCACTTCTTGAATTGAAACAGTATCGTCATCAATAATTTGCATGCGTCTTCTATAACCACTCAAATAAGAGCCCATGGAAATTGTCTCATCAGGCTTTCGTCGCCTTGTCCGGACAACCTTTTCATGATTGTATAACAGTTCAAGGATAGCCATACGGAGAAAGAGGAATGTGTAGTCTAAAAACTATGGCTTCCTGTAAGGCTAAAAGAACAGTAACAATACGGTAATAAAGATAGATTAGTCTTGTAGTAAGAGTAATCCTCATGTTATCCACAAAAGAGGGGGTCTGAATATGTAGGCTTATAGAAAATGGGAGGGGAAATAAACTGATGCGATAGTCGACTTTTCCATAAAAAAACCAGGTCTAAAGATACAATCCTTAGACCTGGCTCTTGTTTTACAACAAGTTCCAAACTTATTTTAGCTCGACTGTTCCGCCTGCTGTTGTAAGTTTTTCTTTTGCTGCATTTGCTGTTTCTTTATTAACAGCGGTTAAGACTTCCTTTGGAGCTGAGTCTGCTAAAGCTTTAGCTTCGGTAAGTCCGAGTGTTGGGACTAATTCTCTAATAGCTTTAATGACTGCGATTTTGTTTGCTCCTGCTGCAGTGAGAACAACGTTAAATACGGTTTGTTCTTCAGCTGGTGCTGCTGCTTCAGCTCCTGCTGCTGCTGGTGCTGCGACTGCCATAGCTGCTGCACTAACGCCAAACTCTTCTTCCAAAGCTTTGACTATTTCAGAAAGTTCTAAAACAGACATTTCTTTTACTGCTGCAATTAATTCATCTTTAGTTAATTTTGCCATCTTGTTCTCACCTCCTTTTTTACCCTTGCTTCTGTTTTTCAATAGCTGCAAGTGTCATAACAAACTTTTGTAAATTCCAAGCAAGTGCTCGGTGGAAGCCCTGGATTGGAGCTTTCATCATACCAAGCATCTGAGCAACCAAAACTTCTCGTGATGGGAGTGTTGCAAGCTTTGCAACATCTTTATCTGATAAGACTTGGCCATCCATCCAACCAAATTTAACGGTTGGCTTTTCCACATCTTTCATCATTTTTGCGAGAGCTTTGAGTGGGGCAACAACATCACCATACAAAAACATAGTTCCTGTTGGTTGAACGAACTTATCTTCTTGTCCTTCTGCTTTATCTCCAAGAGCAATCTTAAGGAGAGTGTTTTTTGCAACAACATATTCAGCTTCTGCTTTTTTGATTTCTCTCTTGAATTCTTCAAGCTGCTTGTGGGTAAGGCCAGTGTAGTCAGTAAAGACCATTGCCTTTGATTTATTTACTTTTTCAGTAACTTCAGCGACAATGCCTTCTTTTTTGACTCTATTTTGTGATATTTTTACGTCTGCCATAAAATAAAAAACTCGCCCAAAGCGAGTGAATGTTCTTTCGAACGGTTCTCCTCGGTAAGACTCACTTTTATGCTTACTGTCTTTAGATATATGTATTATAGCAAAGGGGAGAGGGGAAATGCAAGAAGAAGGAGGTTTAGGCATCTATTAATTTCTTCCGAGAGTGGCCTCAGTTCTTCGTATTTTCCCTTCAACTCTGCACGCTGCAGCTGCTTTTATTAGTGCAATTTTTTCATTTCCTGGTGTCCATGTTCCATTTGGAGTAGAAACAGTTACTTCAAAGTCACGGAATAAAGGACAAGCTTCATTTGAGCATTTCAAGTGACATGTAGTTATATTACCATCTAAGGGTACAGTTCTGACAATCTCTGGTGTGCACTCGCTCAATTTCATAGAGTTCATATTTTATATATGGAAGAGCGGGGAAGTCAACTAAATGAGGAGCAAATAAGTGTAATGCTGTTGTAAGCTATAAGCCAGGTCTTGCTATTCGGGAATTAATAACTTTAGGTCTAATATGGAGAGTAAAAAAATGTCTTTTTGATTCTTTGCTTGTCTTTTTGGTAAACTACACACGTATTATGGGAAAAAGAGAAGAAGATAATCCTCCTGCAAGCATAGTTGAGGGCATGCAAAGAAACACAAAGGGCAATTGCCTCCAGGTTTGAAAAAAGAGTTAGAAGTATTAGAAGCTGAAGCTAGAGCTAGTAAAGACACTGCATGGTTGGGTCGTCTTGCAAACGCCGTAAGAAGAAATCCTCTAGCTCCCCCTCACAACTAATTTCATACCCATTTCACTTATCTTTTTACTTATTTCCCGTACTTCTTGTGCTTTCTTTACGTACAAAACAATGACTCTCTGAGATAATTTATGATCGAGTCCGGGATAGATTTTCAAAAAAAAGGTGTTTAAAGGGCAAATAAAGGCTATTCTTACAAAAGCCTTACTGTTCTCAGTTTATTCTCAATTGTATATAGTATTTAATATAGTGTATATGAGGCAGGCATATATACCATTACAAGAAGATTATGAAGAATCTTCTAAGAGGAAGAACTCTGATTTAAGCGGAGTCGAGGATGCAGATGACATGCCAGTAGTTGGGAAAAAGTCATGCATGGCGGAAGCATATAATGAAGAGATAAACTCACGAGCAAACGATTCTTCTATTGTAAATTTACTAAAACTCCTTAACTAAGGATGCTATATGTTATGAACTCTACGCTTTGCTATCCATGCACTTGATAATAGAGCTGTCCATAAGTAGGGAGAGGGATCGTGTAATCTTCTGGTTCTACCCGTGATGGGAAATTAAACCTAATAAATCGCCTTGTTGCCTCCCACGGAACTCTATCCAATGCTTTAAAGACCATACTCGCATGTGATATGGCTTGTATTTTTCCTAACCACTGTGAGTAGATTCCCATTTCGTAGTTAAGCCGCCGAGCTCTCTCTAATGCAAAACTGGCTAAGTCGTCATGATAAAGCGCAGTATAATAACTCGCTCTATCATGGGCTCTTCTGGCTTCATACTGATGGGACATGAGTGTAGATTGGAGAGAGGCTTCTACAGCTTTTCGTTGTGTAGCACCATCATAACCACCTTCTCTTACTCTGAGAGCAACCTCTTCGGGGCGTAATGCACGTAAACCAATTGAAATAAGCATATCTTGTTGGTTAGATGATTTGGTTCGAAGGTGGAAAGGGTCACTTCCTGGTCGTCGTGATGTATATTCAAATCTATTTTTTTGTCCCACTTCTGTGGTGAAAGGAGAGTATTTATCAGTCATTTCTTGAATCACCCCAGGTGCAAAGCGAGCTGACATATTTGCCCCTATTTCAGAAAAAAAACGTTTCATAGGTATATCTTATATATGTTTATTGTAGCGATCTTAAAGAAAGCAGATAAGCAGGGAATAAAAAGGTAGTAAGAAAAGGGTAAAAGACTAGTTGTGTTGCATAGTTCTTCTGAAGCGAACAGCCACAAAGGGGGAAAATTGTGTATTATTTGTGTTTCCTGCTTTTAATCTGGATTTTCTCTATTCCTAGTTGTTAGGGTATGAAGGGTAGAATGCTTTTCGTGAGCTGGATATAAAGGAGAAAGGGTAAGAGATCGAATGCCTCGTATCATAGGGTCCTGTGTTCGACGCGTTGGTCTTCGAAATGTTACTTGTACATTGTGTTCGCTCATGCCCGAAGCATCACTGATAAGTAATTTAGTTTGGGGTTCTTTTAATTGTCTTTTATATTGATTGTGAATGCTGTAGTGCTCAAAAAAAAGAGAAGGACTCTCTGTTTTTTGACTGTTTTGTGCTTGAAGAATTGTAATAACTGTTTGGACATCCGCTTCTGCTGTGGGATGAATAGGTACCAGACGTATATCTAGTGATCCACGCGCTGTGACCCTTTTCAATCCTAAAAGTGTTTCCAGTTCTGGGTGCAAAAATAGTCCGGGACTTGAGCCTACACCTTGTGTCACATAGTGCTCGAGAGCAACTCGAAGTAGATGTCGTCTCATTGATCTCGTATTTCTTTCTGAGTCAACCCAAAATTCTGTGAGAAATTGAAGAAATGGATTTATCATGGCTTTCCGTGCGTATATATACTCCATGTCCCCAAGAAATTTAGAAAAATCATTGTGTTCTGCCATAGAAGGGCAGTCTAGAAATCTGGTGTAAGAAGGGCATGAAAAGATCGAAACAACTTTTTGAGATATTACCTAGATGAGGAGGAAGAGAAGAGAGTTATTTCCCGAGTTGAAGTTTGACAGCAGGGGACATGGTTGATTTAACAACCACCGATTTCATATTGGATGTTTTAACAGCAGCAAGTGCTGCTTGAATATTTTCTACAAGCTTTTCTGTCCCAAAAGAAAGCTTCCCAACACTTAAATGAATAATTGGAGTCTTAGCTTCTGTTTTAAAGTTCATTTGACCGCCTGCGTATTGTTTTGCAACTGCTTCTGGATTAGGAGTAATCGTTCCATTTTTTGGATTTGGCATAAGGCCTTTTGGTCCCAAAACACGTGCAACTTTTGCAAGCTTAGGCATTGCATCTGGAGTTGCAATAAGAATGTCAAAATTCAATTTTCCTGATTCAATTTCTTTGAGTAATTCTTCTGCGGCTTTTGCATCCTTATTTGGAGCAAGAATTGCGACTCGTGTTTGTTTGCCAGTTCCGTAAGGGAGAGTAACGTGGCCAGAAACACCAGAGCTGATTGTATTGATATGCAGCTCAACGGTCTCATCAAACTTTGTCATATGAGCTTTTTCAACGAGCTCTAAAGCTTCTTTAAGACTGTATTGCTTACCTTTTTCAATGAGTTTTGCTTTTGAGAGATAATTGGCAGATCGTGCAGCTTTCTTTTTATCTTGAGTTTGTCGAAGGACTACTTTTTCTGCATATTTCGACTTTTTTGGTTCTTCTGTCTCTTCCATAACAGGTTCAGAAGCCTCCTTTTTAGCTTGACCTTCAGCTTTTGCAGCTTCAATTTTTGCAAGCCTTTCTTTTTCTTTTGCTTCTTGTTCTAATTTTTTTGCTTCTTCTTGTGCTGGATCAACAGCTCGTACTTTTCCCATATATTACTCCTTTTTACTTAACTTCTACACCCATAGAGCGGGCGACACCCTGAACAATTTTGACTGCTTGGTCAACGTTGTCAGTATTCAAATCTTCTAATTTATCTGATGCAATTTTCTTTGCCTGATCTAACGTAATAGATCCTCCTGATTCTTTTCCTGGTTTGCCAGATCCACCATGTCCGAGTACTTTCTTAATCATTTCAGAAATAGGTGGTTGCTTCGTGATAAAAGAAAAAGTGCGGTCTTCATAGACAGTAATTACTGTTGGTAGTATGTTACCTTTCTTATCAGCTGTCTTATCATTAAAAGACTTCACGAATTCCATAATAGGAAGTCCATGTTGACCAAGTGCTGGACCAACAGGTGGCGCTGGAGTAGCAGTTCCTGCTGGAATATTTAATTTAATTAATGTTTTAATTTTCTTTGCCATTTTTGAAGGGGGAGCGTTAAGGGGTAAGGGGAAAAAACTTTCTTCACCCTTTACGCTTTATCCTTTACCCTTTCTATATTTTGCTTACCTGTAAGAAATCTAATTCAACTGGTGTTTCTCGTCCAAAAATACTAACCAAAACTCTGAGTTTGCCTTTTGTTTCATCTATACTATCAATAGTACCAAGGAAGTCAGAGAATGGACCATCCACAATCTTGACTGCTTCTCCAACAACAAATGATGCTTTGTAAAGAGGTTCTTCAAGCTTCATGAATTTCTGAATTGCTTCAACTTCTTTTTCTGAAATTGGGGTTGGCTTATTGCCAGCACCAATGAAAGCTGTTACACCTGGAGTGGTGCGGACCAAAATCCATGATTCATCAGTTAAAACCATTCTGACAATCACATAGCCTGGGAAGATCTTCTCCTGAATTTGAGTCTTTTTGCCTTGATTTACTTTGGTTACTTCTCTTGTTGGGACAATGATATCAAAGATATGATTTTCAAAGCCCATGGTCTCTGCTCGTTGGCGAAGAGTCTTTGCAACTTTGTTTTCATGTCCTGCATAGGTATGGACAATATACCAACGTGCATTATCTGGTATGGTTGGTGTTGTTATCTTTTCTTCTACTTGTTGTTGTGTCTGGTTCATATAGTTTTGTTGTGCCGAACTTGTTTCAGCAGCTATACTATGCATCATTTGACCACGACTTGGAGGAGTGAGGTGAAGATGTAATCAAGTCCACCGATAAATACTCCCACAATGAGACTGACTAAGATGACTGTTCCGGTTAACCGAACCACTTCTTGTCGAGTCGGCCATGTAACCTTTTTGAGTTCTTCATATGTTTCTCTCAAAAAGCCTACTGGTGTGGTCATAACGTACTGTTAGTATGAAATATTCTATCAGAATCCCGTTGACAAGTAAAGAGGGAACAGACTAGAATAGTACCATTACGTGCCAAGCATCACTCTCCCGATGCGTTGTGCACTACACTATACGAATGAAAAAGATTAGAAAAGCCGTTATTCCTGCAGCTGGGTTCGGTACCAGATTCCTTCCCCAAACAAAAGCAATGCCAAAGGAAATGCTCCCTGTCGTTGATAAGCCTGTTATTCAGTACGTTGTTGAGGAAGCTGTTGCAGCAGGTATTGAAGATATTATTATTGTTACTGGATATCACAAAAGGACAATTGAAGATCATTTTGACAAACCCTCGATGGAACTGGTTGAGAATCTTCGAATGGGTGGACCAAAGAAATTACCACTTTTGGAAGCTACTGAGAAAATTGCAGACATGGCCAATTTTGTTTATGTGAGGCAAAAGGGCCCATATGGTAACGGGACACCACTCTTAAATGTGCGTGAGCTTATTGGCGACGAACCTTTCCTATACACATGGTCTGATGATTTCATTCATGCAGAGCCCAAAAGTAGATTTCAGCAACTTATAGAGGTATATGAAGAGTTTGGTTGTTCTGTCTTGGCATCTATCCGTGCGACCAAAAAAGAAGATTATGACAGATATGGATTTGCGGGGGGAGAAGAATTGAGGCCAGGGCTCATTGAAGCAAAGACGATTATTGAAAAACCCGGTAAAGATAATGCTCCTTCAAATCTAGCAAATGTTAGTGGATCTATTTTTACCCCTGATATTTTTAATTACTTAGATAAAGCAAATGAAAACCTCCAAGAGGGTAATGAGTTATACTACAATGATGCACTTAAGCTGATGCTTGAGGATGGCAAGCGAGTATTGGCAGCAGAAATTAAGGGTGGAAAATACTACGATACAGGAAATAAACTGGAATATATGAAAACAGTTGTTGAATTTGCACTGAAGCATGATGAGTTGAACGGTGAATTTAAAGAATTCCTCAGAGGTCTTAAATTAGAATAAAAAAATAAAAAGAAGTAACCTGTTATCTGCGAAAAACTTCAATCAAATTCTATAGCCCTAGATAACTTGTTGTAGTAGTTGCGTTGTTTTTTCAAAACGTCGAGGTCTTGTCTGTAGACCATGATGATCGGTGGCGTAAATATATACTTGTTCGAGTATGTTTTCATTCTCTGTTTGATATCTTCTGGTTGGGGGAAGAAAGAAGGGCCCGGGAAAAATAGATTCATGAACCCACACTGCTGTTTGTCGGTGTATTTGATTTGGAGCAAGATGATAGTCCCTTGATCTCACGCGCACCAAAAAGGGATTAAGTGATGGATTCCCAAAGATATTTTGAATATACTTTCCTGGTTTTTGATGTTTTACTGCTTGGATTGAAATTGCTGTTTCGGGGGAGAGGATTGCCATGGCGGTTGGTTTATACAGGAGGAATATAAGAAGTTATCTTGTCAGGCGTAAGAAACTAGATGCAAGACTTTATAAAGACTTGCATCTATAAATTTTTACTTTTCATATTCTTTTTTGCGACCAATTCTTCAAGTTGGGATTTCCATAAAGCACCTGATGTAATAGCAAGTTTTGCAGGAGATACTCTCTGTGATTCTGCACTATTCATAGTAGTGGTGTCTTCTGATAACAAAAATGGTGTATATACTTCAGACATATTCTTTCACCTCCTTTTGTACACAGTATAGGAGAAACAAGGGGAGATGACTTGATATTTGTCTTTTATAAACCTTACAAAAAGACAAAAAGCATGGTATGATGAAATCCCTATGCGAAAAATCTTCCAGTGGTTTGTATACAGAAAATGGTCAGTTGTTTTAGGAGGATGTGGATTTTTTGTACTCTTTATTTTATTTTCCTACATTGTTCATCATAACCATTTTACTCAATTCGATTTTGATACAACAATAAGATTGCAGGACCATGTCAGTAGGCGATTTGATAGCTTGTTTTCCTATTTAAGTGCATTTGGAAGTTTTGAACCAATGAGTATTCTTCTCATAGTGCTCTTGATATTACGAAGAAAATTGATGGGGATTATCGTGCTCGGTTTGTTTGGATTTTTACATATATTAGAATTATATGGCAAAACCTTTGTGAGTCACTTGCCTCCACCAGAATTTATGGTAAGGACACAGCACCTCGTACAATTCCCTCAGTTTCATGTTCGGCTTGAAAACTCTTACCCTTCAGGACACATGGGAAGAGCACTTTTCATGACGACATTTCTGGGTGTTGTAGGGGTACATAGTAAGAAATTGTCTTGGATACAAAAAGTGTTTGTAATTATAGTTTTAGCTATATACGACTTAACTATGGCAATTAGCAGAATCTATTTAGGTGAGCATTGGGCTACTGACGTTATAGGAGGAAGTCTTCTTGGTGCTGCATGTGGACTCATTGGAGCAGTTTTTGTTCTGTAAAAGATCTTTTCATCTCTACACCTCCAATTTATAGCCCCAACAATTCGGAAACTTTTACAAATTCAAATCCTTTTTGTTTTAATTGGTCAATAATAAGAGGAAGTGCATCCCCAGTCTTTGGTGCCGTAGGTTTACCATTCATATGTAAAACAATAATAGATCCATTCTGTGCATTGTCTACGACATTTTTAACGATAGAGGAGGGATTCTGGTTAAAGCCGTCACCTCCTACTACATCCCAGTGAACAATAATTAAATGAGCGCGCTTTTCAACAATATCCAAATCTTTCTGTCCATAACAGCCTCCAGGAAAACGGAACAGTTTATTATCAACTCCTACAATGTCTTTCAGAATTTTTTGTGTCCGTTGAATATCAACGAAACCTTGCGCATCAGAGATTTGTTTCAGTCCATAACAATACCCATCATAGGATGTATCAGCATAAGAATGGCTTCCAATTTCAAAAAGGGGATTTTGTCCAAAACTATGTGCCTCCTGAGGATATAATTCGGTCCACATGCCTGTTAGGAAGAGAGTTGCCTTTGTTTGCGTTGCCTCAAGGATTTGAATAATACGTGGATCATAGGAAGGAGTACCAGTCAAAAATGCCTTTTTCATGCCATCAGTCATTTCGGCATCAAAGGTAAGAGCAATTTGTTTTTTGTCCCTTGCTCCATGGAAGAAAATATTTTTCTTGAGTACTGTAATTGTTGGGTTAATTTCTAACTGATCCAAAGGACTCCCTGTTTCAACATAGGGTGTTTCTCCTTCAGGAAGACCAGGTATTTTCATGATATTTTTTGCCTCTGCTGCTATAGGAAGATTCAGATTTTTGGCAGTATAGAGGCCAAATACAAAAGTAGATGCAGTAGCTGTAATAAATATAAGGAGGAGAAAGAAAAGAAGTGATTTAAAATGATGACTTTCAAATGTCAGAATTTTTATTTTCAGGCTTCTTCTCTTAGGAAATGTCTGTAGCCCATCTTGTTTGGCATTTTTTTTCATGCCTCCTATTTTCCACTACTTTTCCCTTTTTGTGAAGACCCATTTTGGGTGTTTGGTTGGGTTTGAGCAGGTTTGCTTTGCGACTGCTGTTGTGCAGGAGGATTTGGTTTGGTTTGTGCTGGTTGTGGAGCTGCCTGTTTGGCAGGTTTAGGGGATGTTATTTGCTGTTGGATAACTTGAATACTGGTTGCACGTATCACTTCAGGTTGAGGAGGGGTGGCGGTTGTAGGTTTAGCAATAGGTTGTATTGTTGCGGACGGAATAGCGGTTGGGGAAGGCAAGAGATTTCTACCAGGAGATACTTGAGGAGATACTCCACCAGGTTGGAGCAGATTTGGTTTTCCGGTGGGTGTTGCCTTTACACCGGTGATCAGGGGTTGAGATACACCACTTGGCACAGGAACAGAGGAGGTGATCGTTGCAGGAGTTTGTTGAGAAGTTGTTACTGATACAGGAGTATTTTGGTTTGTTGGTACAACAAGAGAAGAAGGATTTAAAGAGCCTTTTGTTAGTTGAGGTATTCCTGTGGGAGTTGTCTGTGATTGAACTGGTGCAGAAGAATCTGATTTCACTGGTTCAACAAGATTTCCATGTACGACAAGTACACTTCCTGGTTTAATAGATTGCAGTTCCACATTAGTATCTTTTGCTTTGATAGCTGTTTTTGGAGTCAGGTCAACTTGGACGAAATTCCCATTATCACTCACAACCATTGTATTGTCTTTTGTATTCACTTTTACTGCCACAACAGGATGAGGAGCTGCTATTTCTTGAGGAATATTATTGACAATAAGAGATGGAGTAATGACGCTTCCTTTCGTGTTTCCCAATATAGCAATACTTGCGCCTTTTTTAAAACGGGAGGTTACTCCTGATTGGATATCTTCGATTGCACCGGAAGGACTTAGGGTAGGTGAGATTGCCTCAGAAATAGTTGGAGAAAGAGACGGAGAAGAGGCAGGGGTATTTTGTCCTTGAGCTGATGTTGCAGAGACTGGAGTTGGGGTTGCTGTGACATGACTTTGATCTTTTACTTTGAGATTTTGATCGACAGGGATTGTTACTTGTTGGCCTCCTGATGTTTGCACAACAATATGATCTGGTGCCGTATCAATGATTTTTCCGACAATTGGCTGTTGTGCAAGGTTTGCAGCGGTTTTTGCATCTGCTAAATGTGGCTCAACATCAACAAGCTGAGTACGGGCTTGATTTGCAATGGTTGTAATAAGCTGTGCTCTTTGACTGTCATTTTTGGCTGAAGTGAACTGGTCATGTAATACAGAAAAACGAGTATCGGAAATTGCTTTTATCGTTAATTGGGTTGACTGATCAGGTGGAAGTACGGAATCTTTTGCAACTTGTCGTACAACATCTGATACAGTTTGGAGAGTTTGTGTTGCTTCTTGTGTTTTTCCTTGTTTTGTTAGTTGATACGCTCTTGCAAGTTCCGTTTTTGCATATGACAAGGAGACCTGTTGTCGTGCTTTTTCTCCAATAACGACTGCTTTTTGGACACCAAACCAAATAGTATTAATAACTGGGGGAAGAGTTGTTTTTGGTAAATCTTTTGGTTGAATAACAAGGGAAAGATCTTTTTGAGAAATTCCTAAGTCTGCAGCGGTGATATTGGGGAGAGGGACATTAATTGGTGTTGTAGCGCCTAAGACAGTTTGTAATGAAGGATTCATAACTAACGGATCAAGTGCTTGGGGGCTATCTGGTATGGAAGAATCGTCTTTCTCAGGAATAGTGCTTCCGACAAGGGCATAATTTCTTGTATAGATAAGCTCTGAAATGTGAGCCAAAATATTAGGATTTCCTAAATTAGAAAACATACTCAAGATATAGTGTTGATTGTTGCCAATAACAATGCCTCCATCATGATACAAAGGATCCAAATCTCCTGTCTTATGTTCTATCGTAAGGTTTGATGGAAGGTAAGCAGGGAGCATAGAGTTAATTTTCTGGTGAGAGAGAATTTGTTGTAGCTGTTGGCTGCCTGGTAGTTTGTTGTTATCAATGATTTCGTATGCTTTTGCATAATCAGCGGCAGTTGTCGTATTAATATTGTATCCAGGGGTAGTAAATTCGTACTGTGTTTGATTATCATCTAGATTTAATTTTGATCCAACAATGGTATGTGTTAAACCCAGACTTTGTACATACTCTGTAATATTTTTTCTGTCGAATAAATCCAACAGAGTATTATATGACGTATTATCAGATTGCGTAATCATTTTTTGAATTAACGTATCTACTGTCGTGATAAGGCCGGAGGTTAAGACAGGATATTCAGGTGTTTCCAACTCAGTTGGAACAACATTCTTATCATCTATTGTTACCCAATCAGTTAAGGAAATGTGCTTTTTGGCAATTTGATCGTACGCATACATAGCAACGAATAATTTAACAGTACTTGCTGGAAGCCATTGCTTAGTGGAATTAATAGAGACAGTGTTAGGAGACTGTTTATCAACGAAATAAATACTAACATAATCTAAATAATTGCGAAGAGCTAAGTCAGCAATAATGGCGTCTGATAAAGAGACAGATGGTTGGGAGTCAGCAAAAACAAACTTTGGGAACAGCAAAAGAGAAAGACACAAAACACAGAATATCTTCGCTACTTTTAGCATACTTTCTTAAGCATAAGATGGAATTTAAGAAAAGGTCAATGGGCAATTTCAAATTCTATTCAGGCACATTGATAAAAAAGGTTTAATACGTAGATTGTGAAGAAGAATTTGTATGTGGGACTGTACCGTACTGATATAAATTTTGCTGGTATTTTCTTTGCTGTTGTTTTTGACTTCCATTTCCCAAAAAACTCCATATGGTTAATACTACTGCGAGAGTAAGCAAAAGAATTTTCAGAGGCTTATGATTCATGGATATCCACCAGCTTGGGTAACTATCTGACATACCCAAAACATATGCACTAACAGCCTGGTCAACTCTAACGCTATCTCTTACAATTTCATAGGTTGTTTCTGGATATCGTCTTTTAAACAAGACAGAAATCCAGCTTACCATGATGGCAAGAAATGCTGCCATATTCACCACATGACGATAGAAAAGATAGGGAATCATAAGAATAGTACGAGCTGCATATCCTAGAAGCGGTGTTGCAAACAGTCTATTTGGAGTTTTATTAAAAGGGATGGTAAATGTATAATCTGGTGTTGTGGTAAGTGAAAATCCTGGGTAAATATCTGTAAGCCCAAAAAGGAAATAGGAAACGTTTGTCTCAAGGCGCATAGTCCCAAGATTGAGGTCATATGCTAATTTCCAATATCTCCCGCGAAAGAAAATGTTAAACGAATTCAAGATACTAGCAAAAAAAACCATTATACGAAGGAGGAAAATCTCAATACTAACAGGGATTATCATAACAAGCTTTATCAAAAAGCCAACAAGAGGGACAGCATAGAGGCGATTAGGACGTCGGATACGTTCAATGGCAATTTCCGGATACATTCTCCCCATACTTTGATTATTGACAGCTTTTGTGTGCTTGTCAAGTTAGGGATTAAGACTTGGGAGATGGTAAGGAACGATCAGAGACTTTTGGTGTTAGGGGATTCTTCCCATCACAACTTGTATGTCCTTTACAAGAAGTTGCAACGGTTGAGAGCCAATTAGCGACAGATTGGCAACTTTTTGCTGAGCCTAAGATAATTTTGGTATTGTCTCCACAAGAATAATGAACATATCGATAAAGACCATTCCCACAAGATTCTACTACAGAAAGGTTACCTTTGAGGACAAAACAGCCATTGGAAAGATGACTACTATCGGTGGAGATAGTATCCTTCGTCTCAGCTGCTTGTGTTTCAATTCCTTTTACAGATTTATAGGTCGAATAGGTATATAAAGCAACAAAGACAACACCAAGGAGTACCAGGAGCATCCCGATAAGCCACTTGTTGGATGCTGCAAGGGTACGAATAACACTCGTTTTGTGATGAAGCTTTGCCATGTTATTGTAATAGTGAATTATGCAAAGAGGGATGTCAATAAGTGATTAGTGTTTTGTTAAAAAGAATCCAATATATGCAATAGCAAGTCCAATAGACAGAACACCGAGTCCAATAAGTATCATGTTACTCCACGTATAGTCCTGGGGGATAAGTGGTTTTTTCTTCATCAGTTTGATTATTAGTACGATAGGAATATATGTCAACCAGCAACAGGGGTATGTTTTTTGTTTGCTGTAAGACTAAATCCAAAAAGAGAAAATAATGCAAGTCCACTCATACAGAAGAAAAGAAAACGGAACCCAAACCAGGTAACTAAAAATCCTCCTAAAAACGTCCCAGATGCAGTCATAATATTGCTAATAATTTGCCAGTCTGCATAATCATGAATATGTTCATGCTTCTCCAAATGTTCAGCAAAAAGGGCATTAAATGCAGGAGAGCCAAATGATTCTCCCATTCCTAAAAGAATTTGCAGCAAAATCAGTTCGGGCAATGAATGGATAAATCCATACATGAGCCACACAAATGCTCGTATAAGAAAGCCAGCTCTGAGCATATCTATCTCACGGTTTGTTCCATCTTTAAAACGAGAGATAACGTATGTGCCAACAGTTGTTGCTATCAAAAAAACAGACCATGAAGTACTAACAGTAATAACACTTTGTCCTAAACGAAGGACATAGACAGCGTACAAAGGTCCAAGGAGGCTTGATGCAAGGACAAAAACTCCATTAAAGGTAAAGAGGGCACGAAGAATTGAATCTCTCACACTTTTAGTATAGACACTTTTTAAGACTTTTTTGCAAGATTCAATATGCTTTCCAAAAAGTAATCAATTGACAAAGGGGAAATGTCACAGTATAGTCTCTTTACTATGATACTCAACACAGTTGTTTGCTGCTGCAGCTTCGCTTAGCGGGGTTGTAGTTTTCTTGTGTTTAACACCCCGCAAAGCGGGGTTTTTTGATGGTTAAAATATATGAGTGCAGAAAAAGAAATAAAAAGTGAAGAAATCGTGCCAATGGCAAAACAGACGCCATTTGGTCTCTTGTCTGAGTCTGATAAGTGGTTTGAGCACACCTTTCCAAAAGGAGAAGAAAACTCCATTCACAAAAAGGCTGTTGTGATACTAGCACATCCAGATGATGCAGAAGATCTGCTTGGAGGAACAATTGTCAAATTATCAGAACAGGGATTTGATACAACACTTGTCATTGTGACAGATGGGCAATGGGGAGTAGATCACAGAAATCCAATGAGTCCAAACGATCTTATTCGAATACGCCTTGAAGAGACACTGTTGGGTGCAAGAGGACTGGGAGTAGGGAAAGTGATAAATCTAGGAATTGAAGATAGAGAAGTGCCAGAGGATCCAAAGGCAGATAAAGTATTGTTACATAATTTGGTAGAGGTTCTGTCTCAAAATCCAGCAAGTGTCTATCTAACCCATGCAACGCCTGAAAATAATGACACGAAAGATTACCATGCAGACCACCGAAATACTGCAAAACTTGCACTCGAAGCAATTCAACGACCCCGAAATGGCAATGGTGAGATGGCTGAACAACCGCTTCTTTTATATGCAGACACACAAGGGGCTCGAAATGCACATGGGATTACAAGACGTTTGGGAAGAGTTTTTCCAAAAGCAGCAGCAGTTGATATGCTGATTGATATAACAGAGGTTGTTTGGAGAAAAGAAAAAGCGTTCTCTTTCCACATGACACAAATAGGGAATACTCCAAAGGATGTTGCACATGATTATGTGGTGCAGGGACGAGAGGTATCGAGATTTCGTGCACGTCAAGCACGACGAAGATTTTTGAGAAAACCCCATTTTGCAGAAGGCCTATCTTTGCACACAGGACATGGATTTAGTACTGATATAACAAGAGTCTTTAAGAGCAAAGATGTATTTACTCCTAAGAGGATTTTTACGAGACGACGTGCTCCTATCTTTTACTAATGTGGTTTTCTGAAAAAAAGCTTATTCTTTATGTAAGAAAAGTAGATCAATTTAGGACTTGACTATAACAATTCCTCTTCTTTGATTTAGCCTATTATGACAGTCTAAATGGAGATCTCTTATCTGCACGTCATTTGTTGACAGACCTTCCACAACTTTGGTAAAAGACAGACTCAGGAGTAAGAACTTGGAAAGAAATCCAAATGACTTTATGAAGAAAAAAATTCTGCCCATTATGACAAAAAAGTTACTATCAATTCTTTTATTACTACCGCTTGTTATTGGAATAGGGTTCTATGCATATAAACCAGTTGCACAAGCGCAAGATGTATCCATTTTACAAAATCCTTGGTCTTTCCAAGCACAGAGTGGACCTATTGAACAATATCAATCTGTTAATCCGAATATCCTTTCAGGTGGATCAACAGTACAAGTGACATACAACCTTCATGGACTTTGTGCGCTATCCGGTGATGCATCTGCGCTTATTTTTGATCAAAATGGATGGAAATATGTAGCACTTTCTCAGTACGGTCAGAATTGTAAAGATGGGCAACAGACAGTTTCTATTCCTCTCTCTGATTTTAAAGATATTAGCAATGGGCAACAACTCAACACAAATGCTCCGCTTACTGGATCATTCCATGCAAGATTTTGGTATGACAAACCATATACCGTTGATATTACAAATGTTACAATAACCACAACTGGTTCTAGTTCTGGAAGCACAACCAATCCAACCCCAACTGTAGTTGTAACACCAACTTCTGCACCGACAAATACACCTCCTGCCGTAGTAACACCTTCAGTACCTCAACAAGGTTCAGGGTCTATGCCAAGTTCAAATGCGGGCGGTACCTTTGCAGTCCAAAGTATTGATGCGATGAAAGATACCAAAGATGCAATTTGCGGTCCTAGACCAACAGACTGGATTAATAAATGGCTTGATAAAGCAGTAGAATTAGGAGCAGGTTATGTTGCGATCTCTACTCCTTATGAAAATCCATCCTGTGGTGATGCATTGGCTTATACAAAAACATGGGTACAAGCAATCCGTGCACATGGTCTGCATGTCTGGCATAGACACATGCCTCTTTCCTTCGAAGGTATTTATAGTACACCAAAAACAACGGGGAATAATTACCTCGATCTGATCAGTAATTATATTAAAAATAATCCAGATATTTTCGAGAATGGCGATATCTTTACCCCAATTCCAGAGCCTCAAAACGGCGGGATTCAAAATGTTACCTATTGTGCAAATAACGTCTGCCAGTTCCAAAGCCCTGCAGCATTTAACCAGTGGCTTCGTGATGCAATGACAACTGCAAAAAGTGCCTCTCAAGCAATTGGCAAAGATATGAAAATTGGATACTTTGGATTTGATGGATTTGTTGCTTGGGGCGATAAGAATCCTGATTGGCATGGCATTCTTGAAGATAGTACAGTAGCCCAAATGGGAAATATCACAATCGATCATTACCCAGAGACCGTCGGAGAGACAATGGACCAAGCACTCACCACTTTGCAAACGAAGTATCCAACTACACCAATTGTGATAGGAGAATATGGAACAGTGAATGGAACAAACGTAGATCAGGAAGTGCAAGATACTATGACTGCAGCAAAAAATCACAAAGTGGTTGGATTTAATTACTGGCAATTTGGTCCTTCGGGATCTGGTGAACAACTGATTAATAATGATTTCTCTAATAGATCTGATTTCTCAATAGTCCAATCCTTCTACAAAGCAAAATAGCTCTCTCTTAAAGCTAGTCTAAGTTCCTTCACATACAGAATATATAGTAGTATTTGTGACAAAGCTACCATAAGAGTGTTACTGTTTAACGGTTAGGTAGCAAGCAGCGGTGGCGTAGTAATTAGATGAACTACTTCGCCACCGTCAGACCATCCTGTCCCAACAATACGATTTTGTTGGAAATTTGCGGGAGGAGAGGCAAATGAGGAATTGGTTGCTAATAACACAAAAAAAAGACTAACGAAAAAAGCCGCTACGTTCTTCATAGAAAATTGGGCAGCTCTTCTATTTCAGGATAAAAAGAGCAAACAAGAAAGCAATTATAGGTAGGTAAGAAGAGGGTAAGTGGCCAAAGCAGTTATCGACTAAGAAAAGTTATCTGATATATGCCATTTTGTTTTACTGCTTTTACCTGCATCTGTTTTCCTGTTACCCATCCAGTTGGTTGTAGTACACCACTCCCTAAGAGCCAAAAGGTATTTGCTTGTGCTGAAATTGGTTTAACAGATAGTGTAATTTGGAACGTTAACTCTCCATTCCTTTCTACAAGATGTTGTGGAAGATAGATAGTATATGCTTGCAGACGTTGAGAAGGAGGAGTTGATGGATCAATATATTTTGCTACATAGTCTCGGACGAGAGTTTTTGCAAGAGATGTTATTTTTTCTGTATAAGTAACCGTTGTTGGAAGTTCAAGTTGTGCTGTTGTTGCTACCTTTTGATATTGCACGCCTGCATAAAAACTTGCCAGTGGAATGATAAAAACGAGAAGAATGACAGCAAGAATTTTTGAAAAAAGTGTTACTGTTGTAAGAGATTTGGGGAGTCTTGTCATACAGACAGTATGACAAATTTTTTGGAGAGAGTAAACAACACACAGCCTGGCATGATAAGTATCCTCTCGATTTTTCATGGTGTCGTGATAAGGTTGCCGAAACTCTCCGCATGATGCTTATTGCTACCAAGCTACAGAGCGAGTATAGTAGTGGCAAATGAGTGCTGAGATTCCCCAAAGAGAACACCATGATCCACGAAAAGAAAGTGACCGGCTATTGGAAAAATGTGCAGTTTTTGGTGTCTATACGCCGACACGACAAGCATCACCACTTGTTCATATGGGACTTGCTGCATTGCAACATAGGGGCCAAGATGCATCAGGAATAACAGCAAGTGATGGAATAAGTGTTGTTAGTCGGAAAGCAGCAGGACTTGTTTCCACGGTGTTCTCTCAGGAAGAAGATATACAAAGTCTACCTGGTCATGTTGCCATAGGACATAATAGATATGCCACACAGGGAGGCTTAGATGGGCATACTCAACCTGTTACTACAGAAAGACAGCTTGTATCTCTTGCACATAATGGCAATCTTCCTGAAACAAAAAAGCTAGAAGCATTTTTACACGAAAGACATATTGATACAAAAAACTTGAATGATTCAGAAATGATGCAACGAGTACTTGAATGGGATGTTGCTCAAGGAATGTCAATTGAGGATGCTGTAAAAGATGTTTATCCTCTTTTTACTGGTGCATTTTCTCTTGTTGTGATGACGAAGGATGCATTAATTGGTGTGAGAGATAGTCATGGGATAAGGCCATTGAGTATTGGCACAATGGGAGATGGGGAATATGCACTATCATCTGAAACATTTGGGCTTGAGCGAGTACATGCTACCTACCTGCGTGATGTAAAACCTGGTGAAATGGTTGTTATTGATAAAGAAGGGTTACGTACGTACCAAATTGAGGAGGGTGAGGAAAAACTAGATATTTTTGAAGTAGTGTATTTTGCAAGACCGGAAAGTATTTTATATGGCAAAAGAGTGAATGATATGCGGGAAGCGATGGGAAGAAAGCTTGCTGAAGAAACACGATACTTGTGGGATCAGGCTGATATGGTGTTTGGTGTTCCCAACAGTTCAGTTCCTGCTGCAGCGGGCTATGCACATGCATCAGGGATACCCTATGTCCCGAACGCTTTGATAAAAGACGCATATGCTCATCGAACATTTATTAATCCAGACCAGAAAACACGGGTAGATGGGGTGAGACGAAAATTTAGTGCGATGCCAGAAGTACTACAAGGAAAACGTATTATCGTCACAGATGACTCGATTGTACGAGGAACGACACTCAAAGAACTTGTTGCGATGTTGAAGGATGCAGGGGCAGAGGAAGTACATATTGTTATCTCATCACCTCCAGTAAAATATCCTGATTTCTATGGCATTGCTACACCAGATCAAAAAGACCTTACTGCTGCTCAAAAAAGTGAAGAGCAAATACGAGACGATATTGGAGCAGATAGCCTTCATTTTCTTTCAATAGATGGATTATTCGAGGCGATTGGCATTCCTAAAGAGAAATTTAATACATCGTGTTTTACTGGAGAATACCCTATAGATATAGGGGAGCATGCAAAGAACATTGACTTCACTGTATGATGCGCTTCGTAAACTCTTCTTAGTTGTTAGCCGGTAATTTTTCTGAGAAAGTGAATGTTTTGTACAACGAAGGCAAGGAAAAAAGAAATACCTGCAACGAAAGTAAAAAAGAGCGCATCAAACCACGCTTGTTGAAAGGCAGAATGTGTTGCAAAAAATATTTTTTTCCCCAGGATAGCCCATACGCTTTCCAAGACGATGACGTGGACAAAAAAAACAAAAAATGAAAGACGTGAAAGAAGTTTTATCACTCCCATGTGAAACGTCTCTTTCTGTGAAACATAAAACAAGAGGAGGCTTATTAGTATAGTATAAAGTAGTATTGTTGGTCTCCATTGAGAGTAAAATGACAAATAATGCTTCGTTTGCAGATAGCCTGATAATCCTTCATATACGATATATCCTGCAAAAAAAAGAGCAGCAAGAGCAAGAAGATACTTCCGCTGTACAACAAATGTTGTGAGTCTTTTTTGATGATGCGATGCAACACTTCCCAAAAGAAACGGGTAGAAATTTAAGAGAGCAATAGATGCGGGATAAAAGAGTGAGGATGGATGAAAAGAATAATCATAAAAAAGAAGTACCAGTTGTATAAGACCGAGTAAAAGAAGAATAGGCAGATGAGAAATATGATGATAGTACTTGTGTAGTAAAGGGAAGAGCAAGTAGAAAATAAGGAGTGTAGGGATAAAATACAGTTGATAGGAAGCGCTTCCTGTTGCAAGAGCATAGAGGAAGTTCGATGAATGCTGTTGATACACAAAGAAAAAATAAATGCTGCTCCAGAATATGTAGGGAATAAGAACTCTACTCAGTCGTTTTTTTAGATAGGTAAAGTAGGTTGCATGGAAAGGATAGTTAAGCTCTAACACAAAGCCTGAAATCATGAAGAATAATGGGACGGCAAATCGTGCAGCTTGATTAAGAAAAAACGTAATAGGTTCATGAGCAAGATCAAATGAGGATGCTTCAAGAACTCTGCTTGTTGTGTGGATGCAGACGACTGCAAGAATGGAAATAATGCGTAAAATATCAACGCCTGGATGGTATATTTTCTGCTTCTCTACTAATTGCATGAGGGAAAGTGTAACAATTTCAAAAAAGAAAGGGAATAGTTACCATTATACTAGTATGGTATAGGTGGATTAGGGTTCCCATTGGGAGTGGGTAAGATCAACACAATGTCTCTGAAACACTACTCCTTCTTCCAAAAGTTTCTTCTCTTTTGCATGTAGCCCTCCAAAAGCATATCCTGTCAGCTTGCCATTTGATGCAACAACACGGTGGCAGGGGATACTCTCAGGATGGGTATTTTTGCTCATGCACATTCCAACTGCTCGGCTTGCTTTTTTGTTTCCTGCAAGGAGTGCTATTTGCTGATACGTTGCAACTTTTCCTATAGGAATCTTTTTGACTATTGTATAGACTTGCTCAGAAAATAATGGGGACATAGCCTCACAATACACAATGTTATTTACATTTGCAAGCAAGAAATAATGAGCAATATATTTTCACTTCACAACAGTTCTATGTAGAAAACATTGCAGCTGGTATCTTTTTCAAAAGAGTATGTGTTGTAGGTATTGACAAAGATATACCAATAACATAACGTTAAAAAGAGGGGATATGGCAATACGTACTGTTTCTAAACTCAAGGTGGTATCATCTTTGACAATAACACTGCTTTTGTTATCTCCTGTTGTTGCGACGAACGCGAAACTGTTTGCTCAACAGCCGACAGAAAATGATCAAATTCCTTCAGATTTGTCATTAGACCTTAATTTGGCACAACAAAATCCAGCTCCTGATCGACAACAGATTGTTAAATCAGAAACAAAGCAAGTGGAAATTACAACAACCACAGGGCAAACAATAACGGCGGTGCCACAAGATGTCATTGCCCCTCAAGTGAAAACAGAACCCAAGCATGATGCAGTGAATCCTGATCAAACAACATCAGAACAAGTCGTTACAAAACCTGAGGAGATCAAGGTTGATGAAAGTGGGACGCCAGTTCCTACTGAAGTTCCAGCACAAACAGATCAAAATCAAGGATCAACAAATAATGCTGATCATCAACAGACAAACCAACCAACAACCCAACAACAATCCAACCAACCAACAAATCAGCCAACAGGTGTTCAATCAGAAAACGGTACAACAGGAGCACCAACCCAAACACAAAATCTTGTTCCAGGGACCGATGTTGCACAACCAGATGACAATGCTGCACCAACAGATAATTCTACAAATCCTAACCTTCCTGCTCCTACACAAGTAGATGAAATGCCGGTATCTCCATCTGTAACAGATCAACCTGTACCAAGCAGCAATGCCCAACCTACGGCGGGGAGCAATAATCAAAATACCAATAATACACCGTCATCTGTACCTCAGACTACCTCTGCTCCTCAAGATACCACGCAGCCTACAAGTACACCCGTACAGGATAATACTTCTCAACCTCAAACTACACCTTCACAAGCTCCAGATAATTCAACAAATACGCAAGTGCAACCTACTTCAGCACAGCAACAACCCACTACTGCACCTGATAACTCATCAAGTCCTCAATCTAGTTCTCAAACCACGACTCAACAATCTCAACCTTCGCAACAGTCTCAACCATCTGATAGTGGTAGCAATAATGCAAATCCAAGCTCTCCATCAGACAATTCAGGGAGTTCAGGAGGAGGGAGTACTCCTACTGATTCCTCAGTACAAGGAGCAGCTACCCAGCAAAATCCAGTTGTGTTATTCTTTCAGCATATAGAACAAAAATTTGTTAACTTACTCTTTAGCACAAAGTAATCTATGGATACAAAGAAAGCAGAACATAAAGTACACGAACATACCAAAGAAGTGCATGCCTCTGGTGAGCATATGCATGAGGAGCATCAAGAGAAACATAAGATGCTTCAAGAATTTTTGTGGGATAAAAGATTTATTATTCTTTTTATTCTTCTTGTTTTGCTTTTGGGTGGTTTGCTTGCGTACAAACAGTTTCATCCAGGCAAGCCTCAAGTACGAACAATTACCGTTAACAAACAAGTGTTGCAAAAACGTTCGATGGATCTTGGGATAATTCAAAGAGGATTGACGGGAAAAGCAATAGACGTTAACACTGGAAAGATTATTAAAGCAGCACGAGTATTTTCTCCAAATGATACAACAGTCTATCTTGAGCTAGACTTTTACAGTGCTCCCAAAGGAACAGTGATTGATTATATTCGCTATAAGAATGGAAGATATGTTGACCACGGAGAGGTAACGCTCATTAAGGCAAATACAAAAAATATTCTGTTTAATTGGATTATTAATAACCTCCTTTCAAATTCTCACGATGGGAATTGGCGTGTTGCGACATACACTAATGGAGTCCTTTCAAAAAGAATTTCCTATGTCGTAACAAAAAATCAAGTTTCTTATGTCTACCCAGAAACACCAGTTCGTTCTACAGATACAGATTATTTATTAAGCGCTGCTTTGACGCAGCACTAACCATGATTCATGCCAACAGAAACTACCATTCAAGGCTTGTCCTCATCAGAAGTGAGAGACAGCCAAAAGAAATTTGGATATAACGTTGATAAAACTCACGATTATACTACCCTAAAACTCATCTTCAATACACTTTTTTCAGTATTCAACATTGTTATGGTTGCTCTTATCATTATTCTTGTTCTTGTTGGAAAAGGATCAGAAGCAAAGTTCCTTGGAGTTGTGGCTGGTTTGAATACAGCAATAGCCTTAATACAAGATATACGGGCTCGCCTTATTGTGAAAAGATTGAGTAAGCTTTCTGAAAAAACAACAAAAGTTATACGAAATGGTGAGATAAAAGAAATTCCCATCCAAGAGTTGGTGATTGGTGACGTGATCCATTTAGCCTCAGGAGATAGGGTGCCGGTAGATGGGGAGGTATTCTCAACACAATATGCAGAATTTGATGAAAGTATTTTGACAGGTGAATCAAAATATATCGAAAAGAAAAAAGGAGAAGAGATTAAAGCTGGAAGCTTTTTGGCTGCAGGGAGTTGTAATTATACAATGACCAAATTCACCAGAGATTCATACATCCAAACAATTACCAAACAGATTGCCAAAAAAGGCATTACAGAGTCTCCACTGCAATCGCAAATTAACCAAATTATTAAAGCGCTTACCTATATGACAATTTTCTTTATCGCACTGATCGTTGCAGAAGGACTTGTCCAGGAGAGTCAAAAAGAAGAGATTATCGTAAATGCAGCAACACTGGTAAGCTCTCTTGTTCCTCAAGGTTTGGTTCTTATTACAACAATTTCTTTTGCATATGGGGCAACAAAAATTGCAAAAAATCAGGCAATTGTCCAAAAGCTTTCGGCAATTGAGGCAATGGCAAATACAAAAGTTGTCTGTATGGACAAAACGGGTACACTCACTGAAAATCAGCTACAAGTAAAAGAAATAAAGGAGGTTATATGAGCGGTAAGGGACAACATGCAAAAGCATTATTAAAAACATTCTTACGTGACGTCACACAAAAGAATAAACTCGACGAAACGTTAGAAAACTATCTTAACAATATCCAACCTCTGGAAGATATGCATAAGGTAACAGAGATTCCTTTCTCATCAGAAAGAAAATACAGCGCATGTGTATATTATGAGAACATAACGCTTGTGTTGGGAGCTCCTGAAATGCTTCTTTCTGGAGAGAGTACCTATATGAAGATAATAAAGGAATATACAGAAGAGTCCTATCGTGTTGTTGTTTTTGGAATAATTGAAGGAAAGTTTGATGAGAAAAAAGAGAATGTGAGGAAAAGATTCAAACCACTATTGGTTATTGCACTTGATGATCCCATTCGAGAAGAAACACCGTCAACGCTTGAAAAGCTTATCAAGGAACATATTGAGTATCGTATTATCTCAGGAGATTCACCTGATACTGTTGCCGCAATTGCAAAAAGGATTAATAAAGACTATCCTGCCAAGATTATTACTGGGACTGAGCTTGACGAGTTACAAGGGACAGCATTGGAAAATGCCATCTTGGAGCACACTATTTTTGCTCGCATAAAGCCTCATCAAAAACAGCTTATTGTGAGAACACTGAAAAAAAACAAACTTTTTACCATTATGATAGGGGATGGAGTGAATGACGTGTTGGCTCTCAAAGAATCTGATTTGGGAGTAGCTATGAATGGGGGATCATCTATGGCCAAAGATGTAGCAGATGTTGTCTTGCTGAACAATTCGTTTTCTACGCTTCCAATGCTTCTTTATGAAGGGAGACGAATCATTACAAATATTCAGACAATTGCGAATATTTATCTCATAAAAAATGTTTCATCTATTGCTGCAATTCTTATGCTTGGATTTATTGGATTACGATTTCCTTTTAATCCAAAACATGTGCAGCTTTCAAGTTTTCTGATTATCGGTATCCCATCGTTTCTTCTCGCATTTGAGAAACACACATTCTCAACAACCGATGAAGGTTTTATTAAGCGGTTATTGCTATTTTCAGGAATTGTTGGCTTTGGGAATGCAATCTTTTTTACGATATTGTATACATACTATGACGTTACCAGTCCTGTCATTTTCTATGCCCAAAGTATGTTATTGATAACAGTGATGTTTTTCGGCATTAATAACATTATTCTTATCTATCTCCAGCATTATTCATTAGAAGAAATTTTTAGGAGACAAATAGTTATTGGACTCCTCATACTGATTTTTGGGGCATTTGCCCTTTGTCTTTTGATACCTCCTCTTCGTGTGTTTTTTGATATACAAAGGGTGAGTATGTTTGACGTTCTTCTTGCTTTTTGTTTTTCCATAGTAGGATCACTCATTATCGCAGGAGTCCTTCAGCAGCAACATCTCTTGAAGTCTTTAGAGGCACCTGAAAAAGTTAAAAAGGAAGAATAAGCAATACTATTATTGCATGTTTTTTCCGAATGTTTGTATATCCCATCTGCCATCTACCATGACACGCGGCATTGCAAACAGTTTATCTTTTATCTGTATCTTGCCAGGTACTGTGGAAACTGCTCCTTTATAACCCGCTTCTTGCACGATTGTTATAATTTTTTGATTGTAGTCACCGTAGGGATAAGCAAACCAATTGATGGGGCTTTTGAGTTGTTTTTCTAAATCACGTTTACTTCCCGTAATCTCATCTTGAGCAAGAATATTTGAAATCGCGGTAAGAAAGGGGTGGTGTTTGGTATGTGCACCAAACGTGATAAAGTGGCTTGCATACATAGTCTTTATTTCATTCCACGTAAGATATACTCCGCTTCCAACAACATCAGTAATAATAAAGTCAATTGCCTGCATATTATTTTTCTTTAACAGCGGGAATGCATTATCATAAAAGCTTTGATATCCATCGTCAAAAGTAATGACAACAGCTTTTTGAGGAAGTGTTTTCTTCCCATCAAGTGCATCTAAAATATCATCCAGAGTCACTGTTGTATATGCATGAGAGGAAAGATATTCTAACTGCTGTTGAAATTGGAACGGTGAGACAAACAGTGCTGCCCATATCGGATTGAACGGTAATGGGTTTACTCGAAGATGGTGGTACATAAGGATAGGCACTTGCACTTGCTTCAAAGGAAGCGGAGGGGGAGTTGAGGGAGTAGGAGAGATGGGTGGAGTTTGAGATGCTGGTTTCTCTGTATACACGTCACCACCCTCTTTATAAATGTTAAGTCCCTCGAGTACCTTTGAGGTAGCAGGTCGGTAGGGAAAGGCTTCATGCGCTTTACTGTAATATTCTTGTGCCTCAGGGATTCTTCCACTCAGCAGAGCTTTATTTCCCAGTCGAATATAATAACTACTTTGTTGAAATTTATATATTCCAAAACCGGTAAGTCCCAATACGAGAAGTAAAAAAATGACAAGAAAAACTGTTAGCGATAACCTCATTGTTGGTTTAATACCCTTATTTTCTGCACTTTTGGCGTAGGCGTTGGTTGTTTATTCTTCTTAGGGTTTAAAAGAGTATTCACTGTATTTGGTTGCTTAGGTTTCTTTCTGATTGTTGTTACTGGCTTCTTTGGTTTAAAAATATTTTGTACATTTTGAACCATTTTTTTTACAACGTTCACGATTTGTTGTACAGGTTGAGGTAGGGGAGCAGACGTAATAACAAGAGGTGGTCTCGTAGGAGATGCTGTAATACCAATAGTAGGTGTTGCACTAGGGGTTTTTGTAGGGGTAGGCTTTACTGTCGGCTTTGGCGTAGGAGTTGCAGGTTTTGGTGTCGGGGTGGCTGTAGGAGTAGGAGTTATTAGAGCAAACGTATTGTAAGGCAATGCAACAAATATCAGTACAAGAACGAGGAAGAAAAATATATGTCTTTTTGCATCGTGCATGTTGTCCGAAACTTTCATAGACAAAGTATTTACGTAAGTTCATTCAATTTCCTTGTTATGGTATGTTCTAGGGTTGTTCGCTGATCCTCGTCAATCTTTTTATTTGCTGTTGCAAGGTCTATTTCAGTTTGGAGATTCGTCAATGATTCTTTTACCCTGTTTACCAGGGTCTTTGTATTTGCTGAGCCTTTTTCTTTGTTCTCTCTCAGTGGTTCGAGCGCTACCTCTATTTGCTTCATGTATTCTTTGAACGCTTTTCTTTTACCCTGTACCTTCCACCATGTAAGTAAAGAGCCGGCTAAAATACCAAGTCCTCCTGCTGCAGAGGGAATTGTTGTGAACAGATTCTTTGAAGAAAAAAGAGAAGAATCTTGTGAGGAAGAACCCTTTGGTTTAGACAAAACAAGCCCCTCAGCAGTCGTATAGGCAGTTCGTTTTATCCAATATGGAGTGATATTAGGAATGGTGAGTTGTTGGGCGAAAGTAGGGACGACATCAATTGATACATAGCTGATGAGAAATAAGAGAATGACTAAGAAAAGAGACTTGAAATTCATAAGCAATAGTTATAGTGTAGAAGTATGGACTATAAAATGCAAGATGTAAGACCCCAGCCAGGTAGTGAACAGCAGGCGAAACAGGTAAATAATGGTCTGGGAAAAGGCAGAGGAAAAAAAATATTACTTTGGTCGTTAGTGGTATTCGGAGGGTTAGCGATTTTGGGTGGATTGTATCTTGCCTTGACAAACCTGAAACAAATTCATCTGTATCTCACACCTGTTGCTATATCGAAAGGGACTATTCGGACACAAGTTGTCTTTCCCGGAACTGTAGACTTTACCAATCATGTTGTTTTGCAATTTCAGCAAGTTCCAGCTAGTGGTGTTATGATCTCATGGGTTGGAGTGAAAGTTGGAGATCACGTCAGTAAAAATCAACTCCTTGCTTCTTTGGATCAACAATCAGTCTTCAAGCAACAACAAGCAAACTTAGCTACATATTGGAAGCAACGTCTCACATATGACCAAACGGTAAACAACAACAACAACCTCACTCCTCAAACGGCATTGAATGATTCTCAAAAGAGACTTTTGCAACAAAATCAGGTAGATTTAGACCAGTCAGTATTTACTGTTGAACTTCAGGATATCGTGCAACGCTTATCGAACCTCTGGTCACCAATTGATGGGATAGTTACCCGTGTTGACACACCTGTAGCAGGGGTTAATATCCAAACTGCAGATGAGGCTCGATTTGAAGTTATCAATCCTCAGACAATGTTCTTTAGTGCTAACATTGATGAATCAGAAGTATCAAATCTTCACGTAGGAGATAAAGGTATTGTTATTTTGAATGCATATCCTGCTACCTACTTGCAAGCAACGATTACTGACATTGCGTTTGCCTCTCATCAGGATAGTAATGGAAATACGGTGTATACAGTGAAACTGCAGTTAGACGGTCAATCGAATAATAATTATGCATATAAGCTTGGTATGGGGGGAAATGTTATTTTCTACGAGTATGGTGACAATATTTTAACGATACCAAATGAGTATATTCATCAAGATGATAATGGAAGCTATGTCCGTCTTGGAAAAGACAAGAAATTAACATATATCCAAATTGGGATAACAAATGGTAAGGCAACAGAAGTAGTGAAGGGTTTGGTGGCAGGAGAAGAAGTCTATTACTAACATTGACCTCTTTCATATTGCCTCACTGATACATCTCCGTTATATATGTCGAAGGTAAAAGTCATTTACTATACATGTCAAATCTTGACTGACTGATGTTATTACTGAAATAATAAACTCATCGTGGCAATTCAAGTCAATTCCGATAAAAAAGGTGTTCATGTCCATGTCCCGCATTCCCATGTGCGGCTATTCATCATTATTCTCCTTCTCCTTCTTGGTGCAGTTATTGGATATGTTGGGTATCAATACTATAAAACAACGACATCATATATTAATAAAAAGGAGTTACAAGGATATAACTTTACTCCACCTTCTGATATTAAAAAAGAAATACAGCAAATCCAAAAACACACTCCTGAAACTTTGCAAAAAATTGCCAGTATATCAGGTACCATTCGTGTCCCAATTCTTATGTACCACTATATTGAATATGTTCAGGATAGGAGAGATACCATTAGAATTTCCTTAAATATCACCCCGTATACTTTGGAACAACAGATTCAAACATTACAAACAGCAGGATATACGTTTATGACAGAGGCAGATCTAGACGATGTTTTAGATGGCATAAAACCATTACCTCGCAATCCAATCCTTTTAACATTTGATGATGGATACAGAGATTTTGCAACTGATGCGTATCCGATTCTCAAAAAATATAATGTAAAAGCAACAGCATATATTGTTCCAGGCTTTTTAGATAGGCCAAATTATATGTTTCGAACGCAACTTGATCAAATTGCAAGTGATGGGCTTGTAGAAGTTGCAAATCATACAGAAGATCATATTGGATTAGCCAGACAAGCTCTCAAAACAGTCACTGACCAGGTACTTCGGAGTAAAATTATGCTTGAAAATGAAATTCATAAACCAGTAGTGGATTTTGCATATCCATATGGTGCGTTTGATGATCAGGCAATACAAGTGGTGAAAGACGCAGGTTTTCGAAGTGCTGTATCCACAATCCCAGGCATTGACCAAGAACAGAGAAATCGATATTTTCTTTTTCGACTGAGACCTGGTTATCGGGTTGGACAGACTCTTTTAGCGTGGTTACATCAAGACACATTTAGCGCCTATTAATAAACTTCTAGCAATAGCTTTAATGGCAAGATAAGGTCCTTCGGATGCTATACTGTATGTACCATGGGGTCAGATATTGTACAGAAGAGATTAGAGAATCAACAACTTACCTTCGCTCATTTTACCCATGCTGAAGATGTTGTGAACTGGTTTGGCGCCATGCAAGCGCAAGATTTTGCTGCTGCAAAATGGGCAATAGCACTTCGTACAAAAAACCAAACAGATCATGATATTGAGCAAGCATTTAATGAAGGGAAAATCATTCGAACACATATTATGCGTCCTACATGGCATTTTGTGACTCCTTCTGTGATTCGTTGGCTGCTTGCTCTGACTTCAGAGAGAGTGCATGCATTCAATGGCTATTACTACCGACAATCTGGTCTTGATAAAGCTATTTTCCAAAAAAGTAATGAAATCATCAGGAGGACGTTACAAGGAGGAAAACAGTGTACTCGTGAGCAGTTGCGTCAGGAACTTGAAAAAGGGGAAGTTCCCACAAAGGACTTAGGACTTTCATTTACTATTATGCAGGCAGAATTGGATGGTATTATTTGCAGTGGACCAAGAATTGGGAAACAGTTTACCTATATGTTACTTGATGACCGTGTTCCAAACACAAAAGCAATTTCCCGTGATGAAGCGTTAACAGAACTGATCAAGCGTTATTTTCAAAGTCATGGGCCAGCGCAAATACAAGATTTTGTTTGGTGGTCAGGACTTACTGTTGCCGATGCAAAAAAGGGAATAGCGCTCGTAGGGCGTAAATTACACAAAGAAGAGAAGGAAGGCAAGACATATTGGTGGATAGACTCTTCTACACAGCAAGTCTCACCGTCTCACGAATGCTTTCTCATCCCTGGTTTTGATGAATACTTTATTGCATATAAAGAGAGAAGTGATGTGTTAGACAAAAAATATGCAAAACACCTCAACCAAGGGGGAGGGATGGTGAATGGTGCTATTGTGGTAGAAGGAACAATGGTTGGAGGATGGAAAAGAACTTTTGAGAAAGACCATGTTGTTATCACCACGCAACTTTTTGAAAACATTACGGCGTCACAACAAGATGCACTAGAAAAACAAGCACAGCGCTATGGACAATTTATTACTATGCCAGTAATCACCAAGCGGGCGTAGATATCTGTGTTGAAAGATTTTTAGCAACAGGAGATTACATATTGTTACGATCATCAACAAGATCCAGACTCACTAAATGAGAAGAGATAAACCATACTTGTAATTCATTCGTTCGCAAGATATCGCTCATCAGTAAATCATTTGTTCCCCAATCATCATTTTCTTCGGTGATATGAATACCTTCATGAAGTTGTTGAATAATAATCTCATGTGCATCAAGAAGGCGACTAATCATAACAGGAGGAGTTTCAGCTCCTGCTGGTGCTCGTGGGATTTTTGTTCGTTCGGCAACATCCTGTGGCATACCAACTGCCACACCACCAAGTGTTTGAATACGTTCTGCGAGAAGGTCAACAAGTGCGAGTTGTTCATCAGCATGTTTGTCAAAAAGTAAATGCAATTGATAAAACGTATGGCCTAACACTTGCCAGTGGTGTTTCTTATACATGCTGTAAAGAGTGATTGTATCTGACAGTAACTGGTTCAGTAGCTGCACATTTTTTTGTCGTGCTGCGTCAGGCAATGCGATCTGCATCGTTCGAAGTTTGTCCTCTGGCTGTATCTCATGTGCCATTTGATGGAGAAGTGGTTCATATAGTTTTTTCTGTTGTTTGGAAGGCTCGTGTTGTTGCATTAGAGACAAACATACAGGAAGAGCGTAAGAGAGAAGGGGTAGAGAAGTAAGATAGCAGTAATGTTTAGAGAATCAAGGCACTTCTGAAATATTTTTGATGAAGTTATGGCTCGTTCAGTACCCTTTTTCCTTCTTTCATATTATAGTCATTGCCAACAATAACAAGGACATTGTAATTGCTTTGTTTGGAAGAATTCAACACGGTATCCACTCCAAATTCTTTTTTCAGTACATCGATATCAGCTGAATTTACATTATTGTCATATACCGTGATTGTTGTTTGCGGAGAGACATGGGTGATAGAGTTGATTGGACTAAGTACTTGTATATTTTTGTCTTTTAGTCTGTTAACAGCAAGTCCTGCAAGGCCTGGAATCGTTGTCCCATTCTGAACTTGCACAATTGCAGGAGTTTGTTGTGGCTTGCCAGTTATGATGTCTTGAAGATACGTGTGGATGTTCGTCCAATGTTCTAAACCATCTTTTGGTTGGAGAATTGCTTGTCCATCATCTGAGGTGGCGTCGGTGAGGTAGTCTTGAATCGAAACTGTCTCTATTTTGTATTTATTCAAGATGTTTGCATTTTCAATAAGCGTTTTTACATCATCAAGTGTTAAATCAGTTCTAAAGTCATCACCTAAAGAAGTAGTAAACGGAATAACTTGTGGAATAAAGCCAGCTGAAAAGATTTTTTGCTTTACTGCTACGAGAAGATTCCGTTGTCTTTTTGCTCTCCCAAAATCTGTACCATCTTGGAATGAATGGCGCGACCTCACATACGATAGTGCTCTCTCTCCATCCATGTGTTGCAGTCCTGCGTCGAAGTGAAGATTTTCGTATCTGCAGGGGTAAACGAGCTCAGGTGAGCTACTTGCTGCTTGTTGATCAAGGTGTGGAATCTCTGATGGTTGATGTCCACACAAGTCAGTTTCCTTTCCATCAATAGGGTATTGAGAATCGGTAAATGCTGTTTCCACTTGTATGTCTACACCGTTTAACGTATCGATTGTATGCTTAAAACCGGTAAAATCCATGCCAACAAAATAATCTATAGGGAAACCTGTTACTTGTGAAACCATATATTCTGCTAAATGTCCTCCACCATCTGGTCCTTTGAATTGTGCTTGTTTATGAGGATAATTTGTATCATCCAGACCTAACTCATAGGCTGCATTGATTTTCCAATAGCTACTTGTTGGTCCGTCTGTTGGGATTTTCACCCAAAGATCTCTTGGGATGGAGATAAGAAAAATCTTTTGTGTTTGAGGGTCAATAGAAACAACCATTATGGAATCAGTTAAATATGCTCCGTCATGATTTCCGCCTCCATACCCTAAAAGAACAAGGTTTATAGGAGTTTTATCATTCAATTTTTGTTGGAGTGAGCTTATGGAAGCTTTTCCGTGGGGGATGAAGACTTTCTTCGTAATACCATGAAACCACAGGTATGCAATACATCCTCCAATTCCTAAAAGGAGCACGAGGGAGAAAAGGATAACGAGCTTCTTCATAGAGGTTAGCATATTGTATAAGAGCAGGGAGAGGATGTGAAGTAGAAAAATAACGTTTTTACTGTGAGTTTACCGAACCAGTTTACTGTGTAGGAAATAGATAGTTAAGCAGTGATAGCCTCATATAATCCTGTTTGTTCAGGAAGAATGTAGCCAACAGCATGATCTCCTTCAAGAATGCTTTTTGCATAACTAGGAATCTCTGAAATAACTCCTTTTTTCAATGAATTTTCCAACACACATTGGAGTGTTGCTAGTGCGAGGTTAATTGCGTGGGATGCTTTTGTTGGAACAACCCGAAAGTATCCTGGCAATTTCTCATTATGCTCAACTTTCGGCTGAACTTTAGAAGACTGATCATGTGTAAAAGAAACAGCGACGCCTGGATACATATCAAAGGTAGTAGCATATGCATCAAGAGAGGGCATAAATATTCTTGCGTTTTCAATGAGTGATGTGTTCCAGGTTCCTCTATCTTGAGAACGTCTTTGTAGCTGATTGTGCCAGTGAGAAGGTAAAGAAATGTTTTCACCCTGGTTAACAGCCAGACTATCAACTGTTTCTCCAAAGCCAACAATAGAAGCAACACCATTTCCTAAAGGAAGATAGTGCATGACACCTGGGAAAAGGATGACAACAGGGAACGGATAGGTTTCTTCAGTTTGTTTATCAACATAGACATCATGAAAGGTCTTGAGGTCCATTTTTACTGTGGGTGTGTCTCCAAGGTGTTCTCCTAAAATACGAGCATTATAATTACTTGCATTAACAACAATATCACTCGTTGTGGTTGTAACTGTATTTGTTTTTTTATCTTTTAGTGTTAAGGAATAAGGGGAGGTAGCAGGATCTTTTTGGATATTGGTAACCTCTGTTGAGGTTACAATCTCAACGCTTCGTGCTTCTAGAGTAGAGAGCAATGTATGACGTGTCCTGTCCATGTTAAATACTGGTTCTTGTGTCGCAATGCCTCCTTGGATATGAGCAAAGTTAGAAAGCTCATGTGGTTGCAGTACTCTAAAAAAATCTTCAGATGCCCCAAAAATCTGATCTTTCTCTGGAAGGCTAGCATAATAATTCTTTAAGCGTGTATAAAAATCTACATAATCAATAAAGCTAATATCAGAATTTGTTGAAATCAAAAAACGAAGTGCCTGGTCTCCAAAGGCAAAAGGCATAGCTTTTTTCATAAGAATGGCAGATTGCAAACACTCAACTGCTGTATGCCATGATTTTGGATACCGTCCGCCTAAATGAATTCCTAATGCTCCAAGACTTGTCCCTGCAAAAGGGGTATCAAGCTGTTCTATGATTCTTACTTTATATCCTGCCTCACTCAGTACCCAGGCAGTAGTACAACCAGCTATGCCACTTCCAATAACAGTAACGGATTCATTAATCTCCGGTCTTTCAGGCAAGGACGCCTTCTCTACTTGCTGAAATCTTTCACGCACAAGCGGTCTGCTCCCACGATGTAATAGCTCTGCCATAGTTAATAGTGTGCGTATTCTATTACTTTTAGACCTATAATTCAATGGTAATAGTGGGTGCGTTGAAAAAGAACAATCAGCATGCTATCTTGTTCTCATATTACTATGAGCATTTCTGAAAGAACGCGGAGTCAACTTATCCTTAAGGCAGATGATTATGGGAATATGCCTGAAGGAAATGACGGGATAAATGATTTAGTCAGAAGAGGTCTTCTTACCAATGTAGGCGTTATGATCACTTTCGCAGGAGAGAAAGAGAGGGACGATTTACTCAGAGCAATTAGAGAATCTCCTAACAAAGATCTTGTTGGTATTGTTTTGCATGTAAATTTTCAAACTGGGCGGCCACTGTCTAAGCCAAAAGATGTCCCGTCGTTGGTTGGTGAAGATGGGCTTTTTAAGCGTCCCGAACCAACCCGTGAAGCATGGGATAGATACGCAAAGCAAATTAATCCGCAAGATGCAGAAAGAGAATTGGAAGCTCAGATACAAAGGTTTCGGGAGTTGTTTGGTCACAATCCTGATGCCTTAGATTCTCATAACGTCATCTTGGCAGTAGAACCTGTCGCAGAGATTGCAATGCGAAAAGCAAAAGAGCTGGATATTCCGATAACATATCCCTATCTTTACACAGAAAAATATGATGGAGTATTAGGGACACAAGTTTTGCATACACAGCTACAAAGTGAATATAAAAGACGAGGAATACCAACTGCAGACCATGCATTCCCAACATACTTTAATAGTATGAGTGATCCAATTGGTGAGATGGTACAAGCACTTGATACACTGCAACCTGGTGTTACACAGATTGTATTTCATCCTGTATCACCAGACTATCCCAGCATCCCAACTGATTCCCCAGAGCGATTTGGTAGAAGACTCATGGATTACAAAATATTGACTGATTCCCAAGTAGAAACCAGGGTAGAAGGTTTACGACGAAATGGACAACTGACAAGTTATAAAGAAATGAGAATAAGTCGCAGACATTAATTGTTTTTCAATAAAGAGCTAATTAAACTATGTAGCTCAGCAGGTCCTGTGTAGCTTTATTAGAACGTATTACTCACTGTTTTGTTATAATTTAAGGAATGCTGAGGGGTAACATTTCTTCAAAAAAGATTCTTTTAGACGCAAAGAAAATACTTACAGATAATCAATTTGTAACCCAATATAATAATAAAAAGTATAAAGGCATTTCTCCTTCAAGTGAATATTATTATCATGCATGGTTTTGGGATAGTGTGTTTCATGCAATGGCACTAGTGCATAGCGATCCAACATTAGCATTAGAGAATATAAAATTTCTAACTGATTCTCAATGGGAGAATGGCCATATTGGTCATATTATCTATCGTTTTGAAGAACTACCATATTTCCCCGGGAAGACATTTTGGCATACAGAGGGAAAATCAAAGAGTGGCATTATCTCTTCAGGCATTATCCAGCCTCCAATTCTTGCAATTGGGTTACGGTATGTCTATGAGCATTTACACGATGAAACGTTAAGAAAGCAGTTTACCACATCGCTGGTCCCTGCAGTAGAGAAATATCATATTTATCTCAAAAATACTCATGATAGAGAAAACTCTGGTCTTATAAGCATTTTCCATCCCTGGTCCTCAGGAAGTGATAATGCAATTATTTTTGATCGACAAATGCGCGCAATTGCTCTCACAGATATTCCCCAACAAGTCTTTGAAGAGGTGAGAGACAAGCGAGTGGATAATAAGGTAGGGGATAATGAGACAAGGCCACTTGAGGAAGACTACTATCGATTTCTCTATCTTGTTCATCTTGGTAATAAATTGGGATGGGACTATGAAAAGATTCCTGATCATTTTCCATTTGCTGTGAAAGACGTTTCCGTCAATGGGTTGTGGTGTTTTGCAAATGAAGCATTAGGGCAACTCCTTGTTTCAGTGAACAGAGAAAAAGATGCAGAAAAGTATTTTACGTGGACAAAACAAACAAGACACGCGCTTCAGGAATGTTGGGACCAACAAAAGGGTGGCTTTACCAATGTCGATGTCGTCAATGGAGGATGGATACAAGAATATTCTGAAAGCTTTGCAAATTTTATGCCATTTCTAACAGGAAACATACCATCATCTCAGCTGGAGAAATTGCTTGCCAAACTTGAAGACCCTAACCAATATTGGGTGAAGTATCCTGTTCCATCTGTCCCAATCAATCATCCACAATTTGAGTTGAAACGGTATTGGCGGGGTCCAACATGGCCAGCTATTAACTATTTTATTGTTTTTGGCTTACAAAAAATTTTACAAAACACCTCAGATGTCTATACAAAACAACAAAAAGAACGTATTGAGAGGGTAAGACAAACTCTTATCAAAAAAACGATGCAGATGATAGAGAAAGAAGGATTTTATGAAAATTTTATTCCTGCAAAGCCAACAGATGGCAAAAGCGGCAATGGATTTGCAAATTTTAGTTGGACAGCGGCTGTCTACATATTGCTTCATTATTGCTCTTGAGAGGTGAGACATGGAATGAGGAGCTGTAATCAGCAGACTTTCAGTAATGTTGTGAGAATATATTCTTTATATTTTTAAACACGTATTCTTTTGACATAAGGTGTGGCACAGTAAACTTGTCGTTATGATCTTCTTTTCTCTATGCTACGTGCTCCGATGCTAGGTTTTATCTCGACTCTCCAAGGTGTCAACATTCTAGTAAGTCTCCGTAAGTCAATAGCATGAAGGGAAGTTTGCAGAAAATATTTTGCGTTTTCTCGGTCGTAATAACCGTTTTCTCGTTTTGGTATTTCTGTCCAAGCAAGATAGGTAGCATCAGATATACCCAAATGTGTTATTCTTTTTGGGGAGCGATCATATAGTGAAGATGGTACTCCAAATTCAACTTCTGTAATTGAACCATCAGTAGCAATGTACGCAATATTAACATCTCTAGATAACATTGTTATAACACTTTGAGGACGTGTTAAAATTCCTGTCTCATTAGCTGTAGAACGAGTGAAAGCTGTAAGGTTAAAAGTTGCATTTGAGTCAGTATGAATTTTTAGATAGTCTTTAAGGTCAAGATGATCTTGGATTGCAATGGCACTTTGTATTTGAACAAGTCGTGCCTCAGGATATAAAGTTCGGAGCTGTTCTGCAGGTAACTTCTCGAGAGGAAGTTGCGTGACTCCCAGCTCTTGAAGTGTTCTCTCAACATGTCTTCTCAGTGCTGCTAGCTTTTCTACAGCCTCCATGTTGCCTTCTTGTGCAGCAGCAATAATTTGTCTTTCAAATTCATAATTAATTGCCATGAAGAATGGGTAACAAACTACAATTGTAGGCAAATAAATATTAGGCAAGAAGAGCGTAATATGGTTTGTCTCCAGTTTTATAATGAACTTGATAACTATATCAAGTTATATCATCATCAGCCCTCAGTGTTAGTACCTTTTCTATAAATACATCAAGCAACCTGAAAAGATGATGCTGGAAAGTCTTGTCTTCTTCTCTGATTGAGTTCGTTTTGCTCAACCAGCTCGTAGTAGAGTTGTTCATATTGATCTGCCATCCGGCTTGCATTGAAGTTGGTAATAGCATGTTCTCTGCATCGTTTTCTATCAATTGCATCAATTTTTTTTACTGCTTCAACCATTTCATCTACTGTATCAACAACATATCCAGTTTCACCGTTTTTGATTATTTCAGGAATTGATCCTCTATTTCTTGCGATAACAGGGGCTCCACAGGCCATTGCTTCAATTAAAACTAATCCAAAAGGCTCATTCCATGTATTAGGGTGAATCACTGCCTTTGCTCCCTTCATGAGCATATTACGCTCCTCTTCATTTACTTCTCCTACCCATCGAGTTTGAGTACCATCTAATTCAGGCTCAATATATTCTTTAAAGTACGCTTGTGTATGAGGCAACTCATCTAGCTTTGCAGCAATGACGAGCGGTATTCCTGCTCTTTTAGCAACTTCTATGGCAGTATCGACTCCTTTTTTCGGGTCAATTCTTCCAACAAAGAGAAGGTATTCTTGTGGGTCGGGTTTTTCTCCAAAAGGAAATTTTTCTAAATCAAGACCATTATAAATAGGGGGTGTTGTTATGCTCGGATAGTCTGCAACCTGTGCTTGTGAGATTGGTACATATGTTGGATTACTAAATTCCTCATACATGTTTGCTCGCTCCTGAGTAACAAGAGTATGAAGAGTTGCAACAACAGGCGTATCTGACCCATGTGCAATAGGGAGGCTTACATCTATTGCATGGTCGTGGATAACATCAAATCTGTCTTGCTGTCCATATGCACGAGAAATATTTTCCATATTCAAAACTGTTCTCTCGTCTCGGGGCTCCCGAATTGGATAGGGAGTAACAGATACGAGATTTGCAGATGTTTTTGAACCACCTGCTGCGAAAAGAGTTACTTCATGTCCCCGTGCAACTAATTCCTCAGTGAGTGCGGAGACAACTCTTTCTGTGCCTCCATATTTTTGTGGGGGAACAGTCTCAGCTATCTGCACTAGCTGAGCGATTCTTAATTTCCTTGGACCATTTTCACTTAACAGCATATATAGAACGTAGGTAAAACTAATAGCTAGAGGGGAATTATAGTAAAACTGAGTTTTTAAATCAACCTATAGCAAGTGTGAATGGTCAGGGTATTACTTCACTTGTGTCTTATTAAGAGCAAAGGTTAATGTATAGGGTCTGTGAGTTGTCACACTAATGTTAGTTGGGACTTCAAGTATTTTAACTGATTTGGTTATACAGACCCTATGTAACTTTGCGGGAACGTATTACTACAACTCTTTACGAGGAAGTTTTAAGAAACAGTATAGGAGATTTCCTTTTCAAATACACCATTTGTATAAACTCTTACTCTATAGGTGCCTTTAGAATGAATTGCTCCTGGTTTGAGTGTCCAAGCAAAGCTTGAATTAGTAAGATTTGGTCTGGTTACTTTGAGTGCTCCGCTATCCAGAAGTTTATTATCCAAATACCTAATATATTCAAATTTAGTCCCCACTTTTGGGTTATTTACTATCAAAACAAGATAGACTGTTTTCTGTGTTGGTATAAAAGTGTTTGCAGAAATTGTTGCATTACCAGTAGCATCCAGCGAGGAAGCAGTAATGACATTAGTCACTATCCCCATAGGTTTACTTCTTGCTAGTGTTGGTTTTAGCTGTGTCGTTGATTGCATAGAAGTGTTACTAGTTTTGTGTGCAGCAACATACAAAACTCCAAGAAGGAGTATAAGTGTTACAAAACCGCCAAGAATATACCACATGAATTTGGATGATGACTGCGGTATTTCAGGAGTTGGCACTGGATTTTGTACAGGAGCCACTGGTTCTGTTGGGGGTAATGTATTTGGTGTTGTACCTGGCATAGGTTATCGATTAGTATTTTTGTCTTCTTGAGTATTATTAGTATTTTGCTGTGTGCCAGTTGGAGCACTACTGCTTGTTCCTGAGTTTGTGTCATCTTTCTTTTCGCCATCAGCGTTGCTTTTCTCTTGCATGCTGCCAACCCTATTGTCTCCTTCTTGATTAACGTTATCCTCTGATTCATTCAAATCCTGCTCATCAATATTTCCTTGCTGATTTTGCACTTCGCCTTGCTCATCTATCCCAACATTTTCACTATCCTTTTCATCTTTCTGATTTTGTTTTGCCTCTTTGTCATTAGCTATTGCTTGTTCGCCGTCTTGAAGGTCTTTACCAAAATCGCTTTGGACATTTGTGCCCGTTGTCCCTGATGATGAGATTGATGGGGAAGTGGAAACAGAAGGAGAAGTGGTTTGAGCGTGAATAATAGTTGCTGTTGCTAGTAATAAGGTAAGGACTATAATTGGCAAAAATACTTTTTTCATCTCCAATACTAGAATATCTAGTTATCCTGTATTTTGTCAATCAATGAAGATCAACTATCTTAGCAGGCCCTGTGTAGCTTTGTAGGAACGTATTACTTTAATTTGACTGTCGTTACTCAAAATGAAGAGGTGAATTTTTGAGAAGTTGAAAGCCTTTTAATAGCGCATTAATTTCTGGATCATCGCTGTTTTTATTCTTATTAATAACTTTGGTTACTATGTCTTCTTCTCGAAACCAATCAAATTCGGAATGATCGTCAGGGGAGAGAGTAATGTTTTCTAAGGAATCAACAAATTTTGCAAAATAAATAATTTCTACAGAATGAGATCCTTTAATAGGATTGTTGTACGTAAAAGCAGCAAAAGGATCTCCAACAGAAATGTTTATATGAAATTCTTCCTTAACCTCTCTTTGTAGTCCTGTTACTAAATCTTCTCCAAAGTCTATATGTCCACCTGGTAATTCATACACTCCAGGTAAAAACTTTTTTGTTGTCGCTCGCTTAGGTAAAAATACTTTTTCTACGCTGTTAAAATTATTATGAATAAACGCACATACAGTTATTACTTGTTGGCCTTTGGCAGGAGTTTCACTATCATGAGAGGTCATAAATAGATTATAGCAGGTTCAATTCTCATTTCGGTTGGGTAGGGGTTGATATAGAAAAATATCAAAATTTGAGTCAATGAGTGACGAGTTAGTAATTTCCTAAATTTTAAATTGCTTTGCTGCCTTAAATATATAGGCTTTGACTACATTATAAACATGTGATAAGCTCATAATAGTAATATATACTATATGAGAGGTCCATTTATCGATCGGAATGAATCAGAATCTGAGTCGGAGGAACAAAGAAATCGTGTCCAAATAACTAACATTAGGACTCTTGCAGGAAGAATACTTTCAAGGGACGGGGAGAGGGTAGAGCTTGATAGATCTTTATTAAAAAGAATAAGGCGTAGATTATCACTAGATGATACAGTATCTGAAGTATCTTATGATCTGGGAGAAAAAATGCCTACAAGTTTACAGTTACTTCTTAATGCTGGACTAGGATATGTTCCAGGTGTTACCTTGCGACAAAGATTTAATACAAAAGGACCAACAGAAACAGATATAATTTTGCGTAAAAAAAGTCTAACAACTGGAGAATTTGAAACAGTATTAGAAGTATACTTACCTAGAATTTCTGGACAGCAAATCGATTCAAAAGATATAAGAAAAACCATGGTTTTTGTTCCAGATGAAACAATGGGCTTAGTTAGTTATAATGAATTTCGTAGAGGCAGAAATGCGGATTCTTTAATAACTCAAAAATTATTACCTGCATTACGAATAATAAGCAGCGGTAAATAAGTCACCTTATTTCACCATTAAGTTATATAAAACCTATTAAAAAGCGCCCGTTTTGAAACGGTTTGGAAGCTTTTTTTAGTTTTCAACTTACATTTTGTGGACACTGTATGTGACTTTGCAGGCTCTAGCTGTCAAACTTCGAACTTTGAGGTTGGAATTGCTGATTACTGCTACTTTGAAATTTCTAAACCATTTTTAATAAAATGTCCCAGTGCCATAGCGTAG
>CAYYSJ010000005.1:0-89782 GCA_964474445.1 uncultured Gammaproteobacteria bacterium
AATAGAACAACCTCAGAAATTTCAAATATTTTTAATAAAAATGGAGGGAATATGGGGCAGCCAGGATCAGTGAGTTATCAATTCAAACAAATGGGACAAATTGTTGTTGATAAAAACGGGAAGAGTCTTGATGATATTTTTCTTGAAGCAGCAGATGCAGGAGCAGAGGATGTTGAAGATGCTGATGGGGAAGCATTTATTTACACAAATCCTCAGGACTTAGCAAAAGTGAGAGATGGGTTGACACAAAAGGGAATTAGTGTCAAGGAAATGGAATTGATTTGGAAACCAACGATTACTGTTGAGGCATCTGATGATGTGGCTGAAAAAGTAATGAACCTTCTTGAAAGACTTGAAGATTTAGATGATGTACAAAAAACCTACACGAATTTAGGGTAAAGGATTACGGGAGTCAAACAGACAAGTGGTTTTCTTTGACTCATTTGAGACCTTTAAAATCATGGCTACAAACTTTTTTACAAAACTATTGCCTCCTCATTTGCAAGGAAAACGAGTATCCAACAAAAAAAAAGAAGATGATTCTCCATTTCTCATGTTTAGTAAGCGACAGAAATTTGTATTGGCTGTTTTTATTCTTTCGTTAGGACTTTTCACTTCAGAATATTTATTTAGTGGCTACGGTGTTGCTGTTGCAGGATTTTTAGCTGTTTTAACAGACGTTTTCCTTTTGGGAGCTCTTTATGAAGATTTGCAAGATAATTTTTCTGTACAACCATTTATCTTGCCATTTTTATGTAGTTTGGCATTCGGTCTATTTTATTTTCTGACACCATCACGACTGCTCAGTCGTGTTCTCTTAACATCGTTATATGCTGTAGGACTCTATTCTGTTTTTCTGTCGGAGAATATTTTTGTTGTTGCCTCTGTCAGAACGATTGCATTGTTAAATAGCGCAAGAATTGTCACCTTTGTGATTACCCTTATTGCGTACTTCTTCTTAAGTAATACAATTTTTTCTTTTCGACTCTCATTCTTCCCAACAATTGCACTCTTTGGGCTTTTTACCTTTCTTTTTACCCTCCATTCTATCTGGACATATACACTAGAGAAGGGAATAGGGAAAGACCTTACATGGAATGGTATTCTCACGTTATGTATCACAGAAATAGCTGCAGTTTTATGGTTTTGGCCAACACCACCAACAGTATTTGCTCTCTTTATGGCTGCTATCTTCTATATTCTCGCAGGACTGGTTCATGTCTGGCTTGATAAAAGGCTTTTTAGAAATGTTGTTGCTGAGTATGTATGGGTTGCAATTGTTGCTCTCTTTATTCTTATTTGGTTTTCTTCCTGGCAGTAGAGAAGGGGAATTTAGAATAATTAATATTACTTAGAGATTTCTTTAAATATCGGTTCTATATTTCCTTTTAGAGGATCAAGTTTTTGTGTTATTGTCCTCCATACAATATCTCCATCAACTTCAGTATACTGATGAATCAGTATATCTCTCATTCCTGCCATATCTTTCCAAGGAATATTTGGATATTTTTGTTTAAAGCCATCTGGAATTCGTTTTGTCGCTTCACCAATAATTTCAAGTTTTCTTTCAACAAATCCTTGCAATAATTCTGAATTTTCAAATTGTTCTTTTGTAATTCCTCTTATCTGAGTTTGAATTGAGTTGATTGCATCAAAAATATGAGAAATATACAACAGAGGTGTTTTTGTCATATAAGTGGATATTGATTACTTAAAATGGACTCTTTAATAATTGGTGAAATACTTTTATAAGTTACAACATCAACTCTTTTTTGTAATTTTTCCTCAAGAGTAAGTTTTAAACCTCCAAGTTCAAATAAGGTTGCATTATCTGGTAATTCAACAAGAATATCAATATCACTATCTTGTGTATTATCTCCTCGTACATAAGAACCAAATAGTGCTGCTTTTTTTACTTCCGCCCGTTTTAAAATTGGTAACGTTTTTAGTTTTATATCTTCTAATATAGCTTTGTTCATACAGCTATAATAACTTCTTGTATTTACGGAGTCAAGATTAATTATTTATTACTGGTTGAATCTCATCTAGGTGTCATCGTTTTGAAGCTGGTTAAGAATTTGGAAGGAAGATTAGTTATGTCTGCTCAAAATGTGGATTCTAAAATTTAGCTTCAAAAACTCAGTATTTTCTCACAAACTTTAGCTTTGAATTAGCTTCAAAAAATAAAAAAAGGGTGTTTAGACCTGACTAGGGAAGAGGAGAGGGGGTGTTCGGGAAATCGAGGCTAAATGATATAGTTTGATAAAGACAACAAAAATTATAGGATATAAAATTATAGGGTATATCTTGAAATTATAGGACTAAAATGTGGATATCTAGGTTGATTTTCACGGACTTTTCAGGTCTACTTTTCACGGACTTGAAAGAAGCTCTCAGCTTCCTCAAAAAATGTAAAGTGTTCTTTACCATAAGCATAAGGCAGAGCAACGCTATATTGTTGTGCTCAAAACAAGATAGAGAATATGTCTTACATATCTCTTACATTCACGCTCCATTCAAGATAGAAACACGCAAATATTTTGAAAAAAATACGAACGTTATGTAAGGATTGAGGCTATTTAAAGCTAATTCTAGCGCGGTTGGGAGACAACTGCTAACCTCGTCTTAAGATATGGGGAGGGGCCTCTTGGCCCTTCGTATGCTGAAATATGTTTTTGACCTCATACTTTGGTTAAGGAGAAATGCAATGCTGTTGCTTTATATGTATGGTTCCCGGAGAAGTGGTCCACTCTTCCTAAAGGAAATAAAAAAACACAGACCCATTGTTTTGACTAATCGTCTCTGTTGTTAAAAAAGACCTCTTTCAAGGCCTAGGGAGGCTTCTTGCATGGCGTCGCACAAGAATACTTTTACGACGCGACTGAGGCTGGGTGTCTGGGGAGGAGCTGTTTTCTTAAGGAGTTTTTTCCCTGTAATTACGCACATTTTTACTATCACCTTCATTCTAGATAGCGTAATTAGCCTACCCTTTGAAAGAAGCCTCAAAACAGCTCCAATCCCCTACTACAGGACTTAAATATTTCCCGACGTTTCATTGGCAATATAATGAATGATGAGATAAAAAGATGTATATTTACCTTTCTCTCTCAAAAACGTGTCCTAGGGCATTTTAGGGCCTCTCTCTTAGGGCTCCTGGGGTAAGATGATCTATCTGAGATATGGATAAATGATGGTGATATAACTAGCGTAGTGGCATCTTAAAAAAACGTGTCTATGAACTATCTGCATGAACAGTTTTTTTATGTTGTACATCAGTGGGTTTTTTAAAATTTAATAACTTTAGTAATAAAAATATTTCCAGTAATATCAAAACTCTTAACAAGAAGATATTTTTTCTTGTTATTAATTAATTTTTAATGAGTGAACAGTAAGGTCTGAGGAGAAAAATGCGTCCTAGACGATTCTAGGGGTTTTGAAGCTAAATGGTGCAAAATTTGTGCGTAACGGTGGAAAATTGCATTAGTCCATCCAAATCCTACCTGTGTCGGATACCAATATGTTGGCGGCATGTCACCAGTCAACCCATCTAGCTTTTCCAAAAGTCCTTGATGCTTTTCAAAAGCGTGTATATGAGCATTCAGAGACTTTGTCATAATGCGTTTGGCATCGTCAATATATCCGTACTTCAAAAGACCAATAACCGTCAGATACTCAAGCGGTGGCCAGATATTTGGATAGTCCCATTGTTTTGGTTTTACGATTGATTCCATGGTATATTGGAAGGGATTTGGGAATATAGAAAGATCAAGGATTGGTGGAAGAGACTGTTCACGGGTAATAAAAAGGCCATACTCAGATTCAAATTCCGGAAGTTTTTGCACCATTTTTTCTGCTTGCTGTGGTGTTGCAAGTCCAGCCCACATTGGAACAAATCCTGCCAGAGACTCAAATTCAGATTGTTCTTTATGAACATAATCATAGTCATAGAAAAAGCCTTTTTCTTCGTTCCAGAAAAGCTGCATGCGTTGTTTTCTAGATTCTGCGACGCGAAGCCAATGATCTTCTTCTGTCTTATTTCCAAGGATTTTTGCTGCCTGAGCAAAATCGATTTCGTATTTATAAAGAAAGGTATTTAAATCAACAGCTAAGAATTCGTTGCAGCGATTGTAAAATCTACTGGTCATATCCCATCCTGATTCTTGTTCAGATGGCTGTGGATACCCAATATCTCGATTACCGTACCTATTCAACTGATATTCAGGCACAAGATGGTTATAATCTGTTGGGCTAAAGCTAACAGGGCTCAACCACACATCTTCATATTCCTGTTGAGCAATTTCAATATGTGAACGAAGCCAACGTTTTTTGCCATGAAGCAGCTGCTTGAGTTTGTGTGTTAATTTTGTTTCTCGTTCAAGGACTGCATATGCATCAAGAATCATTGAAGATAAAAATGGGGGCTGTGAGCGTCCAAGGCTTTCGGGGTGTGAAAAATTGGGAATGATGTGATGTCTCTTAAAAAGATAGACAAAATTTTCTACCATCGAAGGGATTACCCATTCGTATTTTGTTTCAAGAAGACCTCGAAAGATAAAGTAAGTATCCCAATAGAAAATATATCGGTATTTACTATCATTTGGAACAACTGCAGGATATGGTACTTCAATAATGTTATATTCACTAGTTCTTGTTTGGCCGATGAGCATGCGAACACTGTCTACAACATGCTTATGAACTGTGTGCTTTTTGGGCATTAAAATAATTTTTTCCCAGTAATCATCTATATATTCAAGCGTTTTTTGGAGTTTTTCTTGATCAAGAGGAGAGTCATTCATGTCTATAGCGTGTCAGCTCTCCCCTTTTTTGTCAACCCTTCCCTGCTCTCTAATATAGTCCTATAGGTTGACAGTCTATGGTTATTGTTATAAAATACAAATCTAATTATGGGAATTGTTAATCCGAATATAGATCCAAGATATAGATTTCCTGATATGACTCAAGGTCCACGAATTAACGTGAGACGAGTTGGTGCACGAATTGCCGAAGGTGGGAAAAATGTCTTGGGTGGCATAGGAATCCTTACAGGAGTAGGCGATGTCTTATATGTTGCTAAATCAATTGGTGCAGGTGAAAGTATTGACCCAAGGGTGGCTGTTGCTATGGGAGTAGCGGGAACGGTGTTGTCAGCTGTAGGTTATGGATTTTCTCGATTAACTAGACGTCTCTCTTAAATTCTTCTAATCGATATTAAAACTTATTTTCCTGCAAAGAAAGTATTCCCAAGAGGAAGAAGGAGCTTACCAATAAGTCCTGTACCATGGGCCAGATAGGTACCGATAGTACCCCAGTAGAGATTCCAGAGTTCTCTTTTTATTTTTGTAGAGGGATTTTGTGTAGATTGTACTTGTTCTTCAAAAAGCTTCCATTCTCCAAAAAGACGATCATATTTACCATTTGTTTTCTCTTGAAAGTCTTTCACAAATTGTGCAAAGGGAGAATATTTTCCCCAGATTTTTTCTTTATCTTTTGGCTTGATTGAAAATCCTCTGATAGCATATCTCAGTTGAAGAGCTTGAGGCAGTAAAGATGTGAGTTGTTCTTTAGTATCTAAAAAGACATAGGTCCATACTTGCAGTGAATCTTCCTCTACGGATTGTTTGATAGAGCCAAGCCTAAAAATGAAATGCTTTGGCTGATGAGGGAATTTTTCAACTGATGAGACAAATTGGAAAAGTGTATTTGGTTTCTTCCAGATTGGATGATAAAAAACAGGCTCAATGGAAATTGTTGGAAAGCTCTTATCAGATTGTTCTAGAGTTCGTAATTCTTTAAGTAACTGTTCAAACTTTTCTTTTATTGTGGGATGAAATGGATTTTCCTCTTTTGAAAAGGCAATAGCGTCAATGTCGATTGTTGTTCTCGCATCCTCTTCTCTTTTTATGCCTGGATTTGCTGTACTAGAAAGATATATTGCGTTATGTTTTGAATCAATACTTTGTATTTTTACTCCATTTGATATATTTCTAACAAAAGCACCTCCTACAATAGCTATGGAAAATCCATGCTTCTCCCCTACCCTTTGGACTTCTTCTATAGCTTTTCGAAGAGTGAGGTCTGACATAGTAGCATTGTAGCATTCATTTTATTGACAAATCTATATGATCAGTATATCCTGTGCACAATAATGCTAGTAGATAATGCAGACCAAGCAATAGGTAGATGTCCGTACCAAAGAAATAGTACCACTCCTGGAGAATTGATTTGTAGCGTTGAGAAAGTACCTACGCCGACGATACGTGATGATGGAACAGAGGAATACCGTGATCCAACTGATCTGAGACCACCCTGTCGTGCTTTATCTCAAGTTACAACGTGGGGAAAAGGAGATCCGACGTTGGTGAATTTGATCTGTACAGCGAGGGATCCTAAAGAAGTGCAAGAATGTAAAGCCAGTGTGAATGAACAGCTTCGGCGCTCTAACAGACTAGTCATGCATGGCTAGTCTTGACATCTTCCCTTCCGCGTCGCAAAATGGTAATAGGAGAAGTTTGTACGACACAAGTCTCTTTTTATACGTTTCACTGTCTATGTCTGATCAATCTGCCCAACCTACTCAAAATTTATCAGAAGAACAGGTTCATTTAGAACAGCCTTCCCCTATGAATAATATCTCCCCTGCTCTTTTTGCTAAGATAAATGATTTTTTGGATTATCTCTCTGTTGAACGAAATTGTAGCAAGTTAACCATTCGGGATTATCGTCATTACTTAGAAACGTTTGGTGAATGGTACAGCACGACGCAGTCCCACAGGAATATTGAAGATTTGGATTTAGCAACTGTACGGCGATTTAGAGTTTTTTTAGCTTCAAAAATAGATGTGCATGGCATGACGATAAAACGTGTGACACAAAACTATTATGTTATTGCACTCAGGTCCTTTTTAAAATTCTTAATTAAAAATGATATAAAAACATTGGAGCCGACAAAAATTGACTTACCTAAAGTGGAATCAAGAAGCTTAAAGTTCCTGGAACGAGAGCAAATAGATAGACTGGTCACCTCTGTTGATACTTCCAAAGAAGAAGGCATTCGGGATAGAGCTATTTTAGAACTCCTCTTCTCTACTGGCCTTCGCGTATCTGAGCTTTGCAAGTTAAATCATCAGCAAGTCAATCTTGAGAGGCGTGAATTTGGTGTGATTGGGAAAGGAGGACGAGCTCGAGTTGTCTTTATTTCAGATAGGGCTGCTGAGTGGATTGGAAGATACTTGGCAGAGCGAAAAGACCCGTATAAACCGTTGTTTATCAGATACTCTGGTTCAATTAATGAAGATAATGGAGGAGAAAAAATGCGACTTACTCCCCGCTCTGTTGAGCGAATGATGAAAAAATACGTTAAGATTGCTCGAATTCCTGTTGATGCAACGGTCCATACGTTAAGACATTCTTTTGCTACAGATTTACTGACAAATGGGGCAGATCTTCGGTCTGTTCAGGAAATGCTTGGACATAAAAATATTGCGACAACTCAAATTTATACCCATATTACAAACAAACAACTGAAGAATGTTCATCAGCAATTCCACAGTGGGAACAAGGATGATGCTGAATAAATCAGCCTATCTGGGCAGGCTTTTTGCTTTATGGATAAGTACGTTCATGTTATTTGAAAAGCACTTTCGTGCATGCAATAAAGACCTAGAAAAATAGATTCTGAAAAAATAAGTATAGGACCATATATTCTCTTCTTAAAAATTTATAATCTTTCAAATAGTGAATCTGTTTTGTCTAATTTTACCCACAATTACTATTGCAATTATTAATTGCTATAGTATAATATAGGACATGTTAGATCCACGTGAATTGCAAGGGATTAAAGTGAATTTACCTGAAAGACAGCAAAAAAGAGGAATTGATTTCCCTGTGGCTGTTGCTCCAACGATTTCTAACTTATCAGATATACAAAGAAGAGATTTAGAATTAGTCTCTGTTACAGCGGATTCAGTAAATGCAATTGCTCGCGTTGCTTATAACTTCAAAGATGCTGATAAAAATATGGCACATAACACAATAGCTCTTCAGGGACAAGCCACAGGGCAGATAGTCAATCTTATAGAAGACTTGAGGACAATTGGTACTGCTGTAGATATGCGAGAAGGAAAAATTACTTCTTCCGTATCTAAAAATTTTGTTGACGTTGCTAGTCTAATAGCCCAGACTCAACAAAGTCCGCTTACAGATGGTGAAAAAAAATCACGTGTAGCCAAACTGGAAAGAATGCAAGAGCAGGCTAAAGTAAATCAACCTCTTTCCAGCGATCAAGTGTCAGAACTTCATGATATAGCGCTTGAGGCAGCAAAGTGGCATATTGGTGCTCTGCAAGCTCTTTCTATCCCAGGCGGTGTATCATCAGCTAAATTTAACAGTAATGCGCAACATGTGAAAAGTCGTATGAATACAGCTGAAGGATTAGCTTTACTTGTTTCGATGTTGCCTGGACTTCGCCACGATTTATCAACTCCTGTTGCCAGTTTGTCTGCCCGTGTCCAACTTCAATCAAGACGAAGTACAGTAGCGGACATAGAAAAAGCTAAGTCAGTTGCTTATCTCTGGCAGCAATGCTTCGAATATATGGGGATCTTTAGTAGGACTCTGCTGGAAGGTCTGAAGTATGGAAAATACACACTTGATCACGTACAGCGATATTTTTCAGCAGCCTTTGAGGCAGATAGAACGGCAATGTTTAATTCTATTTTCACTACTATTCCAGATGCTGGAAGATACATATATCTTTATTGGGATGATACGGAAATAAAGCGAATGGCATATAATGTTTTACAGAATGCACATAAAGCAGATAAAAGAAAAAGATTACAGCCTCAGTATGACGATTCGACAATGAGCATTGTTGGTTCTATGGACATTGTTGATTATAGAGGAGAAGAAGTTAAGACTGCACAACAGGTTGCTAAATATGTGAGAATCCGATTTGTGGATACGGGAGATGGTTTTGTTGTTGACGAAAGACTTTTAGGCGAAAATCCTTTCTCAGCAGGAATCCATGGATGGGGGCATGATACAATTGAAACACATGGTGATGGTATGCAAGGCATGGAACTTCTTATCAAGCAAAGGGGTGGGAAAATTATCACGTCAAATATTATGGAAAAGAATGATAAACCTCAGTCTCATTATTTAGTTTCTCGATTCCCCAAGAGTGATGAAAATGTTCTTGGTGGCTGTATCGATGTCTATCTTCCAATTTTTTAATGATCAGAGAGCAACCTCTCTTAGTATGTTTCGTAAGAAATAGTAACGGTGAGTGAAATACTATTTTCTCCTGGAGTAACTTGTGACGGCGTCCCCCCTGCTGCAAAGTCAGTTTTCTGCGCAATCATTGGCATAATAGGTCGTAGCTCTTGGTTTGCTGCTTCTGTCACATCAATAACTCGTCCTAAACGAATACCAGCTGCGGATGCAAGTCCTTGTGCTTTTTGCTTTGCCTCACTAACTGCTAGTTGTCGTGCTTGATTTTCAAGATCTTTTTTCTTTGTATCACTAAACGTAAAGGCAACCTGATTAACGATATTTGCACCATTTGCTGTAAGGACATCCAAAATTTTGTTTACTTTTTCAAGTTGTGGAATAGTGAGTTCAATAGTCTGGCTCACTGTATAGCCCGTAATTCTCTGACTTCCACTAGCAAAATCATAGTTTGGATTTACCGTATAGGAAGTTGTTTTGATATTTTTGCTGTCTATCCCCTCCTTGTTGAGTGCGTTTGTGATAGCAGCGATGAGTGTGTTTGTTTGATTTTGTGCATCTGCAATAGTACTTGCTGATTTCGTAACACCAAAGCTAAGAGTTGCACTATCTGGAGCAGCAGATACTTTCCCTGTCCCCTGCACATGGAAAGTATTGGTCTTTGTTGTCTGGACAGAATTGACTGCAAATGGAATTGGTCCAAATATTCGTGTGAAACTAAAAAAAAGAACTAATGCAATAATAATAGTAATAATTGGCGTTTGGAGATTACCTAATTGCTTCATTACTTTTAGTATAAAGAGTCTACTTTAGAGTGTAAAGAGCTTATAAAAATTTCACCTTAACGTCTGTGCAGTCAGTTACTTGTGGAATTGATCGTTGTTGATTAAACGGACATGCTTCAAGCATGCGAGGATCAGATGTATTTTCCCCAGAAATTCCAGTACGTCGACACATTATCTTTGGGTCTTGCCCTTCTGGTGCAATAATAAGTGATAGACAAGGAAACCTTTCTCTATTTTGAGGTTGACTCATGCGGGCATTGTACCATAACTATTGTGAGGATCAAGAAGTACTATTCTCTGGTTACTTCCCAGAAGTCTTTTCCAAGAGCATCCCATGGTAGTCTCAGCTCGTCTGGATCCTCTATATTAAATTGTTCTGAGACAAAGTAGAAAACTGTTGCTGGATGTTGGGATAAATTCATATAGCCATGAGCAACACCTTTTGGAATAAATACCATATAGGACTTCCCTCCTCCAAAGACGAGTCTCATGGTAGTATCTTTCGTTGGAGAGTTCTCTCTCAAATCCCACAAACCAATGAGTAATTTATCAGATGGTAACACAGTCTGTGCTTCAACTTGATTGAGGTGAAAGTGCCATGCTTTTACCGTTCCTGGCATCACAAGAGATCTGTTAATTTGTCTTACCTTAAAGTCCTCAAACCCTTCTGCCATGCCTTCCGGAGTGAGTCTCAAAACTTCTGAGAAATCTCCATCCTCTCCCACAAAATTCCTAATTTCTGTTATTTTTACGCCCTCAATAACTGGTTTTTTTGCATAGTCTTGTACGTGGATAAAATTCTGATATTCTTTGCCAATATCATTAAGTGTCAGCGGATGAGACATACTAAGAGTATACGGGAAGAAAGATAAGAAAAGCAAGAAAGTTGTTCTGCGATTCAGGGTCTATCTTGTCCTTGGAATTTGCCTTGGTAAACAGCCTGTCCCTCTGTTCTCTGAAAAACAAGCTGGCAGATTTTTTCTCCAGCATGAAGTTCTAGCGTATTTGGTCCAAGATTGGTAATTTCAAGAACTTGATGATTAGAGATTCCTGGCTGAATAAGGCCGGCTGAGATATGAATAAGAAGGCCCATTCGTGCAAACCTACTTCTTCCTTCGATCCATGCAGAGATGTCTGAAGGTAAGGTAATTTTTTCAAGGGTTACTCCTAACACTGTTTCTTGCGGGTGAATAAGGAACATATCTTTGATTACTTCATCAGTGTATTCTTTATAGTCTGTTCCTTCGGTAAGTGGGATAGGATCGGTTACTGTTTTGAATACTCGAAAAACATTTCCGAGTGTTAAATCAATAGATGCTTCTTTAATTTGTCCTGGATCCAGTTGAGGTTCAACTTTTATGGTACCTTTTTCCAGCTCTTTGAGGATTGCATCATGAGTCAGAAGAGACATAGATAAATTGATTATATGAGGAGATCAGAGAAAAAAACAAGACTATGCTGGAATGGCCCCTCTTCTTGTTGGGTGTCGGTCTGCCAAGTCTCGAGCCCGTACCTCTGGGGGAACGGCAAGATGAGCTTGTTCGTTTGCATCTATTTCAACGTATCGGCTACCGTTAAGGAACATTTCATCTCGTGTGCCTATAACTGCTTCTTTTTTCTCTTTATTCGTGGTGAAGAAATCGAGCCTTATGGCTCCAGAAAGCTCTACACCAGCAAACATCACTGCTGCCATACTATCAAAATTGCGACGCTCAACAAGTGGTACTCTACTAAAAACTTCTCGACTCCGTCTCAGGTATGTTGGTTTTCCTGTGTCTGCTTGTGTATCTGGTATTGAAAGTAATCCTAATTTTTCTGAATTTGGGGTTTTCAGACTGTGAAGAACGGATCCATTACCCAAATCATCAACACCTCCCCAAGCTACAATAATTGTCTTATCATTCTTAGGTGTGCTGTCTTCTGGACTAATAACAGCCTTAAGTGCACCAAGCAGCTCTCGTCCACACCCATGCCCTTGTGCCCTCTCTCCATGTTTTTGACAGCTACAATAAAAATCCATTCGACCAATAACTGTTCTCTCTTCTCCTTCTGCCAATTCTTCTGAAGCATGTAATTCTTTATTTGAAATAATAGTTGCCTGTTCTCCGTCTGGAGAAATGGTTGGATAGAGATAGAGCAATCTCGCGTGGGAATTATCAAGCATCACTTCCATATGTTGAGGCTTTCCGATCTCAACACCATTAGAGGCTGTTATGAGATGCTCAAACTGTTGTTGTCTTTCGACAAATTCTCCAATGTCTTCTACTGTTGGCACTTGTGTAGGTTGACCTTCTTTTGTCAGTAACTGTTGAGTGAGAGAGATGGCAGCTTGTTGTATCTCTGCCGGATCAACTGTCCTTTCAACACCTGTATACAAAGGAATTTCATGGATCCCAACAAATCGTATTATTGCTTTGTCAGCATGTGGTTCATCAGTATAACCATGCAATTTTTGTACGTCTTTGTTATTTTTGTCTCCTAAGATAATTTGCAAAGGATCAGCAGTAATAAAATCTACACTGGTAACTTGAGATCTATCTTGTTGTCCCGTTATTTCAAACCACGTTTCTTTCTCCCCTACCTTGACGGATGCATATCGAGATGCAATATCACGGTGGGGTTTTTCTCCACCAAGTTCGGGTTCCTTCCCTTCCACGATGTGTATGTATGGTTGGTAAATAGTGACATCTTGTTGACTTGTCTCAATTACTGACCGCGCAGCTTCTTGATACCGGCGTTCCTGTGCAAATAGTGGAATAGAAGTGATAGGGTTTGGCCTTTCGGCTTTGTAATTAATACGAGCGTTAAGAGAAACTTGCTCTTGTATTCTTGGAGTTGGGAGAGAAACTCGTTCGTTCATAGTCTGCTATAATCCATAAAAAAAAGCAGCTGGTGCTGCTTCTTGTTGGGTCGATAAAACGACGGTAATAATTGTTAGATGCTTCATAAATGTTCTAAGGAGAACAATAGAAAGAGAGATTATTGGGGAAATTTTGCTTAAAAAAAATCCAGAGATTTTCATAGGCCTCTGGAGTTTAATTATAGTGAAATGGTTATTGTTCGTCAATAGAAAAATCATGAAAACTTCATGAAACAGTTAAAATAAACAAAAATAGAGGGAATAACTATTCATTTTGCCCAAAAATGAGTTATTTATGATGTTTTTCTAAGAATTCTTTTCCGTGGCCTACTGTTGTGTTAATGGGAATGTTTTGTTTGCATAGCTGACAATCTTTCTCATCCCATGCTTCTGCTTGTACCACTGCTAATGAGGAAAATGGTGCTCCAACAAACTCAGATGTAATACTCTTTGGGTCTCTATTGACCATGACTCCTACAGCGACTATAGTACCTCCTGCTTTTTTCACACTTTCAATAACTTTTATGACAGAGCCACCGGTATTTGTGATATCCTCTACGACCAGTACCCGCTTCCCTTGTATTAACTTGTCATAGCCTCTTTTGAAAATCTGATTTTTATTTTCATCCTTTTCAGTATAAAGCCCTAGGACTTCTTTTCCTGTTAGTTTTGACAAGTGATATGCAGTCCATTGAGAAAGGACTATCCCCCCAAGTGCTGGAGAGACAACTGCTTCAATAGTGTCATCTTTATATGTTTTTGCAAACATCTCCCCTACTTCACTTGCAAATTCTGTGTGGGGATAGAGTGCATCTTTATTAATATAGACACTCATGTGACGTCCTGATGTACCCACAATATGACTATCTGTAATAATTGCACCTACTTCTTTGAGGATTTGTAGTAATCTTTCTTGTACCGTCATATTATTTATTTGACTTTGTTGGTTTAGTTAATTCGTCAGCAAGCACGTCAGCTAGTGATAGTATAGCAAGTTTGGAAAATTGTTTGTCCGGTGGAATTTCGACAGAATCAGTAGCATAAATTTTTTTGAGAAATGAATTCTGGAGTCTTGCCGGAGCATCAATTGAAAAAATTGCATGAGTAATAAAGACAATCACCTCTTCAATTCCTTGCGTTTGCAGCATTGTTGCAGACATGAGGATAGTACTGCCAGAGGATATCATGTCATCCACAATAATGGCTCGCTTCTTGCCAGCAATTGACCCTTCTTTAACTGTCTCCATAGTGATTGCACCTGATGCTCTATCTCTATTTTTCTCAACAGCGGTGTATTCCATATTATTGAGCATCTCAGATAGCTTTTTCACTCGTCCTAAACCTCCTTTATCAGGGGAAATAAGAATGGTATCTTTGGTATTCCATTTTTGTTTTTGTATCTCTTGTGCAAAAAGAGATATTGCAGAAAGATGTGCAACTGGGATATGAAAAAGACTTGGAATTTTTGGAGAATGCATATCAACACTGACAAGTCGATCCACGCCAATATGTTCTAAAAGTTTGATAACAACTTCTAACGAAACTGCTTCTCCATCTCTGAAGACATGATCTTGTCTTTGGTAACCGAAATACGGTACAACAGCAGTGACAGACTTTGCCCCTGATCGTTTGAGCGCATCGACAATAAAGAATAGTTCCATATAGTTGGTGTCTACTGGGGTTTCCGCACTTTGTAGAATAACTGTTTTTTTATCAACAACCCTATCATGAATGCGGATACGTCTTTCGCCATCAGGGAAAATATGGACATCAATGAGGGAAAGGGGCATGTTCAACGATTTTGCTACCCCTTCAGTAAGGGGCTTGTTAGCACTTCCAGAAAAAAGCTTCATAGATTTCTATATGTGTTTATTTTATCTCGTAACGTTTCTGCTTTTTCTCTTGCTTTTTTGGTAAAGTCTTTGTCATTCCCAGCATATACTATTTCTCTTGATGAGTTAATAAGAAGACCTGCTTTTTTTGCAGTAAGTCCTGCTTTCATGACAGCTTCGATGTCCCCACCTTGTGCTCCAAGTCCTGGAACAAGGATCGTCATATCACCTACGATATCTCTCACCCGCTTTAGTTCATCTGGATATGTTGCCCCTACCACGAGAAAACAATTGTCATTTTTATTCCATTGTCGCGAAACAACTGTTGCTACTTTTTCGTATAACGTATCTTGCATTTCTTGTTTTGCATGGATTGCAGCTTTTCCAACGAGTTGTTCTGGAGTAGTGGTATTAACATGTAAATTTTGAAATTCTCCAGATCCAGGATTAGATGTTTTACATAATATAAAAAGCCCTTTTTCTTTATAGTCCAAGAATGGTTGTAATGCTTCAATTCCTTGATATGGATGCAAAGTCACAGCATCTACCTGTAAGTATTCAAAAGCAAATGTCGCATAGCCTTTATTTGTATTACCAATATCTCCTCTCTTAAAATCCAACAAAATAGGAATTTCTGGATAATGCCTTTTTATATAGTCACAGGTTTTTTGCAACTCCCCTATCCCCTTTTCTCCATGTGCCTCATAAAAAGCAGAGTTTGGTTTATAACAACAAACAATATCTGAAGTTGCATCAATAATTGCTTTATTAAATTCAAATAGTGGAGATGTAGTATGTAATACATGCTTCGGAATTTTTTCCAGATCTGGATCAAGCCCTACACAAAGAAGAGAGTTATTTTTTGCTACAAGTGCATCGAGTTTTTGTTGAAATGTCATAAATATTTTCCTTTTATTTCTTGAGCTAAATATGGATTCCAGAGAGAACCCATTGCTGACATGACGATATCTGCTCCAGCTTTTTTATATGCTTCATAATCTTTCGGTTGAGTTACTCCACCTATTCCAATAATATAGTAAGTTAAGTTCATTTTTTCTCTATACCGTTTTAAATACTCTGTCATTTCTAATCCAAAATGAAGTATTGCTTTTCCACTTATGCCGCTTCGTAATCTACCTTCACCTGGAAATGCTTGCTGGCCATTTATATCAATAAATTTTGTAGAAATGGTATTAATTGCAGCGATCCCATGTAAAAAAGGGCCTACTTCTTTCACAAATTTTTCCAACAATTCCTTATGTGGGAAATATGCTAATTTTACGAGTAAGGGGGTATCCCCAATCTCATTCTTAACCTTTTCCACGATACGCTTTGTTCGTTCAATGTCAAAGCAAAGTAAATCCATTTTACCTTCGTTAGGACAACTCAAATTCAGCTCCAATGCTTTCACGCCAGTCTCTTTAACCAATTTTGCTGTCACTACAAAATCTTGAATATATTTCTCAACATTTTTATCGATAGCAAGTGTGCCTTGAAAACTTGCAAGGAGAAGTTGACCTTTTCTTGCAGATGTAACAGATTTTTTCATATCCTCCTGCCAGATATCAGGAGAAACGGATGGATTACCAAAAGAATTTCCTATCGATAAAGGTTCCTTGAATCTATGATCAGCCAGAACTCCTTCATTTGCTTGATCTAGGGTATATTCTCCCTTTGGATGAGCTGCCAAAATATTTGGCCAAGGATGACATGGATTACTGACAGATCTAACTGTTTTATGAGTAATAATATCAAACCCTTTATTAAAAGCTGCTTGAATAAATTTACTATTTACTAGTGGGCAAGCAGGGATACCAAAAGGTAAGTATACTTTCTGTCCAAAAATTTCATAGGTGGGTTCTCCTGCATTCTCAAAGACTTTCCCATCTGCGAATGCACCAAAAGGACCTTCATGAAAATTTTCTTCATATGTTTTTTCTGGATCGTAAAAAGGCGTATGTAGCATTGCTTAAAAAAAAGAGCCCTTATGGCTCTTTGGGAAAAACAGTTTGACCATTTTTAATGATACTCGTGTGCTTCATTCTTTTGATAGTTTAGAAAAGAAATACTATATAGTCAATATCCTAATTGACAAATTTTTTGTGTATTGTTACTCTTTATGTAATAAATTAGATGAAAAATCATCAAGATCCTACATTTTTTAGTGGTAAAGCAAAAAAATCTAAGAAAAATTCATTCCCCGACTCTTCTGCTACTGAGCACATTTGGAATTTTAAGAAGTTACTACTAGAAGAAATAAAAAAGAATGGCGGGTGGGTAAATAGTCATGCCCATGCAGATAGGGCTTTTACAATAAATCCGAATACCTTAGATGTCTATAAAAAACACGACCTTGTTGCTAAATGGGATTTAGTAGATGTCGTTAAGGAGAATGCGACAGAGGAAGAATATTATAGAAGAATCTCACTTGCGTTTGAAGTTTTGATAGAACAAGGTGTTACTGCGTTAGGGTCTTTTATTGATTGTGATCCTATTGCAGAAGACAGAGCAATAAAAGGTGCATTAAAAGCACGGGAGCATTATAAAGACCAAATCCAAGTTAAGTATATAACCCAAACTTTAAAAGGAGTTATCAATAAGGATGCAAGAAAATGGTTTGATAGAGGTGCTGAAGTTTTAGATATTATTGGAGGGTTACCAAAAAGAGATGAAATTGATTATGGTAAAGGATCAGAACATATGGATATCCTTTTACAAACAGCCAAAAAATATAACAAAATGGTTCATGTGCATGTAGATCAGTTTAATACAACAAATGATAAAGAGACAGAAATGTTAGCAGATAAGACAATAGAATATGGTATGGTAGGCAAAGTTGTTGCTATTCATGGAATTTCTATTGGCGCACATCCAAAAGAATATAGAGAAATGCTCTATAAAAAAATGAAAAAGGCAAACTTAATGATGATAGCCTGCCCTATTGCTTGGATTGATACAAAAAGAAGTGAAACAATGATGCCTTTTCATAATTCGTTGACTCCAATTGATGAAATGGTGCCTGCAGGAATAACGGTTGGATTAGGGACAGATAATATTTGTGATTACATGGTTCCGTTTTGTGATGGTGATATGTGGCAGGAGTTATCTTTACTCGCTACTGGATGTCGTTACGTTGAGATAGAAGACTTAGTTAAAATTGCGACAATAAACGGCAGAAGGACACTAGGAATCAGTTAATCTCTAAAATATTCGTCAGGCAATGTGCACCTCCTCCTGACTTCATAAATTCACTCAAATCAACCTCTTCTGTTTTATATCCTAAGTCATGAAGTTGTTCTACAAATGTTGGGTTACCTTTTTGGACAATCACATGATGGTCTGTCACAACACTATTGGATGAAAAACCAAATGCTTCCTCTTTGGTCAATTCTAGTAAATTGGGAATTCTTTTTTTTAGTTCCTGGATAGTTCCAGGAGAATATGCAGGTGGATAATAAAATACGGTCTCATTGTTGAGTGGAAAAAAACCTACATCCAGATGATAAAAAGCAGGATCCATAATTTTTAAGTACACCACTTCCTTATCATATTTTTTCTGAAGAAATTTGGGGATTTCAGGATCTGAACGATATCCTGTTCCAACAAAAATGGTGTCATTCCAAAAATAGGTCTCACCATTTCCTTCAAGATAATGATGTTTTGGCAATTCTACTATGTCATATCCTTTGTCCCTAAACCATTTTTTATAGTGCTCCCTTTCTCCTTGTCGTTGTACCGGTCTAAAATTACTCAGCAGTACTTCCCTTTCCTTCACAATTCCTTGATCAGTTGCAAAGACCATATCATGCAATCCTTTTACTTGTGGAATGACATCAACTGAAATGCCAAGTCTCTCGTAAATTTGTTTTAAACTATTCCATTGTTCTTTCGCTTTTTTTCTATCAACACTTCCAGGTTTCATCCAAGGGTTATAGATAAACTCAACAGTAAAGTGTAGGGGATCACACATCAGGACGCGGGTAATATTGGAGTGTTTCATAGGAAACTATTTTGATGCTGATAATTTTTCTATAAATTCATGTGCAACTGTTGGTGATGTGATAAGTGGTGCGTTATACCGGACCGCCATTTGTCTTGTGAATTGCCCATCTGTTTTTTCCTTGTTTGTTGTTATTTTCCCCGTTGGGATATTAATAATGACGTCAAACCGATTTGCTTCTAATAAGTCCTTGAGATTTGGTTTGAGATGAGGTTGCGACACTTTGTTCACTGCAACTGATTCGATGTGATGTGCTTTCAAGAATTTATGGGTTTTATACGTAGCATAGAGTCGGTATTTAAGGTCTGATAAGCGTTTAATATCTGGAAGCATTTTTATTTTATTCTCTCTTTTTCCAATACTGACTAATGCCGTTCTTTCTGCTCGTTGTGCTAGTCTCATTTGCAGTGTATAGAGCTCAATAAACCCAGCTGAAGCATTTTGATTGAACGCAGTGCTTGCCATAAAGGTTGCAAGTTTTTCTTCAAAAATCGTATTAGGAGTTTCAAGAGCTATCATATGAACGTTTCCTTTATATAACTTAAGAGTAACTTTTCCTGTCACCTTCTTATTCACATTATCAACATATGCATTCAAATCGTCCATGAGAGGCTCGTACCATAATCCTCCGTAACATAAGTATGCCCATTTTGTATCAATCAGAGATTTGAATTCATTTTCTGCCCGTGTTGAAACATATGCTTCCAGTTGCTTGTGGGCAGTAACAATAACTTCCGCAGCAGGGGCTTCAAAAATATCACGAATTTTTAGTCCAACTACCCTATCTTCAATATGAATATTAGTGCCAACACCATGCTTTGATCCTATGGTGTTTAATTTCATAATAAGATCTGCAAGTTTCATTTGTTGTCCATTGAGAGCAACAGGAAGACCTTTCACAAATTCAAGATCAACAATTTCTGATGTGTCTGGAGCTTCCTCTGGAAGTTTGTTGATTTGAAGAATTTTCTCAAGTGGAGCAACGAGTGCAGGATTTTCTATTTCTCCCCCTTCTCCTGAGATTCCCCACATATTGTCATCGTATGAATATGGCTTATCTTTTGTTTGGCTTACTGGAATACCGTGTTTTTTTGCGTAGTCTATTTCTTCATCTCTTCCCATATTCCACTCTCGTACTGGTGCAATAATTTTCATGTCAGGATTGAGAGCAAGAATCGTTCCCTCAATTCTCACCTGGTCATTCCCTTTGCCCGTGCATCCATGTGCAATACAGTCTGCCCCTTCTTGCTCTGCAATTTTGACTGCCCATTTTGCGAGCAGTGGTCTTCCAAGAGGTGTTGCAAGACGATATTCTTGTTGATAAGAGGCATTTGCTTTGATTCCTTTTGCAATATACTCTTGTGCAAATTCATCTTTTGCATCGATAACAAATGCTTTCACAGCACCAAGTTTGAGTGCTTTTTTCTTGATGACATCTAAATCATCTGCAATTTGACCAATATCAATAGTTAGTGCAATAACTTCTGCTTTGTATTCTTCATGAATCCATTTGAGCATGACTGATGTGTCCAGACCACCGGAATAGAGGAGAACAACTTTATTGACCTCACCTTTTCGGCCTTCGTAGGAGGAAACTTTTACGTATTCTGTTTTTTTCTTCATAGAGAGAGAAAAATGAAGGAGATTTCTTGGAAAATGTGATATTTTTTATATTTTTTTACGTTTTTCCAAAAAAAGTAACCCTTACTACAGTAGAGAAAATGGCAAAGCTTTGTCAATAGGCAAATTGAAGAATTCTAAATAAATATGTATTTTCTTTTAAAAATGAACGTTTTATTGTTAAATTTATTAATTTTTTAGAGATTTTTCAGTAGCAACGACTAAATTCTCCATGAGACACGCAACATTCACTGGTCCTACTCCTCCCGGGATTGGCGTATACCATCCTGCTTTGTCCTTTATATCTTCTTCATCGTAATCTCCCACAAATGTTCCCTCTTCTGTCCTACTCAGACCAATCCCAACAAGAATTGCATCCTTTTTTATCATGTCAGAGGTAAGGACATGTGGCTTGCCAACAGCGGTGATAATGATATCTGCTTGTTGTGTGATTTCTGATGGGTGAGGAGTTTTTGAGTCAATAACAGTCACATCTTCTCCACGTTTTTTTAGGAGCTCTATAACAGGTAGTCCTCCAGTTTTTCCTTTCCCCATGACAACAATCTTTTTTGATGCAAGCCATTCATTGAAAGACTCTCCTGTTTTCTCTGTCTCTTTTATCATAGGGATTTCCAAAACTTTCATGACTGCATTTGCAATAGGGATAATAAATTGGGAATTCGGAACAAATCCGTCAACATCTTTGTTTGGATGAATTTCTTTAATCAGTGCTTCATAGTCAATATGGGAAGGTACAGGGAGTTGAAGGATAAGACCGTGAACATCTGTTTTGTCTTGTAAAAATGCGATGCACTCTTTAAGTGTTTGCTGGTTAACAGAGTCTGGAAAATTGTAAACAGAAACAACTGCGCCAATTTGTTTGGCCATTTTTTCTTTTTGTGCAATATATGAAGAAATTGCTGGATCCTCTCCTACTCGAATAACTGCCATGTGAGGTTGAACCTGAAAATCTTGATCAAGCTCATCAACACGATGTAAAAGGTCTGCAAGAATATAATTTGAGATTGTCTTGCCGTCAATAATCATAGAGGTATTATACCAGATTGAACTCAGAAGTCGTTACTGCTTTTTGCGATTTCTCTGTTTTCTTCTTTCGTTAGTTATTCGTTGAGAGAGAATGTTATAACGACGTGCAGTATCAGGAGAAGATAAAACATAACTTCTGCTTCTGGGAGAAAATTCTAAACCATCAGGATAGGTATCCCCAAATTGTGAAGCAGTAAAGTCCTCTCTTTCTCCATCTGGAAGCTCATTAATATAGTGAGACCGCATGTGAGCAAAAGCTGATCCTTCCAGTGACGCTCGAAGGAGTCTTCCGCCTAGCCTTTTTTGAGCGGCTGCAGCAACAACAGCACATTGCCCATACATTGGATTTTCAGAAGTCCAATTGTTAGGATCTGAGGATGTATCTTGTTGACATGCTTGTGTTAGCGTTGTGGTAAACTCTTCTTTTCTCATTCTTATGAAGCTCTTCGCATTCTGCTTTTTGCTGCCTCCCTTGCAATTTCATAATGGACTCCTAATAGGAGTGGATTCATTGCCGCAATACCATTTGATTCTGCTTCTCTCATGAATTTTCTTGACTTGTGTAAAAAGAGACCTTTATTTGGCCTCAGCTCATCCTCATATGCTGCTCGTCTTGCTTTTGCAAGAAATGCTTCTTGTTCTGGAGTAAGTTGATACTCTTGTTCTCTTAGCATAGTAATTATCCCAAATCTTCCAATGGCATTTTTGCAAGAAGCCTTCTTTTTTGTTTGGTTCCTTCTATATCTCTTATCGCTTCTACATCTGATGTTGTTTCCACCTCACGATAATCAAATGCCCTCTCAAGACGGTCTCTTTCTGCTATGGCGCTTTGTCTTCTCTGCTCAACCTCTTCCCTTTTTACATCACTAAGAGGTGAAGAAAGTTGCAGACGAGTTCGTCGAAGTTCTTCTGTTACAGAACGAAATTCTTTTTGCAGTCTCATAAGTCGTCCTCTTTCTTGAAAATCAATAAGATTCATAGCTAGGTAGCCTTTACGTACCCTTTCTTTCGTAGCCACAGTTGTGTTCGTTTATATTGTTCATCATCATGTTCTCTTCGTTCTTGTCCATCAGGTCCTGTAGCTGTTCTCGTTGTTAGTTTATCTAAAACTTCTCCTTTTGCCTTTCGTATTGCATTCAATTCTTTTGCCACGTGCTCTAATGTAACCGGAGTTTCTCTGGTGCCTTGAAATGCAGAGACTCGTCTTTTGAGTTCTGCTCCATCTAAAACGTGATGACCATTCGCAGTTGAAATGCGTCGTTGTTGCTCAAGATCGTCATACTCTTTCCTCAGTGCTTGTTCACGTCTTCGTTGGTCAAGATCAATAGGCTGAGTATTGGCAGTACTTTCGTTATGAGAAGGAGTGCTTTGTGGATGTTCGATTTTTTTTTGTTCAAAGTCAATAATTGTCATAGGTTAGCTTGCTCTTCTTCTTGGACCTTTTTTGGGCCCTTCGGTTGGGCCATCAAATGGTTTCCAGTCAAAAGTTCCTCTTCGTACCGCTTGTATTGTATTTGCTACAGCAATTGCTGCCATTTCGTGATCCCATGCGTCATTGTGATATGGCTCTCCCCTTTTCATGAGTCTTTCCCTTTCTGCTTTCATCTTGATAAATGCTTCTGGGTCAGTGCGATATGCTCTTCTTGCTCGTGCGGTATCTGGATGAATAATCTCATCAACAGGATTTAAATTTCCTCCAATATGAATATCTTCACAAACAGAGATTACGTTATACGGATGATCTGCTGCTTTTGCAGAGAGACCTTTTACTTGGACTTCAACACCAAAAGGGCTCACATGATGTACGTGCAATGTTTTATCTTTGCCATTGCATACATGCACTCCTGGAAATTGACACTCATATCCATCTCTTCTTCTAATTTCCTCTTTTGCTGCGTCCGTTAATGTGCGTTTTTCTATTGGATATAATGTATATTTTTCGCCTTGGTCTTTTCTTACATCTGGTTTTCCCATCGTCTTCTCCTTCCTATATCTTCTTTTCCAAATACTTTTCCCGTGGCAGCTTCTACCTCATTGCTGTATCCTTTTTTTGCCATTGGACCAAGAATGTCGTTATACATAAAAAAAAGCAGCTCTTGTTGAGCTGCTGGATTAGAGGCAAGAAGGCCGAAAAGGCTTTCCCCTGGCTCAAGCAACCAGGTGAACGCATTAGTGAGATGTTCTCTTAATGCTGTGTCAAATTCTTGAGGAGAAAGATTTGCATAATGGGGCAAGGTCTTTAGGGTTTTTACAATAAATCCTCTGTCAAAAATGGTGAGTGGTTGGGCTTTATCAAGAACACGGGTCATAAAGCCTTCTTTATCCATGCGTCCTTCACGATGTTCAAATCTGTCATCTAAGTCTTCTACATAGACTCTGTCCTGTTGGGAAAAAAGTGGAAAAACATCACTTTCCTTGTATTCCTGTTCATATGCATCATATTGAGCGCGAAGTTGGTCATAGTCTTGGCGGCCTCTTGATAAATCTCCATGAAGGTTTGCTTCTCCACTATCATGCAGGTCTGCCATAATATCTACTTCGTTCAAGTTAATTGCTTTCGAAAGGTGAGGATACTTTTGCCTTATGGAGCCAGAAAGTCTTTTCATGCCATTGACGTGATCAAGGACTGTTTCTTGTCTTCCTTGGTTATCTGTTATACCGTTGTAGCGAATAATTTGAGGAAGAATAGTACTCCTCACACGAGCAAGTGAGGCTTTAAGAGTAGGACTAGAGGCTAATGCTTCGGCTCTCTGAACCATATAATAGTGTGCTATAATACGCTTTGATCTTCAAAAATTCAGAGAGAATGGTTGATCGTATCTTGAAAACACTAGACATAAACATTTACTCGAGTAAGCATTTGCATGTACTCATGTTAATATTAACTCAAGTCTAATGGTAATTGTAATTAGTGTCAATGGATCATACTATGTCAAATTCAGCTAAAAAAATTGGTGGATATACAAAATACCAGCGAGAGAAAAAGGGGTATTCTCTCAATGAGTTTGCCCGTCTTTGTAATTTTACCTCATCGTTCTTGCTTAAGCTTGAACGAGGAGATTACCATAATGTGAAATTTGATGTTATTGAGAAGATATCGAATGCGCTGGATATGTCTATTGAGGATTTTCTTATTAAGTGTCAAATTACTTCTGGCAAAAAAAAACTAGACAGTCTTGATTATTACTTTAAAGAATCATACCAATTTCCGGAAGAAGCTATTAGTGATTTAAAGCTTTTTATTCAATTGCTTCAGAAAAAATACAAAACGCAAATTAAAGAGTTAAAAGAAGCGCACAAAAAATATTGGGAAGAGAAAACAAAGTAGTTTTTGGAGTTTCCCTCACAGCTTTTGAGAGTTACTACACTTTTTCTTCAACACACGTTGCAGAGGCAATCTTATCAGCATCTTTGGAGAATCGCATGAGAATGACTCCTTGTGTTGCTCGTGAAAGTCGTGGAATTGAAACAGCGTCAAGTTGCACAACTTGACCTTTCTTTGAAGTCATAATCACTGTTTTGCAACTTGCTGGCATAATTTGTGAGACAACAACTTTTCCAGTCTTTTCTGTCACATTTGCTACTTTCACTCCCATGCCTCCTCTACTCTGTCCTCGGAATTCTGATGCTAAGGTTTTCTTTCCAAGACCATTTTCCATAATAGTGATAAGCACTGCTTCTTTATCATCTTTATTGATAATATCCATACTAATCACTTCGTCACTTGCTGGAATTTTAATACCTCTCACACCTTGTGTTGCACGGCCCATTGGTCTCACATCTTCCTCTGAAAAGCGGATTGCTTTTCCTTCTTTAGTGACAAGAAGAATAACATCCTCTCCAGTTGTTAAGTTACTCCAGACTAATTCATCTTTTGTCTCAAGTTTTATTGCAACAATACCAGAGCGTCTGATATTTGTGAATTCTGAGACTGCAGATTTTTTAACAGTTCCATTTCGAGTTGTAAGGAAGACGTATTTCCCTTCAATTTTTCCTGAGTAGCTGATAAATGATTCAACTCGTTCCCCTGCTTCAATATTCAGAAGATTAACAATAGCTGTGCCTTTACTTGTTCTGCTACTTTCTGCAATTTCATATGCTTTCAATTGATAGACTTTTCCTTTATTGGTGAAGAACAAAATATTGTCATGTGTTTGGGCATAGCGAATTGCCATAATTTCATCTTCATCTTTCGTAGTCATGCCTTTCACTCCTTTGCCCCCTCTATTTTGCGTTGAGAATGAGGAGGTTGATTGTCTTTTAATATATCCTGTTGAGGTGATGGTGATAACCGTTGGTTCATTTGGAATAAGATCCTCTTCTGAGAATTCATCGACTTTTCCTTTGTATACTCTGGTTCGTCTTGCATCACCATATTTTTCTTTGAGTTGCTTCAATTCTTCTCCAATCACTTTCAAAATCTTTTCAGAATGTGCAAGTAAATCTTCCAAATATGCGATGGTTTCCTTGATCATTAACAACTCATCTTCAATCTTTTGTCGCTCCAGTGCTGCAAGTCTTCGAAGCTGCATGTCCAAAATAGCTGTTGATTGAATTTCTGAAAGCTTGAATTTCTCCATCAAGTTCTTCTTTGCTTCTTCTTGGTCTTTTGAGGCACGAATTGTTGCAATAACAGCATCAATATGGTCAACAGCAATCTTTAATCCTTCCAAAATATGCAGTCGTGCTTGTGCCTGTCTCAATTCGAACTCTGAACGTCTAGTGACAACAATGAATCGGTGTCTTAGGTATTCTTCAAGAATTGCTTTGAGGGTAAGTGTCTGTGGTGTTCCATCAACAAGTGCAACAACATTTCCAGGGAATGATGTTTGCAAGGATGTATTTTTGAAAAGATTGTTTAATACTTTCTTTGGTGCAGCATCCCTTTTTAATTCAACAACAACTCGAAGACCATGTCTATCTGATTCATCCCTCAGATCGGTAATACCTTCAATCTTTTTCTCTTTTGCTAAATCAGCAATGCGGCTGACTAAGAGTGCTTTGTTTACTTGGTATGGAAGCTCGGTAATAATAATTGCTGATTTTCCTTGTCCAATATCTTCAATTTCTGCTTTTCCTCGAATAACAATCTTGCCTTTTCCTGTTGTGTAAAGATTTCGAATTTCTTGAATATCATAAATTGCACCAGCTGTTGGAAAATCAGGGCCTTTGACGTACTCTAACAACTCATCAACAGTAATGTCAGTTTGGACGTTGACGCGTAACTTACTTTCCTGTGTCAGAGCTTCTGCAGGGAGGACTGCTCCTTCTCCACTACTCTCTTTACCCGCAAGTGGGACTGGAGTATCTTTGGCAATTTTTGTTTTGGCAATCATTGCCTCAAGTGCATCAATTACTTCAGTTAAATTGTGTGGAGGGATTTTTGTTGCCATACCAACAGCAATTCCCTCTGCTCCCATCAGCAACAGATTTGGTAATTTTGCAGGAAGATAGAGTGGCTCTTGCAGTGTGTTATCAAAATTTCCTTTTGTTTCAACAGTTTCTTTCTCAAGGTCATACAGCATTTCAGCAGTAATTGCTGCCATTCGAGCTTCTGTGTAACGCATTGCCGCTGGTGGATCGCCATCAAGTGAACCGAAATTTCCTTGGCCATCTACTAGAGGATATCTCATTGAGAAATTTTGAGCTAAACGAACCAAAGCATCATAAATTGGCATGTCTCCATGTGGGTGGTATTTACCCATCACTTCTCCAACAATTTTTGCAGATTTTGAATACTTTGCAGAATGGTACAGACTCATTTCATGCATTGCGTACAAAATTCTTCTGTGGACTGGCTTTAGACCGTCTCGTACATCAGGAAGTGCACGATCGACAATAACAGACATTGCGTAATCTAAATACGCACGTCGCATCTCTTGTGTCAGCTCTGTTTTTTGTAATTTACCAATTTCCATAATGGATTATTTGGAGAAGCCCTCTTCGTTGTATCGGGCGATACATTCGTGGACAATCTTTTTTGCTTCCTCTACATCTCCCCATCCCAGCACTTTAGTTGTGCCCGGCTTTTTGAGATCTTTGTAGTGGGCAAAATGGAATTCAATTTTTTGTTTCCATCTTTTTGGCAGATCATCAAGCGAATTGATTGCATCTCCTGTATTTCGATCATCATCTGGAACACACACAATTTTGTAATCCATTTCTCCATCATCTTCAAAATTGAAAATGCCGATGATTTTTCCTTTTACAAATACTCCTGTTGGGATTGGTTCATGGCAGATCATTAACACATCTAATTCATCACCATCTGTGTCTTTGGTTGCTGGAATGAAGCCGTAGTTTACTGGTTTTGGAAACACATCTGGTTCAACGCGGTCCAACATGAAGATGCCATGTTCACGGTCGTATTCGATTTTGAGTGAGGATCCTTGAGGAATATCAATAATAGTATTGACCATTCCATTATCAACATCACCTGGTGTAAGAATCTTATTAAAGTCTGGCATACAATTATTATAACACAGTGTTCGTATGAAGAATATAGTATCTGTATCAAGAGTATATGCTTAATACATACTCTACAATTCTTCTATACTATAACTATATATCCAACGTTGCAAGTTGTGCATTACTTTGAATAAAGTGTTTTCGTGGTGGAACCTCATCTCCCATAAGCATGGTAAAGACTGCATCTGCCTCTTCTGCATCATCAACCATTACTTGTTTTAAGACTCTATTCTTTGGATTCATGGTTGTCTCCCAGAGCTGGTCAGGGTTCATCTCTCCCAACCCTTTGTACCGCTGAATAGAAAGTCCTCGTTTATCAGAAAGCTTCTTGACGGCTACATTTCGTTCGTCTTCAGTATATGCATACACAACATCTTTTCCTGCAGCGACTTTAAACAATGGTGGTTGGGCAATGTAGAGATATCCTTGTTTAATAATATCTGGTAAGTGTCTGTAAAAGAAGGTTAAGATGAGTGTCTCAATATGTTCTCCATCAACGTCTGCATCGGTCATGATGATAATACGGTGATATCGCAATTTCTCTGGGCGAAGTTGATCTCCAATTCCCATTCCCAGTGCAACAATAAGGTTTTTGACCTCTTCATGCTCAATCATCTTATCAAGGCGTGCGCGTTCTGTATTAAGAATTTTACCCTTAAGAGGCAAAATTGCTTGGAATTTTCTGTCTCTTCCCTGCTTTGCTGAGCCACCTGCAGAATCTCCCTCGACAAGGTACAATTCTGAAATAGATGGATCTTTTTCTTGGCAATCTGCAAGTTTTCCAGGAAGAGTAGAGCCTTCAAGTGCACCTTTTCGAAGGATTGCCTCTTTTGCAGCACGAGCAGCAAGTCGAGCTTTTGCAGCAAGGTATACTTTTTCCAAAACTTTTTTCCCTGTTGCAGGATTTTCTTCAAAGTAAGTTGAGAGACCATCCTTTACAATTGCTTGGACAAGTGGCTGAATTTCTGAGTTACCAAGTTTTCCTTTTGTCTGTCCTTCAAATTGGATATTATCCTGTGGCATTTTTACCGAGACAACTGCGGTGAGTCCTTCTCGTGTATCATCTCCAACAATAGAGTCTTCTTCATTCTTAAATGAGCCTATTTTTTTCCCGTAATCATTGATCGCACGAGTCAGTGCCATGCGAAATCCTGTTAAATGAGTTCCACCGTTTACTGTGTTAATAACGTTTACATAAGACTCAACATTTTCTGTATACCCATTGTTATATTGCAGAGAAACTTCAACCTGTATATCACCGTCTGATTTGTTAATTGTAATTGCTTCATGGAGTGGCTCTTTGTTGTCATTAATTTTCTCAACCAATGCAGTAATACCGCCTTCAAAATAGTAATTAATTTCTTTTTCTTTGCCTTCTCGTTTGTCAAATAAATGAAAGTAGAGTTTTGGTACTAAATATGCTCTCTCCCGGATCATTTTCTTAATATATTCAAAATCAAACTCACCAGTCTGGAAAATGGTTGTGTCAGGGAAAAAGGTCGTGGTTGTTCCTGTTTCGGATTCCTTAAGTGGGAAAATTGCTGGCGTGAATGGATCTTTTACAACAGCGACATCACCCTGAGGAATGCCTGTCTTGTATTGTTGTCTATATATTTTTGATCCCTTTTTCACCTCTACCCACATATCTGTAGAGAGTGCATTCACAACAGCTGCTCCAACACCATGTAATCCTCCAGAAATTTTATATGCTCCCCCACCGAATTTTCCTCCGGCATGAAGTTTTGTCATAACAATTTCAAGTGCTGATTTGCCAAATTGAGGCATCATATCAACAGGGATTCCTCGTCCATCATCGGATACGGTTGCTGAGCCGTCCTTATTCAAAGAAATCCACACATTCTTTGCAAAACTAGCCAATGCCTCGTCTACAGAGTTATCGATGATTTCCCGTAAAGATTCATGAAGACCAATAACATCAGTAGATCCTATATACATTCCTGGTCTTTTTCTGACTGGTTCGAGACCTTCGAGAACCTGAATCTGTTGTGCAGAATAGTCTGAGGATTTTGCCATAGAACCTATATTAGCACACTCATTGAGCATGAGGCAATGGACTATAGTAAATCGAAGAAGGTGGGACAAAAAAAGACGTATTGTTCATCATGAGTTGGACATATCTATGCAACAGTAACACGCCTTTTAGAGATACCTTCTTTGTTAAGAGCTTTTGCAATGCGAGTTTCTAGGTCAGAGTTCATGGGATTTTTGTATCCATCCTTTCCCCTTGCAGCTACCTCTTGTTGAGCAAGGGAAATCCCAAGTCGTCTTGCCATATGGAAAGGATAGTGAAGATCCCCGTCATGCATCTCACCGAGCGCTTCTTGCAGAATTGTTGGTGTCAAATAGAGCGAGAGTGTGACGTATGTACGTGCGCTTTGCTCAAGTTTTGCGGCTAGTTTTTTTTCTCCCTGTTTTCTATATGTAAGCGCAGCTGTTGCTTGTAAACATGCTTTTTGAAATAGATAGTGCCCTGCAACTGTGTCAATATGCCTATCAGGAACGAGACGACGATAGCCGCTTATAGTAAGCATACGAGTTACATATGCTTCTGTTTGCTCTTTCAGTCTTTGTGTTTGTGGACGTAACCCCCCTCGATTGGCAACACTCCCCTCAACCATGCCAAACATGCTAATGGAATCTTTTCAAAAGCAAGCAAGAGAACAGTAAGAAGTCGGCAAGATAGGAAAAATATTCCTTTGTAAGAAAATGATAAGGTGATTCTCACAAAATTCGTAAGATAGGCTATCTTGTCTGCCGGTATCTTTATAATCTTGTTTCCCCTTCCCTGTTGCCTTGCTTGAAGTAGTCTATGACCTTTGGTATGGTCATAGACAAATGAAACGTATTAGTACAATCCTTTCTATCGTGGTACTTCTTTTTCTTCAGTTACACTCTGTAGAATTAGCAAAATCTGTTGCAAAATCAACCACTTCCCTCTTCCCTGCTCCGCAAAAGCAGTTAACATGGAATGCTGTGCAAAAAAAATTAGCAGTACAAAAAGATACCTATTCCTTGCATTATTCCTCCTCCCTTATTCCAACAGCTCATGCTGCAAGTATCTATGACAATGCGTCTTCGTATATAACAATTGATTATCAAAGTGGTGACGTATTACTACAGAAAAATCCTGATGCTTCTGTTCCAATAGCATCTCTAACAAAAATTATGACTGCTATTGTTGCATTGGATTTGATGACACCACAAGAACAGATAACCATTTCTCAAAACGCTCCGACTGTTGTTCCAACAAAAATAGGAGTTGATAGTGGCGAGCGAATGAGCCTTTCGGATTTGCTCCAAGCAATGCTGATGTATTCGGCAAATGATGCAGCGCAAGCGGTTCATGATGGTGTCAATGAAAGATATAGTCAACCTTTGTTTATTCAAGCAATGAATGAAAAAGCACAGTTGTTAGGACTTACTCATACACATTTTGCAAATCCACAGGGGTTTGATGATCCCAATAATTATAGTAGCGCTGCCGATTTAGCAGTATTATCTCACTATGCACTGAGTCACTATCCACTTATTGCCCAAATAGTTAGTCAAGATTATACCGTTGAACCTGCAACAGCTGCACATAAAGCATATGATTTACCAAATTGGAACGGTCTTCTGGGAGTATACCCTGGGGTGAGTGGGATAAAAATTGGTAATACAGAAAATGCTGGTTATACAACAGTTGTTGCATCAGAGCGAGATGGTAAAAAAGTGTTGGCAGTTGTTTTAGGAACACCTGGGATATTACAGCGAGATGAGTGGACTGCTACACTTCTGGATGACACCTTTGCACAAGAATACAATTTGCCACCCGTGAATATTACTCCTTCACAGCTTCAGGCAAAGTATGCAAGCTGGTATCAACAGTAATCTGTTGTATGGGCTTGTTGAAATTTTTACTGAGATATAGAACGCTGGCAAGAAGAAGCTCTGCCACCCATTCCCCAAGAACTCCACAGGCAAGTGTTCCGTAGAGAAAACAGGTAAGTATTGCCCCAGCAAATAAATAGCTACCAAAAAGAGAAGAGATGAAGAGAAGAAGAATGATAATAGATTGTTCGATATGGTGTGCCATGTTTTTGTGCCAAAATTTGCCTATGAGTACTCCGATAGAAAGAAAAAGAAATATGGTGGGAAGGGTTATCCCATATTGGGCAAGTTCCATAGTCCTATCTTGCAAAAGCTTTACAAAAAAAAGCTATGGGTTAGTTAAGAATTTGGTAAGGAAGCTCTCTCTTGGTTTGTTAATTTCCTCTTTTGTTTCCCTCTTGGGCTCCTCCATCGATCATTGTTAACAGTTTTCCTAACTCTTTGACAAGCTTTTTTGCATGTTCTTGACTCATACCGATTCGTGCAACAACATTGGATTGATTTGAAGATCCGATTCGTTGTGCGATATCAAGAACTACCCCCTCTTCGCTGGTATTGATGATAACATTGTCTGTGTATAAAACAGGAGTTGTCACTGGATTAATGTTCACTGCAACTTGTTGCTGATTCGTTTCATTTGCCATGATCTCACCTCCTTTCGTGAAAGTAGTAGAGAAAAATTATCTATCTTCCTCGTTAGATAATTGTAACAGAAAGTTAGGGAGTGGTTCTTCTATATTCACAGGTTACTCTATGTCCACAAACACCGCAGTTATCTGTTATTACTCGTGGTTGAGTAGTTGGGCCAAGGGCAGTAAATATGGTCACAGCTTCATCTACGACACAGGAGGCATTGGGAACCTGTTGACGAAGTATGTCTAGTGCTTTTCCTGTAACGGGACGAGCAACAAATGCAGCTTCAACTGCATATCCAGATACTTGATCTAAAGGAATAGTGACTGTTTGGTTTAAGGCGTTAATATCTCCTTGACTATCGACTGGAAAAGTCTTTAAAGGGTAGGCCTCACAATCTGGTCTCCTTGGGGAAGTCATAAAAAGAGTATAGCGTAAACTACTCTAGGATTCAATATGTGGGAGTATTTTCCAAACTTCTCCATAAATACCAACACGCAGCACTTCTATACGGTTTCCAGTTCTCAGAGAGTGTAAGCATTTCTTTTTGGTCTGTTATGCCATACAGTTTGGTGATAGCATTTCGTAGTCCTAGATCACCAATAGAAAAAACATCTGGCCTCATGAGCGTAAAAATGAGAATCATTTGTGCAGTCCACTTTCCCACTCCTCGGATTTGGGTGAGAGTGGTAATCACTTCTTCATCAGTCATTTTTTGTATTTTTTGTACGTCTAAAAGGTCTGAGACGAATGCATCAGCAACACTTTTCATGTAGGAAATTTTTTGAAAAGAAATACCTGCTGTTCGTAAGGTTTCATCCGGCATATCTAAGACTTCCTGAGGGGTGGGACAAGGAAGAGATGCTGAATCAAGTTCAGAATGGTGATTCGTAAAAAGGTTTTTAAATCTGTTATAGATAGTATCCGCTGCTTTTATAGACAGTTGTTGAGAGATAATTGATTCAATAAGGTCTTCATACAAATATGCACTCCTGTCTTTGAAGTTTGGTGCAGGATAAGTAGAGATAAGGTTATTTAAAATGGTGTCTGAAAAAGAAAAGGTATGTGATTGTTTCATTGCTATATCGTCAGAAAGGTATGCTCTAAGAGAAGTCGAAGGTTAACATTTGTTGTTTGGAGAATGGTGTATGCTTCTTGAAATTGTTGCAAAACTCGTGCCACTTCCCCACTCTCATGCAAGTTTTCAAGGAGCTTTTTGTGTACTATTTGTATCATTGTTTCAAGCCATTCTTGTGCTTTTTGCTTATCTGAAGATAGGGTTTCTGCTAATGCAAGCTTATATGAAATATCTTCTTGGATCAGTTGTTGATATTGGGTGATAAATGCTTGTTGTGTCTCTTCTTCTATATCTTTTGTTTCTTCCTGAAGGACAAGAAGCTTACACCTTGAGAGAATTGTTGGAAGGAATGCATTGCTCGTTGATGAAGAAAGGAAAAAATAGGTATGCAGTGGTGGCTCTTCTAGAATTTTTAAAAGCGCATTTTGTGCTTCTGGTGTAAGAGTCTGGGCATTTTCAAAGACGATAAGCTTTTTTTCTCCTTTCAGGGGTTTGAAGTAGAGTGTTTTTTGCATATCACGAATCATTTCTATTCCAATAGAGGATGTTTCTGTGGAAATAACTGTTTGGTCAAATGGACTAATATGTTCTTTTGTAGAAAACGTGTCAATGTAGTTTTTTCGATTGTTTGGGTTTTTTGCAATAATGATAAAGCTATTCATATGGTCTTTCCTTGACATTCTATCACTCCCTCGCCTACTATAAAAGTAATGCCCGATCAAATTGTCCAATCACCAGCGGGAGTAGTACCTGTTGGTGATGTTTCTGCTACGCAAGTTCCCATTGATGGGAGTGTTCCAGGAGTTCTTCCAAGTGATCCCTCCCTTCCAGTTGTCCAAGATGCAACAGTCTCTCTTGATGCTGTTACTCCTCCAGCCCCTTCTGTAAGTACTACGGCATCTACAGAGCCACCAGCTCTTGATTCTGTTCGCGAGTTCTATTCAGCATCTCCAGGATCACAATCTATTTTAGACATTTTGCTTGAAGAAAAATTACTGACCCCCGCTCAGGCGGATGAAGTCAGAGTGGAAAGTGCAACACAAAATAAATCTATTGAGTCTGTCCTAGTTGATAAGCAAATTGTCACAAGTGAAAAAATTGCTGAGGCAAAAGCAAAGATGCTTGGTGTTCCGTATCTGTCACTTGCCACAGCCTCATTCTCACCTGAAGCACTGAACTTTATTCCTCGTGCTGTTGTTGAACGGTTCCAGTTAATTCCCTTCATGTATGACGATACAACGAAGACGTTATCCGTTGCAATGGCAAATCCTGTGGATCTAGAAGCACAGCAATTTGTCCGTCAGAAAACAGGCCTTACGATCAAAACCTATGCTGCATCTCCTGAAGAAGTAAAAAATGCAATTGATGTGCAATATCGTCAGGAGTTAGTTGGAGAAGTTGGGAAAGCAGTAAAAGAAACAGAAGAATTAAAGCAAGAAAATCAAGCAAAAACAATAAATGCTGACCAAATTGGACAAATTATCAAAGAAGCTCCGATTGCAAAAATTGTTGCGACAATTCTTGAGTATGCTGTTACCTCTCGAGCTTCTGATGTACATATTGAGCCGATGGAAGATAGAGTTCGTGTTCGCTATCGTATCGATGGTATTTTATATGACAGACTTTCATTGCCAAAGACAGTACAAGAAGCAGTTATTTCTCGTATTAAAGTATTATCAGAAATGAAAATTGATGAACACCGAACTCCTCAAGATGGTCGTTTTAATTTTAAATCTGGCAATGAAGAAGTCGACCTTCGTATTTCTGTGTTACCAACAGTGAATGGTGAAAAAATCGTTATGCGTTTGCTCAAAAAATCGGGAGGTATTCCAACATTGCCTGAATTGGGACTCGCTGGTATCTCTCTCAAAGAACTTGAGACAGCAATCTTACGACCTCACGGTATTATTTTGGTTACTGGTCCTACGGGCTCTGGAAAAACAACAACGCTGTATGCTGTGCTATCAAAGCTTAATACCACACGGGTGAATATCGTGTCCTTGGAAGATCCTGTCGAATACCAAATTGCTGGAGTAAATCAGGTACAAATAAACCCGGCAGTCGGACTTACTTTTGCTTCAGGTCTGAGATCTTTTTTACGACAAGATCCAAATATCATTCTTGTCGGAGAAATCCGAGATGGTGAAACAGCTGATCTTGCAATTCAAGCAGCCTTGACGGGCCATTTAGTGTTCTCAACCCTCCATACCTCAGATGCCGCTGGAGCTCTTCCTCGTCTGTTGGATTTAGGAGCAGAAACATTCCTGCTTGCCTCAACCATTACTGCTGTGATGGGACAAAGAATTACCAGAAAAATTTGTGACCATTGTAAAGCACCGTACACTCCTGCACCACAACTTGTCGAAGAGATCAGAACAATTTTGGGTCCTCTGATGCCTCCAGGTGAAGTGAAATTGTATCGAGGAAAAGGATGCAGTGAATGCGGGGATTCGGGGTATATAGGAAGAATTGGTATTTTTGAAGTGTTGACCGTTACAGATAGTGTAGCGCATTTAGTGTTGCAGCGAGCAGATGCTGAAACAATAGAAAAGCAAGCTGTTGCAGAAGGAATGATCACCATGAAGCAAGATGGATATCTAAAAGCACTTGCAGGAGTGACAAGCATTGAAGAAGTATTGCGAGTTGCTCAGGAATAACAATTACTAGTAACTCCCGTAGAAAAACTTTACAATAAAATAAAGGGACAATATATGGATTTACAACAATTACTCGATTTAGTAGTGAAAAATAATGCATCTGACTTGCATTTGATGCCAGGTCTTCCCCCTGCAATACGAATTGATGGAATGTTGCAATACGTCTCTTCACTCCCTTCTATGAGCAGTGAAAGTGTCCAGAGTATGATATTTACCCTTCTAAATCCTGAGCAAAAAGACTTATTAACAGCAAACAAAGAGTTAGACTTTTCTATGCCCTATGGGGGAGGAATTTATGGACAATTAGGAAGGTTTCGTGTTAATGCATATTTTCAAAGAGGACAATTATGTGCAGCGTTTCGATTCTTGCCAAAAAGCATTAAAACAATAGAAGAGTTACGCCTTCCTCAAATTTGTCATACGTTTGCTAATCTTCGTCAAGGATTTGTTCTTGTTACCGGGCCAACAGGTCAAGGGAAATCAACAACCCTTGCATCAATGATTAATGAGATTAATATGACCAGATCTTCTCATATTTTAACGATTGAAGACCCAATTGAATATGTTTATCCAAATGGAAAAAGTATTATTTCCCAACGAGAGATGAAAACTGATACTCATTCATGGACCATGGCACTTCGTTCTGCTCTTCGTGAAGATCCTGACGTTGTGCTCATTGGAGAAATGAGAGACCCTGATACAATGCAGGCAGCAATGACCATTGCTGAGACAGGCCACTTAGTGTTTTCAACACTTCACACAAATTCTGCTGCTCAAAGTATTGATCGTATTATTGATTCCTTTCCTGAACATCAGCAGGGACAAATTCGCACACAGCTTTCCTTTACCTTGAAAGGTATTCTTTCACAACGACTGATTCCGCAAATTAGTGGCGGGAGAATCCCAGCGGTTGAAGTATTAGTTGGAACGCCAGCTGTTGCAAGTAATATTCGGGATGGGAAAACCCATTTGATTGATTCAATCATTCAGACATCTCAAGATGTTGGTATGGTGACACTTGATTATTCGTTATCCCAACTGGTACTTTCAGGTGCAATCAGTCTTGATACTGCAAAATCATATAGCCTGCATCCTGACGAGTTATTGAGGATGGTTGGGTAAAAGAAACATGAACCGTCAAGCATCAGCCGTTCAAGGATTTTTAGAAAAAACTATCCTCATACTCATCGGTTAAGGGTCTATGCTGTTATGAAAGTACAATATCGTGCAACCACAAAAGACGGGAAAGTTGTTCAAGGAGTTTTAGAAGCAAAAGATACACAAGAAGCTGCATTTTTTCTACGTGGAAAAGAGATGCTTCCGCTGTCTCTTCGTCAAGTAGAACAAAAAGAAATACCTTTTGCTTCCCTTTTTAAAAAATCGAGTACATCTGATTTAGTCTTATTCACGAGACAATTATCATCGATCCTTTCATCAGGTCTGACACTGATGCAAGCATTAGCAATCCTCAAGGAACAAATACAAAATCCAGTGATGAGAGAAGTTGTTACTGGTATTATTGCTGATGTTCAGGAAGGAAAAACATTTGGAACTGCAATTGAAAAGTATCCAAACATTTTCAGCAAAATTTATATCGCACTTATTAAAGCTGCAGAATCTTCAGGTTTTTTGGATAAGGTATTACTCCGACTGGCTGATAATCTAGAAAAAGAACAAAAGTTAAAATCAACGATTAAATCAGCCCTCATGTATCCAATTATCGTTGTTATTTTGATGGTTGTTGTGATGTTTGTCATGATGATTTTTGTTATCCCACAACTGACTGTGTTGTATCAAAATTTAAATATTCCACTTCCCTTTACAACCCAAGTTCTTGTTACCGTTTCAAATCTTACTATTACCTTCTGGCCTATTGTTTTGGGAAGCATTGTTGCTATTGGTATTGCCTATCAACGATGGGTCAAAACTGACTCAGGAGAGTTGTTAACCGATGGATTGAAATTAAAAGTACCAGTGTTTGGCAAGCTTATTCGTCAAACAATTCTTGCTGAATTTTCTCGTACCTTTGGTCTTTTAGTTGGAGCAGGAACACTGGTTGTCCAGTCATTGAATGAGGCTGCTGATACATCCGGAAATAGGATTTATGAGAATGCGATCCAAGAAATTGCAAAACGTGTTGAGAAGGGAATTTCTATTGGAGATGCAATGGCAGCTTTTGATATCTTCCCTCCTATTCTCGTCCAAATGGTAAAAATTGGTGAACAGACTGGAAAACTAGATGAATCACTGTTAAAAGTCAGTGAATATTTTGAACGAGAAGTAGATGGGACAGTCAAGACATTAACAACAGCAATGGAACCATTTATCATGATTGTCTTAGGTGTTGGTGTTTCCTTCCTGATTATTTCTATTATTACGCCAATTTACAACCTTACCTCAAGTATTCAATAGTTAACTTCGTGGTCTGGGGCTAGGTTTTAAAAAGGTCTTCCCATCTCTTCAAGTTCTTTTATTCCTTCTATGGAGTGGATAATAGAATCGACTGCTACGTTTTCCCTATCTGCAATAATAAGTCCCTGAATAATATTTCGGGCTCTAATGGCATCCCTTTTTTTAAGATGACGAATACTCATTACCTGATTTTGGAATACTCGTCCAGGAAGAATATGCAGTGTTGCAAAAAAAAGACTGTGGTCGACTGAAAGATCGGAAATATGTTTAATAGGAACAGAATGAATTTGTGCTGATCCAAAAAAATCACGAATGATAACACTCACTTTTTCACTATCAATAACCAGATCATCTGGGAAAAAATCAAAGGGAAAAACAGTTTTTGTTCGAAAGAGGACACACGAACATTTGCCCCTCAAGTGATCTATCGTTTGTTTTTCTGAAGGGGTAAGAGGAAGTGACGTATCTCTGCGAAAAATGGTACCAGGTTGAAGCATACATATCCTTTCATACCTAATGATGTGACACGATTTTATAAAAACTATGTGGTAAATAGTGATGAAACATGTAGGAATAAGGGAGTTTACAAATTGGTAATTGCTTTCTATCATAAGAAGACATTATGAGGAAGTTGTTCTTTATTGATTATGCATCACTGTTTCTGTTTTCTTTTGTTGTCACAATTACTGTGACGACATTTATCTATCCTCCCAGTAACCGTATGGATTTTAGTATTTATCTTCTTGTTACAAAAGTTGCGCTTTTGCATAAATCGCTCTATCCATTATTTATTGACGGAGTTCTCTTTCCATATACTCACCCAACAAGTCTTACTCCATTTTTCTTTCCCTTTTTATTTCTCTCCCCTTCTCTTGCCGCAAGTGTATGGAATGCTCTTTCATTAGTGTGTTTGATTAGTGGCATCTTTTTTGTGATACGAAGTGTTCACCCGGTAAAACTTTCAACAATGCTTCTTATCCTTTCAAGTGTTCTTTTATTAGAACCTGTAAGAGAAAGTTTTCTTTTTGGTCAGAATAATTGTGTTGTATTATTGTTTGTGTTACTAGCATTTCTTTGTTCTAGGAAAAACAAATTTTCCTATCAAATCATAAGTGGTATATGTATTGGTATTGCCGCTTCTTTGAAATTATTTCCACTTTTTCTTCTTGTCTATTTTTTACTAAAAAAACAGTGGGTTAGTCTTATGGTGAGTCTTTTGATTTTTGTTTTTTTCCTACTCCTTGGAACATTTGGTCATGTTTCCTATATAGGGGAATACATGCAGTATGCGTTTGGTGTGATGGATTCTTCCCGTGTCCTCCCCGGTGATTACTCTTTATCATCATTACTATTTCTCTTTTTCCCTATGCCTTCTCTTCTGCGAATGATTTGTGTTAGTCTTTTCTCTATGCTGTTTATTGCAGTGTCTTTTTTTATTTGGAAAAAAGGAAGAAATGATGATCTGTCTGACTTTCTTTTTTTTAGTAGTATACTTGCTGTTACAATTCTTATGATCACACCACTAGCATGGGTGCATCATCTTGTCTTTCTTATTCCGTTTTGTCTGGGTCTTTTTCTCAAAGCACTCGAAACATCAGGCATACAAAGTAAGGTTATTTTTCTTGTCGCGTTTCTTCTCATATTTGTCAATTGGGAAGACTTTGTTATTTTTTTGCAAACACATGGAGCTGGATATATTCCGTTATTGTATTTTCATGCGTTATTTGGTTTGGGAGTGGTAATAATTGGAGAGCTTCTTTTACTTTCGTTTCAAAAGTTTGAAAAGAAGTAGACTTACGCTAAGTGGTGGTAAGGCAAGGAGTATCCACGCTAAATTAATCGTTATTGTTTTTTTCACTGGTGCAACATGGATTGCAGCAACAGTCGTTTTTTGTGCAGTATCAAAGGTTGTTCGCACGGTCCCTGAACCTCCTTGAGCAGTTGGTCCATTGGTGTTTTCAGTGATTGGATTTTGGTTGTTTGATGCGGTTGGTGTTGTTGCAAGTTGCGCTGGCTGCTGTGGTGCAGAACTTGGTGATGGAGATTGGGTTGGTGTTGCAATACTTTGTGTAGTTGTTTGTTGCGCATTTGTCTGTGTATTGGTATTGTTTTGTGGTGTTTGCGTATGTTGTTTTGTCTGGCCCGGTGTCACAAAGTCGCCTACCCATTTCCCAAATACATTAACAACAGTAACAAACAGCTTGCCCTTTCCAACAATATTGTCATTAACAAAGTTAACAATGTTCGCAAGAATTTTTGCATCCCCTGTTTGAACAGTGACATTTCCTCCGGTATTTTCATTTGCAATATTGCCACCAGTATTGGCAGAAAGAGTAAGTTTGTTGCCAACTGTACCTGTATTTTTTTGTTGTGTTGTTGTTTGGGAATTTTGCGTTGTTTGTGCGTTATTAGTACTCCCTGCTCCATTTCCATTATTACTTGCACTTACATTTCCATTTGCATCACTCGTAATCGTAAGACCATTTGATGCAACAGTAGATCCACTGGGTGCCCCGATCAGCTGACCAATCCACTGCCCTGCTTTGTTAACAAGGACAAGCCATAAGTTACCGTCTGAAATATTGGAGTTTGCGATATTCAACACATGTGAATCCGCGGACGCTTGTCCACTATTTACCGTTGTTGTACCACCCGTATTTCGTGTGGCATCATTTCCTCCTGTTGTACTAGTCGTTTGCAGATTGTTGTCGATGACAGCGTCATTTGTTTGAGAAAGAAGATTATGTGACATCTGATTTGCAACCGAAGTATTGCTACTGCCTGCTCCGTTTCCTGCATTACTTAAGGATGTATTTGTGTTGTTGCAGCCATTTGTGCAGGGATTAAACGAATCCAACACGCTTTGTGGCAGGATGATATCTCCCTGTAAGTTTCCATAAATATTCACAACACCGTAGACAACATTTCCTGAAGCGATATTATTGTTCAAAAATGTTAATGAGTTTGCGGATACATTGGCATTGCCTGTTTGAATCCCTGTATTTCCTCCCGTATTCTTGTTTGAGAGATTGTCTCCAGAATTTGCCGTGAGAACTAAATTATTTCCAACACTTCCATCATTGGTTTGTGTGAGGGAGGATTGAGACGTTTTGTTTGCTTGAGAAGTGTTAGTACTCCCTGCCCCATTGCCGATATTTTTCACTATTTCTCCTGGAACTGTTGTTGAACATCCACTAATACAATGTGCTCCAAAATCCAAGACAAGATCACCAGTATGGTTGTCTGCAATATTGAATTCTGCAACTGCTACACCATCAACGTTCGTGTTTTGCGCGGTAATGATTGTTCCGGAAACATTTGCATCGCCTGTTTTGGTTGCTGTATCTCCAACATTTTCAGAAGCATTGTTTTTGCCTGTGACAGATGCTTGTGAAAGTGTTTGGGCAGAACTTGCAGTATTTGTTTGGACAGCACTCGTTGTATTGTTTGTTGATGTCGATGTTGCATTGGTAGATTGTGCTCCGTTTCCTGCATTTGTTGCATTTGATGATGATGGTGTTGGTGAGGCATCATGTGTTGTTCCAATTCCTGATGGGGACGTCGCTCCATTATTGTTTCCAGTTGTTGTACTGGTATTTTGTGGATTTGCGTTACCTGTTGTCACGGCGTTTGTCCCTGCTGGTGCAGAAGTTGGTGTGGGAGATGTAGAAACTGTTGGATCCCAATGAGGATCATTTTGCTGTGGATTCCCTCCAGAATTTACACTTGGACTTTGTGTAGGGGTAGAAGTAGTTGGGGTATGTTCGTGAGGAGGATTGTTTGTAGTATTGTTCGTGTTACTTGTAGAGGTTTGTTGTTGCGGTGATGGTGTTTGAGAAGTGGAAGGTACAGATGGAGCTGCTGGGGCGCTTGGTGCTGTTGGAGCACTGGGTGGTGTTTGTATCGTTGCTGCATGGATAGGAAGCGTGTTAAAAAGAATCATGCAGAGAATCAGTATGCCTGTGAAGAATTTTTTTAGACTGATTTCTCTATATTGTTTTATTTTATGTTTCATAGTTCTTTATTATTGTTTCTTCTTTTTTTGTTGCTTTCGTCTTCCTGTAGGGTTTGGAGAGAAGTGCTTCTCCAAGATCCCTACAGAAAGAACTAGTTATAGATGCATAGATCCAAGAGCATTACCCATATCAAAGGTAAAATTGAGATCTGTTCCTCCTGGAAGCTGCAATCCACCTGGCCCAAAGGTATTTACATTAGCATTGTTTCGTACCGTTGTATCACTCCCTGAATGTCCAGTCACGACGTCGACTGGATCACCTCGGAATAGATTTCCTGTATTTCTGTTTGCATTGTTTTTACCGGTACTTCCTTTGCTGGTAACATCGTTTGATATCGCTGCGTTTCCATCTTGGAAGGCAGAAAGTTCGTCTGTCGAACGATGGGTAATATTGTTCTCAGATTGTGCTCCGTTTCCAGAGATTCTTCCAAAGACACCATCATCTCGAAGACATCCACAGTTACCTAAGTCTGCACTATTAAAGTTTGCTAATGTTCTGACACCAGTGCGGTTGGTTGCATTGCCTGTATCAACAGTAACGTTGCCATCGGTATTTTCATTTGCGTTATTTTTTCCTGTTGTTGCATCTGCATGAACTTTATTGCGAACATCGGCTTGGTTGTCTTGTACCAAACTGACGGAGTTGTTACGGTTGAGATCTATCTGATTAGAAGACTCTGCACCGTTTCCATGGATACGCAATTCAGCTCCTGTACCATTTCCATTTCCTCCATCATTTCCCATTCTTGCCACATTGGCGTTCACTGCTGTACTCAGCGCTGTGTCATTGGCTGCATGTCCTGTAAGGACTGACACATCTCCTCCTGTATTCCTATCTGCATTGTTGTGACCTGTCCTTGCGTTTGCAGTGACATCATTCGTCACGTTTGCTTCATTGTTTTGGAAAAGAGATGTATTACGGGTTGTGTCAACAGAAGCATTATTGTTGGAATTAAAACCATTACCAGAAAGGGTAACGGTTGATTGTCCATCTCCGTTGCAGTTACAGTTTCCTACATCTGCAACATTTGCATTTGCTCGTGTTCTAACATCAGTCGTGTTACGAGCATTTCCTGTATCAATACTGACATTCCCTCCCGTATTTTCATTTGCTCTATTTCCTCCTGTTGTTGCATCTGAATGGACGTTATTGGAAATGTCTGCGTTATTGTCTTGGACAACTGTTGTCTTTTTGTTGGAAGTGGTATCTACAGAATTATTCGATTCTGCTCCATTTCCGTTGATGCGTAATGTGGAATCTGCGAATACCATTGGCGTTAATGCATTAAGTAAAAGAGTTCCACTTGCGAACATCGTCAGTAATTGTTTTTGCATATATTCTGTTCACCCCCTTTCCTTTCAAAGATCCTGTTTTTCTCAGGCGCACTTCAGCGCAAACTGTAGAGAGTAGCTCTTAAGGAGAAGTTAATAAGCAGTAAGACTTGGGTAATAACAAAGATGAAGTGACAAAAACAATTATGAATGGTCAAAGAACAGATGTTATTTTTTCAGAGGAATATTAATGACTGTTTTTTGTCCATTGATTTCTCCAACATGCAGCTTCACGTCTTTTATTGTGTCATTCACTGGTAAACCAATTCGTGTATATTTTGTTGAAATTGGTTGGATGGTAACAGGATCATTGTGAATTTCTGGAGCCAACAACTCTGGATGATTATCAAGACTAATTCGGATAAAATCGCGACTATTCAGTTGCATACTTTGTGTACTTGGATTACCAATTTTTAAATTGAGGATAAGAAATGTTCTTCCTGCAACTGCGTCTGCTTTTTGTCCTTGCAAAATAATTTGATCTTGTAAATCCAGAGATTGAATAGTATAGGTAACTTGCGTAATGACGTCTCCCTTATCATCTCTCACAGGAAATGAGAAATCTTTATTAATCGTTTTAGAATAATAGGGTTTGGCAACACTGATTTTTGTAGGAGACTTTTTCGCTGTTTGATTCCCGACAACATATGCAGCGATAATAAGAAGAACAACAAGGAGGATTTTTCCTCCTGTCCATACTGTTCTTTTTGCAATCACTCCTTTCTTGGAAGAAGTTGTTGTGGGTTGATAGATAGCAAGTGGACTGATATGCATAGATTAGTCACAGAGTGCATGGATAAAAATTGTTGTCGATGTTTCCTTTGCACCTTTGCCAATAATAATGGAAAGTTGTTGATGATTTTTTTCTCCAACAAGCATGTTTGATGATGTTCCGTTCGTGTTGTCGACAATATCGGTTACAATGGAAAATTGTTCCTGTTGTAGCTTTTCTTTATACCATTCCACAACATGCAATGGTTCGTCTGTTGTTTCTAAACGCACATATTCTTGTTGATTGTCTTTTACTATTGTTTTGGGGTAAAAAAATGCTGAAGGACAGGGTTTTTGTAGTGGCAGTTGGGATATTTTTGTTTGTGTTTTAGTGTTTGCAAGGGTAAGTTGTTGCTGTTTATTCCACGACGAGACATATACTTGAAAAAGAATTACTGCAATAAGAAAAAAAAGAGGCCAATATTTTTTCATACAAAGCAGTCAGGCAACATCATAAAAATACCTATTATGAAACTTTGTTGAATTGTGTAAGACTTACGTAACAAGGACTATGTTTTCGGAATACGAAATGAAAACGTAGAACCTTTGCCTGGTGTACTTGCCACAGACATATCTCCTCCATGGGCTTTCACAATTTGTGATGAGATATACAGGCCAAGGCCAAGTCCCTGCGTAAATTGTGTTTGTTTTTGCTCTCCTCGATAAAACCGTTCAAAAATCTTTCTAGCAACATCTTTTGACATCCCTATGCCAAAATCGGTGACGTGAATCAACATATCTTTTCTTCTATTCTCGAGTGTTACCAGAATACGTGTTGCCTCAGGAGAATATTTAATTGCGTTATTGAGGAGATTAATCAGGACTTCTTCTATTTTTCTTTTATCTATCATGATTGATGTTTTAATGGTACCCTTTTTGATAATGCGATGTTGTTTTTCAGAAGACTGTATTGTTTCGATAATCTCTTGAACAAGTTGATTGATATCAACTTGTTCTTTGTTCAGTATGACTGATCCTTTTTGAATTTGTGAGACATCAAGGAGTGTTGTGATCAAATCAAAAAGTCTCTGCAATTGGTTTGATGCTTTTTTTAGATAATTTTGTGCATCCTTGTCTGGATGCGTTTGATAATATTTTTGCAATAATTGTAAATACAAAGCGGTACTGGAAACTGGATTTTTTAGTTCATGAGCAGCAATACTAATAAAATCTTCTTTTTCTTGTTCTTGACGTTTTACGTCTGTTGTGTCTCGAAAAAGTTTAATAAATCCATAGAATTGATTATTACTTGTCCAGAGTGGAGTAGTAAATCCACTTGAGAAAAACCGTGACCCATTTTTCTTTTGTAACTGATTTTCATCTGTTGATTTTCCATAACGAAGAGCTTTCACAAACTCTTTTTCTGGTATATTTTTTTCTTTATCCTCTTGTGTATACAAAATTGAAATAAATTTACTCTGAAGCTCTCCTCTCTTATATCCAGTAAGACGATAGACACCTTCATTTGCATCAGTAATATATCCCCTTTTATTAAAGAAAATAATGCCGTAATCTGTTGTATTTTCAAGAAGAAGTTGAAATGAGAGTTTTATTGATTCTGCTTGTGTCGTTGCATTTTTTAGATTAGCAATGAAATAACTTACCACGATACCCTCAATACCATAGAGAAGAAGAACAACGACGTTTCTTATCGGATGTATGGCAAAACTCCAAAATGGAGGAACAGCAATATATGAGACAACAAATATTCCTAAAAGCGTTGCGAGAAGACCAGAATACAACCCTGCTAACCAACTGCTAAAAATAACTGGGAATAAAAAAAGAAACAATTGTACATTGGAAAAAACCTGGGAAAACTGGATTTTTATAATAAGCACAACAAGGACAGTGATAATAGGAAATCCAAACCCTCTCACCCAAGAAGAAATGACTTCCTGCATCTCTTGTTGAGGAGTTTTCTCAGGCTCATGGTTTCGAAATTCTCTGATAACTGCCTTAATGATATTTTCCTTCTGTATTTGTTTCAATGAAGGAATTCGTGGAGGCATATAGTATTGGTTTTCTGTGTCTACTATCTGTGGTATCAGTAAAAATTTATAGAGAAATTCGTAAGAATGTTTCAAGATTACAGATAACAATACCTATTGACAAGGTTAAAATTAGTGTGCTTAACTTAAACTGTAGGATGAAAAAACTGTCCAACCTCATTCGATGTTTTTCAATAAAACCTCAAGCTGGATTTACTCTTATCGAACTGCTTGTTGTTATTGGTATTTTAGGTGTGTTAGCAGCTGCACTGGTCGCAACAATTGATCCTTTTGAGCAGTTGAAAAAGGCAAATGATGCCAATATAAAAAATACTGCAGTTGAATTTATTAACGCGAATATTCGTTACTATACAACCCACAATCAAATGCCATGGATCGCTAATTGTTTGGGTGCTGGAGCAACTGCTCCATCTGGAAATCCATTATATCCTAACCTGACTGGTTGTTTAGTAAGCTTGGTTGGAGATGGAGAAATTAAAAGTGCCTTTACGACGGTAACTGGCGTCTTAAGTAGTATTACCATTACCGGGGATGCGAACTCGGTGACTGCATGTTTCTTACCACAATCAAAAGCGCAACGAGCAGATGGGAATACGAGATGGAATAATACTGGTTCTGCTACAATAGCACCAGCAAGCTGTGGACCTACCTCAACGCTTTGTTACTGGTGTTCACAGTAACAAACCTCATGATAAAAAAACACATACAAGCATCCATACTTATTGTTGTCGTTTTTATTCTGTATCTACACAACCTTTCTCGTAGTGTGTATGGTGGAGATGTTGGAGATTTAGTCACTGCTGCTTCTCTTATGGGTGTTGCCCATCCTCCTGGTTACCCTCTCTTTACTTTCCTCGGATTCTTGTTAACACGTTTGACATTCCTGCACCTTCCTCAGGCATTTTTAGTAGGACTGATTTCTGTTTTTTCGGCAGTGATAGGTGTCGGAGCTTTTTACGCTTTGACTTTCCAGTTGTCAAAAAATAGACTCTCCTCTCTTCTTGCAACTGCTATTCTTTCGTTCTCTTTTCTCTATTGGTTCTATGCTGAAATTGCAGAAGTATTTGCGCTCAACAGCATGTTTGCCATTTTGTTACTCCTTGTTGCACTCCTTTTCCGAAAAAAACCAACATTATCTCTCTTAGGAATCTTCTCCTTTCTCCTTGGCCTTTCCATTACAAATCATCAAACAATTATTCTTCTCTTTCCATCCCTAGCTCTTCTTACTGTCAAACCAGTGTGGCATATGGTGAAAACAGCAAAAAAAGCAATTGGAATTGTTTGTATAGGCGTACTCATAGGTATGTTGCCCTATAGCTATATCCCCTTTGCAGCATCGCACCACCCGATTGTGAATTGGGATAATGTTCATGATCTTCGTTCATTCTTGCATCTTGTCTTACGACAGGATTATGGAACATTTCAGGCAGGTATTTTTGAAAAGCCGACCTTGTTACAACGACTTGTTACACTCAAGGTATATAGTCTTTATCTTATCTCACAAGTAACAATTCCCGTTGTTTTGGTAAGTTTTCTAGGATTTGTGACACTTTGGAAAAAGGAGAGAATAGTCAGTATTGCACTGTTTCTTGCATTTCTTCTTTCAGGACCAGTGTTTATCGCATATGCAGGATTTCCGTTAACAGGTAGTTTTATTTTAGGGGTGTATGAACGCTTTTTCCTCCTCTCATCCATTGTGCTTCTTATCCCCTTTTCTGTAGGAATTCTATGGATTGCGACGCGTCTGAGTTCAATTCTTTCAAGAAAAATCTATATCTCTGTTTTCCAGCTCGTTTTTTTCCTTATTCCACTGGCACTGTTGCTGTATAACTTTCCCAAAACAGATCTTTCATCAGTCATGGTTGGAGATACCTATGCAGAAGATCTTCTCAATTCTCTCCCTCAAAACTCTTTGCTGGTATTTAGCGGAGATACCCTTGTTTTTAACACATGGTATGTCCACTATGTACGACATGTCAGACCAGATATTACGCTGTATAATTTTGGAGGTGAAGTGCAGAATGCCTCTTCACGTCTTACCCCAATACAGAGAGTGGAAAATAAATTGAATACATTGGTTGCAACGTTGATAGAGAATGCAAAAGAACGTCCTGTTTTCTCTTCAGTGCTTTTAGAACCAACAAACGATAGGAAAAAAATAACCTGGATTCCTTATGGATTGGTATACAAATTGAGTTCTTCATCAGACGGCCTTCCTGGAAAAGATGCCTATGTCCCAGACCAAAAACGTTTATGGTCTATGTTTCATCTTCCAACCCAGGAGGAGATGAAAAAAAATGTCTTTCATAATTTAACGATTGCAGCATTCCCAACTGCTTTCTCTGATGCTGCTCTGACGACAGGAACATTTATCTATACCAAGTATGCTGACAGTGAGGATGCCATGTCATATTATCAAAAAGCCCTTGCCTTAGATCCTGGTAATGCGAAAGCGTACGAAACACTTGGAGCATATTATGTTGGTGTAAGTGGAAAATGTTCTGAGGTTGTTGGTAATTTGAGCAAATCTCTTTATTTGAATCCGTTTGAAAAGCTTCCGTATTTTCTGTTATATGCAACGTATAAAGATTGTTATCACAGAATGGATATTGCGAAAAAAATTGCATTGCAATTTAATACAGTCTTTCAGCAGGATTTTACAAAAGAAATGAAAAATCAAGTTTCTGCAACACTTTTCTCTCAGTAGTTTTGCTTGTTTGCATGCTTTTCTCATAGTATACTGAAACCATGAAAATAGACTGGCATATTGTTGGTATGATCGCATTTGTGAAAATATGTATTTTCTCATTACTGTTTCTTTCTTTTGAGTTTTTTCCTTTTAATACTGTCTATTATTTCTCAAACTTTATCTATCCAAAAGGAGAGGCTATTTCATTAAAAACTGCGTACAAAACATGGGATGCTCAGCACTTCTTATTTTTGAGTGAAAAAGGATATCATGCAAAAAATGATTCAAATGCCTTTCCTCCTTTGTATCCACTTGCTATATTTTTACTCACGACTCTCACAAAAAATAGCTTTGTGTCTGGCTTAATTATTTCCAATCTTTGCTCTCTGGTTGGCTTCTATCTGTTCTATGAGCTTGTCTCTCTTTGGTTTACAAAAAAAATTGCGTATACAAGTCTTCTTCTTTTACTCTCATTTCCAACAAGTTTTTTCTTCTCACTGATTTATTCTGAATCACTATTCTTTTTGTGCCTTATGCTGTTTTTCTCGTTTCTAACAAAGAAACAGATCGGTTTTGCTGCTCTCATGGCTCTTCTTCTTCCGACAATCCGTTTAGTTGGAGTTGCTATTGTGCTTCCTTTTGTCAGCTGGTATGTGTTTGACATGCGCAAGTTGACTCTTTTTGATGAGGTAAAAAATATTGCAGAAAACATGCTGAGAAAAGAGGCACTCCTTCTCCTCTCTCCCCTACTTGGTTTTGGAGTTGTCCTGCTTTGTATGTTTTTGTTTACAGGAAATGCATTTGCACCATTTGATGCGTTGCAACAATATGTTTCTCATCACTCGGTACTTTCCTTGTTTAATCTCTTCTCTTTTCTTGGAGTATTCTTCCATTTCCCCCTTGCTTTACATGGGTATACAAATTCTATTTTTGATAGAGTGTTCTTTCTCGGATTCGTACTGCTTAGTGTACTCATGATACGAAGAGTATCGATAACGCTTCTTCTCTTTAGTATTGCCTTTGGGGTACTTCCCGTTTTGAGTGGAAGTTTCATGTCATATATGCGCTACGTTGCTGTTATCTTTCCTCTCTATATTGTCTTAGCACAACTTGTAGAAGAAAAAAAATATCAAGCTTTCAAATTTCCTTTGTTATTTTTCTTTATTCTCTTGCAAACGCTATTTGTTATTATGCATAGTATAAATTATTGGGTTGCGTAAGCATGCTTGCTGTTATGATATATTTTTTTGTATTTATTGTTGGACTGTGTGTTGGTTCTTTTTTGAATGTTGTTATTGATAGAATCCCTCACCATAGATCTATTGTGAAAGGAAGATCAGAGTGTGATTTTTGTCACCATACTCTTGCCTGGTATGATCTTATTCCTGTTTTCTCATTTGTCTTTCTCAGAGGTGCATGCAGATATTGCAAACACACGTTGTCACTTCAGTACCCGATTGTTGAAATACTTACCGGAGTATTATTTCTTGTGTCATACGTCTTACTACTAGGAAGTCCAGGTGTTTTTGCATTGGGAAAGTCGTTTCTTCTTTTGAGTCTTTTTGCAACATTTTTTGCTCTTTCTGTAATGGATATAAAATATGGAATATTATCTGACACGTTAATCCTCTTTTCGGTAGGACTAACAGTTGGACTGTTGTTATTTTCTCCTGCGCTTTTTTTTGCACATCTTTTGGTTGGATTTGTGTGTTTGGGCGTATTATTGCTTCTTTTTCTTGTGACGAAAGGTCGAGGAATTGGGCTTGGTGATGTCAAACTAAGTTTTGTGATGGGACTATTGCTTGGATTCCCCTCAATTGTCGTTGCGTTCTATATAGCTTTCTTGACAGGTGCTTGTATTGCAATCATACTAATAGTAGCAAAGAAAAAAAAGCTGGTTGGAGGGACAATAGCATTTGGTCCTTTCTTGCTTCTTGGGACATATATCAGCTGGTATTTTGGTAGCAGCGTATGGATGTTTTTTCTGCACATACTCGGCATTCTTTAGAAAAAGGGTTTACGCTTATTGAACTATTAGTTGTTGTTGTCATGTTTGCAACACTACTTCTTGGTCTTATTGTTACCTTTAATCCACTCGGTCAGATCAATAAGGCAAAAAACCTTGATCGTGAACATAACCTTGACCAAATAAAATCAGCCTTGGATAGTTATTATAACGATAATGGGTGTTACCCAACTGCTCTCACGTTTGGGTCCATATGGCAAAATAACAATAGTGTCTATATGCCAAAAGTCCCCCAAGATCCTGATTTTGTCAGCGGCTCAACAAGCAATCTTCCCTACGTCTATCAAACAGATGGGTCAAGTTGTCCTCAATGGAATGTGTTGTATGCGGGACTTCGGGTACCTATTAATATTTCACTTCCCTGTCCTCTTGCCAAAAGAACAGCATGTGTTCCCCAGGGATTTAACTCGTTCTATAATTTCTGTCTCTCCTCAGGAACGGTAAATTGTGCGTATATTGCCTCCACAAGTCTTCAGACAGGTCCTACTCCTACCCAACCTGCAACTCCTACACCAACTGTGGGTCCAACCCCAACTCCCTATATTGTTAATTGTCAAACAAACTATTATGCATGTACTGGAGATAACAGGTGTAATGTCTTGAGTGTTGATCCTGTGTCGCATCAACCAACACAGTGTTTTGGCTATGGAGGGACGTACCAATGTTATTGTGATAATCTTTGTCGAGTAAATGGCGTGCTACAATGTGCACACTAAGCAATTGCTATGAAAACAAAAAAACGAGTAGGACACTCCTTTATCACACGTAATCATCATGCTGGTTTTACCATGGTAGAACTGTTAATTAGTATTGGTGTGTTAGCAATACTTGCTGTGTTTGCATTAGCTGCAGTAAACCCGATTGATCAATTTAAAAAAGCAAGAGACTCGCAGAGAAAATCTGATTTAGCACAACTGCAAAAAGTTTTGGAACAATACTATCAAGACTGGGGACACTATCCTCCCAATAGCAATGCGTATCAACTTGAGGATGAGAGAGCAAATCCCTATACTATCATTCCGTGGGGAGGGTCTGGAGGATGGACTCCCTATATTGATCTTGTTCCAAAAGATCCTGATCCTGCTCGTACGTATATCTATTACTCAACAAATAGCGGCCAAAAATATTATGTATATACCTCTCTGGAAAGAGGACCGCTTGATCCGACAACATGTATGGCAACAAATGCGCAGTGTAAGGCAAATCCTACAAGCACATTCTGTAATTGTACAGGTGCAACGAGTTTAACAACGCCGACATTTTGTGGGGCAACAACACTCCTTCCTTGTAATTATGGTGCGACAAGTTCAAACACGACACCCTAAGACGTTGACGATTTCTTTGTGACACTTTACTATAACAATATGAAGATAAAAAGAAAAAACAGTATATACACTCGCTCACTCACGACGATACAACGAGGGTTTACTCTTGTTGAGCTGTTGATTGTTATTGCAATCATTGGCATTCTCTCAACACTGCTAATGGCCAATTTTATCGGTATCAGACAACGAGCACGAGATGCGCAACGAAAATCTGATGTGCGACAAATCCAGTCAGCACTTGAGTTGTATAGAGCAGATAATGGAAGTTACCCTGCACCGGCAGGGTCGAATGGGTTAACAACAAATTGCCCAAATCCAGCCGCCTTTACTGCAAACGGGACAACGTATATGGCTCAAATCCCTTGTGATCCACTGGGAGCCTCTTTCTATCACTCAGGAAACTATTTTTATAAACTAACAACAGGTGGATATGAACTGGGTACATGTTTGGAAAATATAGCTGACAATGATTATTATTCTGGCAGTTTTGATGGAGCTGATAATTCTTGTACCACAGCACACTATTTTGTAAAAACAAACCCCTAATACATTGACGCAGAAGATCCAACCATTTACCATAGAATTATGTTAGACAAAAAAGGAAGGACGTCTCAGTCGGGGTTCACTCTTATTGAGCTTATTATTGTCTTCACGCTTTTTACGCTTCTTTCAGGAGTTGGTGTTGCTTCCTTTGTTACCTATAGCAGAAGCCAGGCAGTTGATAATAGTATGAAAGAGCTAAAAACCACACTATTTACTGCCAGGTCGCGAGCACTTTCCCAGTTAAAAGATGCGAGTTGTGGAAGTTCAACAAATCTGCAACTTCTTGGATATGAGGTTGTTTTATGTACAGTTCCAGGTCATTCCCACCCTGCAAATGTTGCGTGTAATGCTGCCTCAAACTCCTATGAGTTACAAATTATTTGTGGAAAGCCAGATGGTTCAGGACAAATTGCAACTACGGTGCTTGGAAAAAGTTTTATTGATCGAAATATCAGTTTTGATACAACCTCAACTGCAACGTATTTCTTTTTCACATCAATAACAGCATCTGTTATATCAGATAATGCAAGTGGTGGAAACCCAACAGCTGTTATCAATGGCTATTCTCTGAAAAAATCGGTAAATGTATCCCAGACTGGAGTTATTCAATGATCAGAAATGAACGTGGCCAGACTCTTATTGAAGTATTAGTAGGACTTGCCGCTGCTGTGATTGTTATTGCAGCAATTACTGTTGCTGCTGTTTCCTCTTTAAATAATGCTGAATATAGTCGTGACCAGAGTTTAGCAACTCAGTATACGCAAGAAGGCATTGAGGTTGTCAGAAATATGCGAGATCAGAATATCTCTTCAATCAGTTCTTCCTCTCTTCCTGATGGCACCTATTGTATGGCAAAAGGGTGTCAGTCAATAACGCCAAACGCTGGAAATTGTGGACCACGAAGTGGAAACCGCTGTAGTCAAAATGTCAATAATTTTGTTCGAGAAATCACCATCCTTCACAATGATAGTACGTGTAATGGCAATGGACCAACCCCGAACCCTACGCCAACGCCGACGTTAAAAATAACAGCGGTAACGTACTGGGGTGATACGAAATGTACAAGTTCGACAAATCCATTTTGTCATAGCGTTATCTCAACATCATGTCTTTCTGATTTTACGATTGTCCCAACGCCATAACTATGAAAATTTCTCGACATGTTTTTCGTTTACCAAGGCAAGAGGCTGGTTTTACTCTTGTTGAGATGCTTGCTGTCATGGTTGTTTTTATTATTGTTGGGAGCATTATGCTCTCTATCCTCGTGACAACATTCAGAACATCTCAAAAAACAGATACCCTGACGCAAGTCAGAGAAAATGGCAACTATGTTCTTACCCAAATGGCAAAAACAATTCGCAGTGCGACAGGTCTTGTTGCTCCTTTCCCCTGTGTGACCCCAGTCATAACAAGTACCCTAACCGTTCTGACGCCTGATCATAATCAGATTATCTATGATTGTACGATCCCACCCAGTCCAACTCCTGCCACGATTGCATCAAACAGTGCATCTGTCCTGGATACCTCAGCCGTTACATTAACCGCCTGTAGCTTTACGTGTACACAAAATAGTAAAAGCGAATTGCCTATCATACAAATCAATTTTTCGCTCAAACAGCAAAGTAGTAGTACCTTTGTTGAAAAAACCGTTTCCACTGTTTCTTTCCAAACATCCGTTGTTATGAGAAACATCATTCGCTAGCTACCTTTGCAATTGACAGGCTCTTTCACTCTTGTTACTCTAGAAGTATGGTATTTCTTACCGAGTTTTTCCGTAGTCGTGAACAAGAAAAAGGACAAGCACTCTTAATTGTTGTCCTCGTGATTGTGGTGACCTTAACCGTTGGTCTCTCATTGGCCTCGCGCAGTATTGTCCAGCTTCGCAATACAACGGATGAGGCAAATTCCCAAGCAGCATTTTCTGCAGCCGAAGCAGGGGTTGAGCAAGCAACCAAATTAGGAAACGTCAATGGCAGTGGCGTTATTAGTGGCATCAATTTGAATGATAAAAATAATTCTCAAATTAGTACTGTTGATGTCACTATTATGAAAGCAGATAGTGTGTTAATCAACAATGGCACTCCTCTATTTCAAGATAATGGAGCTGACTTGTGGTTAACTCCTTACGATACAAACCAGGCAAACCTCTTTGATAGCACGAAAGCGTTCAACGGGACATTAACCATCTATTGGGGAACAAATACCAATCCTTGTGTAGATCCTGCAGTTGAAATCCTTATTATCTCAGGAACAAGAACAAGTCCGACGCTGAGTAAATATGCCTATGACCAATGTGGGTCAAATAGTACCCAACCTCTCAAAAGAGCAAATGGATTTCCTGATGCCCCTCAAAAAGTAACCTCCCAGACACAATCTGCCTTTACCATTAGTGGAACAAACGGTTCTACAGTGTTTAACTATAAAGCACAAATTGCTGTTGGTAGTGGTCTTATTGCTCGCATTATTCCACTCTACAATTCAGGCCAAGTTGGAGCATCTGGTATTGGTTTACCAGATCAGGGGAAAATTATCACATCAACGGGAACAGCAGGCATTTCAAACCAACAAGTTGTGCGAAAAGTAGGCTTTTTCCAAGGACATGAGCAATTGCCCATTCAATTTTACTACTCACTTTTTACATCACGATAATGAAACAAAAAGCATTTGGACTCGATATTGGGACAAACAGTATAAAAGTAGTATGGCTTTCTCGTGAATCAAAAGGATTTTTTTTGCAAGCTGCCCAAGTAATCCCTACTCCACTTCGTGGCATGCTATCTGAATCACCACTGGATCAGGAAGAAATGGCAAAAGCAATTCGTGCGATTGTCACTGAATCAAGAATTTCAACGAGATACGTCAATATTGCGCTTCCTGAGAATCAAGTATATACCCGTGTCATTGATATGCCTCCGCTGTCTGATAAAGAACTTTCCAGTGCAATTTATTGGGAAGCAGAACAATATATCCCTGTTCCGCTGCCAACAATTACCCTTGATTATAAAGTGTTACGGCGTCCTCAACCAGGAAGCATGGAAAAGATGCAAGTTTTGTTAGTAGGAGCACCAACTGCAATTATTGATAAATACGAATCTGTTTTAAATCTTGCAGGATTATCAATCAATGCTGTTGAAACAGAACTGCTCTCTTTAGTTAGAGCACTTGTGGTTGATGAGAAATTTCCCGCATCTCTCATTGTTGCTATTGGAGCGGTAAGTACGTCTCTTGCCATCATTCATGACAACATGCTTGTATTTACCTATTCATTGCCAACAGGAGGTGTTGCCCTGAGCCGTGCGATTGCTGCAGATTTTGGCTTTGCGATACAACAAGCAGAAGAATATAAAAAAGTGTACGGGTTAGCAGATCAGAATATTGGAGGGAAAATTGGCAAGGTTACTGAACCAATTCTTTCATCTATTTTAACAGAAATGAAAAAGGCATTAGCATTCTATGGGAATAAATACCCTACTGATCCTATCAAGCAACTTATTATCTCAGGAGGGACAGCACGCTTGCCTGGTCTTGCCACTTATTTTACTGCCAATACTGGTATTGAAACAGCAATAGCAAATCCGTGGAAAATTTTAGTAGAGCAAGAAGTGCCAAAAGATATTATTGAAAATGCTTCTGAGTATAGCATTGCAGTTGGCCTTGCAATGAGAGATTAATGGTATGAGTAATGATATTAACCTGCTCTCACATCAGAGTAAAACACGTTTTTCACAGGAGCAAATCCTTGCTTACAGTAAGGTAGCAGCAATCATATGCAGTATCCTTACTGTTTCACTGGCACTGATGCTGTTTCTTCTCAATCGTGACCCTACTCTTTCGCAACTGCAAGGACAGCAACAAACGGTTTTGGCAGAGTTAACGATTCTTCACAGTAAGACGGCAAAAGATTTAATTATTCTGGATAGAGTAAAACGTATTGTACAAATTAATCAACAAAGAAGTTCTCTTGGACAAAAAGTAACAGATATCCAAAAACAACTTCCCAGTGGTATATCGATCTCATCATTCACTCTTGATAGTAAACACGTTAATCTCACTATTACTTCATCATCGCTTGTTCCCATGGGGACGTTTATTAACAATCTGACACAGGCAATTAACAATAAAACGTTGTTGAAACAACTAACAATTCAAGGAATTATCTCTGATGAAAAAACAGGCACGTATTTACTGAGTATTACCGGTGATTTATTATGAGCGCACTTAATCCAAAAGTTTCGTTAGACCAACTTGTTCTGAAAGCTCTGTACTATCGGTACAAGAACTTTCTTGTTCCTATGGGGACAATTGCAGTATGTGTTCTGTTGTTTCTGTTTATCATTATCCCCCAAATACAAGCATGGTTTGCCATGAAGGATGAAATATCAGTTGATACGCAAAAACTTCAAACGTTAAAACAAAACCTGCAAACAATCTCCCGTCTTGATGATGGACAATTAGATACGTATTTAACAACAGCATCCAATGCCCTTCCAACAGACAAAGACTTTGGGAGCATCTTACAAACATTGGCAGCTGCGGCAGCAACTGCAGGGACAAGTTTAGGAGACTATAACTTCCAAATAGGAGATTTAGTCAGTCCAGACACAAAAACTACTGGGGGTCAGATTCCTCTTGAATTATCGATTAATCTTAAGGGAGATGTCACAACAGGGAAACAATTTATCGATGCGTTGAAAGCACAGCTGCCTATTTCTGATGTGACATTAATGAATGTCAATGCAAACGGAACAATCAATATCACTCTTGTCTTCTATTATGCTCCACTGCCAAAGATTACGTTTGATGATTCTGTACCATTACAAACGCTTTCTGCAAAGGATCAAGCTATGTTACAACTTCTTGCAACACCTCAGGTAACACCATTGATTACGCAGCCTCCTGCTACTACATCAGCAAAACTTACTCAGTAGAGGTAAGATCGGGGCGATACTGTTTCGTTAGTTTTTTTGCTTCTTCTTTTTTCCACTCTTCTATTTTTTTATGATCTCCCGAAACGAGAATATCAGGTACTTTCATCCCTTTATATTCCCTTGGTGTTGTATATTGTGGGTATTCAAGGAGAATATTCCCTTCTTTATCGGTACTAAATGATTCATAAAACGTGGCGTCTTCTTTAAGAACTCCTGGGACAAGTCTACTCACTGCATCAGTAATAAGCATTGCAGGAATTTCTCCACCGGTGAGAACAAAGTCCCCTATGGAAATTGTTTCATCAACCAGACTCCTCACCCGTTCATCAACGCCTTCATAATGAGCACACAAAAGAATAAGGTGTTTAAGCTCTGAGAATTCTTGTGCTTTTGCTTGTTTGAAGGTTTCTCCCCGTGGGTCCAAAAGGACTACTTTCTGTTCTTGGCTACTGAATGTGGGATCTTTTACTGCCTGTATTGTCTGATCAAGAATATCAACTTTCATGACCATTCCGACTCCCCCACCGTATGCCCTGTCATCCACAACTTTATGACGTCCAATACCAAAATCTCGAATATTAACAAAATTTATTTCTAAAAGCCCTTTTTCTTGTGCTCTTTTCAGAATTGACTCTGAAAAAGGTCCCTCAAACATGTCAGGAAAAAGTGTCAAAATGGTGATTTTCATAATGGTATTGTACCAAAGTGGGGAAATTATTGGATGTGGAATTATTCTCCGAGCTGGATTTGCACTTTTTTGTGTTCTTTCATTGCAGGGATCTTCATGACATTGCGGATAGAGCGGATAACTTTGCCTTGCTTTCCAATAAGCTTACCCATATCTTCTTTTGCTGCGTGGATTGTGTAAGTGACAACACCATCAACATCTTCTTCATCAACGGTGATTGCATCTGGAGAGTCAACTATTGCTTTAACGATGTATTCGAGTACGTCTTTCATTATTTTTTCTCAATGAGCTTTTTTACTGTTGCTGAAGGTTGTGCACCTTGAGACAACCAGTATGTTATTCGTTCCATGTTGATATCTTTTTGTGTCCCTTTGGTTGTTTTGGTAACCCATCCAAGGTATTCTGCTGGACTACCGTCTCTTCGATATCGTTTTTCTGTGACAACGAGTCGGTATTTTGCTTCGCCTTTATGTCCTGTTTTTGTAAGTCTAAGTACTAACATATCTATATTATACCATTTACTTCCCCTTCTTCTCAAGGGCTTGTTTCGCTGCGTTTTCTTCTGCTTCTTGCTTTGATTTTCCTTTTCCTTCGCCAAGGAGGACGTCCTTCACATACACGCCTACGGTAAATACCTTTGCGTGTGAAGGGCCTTCTTCAGTTATCACTTTATATACAGGTGAAGCATGTGTTTGAGCCTGCATTTGTTCCTGGAACAGACTTTTTGGATCTTTAAAGTTCTTTTTTGCAACAATTGCGTCCATTTTTGGGAACAGTGTTTCTTTGATAAAGTGTTCTACGACCTCTATTCCTTGATCTAGGAAGAGAGCTCCGATAAATGCTTCAAATGAATCAGCAAGAAGACTTTGGTTTTCCCGTCCTTTTGCATCTTCTTCTCCTTTAGAGAGTTTCAGGTATTCACCAAACCCTAATTCCTTTGCTGTTTCGGCTAAGGTTTTGGTATTGACCAGAAGGGACCTGATATTGGTGAGGGTTCCTTCATGATATTCTGGATATTTTCGAAACAGTTCTTGGGAAACAATGTAGGAAAGGATACTATCCCCTAAAAATTCGAGTCGTTCATTAGAATCAACTTTTTGCTTTGACTCATTAAGATATGACCTATGGGTAAAGGCTTGATGGAATAAGCTTTGGTTTTTAAATGTTGGTAATTGTGTCATTTTTTTACAAAGTGATCTAAAGCCCCATTCACAAAGGCTGAGCTGCTTTGGCCTCCATATTCCTTTGCAAGCTCAATTGCTTCATCGATAACGACTTTTGCAGGCTCTTTTTTGATCAAAAGGAGCTCATAGAAAGCTAGTCGCAAAATTGCTAAATCCACCTTGTTAATCTTCTCTATTGGAAATTCAGGGGCAGCTTTTACGATTTCACTATCTAAAAAATCTTTTTGTTCAAGGATTTTTTGTGCTTCTTGATCTATTTTTTGTGGATGGAAATCACCTTTGAAGAGTTCTTCAACCAACAATTGTCGACGAATATGTCGTGGATCAAGAGGATTTTTCATGAGATCCTTATTAATTTCGTGTTACTTTTGCTCGTGTAGAAGTTTTAACAACCTGTGTCCCCTTATAAAATCCGCATGTTGCGCAGACTCTATGAGGCACCATTGCGCTTCCACAATTTGGACAAGTAACAACTTTGGTAACTGCAAGTTTAATACTTGCTCGTCTTTTGCCTTTTCTTTGAATTGAATGTCTTCGTTTCGGTTCGTGTGGCATAGGTTTTAATAGTATCTGTATTTTACTCGATTTTACCAATTTCTGCAAGCTTGGAGTTCTGAAGACACGTTAACACATGGACAGAAGAGATGCCATTAGTGTTGAGGGGTAATATTATCCACTAAATTCTTAACCCTTTGCAATGCTTCCCTGCTAGAATCTCCTCGTTCCATATAAAATACACCATAATCAACGACTTGTCTTCTTGTTGCTTTTAACTGAACACTTTTATTCGGATGCTTATCTAAAAAGCTGACAAACGGTTGATCAGTTTCCAGATTGGACCAACGTTGTCTGGCAAATTGCACCAGAGGTTTCACTTCGGAATAACTTATATGTTGTTGTGGTATTGCATGTTCAGGACTTGTCATATTGAGGCTATAATAGCAATGGAGTGTGTGATGGCAAGTAAGAAAAGAAACCCTATATTCATCAATATCTTGAAAGAGTTTTGTAATAAATTTTTATTAGGATATTGTTATTGGTAATAAAGAAGAATAATAATAGGAATTATGGAAGAGCAAGTAATTTCTCCTGCAAAAACTACTAGAGAAGGGTTTTCAGTTCCTCGTTACAATCTCGAAAACCTTGGTGAGAAGAACCAGCATATCCAAGATATTCTCAACAGACACCCTATCGCAAAAGACTTGTTACGTCAGCTTGCAGAGTATCATTCCGGGACGTTTGATCATAGTATTGATGTTGGGAGAGGTGTTTATGCATTTACTACCCAAATAACTTCTCGTGATACTCTTTCTCCTGATGATATCGAAGCTGTTACGCTTGCAGGACTGCTTCATGATATTGGAAAAATGAAACTGGGAGAAGAAGGCAAAGAGATTCTCTCCTCTCCCCGACCTTTAACAGATGACGAGAGAACAAAGGTGGAACAGCATGCGAGATTAGGGTTTGTCATGGTAAAAGAGGCTGCTGAAAGAGTTGTCCCCAGGGATAATCTTCTATCAGAAGCTGCAAATATTATGATTGCTCATCATGAATTCCAACCAAACCCTTATCCAAGAGATCTACAGAAGGATGATGCAAGAAGAGAACCAAATCCAAAGAGGCAATTACTCCAACGATATGTTGCAGCTTTTGATCAAGCAGTTGGCCTTGCTCAAGGAGGAGAAGGTGGACATGCATATATGGGAAACAATTTATCTGCACGAGAAGTAAGACAAAGACTTATGGTCGATAGAAATAATAACCCAACCGCCCATTTTGCTGATATATCTCCTCGTGTTGTCTATACTCTTGTCAAAATTGGAGTCATTCAAAATGTTCCTAATCAGGTGAGACATGGTTAAGGGTCAATTCAGTAACTTTTCCCAAAAGTTGTGGGTATTTTTGTAACTCTGGGAATACTTTGTTTGCTTCCTGTCTTGCAGTACTAATGAGTTTCATATCACCAATTTGTGCAATTTTTAACCATGCTTTTCCATGTTGGAGTGTGCCGTATAGTTCCCCTGCTCCTCTCAGTTTTAAATCCAACTCTGCCAGCTCTGCTCCGTTATGGATTTTTTCCAAGGATTTGAGTCTATGAATGGTACCGGGGGATCTTGACTCGGTAAACAAGAGACAATAGGATTGCTTTTCCCCTCTTCCCACTCTTCCTCGCAGTTGGTGTAACCCGGCAAGACCAAAGCGTTCTGCTGCCTCAATAACAATTATAGTTGCATTAGGAATATCGATACCAACCTCAACGACAGGTGTTGCAACCAAAATGTCTATCTTCTTATCCCGAAAATCCTGAAGAATTGCATCTTTTTCTTTTGGCCGCTGCTTTCCATGCAGAAGTCCTAATCGAAGTTTTGGAAATACATGCTTTTGTAGTCTTTCAAATTCAACAGCAGCAGCTTTTACAGTTGTCATACTTTCTGACTCTTCGATAAATGGACATACAATAAAGGCTTGGTCTCCTTCATTCACTTTTCCTTCAATCCACTTGTATGCTCCCTCTCGTTTTATTTCTGGGATAAGCCAGGTTTTAATGATTTGTCTTCCTTTTGGCAGTTCATCGATAACAGAAAGGTCCAAATCACTGTAGAGAGTGAGAGCAACAGTACGAGGAATTGGTGTTGCTGTCATGGTTAAAACATGAGGATTTTCTCCTTTTTCTCTCATAACTCCCCGCTGTTGTACGCCAAATCGATGTTGCTCATCAATAACGATAAGACCAAGTTTCTCAAATTGAACTGTTTCTGCAAGAACTGCATGGGTACCAACGAGGATATCAGTATTATGTGGTTTTTTACTCTCCTTCTCTTTTACCGTTTTACTGTTTCCTGTTTGCAGCCCAACAGTTATCCCTAGTGGCGTAAGGAGTTTGTTCAGTGTTTGGTAATGTTGCTCAGCCAAAATCTGTGTTGGTGCCATGAGGACTGATTGGAACCCATTTAAAAAAGCAAGATACATGGCAATGCCAGCAACAACTGTTTTTCCTGATCCAACGTCTCCCTGAACAAGTCGGTTCATTGGCTCTGTTTTTTCCAAGTCTTTGAAAATTTCATGAATCACTCGTCGTTGTGCATTCGTTGGTTCAAAAGGAAGCTGCTCCCAGAATTTTTGAATGTCTTTTTCAAATTTCTCAATGGTAAATGCGTGTCCTTTTAATTTCTGTCTCCATTCTGACTTTCTCTGCAGTGCTGCGAGTTGCAGAAGAAAGACTTCATCAAATCCAAGTCGTTCTCGTGCTTTTTCTGCTTTTTCCAAAGACTCTGGAAAATGAATTTCATGTAATGCAGAGGAATAATCCATTAATCCTAAGGTGTGGAGTGTGGGCTTTGGTAAAAAGTCAGTCAACTCATCTGTTTTCTGAAGCAGTTTATATACCTGTCGTCGAAGCCATTTTGAAGAAACTCCTGCAGTCTCCGGATAGACAGGAACAAGTCTTCCTGTGTGAATGGTATGACCGTCTTCTGGAATGATTTCAAAATCAGGTGCAGTAAGAGAGAGTAAAAATCCATCGCTTTCAATTCGTCCGGAAAGAGCAATCTTATCACCAAATTTGAGTGTTTTGGTAATAAAGGGTTGATTAAACCAGACAATGTTGATACTTCCTGTTGGATCAGTAACTTGCGCTTTTTGGATTTGTTTATGACTTTTTGTATAGTGGTTGGAAATATCAGTAATAGTTCCTTGAATCGTAACGACCTCTCCTGCTTTGACGTTTGTAATAGGGGTAATAAGGGAATAGTCATCATAGCGATGAGGGAGATGGTATAAAAAATCTTTCAGAGTGAGAATTTCTAGATTCTCCAACCTCTTTGCATACATGTGGTAGAGTTTGCCTGCATCGGCAACAGGAGTAGAAAGATTCATAGTACTAATTGTTTCACTGTTATATTGCTACATTGATGGACTTATTGCAACTATGAATCTATCGTCCAAGTGCGAGATATGGAAGGAGTGCCCCAAGGACAAGCGCAATACTTGAGATTGCAATAAGTACTTTTAAAACCCACTGATGTTTTCTAAAAAATTCCATATGATAGGTTATGATATCCTCTCTATTTCAAACCCATTATTCTTGTACTGTTACTTTTACAAACTTTCTCTTTCCTACTTTTACAACAACAGAATCTTCTATTGCAACCTCTTTTGCAGGATTTTCTTGCCTTTCCTCATCAATCATAACTCCTCCCTGCTCTACTAATCTCTTTGCTTCTGTTTTGCTGTTTGCAAGACCAAGTCTCACCAGTAAGTCTGCAAGTTGGAAAAGGTTCTCTGATGCGCTAACTGTAACAACAGGGATTTCATCTGGTATTTCCTTGTTCTGAACTGTCCTTTCAAAATATGCTGCTGCCTCTTGTGCTGCATCTTCACCATGGAATTCTTTAACTATCTCAAGAGCGAGTTCTTTCTTGATACGCATTGGATGCTCGCCTGATGCAAGACGTGTTTCAACGTCATAGACCTTTTCCATAGGGACACGGGTTCCCAGTTTGAAGTAATTGACAATGAGGTCATCTTCAATAGCCATAACTTTTGCAAACATATCTCGTGGTTCTTCCTCAAGCCAAATTGCGTTTCCTCCAGTTTTGGACATTTTTTTGCCATCTGTCCCAATCAAGAATTCCATAGTCAGGACAAAAGAATCTTTGTTTCGCAAATCTTTTTGCAGTGTTCTTCCTGCTTGCATATTAAATGTTTGATCAGTACCACCTATTTGAATATCAGTATCCAAAAAGTAACTGTCATATCCTTGCATAACAGGATACAATACTTCATGAAGACCTACCCGTTTATTTTCCTGTAATCGTTTTCTGATAAGTTCCCGTCCAACAAAATCTCCAACTGCGAAATGTTGCGTAAGTTTGACAATCTCTGTAAATGGTAGTTTGGATAACCATTCACTATTATGGACAACTCGTACTTTAGAGAAATCAACAATTTTTTCTGCCTGCTTTTTATAGGTTTGAAAATTCTCATGAATTTGTTCAGAGGTAAGGACCGGTCTTTCAGAATCTTTATCTGATGTATCTCCGATAAGTGCGGTGAAGTCTCCAATAAGAAAGGTAACAGTGTGTCCTAATTCTGCAAATGCTTGTAGTTTTCGTAAAGGAACAGCATGACCTAAATGAATTTTTGTTGCGGTAGGATCAATGCCTAAATAGATATGTAATTTTTCTCCGGAATCTAAACGTTTTCTGAGTTCTTCTTTTCCAGGGATAATATTTGCTACACCTCGTGTGAGTACTTCTTCAATCTTGTCATTCATAGCTTAAAGTATAACACGCTCATGTAATTTCTGCTATTGCCTTGCAACCACAAGAAATCTTGTCAGATTATCTTTTTTATCCTGCAAATCTTTTGCAATAATATCAAAATGATAGTGATCAGCAAGAGTCTTAGGGCCTAAAATTGCCGTGGTTGATGGAAGATTTCCTTTTGCCAATTCTTCTGCTGCTTTTGCTGTATCAACAAGATCTCCTTCTCCACTCATAAGAGTAAGATGTGAGTATGTTGCTCGCAATGTTTGCTCACATTGTTTGAATACTTGAGGGTGAGCCATAATTGTTGTAATATCCTTTTCTTCTCAATCGTTTCGTTTCATGAGAAAGTGACGTATGAGAAGAGTAAAGTCTTCTACAATAACAAACTTGTACCTTGCCATTGCTTGTAGAGACTCCTCAACGAGTCCTCCTGTTGCATTAGAAATGGCAAAAAGCCCATAATCAATCGTTCCTTCATACAGATGTTGTAACACTTTCTCTGATGTATAGAGATACTGGGTCGTGTGTTTTTCTACTCCATGACTTAAAAGGTAGAGTTGTAGTGCTTCTTCATTAAAACTCCCTTTTCCTCCTTGGATACCAAATGTCAAAAAATCAGGATCCACTTGGTTTGGGAGTAACTCATTGTACAGTGTATCGAACGCTTGCCCTATCTGGATTCTCATTGCTTTTGTAGATGGATTGTATGTCTGTAAGTCATGGAAAAGTTCTCGTGTATCGTTACATGTTTGATCTTTCACTTCTAACAATTTTTTTGTCCCAAGTGAATCAATTGGTGTTGGTTGAAAATGTACTTTTTCAAGAAGTCTTCCAACAAAATGCGTTACTCCTTGAGACCGTGCTGCATAATCATCATGTTCTTCTGCTGACATCTCTACAACTCGAAGTTGTTTCCTTTCAAAATATTCTTTCCAGAAACGATATGTCTCATCTGTTGTTTTGAATTGATCAAGAATAATAGGGAGTCCTGAAAATCCATCTTTGCTACTATCGGGACCAAACATCGGATGGGTTAGTAATACTTGATTGGTATGAATATATGTTTCACATATTTTTTTCGGGTGTACTTTTACTGACAATACATCAATAAGAATATTGTACGGTTTTATATGCAGTTGGTGTTCTTGTATAACGGATGCAAATGCATTAATTGGGACAGCATAAAAAATAGCATCACTTTCATATACTTCATCAAGTGTTGTTGCAATAGTTGTATGTTTTGTAAAATGTTCTCTCTCCGTAGGTGGGATAGTGCTTCTGTTAAAAATGGTAATAGCAAAGTCGTCTTTTAGTAAACGATAAAGGGTTTTTCCAAATCTTCCAAATCCAACAATGCTGACTGTCTTCATAAGTAGGTATCAAGATCAGTAGTATCGGCGCAAATACTTGCACGAATATATTTTTTGCCATTGTTTCCAAATGCTGACCCTGGTGCAAAAAAGACTTGTTTTTCTCGAAGGATTTTTAACACATAGCTTTCGGAATCAGGTTCATTATCAGGGATTTTTGCCCAAATATATAATCCTCCTTTTGGAAGAGTGAAGGTCAAACCTAATGCTGTCAGTTTTTCAGCGATTTTGTCTCTTCTTTTTTGATAACTTTCTATCATTGCTTGATGCCACGAGTTGTCTGGGTGAGAAAGTGCAAAAGCACCTAGTTCTTGCAGAGGAAGTGACATACCTGAATCAAGTTGCGATTTTATTTTCGTTAATGCGTCAATCACGTGTTTATTTCCAACAATCCACCCCATTCGATATCCAGCAAATGAATAACTTTTTGAAAAAGATCCTATTTCAACTGCAACATCTTTTGCTCCTGCTATTTCTAAAATACTGGGAGCAACAACTCCATTAAAGGTAATTTCTGAATATGCGTTGTCATAAATGAGAACAATATTGTGTTTTTTTGCAAATTGGACAAGTGGAATAAGTTGTTCTTTTGTTGCAACTTGTCCTGTTGGATTAGAAGGAAAATTAACCCATAAACACTTTGTTTTAGGAGTAATTTTTGCAGCAAGTTCCTTCATGTCAATTGGATTCTCTCCATCTATATGAAGTGTATAGGGAACAGGAACACCACCAAAAAGTAGGATCGGTCCACTAAAACCAGGGTATCCTGGGTCTGGTACAAGAGCTTGATCTCCCTCGTCAAGAAGAGCCAAGGAAATATGACTTGTCCCGTCTTTTCCCCCTAAGAGTGGCAGTAATTCATCTTCTGAAAGTTCTACTCCAAACCGTTTTTTGTACCACTCTATGAGTGCAGATGCAAATGATGGTATTGCCTTGTACCCAGGATACAGATGCGCCTTTGGTGCATCAAGAAGTTCTTGATATTTCTCTACATAGAGTTTGCTTGGTGGTACATCCGGAGATCCGATTCCTAAATTGATCACCTTTCTTCCTGATTCTTTTTCTACTTCTTTGATCACTTTGTTCATTCGAGAGAAAATGTATTCGGGGAAATTATTGAGCCGTTTTGCAAGCTGTATCATACTTGTTCCTCTTTCTTCAATGATTCTTTATGAATAGTGTTCCAAATAGTTATGATGAACTCTTCTGTAAGTCCGAGTTGTTTTCCTATTTCTGTTCGCGTTTTCACGACTTCGTCCCACCGTGCTTTATCTAATGGAGGTATGTTTTGTATTTTTTTCAGTTTTCCAATGTTACTCACAATTTCCATTCTTTTTGCCAATATGTGCAGTAATGTGTTATCTACCTCATCAAGTTCTTTTCGCAGTGCTGCAAGGTGTTTATTCATTTCCAGTCCTCCATGATGGTGTCAAATTCGTCCCATGTCACTTGTTGTTTCGAATCAGTCAACGCATGTTTTGGATCGTGATGTACTTCAATCATGAGTCCATCTAAATTGTTTTGTGCTGCTTCTTTTGCTAAGTAAAAAACATTGGGGACATTTCCTCCACTGTGTGATGGGTCAAAGATAACCGGGATTCCGGTCTTTTCTTTTACTCTCTCAGTCATAGCATAATCTGGCTTATTTCGAAGTCCCAGTGGATTATCACCATGAGGAGAAAATCCCCGATGGCAGTTTATAAGATGATCTTTGTCAACTCCTCCTGAGAGGACATGCTCCACAATACCTTCCCAATGTTCCTCATTTACCCATGGTTGATTCTTTACTAAAAGAAATGCTCGTTTATCTTTTGCAACAATTTGTGCAATTTCTTTTTGAATAAAATGATTTTGATTTCTTGCACCTATCCATAACAGTACTTTTGTATTGGAAACAGCAGAAAGAACAGCGTCCATAACAAGTTGTGCTTGTTTTGGTGTGAGCACTTCTGTTCCCGGATTAACTCCCTGTTTTGCTGCTGCAATCATCCATGGAATACCTTCCTCCCCTACCCCTTCAAAGCCTGGTTTAGTTCGAGGTTTCCATAAATTAACGCGCAAAAAATCAACATGTCTTTTCTTTGCTTCTTTAATTGCTATATCGATTTGTTCTTTTGATTCAGCAGCACAGGGCCCGGGAATCATGATTGGTTTTTTCTTCATAGTTCAAGTCCTTGAAAATAATTGGTTATTGTTTTTCGTTTAACAGATTTTTTTTGAATCACAAGATTTCTGCACAATGCAATTTCTTGTTTAGTTGGTATTGCTGCAACATTTCCTACTTTAGTACATTGCAGTGCTGCTACCAAATTGGCGAATTGTATCGTTTCATGAATGTCCCAATCTTGCAATATCCCAAATGCAAAAGCTCCTCGAAAAATATCCCCTGCTCCTGTTGTATCAATTGTTTTAATTGACAGTGACGGGATAATTTCCATTTTTTCGCCGTCAAATAAGAGAGATCCTAATTCTCCTGCTGTTGCAATGAGAGGTTTGGATGAAAGTTTTTGTACTGTTTTCAGACAACTTAATAAATGTTTTTTCTTGTTCACTTTGAGTAATGCCTCGATAGGAACAATTGGGTATGTTGCGTGTCGTAACATATCAATGGTAAAGTCAGAGATCTCTGTTGATGTATCAACAAGAAGTGTGGTTGTGGGGTTTTTCTTAGCAATGATTTCATAAAACGCTTCTTTTTCATGTCTGTCTAGTAGAATCAAGTCAAATTGGCGAAGGAACGCAGGAGTCAAGTGAGTAATAGGACGATGTTTGATTGCTTCACGTTTTTTTTCTCGCTGACCAGTCTGTGCATCGACAATAATCGTATGGATTTTGGTTCTTTCCTGTTTATGGGTAATCACTTGTACCTGTTCTTCTTGTAACGTTTGTTGAATGATATTTCCATACGAATCATTTCCAAGGCTTGTTATTAATGTGCATTCCATACCAAGTCGAGAGAGTAAAATGAGGCCTACTGGAACAGGTCCACCGACATGTTGTTCTGTAGTTTCCAAACGCCTGTCTTTTATAATGACATTGTCTATAACTGATTCACCAATTCCTAATATTTTCATATATTTACACAAAAAAACCTCCCGGTTGGGAGGTGTTCTTTTTGCTTCGTCGTTATGACTTATGCGAGCAACAAACCTCCCTCGTCAGAGGTAAAAAAGTAAAAATAAAAGTTTGCTGCTTTTCTAATATGCATAGGTTAGTTGAAATTATTCCATACCTTGTTTTCTTTGTCAAGTTGGCACAATATTCTCCGGAGAAATCTGAAAATGAGAAACTTAGTTTTTCGGATTAACCATGATTAATCGCCTACTCTTAAATCCATCATGTATTGTTACACCAAAGCCTTGAGGCACTTCTGCTAATCTAAAAAAAGATGGAGAGTTCGTCTCGTATATGTTGCTTTTATATAGTGGGTAACAAAAAACAAAAGGAGGTCTGTTTTTTCTGTTGATCACTTCTTCCCCAAATTTTTCCATTGTGTGCTTTGATAATTTCTGCTGCAATGTAGAGTCCTAATCCCATTCCAGGAACACGGAGTTTTTTAGGATTTGTACGAACAAAAGGTTTAAAGATGCTATCTAAATCTTTTTTATTGATACCAATTCCATAATCTTTGACACACACTTTTATATTATTTGTCTCTCTTGAAAGCATAATATCAATTGAGGTTGCATCGGGAGAATATTTCACTGCGTTATTAACGAGATTGATAAGTACTCGGCGGATCTTCTCTTTATCTCCTAATACTTTTCCTTCAACTGTCCCTTTTATATGCACAGTATGAGTAAGTATTGTCGGTTTCATTTCACTAATAGTTTCTTTGACTAGCTTCCCAAGAGCAATCTGTCTTTTACGAATTTTTTCTTCGCTATATTTTATTTTTGTGATATCAAGCATGTCCTTTACTAAAGATGATAATCTGTTTGTTTGTTCGATAGACTGTGTTACGATGCGAGGCATATTCTCATATTGATTATTTTTCAAAGAACGTTGTAATGCTGATAGGTACAAGGTCAGACTTGTTAATGGCGTTTTTAATTCATGACTGGCAATGCCAATAAACTCCTCTTTTATCAACTCTTTTTGTTTTAGATCAGAAATATCTTGCACAATGTCTACAATATTTTGTAGTGTTTTTTTATACACAATCGGGAAGGACTTAATTCTTAACCATTGTGTTGTTTCATCATCCCAAGTTAAACACAAATCCTTTTCGTATACATGAGGATCCTGGAACATTTTTTCGTAGTGTAATTGCGTTGTGTCCATCTGCCTTCCCTCTTCGTCAGTGACAAAAAGTAGGTTTCTTTTCCCTGACAAGGAAGTTTCTTGTTTTCCGTCAGAAAACAGATATACTCTTTTTGCTTCATTGTTCATAAAAAGAATCTTTCCCCTTGCGTCCCGAATAATAATCCCCTCCCCGACCTTAAGAAGAATTCTTTCTAAATCTTGTTTGGATTGATACAATTTTTCTCTGGAAATAACTCTATCCAGTGCTTGTGCACATTGTCCAGCAAGCATAAGAATCACTTGTTTATCAAAATCTGTAAAGTTTTGGGGTGTCCGAAAGTAAAAATTAATACTCCCAAATACTTTTTCTTTTACTTTTAACGGGAGAAACGAGAGAGATGATAAACCTGTAGCATGGATAATTTCGTTCAGTGTCTTAAATTTTTTATCTATCGAATGTACATTGGTAATAAATAGTGGTTGTTTTTTTTGAATAACTACGTTGGTAAGATAGGTATCTTTAGCACGGTACGTTGTTGGCCACGTATCAACAAGTTTTTTAGGATAACCAATCTGGGTAATAACGTCATAGGTATTTGTTTTTTCGTCAAAGATAACAACCTCTCCAACTTGAGCGTCTATCATATTAAACCCTTCTTTCACCATAATTTCGCCAACCTTTTCTTTCGTAGATGCATAAGACAAAAGTGAGGTAATCTTTTGCAATCCCACAATCTTTTTCACAATATTTTCATATTTGGGTATTTCCGAAAACTCGACGGATTGTTTTTCTATGACATTGAGCATTTGATCAGCAAAAGCCAATGCTATCTCTTTTGTAAACAAAGAAAACCGTTTCACAGGGAGAAAGAAAAAACATATGTATTCAGCAGTATTTTTACGAATTCTCATAACAATACATGTTTCGGGGGTGTTTTGAAGATAGGTGTGTAACTGAGGTATGGCTTTCCAGAATGAAAGATCTTCTACAAAAAGAACCTCTTGAGAGGAGAAAAGTTGTTCAAAAAGCACATACTCAGCGTTAAGCGCGTGAGTAACGTATTCCATTGTTTGCTTATTCTTCCCAATGTGCGTTAGAAGTTTAAGCGGTGAACCAATCTCTTTCTTCCATATAGCCGCTGCTTGTGCTCCGAGGAGAGAACTTCCTAATGTTACGACGATTTCTGAAAGTTGATTCAAAGAAGTAGCATGAGCTAATGCAATAGAAACCTGTGAAAATTTTGCCAATTGTTCTTGAGCACGTCCGTTCATAACAAGATAACCTACTTTGATTTTTCTTTACTGTGTCTCTATACTAAAATTATATCAGTAATCTTGCTAATGAAATCAATAAGAAATCCTTATAGCAAAAGCTTCTCTAACTTTTACGACATCTATGCGAACGAAGATTTCTCGAAAGTCACTCAACTTGTCAATTCACTGTTAGATACACACAATCCAGATGGGAAAACGCTACTTGAGTTAGGATGTGGAACAGGAAAGATTCTGGAAAGCATTTCGAAACGATATACCTTTGAAGGTCTTGATATTTCTCAACATATGCTTGCAATTGCAAAAAAGAAATTCCCAAAAGCACGGTTTTATCTCAAAGACATGACAAATTTTTCCATTCATAAAAAATTTGATGCTATTATTTGCTTTTCAGATGCTATTAATCATCTGCATACATTTTCGGAATGGAGGAAAACGTTTCAAAGAGTTTCTACCCATCTGAGGAAAGGAGGCATCTTTATTTTTGATATGAATACCCAGGTACGATTGGAAAGGCTCTCTCATATGACGCGTTATGTGAGTCCGCTTTTACAGAATCAGTTTTTTACTGTGAAAGTGTCTCACGTAAAAGATACGATGTATAGCTTTTCTATTCAACTATTCACAATGGAAAAAAACGCTATTTCGCTTCATGAAGACGTTATTATGGAAAGCTCTTTTCCCATACAAAAAGTAAAGAAATCTTTGGAAGGACACTTTACCATTAAGGACATGTTAGATGTAGTGCGACCGAAAGTAAGCAAAAAAACAGGAAAGGTAGTCTTTATTTGCAAAAAATAATATTGCCTAAGTTCTACTCTTCCCTGCTGTTTATTTATTTTTATAGGGCGCCGAGTGGGCCCCCGCCTAATCTGATCATATACTTTTATATAAACCCTTTTCCATCTGGAATGCAATAAGCCGAGTTTAGGATGTTATAAGGTGATTTGTGCGTATCTATTACCATGGTGCTTCATTTTAGAGAAATGTAAAGGTAGTTTTCGTAACATGTCGTCACTTGGCAGATTCAATTTTTTTTGTATTTTCCTCTAGAAGCTTGTTTATGGGACACTTTATATCTTGAATCTAGAATTTTAATTAGTAAATGGATCAGAATGAAGATAAATAAATGGAGAATCTTGCTCTCTGATGTTCAGATGCTTCGAACGTATTTTATAGAAACTAATAGAGAATCTTACACAATTGTATTTAAGCTTCCTTAAAGTCTATCACGAAGTACTCTTAAATTATCTAGAAAACGATCTCGCAGAAGCCGATTTTTTTTCATTAAATCTTCTCGTTGTTCAACATTTATTTTTGCCTCATGCAAATCCAGTATCATCAATTGCCATGAACCGTTAGGATGGACAAGAAGTTCAAAAGCATCATCACCGTCTGGAAGCTGAATGCCATTTGTTGTTGCAATGTCTACACACCTGTTTACTTGGTCTTCAATTAAGCGTATTTGACGTGATCCAACAATTTTTTTGAACAAAGGATCTATGTTAGTTCTTCTTCTGGGAGATGGGTCATCTTCCCTAAAGCCTAACACTATACTTAGAGCCAAACCCTTACCATAAGTTTCACTTCCATCGGCCTTAACATCGGTAACAAAAACTGTACCTTCATCTGTTTCTCGAACTGTATCTACTACTGGTAACCCAACTCTCTTAAGCTCTACCCAATTTGCGAAATATAAACCCTTTCTTCGTCGCTTATCTATATCTGTACCAAATGATCTTTCGATTAGATGTACCTCTCTTCCTTTAGGGAACCTAACATTTGCCTTTACTCTAAATTTTGGCTCTACTCCTCCACCCGTAAACTTAATTGCTTCTGTAATGTAAAGGGTGTGTATACGTTGACCTGAACCAGGAATTGCATCAACTACTCTCTCTGTCATGAGGTAATTTTATATTAAGAAGCGTTAAAAGTCAAACTATAGGTTTATTGCTCCCTGATGTTCAGATACTTCGAACGTATTTTATTGAAACAGAGGAAAATTTTATATCTACCCTTACCTAAATTACTTAATAGCAATTTTGTCTAAATCAATTTCTCCAGTACTAATTTTTTGCAATATTTCAGAAAAAAACTTATGTTCCTCTGCAAGAACTCTCTCTGCTAATGATTTCGGAGTATCATTTTCTAAAACGGGTACTTCACTCTGGGCAACTATTTCGCCTTCATCATAATTTTCATTTACAAGATGAATTGTTACTCCTGAAACTTTTTCTTTTGCTTCAATAACTGCGTCATGAACAAATTGTCCATACATTCCCTTGCCACCAAATTTTGGGAGTAACGCTGGATGTATATTAAGAATACGATTTTTATAATAGGTCAGTGTTTTATGCCCAAGCATTCGCATGTATCCTGCAAGAACTATTATATTCACATGATATTTTTGTAGGGTTTGCAGTATCACTTCATCTAAGTCTTCTGGATTTGTTTTACCACTCAAGTGAAAAGCTGGTACTCCTTCTTTTCGTGCTCTTTCTAAAGCCAAAGAATCATTATTGTTACTGATTACAACGCATGGAGTCCCATCAAGCTTTCCCTCTTTACAGGCCTCAATAATTGCTTGCATATTTGACCCACCATGAGAGGCAAGAAACCCTACATTAAGATGAGACATAAACAGCTAGATTATAACAGAAGTTCGAAGATTCAACCTGATCTGAGGCTAATAAAGACCGTTGTTCCCTGACGTTCACACACTTCGAACGTATTTTCTAGAAATTGAGGAGAAGTTTGAACCTGTTACTACTATGAAGCGTATCCCTCTTGTAGTTGTCTTGTTGTTACTATCTGGACTGCTTCCTCCTTAAGGTGCTGCTTTTTCTGCTACTTTGATATATTTTTTAAAATAGGGACCATGCAAGCTATTCCTCGTAGATATGCTATTAACCTTGTTTATGGAGAAGAGGATAAAATTTATCGAACAGTCTTCGTAAAGGATTTACTGCTCTATACGTTTGTCTAAACGCGGTTGCATCAATAATATATGGTTCCCCCCTTAATTCTCTTGTTTTAGGATTATAAGTATCTGCTAACATGGCATCTGCTCCACCATTTTGCATGTATCCCCAGGAAGCCATCATTGTAATTTTTCTCTTATATGGGTTTCTTCTGGATCTGATCTGTCCTTTATCAACATATGTTCTTGTTTCGCCTGGTTGAGGCTTCCTTTGCCCTCGTTTTAGAGAATATGTCACAGTCATTTCTGTAGGATCAATAATGTATTGTTCTCCTCCTGGGTTAGTTACAATACCATCCCCTCGCTTTGCAATATCTGTTGTTTCAAGCCTTCCATCAGTAAATCGTGTAGTGATTTGTTCTTGACCTCTTGCAATTGTAATTTGTACTTTTCCCACTTTTCGATATCTTGGAGCTCTGCGAAGACTTCGCATGATTTTAGGATTATGCCTATCTACTTCTAAAACTTGTTCTGCTTCTCTGTTGGTCATATAATTAATACTATAATACCGCAAATTTGCTAGTTTGTCAAAGATATGGGGCAACATGCATTAGATGAAACAAGATGTTAATGCATGCGTAAACGATAACGCCCATTTTCTATGGGTTTATACAAGCGTTCGGATGGTTAAAGAAGTTAGTATGGCTCCTATTAAGGAATAGAAGCAGATGAACAGGCTGGTACCTTGATTAGATTTGTCCTGTAGTGTATAATTTCAGATGTGAATAAAGAAGCATTTGCAAGGTGGATTTCTTTTGAAGGCAGACCTTCTATGACTGCTGATCAGGTTGCGAAAATCCCTACTCCAAGACATGTTATTCGAACACGAACGCTTGCTCGTGAAGTGAGCAAAGCAAATAGTGTTCCCTATACAGAAGCACTACATGAAATTATGGTACGCCAGAAAGGAAGAGCTGACGGCTTTTTCCCTCGAATACGTATTCTTGAACCCTTTGGTGAGCGAGTTGCGTATGTAGGAGATATTCATGGAGGAAATGATGCATTTTATAAGCGTCTAGAGAGAATGGCAGACAATCCTCCAGATTTACTTATTCTCAGTGGAGATATTGCAGGCTCACTTGACTATGAAGAGTTACAACGGCGTTTTTATAACACCTTGGTAAATCATACCAAGCCTTTTCTCAAGGAAAATCCCTCTGATGAAGAGTTATTAAGCTACCGAGATGTTGTGGGAGAGGATCCCCTCACCCATCAAAAAGTGCATACAGATACGATGAAAGAAGGATTCTTAGGTCTTCGAAAAAAAGAACTTTCAGTTGCAGGGAAGAGTCCAGAAGAGATTGAAAGCATGATGCAAAGTCTTGACGATGCAACAATTGCCTCAGAAATAAGAAGGTATAGCAAGTACGTTCATTTTGGCCATTATGTATCCAATTTGCCAGAGGAAGTTGTTAAAAACTTAGTTGCGCAGTTAGATGAGGGGGTACAAACTTTTGTAAATGCAGTAAGACCACTTCATGAGAAAGGGACACAAATAATTATCAATCGGGGGAATTGGGACAGTGCTACACCAACTGATTTTGAGAGAGGAACAGAAAAGCCGGTAAGACTTCCTGAAAATGAGAGACCTTTTAGAGTGTGGGATGCCATCCATGCAAAAGATGCAGCACTTACCATGATAGATGGCCCTGTTTCTGTTGAAAGATCAAAACGATCTCGGTCTCTGCATGTTGTTGTTCCTTTTGATTCCTTGGTTGGTCTTGTGGGAAAGGATGGACAAGTAAGAGAGGATGATTTGCAAAATAAATTTGGGGAATTGAAACAAAAAGTTGATCGTGCGCGAAAAAAAGGAAAAGCAGTGATTCTTGTTACTCACGGGCAGCCAGATTGGGAGATGCATTACCTCAATTACCGCAGTCAACCAGAAGAAAAACGTCCACAACCAAATGCTGAAAATAAAGCAGTTATTGCTGGAACGAAACGATTAGTTGCATACGTCGGTCCTGACGAACTTGTTTATGGACATATGCATGAGCAAAAGGATGAGAATGGAGACGACATTGCTCCTCATGTACGATATGTATTACAAGTTACAAAAGATGGAAGATCTGTAGATGTTGTGCAAAGTCCTGAGGAATTTAGTAAGGGGGATGTTGTTGCTTCTTTAACTCCTCTTCAGGAGATAGCAAGAAGCTATATCCCAGCAAAAAGAAGATTACGAGGCATATCGTTGAACGGAAAAAACAAAGGAAGAAAAGCTGCAATTATAGAAAGAGAGTAGCATCCTTTTTGCATGGTACCTTTTCTGGTGGGTTATCATCCGATGATTTGCCATTTCACCGTAAATTTGGTTTAATTTAATAGTATTTGTCTATGCAGGACTTTAAAAGTCGACGGCGAAGTAAAGGTATTTTTCATATTCTGCTCCACTTGATTCCGGGAATTGGTGGGAAATCTGATATTGAGCTACTCAGTACTCTTACAAAATATGCGTTTTTTGCACTCATTGGCCTTGTTGTTGTTGTTGTCTTTCTCTTTATTTGGTATGGCAAAGACTTGCCAACTCCAGGAAAATTAATTACCAGTAGTCTTACTGAATCAACAAGAATCTATGACCGAAAAGGCATCTTACTTTACTCAGTGTACAAGGATCAAAATAGAGCGTATGTGCAATTGCAAGATATCCCCAAAAACCTACAACATGCAACCATTGCCATTGAAGACAGGAATTTTTACCAAAATTCCGGATTCTCTATCAGAGGATATTTACGAGCGTTTGTTGGGATTATTACCCTTCGTGGGATTTCTGGAGGATCTACACTTACCCAACAGTTAGTAAAAAATGTGTTGTTGCAAGATACCAGGCAAACAGTTACTCGTAAAATAAAAGAGCTCATTTTAGCAATTCAGGTCGATAAGAGGTATTCCAAAGATCAAATTTTAGAAATGTATTTAAATGATGTGCCATATGGTGGTGCAAATATTGGTGTTGAAGCTGCTGCTGAGGCATATTTTGGAAAGCATGCGAAAGATTTGGATGTTGCTGAATGTGCATTTCTTGCAGGTCTTCCTCAAGGACCAAGTCTCTACTCCCCTTTCAATGGTCATAAATATTATTTAGGAAGAAGTAAGAATGTGTTGCAGGCAATGACGGACGAAAATTATATTACCCAAAAACAAGCAGATGCTGCGTATAAAGAAATTCAAGGCATGACGTTCTCAGATACGGATAGGTCCATCAAAGCGCCACATTTTGTTATGTATATCAAGCAATTGGCAGCAAAACAATTTGGTGATGCAACAGTACAAAATGGAGGACTGCAAATCTATACGACCCTTGATTATGACATTGAAAAACAGGCAGAACAGATTGTGAAAGATGAGGTTAGCAAATTAAAGGGATATCATGTGGCAAATGGTGCAGCAATGGTGATGGATCCAAAGACTGGACAAATTCTGGCAATGGTTGGAAATACCGATTATTTCGATACGACGGCGGATGGTAACTTTAATGATGCAGTTGATGCAAAAAGACAACCAGGATCATCCCTAAAACCTGTTATTTATGCAACAGGTCTCATGAAAGGATACACTGCAGCGACTACCTTTATGGATGTGAAGACTGATTTTCCAAGTGGAGATCCAACACATCCTACCTATACCCCGGTGAACTATGATGGCAAGTTTCATGGACCAATCCAAATGCGGTTTGCTCTGGGGAATTCTATGAATATTCCTGCTGTGAAGATGCTTGCGATGGTTGGTATTAAAGACGCAATGCAAACAGGTTATCAGATGGGAATCCAAAGTTGGGAGCCAACACAAGAAACAATTGCAAGTGTTGGACTATCACTTGTTTTAGGAGGACGAGAAACAACATTGTTAAATGAAATGACAGCATATAGTACCTTTGCAACAGGCGGTATTCGTCATGATCCAGTCTCAATCATGAAAATAACAGACAGTCATGGAAACACCCTCTTTACCAACACAGATAAACCAGGAGTAAAAGTATTGTCACCTGATGTCTCCTTCATTATTTCTCATATGCTTTTGGATAACAACGCAAGAACTTTGGAATTTGGACCAAGTAGTTATTTAGTGATTCCTGGAAAGACTGTGAGTGTAAAGACGGGAACCACCGATGATAAACGGGATAACTGGACCATGGGCTATACCCCCTCCTCTGTTGTTGGAGTATGGGTTGGAAATAATGATAATACGCCAATGAATCAGGCCATTGCCTCAGGGGTGACCGGTGCTTCTCCAATCTGGAATAGGATTATGACTGCAGTTCTTAAAGGCAAAGCAGATGAACAACCCCAAAAGCCAGATAATGTGAATGCTGTTTCGATTGATGCTCTCTTTGGAGGGTTGCCCGTGGATGGACAGCCAACACGAGTTGAGTACTTTATTAAAGGGACAGAGCCAACAAGCAAATCCTCTGTGTATCAACAAAAAGATGGGAAAACGTATTATATAGTGAGAGAGAGTGATCCTGTCTCAACAGATGGACAGAATCGCTGGCAACAAGGGATAGATGCGTGGATTCATGAAAACCATTCAGCAGCAGATTACCAATGGTACCCACCAGATGATTTACTCAAGTCTTTGGGGATTACCCCAGCACCGAGTATTACACCTACCCCCACTCCACACTAGGATGGATGATGCTTTTCCACTCGATAAGTTCTATTTGGGTTCTTCAAAAAGCTCAGGATGATAATTTAGCCAATTAATTTAAGGAGGAGAGGAAATTCTTTGTAAGGTTGATTAAAATAATCAGAACCCATATGTGCTTCTCCTTTTGGAATAATTAATGTGCCTTTTTCTAATTGATCAAGCATATATCTTCCTTCAACGTCATTGCATCCCCAAGGATCATTGTCAGAATTAATAAAAATAATATCATCTACATTATCTGAAATTTTTTTCCAGTCATATGTGTTTTGGAGAATTTTTTCTGGATCTTTTTCCTCACCTTTTGGTCTTGCATAACCGGCAACAAGAATTGCCTGTTTAATCTTTACGTCAATATTCTCTAAAACACTTAGTTGTAAGGGGCCTCCAGCAGAATGTCCTAAGAGAATTGTTTCCTCGTTGTAATTTTCTTTTAGTGCAACAGGAAGCCAATTAGCCAAATCAGGATAATCTGGATTTGGAAGAAGAGGAATAGAAACAGAATATCCTTTTTCTTCTAATTCTTTCTTTAACCAAGGAAACCAAAAAGATTGATCTGTTTCACCTGTTCCGTGGAGAATGATGATGTTTTTCATTTTACTTTTCCTTTGAAGGTTTTCTCAATTGAGGAAATAATCTTTTTACGAATATCAGCTACGTCTTCTGTTGTGAGATTTTTTTCTTTGTGTTGATAGACAATATGGAAAGTTCTAGTGTTCTCATAGATATCTAGTAATGAAACTTCTGTGATCAAATCACTTTGTTTTTGGATATTTACTATCACATCTCCTGTTCTCACTTTACTATCCAACACAAAAGCAAGATCTTCTGTAATTGCTGGATACTTAGCAAGTGGTGTATATGTTTTATGCAGTGTTGCATGTTTGAGGAGTGTCTCAAAGTCAAATTCTGCAGTAACAACATGTTTATCCATTACTTCAATAACTCCCACATGATCTTTTCCAATATAGACACTTGCTCCAATACCACCAAGTTCTGAGTCAGTAAAGGTGAGATCGTGTATGCCAAATTCTTTTGCTAATTGCTCAATGGTTCCTTTTGCATGAGAGAATGTTCCTCGTTTGCCTTTGAGAATATATGCAAGTGTTCTTCTCTCATCTGGCAATTTCTTCTTTTTATTCTTTGTATACACATTGGCAATTTCAAAGATTTCAACAGTATCCCTTGCCTTATTTTCTGCAACAACTTGCAAAAGACTTGGGGTAAGCGTTGTTCGCATATGCACATGATCATTATCCAACGGATTTGCAAGCGTGACTGCTTCATCAATTGGTCCTTCAAGCAGTGCCTCACTGACCATGGAGTAGGTGTACACTTCTGTTAATCCCCATAATTTGAGCATGTCTTTTGCTTTTTGTTCCCAGAAGAATTGGTTACTTCCCTGATGATATGGTGTTGTAAAAGTAAATGGAGGAAGCGTACTTGGAATATTATGATACCCATACATTCTTGCAACTTCTTCAATAACATCCTCTGGAATCGTAACATCCAGTTCCCGCCAACTTGGCACTTTAACCATTAAACTGCTATTTTTTTCTTCCACTTCAAATCCGAGACCTTTTAAAATGGTGATGGATTTTGAGAGAGGAATAGCAACACCAATCGTGCGATTAATTTCTTCGTGAGTGACGGTTACTGTTGCTGGTTTTACTTTTCCTGGGTAAATATCAATAACCTCACTGACAACTTTTGCATGTGCCACTTCTTTATATAACTGTACTCCCCTTTGAAGTGCTTGCAATGCAAGCTCTGGATCAACACCTTTTTCATTCAATGCTGCTGCTTCGGTACGAATAGCAAGCCCCATCGATGTTTTTCGAATTCTCCATGGATCGTTGTTATCAAAGAAGAAAAGAATTCGTTTAGTAGCATCTGTGACAACACTATTTGCTGTTCCCATGATCCCCAGCAAATCAATAATTTCCCCTTCTCCGTTATCAGCAACAATATCTCCACCTGAAAGCGTATGTTCCTTTTTATCAAGCGTTACAATTTTTTCTCCTTTTTTGGATGGACGAATAACAAGGGTTTTGGTGGTGAGTCTATCGTAGTCAAACGCATGAGCGGGGTGACCCATTTCAAGCATGACATAGTTTGTGACATCAACCAGGTTATTCAGACTTCGAATCCCTGCAGCATCAAGTCTCTCTTTGATATACTTTGGCGACTCCCCTTTCTCAACTTCCAATACAACTCCCATAACCCTTCTGACTAACGAGTCATCATTCACAACATGCATCTCTGCTCCTTCTTTTACTTCAAGTTTTGGCTCTTTCAAATGAAGCGGGATGAGTTTTGCAGTATATCCAAATTCTGGGAGTACCGTTGCTGCCTCCCTTGCCAACCCTCTGACACTGACCATATCAGGTCTGTTGGTTGTGATTTCAATAGAATACACAACATCTTTTCCAAATGGTTCGATACGCTCAATGGATGCGCTGCTTAAGGATAGCGCTCGTGCAATATCTGTTGGCTTGGCATTTGTTTCTAAATGTTCTCTTAAATGACTATCTAAAATTTTTATATCCATAATCTTCTTTAGAATTGTTCTAAGAATTCTAATTTGTTTGAGTACAATAGTCTCAGATCATCAATCTCGATTCCTTCTTTCATCATCAGGACTCGTTCAACTCCCCATCCAAAAGCAAAACCAGTATATTTCTTTGGGTCAATGCCACCGTACTTCAGAACATTTGGATGGACCATACCTGCTCCTCCCATCTCAAGCCAGCCTGCTTTACACAGTTTGCATCCTTTACCAAGGCACACGCCACAGGTAACATCAACTTCAAATGATGGTTCAGTAAATTGAAAATGGTAGGGGCGGATTCGTGACTCCCTCTTGTCTCCAAAATATGACTTCACAAAATAATCAAGAACACCTTTCAGATGGACAATAGAGATATTTTCTCCAACAACCAGTCCTTCAAATTGGTGAAACATCTGGGTATGGGAAACATCAGACTGTCTCCGATAGCATTTTGCTAAATTTAACATACGAATAGAAATAGGCTGTCCTGTTTCGTTACTTTCCTTGACTGCCTTTTGCATTTCTCTCACTTGTCCTGAAGAAGTGTGAGGAGTAAGGATTATTTGTCCTTTTTCAGAGTCGGTATCCTCTTTGGTAAAAAAGGTTTCCCAATCGTCTCTGGCTGGATGATTTTCTGGAAAGTTTAGAGCAGTAAAGGCATACCAATCCCATTCAATTTCTGGATATCGTACACGGGTAAAGCCTATCTTTTCAAAAATACTGGTAATTTCCTCAATTGCTTGGGTGATAAGGTGGGTATGTCCAAGAGGCGGCTTGATTCCTGGGTTTGTGACATCTAAGTTTTCTTTTTTTTCTTGTCGGGATTGGGTTTGGAAGAGTTGTTGTTGATTTAAAATAGCATCTTCAATGGTTTGCTTGACCTCATTGGCAAGTTTCCCAACCTCTGCTCGCTCTTCAACAGGAACTTTGACAATATCCTTGAGAGCAAGAGTCAGCTTACCGGAACGTCCTAAATATTGTAGTTTAATATCTTCAAGTGATGCTATGTCTGAAGCATCTAAAATCAAAGAAAGTGCTTCATTTTTGAGTTGCATGAATGTTGCTTCCATAGGACAAGTATATACTAATTATTTGTCTTATAACAGACAGAACCGTTCTACAAAAAAACCCGCCGGAGCGGGTGATGGCTAAGAAAGCTGGAAAGTGTTAGTTCACTTTTCGTGCCATCTCAACCAAGTTTGTAAAGGTTTCTGGATCATTGACAACCAAATCAGCTAAAATTTTTCTATCAAGCTCAACATTTGATTTAGACAATTTGTTCATAAAAACACTGTATGACATGTCTTTTTGTTTCACAGCTTCAGAAATTCTGGTAATCCACAGGCTTCGAAAATCTCTCTTTCGATTCTTTCTTCCTGCAAATGCATAGCTACCAGCTTGTAGTACTGCTGTTTTTGCAGTCCTGATAAGGGTAGACCTCGTTCCACGATATCCTTTTGCAAGGTCTAAAACTTTATTATGTTTTCTTTTTGATACAACTCCTCTTTTAACTCTCATAGGTTATTATAATGCGCCAAGCATTTTCTTTACTTTCTTTCCGAATGATTCTTCCAAAACTCCAGGAACGTTATGTCGTCGAATGGTTTTATTAGACTTGTGAGATTGTAAATGTCCGTTATTTTGGTGGGCAAATAGAACCTTACCTGTTTTGGTAATTTTAAACCGTTTGGCTACTGCTTTCTTGATTTTCTTCTTTGGCATGCTTTTTCCTTTCTGGCGAAATAATCGCAATTATTTGTTTACCTTCTAATTTTGGTTCTCTTTCAACTTTTGAGACTTCTGATAGTCCTGTTATCATTTTTTGTAAAATCTCATGTCCGAATTCAGGATGGATAATTTGTCTTCCTCTGAATTTTAAGACGAGTCTTACTTTGTCTCCTTCTTCCAAGAAGCCTTGGGCTCTCTGTCTCATATTCTCAAGGTCTGCTGCACCCATAAAAGGTCCAAGCCTGACTTCTTTTGTCTCTGAGACTTTTGCTTTACGCTTCTCTTCTCGTTTCTTCTTCTCTATTTGGTATAAAAATTTATTAAAATTAACCAGCTTAACGACCGGCGGATTAGCAGCTGCGGTTATTTCAACCAAATCTACTTCCTGGTCTTTCGCCATTTGGAGTGCCTCAGCTCTTGAGAGAACTCCAACTTGCTTTCCTTCAGCATCCAAAACGCGAAGCGTCGGTGCAGAAATTCGCTCGTTTAATTTGTACAATTGCTTTTGACTAAAGGTTTTTTTATACAATTTTTTTATCAATTTCTTCTTCTAGAGAAGAAAGAAAATCCTCAATATGTAAAGAACCAAGGTCTTGCCCGTTTCTCCTTCTCACAGAAAGAGCACCTTCAGCAATTTCCTTGTCCCCTATTATACCCATAAATGGTACCTTTTGTAAAGTCGCTGATCTTATTTTCGCTTGCAGTCGTTCTGAGCTTGCGTCAACTTCAACCCGAATGCCTTTCTCTTTGAGCCTTTCAGCTACGCTTTGTGCGTAATCCACATGCCTATCAGCAATCGGAAGCAAGGTTACCTGAACTGGGGTGAGCCAGGTTGGGAGCTTTCCTTCAAGATGTTCAATAAGGATGGCTAAGAAACGCTCAAAAGATCCATAAATAGCTCGGTGCAGGACAACAGGCTGGACTTCTTTCCCTTCTGAATCAATATAGTGGAGCTTAAAATTCTTGGGTTGTTGGAAATCAAGCTGGATCGTACCAGTCTGCCATTCACGGCCTAAGGAGTCTTTCATCAAAATATCGACTTTTGGACCATAGAATGCCCCTTCCCCTTCTGCAACAACATACTCTCTACCAGATGCATCTAAGACTGCTTTCAGTTCTTTTTCTGCAACATCCCAGTCACCTGCTTCTCCCATAAAGCCTTCAGGTCGTGTTCCAAAACGAAGTCGATATGATAATTGGAATGCAGAGTAGAAAATTTCTATCATATGCATGATCTTTTTGAATTCTTCACCTACCTGAGACATTGCAACAAAAATATGCGCATCATCTTGGTGGAATTCTCGTGCCCTAAAAAGGCCATTGAGTGTTCCAGACAGCTCAAATCGGTGCAAGGCCGTTGTTTCAGAAAGTCTTAATGGTAAGTCTCGGTAACTTCTGGTTTTCGCACCAAAAATGGTCATGGCATTTGGACAATTCATTGGCTTAATGCCAAACACCTCTACCCCTTCAAGCGGTTTTTCTGAATCGCCTCGAAGGTAACTCATTGGAGACACAAACATGTCGTCTCTGTAATGAAACCAATGTCCTGAGGTCTCATATAATTCTTTTTTATTCAGAATTGGCGTCATGACTTCTTGGTAACCAAAGTCTTTATGGACTTTTCGAGAGAAATTGAGAAGTTCGTTATACACAACAACCCCTTTTGGCAAAAAGTATGGCATCCCCGGTGCAGTTTCTGCAAAAATAAAAAGATCTAATTCTTTACCAAGTTTTTTATGATCTCTTTTCTCTGCTTCCTCAAGCATGTGCAAATAATTCTCTAACTCTTCTTTGCTAAAGAATGCCGTACCATAGACACGAGTGAGCATTTTGTTTTTCTCATCTCCTCGCCAGTATGCACCGGCAATCTTCATGAGTTTGAAATGCTTTAAATCTTCTTTTGGATTGCTATCATGTCCTCCTCGACAAAGGTCAACAAATTCACCTGATTTATATAACGTAATTGGTTCGCCTTTCTGAACGATTTCATCAATCAGCTCCAGTTTATATGGATTATCCTTAAATTTCTCTTTTGCCTCTTCTTCTGAGACTTCAATGCGTTCAAACCCGTCCCACCTCTTCACGAGCTCATGCATTTTTTGTTCTATTTTTGGAAAGTCATCCTCAGAGATTTTCCCATCGTTATAATCTGCATCGTAATAAAAGCCGTTTTCAATGGCAGGACCAATGGCAATTTTGGTATGTGGATACAACTCTAAGATAGCTGCTGCAAATAAATGCGCAGCAGAATGTCTCAAGTGGTTTAACTTTTCCTGTTGTTCGTTATTCATAATTTTCACTATATCAGAAAGATTTTTTGTTTTAAAGGAGCAAGGCAGCAAGCGTTCGCCTTTCCCCTTTTTTCTATCCTCTTGGATTTTCTAAATGTTTTCTTTCATGCCGAGGTATAGGTTGCAGTCCTGCAATTTCTGCAATGCTATCTCTCTCAGGTTGCCCAGATAAATTCCCTTTACGTCGCCCTTCCTCCCTGACTTTGTGTGGGTTGGTATGATATAGATCATTTGGGCATTGTCTTTCTGACATAGATTTTCACCTCCTTTCTTACTCTCCCTCGTTTTTCTCTCACAGAGAAGGAAACCAAGGAAACCATAAAAAACCTCCTTTCGGAGGTAGTATTTGACACAGCAACTACGACCTCCCTTAGAGGGTTGTTGTAGTTGTTGTAATGACTAATTGCTTGTTTTGCATATCCTTATTGTATCAAAGATTTTTATCGTGTCAACTGAGCTGCTTCTTCCAATTTGATTATTCTTTGTTCATTATTCACAACAGTTGAGCCAAGTGCTGAGAGAATATTTTTTTGTAATTTTTCAAGCTTTTCATCCATGTTTTCTTCAAAGTTTTTAAATCTTTTATCCATTCGTTCGTCTAATTCCTGTACAATACCTTTCTCAAACAACTCAAAGCGTTCTTCTAAATAGTCTTTTGTTGGATAATCTTGAAGGATTTCTCGTAGTTCCTCTTCTGTTACTGGTTGGTTTTTCAGAATCATAAGACCAATATAGGAGGAAAAGGAGGGGGTGTCAATTGACTTATAATCCTAATTTCTCATGAATGTCTTGCATAGCAGTAAGAGTAATCTGAACAAATTCTTCCAAAGGAATGCCTAATTTTTCTTCACACTGGTAGATTGCTTCCCTATGTGCACCCTTAGCAAAATCTTTTTGCTCCATGTGTTTCATAACGTATTCTACCGTAAGACTTGCTAGCTTTTTATCAGGACGGGTAAGTGTAGCGGCAACAATAAGGCCAGTGAGTTGGTCACAACAGTATATTCCCCAGTCCATGGGAGATTCTGGCATCACTTTGGTAAATGCATAGTTGTGTGCTTCTATCGCATGTTCAATAATAGTTGGAATGCTGTTTGGTTCAAGTTTAGAAAGCAAAGGTCCGTGTTTCTCAGGATGCCCTTTTGCCCGTTCATAATCCGCATCATGCAGTAGTCCAGTAACCCCCCATTCGTCAACATCTCCTTGAAATCGTGGAGCCAGCGCTCTCATCGTTGCCTCAGTTGCCAGAGAATGGTGAATAAGGATGGGGTTGGTAAGATATTTAGTGAGGATTCCCCAGGCAGTTTCACGAGTCATACCTTCATTATATGGAATGGACAAAGATCATTCAACATACTTTCCTGTTCGTAAGTACTTGACCAGTCTGCTATCATAGATATATGAAGTTTTTAGGTCTTGTTGGAAGTCTTCGAGAGAAATCATTCAATAAGGCTTTGATGCACGCAGCTATAGCACAAGTTCCAGAAGGAGTGGAGATAGAAGTATTTGATCGGTTAGGTGACATTCCTCCCTACAATCAGGATGTTGCAGATAAAGCCTTTCCAGAGGTTGTACGGGAGTTGAAAAAACGGATTGAGGAAGCAGATGCCATTCTTATTGCAACTCCAGAATACAATTATTCTGTTCCAGGAATATTAAAAAATGCGATAGATTGGGCATCTCGTCCTGTGATGGAAAACAGTTGGAATGAAAAGCCGTTGGGTATTATGAGTGCATCAGGAGGCATGCTTGGTGGAGGACGAGCTCAGTATCACTTGCGACAAATGTGTGTCTTTTTAAACATACACCCACTGAATAAACCTGAAGTCCTTGTTCCCTTTGCAGCAGAAAAAATGACTGATGGAAAAATAACTGATGCGCATACCCTTGAAAAAATACAAGAGCTTCTCACGGCACTTGTTGTCTGGACAAATAGATTAAAACAATAGATGGATACTTGCATACATTTACAACAAGCAAAAGATGATGTTACTCCTCGAACTCCAGAGGGGTGTGAAGAGTGTTTAAAGATGGGAGACGATTGGGTACATCTTCGATTTTGTCTTACCTGTGGTCATGTTGGGTGTTGCGACAATTCAAAAAACAAACATGCTACCAAGCACTTCCATGCAACGAAACATCCGGTTATTAAATCCTTTCAGCCAGGTGAAAATTGGAAATGGTGCTATGTGGATGAGATATTCGCAGAGTAGGTATGACCTGGTTTATTTATGCACTTCTTTCTGCTTTTTTTGCTGCACTGACTGCTATTTTGGCAAAAATAGGTGTTAGTAACATTAATTCAAATCTTGCAACTGCAATCCGAACAATTATTATTGTGATCTTTGCATGGGGTATTGTCTTTTTTCAAGGAACTTTTTCTCAACTTAGTTCGTTGTCTCGGTTTAGTGTACTGTTTTTGGTTCTTTCAGGTGTGGCAACTGGTCTTTCCTGGCTTTTTTATTTTCGAGCGCTGCAGCTTGGAAATGCTTCACAAGTTGCACCAATAGATAGACTTTCTCTCGTGATTACTATTTTGCTGGCGGCTGTTATTTTGCGAGAAAAAGTAACAGCGCAGACTATGCTAGGTGCGTTGATTATGGTTGTTGGAGCAATTCTTATTACGCTAGCAAAATAAGTGGGCAGTATAGGACTCGAACCTATGACCTTTCGCACGTCAAGCGAACGCTCTAGCCAACTGAGCTAACTGCCCTTCAGAACTTTTTGGCAATACTTTCTAGCAATATACAATAATTTTCGCTGTACTGCAAGATTTCCAAATCGAAGACTACATACTCCTTTATATGTGGGATATGTTTTTGTCCCCTCTGTTCTTTTATCAAAGTGGATATATCGAAAGTTTTCTGAAGAGAGATGTAATGTTTTTGCCCAATATTTTTTCATTGCAAGCGGGTCTTGATCTGAACGTAAATAGAGCTCACATCTTATTGCATTTCTTTTTATGTTAAAATTTTTCATAGCAACGTACATAAAAAATCTAAGGATTAATGGATCAGAATTACCAATCCCCAGTTCTTTAGATGCTTTGAAGCCTTCTCCTAACCATAGCATGGCTAACGCAATCTCTTGCATGTTTTTATTTTGTATATCAATTGATGAAAGGAAGTCTTTTGCTTGCTGTTCTGCTTCTTTTATACTGTTTTGTTTCTGCTGTCTATGCCATAAACTTGCCTTAACTCTTGCTTTTTTAAGAGCTTTGAGTTGATCATGCTTTAACTTAATCATTTGATTTTGAGTTAGTGTGATATTTTTGAACCATCCGCTTAATGTAGATCGAGGAATGCTAAGGTTTTTTTCAATACCTGTTATAGATAAGCCATTTTCTCTCATGCGAATGGCATCTTGTTTTAAATGAAAATATTTTGATAACATTGTGGATTTTATTTAATGTAATG
>CAYYSJ010000006.1:0-83028 GCA_964474445.1 uncultured Gammaproteobacteria bacterium
ATGATAATACCCCGATGAGCCAGAATTTAGCCAGTGGAATAACAGGTGCTGCTCCTATTTGGCACCAGATCATGAGTATGCTGCTTGCGGATAAAAAGGATCCTCTTCTTGCAATCCCAACAGATATTGTTGCAAAAGAGTGTCAGGGACATCAGGAGTATTTTAGAAGTGGTACAGAAAATAGTGTTAACTGTGGATACCTTATCCCCACATGGACTCCTAGTCCAACACCTCACTAAGAACAATTAAGAGGAAAGAAAACTTTCTTAAGGAAGATTAAATCGTGGTAACGAGATTCTTAAGGGAGTTGTATCGTGCTTCTATAGCTTCACTATCAAAAAGAAAGCCCGTACTCACAAATCTTGTGGCACCAGCATCTTTGAGTGCAGTAATATCTTCTTCATTTACTCCCCCATCCACCTCTATAGCAAGCAGAGGATCTTTTGCTCGAAGTTCACCAACTTTCTCAAGCATAGTTGAGTCAAAATGTTGCCTGGAGAATCCTGCTTTCACTGTCATCACGAAGGCAACATCAATATCTTCAATATATGGGAAAATCTTTTCAACAGGAGTATTGACATCAACAGCAAGGCCAACTCCCCCCAAAAGCTGTGTTTTGGCAACGAAGTCATCTATATCAGGCATCATTTCTATATGCCCAATAAAACGCTGAAAACCTGCATCTGCCCATTCCTGTACATATTGCAATGGGTTTTCAACCATCATATGTACTTCAAAAATTGCATCCTCAGTATATTTTTCAAAGGGTTTAGGATCAAAGAATGTATTGTTGGGAGCAAACTTTCCATCTAATAAATCGATATGAATGCTTTCAGTAAAGGAAAGCACTTTTTCTATTTTTTTCTCTATTTCCTTCCATTCCGTTTCTAAAATGCCAGGAATAATTTCAAAATGTAGTGGATTACGTAGTGCCATAGATCATTAAATTACTATAAAGGCAGAAACGACAGCTACTCTCCCAGTGCTGTCATCTTCTCTATCCGTCTTTTGTGTCGTTCTGCTTCAGAAAAAGGAGTCCCAAGGAAAACTTCCACTGCTTTGAGAGCATCTTCTTCTTTCAAAAACCTTCCGCCCAGAGACAAAACATTCGCATTATTATGCTCACGGGTGAGTCTGATTATTTCAAAAGGGTCAGTACTTTTATTCCCTGCAATATCAATCGGCAACTCTGCCTTTAATGGTCCATAGAAAACTGTTGCCCGGACATTGGGAAATTTATTTGCTGCCATTGCCTCTCCTTGGCCAGAGCCTCCAAAAATGATTGCCTTATCCTCTGAATGTTGATTCACTTTTTCTGCTGCTTTGCCAATATAGTCTGGATAATCATCCCCTTCATCATACTCATACGCACCTAAATCCTCAACTTCGTATCCTTCCCCCATTAAATAGGAATAGACTTTTTCTTTTAAATCAAAGCCTGCATGATCTGTAGCTAAGTATATTGTCATAACCTGCTCCTATTTTCTTAACAATATATGAATTTAGCAATATAGCAATTTTTCCTAGCCTCAGATTGTCAGGGAAAAGTCTCTTGACTTTCAGTTTGGATGATATATAATGCGTATGTTAGCATTCTATAGGATAGGAATATTTTTCTTTTTCAGACCTTTGGGATGCTTTTTTTGTCCTTAAAAAGACAAATGTCTAAGTACAAAGATGTACTAATAGGCAAAAAGGATGGTGAAATTAATTTATGGCAGTATTTAGAAAAGGTGGAGAACAACCACAACAAGTAGTCCTTCACTCAATGGCTTGGCATAGAGCTCAAGCTGCTCGAAAAGATTTTGTAGGAGAAGCACAAGCAAAAGTTGCAGCTATTACAGATAGATTGCAGGCTGCAGAACCAAAACCAGGTCAAACATTCAGTGATGAAACTCGAGCTTGGTTAGGCAAAATAGGAACAGGTAGAAGAAGAATAATTCTATTATAATTTGTTCAGTTAATTATAAAACACCTCTTTGGTCTCCCCAGAGAGGTGTTTTTTTATGTCCTTCGAACTAATTTATAATATAACTTTTATGAGGATAGTTATTGGTTTATAGAAGGTTGTAGACAGATAAGGGAGATCTTTCAGTTTGACCAATACTTTAAACATGATAGAATAAGAATAGATCCCAATGCTCCATTGGTCGAAGGTTTCATTGTCAGAAATGAAACAAGTTTTCTTTTATGAAAAAGGTCCTGTCCACAATCCTTTTAGGTATTTTCATCATCATTTCTCTCATTTTTCTTGCCACTCCCAATCATGCAGACGAGTTAGACGACTTAACTAAGCAAATTAATAACCTAAATTCTGCTCTCAATCAGTCTATTAATGCAACCCGTCCTCTAGAATCTCAATTAAATAGTATGCAACAGCAAATTGCCGATATTAAAGCGCGTGTTGGATACATTCAACAAGATATTGCTGTGAAGCAGAAAAATATTGATGATGGGTATAAAAATTTAACCACTAAACAGGACTTACTCAACCGAGCAATCCGCGACTTTTATATAAAATCCTACTATAATAATCCCCTTGTGATTTTTCTTTCGGCACATTCTGCGGCAGAAATTACTCAAGTTCTTGCGTATCAGCAAGCAGCAGCCAATGCAGACAAAAGTGTCATTACAAATATTGCACTAACAATTACAGACCTTGAGCAAAAAAAGGCAGATTTAGAAAACGAGAAATCTCGTCTTACCTCTTTGAAAGCAACACTTGATGACCAGTCTGCAAAACTTGATAAAATTGTTCAAGGAGCAAAAGCATACCAAGCCTCATTATCAAGTCAAATAGCCCAGCTCTCAGCTAAACAACAATCCTTACTTGCTGCTAAGTTAGGCAGTTTGAATATTCCTCTTTTTGCTATTTCTGGTGGAGGATGCTCAAGCGACTTGAATCCTTACAAAGACCCAGGTTTTGGTGGTAAGAAATTTGGGCTTTTTTCTTACGGTGTTCCAAATCGTGTTGGTCTTAATCAATACGGTGCTTTTGGAAGAGCAAAACAAGGACAAGGCTCAGATACAATTCTTCATGCATATTACAATTTCGACGGCTATCAAAACTACTCTGGAATTACCATTCGTGTCAACGATAGCAATGGCTATGATTCAGGCAATGTCATCTGGAGTGGCTCATTGGAAGAATATATGCGAAGAATCTATGAAGTCCCGAATAACTGGGGTGATCAAGGAGGTATGGAAGCTTTGAAAGCGCAAGCAATTGCCGCTCGTTCATATGTAGTAGCACAGACAAATAATGGAGCAAAATCCATTTGTGCCACCCAAAATTGCCAAGTCTTCCAGACAGGGGTGAAGGGAGGCAATTGGGATACAGCGGTCAGTGCCACGTCTGGTCAAGCCATGGTTCAAGGAGGTCAACCTATTACTGCTTACTTCTCCTCTACTCACGGAGGCTATATGTTCACAACAAGTGATATTGGTTGGGCCTCAACATCTTTTACTAAAAGAGGACAAGATGCAAATGGATCAATAGGAAGCTGGTCAGATTTAAACAGCAAAGCCTATGACAAGGATTCTCCCTGGTTTTATTGTGATTGGGGGGGAAGAAGTCAATATAACGGGACTGCTTGGATGACATCATCAGAAATGGCAGATATCGTTAACTCAATTCTTCTTGTTCAGCATGATTCTTCTGCCGACTCACATATTCTGCAACCGGATGGAAATGATCCAGAAATGTGGACACCAGACAGAGTGCGACAAGAATTGAGCAAATATCAAACACCATTCAGTTCAATTTCGGACGGCCACATCGATGCAGATTTTAGCAGTGGGAAATCAACTACAGTTCATCTTTCAGGTGACCAAGGTGACTTTAGTGTGGATAGCAACACGTTTAGAAAGTACTTCAATCTCCGCGCTCCTGCAAAGATTCAGATTGTGGGATACCTCTACAACCTTGAGATTCACTAACACGGTATTTCGTATAAGCTGATTATGCTATCATTAGAACAATAGTAATACAGCCATGACAGACCGTGATATACGTTTCTCCAATGACCCTATTGCAACAACAGATACAGGAGTTGCTATTGAGACTCCATCGATTGTTGTTCCCTTTCAGAAAGCTCAAAACCGAGTAGCAAAAGACTCACCTCATCACCATATACATTTTTTTGATGCATACTCCGAAAATCCTCCGGCTGTTACTTTCCAAACTCAAGACGACGATGAACGTATCCTCCTATTTTTACGAAAAAGCCAAGTACTGAACCTTCCATGGATACTTTTTACCCTTCTTATGGCAGTTGTCCCTTTTATTTTCTTTATGGTCAAAAATTACCTATTCCCATTTCCTATTCCAATACCTCTTCTTTTCATCAGTATTGCCTTTTATTATTTGCTTACTGTTACATATGCATATATTAACTTTATTATTTGGTACTTTAATGCAGCATTGATTACCAACAAACGCATTATTGACATTGATTTCCATCAACTTGTGTATAAAGATGTTGCAGAGACAAAATTAAGCCTTGTTCAAGATGTTAGCTACCGACAAGCAAGTGTTATTAGCAACTTGTTTGACCATGGGAACGTTCTTATTCAAACAGCTGGAACGATTGATAACTTTGAATTTCACAGTCTTCCTAAACCAGAAAAAATTGTCCAAATAGTTGAAAACCTTATTGGGAAAGGGAGAATATATGCCCCTTGAAACTCTTTTGTCCAATCCATCTGTCCCAATCATGGTATTGATTAAGATCGGGCTTCTTAGTTTGTTCTTTATGTTTTTTATTTTTATGTTAATTGCCCTCAAACAGATTCGTGCAATGAATGAAATTCTTACGGAATATGAACTTTTCCCGTGGATTCAAGGCGGAGCATACATAATTCTTATGACAACTCTTGTACTTTTTATACTAACAGTTGTTATACTATAAAGGCATGCCAGCAAAGTTAACTGTTGCCAAAATTGTTTCAACTGCCAATACGTCAGCATGGTCACAAGCATACCATGCAGGTGGATTTACTGCTGTCCTCTCCATAAGCCAGAAAAAAGGCACAGAACATGCAACGGAGACCATGCTCCATAAAGCAGGAAAAGAACTCTTGGATACGCTTATTGCTGAATATTTTACTCTTGTTACAAAAAATCTTGACACAGTAAAAGCTGCTGTAGAAGCATCTATTGAAAAACTGCCTGAAAACATTAGTCTTTCCATGGTCGTTGGGGCATCTGTCAAAAATGTATTATATCTTATTGTTGTTAACCATGGAAAAGCACTCCTCAAACGAGGAGATAAAGCTGGGGTACTTCTTGAATTAGAAAATGAAGAAGATACTAGGCAAGTTGAATCTGTTTCTGGATATCTTGAACATGGAGACACGATTGTTCTCGAGACAAAAGAATTTGAAGAAGTGCTCCCACAACATGAGCTTATTGAAACAATCGACCACCAGACCCCTTCAGATCTTGCTGAAATGTTGTCCCCAAAAATACATGAAGCACAAAATGGCGGTGCATCTGCAATTATTTTTACCTATCATGAGGAAGAGCCTTCTATCCTTGAGAAATCGTATATCCCAGCGCCCCCTCCTGTGGAGAAGAAGGAGGAACATCATCAAACTTTCAAGTTAAATGATGTGCCATCTGAAGAAGAACCCCCATCGTCAGCACCTGTACAACCAAACGAAGAAGAAAAAACATTCCCTAAAGAGACTCGTTTTACAGAAGAAGCGGTGGAAGAAAAAGCTCCTGAGAAAACAGTACCGTTCCCCCATCCAGGGACAACTCGAGCTGTATTTCCACAACCAGTAACAAAAAGAGGGGTTTCGCATAGCCAAAAAATCTTCCTCACCATTGCCATTATTATTACCATTGTCCTAGCAAGTAGTATTTTCTTTTTTCTCTCCAAACAAGAAGAGGCAAAACGGCAACAAATCTTTACAAGCGTCTACAATCCAGCCAAAACAAAATATGAAGAAGGAACAGGCCTTATGGATTTAAATAAAACGCTTGCTCTCTCAGATCTTCAACAAGCAAAAGATATGGTTACATCAGGTGAAAGTAAATTACCTGTCAATTCCCAAGAACATAAAAAACTCGATAGTCTTTTATCTCAAATCAACGCAAGTATCCAAACTGCTTCCCAAGTAAATACAATTGATACAACCAAGGCTTCAGACACAGCTTCCCCGATTCTTACCTTTGCCGCCAAACATCCAAACGCTGCCTATGTTACTCAAGATGAGACAAACTTCTATACGGGAGATAATACAGGAGTCACCCAGTATAACCAATCCTCAAGCAAATCCAAACAACTTATTCAGAACTCTTCTGACTGGAAAGATATTGGAGGATTGGGAACGTTCTTGGGTAATATCTATGTCCTAGATAAACAAGGCGGTATCCTAAAGTATGTGAATGGCACATCAAAGCAGTCATACTTTGCATCAGGGATCAATCCCGATCTTTCTAAAGCAACTTCTATGGCAATCGATAGATCTATTTGGATCTTAAGTTCTGACGGTACTATTCTCAAGTTTACCAGAGGACAACAAGATAGCTTCTCTGTAACAGGACTTGATAAAGCCTTCTCAAATCCAAGTATTCTTGTAACAACTGTTGATGATGATAATGTGTATATTTTGGATAAGGGAAATAGTAGATTGGTAGTATTGAAGAAATCAGGAGCATTTGTTAATCAGTATCAAACAGGTATTATCAAAAATGCAGATGGGCTTGATATTGATGAAAAGGCCAAAAAAGCATATATTCTCTCCGGTGGCACAATCTACCAAATGGATTTAAAGTAACCTCTCAAACTTGTTTCCCCTTCTCTTTTTTAGTATCATGAGCCTATGAGAATTGTAAATAGGAGAGCACCTTTTGACTTTGAAATTCGGGAGAAGTTTGAGGCTGGCATGAACTTGCTTGGAGCCGAAGTAAAGGCTGTGAAACTGGGTCATGCTGATCTCACTGGAAGCCATGTGAGAATCATGGGAAGTGAAGCATATTTAATTAATGCACAAATATTTCCTTACAAATACGCAAGACCTGAAAGATATGACGAAAGACGAACACGAAAGCTACTCCTTCATAAGCAACAACTCATATCACTTAAGTCCAAATTAGATGGTCAAAATTTGACTTTGATCCCCTTATCGATGTATACTAAGGGTACTCTTATCAAGCTCGAATTAGCCTTAGGCAAGGGGAAGAAACAGTACGAAAAGAAAGAGGCTAAAAAGAAAAGAGATATTCAAAGGGAGCTTGAAAGAGAGTATGCTCTCTAACAACTTGTCGACATTCGCAAGAAACGGAATATTACGATTCCCTTTCTTGGGGATGAACTGATTCGACAGGAAGTGCTCTTTAAAAACTGCAAGCCGACATTGATGAGTTGTCGTTAAACAGAATCAAAAAATAAGTGTAAAAGGTTATTTTACACCTCAGACTAGGTCTGATGCTGAGAGAGTTCAACCAGCAACAGCTGGTTTCGCTCTTGCTTTTGCCTAAACAGGTATAAGCAGGCTGTCTAAGAGTTCTTTTCTCGATGAGACTCTTAGGCATTAATTTAGTCGAGAGAACAGATAGTAAATGTGGTTAATTTATTATTAGAATTTATTACCTTGGATAAAAGTACTCCTGTCTCTGGGAAAAGCTTTTATCGACAATTAAATAGAGACTACGCTTGTAGATGTTTTTAATTAGTTTTCTTGGACTCCGGTTCATTGCCGGACATCTCCACATAAAAAACTCCTGAAAGGGAGTTTTTTTATTGGCAAGGGAAGGATTTTACATTTTTCTTTTGATATTTTAAAAAGTATCTTAGGCAAGTTCATAAGTTCAATAGAACAAATAGGTTGGTTTGAAAGAATGTTTCAGTTATAATAAACACCACTGGAGGAGTCGCATAGCTGGCCCATTGCGGGGGATTGCTAATCCCCTGAGCTCTTAAACAAGCTCGCGCAGGTTCGAATCCTGTCTCCTCCGCACTTCCAGATTAGCCTCTAAAGTGATAAAATAAACTAGTAGACATGAGCACTACTGCCTATGCTCATAAGCATAAACTTCTTGGTCTTTGCAGAAATTGTACAAACCCTTTAGCAAAGGGTAACACTACTTACTGTGAATATCATCGAGAAAAAGATAGAATTCATGGTAGGGAGAAGTCTAAAAGAGAAATCATACGATTCAAGAATGCTTGCTTAGAAGCATATGGAAATAAATGCAGTTGTTGCGGAGAAACAATTAAAGAATTTTTAACGATTGACCATGAAGGCGGAAATGGCAACAATCACAGAAAAAGTCTATTTAAACATAATGTTGGTGGAGTACATATGTATAGATGGCTTAAAAAGAATAACTTTCCACCTGGATATAGAATACTTTGCATGAATTGCAATTGGGCAACAAGGTATAATCCAGTTTGCCCACATAAATCTGGAGAGATGGCTGAGCGGTCGAAAGCACTGGTTTACTAAACCAGCGAACAGCAATGTTCCGTGGGTTCGAATCCCACTCTCTCCGCCCAATTTATTTACTATTGCCTATTTGCTTTTAACTAAAGACTCAATGATCAATAATAATTCGTTTGCTTCTCGAGCTGGTGAGAAATTAAACTTTGCTCTCCAAGAATTTAATATAAATGTTACCAGTCTTACCTGTGCTGATTTTGGGTCTTCAGTGGGGGGATTTGTTGACTGTCTTTTGCAGCATGGGGCTAAAAAAGTGTATGCAGTAGAGACAGGCTATGGTGAATTAGCATGGAAACTACGACAAAACCCACAAGTCATAGTAATGGAAAAGACCAATGCAATGCATGTTAGTCTGCCTGAAAAGGTCGACCTTATTACCAACGATACCTCCTGGACTAAACAAGAAAAAATTCTACCCAATATTTTAGCTAACTTGAAGGGCCACGGTCTTATTATTACCCTTATCAAGCCTCATTATGAAGCGGATAAAAGACTGTTACATAAAGGTAAACTCCTAGAAGAAGATGCAGAGACGGTTGCTCAGGAAACACTCAGTCTTATTAAAGAACTCTTTCCAGTAAAGGTAAAAGGATTTACGAAATCCCCTCTTCTTGGAAGCAAAGGTGGTAATACTGAATATTTGGCTTTTTTGCAAAAGAGATAGCTCCTATCGCTTGCTCAATGTGGCATAAAAAGGTAAAATCACAGTATGACAATGTATCCTCGTCCCTCCGTAAAAGATTTTGCTCATCATAAAGACCATCAAGAAACTCACAAGCTCGACAACCATCTTCGAGACGTTATCTTAGGCGGTCAGGATGGGTTGGTAAATGCACTAGGCATTATTTTGGGAATTGCAGCAGTCACACCAGATGTGAGAATACTCATTGCAACGGTATTGGCAGCAACTGCAGCAGAATCTCTTTCTATGGGAGCTGTTGCATATACTTCGGCCCTTGCTCAAAAAGACCACTATGAAAGTGAACGAAAAAAAGAGATTAAAGAAATAGAAGAAGTTCCAGAAATGGAACAAGAAGAAGTAAGACTAATTTTTGAGCAAAAAGGATTGAAAGGGAAAGTTTTAGATGAAGTCGTCGAGACAATAACCTCAGACAAGAAGGTTTGGCTTGACGTAATGATGAACGAAGAGCTTAATTTACAACCAATTAATAGCAGGAATGTTTTAAAAAGCTCAGCCATTGTTACCATTACAACAGCAATTGGGCACCTTATCCCTCTTACACCCTTTTTCTTTGTCACACACCAAACAGGCATTATTCTTTCCTTGATCATTAGTGCCCTTGTTTTATTTGCTGTTGGGTGGTATCAGGCAGTTACACTCGTTGGAACATGGTGGAAGAGTGGACTAAGAATGGTTATTATTGGTATTGGTGCAGCTGTTTTAGGTTACTTTATTGCTAGATTTTTCCAAAGGTAATCTTAGACTCATTATCAATTTCCCCCACTGTTAAAACTTCTTATGAAGAAGGTTTGAACAAAGTCCTCATGTTGTTGCACTTCTCCCTCTCTATCTTTTATTAGAAAAAATGGATTGGTTTCTAAGGCTATTTACGGTATAATACAAAAACCTGGAGAGGTCGCATAGTGGTCTAGTGCGGATGTCTTGAAAACATCTGTGGAGGCAACTCCACCGTGGGTTCGAATCCCACCCTCTCCGCCGCCATTCTAATCCAAAATTAGAAGAGGGCAATACAAATTACTTCGTTTTCTCATGAGAGACGTAAAAATAGATATCAGTTGGAAAAAAGCACTCGATGCAGAATTTCACAAACCTTATTGGGAGCAGCTAACGAATTCCCTTCGCACTCAATATATAACGACCACTGTTTATCCTCCTTCTTCAAAGGTCTTCGGTTCATTTGATCTTTGTCCATTTGACAAGGTAAAGGTCGTTATTGTCGGACAAGACCCTTATCATGGAGCTGGACAAGCAAATGGATTATCTTTCTCTGTCAACGATGGGATAGCACTTCCTCCGTCATTAAAAAATATTTACCAAGAAATCAAAAATGATATAGGAATTACCCCCTTGCCTTCAGGAGACCTTTCACGTTGGGCAAAGCAAGGTGTTCTTATGCTCAATAGCGTCCTCACTGTTCTTGCAGGAAAGCCTGCCTCTCATGCAGGCATAGGATGGGAACAATTTACCGATGCAGTTATTCAAGCATTAAATACACAAAGAGAGCATATTGTGTACCTTTTATGGGGAAAATATGCTCAAGCAAAAGGAACAGTCATCAATCGAGATAAAAATCTTGTCCTTACATCTGGACATCCTTCTCCTTATTCCGCTACTCTTTTTTTTGGCAATCACCATTTTAGTCAATGTAATGAATATCTGATCCAGCACGGTTTATCCCCTATTGATTGGCGTTAAATTTGCGGCGCTTCGCTAATAAGTGGGGTAAATATTAGGACAGAATTTCGACAAAACCAAACAAAATGTTCATCTGCCAATTTTCAGCTCCTCTTGTCTTAAAAGCCTTTCTATGCCTTTACAGAAGTACATGTTATTGTCTTTTAAGAAAAAATATATAAATTAGTTCATACCGGTTTTCTAGCCTCGGATTGAAGCTAATTGCTACCCCACTACTTGAAATAGACCCAAAATTTGCTTGACTATTCCTTCCTCTCTACGCTACAGTTAATGTATGGCTGCCACACACCATCTGGCTCATCACCCAGAACATCCAGATCCTTATGAAGAAGTACATACATTACTTTCTTGGGAAGCACCTGGAAGGCCGTACAAAAAACACTCAAAAAGTTATTTTAGTAGTATATTGCTTATAGCATTCCTTGTAGAAATAATTCTTTTTCTCTTTTCCCAATACGCACTTATGGCAGTTGTTGGATCTTTGGTTTTCCTTGCATTTGCTATGGCTATGACTCCACCAGTAAATTTCCAATACAGAATCAGTAGTGAAGGCATTAGGGTTGAAGACCATTTCTTTTTATGGAAAGAGCTCTATGACTTTTACTTTAAGCAAAGAGCAGGGCAAAATATTTTGCATATTCGCACATATACTATGTATCCGGGAGAAGTTACCATAACGCTTGGAGATATGACAGAACATGAAGTAAAAAAAAATCTTCTTCCCTACCTTCCATATAGAGAATATGTCAAGTCTACATTCATTGAAAAATCCGCAGATTGGCTCTCCAAAAACTTCCCTCTCGAGAAAGAATAGCTCTCTTATCTTTCTGAACGCGGTTTTGCTTAGGATTAAAGGTATTGCTATGAAGATTGCTTTCATTTGCTGAACTTGTTTCAACATCTCCTATACGATACAATACGCATACTTGTACCCGTAGCTTAGCTGGATAGAGCACAAGATTGCGGATCTTGAGGTCGGAGGTTCAAATCCTCTCGGGTACGCCAATTAGCTTATGGCGTATTATTTACAGCTGTTATCCTCACTATATGCTATTTGCTCAAGGGCTGGAGGGATCGCATAGTGGTCTAGTGCGGCGGTCTCGAAAACCGCTGTAAGAAGTTTTTCTTACCGTGAGTTCAAATCTCACTCCCTCCGCAACATAAGAAATTGCAATATAATTGCAACGCTGCTGCACCTGTAGCTTAGCTGGATAGAGCATTGGATTCCGGATCCAAAGATCGGAGGTTCAACTCCTCTCAGGTGCGCAACCATAGGAGACATCTGGAGACGTACTTATCTTCCACCAAACCAATCCCCAAGCTTCTTAGCAACCCATAAAGGACCAAGTGTCCAGAAAGCAATTGTACTAAGAACATAGAAAAGACCAATATTCCTTGCTGTACGACGGGTTATGTACAAGGCAAGATAAAAAGCATCTTTACGAGCTTCTGCTCTCCCACTTTTGGGACCAAAGAGGGCATTTTTAATATCCGCTCGGAATTGTCTTCTTGCATTTTCCAAAGAAAGCTTGTTTATTCTCCCCCTTCCTTTCACTTTTTTTAATTTCCTCTTTGTTTCCTCTTCTTCTTTTTGCGCACGTTTATATTCGTCCCCTTTATCCTGCTCTCCTGCTGTTTTTCGGCGAGCCTCCTGTTCTGTTGCCCGTCTCAAGAGAGCATATTCTTGTACAAGAGTATTGTTGTTAGGGCTCTCTCTGATGAGTCCTTCTATTTCTTCTTCTTTTCTATTGTGGGGATTTCCATTTAGATAAAAATCAATCACTTCTTGTGAAGGTTGTGCATCAGCATCATCATAATGAAGATGCATATCTATGTCTCGTCCCATATCACGAAGCCGTTGTTCACGAGTTTTCCCACTACGATCCCTATTCCCCATAACCTTCTCATAAACTTTATTATAAGCAACAGTTGCTGCAAGTTTTTTCTGTAAATCTTCAGCATTTTGTGGATTAAACTTTTGAATAGTTTTTACCCAAGCTTCAGAAAGCCCATTCTGCACTGCTGCCTTAGCAAGCTCCTCTAGTTCCTTGGTGGTAAGCTTGCTAAGTGCTTCAACTCGACTGCTTTCCTGCAATCTTATCAGCTTTTTCTGCTCAAACTGTGTGGTGATAATATTACCTCGTTTATCCATTGCATCTATTTCTCGGGCTGTTTTTTCTATCTGCTGCTGCCTTTTATTGTTATTTGCTTTCAACACGTCATCTTCTGCTTTCACCAAAGCAAGCTCTGTTGCAATTCTATCTTTTGTTGTTTGATCAACATTATTCTCCCTTTTATTAGCATAGGCTTGCTGTGCTTCCAAGCTTGCGGTATACCAAAGTCTTTCTGATTTGTCCTTGAGCACTTGAGCTAAGGTGTCTTTCCCTTCCTTTGTTGCTTTGTCTATTTCAGACTGTGTTTTTGCCTGCTCTGCTTGTAGAACCTGAACACGCGCAGAACCTTTCTTAGTCTGTTGAAAATCCGCCATAGCTTTTTGCTCAAAGGTTGGCTCTATAGAGTGTGGAATAGATTCTGCAGGTAACAACCCTTCATTTACTCCTCCTCGCCCTGTAGGATCTTCTGACGGTTGCACGGGTGGAGTTCCTACTCTAGTTTCACCACTCGAAACTTTTTCTTGAGGAGCTGGACCATTCCCATCGTCATGAAAAGATTCGTTAGAACCACCAGTAGAAGGTGTTGCTTCCGCAGGATGTTGAGCTCCTTGTTCAGCAAGTTGTCCGGATTCTCTTTGAGCTGAAGAGGTTGTCGCTGAAGCAGTATCTCCTTGAGAGGGTGGCTCTTGCCCACCACTTCTGTCTAAAGGCTCACCTGTTCCATCATCTCCAGGATTAGTAGGAGGACGAAGATTATCAGGTTGAGAGGTGTCCCCTTGAGCACCGCTAGAGACTTCTTCTGGAGGAAGTTCCGTCTCTGTAAAAGCTGCAAGAGCTTTTACAGGATCATCAGGATGAGACTGATGTTCTCGTTTCAAGATTTCTGCCGTTTCTTTACTTTTTGCTGCAGCTGCTTCCTCTGCTATTGCATCTTGTTCAGTTGCACTTTTTAAAGTTGTGTGCTTACCCGCTCCTACTTCTGCATGCAATTCCTCTGCTTGATGAGAGCTTCTAGGGACAATTGCATCTAAAGGTGCTGATGCAGGGGATGTAACTTCTGATAATCCATCTGCCATATATCCTCCTTTCTATATTGCCCGCGGCATATTTTTTGCCGCAGCAATTGCACTATCAATATTCCCTTGTTTTATAAAATCCCTCATCTGATTAAGTGTTTGCTCTTGAATCTGCTCATTTACTTTAGCAAGCTCCTCTGCATAGACCTCCTTCACTTCTTCATATTGTTCTCCTAAGTTTTTTAATTTCATAAGCAAGTCTTTTTGATCTTTTACTGGCAGGACAGCTAAAAAATCTCGAGCCAACTGTCGTGCTTTCTCAACCTCGATTTTATTTGCTTTTAAATGCGCAATAATCAGGTCTAACAGCTCTTTTTCTATCTGTTTTACTTCCTGTAATAAATCCATATCTCTCCCTACTATAGTCTTTATTCGTACGCAGGGTCAAGGCTTTCTTCCGAAAGCAGTGTTTCTTGCTTTTGCATCACCTTGCCATGCAGTATAATTATGTAGATTGTAATGCTAGATAAGGCCACCCGCTTGATATTAGAATTACAAAATGTTTACAAGATGAAAGAAGAAGTATCAGCAGGAGGGGTTGTCTTTAGTACCCGTTTGGCAAACTCAAGGCAAACAGATTCTGGGCATAACCAGAATGACATATTTATCCTCGTTTCCAAGCATTCTGGACACCATGGATGGGTTTTCCCAAAAGGGCACGTGGGAGATAACATTCATAATGAATCCGCAGAGAGCGCTGCCCTTCGAGAAGTCAAGGAAGAGACAGGTATTACTGGAAAAATACTAGAGGCATTATCTCCCATTGACTACTGGTATGAATTTAATGGAGAGAAGAGACACAAAATAGTCTTATACTTTCTTATGAGGTATGTTTCTGGAAATATTGAAGACCATGATTGGGAAATGGAAGAAGTAGAATGGCTTCCCCTAGACAAAGTGGAAGAAAGACTTACCTACCCAGGAGATAAAAAAGTTTGGAGAGAGGCTAGAACAATAATGAATAAACACATACCCAAATAATCTAACATAATCAAGTGCTATCTTTTCAAAGCTTTGCTTCCCTCTAGTCAATAATATATAATCAATACTCAATACAAAAGGAGAGGTCGCATAGTTGGTCTAGTGCGCTCGCTTGGAAAGCGGGTATCGTCGTGAGATGATCACGGGTTCGAATCCCGTCCTCTCCGCTAAAATTCAAATAACTACGATTCTGAGAAAATGCGTTCTGACTGAGTTTTCTTACGTGATATCCTCACGAGCACTCTTGCTCCAGCTCTGGTTTGTCTTTTTTTATTTGTAACTCTAAACCATTCGCCAAAATGTTGTTCTGCTTGTACTATAAGAGCATCACTCCCTGCCCTAGGCAGCAGAAAAAATTCTACAGGAGGCGTTCTTTTCTTCTTAGTGGGATCCTGTTGAAATCTATCCTGAGGAAATAGTGTTTTATTTTTATAGATAGTCCGACGAAAATTACCCTCCGCATTTAAAAATGCTGCCGCTTGCAGGGTAAGCAGATCTGGCACTTCGTCATCAGATTTTAGATCCTCCAGATTTAAACTTTCTGTTCGCTCTAACTTACGCAAGAACTGTTCTCCCTTATTCCAAGTAAACACAGCTGTAACTAATTCTTTACGGGTTCCTTTACCAAGTGGTTTAAGAGAATCATCTGGAGAAGGAATTAACCTGTCAAGCGGGAATTCTTCATCGCCATCAACTAAATTATACTCGCCCTGTTGCACTCGATTACTCACATCCTGCACATCTTGCTCAGATAAAGGGTTCTCTGGATGTTGTCGGAAAAGTTTAAGATCCGCCCATTCAACACCTGCTTTCATCAGCAATTGATGCAAGTCTCCCATTTCTTGATAATCCCATCTACTCTTATCCTGAGTGAGTCTATCCGTGACAATAAGTGCCCGGGCAAGAAAATATTGTTCCAAAACTCGTTCCATTTTTTCAGGAGAAAGATCTGCCAAGATTTTCTGCATATCCAGTTGTGTTGCTAGACTAGAGGCAACTTCTCTCAATTCTTTTTCAAGATAAGGACGGTTTTGTTCCTTAAGATATACGATTTCCTGCCGCAATGACTGTTGTCGTTGTTGCGCTTGTAGTGCATCAGTAATGAGTTGTGTTTGTATCGCTGAATCCAAACTCTGAAAAAAATTTGATGCTCCAGGATCCTCCACATGCTGAAATAATTCTCTAAGATCTGCACTTCTTGTTCCATATTCTTGACGCTCATCATGTGGCAAGCTTGCCACATCCATAAGATTTGTGTAGACTTGTCCTGATGCTTGAGCATTGTGTAGAGTTTGACCTTTATATCTATCTACTTTTGCTATGCGTGATTCGATTTGAGCTGTTTCTTTTCGAGCACTTTTAAGACGTGCTCTCACGTGCCCTTCTGTCTCTGCTAGAGTCATTTTACTTTCTTCTACATTCCTTGCATCCATAGCTCCTCCTATTATGACAAAAAGGCAAAAGAAAGCAAATCCACACTGCTTTTTTGCTTGACAATCAAGGAAAAATTAACCAAACTAGACATAGCATGAAATTTCTCCGTTTATTTCTTCCAAAAACAGTGTTGAAATATTCCCCTTCCATTATATTTGGATTGGTAATTCTTTTTTCAGTAATTATGCCAAGTTTTGCACAACGAGACTATACCATGCCCAGTACCGAGACAAACGTACCTCAAAACCTTCATACTTTGACACAAGGGTTACTCCTTGATCTTCTATCTGCAGCGACTTGCCAACTTGGTGGTGTGGACTTTATGACACCAAACCATAAATGTCTTGTTTATAACTCTCAAGGTCGACTAAGCTATGCAGATAACAGTTCAGGCGTGGTTGGTTTTCTCACCAATGCAATCCAAATCACCTATACGCCACCACTTCATACCTCCTATTATGTGGCATATCTTAAAAATAATTTTGGTCTTGTGAAATCAGCTAATGCAGCAGGAAACAGCGGATTTGATCAACTGCAGCCCCTTACGAAGATTTGGTTAATATTCCGTAATCTCACATACCTTCTATATGTGATTATTTTTGTTGTTATTGGTTTTGCCATTATGCTTCGAGCGAAAATTGATCCCCGAACAGTTATGACCATAGAAAATCAAATACCCAAACTCATTGTTAGCATTGTTCTGATCACTTTCTCCTTCGCTATAGCAGGCCTTCTAATTGATTTCCTTTGGGTGCTCATGTATCTTGTCGTTAATGTTTTTGCCGCAGTAGACCCTAATTTACTGCCCGGAAATATTATTAGCGGCATAAGAGATAACCCAATTGGCGTCTATGGGAGAATTCAAGATGGATCCGTGTTTGGCCTCGCATGGCAAGTTGCAGGAGCATTAAATGACATGCTCAATGTAATCATAGGGAATGCTCTTAGTGCGCAGCTTGGATCAATACCAGTGGGCGGCCTTTTGTCAAAGATACTTGCCATCCTACCGCCATTTATTATTACTGCAACACTCCCGTGTGTTCCTTCAGCACTGCTAGGACTTATTCCTGGCTCTAACACTGATTTTGGGAAATGTATTGATGGGAATATGACTGCACAGCTCTCCTTTCTTGGAGCAATTGTTGCTTACCTTATTGTCCTTGTTGCTATGGTCGTTGCACTCTTTAAAATTTGGTTTACCCTTATTCAATCTTATGCAATGTTTCTCATTCTTGTTGCAACAGGACCGTTATTTATTTTGTCTGGAGTACTCCCTGGAAGTAAAGTGACATTTGAATGGTGGTTAAGACAACTCCTAGCCTACCTGTCATCCTTTATTGTTACCCTTGGTATTCTTCTTTTAGGAAAAGTTCTTATGGACGCTTTTGGCAACAGTACCAATGCGTTTGGCCCTCCTCTTATCGGAGGACAAATTGGACAAGTAGCAACAAGTACTCTTGGCGCAATTATTGGATTTGCAACATTTCTTCTTGTGCCACAAGCACTGACAATGGCCCGGGATGCAATCGGTGCAACACCTATTAAATATCTGCAGGGGATTGGAGAAGGACTTGGTGCAGGAACGAAATTTGTTGGTGGAGTTGCTGGTGCAGGATTCAGGAGAGCATTCCACGACAGGAATCTCCAAACTGGGCAGGGAGAGGGATTTGGTACTCAATTATTGTTGGGACGAATTGACGAAGCGGGGACCTGGAGTGGCAAGTCATGGCAAGGATTTTTACGAAGAATGGCATATGGCAAGATGAAGGGAATGAAGTGATAGATACTTTTATCCTCCAACTTTCAAGCCGCTAAATATCATTTTGAAAAAGGTTCCAAATAACTCTCGAGTTATGTCTGCCGCAAATCCCACAGTATCTCCCCCATACTCTCCGGCGTAGAGTCTCCACCAAGGATTATTAAACCAGAGCAAGTATCTTCTTATTTTACCTGTATCTTCTAATAAGCCCAATTTGGCTATTCTGTCCCATTCGTCTATTGTAAAAAAGTCGCGCAAAATCTCAACTTCTTCCCCGTTAAAAGCAACCGATCGTGTCATGCTATTAAATAATCCTTGCAGCATTTCTATTTCATTTGCACCGTAATATTTTGCAATCGCTCCTTTTGCACGCCATTGTCTATGAAATCGGATTTGTTCAGCAATAATATATGCTAAAAGGTTTCGTGCCATACCTGTTTTTTTCCAAGCCTCATCCTGTGTCTTTGAACCAGTATCTGTTTCTACTTCAAATCCATACATTTTCATGTCTTGCACTGTTTTCCCAAACATAAGATCACGCAAGGACTGTGTTGTCATCTTTACTGACCTGTCAACCTTACCTCGATAACCAGGCTGAGATGTGTATGTCCAGGTTCGAAACTGTGCTTCAAAATTAGGAGCTTGCAAGTCAAGCATGTATCGAATCGGTTTCCAGAATTTATCAATGAAATCCCAAAATGCCGAGGTATCAACGGTTAATAGACCGGTTCGCGGATCTGGTGAAACAATTTTATTAAACTCAATCTCAATTTTATTAAGCATCTTAAAGACAGCAAAAGCGTTACTTAAGTGATCTCCGTAAAATTGAGACATGGAATTCTCGTAGAAATCAAAAGAAGCAATATCTCCATCTAAATTCATATTGTCTCCTGCACCTCCCTGAAGGATCTCCCGAAGAGTAGTTCCTTTACCCATATTTCCATATCCACTTTCTCCCTGCTTTTGCACTCTCATGCCTTCATAAAAAGTAAAACTAATTTTTTTAATGCCATTTATCGTAAAGACATTCCCGTATGCATTCTTGCCTTCCACTTGTCCCTCTCTATATCTCCTAATATTCATTAATTTGGACCAGGCGTTAAATCCAATACCAATGACGTCATTTTTTGCAGTACTGCCAAAAATATATGCCAAGTCATACGCATGCATATCAGCATACTTTGCCTCAAAAGCTGACAACTTGAGCTGTTTGACCATGGCTGCTCGAAGAGCATCTCTCACTAATGCTCTTGATCCTCCAACCTCCTTGATAGAGCCAAATATATTAAGAAAAATCGCATCATTTGAATCCCAGCTTTGTTTTGAGAAAGAAATTGCAAAGTCCTCCAACGACTTTCTCCCCTCTACAAAATCCTTAAATACCCCATTACTTACAAGCTCCGATGTCATGCCATATCCTTTTCCTACCATTGTATAAAGGAATTCTCTTCTCAAATCTTGAGAGTTCACTCGGGATTTTCTTTCGAGTGTTAGTGCGTTAAGTTCATTTAATTGTCTTTGAAAGGTCTCTTTCTTTCCAGAATCTGTTGATTGAGAAATATCCTTAGCAAGATCTTCTCGTATTCGAGCGAGGACACGTGTATAGTCTTCTTGAGAAATTCCCCATTCAACAAACTTTGAGGGTTCCTTTTGCTTTGGATCTCCTTCAAGACCTTTTTTATCTAACAGCAGAATATCCAACACATCCACTTTCTCCCAGTCTTGTCTTTCTCTAAATGCACCTTTATTTTCTCCCTCTTTCTCTTGGATAAATATTTTATTTAGTTCTTCTGTTAGTTTTTTTGCCATGCCAAATTGATCAGCGTATTTTTTGTCAAGTGTAATACGGATAACTTCACGGTAAAACTCTTTTGCCCCCTCAGTCCCAAGTGATTTTCTAAAAAGATTTTCGTACTCTTTTTCTTTTCCTTGCTCATCAACGCCTTTTATTCGAGCTCCCTGGTTAACCTCTGCCATATAGTCGTATGCATTTAACAAGCGCTGAACTGCTTTTCCAACGGTTCCCTGAGAAGTATAATCGTTATTCTCAACCTGCCTATCAATTTCTCCTTTCCCATTATGTGTTTGTTTATCAGTGCTTCCATAGCGAAGAATCTTTAGCAAACGATCACGTCCCTCAGTTAATGCATTTGGCTTACTATAAATACTTCCCAAGACTTCTGATAATTTGTCCTCGGATCCCATTGCCGCCCGAAAGTCAACAGCAGAGTTGTGAATAAAGTCAGCAAGATAAGGCTCATAAAGGATATCGTCCCGAAGCCTGTCATATGCAGCATCTTGACGAGAAACCTCACGAACTTTGTAAACTTGAACGTCCTTAGGTTTAGAAGGATCATTAGGATCATATTCTTCTGAGACTTGAATATTAGGAGCAGGGACCTCTGCGACAACCCTTAGCTCTCCTCTCTCGTTTTCACTTAAAAGCCCAACCAAGACACGTCCTGCACCATCTTTACGCACTTTACCATTCTCGTCTGTTAGGACAACACCTTCTCTGTTATACCTTTCCAAATCAACTCGCCAAACTCCATCTTCTTTTTTTACTTCCTGATAAATTTCCGTAGTTCGTTTACCCCAATATGCATCAGTACCGTATAATTCAATTAAGTAATATGCACGAGTGGCAGTTGGAAGCTGAATATCCTGCAATAGGTTAATTTTGCTTGTTGCGTTTAAGTCATGATAAAACCATACTCTTCTTCTCACCCACAAAAGTAAGTTGTCTTTATTTACACGCTTCTCTCCAGTTTCAGAATCAATAGTAATAAGCGCATGTTTTCCACCAACGGAGAATTCATCAGACACCACATCGGAAATTCTTTCAACTAAATCTTCCAAATTTTTGGGAGTACTATAAAAATCCATCTGCTCATCTCGTAACTTTTCGTACCCGTAATACTTTTTCAGTGTATTCCCCAACTCTAAAGTCATGAGTCGAGCTGCGTTTTTGTCCTGTGCGGCAACTGTTGTTATCTGTTCAAGGCGTTTTTTCAGCTCTACCATCTCTTGTTTAAGACCAGGCGTTGTTTCTAATGCTCTTTTTGCTTTCCAACCCATACCAATAATACCCTCTATCAAGTTGGTAAACTGTACATCCGATTTTCCTGATTCACGCAATTCTTTCAATAAACTCTCGAGATGTTCTCGAGGGGTTTTAGGCTTTGTAGTTTCATCTTTATCTATCTGTGACTGCGCCTCTTTTGCTTTTGCTTTCATGTTATCCCGAAAGTTAGCAGGAGCGGGCTCAATGGTCGATCGTACGTTTTCTCTATTGGACTCTGTCCCCATTTCTTCTAATACTTGGGCCACTTGTTCTGGAGTTAACCTTTGTCCATTATTAAAGAATCCGCCTTCCGAAATTGGCTGCCCTTGTGCTTCGGGAGAGGATCCTCCACCATCTATTGCCATACCTTCAGCATAGCTATTTTGAACTCTTGATGTCAATGTTGGGTCAAATTCGTAGTTCATATGAAGCAAGTTTACTTCCTAAAAGCACACTTGCCTTGATATTTACCTTACAGAATTCTTTTGATACGATGATACATATGGATTCCGACCATCTTGAATCACTCTATCCAACAGCAAGTAGACAAGAAGAAATCACTGAAATTCTTTCCTACGTAAAAGAAGGACAATCTTGTCAATTGATTGCTCTGCCAGGTGTTGGACGAGGAAACTTACTAAACCTTCTTGCATACAATAGAGATCTTCGAATACTCCATTTAGGAGAGGAGGTATACCTCAAATATCATTTTGTGTTGGCTAATTTTTCTGAGGTAAAGAATAGATCACTTCTAGACATTATGAAATTTCTTTTCCTCGAACTTTCTTCGTCCTTGCATGAGAGGAAAAGAGACGAGGAATTTTTAGAGGTTGATCAAATGTTTAAAGAAGCAATATCTTATAACGATGAATTAGTGCTTTTTCAAGCACTCAAAAAAGCAATTGAGTACTTAACGCTTGAGAAAGATATAACAGTTGTTTTTCTTCTTGAAAGATTTGAAACGTATGTACCACTTGTTACACAGGATTTTTTTAACAATTTACGGAGTATCCGAAATCGTGCAAAATATAAATTCTCTGTTGTCTTCTCTGTCACAAGACCGTTAGAGGAAATTCTAGAGCCAGCTCTTCTTGCAGATTTCTACGAATTTGTCGTAGATCATAACATCTATTTGCCTCTTTTAGATATGCCTGGTATCAATTTCCGTATCAGTTATTTAGAAAAACTGACCAGAAAAAAAATACCAGAAGAAATTACAAAAAAAATTTTAGAATTTACTGCTGGACATGGGAAATTAACAAGACTCACCTTGGAAATTGCATGCTCAGATCGTACTGAAGAGCGACAAGTAAACATAATAACACTACTTTCCCACAAAACCATTCGAGGAGCTCTATTTGAAATTTGGAATTTTCTTACTCCCGATGAACAAAACGATGTCTTTTCACTAGTAAAAGGAGACTCTGTTTCAAATGCTTTTCTAGAACATGTAGGACTTCTCCAAAACGGACATGTCACAATTCCTCTTTTTGCAGATTTCGTTAAGAATTATTTGTCCGAAGAAGTTGCACAAGAACAACATATCTTCTTTAACCCTGAGACAAATAGTATTACCAAAGGGCATCAGATCCTTTCCGACATTTTAACAGGATCAGAATTTAAACTACTTCGTTTACTGCTTGAACATATAGACACAATTATTGACCGCGATCGAATTATCCAAACAGTGTGGACAGATACAAAATCTCAAACAGGAGTTTCGGATCAGGCAGTTGACCAACTCATATTCAGACTAAGAAAAAAAATTGAAGACGATCCGAATAATCCTGTACATATTCAGACAGTGAAAGGTCGCGGTGTTAAATTTACTCCATAACTTTTCTTGACAAAGAAATGCTCACTGTGGGACGATAAACCTAATGAAAAAGCTTTTCCTTTCCCTTGCCATGCTTCCTCTCTTTTTCGTACTTCCTCAACTGTCATTTGCCGGAGGATGCACTGATAATAGAAGCATCTGTGTAAATCAATCTCTTCCTTCAGGAGTCAAGCCAGGTGATGTTTGCGGAAACTCGACGAATTATGTTTATGGTTCAACGTCAGTTTGCTTTGGCGGAGCTTCTCCATGTATTCCCCGTTGCGGACTTGGGGATTGGTGGTGCTGCGATCCAAAACCTGGATATACTCCGGTAAACAAGGGGCCAGCTGCTCCTCCATGCAACCAATCAGATAATGGTAATTGCCTTTCTGTTGAAACAGGTGTTGGAACGATATCCACACAACCCGCAAACTTTGTTAATAGTATTTACAGGATTCTTTTGGGGCTTGCTGGCGGAGTAGCACTACTTCTTATTATTGGAGCTGGATATCAAATGATGACATCGCAGGGAAACCCAGAGAAAGTCAAAGAAGCACGAGAACGTCTTACCTCTGCAATAGTCGGACTGCTTTTTATCATTTTTTCATTTACAATCTTGCAAATAATAGGAGTGCAAATTCTACAAATACCTGGCTTTAAATAATTATGAAATTACTTGCATTGACAGTTGGTGGAGGTTCATCAGGAGAACCAACATTTACAATACAACCGCCCTCTGATCTTCTAGATGTTAGCAATCTTACATTAGATAGACTTATTCATAACGGTATTACTTTGCTTCTTTATGTAATTATTCTTCTTAGCTTTATTTTTGTTGTTATTGCTGGACTCAAATGGATACTTTCCCAAGGAGATAAGAAAGGGGTTGAAGAAGCGCGAAAAACATTAACATTTGCGATAGGAGGACTCGTTCTCGCTTTTCTTTCATTCTTTATTATTAATCTTATTGGATATGCACTCGGTGGCATCCCCTTACTTGGCAGGTAGACACTTGACAAGGAGTAAAAATACCCATACGATAAAGATAATTCTATGAAGCACTTAGCAACGTTTTTCCTTCCTTTTGTATCATTGGTCATTGTGCCACAAGCCTTTGCAGATGTTACTGTTAACACATGCCCCCCTGGAAACTTTAATGCGTTATGTTTAAATGCAACTGATTTAGGGAGAGTTATTGGGAATGGAATTAACTTTTTGTTTGTTGTTGCAGCACTTCTAGCATTTGGATTTCTTGTTCTAGGAGGAATTAAATGGCTTACTTCTCAAGGAGAAAAAGAAGGGATTAATAAAGCTCGAGAGACAATTGTTGCAGCAGTGGTGGGATTGATTATAATTTTTCTCTCCTACCTCATTGTTAACTTTATCCTTAATCTCTTTGTTGGAGTAAGTCTTTTCAATCTTACTCTCCCAACTATTACCGGACATTAATCTTTGTAGCAACTAGCTCCATTGCCTTTTTTTATACTCTTTGTTACGCTTTATCATATGTGGGGAACTTGTATAGTAAATGGCATTCCAACAATACAATGTATTTTCCCTCTCGTAAACATTATTATTAATGCAGCTCTTGGCCTTGTCGGCACTGTTGCAGTGCTCCTTATCCTTTATGCGTCTATCAAATACATTACTTCTGGAGGCGGAAAAAGCGCAGAAGAGGCAAAAAATATTCTTACCTATGCAATCGTTGGTCTTATTGTTGTTTTGGGTTCATTTTTTATTGTCAGGCTTATCGCTGGATTCACAGGTGTAGAATGCATCAATACATTTAGTTTCTTCAGTTGTCAATGACTACGATGAAGTCTCAATAAACCCTTCGTCATTCCTAACGTTAGGATATCAATAAAGATAGCAATCCCCAAATACCAGATCATTGACGAAAAAAGCAAATTCACAGAAGGAATTCCAACCCACCCTTGAATATAATTCCAAACATTCACTTTTAAAAAATACAAAAAAACAACAAGGACTATACAAATTGCTAAAAGACCTAAGGCTCCTTCCATGTCCTTTTTGCTCGAAAACATGGTATTACTTATTTCAAAAACGGCATACAGCAAGAGAAGTGTTTGCCCTGAGATAAGCTTGAGGTGTGGAAGAAAAAACCAAAAAAGAAGAAACAACATCGAAAGGCCAACAAGAAGTGGAGCAACACCAATAAGAAAACGCCTGAATGGATCTGTAGAGGCAATTGCAACACTGCCCATTTTCACCTCAGTACCTCGTATTTCAGGTAAAAATTCTATTTCTCCTGTAGGGACAAAAAGAATGCTTGCCGTCAAAAAATGAGAAAGCTCATGAACGATAACCCCTGGTAAAAAAAGAATAGATAATAGCTGGATTACAATAGTCTGGTGTTTAAACATGTGGTAGAGCCATACAGACAAAAATTTTGTAAGCTGTTGGGAAAGAAGAAAAAGCACCACAAGCTCAACAAGAAAAATCCCTAGTATATACATACTCTTAGTATACTACCAACATTATTTAAGAAGGTAGGTTTCTGTTTTCACAAGATTTTTATGCCTAAGGCTGATCTATTTTGTAGGGGTTGCAATGAGATTTTTCACATAGTACGCTTTTGTATATGGATAATCACCCAATCCCCCAAGATGTTACAAACTTCCAATTTCGTCTTATCGGAGATATGACAATAAAGCAGTTTGCTTACCTTGCTGCAGGTGTTGGTTCTGCTTGGATTCTCTTTGTTCTGCCTCTATCTTTTTTTATAAAATTTCCGCTCGTTGCTTTTTTAGGAGGGGGAGGTATTTTTTTGGCGTTTGTGCCTATTGAGGGGAGACCAGCAGATGCTATGATGTTATTCTTTTTAAAATCTCTTTTCTCCCCTACTCAATATATTTATCGACAATCTGGTGGTTCTTTTCCAACAACACCTGCTCCTCAGGACGAGAAGACTACGGTAAAACAGGAAGAGACAAAAGAGGAGAAAAAAGATGAGAAGGATGGAAAAATTCATTTAGAAGCATCGCCTACTCCTCTTGCACAAACTGTGCTGCAACCATCACCGGTTGTTGAAGAAAAGAAAGAAGCTATAGAACAACCAGTAGCGACACCTCTTTCTGATGTTTCAACAGAAGAGACATCGGCACAAGAGCTTGGGAAAGAAGCTGCAGAACTGGTAAAAGAACTTCAGGACGCAAAGAAGGAAGAGATACAAGCACAAGAAGGATCAAAAGAAGCAACTGTTGCTCATGAAAAAGTGGCACAACTTGAAGATGAACTACAAACAATTCTTAAACAAAAACAAGAATTAGAAAAACAGCTTCTTGAACTAGAGAAGCAACTAGCAGAAAAGAAACAACAGGTATTTACACCAAGCGCAGCACAAGATCAACCACAACAGACATCTCACGTTATTAAAGTCGCACCCAACCAACAAGCATCAGTTGGTACGCCACTCACCAACGATGTCCCTAATCTGATCTCAGGTGTTGTAAAAGATCCTCGGGGGAATGTTTTGCCAAATATTCTTATCGAAGTAAAAGACAAGGATGGCAACCCCGTCCGTGCATTTAAGACAAATGGACTTGGTCAATTTGCTTCAGCAACCCCTGTTATCAGTGGCGTATATACCATTACCTTTGAAGACCCACAAGGCAAGCATCGCTTCGATGCTGTTGAGATAACTGCAAACGGGACAGTACTCCCACAACTGGAAGTTATCTCTGTTGACCAACGAGAAGAACTTCGACGTGAGTTATTTGGAGGATAATCATGAAACAACCTGCCCGACAAGCATCCACGCAACATTTTACAGAAGTCTTGGATATACACGATGAGATCGTTCTTCTCTCTGGAGGGAATGCGTGTATCATTGTGGAGGTTCAAGCTGTTAATTTTGCATTATTATCTGCTGAAGAACAGGATGCAAAAGTTTTTGGGTACGCAGCACTACTTAATTCTCTTTCTTTCCCTGTTCAGATACTTATGAGAAGTAAAAAAATTGATATTATGCCATATATCAATTCACTTGCTGATGCGGCAACAAAAACAACGAATCCGAAACTTGCTGAGAATATTAATAAATATAAAGAATTTGTGAAACAATTGGTAACAACTGCAGTTGTTCTCGATAAAAAGTTCTATATGGTTCTCTCCTATTCTATGCTTGAGGAAGGAGTTGGAAGTATTACCAAGATTGCAAAAAACACTCCTTCTGATATGGATGATTTTTTTGTGAAAGCAAAGGCAGCCTTGCATACGAAAGCAGAGTCGCTCCTCTCTCAAATAGATAGAATGGCTCTTCGTGCAAAGATAGTAGAAAAAGATGCTCTTATTAACTTATTTCACGATATGTTTAATGAGGAAGGAAGCCGTGCAAAGATACATGAAAGCCATGCTGTAACGGCAACCAAAGGAGGTGTTCACTAATGTTTGGGAAGAAAAACCCTTCTGCTCAACAAGTAGAGCAACCTCAACAAAATCTGTTAGAGAAAGGCATGCAGTCAATCCCTGATATTATTGCACCCTCATCTGTTGAGGTAGATTTTAAGTCAATCCGTGTTGGGGAACGATTTTATCGGACCTTTTTTATTGTTGGCTATCCTCGTTATGTATCAACAGGGTGGCTTTCCCCTGTCATTGATTTTGACCACTCTCTTGACATTAGCATGTTTATTTACCCAGTCTTTACTGATGACGTCTTATCTAATTTGAAGAGGAAAATTGCCGAAATGGAGGCAACAATTTCTTCCGATGAAGAGAAGGGCAAGCCAGTAAATCCAAAAATTAACGCAGCGCTGAATGATGCATATGGACTCCAAAACGAATTAGCAAAAGGCATTGAACGTTTTTTCCAATTTAGTCTCTATGTCGCTCTCTCTTCGGATGACAAAAAGGATTTAGAGGAAACGACAAAAAAACTTACCAGTACTCTCGCTTCGCTTTTAGTAACACCGAAGATAGCAACGCTTCAGATGGAAGACGGGTTTAAGACAATACTCCCTATTGGGCAAGATAGACTTTTCATCACGAGAAATATGGATACATCCTCACTTGCTTCAACATTCCCCTTTACCTCCGCAACCCTAACACAAGATAAAGGGATTCTTTACGGAGTTAATCAACAAAACGGATCCTTAGTCGTTTTTGACAGATATTCTTTAGAAAACGCTAACAGTGTTATTTTTGGAAAATCAGGTTCAGGAAAATCATTCATGATTAAGCTTGAAATTATGCGCCAATTCATGTTTGGGACAGAGGTTATTGTTATTGATCCTGAAAACGAATACGGAAAATTAGCACAAACGTTGGGAGGGGAATATCTGAACTTTTCAGCAATCTCTCCTATAAAGATAAACCCTTTTGATTTGGCAGGCGTCTATGAAGAAGGAGAGAACGAACTTGGAACAAAAATTATTTCACTTCGAGCGCTATTGAAAATAATGCTTGGCAACATCACCCCAGCGGAGGATGCAATCTTAGATAGAGCCCTGGTAGCAACTTACTCTGAAAAGGGCATTACAGCAGATCCTGCAACGCAATCTAAAACTCCACCTATTTTGGAGGATTTATACAAAGTACTCAAAACGATGCAAGATCAGATAGCTCAAGGACTAGCACTTCGTTTGGAGAAATATGTTACCGGGAGTCTTGCAGGACTTTTCAACCAACAATCAAATTTTGACATTAAAAATCCACTCACAGTCTTTGCTTTAAGAGATCTAGAGGATGAAGTACGACCAATTGCCATGCATATTATCCTAGACTTTGTCTGGACACGTGTTCGAAAGACTTTGAAGAAGCGTCTTCTTATCGTGGATGAAGCATGGTATTTAATGAAACATGAAGATTCCGCATCATTTATTTACGGCATTGCTAAACGCGCTCGTAAATACTATCTAGGACTCACTACCGCGACCCAGGACGTGCAGGATTTCCTTTCGAGTGATTATGGTCATGCTATCCTTTCGAACTCCTCTGTTCAAATTCTACTCAAGCAGAGTACTTCAGAAATAGAAACAGTTGCGACCACTTTTTATCTTTCAGAGGGTGAAAGGCAAATGCTTATTTCAGCTGGTGTTGGCCAAGGACTTTTTTTTGCTGGACAAAGTCATGTTGCCATACAAGTTGTTGCAGCACCATTTGAGCATGAGATCATCACATCAAATCCTGCAGAACTACAAAGGCAACAAGAACAAACTTCTAATCAAACACAACCGGTTACAACTCCGCCTAATGCAAGAGGCATTCAATAACGATATACTAATTGTATATGACTACCAACGTGGGGGAAGAAACTGCCTTTGCAAGATTTAGAAGGTTTTTGCTGGAAAAGGAAGGAGAAAAGAACGAACTTGAAACTGCTATCCAAACGGCAAATACAGAAGATCTTGGGAAAATCGCATACAATAAGGCGCATCAGTATTCTCAGCAAGGCTTAATAGATCCTAAAACACTTGATGCCATTCAACAAACTGCTCCAGTAATTAATCCCGAACCTTTTGAACAACCCATCCCAACAATCCCTCCTGAAAAAGGACGTTCTGCTGACAATTCTTCTGACAAAAAACGCCATAGGAGTGAAAAAGCTCTTTCAAAAACTCCTGGTATACACACCCTTATTATAAATCAGCAAAAGGAAGAGCTTTTAAAAAAATTCGATGAACTAGCAGCAAATCCTGATAATAAAGACCGACTCCTTGATGAGCTACTCGATAGGTTTGAGGCAAAAGCACTATTTGATGACTATCATACAAAATTTATATCGTCAATTCAACAACTCCCTTCTTTCCAGAACCTTACGCACCAACAACAAGCTGACTTGCTAGAGAGACTTACCAAACAACAGGAAGAGCTAAGAAAAAGAGATCCACTTGAAAAAGAAGCGGGAGAGATAAGAGCAATAAAAGAAGCAAAAAGAGGTGCTCTAAAGTCTAAGATCGAAGAGTTATTAGAAACTCAAGACAGAAAAAGAGCGCAAGAAACTTTTTCGTCTCTTGTTTCAACACGTCAAACTGTTCAAGGAGAACTCGTGAAAGAGATATTTCAGCCATCTCAACCTATATGGAAATCACAAGATTTTTCTTTTGTTTTCGAACAGCTTTACAATCCCCCTCCTCGGTTCGTCATAGTTGCTACAGTAGCACAATCACCCATTACACACTCTCTTCAGGAGAGCTACGAGGACGTTGAAAGACCTCTCTCTACACCATCTGATAGTGTTCCAAGACAAGTAAGACAACAAGGCAAACAACCATTATTCCCACAGACAAGGGAGTTTGTGAAAAACTTAGGCAAAAATCTAGGGAAAAAACTACGTAATAAGGCAGCAGCAGAGGTCGGAAAAGGACTTGTAGAAAAAGGTTTCTTACGATGGGCCTTTACTGCACCACCTTATTTAGGAGAGATAGTTCTTGGACTTATGGCTCTCTTTGCTCTTGTTATGTTCGTAATTATATTCTCCTCGAAAAAATTGAATTCGCCATCTAATAATCAAGATGTTGCCAATATCACCCTTGTTGCGACAACAATTCAACTATGCGAAAAGACACCACTAGGGTTTTGGCTTCCTCCCGCTCCAGTTTGTGCGCTCACTATTCTTGGTCTTAATATTCTTAGCCCTGGAGATCTATTAAACTTTGCGAGAGCAATTATTGCTGCATACCCTGATTTTCAATGCGGACAATTCATTTGGGCCGCGGAACGGTATATTTTGCATTGGCCTGTCTTCCCAGGAAATGTAAATAGCGTGTTCGAGTGGTATCTCATTGATCGTGCAACACATAGTTTGCCTGGGTACACCTGGATTAGTAATCCAGACCTTGCTTCTCATCGACCTGATCCGGCAAATATTGCTGCTGGTGATATTATTTTATATGGAAGCACTGGCCATACTGATCCTGGACACATTGCAATCGTGATTGATTTACCAAAGGATAAGAATGGGAATGTTGACCACTTCAATATTACCGTTTCTGAGGCGAATTATCATCATGGGGCAATAGACATCCGCCCGACAAATTTATTTGATGACCTTGGAAGAGGAGCAAATATACTAGGCTGGTGGAGACGAATCGCAACACAATAACTATGGATAAGAAACTTTTTATTATTGCTGGAGGAAGTACACTTCTTTTATTTTGTTTCTTTCTCCTTGTTTTCTTTCTCGCCAGTATAAAAGAAAAAAATGTTCATCCTCCGATTGAATCCCCAACCCCGACACCTGTAAAAAGTAGTCAATTTTTGCTTAATGGACCAAGCAGTACACAGCAAAGACCAGTCAAACTGTTATATTTTTCACCAGCAGATGGGGCACGAAATGTTTCCTCTCAACAAGAAATTGTTATCACATTTGATCAACCTGTCGCAACAGAAAGTGTCTCTTTTTCGATCTTTCCAGAATTGGATGTCCGTATTTCTTCTCGTCTAAACTCAATTATCATTATACCAAATACCCCTTACCAGCCTAATATTATCTATACATACAGTCTATTCACCCCAGATAATACAAAAATAATTTCTGCTTCTTTCTCCTCAGGAAATTCTCAAACTCCAATAAACCCATTAAAGGGGGATTATAAAAATACAGATTCACTCGGAGACAGTGCTCAACGAGAGAATTATCCTGATGTTTATTTAGCAAGCTTTACTCCGTATGATGGCACGAGTTTCTTTGTAAACAATGAGTTTGAGTCATCACCAAGCGGTCACTATATATTTGTGATGACGCAGAAATTACAGACTGGAAAGAGTGATTTTTTTGATTGGTTGAAAAAGCTTGGTTTGACACAAAGTCAAATAGATCGCATTACTGTAACATATCAATAATCTATGCCTGTGTTCGAATAGGCATGATCAAGTGGAGAAAAGTTGGATTTCCTTCAGTATGAAATACTCCTGGATTAAGAGGTCCCGTCATTTCAAAAGAAAGTTCTGAGTCTGTAATATTGGTCAAGGCATCTAAAATATATCGCGCATTAAAGGCGATTTCATTTTCCTCACCAGTAAGCCGTGCATCAACATCAACAGTATTTTCCCCTAATGAAGGGGTTTTTGCGCTTACAACTACCTTTTCCTTTTGTAAAGAAAAGGTAATAATATTTGCTGTTTCACGAGCAAATATCGAGCAGATTTTCACTGCCTTTAATAATTCTTCTCTATCTACCGATACTTTTGTCGCAACGTCTGTTGGAATAACTTTCTCATAATTTGGGAATTCAGCGTCAATAAGACGGCCAACAAGTATTGTCTCCTCCTGTTCAAATAAAAGCTGATTTGTTTTTTCTGAAACATACATTGTGATGTTACCGTTCTCAGAAAGTACCATTGCTTCTTTGATAATACGTGCCGGAATAATAACTGGCCTTGCCAATTTCACACCATCTGTCGGTGTTGCTACTTCCTCTAAGGAAAGTCTGTACCCATCTGTTGCAACAACAACAAATCCATTATCTGTTTTTTTAATAAGCACTCCAGCAAGTGCAGGCCTGGTTGCCTCAGGGCTTGAAGAAAAAACAATTTTCCCAAAAATTCCTTTCATCTTTCCTTTTTCAAATGTTAATAATTCCTCACCCTTTTCATCGTAAAGCATTGGGAATTCATCTTTTGGGGAAGTCTGTAGAAGTGTTTTTGTTTTTTTACTGATGATCTCTAAACTTCCGTCTTTTGTTTGTAGAGTCATTTTATCTTGAGGAAGAGAATTAACTAATTCTAAGAAAAGTTTTGCTGGTACTGCAATTGCTCCTTCTTCTTCTATTTGTGCAGGAAGTGTTGTTTCTATTCCTATTTCAAGATCTGTACTAGATATAGATACTTTTCCATTCTTTGTTTCAAGTAAGACATGAGAGAGTATTGGTAATTGATTTCGTGAAGAGATAGCATGGTTTGCTAGTGTTAACTTTTTTTGTAGATTTTCTGCTAAAAGGGTGACTTTCATATATATATTTTTGTAGTTGTAGTAGTGTATCTGGAAATGTGGAAAAAAGCAAGAAGATAGCTTCAAAAATCCTGTGGATAACGTGTTGAAAACTTTTGGGATAACATGTTGAAAAGATATTTTTTCTCAACTTTCCCTCTTATTATCCACGCATCATTTTAGTTATCCCCATGATTTCCTCAGACAATATTTTGTTTTGTGTGGCTAAATCCTCCATCTTTTCCACACCATACATCACTGTTGTATGGTCTCTTCCCCCCAAGATATTTCCTATTTCAACATACGTTAATCCCAACTCTTTCTTTAAAAGAAACATTGTTACCTGTCGTGCTTTAACGAGGGAGGCATCTCTCTTCGGTCCCTTTAATTGGGTTGATTTGATTTTGTAAAAATTGCAGGTTGTTTCAATAACATCTTCTGCATGGAGGATATGATTCTCCCTATTCTCTCTCCCATTCCCTAATGCTTTTTCTGCGAGGTCCTCGGTTATTTCCGCTCCTCCTGTTGCTGCAGCTTGGGTAACAACTCGAAGCAACGCTCCTTCAAGGCTTCTGACGTCTTGTTCTTTTTCTGCAATTTTTTTGGCTATTTCAATAGAAAGGTTATATCCGAATTTCTCTGCCTTTTTCAAAACGATTGCTGTCCGAAGCTCAAAATCAGGTGCTTCAACATCAACGGTTAATCCACCTGCAAAGCGAGAGGAAAGTCTTGCCTCAAGTTTTTTAATCTCACTTGGCGGCCTATCAGAGGACAAAACAATTTGGGCGCCGCCATCAATGAGTGAGTTAAAAGTATGGAAAAGTTCTTCTTGAACCCTGTCTTTCCCTGCGATAAATTGCACATCGTCAATAATAAGTAAGTTTGCTGAACGGAATTTTTTCTTCATACGAGCAGTATCATTACTTCGAATAGCCTCAACAACTTCATTCGTAAATTCTTCAGAGGTGATATAAATAATTTTGTTATTAGGATCTTGGGAGTACACCTCATTTGCAATAGCTTGCATTAAATGGGTTTTCCCTACTCCCACAGGACCATATATAAACAGAGGATTGTAAGATCGTCCAGGCGTTTTTGCAACATTCCGTGCTGATTCAAAGGCAAGCCTATTGGAATCAGAGACAGCAAGTGATTCGAAGGTATAATCAGGTCTTACTCGTGGAAGATGGCCAATGGGCATTTTAGGTCTAGTGTCTGTTGCAAAAAGCGGTGCTTCCTTGTCTTCTCTCTCTGTATGGTTCTGCACACTCTTGGCAACAAAGAGAATATCAGTGTCTTGCTTAGTGTGTTTTTCTAGAGCAGTCTTAATAGTATCCTTAAACCGTTTTTGGAGAAGGTCAATAACCATTGTGGATGGTGCAGCAATGGTTGCAATATTGTCTTCGAGTGATAATAATGCGGTATTTTTAAAGAGTGTGAGGAAGTTCGCTCGAGAAACCTCTATTTCTATATCTGAGAGAATATCTTTCCAAAGTTTTTCTGTCTTATCATTCATTGTATGAGCACTTTATCAATGTGGATAACTTTTTGTCAAGAGGAATAAAGGTGATTGTTTCAAGAGCTGCACCAGAAAGCCAAATGTGGACAATCAAAAGTATTTTTGTTATACTGGTGAGGATATGAAAAAAGGTCCAGCAATTGCAAAAAAAACAAAAGGTCAAAGAAAACATGGATTTTTAGCTCGAATGGATTCTCATGGAGGACGAAAAGTTCTTAAGAGAAGACGAGCCGAAGGAAGAGAATCCTTAACAAAATAGTAGTAAGAAGGCTGTATTTTTTAGAAAAAGAAGTCTTTTCTGCAAATCTTCTTTAATTTGCTACCTTTCCTCCTTTAACAAACTATGTTAGCACGACAATTCCGTTTACCAGCAACTGTTTCATTTCAAAAAGCAAATGTGTTTCATTCTGCATATTTTACAGTAAGAGTTCTTTCCAACACCCTTTTTCATAATAGATATGCCTTTATTGCAGGAAAAAAACTAGACAAACGAGCTGTTGTGCGCAATAAGGTAAAAAGAAGAGTAAGAGCTGTTGTAGAAAAAGAGGGGTTACTCCTGAAGGGGAAAGATGTTCTTTTCCTGTTAAAGCCTTCGACAAAAGATGCAACACATGACCAACTTGCTGAAGCAGTCCGTGGTATACTGGAAAAACTGAAGAGCTAGCTGCCCCTTTATCTATGAAATATGTATTGGTAGTACTATTAAAATTCTACAAATGGATTCTCTCTCCCCTTCTCCATCAGGTACTTGGGGTAAAGCATGCATGTCGCTACTCGCCAACGTGTAGTGAGTTTGCTATAATACACATTAAGAAAGACGGAATATTAAAAGGAGGAATAAAGGCAATACTTAGAGTATTGTACTGCCAGCCCTTTGTTGAATCCCTTCCCTACTCTCTTCGAAAATAATGAATATATTTAACTTACTGCTTGTTAACCCGATTATTAATATTTTAGTGGTTATTTATCAGGGGCTTGTTGCATTGCATGTTCCTTATGCCTTAGGTTTTTCAATTATTCTCCTGACCGTTGTTATTAGAGCAATCCTCTACCCGTTAATTCACTCTCAACTGAAAACTTCAAAAAAAATGCAGGAAATTACGCCTCATCTCAATAGGCTCAAAGAACAACATAAAAACGATGCAACAAAACTGCAAGCAGAGACAATGAAGTTATATCAAGAACACGGTGTGAATCCAGTTGCTGGGTGTTTGCCTCTACTTATACAACTTCCTCTTATCTGGGGGCTGTACGGCGTGTTACAACAGGTTGTAAAGACAGATCCAACATCTGTGTTGCAGTACGTAAACCATGCGTTATATGTTCCATCAATGAGACTTAGTCATATGTGGGATACCTCCTTTTTCGGTTTGTCTTTAGGGAATACCCCTTCTCATCTTCTCCCCCATGTTGGTTTTGGCATTTTACTGATCCCTGTCCTCACCGGTGTTTTTCAACTTGTCCAATCAAAGATGATGTTTTCAACACCAGAACAAACAAATCTTCCTGCAAAGCAAGGGCAAAAGAAAGAAGATGACTTTGCAAGTGCTTTTCAGACACAATCGATGTATATTTTCCCTCTGATGATCGCATTCTTCTCCTGGACACTTCCTGTGGGATTATCTTTGTACTGGAATACTTTCACAATTTTTGGTATACTGCAGCAGTACCAGATTTCAGGATTTGGAGGACTTTCCGAATGGATAAACAAGGTACGACCAAATAAATAATCTTATGAATCAAGAACAAACACAAAAAATCCAAGAAGTTGCCGAACATTTACTTTCTCTGCTTGGTATTCAAGCACAGGTTGAGGTTGTTGCAGGAGAAGAGGGTGTACAGGTACTACTCCAGACAGAAGAATCAGGGATGCTTATTGGATATCACGGAGAAACACTCGAGTCTTTACAGACAATCCTTTCCCTCGTTGCAAGTCGACAGCTTGGTGAGTTTGTGAGAGTAAGCATTGAAGTTGGCGATTACAAAAAGAATCGTGTAGAATACCTTAAGCATCTCGTACAACAGGCAAAAGAGCAAGCTTTGTCTCAAAATACTGGAATCAGTCTTTCTAACTTAAAATCCTGGGAGAGACGTGAAGTACATGTGATGCTTGCTAATGATCAAGAAGTTACTACAGAATCTATGGGTGAAGGTAGAGACCGCGTCTTGGTGGTCAAGCCTCGCTAACCTCTTCCATTCTCAACTTGTCTTTCTTTATCTCCTTATCCTTTTCTTGCCAACGCAACTCGGTAAACATTTTTGGCCCTCATGGAGTTACTTGTATGGGCAACGTATCGATTACCTCTCCCCTACTCTTTACATAACAGATATTTTGATTGGATTTTTATTTGTTCTCTCCTTGATAAAAAAACAAGTACGTATTCCCCTGCTCTTTGTATTACTTATACTTTACCTATCCTTTACTGTTTTTCTCTCTCAAAATCCTCTTGCTGGTTGGTATACTCTTCTTAAATTTTTAGAAATGAGCTTTGTAACATGGTATGTGATGTCATCTCTACGAAAATCGACGACTGTAGTAAAAGTAACTACAGGTGTTGTATTGGCTATAACTGTCATCTTTGAAAGTCTTCTCTCTTTTATCCAGTTTTATCTTCATAGCTCTGTAGGAGGCTTGCTCTACTTTTTAGGAGAGAGAACGTTTAGTAGTGAAACCCCTGGAATAGCAAATGCATCTGTCCACGGTACGTTAGTGTTAAGACCATATGGAACCTTTTCCCATCCCAACGTCTTAGCAGGGTTCTTGCTTATTGGCATGTTGGTTGTGTGGTACGTTCTCTACGAGGAACACAGATGGTGGAAAAGGTATGTTCTTTTTAGCATGTCGCTTCTGGGTTCAGCTGGAATTCTTTTCACCCTCAGCAGAACAACATTATTAGTAGGACTTAGTATCGGACTCATTTTCCTACTGAAAAAACTAAATAAAAGAATTATTGTAGCGTCCCTCGGATTATTGGTGTTTCTTGTTTTTCTTTTTCCAACAATTTTCTATCGATTTGCCCCAAGTACTTTTGAAGAATCAGCTGTAGTAAGAGAGCGTCTTTTTCAAGCTTCATTGAGCATGACTGCTTCTCATCCTTTCTTTGGTGTCGGATTAGGGAACTTTTTATCATCACTTCCCTCTTCAATGACCATCCAGCCAGTACATAATATTTTTTTTCTATGGTTATCCGAAACTGGAATAATTGGTGCGGTAATAGTCTTAGTATTTGTCTTTATTCTTTCTAGACAAATCATCAGGACATGGCAGAGGTCAAAAACCTATGAACGGCAACAATTTCTTCCCTTACTCTTTGCTCTGTGCTCTTTGTTTATTCTTGGCATGTTTGATCATTACTTTTTAACATTACAACAAGGGCAACTTCTTTTCGCTTTGGTTATTGGACTAGTCCTTGCTCACCTGAACAAATAGAATCCCTCATGTTACAATACAAGCATGCAACTTTTTAAAAAGATAGCGTCAAATACCTTCTGGCAAATTGTTGCTCGAGTTGTCTCCTCTGGAATAAGCTTTGTTATCACCATTGTTATTGCAAGAACGTTAGGGGTTACTGGATACGGTGATTTGGCAAAAATTACTGCATTTGTTTCTCTTTTCTATCTATTCGTTGATTTAGGACTAAACGCCATTTTCTTGCAACTTGATACAGAACAAAATCGATTTCGTGACCTTCTTTCCTTTAGATTGCTCTTAGCGGTCGGTGTTTTTTGTCTTATTGGTATTGTTGCGCTGTTTCTTCCCTTTAACCTGAGAAATGGCATTGGATATTCTCCCCTTGTTAAGGTGGGCATTCTTCTCTTTGGATTGACATTTTTCTCAAGAGCAATTGTTTTTTCAACAGCGGCAGTATTTCAACTGAAATATCAATACAAACTAACAGCGTACGCTACAGTACTTGGGTCTCTCGCAACACTAGGAAGTCTTGGAATATTTCTTGTCTTTCACCCCCCCTTTCTTTTTATAGTCGGAGCATATGTTATTGGAGCATTAATAGAGGCACTGTTTTCGTTGTTCTTTTTGCAACAAAAACTTTTTCCTTTATCTTTGGATAAAACATTTATAAAAGACATGACTCTACAAACTCTTCCTATTGCCGCGATGCTACTTCTTAACCTTATTTATTTTCGGGTTGATATGTTTTTCCTTTCTGTCATGAAACCAACACAAGACGTTGCCATATATGACTTTGCCTATAAGTTCTTTGATTTTCTCATTGCACTGCCCTTATTTTTATCAAACAGCTTTTATCCAATGCTCTTAGATTCAGAAAAAAATATGCGAACTGCGTTCCCAAAGCTAATGGTTTATTTAGTTGGCTTCGCTTTTTTAGGAGTGTTGACTGCTTTTCCTACATGGTTTGCAGCATCTCTTCTTGGTTTTGTAAAACCGGAATTTGCTCCGGCAACACTCGCACTGAGACTTCTTGTTTTGTCCCTTCCTATCTTTTTTGCAACGAGTATCATTCAATGGATTTTTATCGCAAAGAAAAAACAACAGTTTCTCTTGTCTGTTTATGCGAGTTCGTTAGTTCTCAACGTAGTGCTCAATCTTCTTTTTATTCCCCACTATAGTTATGTTGCATCTGCTATAATCACTGGAGTCTCAGAGACAGGAGTATTAGCCGCTCTCTTGGGCTATTCCTTATTCGGTAATCTATGAAGTTAACAATTTTTACAGATGGTGGATCTCGTGGTAATCCTGGTCCTGCAGCCTATGGATTTTCTATCTCCAATGAGGACGGGGTGGAAATTGCAGGAGTTGGGGAATACATTGGAACGAATACGAATAACGTTGCAGAATATTCAGCGGTGACAGAATCTCTGCAATGGGTGCTTACTCATCGGGAATCGTTAGGAAATCTTTCGGGAATTAGTTATTACATGGATTCAGAACTTGTGTGTAAGCAACTTAATGGAGAATATAAAGTGAAACATCCAATTATGCAGGGACTTTTTGCAACAGTACAAAAACGCATTCAAGCACTTCACCTTCCCGTAACATTTACTCACGTCAGGCGGGAAAAGAATAAACGAGCAGATGAACTCGTGAACCGTGCACTGGACAACCTCTAAAGCCCGGCTTTACAATAAGAATACTATGTATTCCCCGGAACCAGAAAACGTGGAGAAAAAGCAAAAACGCAATGCTCTTATTGTTGATAAAGAAGGAGTAATAGGAAAACCGTTAGCCCAGAATCTTTCAGAACACATAGCAACTGTTCTTGTCTCAAAAACAAAACCCCCCGCTGATTCAACGATTATTCATATCCCTTTTTCAGAGGTCATTCCTGCAATTCCTGATGGGTTATACAGCTACATCGTATATATTTTTGACATAAAGAGTAAGGATCTTCTTGATCCTCTCATGAAAAAAGGCGCACTCGATAAAGCAAACTTTTTTATTGTCGTTCCTTATGAACAAGTTCCTTTGTTGTCAGAGTATTTATCGAACAAAGAAGTCTACGGACATGTGATAGTGGTGGGTGATCTATTTGGTTACGAGGATGGAGAGTTAGATGCTTGGCTTTACGAAAGCAAAAAAACGAAGAAGGTTGTCCTTTCCAACATGGGTCTTAACTCGTGGTATCCGATTTATTTTAAAGATGCTATCAGCGCTCTCGCAGACATTTGTCTGTCCACTCACCATACAGGGAAACAGATCTACCTTCTTGCACCAACGCATCCTATTACACAAATAACCCTCGCTCACGCATTGCAGAAAGCTGACCCTCTTCTTCGCGTTGATTTTTCGGGGACAGGAGAACAAGTCTTTTCTTCTCTTCCAGAAGGAACGCATGTCTTAGGAGGGTATGATGCCTTGAGCAAAATCACAATATATTACCAAAGTTTACCTATCAATAAACAAACAGAAAAAATATCCTTTTCTTTGTTTTCAACACCCATCAATCATTCTTCACAAAAAAAGAAAAAGGGGAATGCCATTTTTTTCATTCTCTATACACTCATCACTTTTCTATTTATGCCAGCGCTTCTTACGGTACTTACCGCAATAACAGGAAAATGGCTTCTGTTCTCGGGAATAGCTGATATAAAACAAGGCAATTTTCAGACAGCCAAACAAAAAATTGCTGCAGCATCCTCTGATATTTCTCTGTCTCAATTTTTCTCTCAAGTTGTTGGTCAAGAGCTTTCTCTTGCTGGCAAAGGAAACCAACTCGCCTCACTCAACAGACAGCTTTCCCTTGCCTCTGTTGCAGTGGGTACATTACAAGAAGGCATTACCGTGGGGATAAACATGCAGTCTGTTATAACAGGGAAGTCTCAAAGACCAGTAGAGGATACAAAGACTGCTGTCAATGCCCTCAAAGCAACTTTAATTATGCTGCAAAAACTTGAGGCTGAAGATCTTCCAAAGGAATACAAAGAAACATTACATGGACTCAATACCTATGCGCCATTTCTTGAAACAATCACAGACGAGCTTCCACAGTTGGTTGGAGCAGGGGATGAAAAGAAGTACCTGGTATTATTCCAAAATAACACGGAACTTCGTCCTGGGGGCGGTTTTATTGGCTCCTACGGGGTATTACAGTTGAGTCATGGAAGATTCAAAGACTTTACTATCCATGATGTGTACGATGCTGATGGACAATTGAAAGGGCATGTTGAGCCTCCATTTGCAATTAGACGATATCTTCCCCTTGTTCACTTATATCTACGCGATAGTAACTTTGATGTAGATTTTGTAAAGAGTGCTCAAAAAGCAGCATTTATGCTACAGGCAGAGACAGGGGATAAAGTTGATGGAGTAATGGCCATTGATTTATCCTATGTTCAAAGTCTCATTAGCGCATTGGGAAGCGTTTATGTGCCAGGATATAACGAAACAGTTACAAAAGATAACTTCTTCCTTCTTACCGAACAACATGCTGAAAAAAATTCTTTCCCTGGCTCAACACAAAAAAAAGATTTCTTATCCTCACTCTCTTTTGCCCTGAAGGAAAAGTTGCAAACAAAAGGCATTCCTTATGAAAAGCTTCTGACAAGTCTTTTAAACGGTATTGATGAGAAGCACGTATTGTTTGCTATCCAAAACCCTGTGGGACAGGAATCCTTTAGTGTTAATGGATTGTCTTCTGCGTTATTAGATACGCGAGAAAAAGTTGATGGTATCCTGAACGATTTTATCGGAATTAATGAAGCAAATATTGGCGTTGATAAAGTTAACTATTACATAAAAAGATCTCTTGATCAAAAAGTGTTGGTTACTGATAAAGGGGAAGTGAAAGAGTCGGTCATTCTTTCATATACAAATACCTCTGATGGAACATGGCCAGGAGGGGATTACAAAAATTATCTTCGCTTTATTCTCCCCAAGAATGCGACACTGGATAGTGTTGCAATAAACGGTATTGATCAAAAGATCATACCAGCAGTGACAGACCCTCAGATCTATGAAGCACCATATTTTGTTGCACCGAAAGGTTTGGAAGTTGAAAGAGCAGACGAAAATGAAAAAAGCATATATGGTTTCTTAGTAAACATTCCAGTGAAATCCTCTGTACAGGTGGCAATTTCTTACACACTAGCAGAAGCGGTGAATACAAATCAATCTCTCCCAAAATACTCACTGCAGCTCTTCAAACAGCCAGGTATCGACATTTTGCCTTATACGTTGGAAGTAGCATATCCCCGAGGGTATTCTTTACTTACCGCTAACCCAAAGGTTAGTAGTACAAATAGTGTCGTCTCTTTTACCCAAAATATTGTTAAAGATATGCTTCTTGAAGTAGATTTTAAACAGTAACTAACTAACAAAAAGCAAAATTGCGAGACGATATATTTCCCAGAGTCCCCATAACGCAATACCGATAAATGCAAGACTCCCAAAAAGAATGATAACAGGTTGTTTGACAACTCTAACCGTTGCCGACGGAGAAGCAAAAAGAGCAATGTTTAAAAGCATGTGTCCTAGGAAAACCCCAATGGAAAATCCAAAGACATTGATAACATTAAAAAGTGGAATATACCCCGCAAAATCATCAAGTCCCAAAATAAGTGGGACGGTAAATGCAAAAATCCCAAGAGCAAGGAATGACGACCTGGCAGTTGATTGGGCAGATGTATGAGGAACAATAACTCTAATAAGGGGCTCAAAGAGTTTATTAATGTCTTTAAGGACTGTTAGTATGGGGTGAATGAGCGAAAGAGTAAACGAGGGGAGGTGTTTATTAAATGCCAAAAGTTCCTCAAGTCCTTCTTCTGCCATTTCTAACAACACAACTGAGGCAAGAAAAATCATAAACATCATAAGCAGAGGAACTTCTTTAAAAAATGTCCAAACAATGAGTACAAAGAGCGTTCCTGCTGCATTTCCAAGTGCCGTTCCAATTTCTATAGCAATTCGCTTTCTCCATCCAGGATTTTTTGCCATTAACTTTCCCATAAAAATTGCAAAATCAACAGAAGTCTTTAGATATATGGTGAGACCTACCAGAATGTCAGTGAGATGAATACGCGGAATTATTTTGTCAGAAAGAGGAAAAAGATTAAGCAGTGCAATAAAGTTATAGAGAAGAATACAAAGTGCAAAAAATGTTAAAACGGTTAAGAAAATGGGGAAGAGTTGTTGAGAAAACTTCATGGCTTGTCTTATTGGGAGTCACTATCTCTTACCGTAATTTATATTTCTAACTGATGAACTCGTCAACTAGTTGAATTGCATAAGACACAATCCTCCTGCCCACAATGCAAACGATCTTGTTTTTTCTTCCTCATATTTCTTCCATGTTCAATTAAAAGGTAGGTGAGTGAAAACCAGTCTTTTTGGTCAAAAAGTTTCATTAAGTCCTGCTCAATCTTTTCCGGAGTTTTCTCTTTGGTAAGACCAAGGAGTTGGGATTGTTTTGCAACATGCGTATCAACAGCAATTCCTTCATAAATTCCGTATGCGTTTCCTAAGAAAACATTAGCTGTTTTTCGTCCAACGCCTGGGATAGTTGTTAATTCTGCAATAGAATGGGGGAGAATTCCGTGATACGTATCCAACACTGTCTTTGCTGCTGCCTGAACACTACGTGCTTTATTATGATAAAAGCCTGTCGGTTTTATATCTTGCTCAAGTTCCGTAATTGGTACAAACGCAAAGTTAACAAGCTCAATAATTTCCTCCTTTGGTAATTGAATTCGCATATATTTTTGATAATTGTCAAGGAATTCTGGTCTTTCTCTCCTGTATTTTGGAAAAACGATGGATGTTACCTCATTAACTTTTTTATCGGTACATTGTGCAGAGAGAATGATAGCAATCAATAGTTCAAAGTTATTCCCCCATTGCAATATCATTTTTGCATCAGGGTAGTGCTGTTTAAGTAGTTTAAAAATATGATAAGCGTATTCTTTAGAAACCATACAAAGATTATAGCAGAGGATTTATTTTTTCTTGAGTGCTTCAAGACCGGGGAGAGTACCATTCTCAATAAATTCTAGCATTGCTCCGCCACCAGTTGAAATGTGGGTTATTTTTTCTAAATGGTGTTTGTGTTGAATGGCATTAAGTGTATCTCCTCCTCCAACGATGGAAATAGCATCGGGGTTGTGAGCAATAGAAAAGTAAATAAAATCTGTCCCTTGTTTGTATGCTGGGTTCTCAAATAATCCCATTGGCCCATTCCAGACTATTGTTCTGGCTTTTGCAATGATTGCGCCAAAACGTGCTTTCGTCTCAGGTCCAATATCCAGTGCAGAGCCTCCTTCTGGAATTTCATTAATGCGATAGACTTTTCCGGCATGCTTTGTATTCTTTGGGTCACCCACGACAACATCGGATGGCAAAACAACCATGGTATTTCTTTGAGCCGCCATAAAAAGAAGTTTCTTTGCATTCTCTACTTCTTCCAATTCACAGTAACTTTTCCCAATGTTATACCCTTCTGCACAGAAGAACGTATTAGCAAGCCCTCCTCCTAAAATCAGGTAATCTGCAAGTTCGAGCAATTTCCCAAGAATAGGGAGTTTGGTTGAAATTTTTGCTCCTCCAATAATTGCAACAAGAGGTTTTTTAGGATTTTTAATAACCTTTGCAATCATGGTTACTTCCTTAGTAAGAAGGAGGCCTGCATATGAGGGAAGATAGTGAGGAAGACCAACAACTGTTGCAGATTTCCTATGAGAAACACCAAAAGCATCATTTACAAAAACATCACCGAGAGAGGCAAGTTCTTTGGTAAAAGTTTGATCGTTTGTTTTTTCTCCTGGATAGAATCGAAGATTCTCCAAAAGAATAATGTCTTTCTCTGTTTGATCTTCAAGTTGTTTTTTCCCTTCTTCAGTTTGAAAATCATTGACCAAAACAATATTGAAGTGTGGAAAATATTTCTGCAAATCTTTAGCAACAATTGCGAGGGAAAAATTCGGATCTCGTTCCTCAGGTCTTCCTAAGTGTGACAGAAGAATAAGCTTATTTTTGTGTTTTAACAAATATTCAAGAGTAGGGAGGGATTGGGTAATACGAGTATCATTTGCTATTTCCCCGTCATGAAGAGCAATATTATAATCAACCCGAATAATAACTCGCTTATTTTCTATCTTTGCATCTTGAATCGTTGGAATATTAAATCCGTCTTTTATCATTGGTACTGTAAGTATTCTAAAACATTTTTCCTGCTACCCGCAATGAGAGGAATTCTTTGATGAATATGGGTAGGTTTTGCTTTAAGCAATGGGGAATGTCCTTGTACCGCCATACCTCCTGCTGTTTCAATAAGAAAAGCCATTGGATTTGCTTCAAGCATCAGTCGAAGTTTTCCTTCAGGGTGTTTGGTCTCAGAAGGGTAGAGAAAAATGCCACCTTTGAGAAGAGTCCGATGAATATCTGCGACTAGTGATCCAATATATCGAAGAGACGATTTTGGTTTGTTTTTGAGTGATGAGAGGTATGCTTGTATGTGTGTTGAAAAAAGTGGGGAGTACGCTTCATTAAGAGAGTATGTTGATCCCTCTTCTGGAATTTTGATATCAGGATGAGAGAGTAGGAAACTTCCCATAGATGGATCTAAAGTAAATCCATTAACGCTTTCGCCTGTTGTATAGACAAGCATGGTACTTGAGCCGTAGATAGCATAGCCAGCAGCGACTTGTTTGGTTCCCTGTTGAAGAAGGGTCTTCCCTTTATGATAAATAGAAAAAATTGTTCCGATAGGGGCGTTTGTATCAATGTTGGACGATCCATCTAAAGGGTCGAAATAAACAATATAGTCTCCAGCCTGTTTTTTAGGAGTATAAATAGGGTGTTCCACCTCTTCTGAAATAAGTGCGTAGGTTTGACCGCTTGCTTGTAGCATAGCGGTAAGTTTGGTATTACTAAATTCATCAAGTTTTTGTACTTCTTCTTGAAATGAGTTTGTTTTTCCTGTTGACCCGAGAATATCAACAAGCCCTGACTCTCTCACATGACTTGCAATAATTTTTGCAGCATTTTCGAGTTGTACCAATAAAAGGGTAAAATTGCCTGTTGCATGTGGATGCTTCTCTTCTTCAGCAAGGAGAAAGTCTGTAAACGTAACAATATGATTCATTTGTTTCCTTGTTTTCCCCAGACTTTAACAATTCTTTTTAATGCGAGTATATATGCAGCGTCTCTCAGATTTACTTTATATGTTTTCTGTGCTGCAAGCACTTCTCTCGTTACTCTCTCGAGTCGATTTTTTAAACGAGAAAAAACTTCTTTTTTATTCCATGTTTCCTCATGCATATTTTGATACCACTCATAATAAGATGTTGTTACTCCTCCTGAATTAGCAAGGATATCTGGAATAACAATTGTTCCTTCTTTATCTAACAGGGCATCTGCACCATTGGTAATAGGCCCATTTGCCATTTCCAAAATAATCGACGCTTTAACCCGAGAAGCATTTTCTTTTGTAATAACATTTTCAAGGGCTGCTGGGACTAAAACATCCACATCAAGCTCCAATAGCTCTTCATTTGTTATCTTTCGTCCTTTTTTTAAATCGCATACTGATCCAACGCAATAACATCCTGAGAGGTATCCTTTCTTTTGTTTGCATTCAAGTGTTAGCTTTGGATTAAGACCCTCCTCGACGAAAATACCTTCTTTCGAGTCGGAGACTGCTACGACTTTCATGCCAGCATCTGCTAAATACGTAGCAATGTAATAGCCAACATTTCCAAATCCTTGCACTGCAACGGTCATTCCTTTTGGATTCTTCTTCAACTTTCGAAGCGTTTCAAGAAGTACGTAACTTCCTCCAATCCCTGTTGCTTCTGTTCTCCCTCGAGAACCACCTTTATTCAACGGTTTTCCTGTGAGAGCAGCTCGTAATTGGGCCTTTGGCAATTGCTGTTTGACATGTTTTGCATATTCATCAACCATCCATGCCATAACTTTGGGATTTGTATTCACATCAGGAGCTGGGACATCAATTGTCGGTCCAATTACTGTTCCAAGACGGTTGATAAACAATTTACTTAATTGCTTTAACTCTTCTTCAGATAATTCTTTTGGATTGACAGTAATTCCTCCTTTTCCTCCACCAAAAGGGATATCAACAACAGCACATTTCATCGTCATCCAAAAAGCAAGTGCACGTACTTCATCCATGGAGACATCTGGGTGATAGCGAAGACCTCCTTTGTACGGTCCAAGAATGTTATCATGCTGAACCCGATATCCTTCAAAGACTTTGACAGTTCCATTATCCATTTTCAAAGGAAGTGACACTGAAATTGTCCTATCTGGTTCAGAGAGTCGTGCTAGAAGAAGAGGAGGGATATTGATCTGTGCAGAAACTTTTTCTAATTGTCTTTTTGCTCGAAGCCAAGGGTTATTTGTATCCATGTGAGATAGCATAGAGTATATAGTACTCCCCAACTTGACGCAAGAAAAACATTTACAAACACAAATACCTGACAAAACTCATGGCAAAAAAAAGAAAAAAGAGCTATAATGCACCCAACTATGGACATTTCAGTTACAGAAATGCAGTATCCCCTTAGCTTTCGTACCCAGGAAGCACGTCTTCTGGGAGATAATCTTCAACATCGCCATAGCGTCGAATTTATTGGCATGAAACGGGTTGGTATTAGTAACTTCCTGAGATTTTTTCTCTATCATAAGGACATCAAGAAACAATATCTTCCTCATGATGGCAAAAATCTTTTTATTCCTGTTGACCTGAATAACCTTATTGAACGAGAAATTTTCCCTTTCTGGAGACTTACGTTCAAAAGAATTGTCGATACAGTTGAAAATAACCTTTTTGATAGCGCAATAAAACAGAAAATTAATGATCTGTTTCTGAGTAGTATCCAATCAGGGGACTTATTCCTTACGTTTGATGGAGTACGAGAATCACTCGTGCAATTGGTAAAAGCAAATATCTATCCAACAATTTTTTTACTTCGTTTCGATAGACTTTCAGAAGCAGCTACTCCAGAATTTTTCAACAACCTACAAAGCCTTCAAGATGCTACTAATCAAAAACTTTCCTATGTCTTCACCAGTTCTCGAGAATTGGATAAATTGTCTCCGACTGTTTTTTCAAGACAAGCAGTTTCTTCCTTTGTTAACACGCTCTATATAAAGCCATCAGGAAAAGCAGATATGGATATTATTTTTGAAACAATTGCTGAAAAATACAATTTGTCAGTTCCTCCCACTTTGAAAGATATTTTGATTGATCTTTCGGGGGGCCATTTGCAGTATTTACAACTCTCACTTACCATTCTGCATGAGTTAAGCACAAAGAAAAAATTGGCGACAGAAGATGAAGTTATTATGGCAATAGAATCAGACGAGCGTATCTCTTTGCAGTCTGAAGAATTATGGGAAAGCCTCACTCCAGAAGAACGCGATATTGCAAAACGAGTAGATGAAGGGAAAAAGGTTACCCCTTCTGAAAAAGAAGCAGCAAAATATTTATGGAATACGGGTTTTGTTGTTGAAGATCATGGAATGAGTCATCTTTTCAGCCCATTGTTATCAAATTTTGTTGAAAATGGGGAAAAGAAGAAAAATCCAGAGGGAGTTGCTATTGAATTCAGTAAAAAAGAGAATATGCTTTTTGAACTTTTATCCGAACATCCAAACATTGTCGTTGAGCGGGAGAAAATTGTTGAGGAAGTCTGGCCTGAATATAAAGAATATGGTGTTTCGGATTGGTCTGTTGATAGACTTGTTGCTCGAGTAAGACAGAAACTCAAAAAGCGACGAAGCGATGTGGAGATAATTACAGTCAGAACTCGTGGATACAAATTGGTTACTAAATAAAGCCTTACGTTTTGACAAGATAATGCGTGAGTGGTATAGTGCAGTATATGAATAGAAAAAACTCAGTTGTCACTATCGTCCCTCTTTCTTGAGGCGGATTGACCGTGACACGCTCGATACCGCCGGAAGGCGGTTTTTCTTTATTTGAAAGGTTAAACAGGGTATAATAAGCATATGGATAAAACATACGATCATACAAAAGTTGAGGAAAAGACTTATGAGTTGTGGGAAAAGGGAGGGTATTTTAAACCTGAGGTTAATCCAAACGGAAAACCGTTTAGTATTGTTTTACCCCCACCTAATGTAACAGGAACCCTCCATATTGGCCATGCTCTCATGTTGGTTATTGAAGATATCCTTGTACGATACCACCGCATGAAAGGGGATAAAGCACTGTGGCTTCCAGGAACAGATCATGCTGCGATTGCTACCCAATCAAAGGTAGAAGCCTTAATTTATAAGGCAGAGGAAAAAACTCGTTTTGATTTGGGTCGTGAAGCATTCTTAAAGCGTGTTGAACAATTTGCACAAGAGAGTCACGACACCATAGAACATCAGATACGAAAAATGGGTGCTTCTGTTGATTGGGATAGAGAAGCATATACCCTTGATACCGCAAGAAATTTGGCTGTTCGAAAAGCCTTTGTGAGTATGTATGAAGATGGACTTATTTATCGAGGAGAGACAATTGTTAACTGGGACCCAAAATTACAAACAACAGTGTCAGACGATGAAATAGAATGGGTAGAAGAACAAGGACAATTCTATTACCTTCAATATGGTCCTTTTATGATTGGTACTGCACGTCCTGAGACGAAATTCGGTGACAAATATGTTGTCATGCATCCTGAGGACAAGAGATATAAAGACTATCATGAGGGAGATACGTTTGAGCTAGAGTGGATAAATGGAAAAGTAACGGCAACAGTTATTAAAGATTCCATTGTTGACATGGAATTTGGAACAGGAGTTATGACAATTACTCCTTGGCATGATAAAACAGATTTTGAAATTGCAAAACGCCATAATCTTCCGGTTGAGCAAGTAATTGATTTTAATGGAAAATTGTTGCCAATTGCGGGGGAGTTTGCAGGAATGCATATTAAAAAAGTGCGTCCCCTTCTTGTTGAAAAGCTTAAACAAAAAGGATTATTAGTAAAAACAGATGAAAGTTACACTCACCGTTTAGCAACCAACTATCGAGGCGGAGGTGTGATTGAACCCCAAGTGAAAAAACAATGGCTTGTTGATGTAAACCGAGAATTTGTGCTTAAGCACTCAGAGATAGAGGGTATCCCTAGTGGGAGCGTTGTTACTCTTAAAAAACTTATGAAACAAGTTATTGAGACAAAACAGATTACGATTAACCCTTCAAACTTTGTCAAAACCTATTATCATTGGATAGACAATCTCCGTGATTGGTGTATTTCGCGCCAAATTTGGTACGGGCATAGGATCCCCGTTTGGTATAAAGGAGAAGATATGTATGTGGGCATCGATGCACCAGCAGGGGAAGGTTGGGAACAGGACTCAGACACTCTTGATACGTGGTTTTCATCAGGGCTTTGGACATTTTCAACTCTAGGATGGCCACAGGATACAGAAGATTTACGAACATTCCATCCGACAAGTGTCTTAGAAACTGGCTATGATATTTTATTCTTCTGGGTTGCACGAATGATTCTTATGACGACGTACCTGTTAGGCCAAGTGCCGTTTAAGCAAGTGCTTCTCCATGGTTTAGTGCGAGATGCAAATAGACAAAAAATGAGTAAATCAAAAGGAAATGTTATCGATCCTTTAGATGTGGCTTCTTTATATGGAACAGATGCCCTTCGTATTGCTCTTGTTTTTTCAACTGCTGCTGGGAATGATATTCCCATGTCTGAAGATAAAGTAAGAGGAATGAAGTTCTTTACAAATAAAGTATGGAATATGGCACGATTTATCGAAATGAAAAAACCAGAAGGTATGGAAAGTGTGCAAGAAATGACTCTGCACGAGTTACGTAAGATGGCTCTCTCACAACCTGATAAAGACATGATAGACGCTGTCGAAAGAATGGCAGCAACCATTACGCAAGATATTGAGAACTTTCGCTTACATGAGGCAGCTCAAGAACTCTATCAATTTACGTGGCATATTTTTGCGGATAAGTACATTGAAGATGTAAAAAATAGAGTTGATGAAAATTCATACACTGTTTTGAAGAATTTGTTTTTAACACTGATAACCCTGCTCCACCCTTTTATGCCATTTGTAACTGAGGAGATTTATAGCAAGATAGGGGATAATAATATGCCGCTTATTGTAACTTCCTGGCCAAAATAGATGACAAGTAGTAAGTACTTTATTTCTTGAGAGTTAATAGAAACCTCCCTAAGCATTACTAAATACGCTACAATACTTCTATGGTTAAAAAGGAACTTCCAAAGCGTGTTTTTAAAAGAGGGAAAAAACCGCTCGGTAAAACATCGGGGAAAGTTCGGGAAAAGAAAGAGAAAATTCTTGCACAGGAGATAAAGGAGTCGAAGTTTGTCTTTGAATTCCCGAATATTCACCTATTTTTTGCCGAAAGCAAAAAACAACTACGATCCATTTCTGGAGTACGTTATGGCTGGATCATTGTCATTGCTGCTGGAATCTTGTTGTGTCTTTGGCAATTGTGGGTATTTGTTAGTATCTCTCCTCAATTTTTCCATCTCATATCAGAGAGAACAATGCTTGAAGCCCAATTACATACATGGGAAAGTCTTGGAAATCGTTATACAAGCTACCGAGATGCACATTTTGAGTCTGCACTCTTGGCATATAGGTTAGGGAAGAAGGATGTCATGGATGAAGAGCTAAAAAAGGTTTTAGAAATAGATCCAAATTTTGCGCTGGTACAACAATTGCAAAAAGAAAAGTAATTTGATTGGGGTAACTGTTATTCTGCTGGCGTTTCTGCTCCCTCTGTTGGGGCTTCTCCACCTTCTGCTGGTGCTTCGCCTTCGCCACTTACTGCTTCTGCTGCAGCTGCTTCTTCGGCTGCCTGTTCTTCAGCTTCATGACTGACAAGTTCTGCAATTCGTGCAACTTCATGTTCACCATCTGTAACAATGCTAACTCCTGCTGGGGTTTTCAAATCTGCAACCTTAATACTATCTCCAACTTGTGCTAGATGAGTGACATCAGCTTCTATCTTTTCAGGAAGATCTGTTGGTAATGCTTCAACTTCAACTTCATTCAATGAATGCATAAGAAGTCCAAGCTTTTCTGTAACTGCTTGTGGCTCTCCAACTAAAACTACTGGAACAACTGCTTTTACTTTTTCCTTCAAGTTCACTTTATAAAAATCAACGTGCAATAAATCGTGGTTAATATGATCATACGTTACTTCATGAACCAGTGTTGGAATTGCTTTTCCATCTATTGTCAACTCAACAACTCCTGAATGGCCTGCTTTCTCAAAGACATCTGAAAATACTTTCGTAGGCATTTGGACAGCAACAGATGCAAAATCATGTCCATAAATATTTCCTGGGAGAGTTCCTTCTTTTCGAAGGTTTTTTACTTTTTTGCCAAAGATTTCTCGCTTTGTGACAGAAAGTGTATGCTTTTGCATAGAGCTATTATACAGAAACCTTTTCCTATATGCAAATCGATTGTAGGTTCATAGTTCTTGGTTCATAGAAAGGGGTGTGGTACTATGAACAATGTGTAAACTATTATGCGTATTCTTGGTATTGATCCTGGTATTGGAAGAATGGGATGGGGAATTATAGAAAAGATGCACGGAGCATCGTTTACCGTTCATGGGTACGGATGTGTGGAGACAGAACCTAATTCCGATGTTCCAGGACGATTATACGCAATTTATGATGAAGTCTGTCGGATAATTGATGAATATCAACCCGAAACGTTAGCTATTGAGGATTTGTTTTTTGCTAAAAATGTTAAAACAGCATTTACTGTCGGACAAGCACGAGGTGTTATTCTCCTTGCTGCATCACAAAAAAACCTTAATGTTGTTGTCTACACACCATTGCAAGTAAAAAGTGCTATCACAGGATATGGGAAGGCTGAGAAAAAGCAGGTTGGGCAAATGGTCAAGGTTCTTCTTCACTTGAAAGAAATTCCCAAACCTGATGATACAGCTGATGCATTGGCAATTGCATTAACCTATGCTGTCATGCAGAAATATGCATAACATCGTTATTACTATTGGTTTTTGTCTTTTAGTGATACGAAGCGTGTACTGGGTCTATGCAGTATGGGAAAAAGGAAATCCAGGAGGGAACGTGTTGGTAGGACAGTTAGGCGAACTTTTCCTTCTCCTTTTTCTTTTTACGCAGGTGAGCGGTCTTCGTGTCCTGCCAATGCCTTTTTCTCCCGTAACATTCTGGATAGGTTTTCTCTTCACGGTTGGAGGTGCTGGGATGAGTTTTATGGGCAAGGGGCAATTGGGGAGTAGTTGGCACTATGCAGGGGGCGTGAAAGAGACAAAAAAGCTTGTGATAACAGGACTGTACAAATACGTTCGTCATCCAATTTATGGAGGATATATTCTCTCATTTGTGGGAATTGAGTTGCTTCTCGGAAGCTACTTATGGGTTTCTTTCTTGGGGCTTTTTATTCCATTCTTATTGCAAATTCACAAGGAAGAAGTATCTTTGGAAAAACGATTTGGGATTTTGTATAAGGAATATAAAAGAAAAACAAAATCTGTTATTCCATTTATTTGGTAATACGTACAATACTTACTGCAGGCTGTGTTATAATCAACTAACTTCACGTATGATTGGGCTTCTTAAAGGAATATTGTTGCTTCGTAATGACCCCTATGTCGTGGTAGACGTGCATGGTGTTGGTTATAAGGTTTGTGCAAGTCCTGATTTTCTTTCGAAATATCATATTGGAGATACCATAACGTTATTTATTCATACCCATGTTCGAGAAGATGCACTTGAATTGTTCGGCTTTACAGATCAGGCACATCTTGAGTTATTTGAGCTTTTAATTAGTGTGAGTGGTATTGGGCCAAAAACAGCAATTGGAGTATTCGGTATTGGAGGGAAGGACCAAATTATTGGAGCAATTCGAAAAGCAGACGTTGATTTTTTCACTGGAGTACCCAGACTTGGAAAGAAAAATGCACAGAAAATTATCATAGAACTTAAAAATAAGATTGGGGCAGTGGAAGAGCTGGACTTAGCAGGAGAAAGAGATGTTGATGAAGTTGTTTCTGCTCTTACTTCTTTTGGATTCTCAGAAGCAGAAGCAAAAGCGGCGTTAAGACAAATTGGAGAAACTGATGCAAGTGTTTCTGAAAAAGTGCGCTTAGCATTAAAGTACTTAGGCAAATAAACAGACTCAGTGACGGAATACATGTATGAATAATGGTAAAGATGAATTTTTAGAGAGTTCTCCTGAAGAGGAAAAGCTGTTCACTAATTTGCGGGCAAGCGATTGGTCTGAGTTCTATGGACAAGATACTGTTAAGGAAGCATTACAAATTGCTATTGCTGCAGCCAAAAAACGAGAAGAGGCTCTTGAGCACGTTCTTCTCTATGGTCCTCCTGGTCTTGGAAAAACAACGCTTTCTCATTTAATAACAAAAGAAATGGGAGCTCATATACGAATTACGTCTGGTCCGGCAATTGAACGGGCTGGAGATTTAGCGTCAATTCTTACAAATTTAGAAAAAGGGGATATTCTTTTTATTGATGAAATTCATCGACTAAACAAAGTTGTGGAAGAAATTTTATATCCCGCAATGGAGGATTATGCATTGGATATTGTCATAGGAAAAGGTCCAGCTGCACGGACTATCCGGCTTGACTTACAACCTTTTACAATAATCGGGGCAACAACGAAAGTAGGAAGTTTATCTGCACCACTTCGAGATAGGTTTGGGCATATTCATCGGCTTGATTTTTATGCGCCAGAACAACTAGAAAAAATTATAGCGAAAGCTGCAGAGAAAATGACAATTGAGATAGATGCGGAAAGTGTGTTGGAAATTGCTCGTAGGTCGCGAGGAACGCCTCGTATTGCATTGAAATTGCTCAAACGCGCACGGGATTTTGCACAAGTAAAAGGGAAGGGTCGTGTTGTACCGTCTCTAACGCATGAAGTAATGGCGATGTTGGAGATAGATGATGTAGGACTCGATAAATCAGATATCCGCTTTCTTAGGGCCATTGTAGAGCACCACAATGGGGGTCCAGTAGGCGTTGAAACATTGGCGGCAACACTCTCAGAAGATGCGAATACCATTGAGGAAGTTATTGAACCATTCTTATTACAACGTGGGCTATTGAAAAAAACGGCACGGGGTCGTATTGCAACAGAACTTGCTTACAAACACTTAGGGAAAGCGTTTGATAAAGAAAAACAAGGACAACTACTGTAACCTCATCAACTGTATAAACATTTCTGTGGATATCTGTTCTATCCAACAATATCTCTGAAAGCTTTTTGTTATATCTGGTAACTCAATAGATTCTTTCGTCAAGCATGGACGTTATCCCCAAGATATCCACATGATACGTATTCTCTAGAGCAAGAATATGGACTTTACAAGAAAGGTAATCAATTCATAAGATTTGTGAAAGAACTGTCTGTCAATGGTTGCAGTAATGACCCCACAACTGTTTAAGAAAATTCTGGAAGTTTATTGAGAAACAAAGCTCTCCTATGAGCTAAAGCCGTTTCTTCTGGGTTGGAGTATGTTTCAATATCCATAAGATGTTGAAATGGGGAGTTTTTTCCCCTTAACCATCAGAATTGAGGCTAGAGATACTAGATGTGTTGGTAGTTTTGCATACCTGGAAAAAGGTTAATGTTTAAAGAACTGCAACGTTGTTTGTGCAACTCATTTTGGAGAACTTTTAAAAATGAGAGTATGAGAGAAGGCTATTGGAGTTCCTAACGTTCTTTTTATTTTTTCCGATTTTGTCTAGTTTCCTGTCATAATCAAAGTAAACAATGATAAAGAATAGAACAATTGGATTGTAAGGGAAAGACGTTATTGGTTTTTGTATTTCCCTCCACATAGAATATCCACAAGTTATCCACAGGAAAAAAGTAAATCTTTTTTATGAAAAATCTCCGCCGCATTTTTGAGAGCAAAAAAGCTTTTGTAGTATATCTTAAAATACATGTGTAAAAACCTGTATATGCTTAAAAAGCACACTGCATTACGAAGGCTGTATTACAGAATTTTTATGATTTTCTTTCAATGTGTCAATATAAATCTTACGTTCTTCTTGCACAGCATTTATAGCATAAGTATTACTGCCTATGTCTCAACAATCCCAAAATTATCTTTTGAAAAAAATTTCTAAGGCAGCTCTCCAGTTTTCAATACAGCTCACTCCAGATGAAACCTACAATACCATTATTTCCGAAGCTCTTTCTCTTGCAAAAGGAGATGAAGGAGTGGTTATTCTACATAAACAAGACCATTTAGAACCTGTGTACACCAAGCCTGCAAGTAGTATGCGAGTAGAACCTCGGAAAGAAGGATTTGCATATAAAGCTTTAGAAACAGGAAAAGCATTCCTTGTGCATGATACAATTTTTGGAGAAATCCACCCCGAACTTGCAGCAAAAATAAAAAGCTCATTGTTTATTCCTCTTTCTTATGAATCAACGCACATTGGGGTATTAGTGATTCGTTTTTATAAACACAAGAATCTTTCTCAGGAAGTATTAGATGCGTTAAATCTTTTTGGTTCAATAGCAAGCATGAATATCCATAAAATGCAGTTGTATTCTGATTCTCAAAAAGCACTTATGATGAGAGATCTTTTTATTGCTCTCGCATCTCATGAGTTAAAGACTCCTTTAACAACAATGACAATGTATGTGCAGCTATTTGAGTCACGTTTACAAATGGGAAGACCTCTCGAAGAAAAGTGGGTCAAAAACCTTTCTATGGAAACGACAAGATTAGCTCATCTTGTCAATGAGCTTTTACAGCTGGATCAAATTGAGAAAGGGCACCTTCATTTTACACCCAAAACATGCAGCCTTAAAAGCATTATTGAGCGTGCAATAAATGATTTTCGACTTCTCCATTCAGAATATACGGTCTCTTTACTAGACAATACACATGGAAAAGATATGTTGGAATGCGATTATGACAAAATGCTACAAGTAGTTATCAATCTTTTAAATAATGCAGCAAAGTTCTCAGACCATCACAAGGAAATTCAGTTAAGCCTTGTTAGGAAAAAAAAGATGCTCTGTCTTCGTATTAAAGATAAAGGACAAGGCATTGCAACACGTGATTTACCAAAAGTCTTTGATCAATTTTATAAAGGGACTTCTCATAAAAAGGATGGGATGGGACTGGGGCTTTTTCTGACAAAAAACATTATAGAAAATCACGGAGGGCAAATTTCTATTCACTCAGAACTGCATAAAGGAACTGCAGTGGAGGTACAACTACCTATATGACGTTTGATGATAGTTCTCCTCCAAATAGAGAACACGTGAGGATGAGGAATGGTCCTGAATTACGATTGTAATACATTATTAAGTTTCTTTAGGAAAAGGGCTGTGCTCTTTTTTGCAGTGCCTATATGTGTAGACGGATTGCAGAGTTGTTGCAATTGGCTTGGACTGAGATATTTTGTTATTTCAGGTTCATTTTGCAAAAGAGCTAACAGTGAAGTTTCTTCTCCCTGGTCCTTAGCTTCCCAAACTTTCATACTCATATGTTTCAGTAACTCATGCATCTGCTGCCTGTTGGCACCCTTTTTTGTGATTGCCATCAGTATTGGCTCAACTCCAGAAAATTGACCATAGGTTGCAAGGTTCTTTTCAATGGCAGCCTGATTAATAAGGAGGTTATCGAGTAATCCTTGTACTGTGTGCAAGCACTCGTCAATTGTTAAAAATCCTTCAGGAAGAAAAATGCGCTGAGCAGCTGAATCATCAAGAGTTCTCTCTAGCAGAGCATTTGCAGGATTACTCCACGCGAGAGGGACTAGAGACGAAACATATCGGCAAAGAGAACATACTTTTTCTGCTTTATCAGGATTTCTTTTAAAGGGCATGGCCGAAGATCCAATTCGTTTAGAATTTCTTTTTTCAACCCATTCCCCAAAAGCAGGACTTTGCATAATGCGAAAATCAAAACAGAACTTATGTAAAGAGGCTGCTATATTGGATAGTGCTTCTACAATAAGCAAGTCAATTTTCCTGGGGTACGTTTGGGTAGCAATGTCTACTGCCTGTATTCCAAGCTCTTGTAAAATACTTTCTTCAAGCTGTTGTACTTTTTCTTCAGAACCAAGAAGTTGTGTATAACTTGCTGCAGTTCCTACTGCTCCCTTCATGCCTTTTCCTTGTAAAAAGGGTTCTATTTTTTCTAGGAATTGTAAGTCAATAAGCAGGTCTTGTGCATAAAATGCAAATCGATAGCCGAGAGTTGTTGGTTCAGCAGGCTGAAGATGGGTATACCCCATACATACGACGTTTTGATATTCTTTGATTTTTTCTACAAATGTTTTGAGAAGATTTCGGAGATTTCTCTTTGTTAAATTGAGTGCTTCATGAATTTGGATCATCTGAGCGTTATCTAAAATATCAGCACTGGTTGCTCCTAAATGGATTTTTCCTCCACCAATTGGTGCAATTTCTGCAAATGCTTTAATCTCAGACATTAATTCGTGATACACATCTTTTTCTATTTCCTTACTTCGTACGATATCAAGGTTTCCACTCTGTTTTTCTATGTCAAGAAACTCATCTTTTGTAAGAAATCCTGCTTGGTACTCTGCTCGCGCAAGCTCAGTCCAGACTTTTCTCCACAGTTTTCGTCTATTCTCCTCCGACCAAATGGTTCGCATTTCCGAACTTCCGTAACGAGTAGTAAATGGGGAAAGATACGTAGAGTAATCAAAAGAGTTTTTCATGCTTGTCATTGATGCTCATGGCCTCTTAGTTTGCCAATAAACCATAAATTATGCAGTACGAACGATAATCTCACTGCGTTCCGGTCCTGTTGAAATAAATTGGACATGTACACCAATATGTTTTTCGAGTGCTGCGATATACTCTTTTGCTTCATTAGGAAGTTTTGCGAATGATGTTATGCTTTTTGTTGATGTTTGCCAGCCTTTAAACGTTTTGTATACCGGTTTTACTTGTGACAAAAAGGCTGCATCCCCATCGAAATAGTTAACCCGTTTTCCTTTATATGTATAGCCTGTGCAGATTTTGATTGTTTTGAAGCTATCCAAAACGTCGAGTTTGGTGATTGCTATTCCTGTGTATCCATTAATTTGAGCTGCAAAACGAATAAGCTCTGCATCAAACCAACCACACCGCCTTGGTCTGCCTGTTGTTGTACCGAACTCATTACCTTCTTTTCGAAGAAGTTCTCCATCCTCGTCGAATAATTCTGTTGGGAAGGGCCCTGCGCCAACCCTAGTTGTATACGCCTTTACAACACCAATAACATTTGTAATATGTTGTGCCGGAATACCTGCTCCATCATTCACTCCACCTGTTAAAACGGTGGAAGCAGTGACAAAAGGATAAGTTCCCCAGTCATTATCTAAGAAGACTCCATGTGCTCCTTCAAACAACAGGGATTGTTTCTGATCAAGTGCTTTATGCAAAAGTGGATATGGTTCTTTGACAAAAGGAGTAATAATTTTTGCTAATTTAAAATAGACTTTTTCAATATCTTTTTGAGATAAGGACTTTTCCTCAAGTGCTGTAATAACTTTATTTTTTACCTCTAGTTGAACTTTCAATTTTTCTGAAAATTGTTTTTTATTCAAAAGATCTGCAAGACGGATACCATTATATGACACCTTATCTGCATAAACTGGACCAATGCCTCTGCCTGTTGTACCTGTTTTCGCTTTGCCTTTTGCTTCTTCGTAGAGTCGATCCAGGATTTTATGGTAGGGCATGATAATATGACAGCGGGGAGAGATAAAAAGTTTATTTTTGAGCTTAATTCCTGCTTTTTCAAGCATCTGAATTTCCGAGACGAGTACTTCCAAGTCAATCACTGTTCCATTGGTAATACATCCTTTTGCTTTTGAAAAAATACCTGAAGGAATAAGATGCATAGGGAATTTCCCGTAGGTATTGATGACTGTGTGGCCTGCGTTATTGCCCCCGTGGAATCGTATGACGTAGTCTGCGTGTTCTGCGAGAAAATCAATGATTTTCCCTTTCCCTTCATCTCCCCATTGTGATCCGATAACCAACGTTGCTGACATGAAACAAAACCCATTGTACGAAGTGTTTGGAAAGAAAACAAGAGGATAGTTCTCTTGCGTAGGGAAAAGAGTTACTATCATTGCTGTGCCATGGTACAATAGGGCAGCTATGGATCAGGTTGCTGAAATTAGAAATAAGACAGATATTGTCGCACTTTTACAAGAACATATACAACTAAAAAAAGCAGGAAGGAACTTTAAAGCAAATTGTCCTTTTCATGGTGATAAAACTCCATCTCTTGTGATTTCTCCAGAACGGCAAATATGGCATTGTTTCGGCTGCGGGAAAGGTGGAGACGTTTACACCTTTCTCATGGAATATGAGCATATTGAATTTCCTGAAGCCTTACGAATCTTAGCAGATAAAGCAGGAATTGTTTTACAACATCAAAAGGTTGATACCGGACTTTCTTCAAAAAAAGAGCGAATATATGCAATGAATCATCTGGCTGCGGAGTTTTATCATTATTTACTGACCAAACATGAATCAGGTAAACAAGCGCTTGCGTATCTTCTTGATGTGCGAAAAATGAAACCCCAGACAATTAACACGTATCTGCTTGGTTTTGCACCAAGAGGAAATGCCTTAACAACTTATCTCATGAAGAAAAAACAGTATACAAGGGAAGAAATCCTTGATGCTGGGCTTGGTAGCCCGCGAGGGAAAGATGTCTATGACTTTTTCCAGGGTAGACTCATATTTCCACTCTACGATCATAGGGATAATGTTATTGGTTTTTCGGGCAGAGTTTTGAATAATACTGACAAGACTTCCAAATACATTAACACTCGAGAGACCCTTGTGTATCATAAAGGTTTAACATTCTTTGGTCTTAATAGCGCTAAAAAGTCTATTAAGCAGGAAGATTGGGGTATTGTGATGGAGGGAGAATTTGACGTTATCTCTTCATTTGAGGAAGGAATAACAAATGCTGTTGCGGTAAAAGGTACTGCTCTTACAGAGGATCAAGTGGCGCTCCTTTCTCGTTTTGCCAAAAAAGTATCACTTTGTTTTGACTCAGATAGTGCAGGACAGGAGGCCCTGAGAAGGTCTGTTCCACTTTTGGAAAAGAAAGGACTACAGATAAGTGTAATAGCAATGGATGGAGGGAAAGATCCTGATGAAATTTTGAAAACCAATCCTGTTGTATTTAAAAAAGCACTCAAACAAGATGTACCTATTTATGACTATCTTCTTTCGCAGACTGTCAAAAAATACGGTACTGACACACCTTTTGCCAAACAACAAATTGGTGACGAGTTATTGCCACTTTTCTCTGCAATTGACAATGAGATAGTCAAAGAGCATTACTTGCAGGCATTAGGCAAAACATTAAATACCTCTATTGATTCGTTGCAAAAAACAATGGTAAAACTTGCTAAAAAAGAGGTTATTAAGAGAGATGTAATTGCTCCTCAAAAGCAGGAGACGAGGGAGCAACGCTTGGAATCGTATCTTTTAGCACTCCTTCTCCAATCCAATCAGCCAGCACAAATAATGACAACGTTACAGGATTTTATTCGCGATTATTCTTGGAAAAATCCATCGTATCAAAAAATACTGCTCCACTTACAGAAATATTGCCAAACTCATCCACAATGTTTAGGAAAAGATGCTTTGATAGGATTACCAGAGGAACTTATCCCCTCATTTGATACCTGCTTTTTACTTCCACTTCCACAATTTGAAAGCGATGAGAAGTGGACGCTTGAGGCAAAAAAAACTGCAGAAGAGCTTTATGTGCTCTATATCAGAGAGCAAATTAAGAGTTTAGGTGATGCAATAAAGCAAAAAGAGAAAGATGGGACGGCGCAAGATTTGGCCAACCTTCAGGCTGAGTTTTCACATTTTGTTGCCCTGCTAGGGAAACAGTGATGGTGGGGTTCCCCTTTTAACCCATATTTGATACAATACGCATACTATGAAAGCGCAAAAGGGAATTAATCTATTAGGTGATATCGCAGATTCTGCAAAGAAGCGTGGATACATTACTCAGGAAGAGATCCTCGGAATCTTTAGCAAGCCAGAAGAACACGTAGAAGAACTTGATGAGTTATATGACAAGCTCATGAAGATGGATATTGACGTGTTTGAGAACGTTGATGAGGAGAAGGACCAAGCAAAGCCAATTGAGGATTTGGAAAAAGAGTTAGAAGCTCTCACTGTACTTACAGAAGGTACAGTAAGCGATCCCGTGAGAATGTATCTCAAAGAAATTGGTCGAATTCCGCTTCTGACATTTGACGAAGAAATTGAACTTGCAAAGCAAGTTGAAAAGGGGAGCAAAGAAGCAAAGCAAAAATTAATTACTTCTAACCTTCGTTTGGTTGTGTCTATTGCAAAGAAATATGTAGGAAGAGGTTTAACCTTGCTGGACTTAATCCAAGAAGGTAACCAGGGACTAATTCGTGCAGTTGAAAAATATGACTGGAGACGAGGATACAAATTCTCAACCTATGCTACCTGGTGGATCAGACAAAGTATTACTCGTGCTATTGCTGACCAAGCACGTACTATTCGTATTCCAGTTCATATGGTTGAAAATATTAATAGATTTTTGAGAGCTTCGCGAAAACTTATGCAGGAATTAGGTCGTGAGCCAACTCCAGAGGAAGTTGCAAAAGTACTTGGTATCGAGCCTGATAAAGCGCTAGAAATTATTAAAATTTCCCAGGAGCCAGCCTCTCTTGAATCCCCTGTCGGCGATGAGGAAGATAGTAGACTTGGAGACTTTATTCATGATACAAGCACTCCAACGCTTTTTGATGCGGCATCGCGCGAACTTTTAAAAGAACAAGTAGCACAAGTGTTGGAATCTCTATCTGATCGTGAGAGAGAAGTACTTAAACAACGATTCGGTCTTGACGATGGACGACCAAAGACACTTGAAGAAGTTGGCAAACTCTTTAAAGTTACTCGTGAACGTATTCGACAGATTGAAGCAAAAGCACTTCGAAAATTACGACATCCTTCTCGAGGGAACAAATTAAGAGACTACTTGGCATAAAGACACTGGTTTTTACTCTTGGAGCAAGAAGTACTCTGTTCCAGAAGAATTTGATAAATTTTTCTTCACAATATCAGCACATTTGCTTGGATCTGGGACAGAATCTAGATATATCTTTTCTTTTAATGCGGGGTTATATATCTCAATAGAACCAAAATTAAACAATCTTCCCCAAAAGCCTTGTTCAAAAGTTACTTGTTGTGTATGATTACACAAAAATATTTTTTCACTGTGTTTTAAAATACCGCTTTTATATCGTATTTCCCCCCGTCCGATATGATACCGGTTTGTTACCCATCCTAAAGCGGCAATAAGCATAATAATAACTTTCATGATATTTAATAAGACAAAACAAACAAAATAAGCTGGCATTAATTGATTTTGTAATGCAGGAGAAAAGCTAAAATAAATTGATGGGAATTTTAAGCCAATGTAGATAAGGTCAAAAAATATTTCGATACTAATGAGATTGATAATAAGGAGGAAAACACTTCGTCGAAGGACAACTTTTTCTGGAACAGAAGTGGCCGCAAAATTGCTTTGAGTTATGTTAGAAGCAACGGATTCGATGGCTTGTGTACTGGTGTTTTTATCTAAAGGGTTTCGTCTTAAATAGGCATTACGGTATGCTTCGCGGAGAATGCCAAAAGGAACCTTTCGCAACCAAGAGTAAAATTCCTGTTGTTTCTTGTATTGTAGTGATTCGTGTCTCTCTTCATGGGATGGTATATTATTACCCCCTATAATCATTATCTGGATTATTACACAAATACAATTTGCTGTCAAAATCGTGCTAAACTAAAAAAAAGATTTTTAAAGAATATTATTGTGAAGGATCATTTATAAATTTTGGGGTGGATTTCAGAAATGTTTGATGCTAAAATAATCTAATCTTCCGCGATAGCTCAATGGTAGAGCAGGTCGCTGTTAACGACAAGGTTCTAGGTTCGAGTCCTAGTCGCGGAGCAGAAATCGTCCTATAGCCATGTCCTAATGGGACAGCTTAAATTCTTTCTGTTACACTAATTACGTGTTAATTATTTATTCATTCATTGCTCTGTTCGTATTGTTCCAAACTCTTAGTAGTGCATTATCCAGTTGGGTGACAAAAAAGACTCGGTATGAGGGGGCATATACCGTTCTTTGGCAACTTACTAGTGGAGGTCTTATGTTTTTTACTTTGCCTTTTGTTAAGCTTTATACAAATTTTGATGTAAAAATCCTTTTAATTTTTGCAATATCTCTTATTTTTTGGGCGTTAACAAATGTTTTCCTCTTTAAAGCTTATAAAAATGAGGATGTAAGCATAATAACAACTGTATATCCTCTTTATAATATTATCGCCTTCGGTGTTACTGCATTATTTTTTGGTGCTAAATTTAATTTGGTAATAGTACTTGGATTTTTACTTATCACCTTTGCCAGTTTTTTGACTGGTTTTTATAGAACTAAATTTAATCCATCAAAAGGCGTAAGATTTATCCTTTTAAGTGTTCTTTGCGAAGGAATTGCACTTGGACTTAGTATTCCAGTAACAAAAGTTTACTCAAGCTTTCTGTATATTGCAGTTGGTTTTACTGTGCCTGGACTTATAAATCTATTTCTTTTTATCCGTCCAAAAATATCACACCTTGCATATGAATTAAGTAGACAATGGAAAGCAATTTTTATTAATGCAATATGCGTTGATTTGCTTTATATATTCGAATATGCAGCACTTCAAAGAGGAAATGTCTCACAGGTTGTTTCGTTTGGTGAAGCTTCTACATTATTAACTGTTATATCAGGTATAGTGTTTTTACACGAAAGAAAGCATATAGCTATCAAGCTAACAGCGGCAATAATAGTAATAGTTGGAATTATTTTAGCTCAGCAGTAGGAAGCTTTAGATATCCTTTTCAATGTTTTTAATAATTTGCTCTAAGTCTTCAATTACCATTTGAAAATGTTCCATTTCTGCTTTTTTATGTGATTTCTTGAGCATTTTCAATACATCAATTGCCTTAAGAATGTCTTTTATAATTTGATGCTTTGCATTTTCATCAGTCATGCTTGTAGTTTATCACCTATCTATTTGACTTAACAAGTATTGTGTTTGTTCAAAGATAATCTTTGGATATTCAACTTCCGCCAGTCTTCCGTAGAAATTGTCCCACTGGGCGAGCAGAAAAACACCGTTTCAGAACGAGTATCTCGTTAGCTTCAAAAGGTAGATAAAAGAATTTGGATGAGTAACCGAATGTTGGAGTGATGAAGTTCCTTTAAGACCATTTAAATGGTCTTGCACAATTAGTGAACATTTAGAGTCTTCTCTTTAAAAATATCCATTGAACTACAAATCTGCATATTTGAATGATTCAAACCCTTTCATACTTTTTGTAAATTGTGATACGTCAAAAATTTTTATTAGACAAGATAGTAATTGCGTCACAAAAAGTTCTTTCTCCCGTTTTATATAAGTAGATAAAGATATGCCATCACTCATTCTTCTTATTGCATTCGGACTTGGAATTGCATTTTTTGCAACGCAGAACACTGGAGCTGTTCATATCGTTTTGGGCAATTATGTTTTAACGAATATTCCACTTTATACGATCGTTGTTGGATCAATTCTTTTCGGCGTTTTTGTTAGCTGGCTAGTTAATATTGTGGATACACTTTTCACTCTTTTTACATTGCGCAATAAAGATAGTCTGTTAAAAAAATCTCAACATACCATGGAAAAATTGCAAGAAAAAAATTTTGAACTTGAAAAAGAGATAGCGCAACTTAAAGAAAATACAAATGTCCCAGATCAAGAAGACAGTGAGAAAAAAGATGTAAATTATGAACCAGAACTGCTTAAAAGTTTCAAACATGGATTAAACCTGTCTCAGCAATAATAACGATGAATATAAAAGGGGGAATGTATATGGCAACAATATTGTATATTTTGCTCGTTTTTTTTACTCCTATGCAATTCAACTTTTTTTGGTTTTTTGTCAGTGTGCTTTTTTCTCTTGTTGAAACAGGCGGAAGAATCATTTACCGATATACAACAGATAAGTCATTGGCAGGACATATGGAGGAATTATAAAGTAGGTTTTTTCCTAATTTGATTAGGAAAAAAGGACATTTTTAATATAATTCATTGGCAAACAGTGTTTGCTATACTGGGAATATGAAATCGGTAAATTGTGTCGATACATACATTGAGAATGTCCAAAAGAAGTACAAGGGAGACTTCGAGAGATTCGGTAAGCAATCAAATCAGTTGCTCCAGATACTGAAGAAACGATAAGTTATGGAATGCCCTATTATCATTACAAGGGACGACTTGCTTATTTTGCAGTCTTTAAAAACCATATAAGTCTTTTTGCAATTCCCCCAATTGTAGAAGAACACAAAAGTGAACTAGTAAAATATAAAATCAACAATTCAATTCCCTTTAGATCAAAAACTTTCTATTAATTTGATAAAAAAGCTGGTGAAAGCACAGATTAAAAAAATTGAAGAAGGACAAAAGAGAAAATAATTATTTTCTCCCAGGTTTCATACGAGAGCCTACTGCCAATGCTATTGCAGCAAAAAAGATGGCAAAATCTCGAAAAAGAATATCAATTTGCGTAGAATTTGCTCCTATAATGCCCAAAAGCGTTAGTGCTGCAAGTGATGCAGCATAGAATGTCTTCCATCCGGTCAGTATCCATACACTGAGTACAGTCTGGAATAAAGAGAATCCAAGAAGCAGTAGTTGTGCAGGAAATATATTTCGTGCGATCTGAGGAATATAACCGATCCAATTGTATGGCTGAAATGTTGCGGCAACTGCTGCATAGAGAAAAACACTAGCAATGCTAAGACGAAGAAGAAGAAAGACAAGTTTAGGATGGGACATATTATTGGACGATGATTATTCCTGTTTGACCTGGGTTAAGATGATTATGATATCCGTAAGTGCCAGGTGTAGGGAATGTTAGGGAAAGCGATCCTCCATTAGAAAAGCTTCCGAGGTTAAGTGGCGGATAGGCAGTATGTGTGGGGTGGGGATTTGAATTGACAGTTGCAGTTTGGCCACTCTTATTAATCCACGTCACTGTTTGACCTGTTTTAATAGTAAGCGTTGCCGGAGACCATCCATTCTGTGTCAATGTAATGATATTTTGTTGTTGTGCTGGTGATTGAGCAGGCGTTGTTTTGCTTGCTGTTGTGGGAGATGCATATTCTCCTCGTTCGTTATTGTTATAGCTACCCCTTCTGGCAAAGACAAAGTAGTAAATAAGACCGTACAAAATGGCTCCAATAACAACATAGAGAAGAAGCCATTGCCATAATGGTCGCTTTCCATAACCAGAAGTATTTTGTTGTATAGTATCTGCCATCTTAGTTTATCTTCATACATTGAAAGTAAGAAATCAAGTCGTGGTTCCCAAAGAAATTGTGATGAGTTTAGAGAAAGGCGCTTCACAAATATAGTTGAAAAATTGGCCTTGCAGTCTGCTATAGTTATATGAAGCAGTAAGATAATTTGTAAAGGGGGTGATAACAATGACGCAACTTACTCCATATCTTTCATTTGATGGAAATTGTACTGAAGCAATGGAATTTTATAAATCCTGTCTTGGTGGAGAGCTCGATATTCAAAAAGTAGGAGATAGTCCAATGAGAAGTGAAGATCCAAGAAAAAATGACCAGGTAATGCACTCAGTACTTACATCAAATGCGATTGTCTTAATGGCATCAGACCTTGTAATGGGAGGAGATCTACAGCGAGGAAATGGTGTAACACTCACTCTTAGTGGTGGCAGTAAAGAAGAAACGAAAAAACTCTTTACCAAACTCTCAGAAGGTGGTCATGTAACCCACGCGTTTGAGGAAACATTCTTTGGCTATTATGGTGACTTAACTGACAAATACGGTGTTTTGTGGGCTTTCCAAGCTGACAAACAAGAATAGTAATGTCATCATGAAGAGCATAAAAACAAAGCAATCGCCTATTGAATGAGATTAAAATTGTTGTGAACTATTCCAATCTTTTCAATGGCACTTCTTAAGAAAGAAAACTGCTGGTTGAATCTCTCCCAGCAGTTTTTTCTAGAACTTACATTCCAAAGAAAACGATTTTAATAATTGCTGCAATAAGGACAATTGTAAAAAAGAAAATAGAAAGTCCAATAGGTGATCCCCATCCATACCACTTCATTGCATACTCTGTTGGTAGGCCATGTATATCTTCTAAATGATGGTTTTTATTCATTTATGCCACCTCCTTTATATGTCCAAATACTCAACTGGCTTTTCTTCTTTTTCTAAAAGATTTACCAGTGTTGTATATAAGTCACTTGGTAGTTTCTTCTCGAAATCTTTTGGCTTTGTGCCGACAAAAAGTTCAGCATGCCAAGGATTTATAAGATAATCACCACTCTCTTTCCATGCTTTTTTATCAGTCAAAAGTGAGGCTTTGCAAACAGTTATAACGTGTACTGCCCAGTTATCTTTTTGTGTATGATAGATGGTTGCTTGCATCCACCATTGCTTGTCATCACTAAATCCTTGCCATTTTCCAATAGTGCTTCCCACAAATCTTTTTTCGCTTTCTACATCATGGCTACCGACACGCAGAGATACTTCCTTCATCCCTTTTGCTTTTTGCTGATGTCTCGCAACATACTCACGAAGTGCAATAGAAATAACGGAAGAGAGGGCTTCTCCTGCTAACTGCTTTGCTTCTTCAAATAGTGATGCATCTGCTTCACTGACGTAAATAGTTTTATTTGGCATATGCATATAATATACGTATATGTATATTTTGTCAAGAAGGAGAAATGGTTGAGATGTGCTCACGGTGCTTGAAGGGGAAATCAAATTGGGAAATGGATTATATATATCAAAAACAGTAACATCAACAAAGTAACTTTTTTTAAAAAAGAAAATAATTCAAAAATATTCCTTGACGAGAATATTCCTCTTTGGTAATATATTTTTATGAATCCACAGATGTTTAGTGTTTTATCTGAACAAAATCGTTTAAATATTGTAGAACTCCTTTATGATCATCCTCGGTCAGTGAACGAGCTAGTTGATACTCTTCACCTTAGACAGCCTCAAGTAAGTAAACATTTAAAAGTTTTGGCAGATGCGGGGGTGGTTGACATGAAGCCAAATAAAAACAAAAGAGTTTATGCACTTAAGTCTGAACCATTTAAAGAATTAGACAAATGGCTCGAAAAATATCGCAAAATGTGGGAGGACAGATTTGATAGACTCGATAAACTCTTAAGGAAGGAGGTTAAAAAAAAGAATTGAAATTACTAAAAAGTATTGGAGCAGTACTTGCCGGTTTTATGGCCGTTGTTATTTTAAGTATTGTTACCGATTTTATTGTTGAATCACTAAAGTTTTTCCCTCCAGCGAATCAGTCAACTGCCTATGTTTGGTGGATGCTTTTAATTGCACTTATCTATAGAACTCTCTATACAGTAGTGGGAGGCTATGTGACCGCTTTGTTAGCGCCAAACAAGCCAATTCGTCATACAGTAATTCTTGGAATAGTAGGAATTATTGCAGGGATATTAGGAACAGTGGCCAACTGGAATATGGGAAATCAATGGTATCCAATTATGCTAGTAGTCTTGGCTCTTCCTTCTACATGGTTAGGAGGTCGGTTGTTTGCAAAAAAGTGAATTGTCATTCTTGATCTTATAGAGAACCCGACAAGAGATTTTGTTTTTGTGGAAATGACAATGAAAGGAGGTGACAAAAATGGAAGAACAGAAGAAAATAATCATTGAAAGAATTTTTGATGCTCCACGAGAAAAAGTGTGGAAAACATGGACTACTCCAGAACTTGTGAAAGAGTGGTGGGGTCCAGAAGGCTTCTCTGCACCTTCTGTAAAAATAGATTTTCGAGTTGGAGGGAAATATATCTATGCGATGCATGGGCCAGAAGGATCTCCTTGGGATAGAGATTTATATAGTGCGGGAGTCTTTAAAGAAATCGTTCCAATGGAAAGACTTGTTATCACAGATTATTTTTCCGATGACGAAGGAAATAAAACGAGTCCGACAGAGCAAGGTTTAAGCAGTGATATGCCGGCAGAAATGACAGTCGTCGTGCGCTTTGAAGATGTTAATGGAAGTAAGACCAAACTCTCAATTATTTATACTGCTGATTCAGAAGAGATGTATCAAGCTATGATCAAAAGTGGTATGCAAGAAGGATGGAGTACCTCTTTGGATAAGTTTGCAAGGGTTGTGGAAAGATAAAAGTTTTTATCTTATTTCGGGGTAAGCATAGAAAGGAGGTGAGCATGAATGGCACAGACACAAAAAATTACACCATATTTATGGTTTGACAATAATGCAGAGGAAGCAGTGAGTTTCTATATTTCAGTATTTGGAGATGGCAAAGTCTTACATACAAGCCGATTTGATGAAGCAGGGTCAAAAGTGTCAGGTATGCCTGTAGGTACAGTAATGGTCATAGAATTTGAGCTCTTTGGTCAAAAGTTTGCAGCTCTCAACGGAGGACCTGTGTTTCAATTTAATGAGGCAATTTCTTTTCTGGTAAATTGTGACACCCAAGAAGAAATAGATAAGTATTGGGAAGTACTTTCATCAGATCCGAAAGACGAACAGTGTGGATGGTTGAAAGATAAATTTGGTCTTTCCTGGCAAATTGTTCCAAAGCAACTTAGTGAGCTAATGAGTGATCAAAATGCAAAAAAGTCAGGAGCAGTCATGCAAGCGATGCTGCAAATGAAAAAGATTGATATTGGACAGTTGCAGAAAGCATATGAGAGGGCCTAAGTTCTCTTGTTGTCCTGAAAAGTTCAGGACAACGAACAAATAAAATTCCGAAATAAGTTCGGAATTTTATGATCGAAAGGAGGTGAAACAGATGAATCAAACAAAAATAACAACAGAGCCTAACAAACAGGAAATCTGGATTGAACGTGAATTTGACGCCCCACGAGAATTAGTTTTCAAACTAACAACAGATCCAAAATATATCCCACAGTGGTGGGGACCACGCATGTATACTACGTCAATAGATAAAGCGGACATACGGTCTGGCGGAGAATGGCGATATGTGCAGCAAGCAAATGGTCAGGATTTTGGATTTCATGGCGTATATCATGAAGTCTTAGCACCAGAGAGAGTTATTGACACATTTGAATGGGAAGGACTTCCTGAGAAAGGGCATGTTATTTTGGAGACTGCGCGGTATGAAGAACTACCAGAGAATAGAACCAAACTACGAATACAGCAAGTCTTCCAATCAGTTCAAGATCGTGATGGCATGGTAGCCTCCGGTCAAAAAGAAGGACTTGAAGAGTCTTATGAAAGACTTGATGAGTTACTTGCAAAACTGAAGTAATTCAAGGAGAAATTACACACTCGGTGTGAGTATAAAATACATCGGGTGTGGATTTTCCCTGAATTGTTTGACATAATAAATCAAATGGCTGAAGAGAAAACATCACAGAAAATGCTATGGTTAGGAAGAGGGCTTAGCACATTTGTTACTCTTTTTTTACTCCTTGATGCAGTTATTCATGTCATGAATGTCCCTCCAGTTGTTGCTGCATCTCACCAATTAGGGCTTCCAGACTCAATGGCTCTGACAATTGGGATTATCGAATTTATCTCCCTCATATTGTATGTCATTCCAAAAACATCAATACTTGGAGCAATTCTTTTAACGGGCTATTTGGGAGGTGCAGTTGCTAGCAATTTACGCGCAAATATGCCTCTTCTTTCAAACACTCTTTTTCCTGTTTACACAGGACTTTTTGTTTGGGGCGGCCTTTTTTTCAGGGAAAAAAGACTGCGGGAACTGATTCCTTTTAAAAAATAATATGAGGAAAGTGTTTTTATTTATGATGACTTCCCTCGACGGATATATTGAAGGGCCAGACCATGATTTGTCATGGCACAATGTCGATGATGAGTTTAATAAATTTGCTGCAGAACAAATGGGTGAGGCCGGTACTATTATATTTGGTCGTCGAACATATCAATTGATGGAAAGCTTTTGGCCAACAAAGGCAGGACTAGAGGAAGATCCAGTAGTGGCAAAATATATGAATGAAGCACAAAAGGTTATTTTTTCTCATACATTAGAAAGCGTTACAGAAACAGAAATTTGGAAAAATGTTCGGTTGGTGAGAAGCAATGTTGCACAAGAAGTTGCAAAACTCAAAGAACAATTAGGAAAAGATATTGTTGTGCTTGGAAGTAATAATTTTTGTGTCACACTGTTGGAATTAGGTTTACTTGATGAAGCTCGTATTATGGTTAATCCTGTTGTAATAGGTAGGGGGACGCCACTCTTTGTAGGTATAAAAGAAAAAGTAAAATTTGAACTTCTCAAAACAAGAAATTTTCAAAACGGGAATATCCTTCTTACCTACGACGTCATAAGTTAAAAATTTCTATCTTCCGAAAAGCTTCCTTAATTCATTTTTTGCCTCTTCTAAAATTTCTCTTTTTTCAGATGTAAGGTTTTTTCCTGCACGATTGATATAAAAATTAAGCATGCTCATAGCTGACTGAAATGGAGAAGCCTTTCTTCTTGTGCTCGTTTCTGCGGAGTGTTTCAGGCTTTGAGCAATTTTCTTTGGACTCTTCCACGTAAATACTCCTTCATCTAAATCTAGAGCTCTGCTTGTTTTGGTAATCTCTGCAGACCATCGAGTTTTCATAAAAATATTGTACTACGCATGAGTAATAAGAGTAAGGTTGTGTCAAAAACATATTGAAATCTTACAATGGAAGAATATAATAGAAATATGCTGAATTTTAATTCTATTCTTCTCTTCTCCGAAAATCCCGAAGCACTTGCAGATTTTTATAAAAGTGTTTTTGAAAAAAATCCGGATATGGTTGGAGATGGCTATTTTGGCTTTATGGTGGGGAGTGGATTTTTTACTATTGGCCCTCATGATAAAGTAAAAGGGGAAAATTCGAATCCAGAACGGGTTCTCCTAAATTTTGAGGCAGAAGATGTACAGCAGGAATTTGAAAGAATAAAAAATTTGGGAGCAACAGTGATTGCAGAGCCTTATCAGCCCTCAGAATCAGAAGAAGAGATGTGGATAGCAACATTTGCAGATCCTGATAATAATTACTTTCAGCTCATGTCCCCATGGAAGCAACCAAGCAACTGATTATTCACACCCTGCTTTTTCTCCTCTTGTAATAAGCTGATAAAGAGTTTGAACAGTCCAACCATTATTTTGTGCTAGGAGCCTATGTCCACAAAGACTGGTTGTTTTATATACATCAGGTCCCAATGACAACACAGTATCATAGTCTGCAAGTGCCTTTTGCTTATCTTTGAGATAATAGTAATTGTATATGTCTCCTCGATTCATCAAGGCGTTGACATATGCAGGTCGAATCTGAATAGCAGCATCCAAATCTGGTAAAGCTTTACTATATTGGTGCATTCTCATATAGGTATATGCCCTATTGTTATATGCTTCAGCAAAATTTGGATTGGCTTGCAAAGCTTGTGTATAGTCGACAATTGCCTTGAGGCAATCGCCTATATCATAGTCATAATTTCCTTGATCAAAGTAGTCTTGAGCTGTCGTGACTTGAGTTGGTGGTTTGTTAGTGGTTATATGCGTCTTAATGCATTGCGTGTCTTGCTGCGATGTTTTTAAGCTAATAACGACTCCGCCTCCAATGATAAAAAGAATACATAACAAAACAACATACCTCATAAGATTTTATTCTAGTCTCCAGGAGAAGACTATCTATATACTATATATAGTATAGTCAGGTTTTTGCAAAAAGAGTACATGCACTTTATACTTATGTTATGAAAAGAAAAAGAGTGAGAATAAAAAGTAAGCAGTTACAAAAACTTCTAGAAAAAGGAGAGAGACAAGAAGTTCGGAAGGATTTCTTTGAACTTCTTCGCCGTGCAGCTAATCATACCCCTGTTTCATCTTGAGGTATCTTGTTTCTGGACCACTTTAAATTCAAATGTGTTAAAGAATGTCCATTTAATAACTTCTTCAGATTCAGTCAATAGGTCTCCATTGTTCAATCTCATTAAATCTTTTATGTTTTTATACATTCTCCATGCAGTTTTATATGTAACTTCTAGTTCTTGTTGCAATTGGCGGATAGAAATTTTTGCGCGTGTATGTGTCATAAGAAACATACAGAAAAACCACAAGCGAAGCGGTGTTGTCGTTTTCTCGAAGATAGTTCCAACAAGTGGATATACCTGATGTCTACAATATTCACATGCATATGCGTTGCGTTTTTCCACTTTATAATGTTTGGTTATCCTGTTACAAAGAGGACATTCTATGCCCTTTGGATAGCGGAGTTTTTTTACTTCTTCCAGGCATGATTCATCAGAAGGGAATTGTTTTAAAAAATCTGAGAAAGTAAATGGCCGAATCATAAAAATATTATATTGAATTTATTTACGTGTTTTCAAGGGATAACTAGTTAAATTGCTTGTTGACGACTTTTCAAGTTTTTGTTTACTATTGTAATAGATACAATTTAGTATCTGTTAGTCTTTATACTATTTAATATATATGAGAAATACAATTTCATTATTTGTTGATGGTGCAATAACACTTCTTCTCCTCGTTGTTGCTGGTCTTACCCCTCTTCTTTTCATTGGTCAGATGACAGAATTCTATGAAATGCCAAAACTGGCTTTTTTAGTTGTTAGTACAATATTACTTCTTGGTCTTTGGATTTTCTCCTGGATTGTGAAAGGGAAAGTAAGTATCAATAGAACGCCTCTTGATATTCCATTGTTAGCATTATTAGTAGTTATTCTCGTTTCAACATACTTCAGTGTCTCCAAGCCAGTTGCTATTTTTGGTAACTTTCCGAAAGTACATGGATCAACTATTGCGTGGGTAACGTATATACTATTATATTTTGTTACTGTATCCAATTTGCGATCTTTGAATAAAATAAAAAATTTTCTCTATGTTTTGTATGCAAGTGGAGTGGTAGTTGCAGTTCTCACAATCCTCTCATTCTTTAGTGTTTTTCTTCCTTTAGATTTTGCAAGAGCTGTTAATTTTACCCCAACTGGTTCATCCTTCTCAACTATTGCATTCTTGTTATTGCTATTGCCATTACCATTGCTCTCTTTAGTTAATCCTAGTAAATATATGCCAATTCCAATGGCCACCATATTGGCAATACTCTTTGGTGTTACTATTGCTTTAACTGGATCACTTCCAACGTATGTTGCACTGCTGCTTGTTGTTGCCCTGTGTGTTGTCGTTGCAAAGCCACAACATATCCGCAGAACTCTTCCATTGTTTGTCTTACCAATTGTTGCAACTGCATTGGCCTTAGCACTTGCGTACTTACCACTTCCAGGAAATAAAGTGCAAAAATTAGAAGCAAACTTCCCTAAAGAAGTACAACTTCCTTTCTCAATATCATGGAAAATAAGTGCATCAGCTTTTAGAGATGGTCCATTCATTGGCTCAGGTCCTTCCTCCTATCTTTTCAACTTTACAAGTTACAAACCAGCAGAGTTCAATGCAACCAATCTTTGGAGCTTCTCATTTGATGCAGCCTACAACGAATTCTTGCAAGTCTTGGGTACCTTAGGAGTCTTTGGACTTGGTGCTGTAGTACTTTTTGTACTGGTTGTTTTGAATGTTACTAGAAAAAATATAGCTATGCACAGTGGAGAAGAAGATGAAAGTACTCGTATAATGCTTCCATCTTTAGCAGTGAGTGGAATTATGTCTGTTGTCCTGCTTGCTATTCATGCGACGACACTTGTCTCTATTGTTGTTACATTTTTTGTGCTCGCAGCTTTCATGATGTCTCAAAGATCTATTAGAGAAAAAGTTATGGAATTATCCATGGGTCTTAAAGCATCAACAGCAGATGGATCACACTTTGACCTTTTCCCAGTTATTATTTTCATCCTTTTCCTTGTGGGGGCTGTACCTACTATGTATCAAACCTATACAACAGTTGCTGCAGACTACTATCATAGACAAGCTCTTGTCCAAGCAAATAAGAGTGGTACGGCAACATATCAGAACTTGCAAAAAGCAGAAACCCTTAACCCATACATTGACCTTTACAGAGTTGATATGGCGCAAACTAATTTTGCCTTGGCAAATGCTCTTGCTGCTCAAAAAGGACCAACTCAAGCAAATCCAAATGGCTCTTTGACTGACCAAGATAAAGCAACGATTCAGACCCTTCTTTCTCAAGCAATTGCTGAGGGAAGAGTAAGTGTAGCTCTCAATCCTCTTTCATCAAGAAATTGGGTAGTATTAGCATCAGTTTACAGAAATATTAGTGGGGTTGCTCAAAACGCACTTGCATTTGCCCTTGATGCATATGGACGAGCAATCCAACTTGATCCTCTTAATCCTGCTCTTCGTGTAAGTGTTGGAGGAATTTACTACAGTGCTAAGAATTATCCTCTTGCAACAAGATATTTCACAGATGCAGCTAATTTGAAACCTGATTATGCAAACGCATACTACAATTTAGCTATAACATTACAAGATAGTAATGACCTTACTAATGCTGCTCTTGTTGCACAACAACTTGTTAACCTTGTCTCAAAAGATACACAAAGTCCTGACTATAAAACAGCGAATTCACTTCTTTCAGATCTGAAATCTAAATTAGCAAATGCTCAATCTCAACAGCAGACACAAGCAGGACAATTGCAATCCACGCCAACACAATCAAATAGCGCATTGCAAAACCCAAATCTTCCTAATGTAACGACATTAAGTAATCCTCCACAGGTAACACCAGTACCAGCTGTAAAGCCAAATCCTAATGCAAACATCCCTCAGCTAAGTCCAGTACCTTCTAAATAAGTTTTCATAACAGTGCTAACACCTCTTATACGAACTAATATGCAAGTATTTCTAAATAGCTTTTGGTGAGACTTTCTAGGTTCAAGTATTACATGTTTTCTTAAGGACGGATAATAGTATTTCAAAAGGAGAATAGGATGGGGTTGAGAAATTAGCCTAAGAGATGTATAAATACAAGTTTTTTGAAGTATACCCTTCCTCTCATCTTTTCTCACTGCTTCATCTATCGGAGTACTTATTATCTATAGTCCTTCAGAAGCGCTTTGTAGATCTTGAAGGTTGAGAGAATTTCCATTTATGCGTTTCATAATAGTATTTGCCAGCTCCAGTACTTGAGTAGGATCCGAAGCAAATTGGAGTGTCTCAAAGAGAATAAGATTTTTGCTATAAAATCCATCTCCATAGACACGATCTAATGTCTTTTCAAGCCGTTTCTCATCTTTAGCAAAATAAATATCTGCGAGTTCACTCTCAGGGATGATTTTGGTCATTTCAGAAATAATTTTGACATAAACAGGATATCCTAGATTAGTATCAACATGAAAATTATCTTTTATTGTTTGTCTAGCAAAATATTCGGTAAGTCCTTCTTCAAAAAAAGTACTGACAAATTGTTTATTGGGAATGTAACTTGCGTAGTGAAGATATTCATGAGCTACGGTCTCAAAATAGTTGGCAATGATATGAGTACCTTTACTTGTGACGACAATCTGTACATTGTTAGGTTGGAGAAAAAGGCCTAGCTCAAATGGAATGTTTGCTTTAGTTACTTGCATTACTTGTTTTTGAGCAGTAAAAAATTTTTGATAATATTCATAACTTGCTAGTTGTTCCTGGTCGTAACTTAATTGTTTTTGCCATGTGGTAAGATCATTCGTAGTTGTTTGCTGGATTGTTTCTTGATTGTCACGTATTCTTTGGCAGTAGTCTCTGCTGTTATAGTGTAGAAACTCATTCCCATTGTAATACCCAGCATTAATGCAGTCGGTGTATTGTTTCTCATTTTTTATGGATGTTTGATTAATAGCACTTTGTGTCGTTGTAATAAGATCTTTATCATACTGAATATGTGCAGAGGTTGAACTGATATCTGATGCAATTGTTTTTAATTCATCACCGATTTTGCTAAGTTTCGCTGCATACTCGTCAGTTCGTGTTTTTTCGTATTCTGCTGGGGTCATAACTTGCACGTTAGGATATGCTTTGATTTTTCGTGTTGGGAAATACTGCTGTACCAACAGATTCCCAATAATAGGAGTGATTTTTTGTAAGTCACCCCTACTTATTTTGGTTACAATAAGCGTATTATCAATAAGCAGCATACTCGATGTGGGTTGAATAATTGGAAGTACTAAGAGACTTGGAACAGATGTAAGGATTTTATTCCCATAAACATTGGTTGTTCCTGTTGTCGTAGTAGCAATTCCTAAAAGTTCTCCATAATTATCTGTGTCGCTAGCAATAATTTGTGGTGGTACACTATGTGACTTTATTGTTGAAATGATGGTTGGAGTATCAGAGATAATACCAAGAAATGATGGATTAATGTCTATCACAAGTGCAAGTCCATTCAGTTCGACCCAAGCGATACAAAGAAGAATGACATATGCAAAAAAAGTTCCGGTAAAAATAGATCCCCCCACCTGAAAAGCGCTGAAAATATACTTCGTTGTTCTGGAATACTCAGAACCGAATTTCACACTTCGAATAAAAAGAATACAAGCAATAAGGAATCCTAGTACCACATATATCCAGTATTCTGTAAAGAAGTTCCATATAACCATGCAATATGCAAAGAAGGCATTATCATTTGCTGGTGAACCAGCAAGAAATGCAGCAAAAACACAAATGATCGTTGTGATAATAATAAGGATTGGCATACAAATTTAGATAGTAATTGGGAAAAGAAAATTACTTAACACCTTCGAATTCTACTATCAAAATATTTTTCATTAATTCACTATCCACCAGTTAAACTTGACACCATTAGCAACAGGTGCATCTAATTTTAATGTGAACGATTTTCCAGCAAGTTTGTTATCAATCCAATATCTAATTGCAGGACTGTAGTCTCCACTGAATGTTACGTAGATCAGTGAATTCGCAGTTACTGCAGATGTTTGAATGGTAATAGTATCTGTACCTTGATTGATTGTTGCCACACCTGCTGATGTTGACAGTACAGCAGATGGAGATGACGTTGTATCAGTTGTAATATTGAGTTTTTGGGTATTGATAATTTGAGCACTAATAGAACCTGCAACAGTAACATTACCTACTGTATCAATGATAACCTTTCCAGAAAGGATATCGAGTCCACCAAGACCGTTATTTTGTAATTTAAGTGCTCCTATACTATTAATACTTGCAAGTCCACTGTCATCGAGTCCATTGATAGTCAGAACCCCACTAGCAATATGACCGGTCACACCCAAATCCGTAACTGTTGTTCGACCCAAAACATTGAGAATACCTGAAACCGTTGCAGTGTTAATTTGCAAGTTAGTATCAAGACCAAGCTGTGCGGTACTGGATGCAATAAAGGTTGTAAATGCTGGTGTTGGTGTTGCAGCTGCAGATGATAGTCGACTACTAATTGTAGACAAAATATCATCAATTTTCTGACTTAGGCTTGCAACTCTTGATGCAGCAGTGGATGCAGTATTTGTACTCTGAGCAAGTTGAGCTGATAATGATGCCTGATTTTCTTCAAGTGTCGCTACTCTATTTGTAAGATGTGTTGTAGTTGTTGAGACATTAACAAGAGTAGTCTGTAAGGCAGTGAGACTTGAAGATGTACTGGCAAGAGTATCACTGATTGCCGTGAGTCCGTCAGAGAGTGTTCCATTGACAACGGTCCCATTAACCTTAATATCTGAGGAGAGGTTAATAGATTTTGTGCTCGTATTACTGATGACGATCTTGCCATTTTCATCAGTTGTAATACTTGCAAGTGTGTTCTGAGGATCAGCAAAGGTGACATTTACAAACACGTCAACCTTTCCTGTACAAATGCCACCAACAGGAGAAATGGTTGTACAGTCAAAGTCAGCAAGTGCTTTTCCAAGAACTTGCCCTGGTTTTGTTGCTCTCATAGCAACACCTGGAGTAGAGGAGGAGGTTATATAATCACCTGCATGAATTGAACCATTTTCTGTACTCACTTTTACAGGAACACGTCCAGCCAGTGCAACAGGGACAGCTGTATCTCCAGCAATCATATGGTTAATTTCCGAAAGTCTAAAGCCTGGTTTTTCAGAATAAACTCCGACAATAGTTTTGTCATAAACTCCATCTGATTTGACAATATGATTTGCATGTGCCTTATCGACAACAACAACATCTCCTGCACTTAATGTTATATCTTGTGTTGGATAATCTTCTGCTACATCGTAATTACCAATAGATGTTGTGAGTGTTCCGGAAAGGGTAGCGTTACCATTACTGTCCAAAGAAAAGATATCTTTTGCAGCAGCATTTCTATAAATAAAGTTATTCAGTGTTTGTCCAGTAACATCACTTCTTAATTGGTGAATAATATTTCCGTTGCTGTCGGCTGTTATTGTTCCATTTGGTAAGTTGATTCCAGCAGCAGTGAGTGTTCCAGATGTTGTTGCATTGCCTGATGCATCAATAGTGAATTGTCCGGCATTACCAAAAACAGCATTGTTAGCAGAGATTCGGCCAGTAAATGTTGCATTGCCATTATTATCCAACGTGAAGACAGATTGGTTATTGTTATTAGTAAAGGCAAGAGAGTTGTTGTTGCCAATCAGCGAAACACCCCCAAGTTGTACTGTCTGTGCACTGATTGTTGCAGTACTAATAGTATTTGTCATGAGTGCTCCAATAGTAGCGTTTGCAGCCATTAAATCAGAGAATGCCTGCTGGTTGGAGAGAATATTGCCTGCATTATCGGTAAGGAAATAAGAGTTAGCGCTTGCGGTTGCAACACCAACAACTTGACTACCTAACTTGATAGACAAGTTAGCGTTAATATTTCTAGAGAAGAGCTCTGGAACGTTATATCCTTTGTCAACTTTCATCATAACTTTTCCAAAGTAAACGTATGGAGAAGTGTAGTTCGCAGGTACATTTGGCACAGTATTCGTTGGAACAGCAAAACATGGATGGTTGGAATTTGTTCCGTCATCATATGGCCAGAAATTGTTGATGTGGCTGTAATCGTCAATAATAGTACAGGTATTTGCATTCCAGTTATTAGTTCCTTCAAGTGCTCGTCCGATTATTGTTCCAGGTTGAGTCTGAGTTTGACCAAAGCCTGGATAGTTACTACTGGTAATTGCAGATCCAGAAGCAATGTTGCCATTCAGTGTTGTTACTTTTACAGGGACACGCCCGTTAAGAGCAATTGGCGCACCATTTTGTCCATTTGCTCCTCCAACAATTTGTGACGGTTTGGTAGATACTACTCCAACAACTTGTGAATCATTTGCAGATGTTGCAACTTTGATACCATTCAAAAGCGATGCGTCGGTTGTCACAATATCTCCGTTCTTCAAAGAGGTAGAGAGTGTTGGGTAAATTTCTGCAATATCGGAAGCAGCGCCAACTTCAGACAAAACAACATCAATACGAGCAACGGTTGGTGTACCACCGGCGATAGAAGTTGCATTACTTGAACAAACACTATAGAAGGTTGCACTTGTTGTTGCAATGTTGTCGATATACACATAGGTAAGTGCTGGGAAGCCTTGGCCTCTAGCACCGGTTACAGAATCTGCTGCACCGATTTGGGTTGTATCACTATTGCTATTACAGATGTTGCTATTGGCTGGTGAGTAAGAGTTGGTAGCACGTACTAAACGTGCAGCAAGTTGGCTCAATGTTGAGGTTCCACTACCAGGATCGTTAAATTCTACATGAACTTGTACCATAACGTTATCAGCTATTGAGCTTGGAGTAATATTTGGGAAAGAATTAGAAGTACTATCCCAGTAGCTTGTTGTATTAGCGCTTACAACGGTTTTTGTTTGACTGCTTGAGAATGATTTCACTGTACCGATGTTGTTACCACAGGCAAATGTTTTGGTTGATGCATTCCATTGGAGCTTTTGAGTCGGACCTCCACAGTCAATAAGTCCTGCTCCTGATAAGCTAGTAAACTGTGCTGCTCCCGTTGCTAAAATTGTTGCATTTCCTGTCAGATCAAGCTTCAGTGCTGGTCGTGTTCCAATACCTAGATTGCCGCTATTATCAATGATAAATTTCAAATTTCCTGATTGTGACGCAGTAAAGATATCTCCACTTCCTGTTTGGTTAAATCCAACCAGAGCATTCCCTTTACTACTGAATTGATTTGATTCAACATAAAATCCTGCATTTGGTAATGAAGAAGGTGTTGTTGTCCCAACAACTAACTGATCTGCATTTGTAGCTGGAGACAGATAGTTTATTCCACTTAAGGCATTTCGTTGCCAATAATTGGATCCTGCAGTTGATGTGATAGTAATACTTCCATGTCCATTAGTAATATTTATACCACTTCCTGCGGTTAGCGTTGCCGGAGTAAGGGTATTACCTGTAGAATTACCAATAAGCAATTGTCCATCAGTGAATGATGATTGACCGGTACCACCATTAGTAACACCAAGAACAGAGGCAGTAGTAAGATTCTTGCTTGCATCAGTTAGAACCACACTGTTTGCTGAAAGGCCTGAGAGATTGATAGTTCCACTGGAAGTAATTCCTGTTAAGCCAGTAATAGTTCCTGTTGTTACAATGTTGCCATTGTTGTTAATGGTGAATTTGGTGGTACCAGAGGCAGAGGCAGTGAAGAGATCACCAGAGTTGAGATTGTTCACAATGAAGGAAGCATTGGACCCAATGCCACCAGAGACAGAGAAAGGAGCTAAGGTGTTCGTACTACTCCCAACGAGAACCCCACTGGTAGCAGTTGACGTGAGAACCGTGTTGCCCGTGCCATTAGGGGTAAGAGTGAGGTTGCCATTGGCACCAGTACTGATGGTGAGAGCACCAGCATCAGCAAGGGTATGAGATCCAAGGGTTTGGGTAGAGGCATTGATGATGGCACCATTAATGGTGTTGGTAGCCGTTGCACCGGTGATGGCACCAGAGAGGTTGAGGGTAGAGACTCCACTGACTGCCCCAGCAGTGGTGACATTGAGTCCCGTGGAGGAGAGAGCAAAGGAACCAC
>CAYYSJ010000007.1:0-67594 GCA_964474445.1 uncultured Gammaproteobacteria bacterium
GGGAAATATGCTAGACCCTGAAAATCTTTCTTTTGCTCCTCTGTGAGAGGAGACTCTGCATCCTCCTTCCAGACTTTGTCTTTTTGTTGTCTAAACTCGAGTAATTCTTTTTCGTTATACATAAACTATTCAATTGCAAAAAATGCTCGTTGTAACCATTCTGGTAGTGCGGGATGGATATGTACGGAATTAGCAATAGCACCAACTGTTCCGTTTGCTTTCATGGCAACAATTGCCTCATGAATAAGAATTGATGCTTCTGGACCGACAATATGGACTCCCAAGATTTTTTCACCTTTTTCGTCTGTTAACACCTTTGCTAGTCCATTTGCTTGCAGTGCACCACCCATTCCCGTATCTTTAAGCTCTGCTCTGCCAACTTTATAGGCAATGCCTTCTTTTTTCAGCTGTTGCTCTGTTTTTCCCACTCCGCCTATTTGTGGAGAAGAGAATATTGCATGACCAATGGCAAAGTAATCAAACGGAACTTTTTTATCTGTAAAAGCATTATGAATAGCATAAGCTACCTGATCATTTGCCGTGTGTCTGAAAGGAAGGACACCAACAATATCTCCGAAAGCATAGATTCCTTCAATATTGGTTTCAAGATATTCATTCACTTTTATGTATCCATGTCCATCCATTTCAACCCCTGTTGCCAATGTCTCTAAGATATCAGTATTGGGAACTCGTCCAGTAACAACAAGTAGTTGATCTGCTACAAGTTGCTTTCCATCTTCCTTAAGAGTAATCGTAAACATGTCATCTTGATAAGAAACATGTTCTGCTTCCGTCTTAAAGAGAATTTCATGTTTTTGAGAAAACTCATTGGTAAACCACGTTGCTATTTCTTCATCTTCTTCAGAAAGCATTCTGTCTCCTCGAACTAAAATAGTTACTTTTGTACCAAGTGACCCATAAAAATGCGCAAGCTCTGCAGCAATGTAGCCTCCGCCAATAATAACAAGGTGTTTTGGCTGCTTCTCAAGGCGTAATGCTTTGGTACTATTAAGATATGGAGTTTCAGAAAGTCCTGGAATTGCTGGCTCTGCTGGTCGCGTGCCACCAACGATAAATACCTTTTCTGCCTCAATTTGTTCTGAACCTACTTGCATTTGTTTTGGACCAATAAATGTACTACTGACTTTGTATAAAACAGGGTTACCGCTTTTTCTAATTGCTTGTTCAATGCTTTGTGAGTCTTTGTCTACTTCCTCTGAAACTCGTTTCACAATTGAGGCAAAATCAATGGCTTCAATAGCACTTTTGATACCAAACTTTTGGCTTTCTTTAATTGTCTCTGCAACATCAGCAGAATGAATAAGCATTTTTGACGGAATACAGCCTCGGTTTAAGCACGTTCCTCCTAAGGGTCCCTCTTCAACAAGAGCAACGGATAATCCTTTTTCAGCAGCATAGTATGCGATTTCAAGTCCTGCTCCTGAACCTACAACAATGACATCAAACTTTTTCATAATAATTTATTAACTCTTGTGCATAATACGTTTCCCAAATAATATCCCTTTTCTCGGCTGTATATTCTTTATCCAGTTTGACTAGCAGGTAAGTTAATTCAGCTTCTGTTGGGGTAACATGAAGTAATTGAGGTAACTCTGATAATGTAATAAGCCAGTGTGCATACCAGAGTGCCCAGTTCGCATCATTCCCATCAACTATCCTATACACACGATGATGTAATTCTGCAGCTTCATGGAGGAGTTCACGGATTTGTTCAATCGTATTATTCATATCTTTTGGTTTTTACATTAATTTTTTCATCAGGTTCTAAATAATCATTATCAGCATAGCACCAAATAAAGGAGTTCTCATCTGCTGGGTAGGAAGCCATCACTTCATGTCCTGTCTCTTTTGCATGTTTTCGCATATGCTGAGCACAGGAATCACAGCAACCAACATAGCCACAGGTGAGACAGACTCGCTGCCCAAATGGACAAAAATGGTTTTCCTCACACTCTTTGGCTCTTGGAGTAGCAAAAGTTTTGGGTAAATGTGCACAAGCTGCAATATTCATAGTGTTTATTTTTTCCCTTCTGCAAGGACAACAATTTCTTCTTTTGTTGGTTCATGATCATCAAATGCCAAAATTTTTCTTGTAGTAGGATTAATAAAGGTTGGTGTATAGATATATCCTTCCTGATACCCCATCTGTTTATTATTTACATCAATTTCTGCAATATACTCATGCATAAGGCTAAATCCATCTTGTTCTTCAATGTTATGTTTTTCAAAGGTAAATCCCTGTTTCTCAAGCTCTGCAACAGTTGGCTTAACAGCTTCACAATGTCCGCAATTTGTTTTCCACAGTTCAATTAAATATTTTGTATTCATGGTTTTACTTTCTTTCTACTTTACAAACAGTACCTTCTGTAAGTTTTTTTGTCATATAGAAAATAGAAAAAAGCAGTGTGCCTATTGATAACATGTACAAAGTTTTACTACCAAATGGAAGAAAATTTAAAAAGCCTGTCCCAATGCCCAAAACTGAAAGAACAGAGAATCCACAACTAGCACATCCTGTTGAAGCTAAACCGACCATACTTCCTCCACCAACAATTATTTTTACTCCCGCACCTTGCAGTCTTTTTACAGTAGCAAGAAGAAGCGAGATATTGATGCCAATAAGAATACCTGTAAGAATAAGGAGAGTTGCATCAAGTTTTGAGAGGGCAGTAAAAATGCCCTCTAAAAGAATTCCTAAGGTAGTTACTTTATATTGCAATGGATAATTCCCACTCAGCGTTTCCCCTATAAACCGATAATTCAAAAAATCAACAGTAAAAGAAATATACAAAAATGTAACAACTGCTATAAGGAGCAAAAACTTTAGATGGAAAACCTCTCGAACAAATGTATGCCAGATGTTTTTCATAACTTATATAATCGTTGAGATAATTTGCTTTATATGTTTACTCTCTTGAGAAGTACTGAGTGAGTAACAAATCATTTGACCATGTCGAACGGTTTCAACAATACCCATTTGTTTGAGTTTTGCCAACTGATGAGATACTGCAGGAAGTGATAAGCCAATAATTTCTGAGAAATCAGATGGACACACGAAATTTGCTTTGGTTAGTACATATAAAATCTTTAAGCAGGTTGGGTCAGAAAGTAACTTAACAAGTGTTGCTTGCAGATAAAACCTTTTACTATCTGCGAGGTCGTTTTGGAATTTTTCTCTATCATTTTGCTTCAACATAATTTCTTAATTGCGCAACTATTTAATAGTAGAGCAAGACTTTATGTCTGTCAAGAGAACATTTCGTCTACATATTGACCTATACGACTTGAATGTATTACCTAATTTTGTCTGCAAAATTTGATAGCTCTCCAGTTCACCCACTGCTGTTATCCTCTCCGTCGCAAAGTTTGAATCATGGAGCAGTCTTAAGCGACGATAAACTTATAAAAGCTCTCAAAGAGGGAGAGAAAGACCTAGACAAATAGCTAGATTTTCTTTGCGATAATAGTGAGGAAAAGAGGAAATTCAGAACGTGCCCTATTTTCCATTTTAGCAGCTTTCCCAAGACTTTCTTTCTCTGATACCCATTCTTCCAAATCTTCAATAACAAAACTGTTGTCTTTCAATGCTTTTGTGTAAAAAGACAGTGGATAATGAAAAGACCATGTTACCTCAGAGCTTTTTTCTCCCGGATGCATAGTTATAGGAATTTTAAGAGGTGAGAGATAAAGGTTTTCATACCGATACTGTAATTTGTTTTCTCCCATTCCCCATCCTGATTGACGAGGAATTCTGAAGGAAGGGTGATTAAGAACAATCACAAATTTTCCATTCTGCACGAGATGTTCGGAAGCATTTCGTATGGCATTTTGTGGAAATTCCATATTTTGTAAAGACAACATAGCAACAGCGTGGGTAAAATCTTTTTCTGAAATACTCATGCGCTTGGTGGCATCTGCAAAAACAAAAGTGTGTTTTGTATTTCTATCTTTGCTTTTTGCAGAATCAATAAGGCTTTTCGCCAAATCTATTCCAACATATGGAATATTCTGGTCTATTGAGCGAGCTAATATACCTTGTCCACAGCCTATATCCAAAAGTCTGCTGTGAGAATCTAATCCTAATAAACGCAGTACTCTAGGCAAGACAACAGACTGATGATAATAATGGCCTTTGTCACCAACAATCTTGTTGTACCACTTCCCTGATTTATTCCAAGAGGTATCCTTCTTCATAATACTTGTATTCTCTCAAACAATTTAACACTATAGCAAGAGAACAATTACGTATATAGTATTTTTCTTACAAACTTCTTTCAAGATAATACGGTTTCTGCTTACAAATTTCACCCTTGAACCATCGTACTCTTCTGTTATACTAGCCTCATTATGTCAGCTTCAAACCCGTTACACCACCTTCCCGACCCATTTGATGATATTAAAAAAGTGGATATGGGACATTGTTTTAGCGCTAGTAATAGCAATTTGTATGCAAGTGCAGAATTTGGGAGAGATGCAAGGCAACTTGCTGTTGATGCCCTTATTTTCGATCCCACTATTACCAAACGTGTTGTTATGTCATTGGTAAAACACCAGGCATGGAAACGCAATGATATCACAGAAGCACAACCGGGGAAATTTCATCATGAACATCGAGAGCTTTTTATTAATGGCCAAAAGATTCCTGAACATTCAGAAAAAATTCTCAGAGAATTATCTGCAAAATGGGGAGGAACTGATGAAAAAGTTACTTACTATGGAAGTTCTGATATTACTCCTGATGTAGTTAGCCTTATCGCAGAGCTTGCAAAGCAAGACCTTGCTATTTTAAAGGAAAAAGTTATCAATCACGACAGGAAGAAAAAAATTAGTATTAAAGATAGTGCTCGCCATGGGATTCAGTGGGTCATGGATAGGATTGTCTTTGGTCCAACCGTTACGCCACATAATAATATTGTCCAAAAATTCTTGGAGAAAAACCATCTGACGCAATTTGTTCCGACATATCACAATTACGTTTTGCGAAACATTGATTGGATGAATCAAAAAATCACCACTGTTGGACAACAGCTTCGACTGCCTCTCTCTCAAAAAAAGAAACGAGTCAAATTACTTGAATTCCAACGTATCAATCAACAAGGTATAACGTATCAAGGATGGATGGACGGAGGAACTTCCCTTATCCACTCCTCAAAAGAGATGCAAGGAATTCTTGCAGACTACAGGCAACCGATTGCAACCATTGAAATGCAAGGATCTGCAATTGATGCACTTGAAAAAGCTGCATTTCTTTTCCCTAAAAAGGGCAAACATTTTAGAAAATTGGCTGATGAAGTTCGTGCAAACGTTATCAAACACTTTTGGATGGAAGACAAACAGTTTTTTGCAATGGGAACTGACAGAGAAAACAAAGGAGCACTGAGAAAAATTGACACACTCGGAGCAAATGTCGGCGAACTCCTTAACTCTACATTTTTTGATACGATGCTTTTGCATGAAAAACAAAAGTACATCTCAGCAATTTTAACAATGCTTTTTAGTGATGAATTTCTTACAGACGCAGGTCTTCGTACACGGGCTAAATCTTCTGCTCACCTCACAGACATGTCTGAGAATAAGAATCAACCAAATTCTCCTTTGGATTATTGGGATTATCAAGGAGCAGAAACATCCTGGATTGTTCAAACAGGAAGAATTGCTGAAGGTCTTCGCATGCAAGGGTTCTACAATTTGGCGGAGCAATTAGATAACAGAATAGTAAATACCGTCAATCTCTGCAATTTTAATTTGGAATATGTCTATGTTGGAGCAAGAGGACAGTTGGAAAATGTTGTTGCGTACAAGACAGTTTCAAAGCAAACAATGTATCCACGATCAAAAAATCTTGATGTTGTTACGATCTCTGCAACAAATGTTCCAGAAGCAACGCAAACGTGGACTGCATCACGAGTTGCAACAATATTGCATAGGAAAAGCCATCCAGAACTTACTGGACAGACAGAAAAAGAATCTTGGCAGGATAAACTTGAGCAAACAATCCTTGCTGATTTGAAACAAAAAGGAGCATTTCTTCCGATTTTTGATGCAGAAAAAGTTTTGACACTTCGGGAAACTGCGCCATTATTCGTTGTTGATCAAGAGAAAGGCAGAAAATTGGAAGAAGACATAAAGGCACATTCTAAAAACTTTTACCTGAATTACTAAGGAACGAAATTTCTGAAGAAGCACCTGTCTTTTACTGTTATGCAGAGATAGGATGGCTCACGACTCGGCCTGCTGGTTCTTTATCTTCTACTTTTTGAGCTTTCAAAGGCTTCACTAGCGCAACCGGTAACACCTCATCCATATGTCCTACAAAGACAAACTTTAAGTCATTAATAACTTCCTTTGGTAACTCTTCCAAATCCTTCTCATTTTCCTTTGGCAAAATAACAGTCTTGATACCTGCTCTATGCGCAGCGATCACTTTTTCCTTTACCCCACCAATTTCTAGTGCTCTTCCTCGAAGTGTTACTTCACCGGTCATTGCAACTGTTCGTTTGACTGGAATTTTTGTCAGTGCTGAAATAATTGCTGTTGTAATAGCAAGCCCTGCAGATGGACCATCCTTTGGTACTGCTCCTTCTGGAACATGGACATGAATATCTGTTTTCTGGAAGGTTTTATCTGGAATACCAAACAGATTTGCACGAGAGCGAATATATGAAAGCGCAGCTTGAGCTGATTCTTTCATGACATCACCCAACTGACCAGTCAGAATAAGTCCACCTTTTCCTGGCATCAAAGCAACTTCGATAAAGAGGATGTCTCCACCTGCTTCTGTCCAGGCCATACCAGTTGACATACCAACTTCATCTTTCTTCTCAATAAGATTCTCACTGAAGACAATTGGACCTAAGTACTTCGTTACTGTTTTATCTGTAACAATTGTTTTCTCAGGGGTCCCTTCAGCAACTTCTTTTGCTACTTTTCGATAGATTGCTGCAAGCCTTCGTTCTAAGTTACGTACTCCAGCCTCTCTTGTATAATGCTGAATGACAAATTTCACCGCATCATCAGTAATCTCTATTTGGTTTTCTTTGAGTCCATTTGCCTCAACGAGTTTCTTGAATAAGAAGTTCTTTGCAATTTTGAATTTTTCATCTTGTGTGTATCCTGCAAAGTTAATGATTTCAAGTCTATCCCTCAAAGCTGGCGGAATAGTATCTAAAACATTTGCCGTGGTAATAAACATCACATCAGATAAGTTAAATGGAACTTCCAAATAATGATCCGAAAATCCATGATTTTGTTCCGGATCTAATGCTTCTAACAATGCTGCAGTTGGATCTCCGCGGAAATCTGCACCAACTTTATCAATTTCATCAAGCATGAAGACAGGGTTCTTAGTTCTAGCATCTTTAATGCCCTGAATAATTCGACCTGGCATTGCTCCAACATATGTCCGTCTGTGTCCTCGAATTTCTGCCTCGTCACGGATACCTCCAAGAGATACTTTCACAAACTTTCGACCTAATGCTTTTGCAATTGATTTTCCAATAGATGTTTTCCCAACACCAGGAGGCCCTGCAAAACAAAGAATTGGTCCTTTCATCTTGCCAGATAATTTTCTCACTGCTAGGTACTCAACAATTCGTTCTTTTGCTTTCTTCAGACCAAAGTGCTCTTCATCTAAAATTTTCTCAGCGAGTTTAATATTAACATTATCTTTACTCTCTTGACTCCATGGCAAGTCTACTAACCATTCAACATAATTTCTAATATACCCTGCTTCTGGATTGAATTGATTCATTTGCCCAAGCTTTTTCACTTCTTTCTTTGCTTTTTCCTCTACTTCCTCAGGCATTCCTGCTTTTTTAATCTTATCCAGTAACTCTTTCACTTCACCTGCATCATCTGTCTCTTGTCCTAATTCTTTTTCAATTGTCTTGAGTCTCTCTCTGAGTATTGCTTGTCTTGCGCCTTTTTCAAATTGTTCTTGAGTCTTGGATGCAATTCTTCTTTCAAGCTCGAGGATTTTAATCTCTCTTGAAAGCAGATCAGCAATTTTTTCAAGTCTTTCCTTTACATTGGTCATTTCTAATATATGTTGTCGCTCTTGTGGTTTTAGATCCAGTGCAGAAGCAACTAAATCAGCAAGTTCTGAAGGAGAATTATCAGACATAATATTCATAAAGACGAGAAAGTCTGAAGACTTTCCTAAATTCATCGCTCTACGAAATTCGTTTGTAATATGATTGCATAATGCTCGTACTTCTGGAGTATCTTCAACAACATCAGGAAGCTCTACAACATGTGCAAGAAGATATGCATCATGTTCTTCATAAGAAACAATTTTGATACGAGTAAGTCCTCTCACTTGCGCGTTAATTTCACCATTTGTACGAATCATTCGCTCAATTCGTGAGAGTGTTCCAATTTCAAAAAGATCTTCTGTTGAGGGATCATTAATTCGTGCGTTTTTTTGTAGTACAAAACAGACAATACGTTCATTTTGGAAAGAGGATTCAAGTGCTGCTAAACTCTTCTGCCTTCCGAAAGTGAGGACTGCATCGGTATTGGGGAATATAATACCATCTCTAATTGGAATTACGGGTACTAATTTGTCCATAAATATTTACCTATTTAGCACTCTATCAGACATGTTGCTAACTGTCAACCCCCAAAAATACTCTAATCCCTCCTTATCCTCGTAAGAAAATACTATAACTGTATAATACAACTGAACTTATGCAAATACGCCAATTTTTTTTCATTGTTCACACTAATAACGAACCTCTTTCTCTGGTTGACAGCCTCAATCTGACAGACCTACAATTAGGAAGCCATGATCTATTTAAGCCAACTTCTTAACAAACCAATTTACCAAAATGGCAAGCCTTTTGGAAAAATTGTTGACCTTGCAATCTTTGAGAATAGGCCAAATCCTCCTGTTTCAAAAGTAGAAATTAAACACGGTACAGAAAAATTGACCGTCTCCCCCCAAGCACTTACGTTGATGAATAATCATATTTCTTTGCCTGCACAACATATTCCTATGCTTCCCTATGATCATAAGGATTTCTATCTCGTTGAAGATTTACTCGATAAACAGGTTATTGATACGGATGGGAGAAGATTGGTTCGAGTTAATGATGTAATCCTTGAAAAGAACGGAGAATTTAAGGTGGTCGGCATTGATATTGGTTTTGCAGGTGTACTGAGGCGTTTAGGGTTAGGTATGTTTGCACATCAAACGACAGTACTTCCCTGGAATGTTATTGAAGCATTTGATTATCAAACAGGAGATGTCAGAATAAAAATAAAACAAAGCAGTCTGAATACCCTCCACCCTGCTGATCTTGCAAATATTCTTGAGGATGCAGGAACAAAAGAGCGGATAGGAATTGTTGAAGCACTAGATGCAAAGCAAGCGGCAAGAGCCCTGGAAGAAGCAGATGAGGAGACACAAGTCTCAATTCTTGAAAACCTGAAGCCAGAGACAATAAAAGATGTTGTCAATAAAATGCATATTGCAGAAATCGCAGATGTCTTCAAAGACCTGAATCCCTCGAAGGCAAAAGAAGTCCAAAACGCATTAGGTACTGAAAGAACCCAAAAAGTGACTAAATTGCTCTCGTTCTCAGATGATGTTGCGGGAGGAATGATGCACTTAGGTTTTTTCCAAGCAGAAAGTAGTAAGACAGTAAAAGAAGTTATTAAGGAAATGGAAAATCAAGCAAATGTTCCAGAAACGATTATTGTTACAAATGAAGGCGGAAAAATAGCAGGAGTTATTAACACGAAAGAACTTCTTATCGCAGACAAATTGTCACTACTGGAGGATAATATTTCTGATAAAAAATTTGTATTCCCGGATACTCCCTTAGACGATATTATTGAGCTTTTTGCACAATACAACCTCCGAGTTGTTCCTGTTGTTGATCAAGAGAAAAAACCTGTTGGTATTATCCTTATTGATGATATTCTTAAAATAGTTGAAGAGGAAAATAGAAATGAAGACCTTTAAGAACGTATTTATCCGAATTCTTCCTCTTCTTGCAATCATTGGGCCTGGAATTATTTCCGGATCTGTCGATAATGATGCAGGAGGGATTACAACCTATTCTCTTGCAGGGGCTTCTTTTGGCTACACCCAATTATGGGTATTAACAATTACAACGTTTTGTCTGATTATCACTCAAGAAATTGGCGCACGAATGGGACTTGTCACAGGAAAAGGATTGTCTTCATTAATCCGTGAAAAATTTGGTGTGCGGTGGACAACATTTATTATGGGAGTTCTTCTTGCTGCAAATATTGGGACAATTGCTGCAGAATTTGCTGGAATTGCTGCTGCCTTGGAAATATTCCATATCAGCAAATTAATATCTGTTCCTATTGCAGCTGTTATTATTTATGCTCTTATGTTGAAAGGTAATTTTAAAAGACTAGAGAGAGTTTTTCTTGTCGCTTCCGCATTTTATCTTGTTTATATTGTTTCTGCTGTTCTTGCCAAACCTGATTGGGGTCTTTCTTTTAAAAGCCTTGTTGTCCCAACAATACAATTAAATAAAGGATATTTCCTTACCATGATTGCTGTTATTGGAACAACGATCACACCATGGGGGCAATTCTTTATTCAGGACTATGTGGTAGATAAAAAACTGAGTAAAGATGATTTATCTATTGAGCGAGGAGATGTCATGGTTGGCTCAATACTCACCAACGTTATTTCTTACTTTATTATTATTGCGTGTGCTGCAACAATTTTTAGTCACGGTTTGGCTATAAATGATGCAAAAGATGCGGCAATTGCTCTTCAACCACTTGCCGGACATCTGGCTAGTTTTCTTTTTGCTTTTGGACTTTTGAACGCTTCCATTTTCGGTGCTGCATTAGTGCCAATTTCAACGTCCTATGTTGTCAGTGAAGCTTTTGGATTTGAATCAGGGCTTAATTTTAGTTTTGAAGAAGCACCTCAATTCTATGGATTATTTGCATTTCTACTGATAATGGGAAGTCTACTCGTTATTCTTCCGTTTGTTCCCCTCTTAACAATTCTTTTTGTTTCACAGGCAATTAATGCAGTTCTTCTTCTCCCAATTCTTATTTTTGTATACATTCTCTCGAACGATAAAAAATTACTTGGAGTATATGCAAATAATAGGATTGTTAATATTATTGTTTTGATCACCTTTTTTGGAATTGCAATTGCTTCAATTATTTACTTTGCCACACAGTTTATTCATTAAGAAGTTTATTATCTTTGTTGTAACTTTTTCAATAGATACACTTTCAGTTTTATATAATCCTTACACTCTGTTTCAAGATATATGTAAGAATAAAGAGATATTTTTCATCTTCTTCTTACAAAGATTACCTGTAATTTTTATCTTTATCATTTATTCTCCTCATTATATTTGCTCCCCTGACCCCCAAGATTATGCAAAAACTATCAATTATCATTCCTGTTTTTAATGAAGAGGGAAATATAGAAAAGCTTGTTAAACGAATTGACAAGACATGTAAAGCAGGAAAAATTCTCTATGAGATTATTTTTGTAGACGATCATTCTACCGATAACACAAGAGAAATAATCAAACTCCTCTCTCCATTCTTCCCTCTTTCACTCCATATGAAACAAAGTAGGCAAGGTAAATCATATTCGCTTCTTGAAGGATTTTCTTACACAAAGTATGACATCCTCTGCATGATTGATGCCGACTTACAATATGCACCAGAATATATTCCTGAAATGTTACAAAAAATTTCATTTGCTGATATTGTCATTGCTCATAGGGTAGAACAATCAGTACCTTTGTCTCGAAAACTCCTCAGTAACACACAACATCTTCTTTTTAATAAATTGTTACATCATATCGACTATGATGTACAATCAGGACTAAAAATATTTAAAAAGGAAATCATAGAACGTATAACCCTTAATCCGAAGCCGTGGACATTTGATTTGGAATTCCTATTAAAAGCACAGAATGCAGGATATACAATAATATCCCATGATATTATTTTTCATAAAAGAGTCCATGGTGTATCAAAAATACATATTCTGAAAGATTCATGGCAGATAGGGCTTGCTGCAATACAATTGCGATTTGCAAAATCTTCTGTTATTCCTTTCGATCCAACAACCGCGTTTAAAAACGGAAAAGGATTTCATTACAAGGGACGTACTTTTATTCATCATTCTGAACTTTCTGTTCAGGAGACTGCTTTTTTCCGACTTACTCCTTCCCAACAGCTCGTCATACTCTTTACTTTCCTTGCCATACTTATGAGTTTTCTTACTGATTGGCATTTCACTATTATTGCATTACTTGCAATACTCACAGTTTTTTATTTTACTGATCTCTTGTTTAGTTTATTTCTTGTCCTCAGAAATTTTCAAAAACAAACAGAGATTGAGGTGGAGGATACCTATCTTACTTCTCACAGAGCATGGCCAATATATACAATATTCTGCCCTTTGTATCAAGAAACCACCGTTATTCCACAATTTGTAGAGGCAATACAAAAACTTGACTATCCAAAAGACAAATTGCAAGTAATGCTTCTTTTGGAAGAGGATGACCTAGAGACAATCAAAAAAGCTCGTTCTCTTTCTCTCCCATTCTATTTTGAAATTGTTGTTGTTCCTCACTCGCTCCCTAAAACAAAACCGAAAGCACTTAATTATGGTCTGTCTCTTGCAAAAGGAAATTATGTAGTTATTTTTGATGCTGAAGATATGCCAGATCCATTACAGCTAAAAAAGGTCGTCGTTGCATTTGAAAAAAGTGACAACGATATCGCCTGTATGCAAGCAAAACTCAATTTTTATAATCCTCATCAAAATTTATTAACAAGAATATTTACTGCAGAATATTCTTTATGGTTTGATCTAGTACTGACAGGATTACAATCTCTTGAAGCACCTATTCCCTTAGGGGGAACATCAAATCATTTCCGAAGACGGGAGTTAAAAAATTTAAAAGGATGGGATTCTTTTAATGTCACTGAAGATTGTGATTTAGGTTTACGGCTTGCTAAACAAGGATTTAAAACTGCTTTGGTTAACTCAACAACTCTTGAGGAAGCAAACAGTGATATCAAGAATTGGTTTCATCAAAGAGGTCGCTGGATTAAAGGATATATTCAAAGTTATTTTGTTCACATTAGAAATCCAAAAGAGTTTCTCAAACAAGCATCCCTGAAGGACTTTATTTTATTCCAAATTGTTGTTGGGGGCAAAATAATGTCATTATTTGTTAACCCTCTTCTCTGGGCAATCACTATTATTTACTTTGCTTTTAGATCACATGTAGGAAATCTTATTGAATCCTTCTTCCCAGCACCAGTGTATTATATTGGCACTCTTTCTCTCATTTTTGGAAACTTTCTCTACATGTATTACTACATGATTGCAACAATCAAACGAAGCCATTTTAGCATTACAAAATATGCTCTCCTTGTTCCCCTTTATTGGCTCTTCATGAGTATATCCGCCTGGGATGCACTTTATAAGATGATTGTTTCTCCTCATCACTGGGCAAAAACTGTTCATGGCCTACATCTCAAATCACCTGTTGTTGCACACATGAAAACAGTACAAGAAACGAATACATCATCTCAGAATACTATCCCAAGCTTTCCTCAAGATATACAACCTGCCTTATCATAAATAATCATGAAGAACAAAATATATAAACTATTATTGAAAAGAAAAGAGGAATTCCTTCTTATTTGCATTGCGTTCATTTTTGCAGTTGCTAGTAGTGTGTTCTTTTTTATCCAAGGCGATATTTTAGCCTATGGAGACGCTGAATCTCATATTAATATTGCTAAGCGTGTCGTTGACAGCCTCACACCAGGTCTTGCTCAATTGGGTGGTATCTGGCTGCCACTTCCGCATGTTCTGATGTTACCTTTTGTCTATTTTAATATTCTTTGGCGAACTGGAATTGCAGGATCGATCGTTGGCGGAATATGTTATATAGGCGCAGCTCTCTATTTGTATAAACTTACCTTTTTGTTAACAAAAAATAAAGCTGCTTCCTTGCTCTCCTTTTTTGTTTTCGTCCTTAATCCAAACGTCTTGTATCTACAATCTACTCCAATGAGTGAATTACCCTTGATTGCATTTTTTGTTCTTTCAACCTACTACTTTATCCATTTCATTCAGGACGATAAGAGACTTTTTTCACTTATTCTATCTGCATTTTTTGCGTTTTGTGCAAGCTTGTCTCGTTATGATGGATGGTTTCTAGTTGGGTTTGAAACCATCGCTCTTTTTCTTTTTTACATCCCTAAAAAACTTTTTCAACAACTAGAAGGGAAAACTGTTTTATTCGTAACGCTTGCATTTTTCGGAATAGTCCTTTGGTTACTGTGGGACTTTTTAATTCTTGGTGATCCCTTCTATTTTAGTAATAGTCCATTCTCGGCAAAATCGCAGCAACAAGCATGGTTTACACGGGGAGAGCTTCCTACCTATAAGCATATGTTTCTCTCATTTGCCTACTATTTTGTAACATCCTTACATAATATTGGTTTACTCATTTTCATTCCTACATTAGTGGGATTTATAATTTTTTTATTTCATAAAAAATATTCAAATAAAATCATCATTGTACTACTCCTTACTGTTCCTTTTATTTTTTATTGGACGACGCTGTATTTAGGACAATCTGTTATCTTCATTCCAGACTTAACACCAACAACGTTTCATTGGAGGCTATTTAATGTGAGATATGGTGTTATGATGGTACCGTTTGCTGCGATTTTCTTAGGATATTTATTCACAAAAAAAATACGTCTTTTACAAGGCTTCCTCGTTGTCTGTTTGTTGCTCCAATCATTACTTTTCTTTACGGGAAAAGATTCTATCATTTCATTGGAAGACGGAGTTTCTGGTTTATCAGCTGCAAAAAAAGTTGATGCTAGTTTATGGATGGAGCGTCATTATGATAGAGGTCTTATCCTTTTAGATGATTATGCGAGGACACTCAGTGTTATCAAAAGTGGGCTGCCTATTGAAGACGTTATTTATATCGGAAATAAACCCTATTGGGAAAATACATTACGAGAACCTGAGAAATATGCAACATGGATTGTTTTGCAAAAAGATGATGCTGTATGGAAAAAACTCTATCAAGATACAAACCAACGTGGCAGACTATTTAAATACTTCCAAAAAGTGTACACCTCTCCTGAAATTCTTATTTTCAAACGTAATCCTTCCATTGTTGCTTCTCGCTAAACTAAACACTATCCAGTTACATGGATAAAACTCGACAACCTATCTTGCTCAACTATTACAGACTCTTACACGAAGTCTTAAACATACAAATTAGAGTAAAAGAAGAGAGGAGGTGTCTTGTATGCTTAAGTCATCTATTATTATCATGAGTATCCTTGTATTTGCGCTTCTTATTATGCAAGGAGTTCGTGCACAATCGCCATCAACAACAAATAATCCAACACCGACAAGAATGGTACCAAGTGGTGCTCCTTCTACAGGATTTGGAGACTAACACAATTTGCTTTATGGGAGAGAATGATGTAGAGTAATTACTCACTTACTCTCTCCCTTTATTATGAAAAAGTGGATTATTGTCGTAGTATTTTTCATCATTCTATTGATTAGTTCCATTTTTTATTATAAGTCACAAAAAACTACTTTCTCATTTAACTCACAATTTTCTCCTACACCCATAAAAGAAATCGTTGGCATTCCAATACTCCTCACCATTCCACGATTTCACATAAGCGTAAAAATAGAATCCGTGGGACTAGATAGTAAAAACAGAATGGATATACCAAAAGATTTTACCAATGTCGCCTGGTATAATTTGGGGTTTAAACCAGGGGAAAAAGGAAGTGCAGTTATTGATGGACATGTAGATACACCAACAGGAGCACCTGCTGTCTTTGCACAAATTTCTACTCTTCAAAAAGGTGACATTATTTCAATTCAAGACTCGTCTAGTAAAACACATTCCTTCACTGTAACAAATGTTATTACCTATCCTTATAACCAACTACCTCTTCAAACTATTTTTAATAGTATAGATAAACCACGACTTAACTTGATAACATGTGCGGGAATCTGGGATAGCGTGAATAAAAACTATTCAGAAAGAACTGTTGTCTTTGCAGAAGAGTAAACTTATTTTATTGTTCTATTGCTACATTGCTTACCACTTTGTTTGTCATATTCTTTTTGAGAACAGTAATCATCATAAGAATTACCAGGCTTACCAGCACTACGACAAATATTTCTAAAACATAAAACTTCCTTAGTCTTGTTGATTCCAAAAAATCTAATACAATGTAGTGAATAAAAAATAATGAGTAGGAATTTTTGCTAATGTGCTGTAAAAATTTTTGAATACTTTGAGGAAAAGAGAGCGAAGAAAAGAGTGAACTAAAAAACATCGTACAAACGATTCCAAATGAAAGATAATATAGCGTTGGTGGATATTTATTATCGTAAAAAAGAAGTGATTTATGAAAAAAGGTATAAAAAATATATATTCCACTAAAAATACCTACACAGAAAAGAAAAAGTATTCTTTTATAAACCTCTCTTTGTTTTGAATAATACAAGCCAAGGAGAAAAATTAATGACCAAGGAATCCACATAACATATCGATATAAGACATATGGAAAGGTGAAAATTGTAAAGAAACTTGTTATACAAAGAGCAAACAATATGTATAACCAAAGATATTTTACTCTTTGCAAGAAAAACAAGAGTGGAGTAAGCACTGTTAATTCAATAAAAATAAGAGGCAGCCAATTCGTATTGGTACCACTAAACAGTGTTAATGACATAAGAAAAAACGTTATGTTTTTTTGCAGGCCAAAATGGGTGAAAAATCTAGGGAAAACAAAAAAAAGTGAAAAATGAATAACGAAATATACAAGAAATGGTAGGTACAATCGTCCTAACCGTTTCTTATACCAAGAATAAATAGCTTGTGTATTCACAAAAGCGCTTTCATAATGAGCGGCTACAAGTCCTGAACAAAAAATAAATGCAACAACAACAAATTGCAATATATTCCAGAAAAATATAGTGGTTGTACTCGTTAGATGAAATGAAAGTGTATGAATGATCACGACTCCAAGAAGAGAAAAGGCACGAAGAGTATCAACAAATGCTATTCTATTTTTGTTCATAAAATTTCTTCCCTTTTAGTTTATCAGGAAGAAATGATTTCTGATCAACAGGTCCAACATACTCTTCACTCCACGTGTAATTCTTCCCATATCCAATCTCTTTCATAAACTTTGTAGGAGCATTGCGAAGATGAAGTGGGACAGGCTCTATTGGATACGCAAAAACTGCTTCTTGAGCCTTCCCTAATGCATTTGCAACAGCTCGAGATTTGGGAGCTCGTGCTAAATAAATGGTTATATGAGAAAGAATTAATTTTGCCTCAGGCATGCCGATTTTGTCAACAGCTTCAAAAGCCGAGTTTGCCTGAATAAGTGCTCCTCTATCTGCCATACCGATATCTTCTGATGCAAAGATAATCATGCGCCGAGCAATAAATGTCGGATCTTCTCCATTCTCAAGCATTCGGAGTAAATAATATAATGCAGCATCAGTATCAGATCCTCGAAGCGATTTGATGTATGCGCTAATCAGGTTGTAATGTTCCTCTCCTTTTTTGTCATATAATGTGTTTGCTCTTTTTTGAAAAATTTCTTCAATAATGTTTTTTGTAATCTCTTTCTCTCTATACCCTGTTACAGCAATTTCAAGTCCATTAAGAACAACTCTTCCATCTCCTCCTGCAAAAAGAATAAGGGCACCAATAGCATCTTCTTGGATTGTTTTTTTGTATTTGCCTAGACCATACTCACCATTTGTCAGTGCTTTTTGAATCAATTTCTCCAAATCCTTTTTTTCTAGTTGCTGTAAGACAAATACCCGACACCTGGACAAAAGAGCACTGTTAATCTCAAAAGAGGGATTTTCAGTTGTTGCCCCAATAAGAGTGATGAGGCCATTTTCAACAAAAGGAAGTAACACATCCTGCTGTGCTTTATTCCAACGGTGCACTTCATCTATAAATAGTATTGTCTTCTTCCCATCACTTTTGTTCTTTTCTGCCTGCTTTACAATTTGTTTGAGATCTTCTTTTCCAGCAGTAACACCAGAAAGTTGATAGAATTCTGAATGCGTTGCTTGAGCGATGATGTAGGCAAGCGTTGTTTTTCCAACACCTGGAGGACCCCAGAAGATCATTGAAAAAAGCTGATCTGATTCAATAAGGCTTCTGATAATTTTCCCTTTACCAACGAGATGCTCTTGGCCAATAAAATCATCAAGCGATTGAGGACGCATTCGATATGCTAGATTCATGAAGGTATTGTAACATACCTTGTTGTGATGCAGAATGTTCTAACTCATCTCGTAAGAAATATGCTGCATGGAGGTATGATATTTTTTGCTTGTAAGTTGAACATGTCCATCCAAATCCTCCTTGCTTTTTATAGTGGAAAAAATTTTGTCCATTAACACTATTTTCTTCTGTAATAGTATCTGTTGTTCCAGTTACACCATTGTATTTTTCAGGGAAGTTTTTATCTATTTCAAAAATATTTGTGAGTGTCTCTATAGAATCCTCCATAATTTTGATTGCAGTATTCAAGAAAAGCAAACGATCTTCTTTAGGTAAGGTTTCATTAGCGGATGCATCTAATATCCCTTTAATTGCCATAAATTCAATAGGAGGAAATACATATGGAGCATCCCATTGCTTAGGCTTTAGCATTTTTTGAACAGCTTTTAAATTTCTCCTCATAACCCCGATTTCTTCAAATGATTTATTTTCTACAGGAGGCTGTAGAGATTCTTGCGCATCAACAATAAGCCCGTGCCCTTTATCAAATTTAGGCAAGTGAGCCAACATTCTTTTTAATTGTTCAGGCGTTGCAAGACCAGACCATGCAGTAGCAAAAGCTGCAAGTGAATAAAAATCATCACGTTCTTTCTCTACATAATTAAAATCAAAGAAAAATCCTTTCTCGTCATCCCACATTAACTCATTTATTCTTTGTTTTCTCTTTTCTGCTTCCTGATTCCAATATTTTGCTTCCTCTACATTTCCAGTTATTTCAGCAGCCTTAGCAAAATCCATTTCGTATTTATAAAGAAAACAGTTGAGATCAATAGGCAGATATTCTTCTGCTCTTCCAGCAAAACGGGATGTAAAATCCCACCCTGATTCTCGCTCAGCATTCCAACCATACCCAGTATCTCTATCTCCATAACGAGATAAACCATATTCATCCACATAATGATGATATCTTCCAATGCCTTCTTCACCATCAGATCTATTTGTCCAAACTAAAGAATATTCTTTTTTAGCTTCTTCTATTGCAGTCTGTAACCATTCTTTCTCTGCTGGTGTATCTTTATCAGGAATTGCTTGATATGTTTCCATAATCATTGATGAAAGAAGTGGAGCCTGAGAGCTAATCAGGAACGATTCAAGAGAAGCATTTGGAATAATATGATGATCATCCAATTCTTTACAGAGTGCTGCAATTGTAGACTTTGCTATATCAATATCATTCGGCGTATTAAGATTACCTTGCATCATAAAGTAACTATCCCAATAGAAAAGCAAAGGGAATCTTTCTGTATTAGGAATGCGAAACCGTCTATCACCCAAACCAATTGCGCCTATTTCTGGAATATAGGCAGGCTGAGTACGAACAGTTTTTGCAGTAAATTCATCTACATAAGCAAGTGCATGTTGAATTCGAGGCGAATGCAAATCAAGCTTAGGGCGCCTTGTTAATTCTCTCCCACTAATTCTTTCTATTACCATAAGATACAAAAAACAAGCATATTCCTATGCTTATTGTGTTACTTGACACAAAGCTGACAGAAATTGTACCTGCAAGCCTGTAGTTTTACAATGTATATCAGATACGTATTGCCATTGTGTATGAGAAACGGTATTAAATGCTGACCTGTCTAGTTGATGTCAAGTAGGCTGCACTCTGCCGCTGTACCATAACCATTACTAGTACAGAACACATATATGGGTACTGAAATTCGATCACAATTGAAGCAAGTGAGGCAAGATTTACCTCACAATTTTCAGGTGCGTACATTTCCTAATAAGGTAGGTCTGGTAAATAGATTACGACTTTGGAAAGAGATGTCGCGTGAGATGAGGCATTTTAGAGGTGAGGTGTGGCATAAAGATGAGATATGGGCAAGTAACAGTGAGAATTATAGTTATGCTTTTTTTGGAAGAGATAGTCTTGAAGCCTCGGAAGATACCCTTCCCTTTGATACCACATTTGCAAGAGACACTATTCGCAATTTAAGTAGACTGCAAGGCCGCTCATATAATGCTGTGACAGAAGAAGAACCAGGGAAAATTGTTCATGAATTCAGACAAAAAAGTAATACCCACCCACAAGCAACGCAGGAAATCTTTCAAAAACTCCATGATATGTGGGGGGAAAAAGGAACAGATTTTGTTAGTTATTACGGTAGTGCAGATGCAACGCCACTCTACATACGACTTGTTGCAGATTATTGCCAACAGGTAGGCAATACCAACATTCTTGATGAAATAATAATCCAGAAAGATGGAAAAGAAAAATCAATTAGAGAAGTCTTATGGAACAGTTTGGAATGGTTACAACGACGCGTTGAAGATGGTCCTCTAGGACCTGATGGATTATCTACTGAGCCTCATCCTGACAAAAGAATAAAACTTCTTGAATTTAAGCGAATGAATGAAAAAGGAATCGAAAATCCCATTTGGAAAGATTCTCTTACTTCCGTCATGCACCCAGACGGAACATTAGCAAATCATGATTATCCTATTGCAACAATTGAGCTGCAAGGTTTAGCTTATGATGCATTAACAAAGGGAACAGAACTTTTTAAAGAAGACTATACAAAGGCTCAAGCGAGAGCTGGTATGCTCCTCACTGCCTCTGAGGTTCAACTGAATACGTTGACTCATTTTTGGATGCCTGAGCGGAATTATTTTGCCGTTGGGTTAGATAGAGACGATAATGGTAATTATAGACAAATACGAACTATAGAATCAAACCCAGCAGAACTTCTGAATACGACATTTTTTGATAAGCTCCCTGAGCATATGAGACAACCGTATATCACAGGTATTGTTAATACAATTTATAGTAAGAACTTTTTAACAGACGTTGGAGTTAGATGCAGATCATTAGAATACACAGGTATGATAGATTTCTGGGATTATCATGGAGTTCACGCTGTGTGGCCAAAAGAAACATATGATATTGCAAAAGGACTTTTGAAGCAAGGATTTCCTCAATTAGCAGAACAACTTTTTTTTCGTATGAGAAACGGTATGAAAGTTGAAAACTCATTTGCCGAATTATTTTACGTTGACGATGATGGTTCTGTAGCTTATAAACCAAAAAAATTACTCGACACAAATGCACAACACGGCAAGGTTATTGTCACAACATCTGTTCCTGAAGACAAACAAACATGGTCTTGGAGTGCATACATTGCAAGTGTCCTTAATAGAAGGATAAAACCAAACATACTATCTTGGCAATATAAACTTGAAGAGCAACTTCTTCTTGCAAATCCGTTAGTAGAACCTCTTTCATTTAGAAAAGCCAGAGCTCTTATGCGAAGAGCATACGTCATTGATCAGCAAACTGCATTTGATAGAGAAAGAGTGTTCAAAGGAAAACTGAGACGAACTGCAGATTAAAACGTGTTATTTCTCTTCATATTTTGCAAAAATTCTTTCTGTTCTTCCACAATATTTTGAGGAAAATCGGAAAAAAACTTTATAGTGCTTGCTTGCTCATCAAGAATAAATTTTTTAGACGTAGAGTTGCACAAGAAAGCAAGACCAACAGGATGATCAAATCCTCCTCCTGCTTCTTGATTAAGATATTCAATATATCCTAAAAATTTTCTTACAGTAACATCAACTCCTAACTCTTCTTTTGCAATTCTTTTTACTGCACCTTCAAGTGATTCCTTAAAATAAACAGTCCCTCCTGGTAAATGCCATATGTTGGCAAAAGGAGGTATGCCACGCAAGGTAAAAAGTATACCCTCCTTATCCTGTATCACTACTTCTACTGTTAAACGTGGCACTTGAGAATAAATCTTTTTGTATTCTTCAAATGTGAACTGTTTATTCATTTCGATCAATCATATCATATCAGCATAACAATGTTTCTCACTTATTATTGATCCTTTTCTCTAAGAAGTTTCATATTACTCCTTCAAACTGAGATTGCTTACTCCATTAGAATAATGAGACAGATAAAACCAGTAAACAAAACAGTACGAAAAATTGCAATTTTTCGGGCTCTTCAATTAGGAGATATGCTTTGCAGTATTCCGTCATTTCGTGCACTCAGAGCATATTATCCGGATACCAAAATTACGCTCATAGGGCTTCCTTGGGCGAGGGATTTTGCACAAAGATTTCCTCACTATATTAACGAATTTTTTGCATTTCCAGGATATCCCTCTTTGCCGGAAAGAAAATTTAATCTTGAAGCATTTCCACGATTTTTACAAAAAGTGCAAGACGAACAATTTGATCTCGTTTTTCAAATGCATGGATTAGGTACAATAACGAATCCACTCATCACACTCTTTCATGCAAAACAGTCTGCCGGATTTTATATAAAAAATACCTATTGCCCTAACAAGAAAATGTTTTTTATCTATCCAGAAGAACTCCATGAAACACATAAATATTTATTCTTACTTAAACAACTTGGGATTCCCTCTCAAGGGAACTATTTAGAATTTCCTATATCAAAAACCGAAGAGTATCAAACAACAATACTCATGCAAACATATGGCATAAAAAAGAAGAAATATATTATGTTGCATCCAGGAGGAAGAGATAAGAAAAGACAAAATGGTGTTACACTCTTCTCTACACTTGCAAATGTTCTTACTCATCAAGGGTATACTGTTGTTCTGACAGGAACTGCAAACGAACAGACTCTTTGTAAACAAATACTCAAAGAAACCACTTCAAAAAATATCATTGACCTTTCTGGAAAAACACAGTTAGGCCAACTTGCGTATATCATACAACATGCTTCACTTCTTGTTTCTAACGATACCGGCGCATCTCATCTTGCTGACGCACTTCATACACCAAGTGTTATTCTTTTTACACCTTACTCAAATCAAAATCGTTGGGCACCCTTAAATACGCAGCTCCATATATCACTCGCCCCACCCTACTCTCTTGACCAGATACTGAATACTGCAACTGCACTACTTTATCATGATATGGCAAGTCGCGTATCTCCAAGAAAGGAGCACTATGCAAACTAACAGACCTCGGATACTTACCTGGCATATTCATGGAAGTTATTTATATTACTTAACACAAACTGCATGCGAATTTTATATTCCGGTAAAAGAGGAACGACCAGATCGCTATATTGGCTTGCCTGAAGGTGACTTCCCTTGGGGAGAGAATGCTCACGAAATTGCAGCTGAAAAAATAAAAGAGCTTGATTTTGATTGTATCCTTTTTCAGTCTCAAGAAAATTATACCCAGGATCAGTATGAGGTTCTTTCAGCACAACAGCTTAGCCTGCCCAAAGTATATCTTGAGCATGATCCTCCTCGTGAAACACCGACAGATACCAAACACATTGTTGATGATCCAGATATCTTGCTAGTCCATGTCACGCATTTTAATAATGTATTTTGGGACAATAATCAAACTCCGACAACTGTTATTGAACATGGTGTTTCCATTCCAAAAGATATCCAGTATGTGGGAAACTTGCGTAAAGGCATTGTTGTTGTTAATAACCTTCAGACAAGAGGAAGAAGACTTGGACTCGATATTTTTGAATCAGTAAAAAAGCACATTCCAGTAGATATTATTGGTATAAACTCACAATATGTTGGAGGACTTGGGGAAATTTCTCATCAAAGACTTCCCTCATTTCTTGCTCACTATAGATTTTTCTTCCACCCCATCAGATATACCAGTTTAGGACTCGCCGCTTGTGAAGCAATGATGATAGGACTTCCCATTGTTGGATTATCAACAACAGAGATGCCAGATGTGATTGAAAATGGTAAAGAAGGGTTTTTACACAACGATATCGCTACTTTAATACAACACATGCAAGAGTTACTCAATGATAAGGCATATGCGAAAAGATTGAGTCAAAATGCAAAGAATAAAGCATTGAAAAAGTTTCACATAAAGCGTTTTGTAGAAGATTGGGAAGATCTTTTTCAATCTGAAATACAAAAGCATAAGAGGAAAGCTCTACAACATACAATGAGAAAAAGTATAGGAGGAATTTTATGAAAAAAAGATTAGCTTTTATATCAGAGCATGCATCTCCCCTAGCCGCATTAGGAGGAGTTGATAGCGGAGGACAAAATTTATATGTAGACCAAGTAGCCAAGCATCTTTCAATGTTAGGGTATGAAATTGATATTTTTACGCGTTGGGATAATCACCAACTTCCTAAAGTGATTAATTATCAAAATGGCATACGTGTTATTCATATAAAAGCAGGTCCTGTCCAATACATTAAGAAAGAACTGCTCCTTTCCTATATGCATGAGTTTACTATAGAGATGTTACGGTTTATTGAGGAAGAGGAACTTACCTATAAGTTAATCCATGCTAACTTTTTTATGTCAGCACTTGTTGCTTCAGAAATAAAAAAGGAACTTCGAATTCCCTTCGTTGTCACATTCCATGCATTAGGAAAAATACGACGTATGTATCAAGGTGACAAAGATACATTTCCCGATACGCGATTTACTATCGAAAAAGAAGTATGCAACAGTGCGGATCAAATTATCGCAGAATGTCCCCAAGATAAAGAAGATCTCATGTATCACTATCATGCAAGCCAAGATAAAATAAGCATTATACCTTGTGGATTTGATCCAAATGAGGTATACCCTCTTGATAAACATCTTGCAAAAATCACCATAGGACTTGATCCTCACAAGAAATATATTTTGCAACTAGGTCGTATTGTCCCCCGAAAAGGTATTGATACTGTTATTGCTTCATTTGCAAAACTTCGTAAAAAAACACAAGGACAAGTAAAACTACTCATTGTTGGAGGAGAATCTGATGAGCCAAATTCTTCTATTACTCCCGAAATTGGAAGACTACAAAACATTGCGAAAGCATTACATGTTGCAACAGATGTCATCTTTTTAGGGAGACGATCACGTGAACAGTTAAAATATGTATATAATGCTGCTGATATCTTTATCAGTGTCCCGTGGTATGAGCCATTTGGTATCACTCCTCTTGAAGCAATGGCATGCGGAACACCAGTGATTGGTTCTCGTGTTGGAGGAATAAAATTTAGTGTTATCGATGGAAAAACCGGTTTTTTAGTAGAACCACATGATACAGAAATGCTTGCAACAAAAATGCAGGAATTGTTAACAAATGAAAAGCTTGGAAGATCTTTCTCAGAGAATTCGCTAAAAAGAGTTAATGAATTCTTTACATGGAAAACTGTTGCATCAATGCTTTCAACAATCTACGAAAAAATTCTTTACTCCCAAAAACTTTCTGTTCAACAATATAATGAACAATCAGATATTGTAGACAGAAACTTTGAAGTACTCATAACAACTGTTCAACGGTCTCAACAAAAACTGCGACTGTCCATTGTTCATACAACCCGAATTTTGTATACGTGTTTACAAAATGATGGAAAGATACTGATTTGTGGAAACGGAGGAAGTGCGACAGATGCTCAACATTTTGCAGGAGAACTCGTTGGCAGATTTAAAATAGAAGATAGACTTGCCCTCCCTGTCCTTTCCTTAACAGCAGATTCATCAATATTAACAGCAATAGGCAATGACTATTCATTTGAGAATATTTTTGCAAGGCAAGTTGAAGCATATGGGAAACCGGGAGATGTCCTTATTGCAATTAGTACAAGTGGTAATTCAAAAAATATTATCAATGCTCTCAAGACAGCGAGAGAAAAGGACCTTATCTGTATCGGATTTACAGGCAGAAGCGGTGGAAAGATGATAGATGATTGTGATATTTCACTTGTTGTCCCTGCAGATCAAACTTCCCTCATCCAAGAAATTCATACGCACCTGATTCATTCGATATGTGAACTTATTGAAAAACAACTGTTTTACTCTCATGAACAATCACTATCTAAATCTAAAAAAAATATAAACGATACAATGCCAGTGGCAAAAAATGGATAAACAAACGAATGGAAACGTTGAAAAATAAAATTATTCTTATTACAGGTGCAGGACAAGGACTTGGTGAAGCAACAAGTCGAGTACTAGCAAAAGAGGGTGCAATTATCCTGGCTGCTGATATTCAATATGAATTAGTTGTTTCACTCATTGAGGATCTTATTGCACAAGGGTATCAAGGTGAAGCGTTTCATCTTGACGTAACAAACGATGACTCTATACAAAAAGTGCTTGACACTATTATGAATAGTTATGGACATATCGATGTTTTAATTAATAATGCGGGGATCGATGTAACCAAGCCTATTGAAGAAATAGCGATTGAAGAATTTGACCACATTCTTTCGGTCAATTTACGAGCACCATTTATATTATCAAAGTCTGTTCTTCCTTTTATGAAACACTCTGGAGGGAGTATTGTCAATATTATTTCTACAGCAGCAAAACGTGCATGGGTAAATGCTTCTGCTTATCATGCAAGTAAATGGGGATTATTAGGACTCTCCTATGCATTACATGTTGAAGGAAGAAAAAAACATATTAGGGTTTCAGCTGTTGTTGCAGGAGGGATGAAGACACCTTTTATTTTAAACCGTTTTCCTGATACACCGCTTGAGGTGTTACAGAACCCTGAAAGAGTTGCTGAAATCATTAAGTGTGTGCTTTTGGTACCTGAAGAATCAGTCGTCCCTGAAGTAATGGTGCTTCCTATGCAAGAAACATCATGGCCATGATTATGAAAAAAGCAATTTTTATTGATAAGGATGGGACACTGATTACCAATGTTCCTTATAATGTAGACGTTAATAAAATACAACTCGTGAATGATGTTGGACCAAGTCTCCTGCGTCTTTCCCAACATGGATATCTGTTTGTTGTCATAACAAATCAGTCCGGCATTGCAAAAGGATTATTTACCGAAGAACAGCTATCTCCTGTTTTTCAAACAATACAAGCACTTTTAGATGCATTTCATGTAACTCTTGCTGGGTTTTATTATTGTCCACATCATCCTCAGGGGACTATCAGTTCGTATACAAAGACTTGTTTTTGTCGCAAACCTTTACCTGGTCTTCTTTTCCAAGCAGCATCTGATTTACACATAGACATTTCTTCCTCATGGATGATTGGGGATATGCTAACAGACGTTGAAACTGGAAATAAGGCAGGGTGTAAAACGATATTGCTCCACAATAGTAATGACATAGAAGAAGATATATCTCCTCATAATATTCCCTATTACATAGCACCAACCTTTCGCGACATCGTTGACGCAATACTTCTATCAGAGAAGTGACTACAATCGATACACCCAATTATATACTGTATGATTCGTGATTTTTCGACAATATTAAAAAAAATTGAAAACCTATCCTTTATTGTTATAGGAGATGCCATGTTAGATGTGTATATACGAGGACTTTCGCAAAGACTCTCTCGAGAAGCGCCAGTCCCCATTATCGCAGTTGAGGATAGGCAAGAGCGTGCAGGAGGAGCAGCAAATACAGCCATTAATGTGGCACAATTCGGCGCTCATTGCTATTTTATGTCTACAATTGGAGAAGATCCCGAAGGAGACAGTCTTATACAGATACTAGATAGCAATGGTGTTCATACAGAAACTCTAATAAGGGAAAACAAAAGAACATTAAGCAAACAAAGAGTATGCGCTCAAGATCAACAACTCGTTCGATTTGATTATGGAAATGATAAAAAAATTAACAAAAGCACAGAACACAAGTTGATTACAGCTCTTTCACAACTTCACCAGCAATGTGATGGTATTATTATTTCTGACTATGAATATGGAACGATAACAGAAGCTATTAGAGAGGAACTCTACTCTCTCCAAAAAATATTAAAGAAAATTATTGTCGTCGATGCAAAACACCCTCAGAAATATTCACTTCTCTCTCCAACACTCGTAAAACCAAATTTTGCTGAGACCATGGATCTTTTACAAATAAAGGACTATCCAACAACAAACAGAATAGCTTTTATAGATTCCTATAAAGACCAAATCCTTGAAAAAACAGGAGCATGTATCGTAGCAGTAACACTTGATAAAGAAGGGAGCATTGTCTTTCAGCAAAAAAGTAATTCATATCAAATACCAACCACTCCAATGGATAATGCAAAAGCTGCTGGCGCTGGTGATACATATACCGCAATGTTTGCACTTTCACTTGCGGCACAGGGAGAAATTTTTACTGCAGCGCATGTAGCAGCAGTAGCAGCAGGAATTGTTATCCAGAAAGATCTTACTGCAATTTGTACAAAATCAGATTTGTACTTTTACTACTATTCACAACAAAAACAACTTCAGTATTCAGACATGCCACAATTTATACAGTCTATAAGAACACAGAAAAAACGGATTGTGTTCACAAATGGTTGTTTCGATATTATTCACAGCGGACATATTACCTATTTACAAGAAGCAAAAAATCTTGGCGATATATTAATTGTAGGACTCAACACTGATGAGAGTGTCAAAAGGCTCAAAGGAAAAGAACGACCAATTAATACATTACTAGATCGCATGCATGTCTTATCTGGGCTAGCAAGTGTTGATTATGTTATTCCATTTGCAGAAGATACTCCTATTGCTCTTATCAAAAAAATTTGTCCAGATATTTATGTAAAAGGGGGAGACTATACAAGAGAAACATTACCTGAAGTACCAATTGTAGAACGTTTGGGAGGACGACTCGAGATTATTCCTTATGTAAAAGACCATTCCACAACAAACATTATTCGACAGATACAAGAAAAAACATCTGGAAAATCTATGTTACATTCTTATGAATAAAGATTGGCGACTGGTTCGCAATATACTCTGTATTCGTCCTGACAATATGGGAGATGTCATTATGACTCAACCCGCACTTCGAGCACTTAAAGAATCACAACAAGAGGTACATATTACTCTGCTCACATCAGATATTGGAGCAAACATTACTCCATATATTCCAGAAATTGATAAAACAATTGCATACAATGTCCCATGGGTAAAAGCTTCTGGTACCGACGTACCCCAATTATCTTCTCTTATCCAAACTCTTAGCAAAGAGCAATTTGATGCAGCTGTTATTTTTACGAATTTCAGTCAAAGTGCACATCCTTCTGCTGCTATTTCTTTACTTGCTCATATCCCTAAGAGATTGGCATATTCACGCGAACGTGTGTATGATCTCCTGACAGATTGGGTAGCTGATACAGAACCCTTTACTCCTCTTATACATGGTGTAGAAAGAAACCTAAAATTAGTAGCGACGATAGGTGCAACAACAATAAATACCAATCTTTCCTTAAAAATTCTGTCAGAAGATTTTCAAAATCTTTTAACACTTCTTTTTCAGACGAGCCTTGACTTAACAAAACCGTGGGTCATTATTCACCCGGGAGTAGAAGATAAAAAAAGACAATTCCCTGTTGGACGTCTTGCAGAAGTAGCGCGCCTACTCATCCATAAGGGATATCAAATACTTTTGACAGGCACTCAAAAAGAAGAACAACAAATACATCACATGCAACAGCTTCTCCAAAAAAGAGCAATTAACCTTGGTGGAAAACTATCATTAGGGGAATTCCTCGGTCTTTTAAGAATTTCTCCTTTAGTAATAGCGAATAATACTGGAGTCGTTCATATGGCTGCAGCACTCAACACACCAGTTATCGTTTTATATGCAAGAACAAATCCAGAACATACTCCATGGAATGTTAAAAGTTATGTTTTTTATTTTGACACATCGTCGAGCCTAAAAAGTAAGGTTCCTCTACTCTCATACATCGCACCGCATGATCAAATCCCTTTGCCAAAAGCAATGGAAATTCTTGAAGCTGCTTTAGCGATATTAGCATCGTATACTCATTCACCGAACTTCCAATTTTTATGAAAAACGTAACTGTCCTTATACCTACACTCAATAGAACAACATCACTTGCAGTAATGCTGATGAGTATTGTTTTTCAAACCTACACTAACTTTGATGTAGTGATTTCAGATCAAAGTGACACGAACAGTCCTTTTGAAGACCCTACTATCCAAACAGTTATTCGTCTTTTCAGGCAAAAAAATCATACAGTACATACTCTTGTTAACCTCCCGAAATATGGAATAGCACAACAACGGCAATTTCTTCTGGATCATGCTCATACGTCATATAGTCTTTTTCTTGATGATGATCTTATTCTCGAGCCATATGTCTTAGAAGGCATGGTGAAAGTTATTGAAAAGGAAAACTGCGGTTTTGTAGGACGTGCTCCTATTGGATTAAGTTTCTATAATGATGTTCGTTGTCAAGAAGAACATATTCGCTTTTGGAAAGGGAAAGTGAAACCTGAAACAGTATCACCAAATACCTCAAAGTGGAACCGGCATCGTATTCATAATGCAGCAAACATTCTGCACATCGAAGAGAAACTGGGCATTACCTATGAGAAGCAAAAGACATATAAGATTGCATGGATTGGTGCTTGTGTATTATATGATACAGAAAAATTAAAAAAAACGGGAGGATTTTCTTTTTGGAAAAAACTACCTTCAGCTCATTGCGGAGAAGATGTCTTGGCTCAACTTAGGGTGATGAAAAAGTACGGCGGATGTGGCATACTTCCTTCAGGAGTCTATCATCAAGAAGTACCAACAACACTTCCTTCCAGGGATATTAATGCTCCTGAATTTATCAGCGTATGAAATTTGTACCCTATACAATTATTGATAAACAGCAAGAATTGGAAGATACCTATATTATTCGTTTAGCGCCTTTGTATAAAAATATTTTTGATTTTTTAGCAGGGCAATATTGTTATCTTCTTAATCCTACCTACAAAGATCCAAAAGATCCTCATCCTTTCTCCATTGCATCATCTCCATTCCAACGAGACTATTTAGAATTTTGCGTTAAAACATATGGAGAGTGGACTACGTCATTTGTCAAAAAATCAGTAGGAAAAGAAGTCCTTGTCTCAGACCCTTTAGGAGAATTTACTTGGTCACGTGATATCTCATATGCTGTATTTCTTTTAGGAGGCATCGGTATCGCGCCTATTATGTCTATACTCAGAACTCTCGCAACATCTCACAGTTCCATTCCACTAACGATACTTTATGGAAACCGAAACCCAGGAACAATTGCATATAAGAAAGAACTGGAGGAGCTTACGAAGCACCTTGCCTTAAACATCATCCACATTTTTTCAGATAGTGATATCCATTCTTTGGGGAATGAATATCAAGGCTTTATTACAAAAGAGATACTTCTCAAAGAAGTTAACTTTACAAACAAATCTACTTTTTTTATTGTCGGTCCACCGATCTTTGTTGAGAAAATGAATACCATTCTTTCTGACATGCACATTACAAAACAGCAACAAAGACAAGAGCTGCTTGCCGTTCTTTCTGTACCTGTATGAGTAAAAAGCCAATATTGCATGCCAAAACATACTCTTCATGATGTTAAAAAAATCGCTTTGTTGCGAGCAAATGCATTAGGTGACTTTTTTTTCGCTTACCCTGCACTGTGCGCATTAAGAAATGCCTATACAGATGCAGAAATTGTCTATTTAGGCAAACCTTGGCATAAAGAATTTCTCGAGTCACGAATATCTCCTATTAATCGTGTTATTGTTGTTCCTCCTAGCATAGGTGTGCGAGAAGAAAAAGACTATCTATGTAGCAAAGAAGAACTAGATATCTTTTTTGCTGAGATGAAAAAAGAACATTTTGATCTTGCCATACAAATGCATGGAGGGGGAAAGTACTCAAATCCATTTATTTTGAAACTTGGAGCAAAAACCACCGTAGGACTGAAAACACCTGATGCATCACCCCTTGATATATCGATCCCCTATGATTTGTATCAAAATGAATTTCTAAAATATTTAGAAGTTGTTGGATGCATTGGGGCAGTAACAAAAAATCTTCATCCTCTGCTTTCTGTTACCAAAACAGATCTCTCCCTCGCAAAAGACTATGTCCCTTCGAAACCTTTTATTGTTATGCATCCTGGTGCATCCGATCCTCGAAGGAGATGGCCGGAAAAATACTTTATTGAAATAGGAGATATCCTTTCAAGAAAGGGGTTCAGCATCATCATAACTGGCACAGAAGCTGAAAAAGAGATTGCTGCACATATTATTTCTCGTATGCAAAAAAACGCAATTAACTTATGTGGAGCTAGTAACCTCAGTACTCTTACTGGAATTTTGGCTCTTTCACAGCTTGTCATTTCCAATGATAGCGGCCCCCTGCACCTTGCTGATGCTGTGGGAGCAAGAACCGTTGGAATATATTGGGTTGGAAATGCGATGAACAGTTCTCCTCTTATTCGTGCTGGTAAAAAAGTCTTGTTTTCCTGGACGCTGTTGTGTCCTTTCTGTCATACAAACTGTATTGAGAAAAATTGTGGACATGAAGTTTCTTTTGTAGAAGATATCAAACCAAAACAAGTCATCGAAGCTGCATACCAATTGTTACAGTAAGTACTTACTCATATCCTCTTTTTTGCAGCTGAAAAAATTGAGCATATAATCCGTACTTGTCTAAAAGTTCTTGGTGAGAACCTTGTTCGATAAGTTCTCCTTTCTCTAACACATAAATTTTATGCGCCATTCTTACGTTTGAAAATCTATGTGAAATAAAAAGAAGGTTTTTTGTTTTGTAAAGCTCTTTCAGCTTATCAAAGATTTTCACTTCTCCATCCGGATCTATTGCGCTCGTTGGCTCATCGACGATCAGTATTGGAGCATCTCGAAAAATTGCTCTTGCAATTGCAACCTTTTGCCACTGTCCACCAGATAATTCAACACCACTATCAAACCATCTTCCAAGAACTTGTTGATATCCTTTTGGCAAAAATCGTAGAAGATCTTCACTATGAGAATGTTTGAGAGCGTTTTCTACTTCTTCTCGTTTTTGCTCTCTACTTTCCATTCCCTTTAATTTTTCAAGATTTCCAAACCAAATATTTTCTTCAAGACTCAAATAATACTTTGCAAAGTCCTGAAATAACACGCCAATATGCTGGTACCAATGTTCTATATCAATATGTTTTAAATCAACCCCATCAACAAGAATTCTTCCATCTGTTGGATCATAGAATCGAAAAAGCAATTTAATCAGTGTACTTTTCCCTGCTCCATTATGACCAACAATTGCAGTATCTTGTCCTTTTTCGATAACCAAATTGATATTCTTTAATGAGTAAGCTTCTGCTCCTGGGTACTTAAAACTAACATTGTCAAAAATAATTTGACGAGGTCCAATCGTATCAAAATATTTTGGGTTATCTGGAATAAATGTTGTATTTTTTATATCAAGTAAATTGAAGTAATCTTCTAAATAAAGGCTGTTTTCGCTGACGGCTCCAATATTAATAAGAATACTGGAAATTTGTCCAGAAAATGTAAAAAGGATATTAAGGAAAAAGGTAAAATCACCGATAGAATACGCTTTTGTATCAACACCGGAGATAAAATGAGTCAAAGCAAAATAAATAGCAATAGGAATAAGAATAAAACTTACGGTAGAAAGAAGAGAATAAAGAGCAATTGGTTTTTGATAATCTGCAACCATCTTTTTTTGAAGCTCCTCAGTTTTTTGAATAAAGTGATCCCCTAATCCATAGATTTTCATTTCTGAAAGTGTTTGAAAATTTGTGAAGAGAGATTTCAAATACCAAACATAGTTTGCTCCTGACGCATTTTTTGTTTGTGCAGACCAAGCGATATTTCCATATTTCGCGCGAAGATAATAGACAGGTGTACAAATAACTGCAAGCATAACAAAATATATCGGACTAAATTTTAATGCAATAAGTAAAGAAAATACTAATGCAGCAATGTTATACACAATTGCATTTAATGTATGAAGAATTTCTGGAAGTCTCACTGTGTAATTATTCTCAACCTTTGCAATAAGATTACGTACTTCTCCTTTTTCAAGATTAGTAAAATCCATATCCCCCAGTTTTTTCATAAAAAGGCGTGTAAGTGCATCTTGCAGCTTTGCCTTAACAAAATAATCAAAATAATACTGATTGAAGGTAAAGTTAACAAATCGGGATAAATATTCAAAGAAAAGATACGTCCCTATGATAATAAATAATGAATTTCCAGGTATAACACCAGCATTATGCGCAACCTGATCGATCATCAACTTATAGAGAAAATACACACCAAAAAGAAGTGATGCACCCAAAGCGGCTGTACTAAAATATGAAATAAAAAGAATCTTGTCTTCTTTAAAAGAAATGAGGAGTAAACGCCAGATATTTGAGATAAATTTTCTTGACGAGTGTTTCTTCTTTGAGAAATGTTCTTTTTTTTTCCTCAGCGTATTATAAAGGATGGGCAGGACAGACATACGTTTTGTATTTTGGATGGCCATTGTAACAACGAATTTTGGTAATTGCAAGCAAGCACCAAACCATTTCAAAAAGCAGTCTCTTCAAAAAATGTCTACATTTTTAACAGCTCAAATACCCTATACATAAGGAAAGCAGGCCAAAAAATTGCTTTAAAAATCCCTATAATTCCAAGCAAAAAAGATGTTGCATGTTGTAAGTAGTATACGAGCACTCCAAAAAAAGCAATGCCATATATCCCTCCTCCTATTGCACTATTCTGTTTCATGCATATCACCTCCTCTCCTTGAGATAATATATCATATATCTCACTCTGTTCTTCTTTACTCATGATTTTTCTTTCACCTTCTTTACATCTTTACTAACTCTAGCTGTTACTAAGTAACAGCATAGAAACATGGCAAAGTATTGACCAAAGACGAAACAACTAGTCGAAGAAGAACTACACGAACACAAAACCAAGGGAAAGTGGAAAAGTAGAAAACAAGCAATTGCTGTCGCACTCAATGTAGCCCGTGAAGAAGGAGATAAAGTTCTTCCTCCTAAGAAAAGAAAGTCATGAAGACCACGATTAACTGAATTTTATCTCAGCAAATGATACACTATTGATATGAAATACCTTGCTTTATTACGAGGAATAAATGTTGGTGGAAAAAGCACAGTAAGAATGGCGGAGCTTCAAGAATCAATGAGAAAAGCAGGATTTCGTAACGTATCAACATTTATTAACAGTGGAAACGTTCTCTTTGAGTCTGATGAAACTGACATACAACAACTCACAAAACAAATCGATGCATTATTATTAAAAACTTTTTTTGCCATTAAAACTGTTGTTATCTCTGATAAAAACTTAGAAGATATCATCAAACATATACCAGACAGTTGGACAAAGAATGATTTGCAAAAATACATTGCATTTATAAAAAGTCCGTCTGTTCCAGAAGATATTATCCAAGAAGTGCAGTTGAAGGAAGGAATTGATTTTATTGAAAAAGGACCAGGGGTTGTCTTTATGTCTACAAAAATGGATGGACTGACCAAGAGCGGCTTTCCTAAATTAATTACAAAAAAAGTCTATCAAGATATAACGATACGAAATTACAATACTGTTGAGAAACTAGCTTTAATGATGAGAAAATAACATGGATTTCGTGGAGCTTTTTGTATTATTTGGCAGCCTCATCTAACCTTTTTGCAACATCATCCCAATTAACGACATTCCACCATGCTTCTACGTAATCCGGTCGTTTATTGTAATACTGAAGATAATATGCGTGTTCCCATACATCAAGTCCAAGAAGTGGAATTTTCCCTTGCGTTAATGGTGAATCCTGATTGGGAGTACTCATCATCTTTACCTCCCCATTGTCCCATACAAGCCACTCCCATCCACTTCCAAAGATCTTTACCGCAGCTTGGCTAAATTGTTCTTTGAATGTCTTAAGATCACCAAATGTATGCTGTATTTTATCTAAGAGTGTCCCTGATGGTTCTTGGCCTGTTCCTTTTTTTGGTGCCATCATCTTCCAAAACATAGAGTGATTATAATGACCTCCTCCATGATTTCGTACAGTCGTTCTTACATCTTCAGGTATCTGATCTAACGATTTGATAATTTCTCCAATACTTTTTTCTTGCCATTCTGGATATTTTTCTAGCGCTTTATTGAGATTATCTATGTAAGCCCTATGGTGTTTATCATGATGGAGATATTGAATATCTTTACTAATAAAAGGAGCAAGGGCATCATAATCGTATGGGAGATCTGGAAGAGTAAACATATCTTCAATGTACTTAATATGACCTGTTTTGTCAACCGTCTGGTAGAAAGTCAAGCGTGAAAATTAAAAAAAACACACGTTGTCACGTCATTATAGCTATACTTACAGGTCTCTATTCTAATATATATTATTTATTAAAATAATGAAATAGACTCAACTGATGGGATATATATACATATGACGACTAAAATTATCCTCATCTATCGACATTCACTTAAAAATAGCCTATAATATATACCGCGTGAGAGCAATCCTTATTTGCTACAAATGTGGAAAGAAATTTGAGATACATTCTCGCGATGTTCTTAAATTCTTAAGGCTCTCTTATAGAGAGGAATAATCAGTTACTTGAGCATATAGAAATGCAACTGATAACGCAAAGATTCTACTTAAGTTTATTTAATGTATGAAGGTAGAAATTACTAGAACAATTCAATATCAACCTGAAAGAGCCTGTGTTTATGTTGGAATGTTAGATAATCAACAGGTACTTATAAAAGACAGTGGAAGACCGGCTAGATTTCAACATGAGGCAGAAGTTTATCGTAGATTGTCAAGCTCTGTAAGAGGTAAAGCTCGAAATAAACCTCTTGTGTTTCCAAAGTTAGTGGACATCAATGACGCTGAGCATCGTTTGATAATAGAGTATGTCAATGGCGTAAGTTTAAAGGAACTACTAAACAATCAGGATAGGTCATTATCATCAATTGAGAAATATACAATTTCAAAAAAACTATTAGAAGCAACTGGTTTTTTTAATAAAAGCGGAATTGCACATTTAGACGGCCATCCTGATAATGTAATTTATGATTCAAACAGTGAAAGATTGGTATTGTTTGATTATGATCTCTCTCTATTAGGCAACCCATCCCTGAAAAAAGTCAAAAACGATTATGCTCGAGCAGCAACAACGAAGAGTACATTTTATTTACCGAACGTTCCTGGGGTAACGATACATGCTCCTGAATTAATGCAAGTTGGCACAATAGATGGAGAAGCAGCTGATAGATACTCTACAGCATGTACTGTTATACAAGTTTGTTGGGGATTTCAGCCACTTCTAGAATCTACAAAAAATGACCAAACTAGACTTAATATTGGAGAGTTAAGACAAGCAGTGCAAATGTCTCCACAGTATAGACCAGAACAATCTCCTTTACTAGAACAATTATTAGTTAATCTTTCATTTGATCCTAAAAAAAGGAACAGTTCTTATAAAAGATTGATCTCGACATTGGATACATTAATTTCATATGATAGTAAAGGTCTAAAATCAAAACCTTTCTCTTCCTCCAGAAGACCGGGTTTATGAGGGTACTATTGATTTTATTATGTTAGCATCTATTTCTCAAAACAAATATACAACATTTTACATTGTGCGTCACGGAGAAACCGATTGGAACACTACAAAAAAAATACAAGGTAGTAGCGATATTCACCTTAATGAAAGGGGCATAAAACAAGCTGAAGCATTATCTCTGAAACTAAACTCTATTATATTTTCCTCAGCTTTCTCTTCAAACTTAAGTCGAGCAAAGGATACTGGAAACATACTTCTTGCAAAGAAAAATGTCCAACTTCAAGCAACAAACAGCCTAAAAGAAAGAGAGTTTGGCTCTCTAGAAGGAAAAAGTACAGATTACTTGCACAAAATGCATACACTTTTTGCTACTTTCACGGACAAACAGATACTAGAATATAAGTATGATCAGAGTTTTGAAAGTAATCAAGAAGTTATGAAAAGAGTTACTCGCTTTCTAAGAAAAGTTGGAAAAGAGTTTTTTGGACAGAATATACTTGTCGTTACACATTCTGGTGTTATAAGACCTCTTCTTGTTGAACTTGGAGCAGGAAGATATACAGACTTTCCTTCGGGATCAATCGATAATGGAGCATATCTAAAAATTCTTTTTGATGGAAAAAACTTTTTTTTGGCTGAAACAGATGGGATTCACAAAAGGTAATAGGTTGATCTAGAGGCTTGTTGCAAAAGCACAGCTCGAGAAAAAGCAACAGAGGAGTGACATTTCTATTGTCATCCGACACCATCTGGTAGAGAAAAGACTCTGATTTCTTTTGATATATCTATTATTTCGTTATTTTCTGTCGAAATAGGAAGAGAACAACAAATGCAAAAAGTGCCATGATACTTCCATAAAAAAACGTAGCTGAAGGATTTATCCTACTCCATAGTATTCCGCCAATAACTGAAGCGAAAAATGTTCCAACAGCAGTAAGGGTATAATAAGCACCAAAGAACGTACCAGACTCTTTTTGAGTAATAAACTCTGAAATATATGCCTTCGATACCCCATCAGTTGCTGCGATATAGACACCATAAAGAGGAAATAGTATCCAAAGCCATACTGGATTGTTCACTAATCCAAAGAGAGCATATACGAGTGCAAAAACAAGAAGTCCTCCAGAAAAAATTTTTCGTGCTCCTAGTGTATCTGATAAATATCCAGCAGGTGTTGCAAATATCGTTTGGGAGAGGTTGTAGAGCACATACGCTAAAACAACAGAGATTGTACTTAACCCCAAATTTTTTGCATATAACAGAAGGAAAGTATCTGAGCTGTTCCCTAAAGCAAATATGAAGCTTATAACAAGAAACAGTTTGAGTTTTGGTTGCAATAGTTTCCAGTCAATTTTGACAAACTCTCTTTTCTCCTCTACCAATACTTGTCTTTTCTCTTTGACAAGAACTACTAAAATGCAAACAGCAATCACTCCTGGAATAAATGCGAGAAAAAAAGTAAGACGAAGGTTATCTTTTAATAAATACAAGGCAACAAGAGCAAGGAGTGGTCCAATCACTGCCCCAAGACTATCAAACGCTCTATGAAATCCAAAAATGAATCCTTTATTCTCTGGTGTGGTGTTCTCCAAAAGTAAACTATCCCGTGGTGCAGTACGCAGTCCTTTTCCAAGTCTGTCAATAAAGCGAGCAAAGAGAACAAAGGGCCATGCATAAGCTAAACCAATAAGCAGTTTTGAGACAGCCCCAAATGAATACCCAAGAGTCACAAAGATTTTTCTTTTTTTTAGATAATCTGAGTATGTTCCAAAAAAGTATTTTGTAATGCTTGCAGTTGCCTCAGCAAACCCTTCAATAAAACCAAGGATAGGAATTGATGTGTGAAGAACAGTCGTAAGGAAAATCGGAACAATTGGATAAATCATCTCTGAAGCAATATCATTGAAAAAGCTCACGAGTCCAAGCACAAAAACGGGAATAGGTATTTTTCTTTTCAATGGCAAAAATTTCATAGGTCTAGCTTATTGTAAAAAAGTTTTGAATTATTGTGAAGTACCTCAAGACTAATGAAGAATTATTTGTCCTGTTTGAATTTTTCTTCTTACACGCACTATTTCTTCGTATCCGTACTATTTAATACAGATGCAGGCTTTGTCGGTACTGGTGAAAGTGATGGTGCTAGAGCGCTATTTAGCCTGTCCTTTCCAAGAATAATAAGGATATCCACCCCATCTTGAGGACTCTCTGTACTTGGGAGATTGGTAACTGTTGCGTTATAGAAAGTTGCTAACGCTTGTCCGGCACTTTTTGCAAGAGGATTAAATACGACGACTATTGTTTTTGCATAATCAGTATTATTTGCAGTCCCTGTTTTGACAATACTTGCCCCTGGAAATGTACTTTGAAGACTCGTCTGTTCTTTTCCAGCTAATCCATCAGTTACAGTCCCATTAAGAATTGCAATTTTTGCTTGAGGAGCTTGATTTGGTTGTGCTCCTACATTAACTGGACCAACATTGATAATTTTGTGAGCACTTGGACTATAGAGAATTGCCATTTGTGATTTTGTAAAGATAAGTACCTTATCCCCATTTTTTGCAAATTTAAAAAAGATTTGATTATTTAATTTTGAGACATCTGTCACCGTTGCAATCGTTGGAAGCTCATCATTTGGCAAAAGCATGAATTTTCCTACTTCAGCTGCTAATCTTTTTGCTTCTTCTTGATTTCTTTGCATAACATTTTTTGGTAAGTTTTGTTGATATTGATAATAGAAATATCCACCCGCTCCGAGACCTATCAACGTAAGAATTACTGCAACAATATAATATATCTTTGCAGAAACCAGAAACTTTACTTTTCTATTACTAAGGTGTGGAATCGTATCGTTCATAACCTTTACTTTATCATAAATTGTATTGCATTACCATTAATACTGCTCTCGAAGTAGCAGTTTATAGTCTATTAAATTCTTCTATTAATAGAGCAATAACTAAATAAATTATATTCCAAGTACTGTTAAGCACTAACTTAGTTGCTGGATCCTTTAACAACAGTATAATTTATCACAGGAGCATCCACTGCAGTTCCTCCGGTTGTGAGAAAAGTAATCTGGAAACTTCCTGCTGCTATATTTGTTACAAATAGCTCATACAGATTAGTTCCTGAATTTTGATTCAAAAGGATCGTATCTGTTGCTGCAACTGTACTGTTTGTAACAGTAAATGAAGTTGCTGTAGCTGACCCTGCTGCTGAAAAGAGAGTTATTTGACCTGTTGTCTTATTAAGCGTAACGCCTGTTGATCTACTAGTAAGTTGTGTAACAGTACCTCCTGCTCCTGCTCCATAACCGATTCCAGTTGATCCAGTTGATTTAATAAATCCTGTTGCAGTCAATGGACCATTAACCGTTGCTCCTGCATTAGATGTTGAATTACCAATGGTAACAAGACCAGAAGTTGCGGAAATAGTATTAATACCTACTGTACCTGTTCCTTTTCCATCTAAAGTAAGATTCGTATTGGCACCTGAATCAATTGCAGCAAGGGCTGTCGTGCCTCCTGTCGCGGCTCCTGTTACTGATAAACCAGTCGCAACAGAAGCTGTACTAGCATTAACTTGAAGTACAGGATTCAATGATCCACCCGCTCCAACTGTTAATGCATTCGCACTAGTTGATGTAACCGTAATTGCACCTGATCCAATGGTTCCAGCGCCTGTTATATTACCCGCTGATGTAATTGTAATGTTTGGTGATGTGAGAAAGTTCGTATATCCAGTACCAAAGGTAAGTGCGTTAAAGTTATTATTTGCAACTGCACTTACATTGGCAAAATTAATACCAGTATTGGTATTGGTTCCACTTGATGGTGCAGTACCAACCATTGCCACAGAAAGTCCATTCACACTTGTTCCCGCTGCTGCGTTACTGTTTGTCACATTAAATGTTGTTGCTGTACCAGTGGTGTTTGAATAATTTTGAGTAACTGTTCCCGTTCCAGAAGCCAGTGTTAATGTCTTATTTGCTGATACTGTAGTATTTGCACCTAAGGTAATAGCATTTGCATTGGTAGTACCAATATTAACACCCGCCGCTCCTCCGGTATCAAGCGTTACTGCATTTGCACCTGTTGATTGGAATGTAAATGCTCCCGCAACTGCTGGCTGTACAGCAGTCGAGGAGAGAGTCACGCCGTTATAACTTCCTGCGCCAGTAATAACACCACCTGAGGTAACATTAATGTTTGGTGATGTGACAAAGTTTGTATACCCAGTACCAAAGGTAAGCGCATTAAATGTATTATTTGCAACTGCACTTACATTGGCAAAATTAATACCAGTATTGGTATTGGTTCCACTTGATGGTGCAGTACCAACCATTGCAACAGAAAGCCCATTCACACTTGTTCCTGCTGCTGCATTACTGTTTGTCACATTAAATGTTGTTGCCGTACCTGTGGTGTTTGAATAATTTTGGGTAATTGTTCCCGTTCCAGAAGTAAGTGTTAATGTTCTATTTGCAGCAATTGTTGTATTCCCATTAAGATTGTTCGCTCCAGTTGATGTTGAGAAGGTACCTGTACCGTTAAAGGTATAATTTGGATTATTTGTACCATTACCGAAATTAAGAGCATTTGCATTGGTATTACCAACGTTGACAGCAGCTGCTCCTCCTGCATCTAATGTCAAAGCATTAGCACCATTTGATTGGACTGCAAGCACTCCAGCAGATGTTGGCTGAATAGTACTACCAACTGTAATGTTTGCACCAGTAACGGTTAATGTTCTGGATGTTGTACCTCCTGCAACGGTAAAACCATCTGCTGCAGAGGTTAAGGTTAACCCATTGACGGTACTGGATGTCGCAAGCGGACCACTCACGGTTGTTGTCACGCCTGATCGTCCGATTGTCACACCATTTGCATTTGTTGTCCCAATATTGATTCCTGCTGCTCCTCCTGCATCAAGGGTGAGGGCTGTTGCTCCTCCGGAAGTAACTGACAGTGCTCCAGATCCCGTAATATTCCCGCCAGCAGTAAAGGCAGGCAGGGTTAACCCAGTCGTTGTTACTGTTCCATTGATGGCTGGAGCTGTTAATGTCTTATTTGTTAATGTCTGGGTTGCTCCGATACCAACAACCGTATCGGTTGCCGTTGGGAATGTCATGGTTGTTCCATCGGTACCTGCTAAGGTTAAGGTATTGCTGACTGTTAATGTTTTAGCTGTTGTTCCACCAGCAATCCCAAACCCTGTTGCATTTGCCGTAAGGGTAAGACCATTAATTGCACCGAAACTTGAAATGGTTGGAGAACCTGAACCAGTAATATTGCCACTGGCAGTAAAGGCAGGCAGTGTTAATCCTGTCGTTGCGACTGTTCCATTGATTGTTGGAGCTGTTAGTGTTTTGTTTGTTAATGTTTGTGTCGCCCCGGTACCAACAACGGTATCGTTCGCAGTTGGGAACGTCATGGTTGTACCATCAGTGCCTGAAAGGGTAAGTGAGTTATTTGCAGTTAATGTTTTTCCACTCGCTACAGTTAATCCGTTCACTGTTGTTGCATTAATTGTTCCAGAACCAGAAGTCGTAAGTGATGCCCCTGTTCCAACTATCATAGCTGCGCCTGTATTTGTACCCCCACTGAGTGTTGAGAAAGATGCGCCAGAGCCTGAACTTGCTGCAATGGTAATACCTCCTGCAGCATTTGTAATAGTTACTCCAGATCCAGCAGTAAGAGTTCCTAGACTGTATCCACTACCATTTCCAATTAATACCTGTCCATTTGTTGGTGTTGTCGTTACTCCGGTTCCACCATTACCAACAGGAAGCGTCCCTGTGACATCTGAAGAAGCAAGATTTGTTGCTGAGGAGGTAATACTACCAGAGCCATTACTATGTAATATTCCCGATCCTAATGCACCAATTGTTAATCCACCTGAAAGATTGAGATTACCATTATTATCTATAGTAGCCTTTGTTAAGTTAAGGGCTGACCATCTATTACTTGATGTACCAAGTTGACCAACGCCTGATTGAGCAGGATACAAATCACCACCCGTAGAACCCAAAACTGCCCCATCTCCAAGTGCACTTGAGTTTGTCCCAGCATTCGCTTGAGCAGAATTATACGTAGTTAACACACTACCTTCTGTTAACATAACATCATCAAGATATACAGCTCCACTTGTTAGTCCTTGAACCTGGAACATTGGATAATAATTTTTGCTATCAGTAATAAGTCCTCCCGTAGTCACTGTTGTTGAAATCCTATACCAATCTTTTGTTCCAGATATTGTTATATTTTTAAATGAACCCTCTTTATTATTTTGTTCATCCCAAAACCCAATACGGAAGGTTGCATTAGAAGCATTGACATTTTTTACCCATGCAGAAAGTGTATATGTTCTCTGTGGAGTTGTTTTTGTGTTAGGTTGAGAAATACCAAAATTACCTGTTCCTCCACCAACAAACTTAAGTCCATAGCTTCCTGAATGAATTCCCTCTTGAGAAATAAAGGTATTCCCAGAATTTGAATCAAGCTGAGTATTCCATTGTGAGGGAATACTTCCAGTTCCGCCTGCCTCAAAAGAAGAATTTCGAAGAAGATTTACTCCGGCTGTATCTACAACTAAGGCATTTTGAGAAGGTGCTTGATTGAGGGAGCTTATTTGTAATGACAGATTCCCTACTTTTTGTTGAAGTGCTGCAAACGCGTCTGGATCAATACTTATTCCTTCTACCGCTCTTGTTTGAGGTTTTGACGCATTCACTACCAATGTATTTGTACTCTCATAAGGAGTCTTCCCTTGAAAGACAACGTTCATCACAGAACCCAAAAAATTTCGCATATCTTGTCCGCCAAAAGCTTGTGCACTTGGGACCTGAGAGAGGACAAGAATCACGATAAACGACGTTGCAATCAGAAACTTTCGTAAGGAAACCTTTGCTCTTTTTCTTTCTTTTTTGTTTTCTTTCATAGAAATAGCATTACATATTCATGATGAAGATTATGTGAAGAAAATACTGTATTTCTTGTTTAATTTGAAGGTAAAGCTTGTGCAGATGTATGAAGAGGTAGTTTTATAGTTACCGTTGTTCCTTTCCCGAGCTCACTTGCTATGTGAATGTTTCCATTATGTTTTTCTAAAATCATTTTTGTTATGGTAAGCCCTAACCCTATACCTTCCGTCTGCTTACCTTTATTATTTCCACGAAAGAATCTTTGATACAGATAGGGGAGATCTTCTTTTGAAATTCCTACACCTGTATCCGAAATTACAATGCTTACATTATTTTTTTCTCTTCTACTACTGACTATTATTTTCCCCCCCTTATTTGTGTATTTAATTGCGTTTTTTAATATATTAACTATAGCCTGTTCCATACGTATCGAATCTCCTAATAAAGAGACTTTTGGCAACTTTTTAACAATAAGTTCTATTTCCTTTCTATCTGCTATATAACGCATCCGTATAATTGCCTGATCTATGACACTATCCAGAAGGAAAGGAATAGTAATAAATGTTTCTTGGTATGTATCGTTACGAGATAAAAAGAGTAAATTGTCTAAAATAAGCTGAATTCTCTCGATTTCATTACGATTAGCTCTTCCAGCAGCTTGTCTTTGCAGTAAAAGATCTTTTTGACTCTTAAAATCTTTGATATTTTGTTGTAAAAATATTTCTAAATCTGCTTTGATGATAGAAAGAGGAGTACGAAGCTCATGAGAAGCTTCTGCTAAAAAATTTTTTTGATTCTCAACAATTTTTTTGAGAGGCCTGATTCCAAAACCAGCAAGGACATAACTAATACCAATTACTACAAAAAACATGAATACATCTTCAGGCTGGATACTATATAATGTTAATGTTGCTAATCTTGTTGCTCTGTTTATAAACCTTTGCCTTCGAGAATCAGTAGGATTGGATATTTCATTTGAAATTATCACTGCTTCCTCTGTAAACTCTCTGTGAAGAAGGGTGAGATAGAATAAGATCCCACTTACAATAACGAGCGTATAAATAATTGTTAGTTGTAATTGCGTCGATGTGAAAGGATTATTTTTTAAGTTGATAACCCACACCACGAATCGTTTCCAAAATGTTTTCATATCCTACCTCCTTTAACTTCTTTCTAATATTTTTAACATGTACATCTACCACATTAGAAAATGAGTCAAAATTAATGTCCCAAATTTTTTCTAATATCTGTTCTCTTTCTAAAACAGTATTTGGATGTTCCATAAGGTATTGAAGAAGATTAAATTCTTTAAGCGTTAATATAAGTTCTTTTTCTTGATAGAGAACTTTTCTCATTGCTGTATTAAGGATAAGGTCACCAATACGCAATTCTGAAGTAATATTTTGTGCTTTATGAGATCTACGCACCAATGCACGTATACGAGCAAAAAGAATATCAAATGAAAAGGGCTTTGTGAGGTAATCATCAACACCAGCATCAAGACTTGTAATGATATCTTCAGGTGTATCTTTTGCGGTGAGCATAAGAACAGGTATCGTTAATCCTTGCCTCCGTAACATTTTGCATAGTTCTACTCCGCTCTTACCTGGAAGCATAAAATCAAGCAAAAGCATATCGATACTATCCTGATTTCGAGAGATAAAAAGCTCTGCATCCTCGGCAGAAGAAAAACTGTACGCTGTATAGCCTTGTTGTTTGAATCCTTTTTTAAGATTTTTTGCCAGTCTTTCTTCGTCCTCAATAATCAAAATTTTCATATTCATAGTATGCACCGTCCATAATGAAGATTTCATGAAGAGTTAATGCTTTTGCTTACTATAACATAACTTTAGTTTTTTTAGTAGGGAAATGATCATGTAAGATATACAATTCAACGGTTCTTATCACAAGCAAAGAGGGTGTACTGAATGAATGTGGATCTTAATCTAAAGTAATATTATTCTTTTTTAAGAATTGCATACGATGAGTTACCAAGCAATATATTACCTGAGACTACTGTTTGTATATTGCTGAGTTTATTGTTTTGTATTGTTGCATTCATTAAGTTATATCCACTATTTCCTTGTGCTTGCAAATAATAAATGACGTTTTTCGTGTTAGAAAATGCTGGATACGCAAGATCGCCTGATAGTAATGTACGGATATTTGAAAGCCCACTTGTACTATCAAAATCAGCAATATATAGTGTCACGCTAGTTGATCCATCATTCCTTCCTAAAAACAGAAGCTGCTTCCCATCAGGTGAGAATGCTGCTTGATATGCATTTTGATTTTCAAAGGTTAAGGTTGTTATCAGTCCCGTTGTATTATCAAACTGTTCGATCGTTGAATATGGCATTAATGTTTGAGGATCATATTGATAATAATCATAAAGGATAATATTGCTATTAACTGGATTAAACAAAGGATGAGCAAGTCCTCCCGAGTACGGACTGGGTTTTGCGACATTGGTTGATTTTCCAGTTGCTAGGTTTAATACATACAACGCATTGTCTGGCACATTGGTTTGTGCTTTATCTTTATCAGATACGTAGGCAATTCTGTTTTGAGCAGGACTCGCAGCAGGATCTGTGATCCAACTCATCGTATCGATAGTATCGTTATTTCCGCTAAAAAGTGTTTTTATGATATTCCCTTGTTGATCAAACATCAGTAAAGAAGCATAGTTTGTTGTTTTTTCAATGGCTGCAAAGGTATTTCCAATTTTTACGGGCTCGATGAGATGTTGCCCATGGGTAATTTGTGCACTACCTTGATGTGATACTTGATAGATATCTCCTTGGTTACTAAGAACAATGACATCTGTTGGAGGAATATTTTTTGTGCTAAAAGTAGCCATTGTTTGGCCTCCTTGGTGCGTTTGGAAAAACGCAACAAGAAAACCAAGAACACATGACACAATACTTAAGAAGAGTAATCTTCGTTTTCTCATTGCGCTATTCCCTCCTCATTCGATAGACTCTTCAGGGTTACTTCTCCAGCATTTTCCCCAAAAATTTGTGTCACTAATGTTGCTGATTGAGAAGCGTCTGCAATAACAATGCTTTGTCCATCAGTAGAATTCCCTACTGTCGAATAGGTTGGAGGAGAAAGCGTCAGTTGTTTTACTGTTACATTCTTATTGGTCAAAAAGAACAAACCAAGTTGTGCCCCATAAGCTGGAGAAATATCAGTTTTCATCTGTCCATTCAGACTTTGTAAAATGCTTGGCAGTTTCGCAAAGGATGATTTTGAGTGAAGGAGTGTATCTTTCAACGTTAAGAGCAACTGTCTTTGTCGTTGTGTGCGTCCAAAATCCCCAATAAGATCTTCATGCCGAGAACGCACGTACTGAAGCGCTTGTTCCCCTGTCATATGTTGCATGCCAGCTTGGATATCAAGGCGTTGATATCCGTACGGATTTGAGCTATTGATATCTGTTGGATAGGAGTTATCCAAAACCGGATGAACTACCTGCAAATTTATTCCTCCAATCATATCAATACTTTGAATGAAACCATAGAGGCCTACCCAACCATAATGATCAATAGGGACGCCAAAGGTTTGCTCAACCACTTTAATTGCACTTGGAATCCCATCATACTCAGCAGCTTGGTCTATCTTACCATACGTTTGCCTATCAGGCATTTTCACCCAAAGATCTCGTGGGATAGAGAACATATCTACTTCTTTTTTAGCGTAATCGATATGGACTACCATCATGGTTTGCGTTAAGGGATTACCCGTAAATTTCTGATCGTTATCGCTTCCCAGCAAAAGGATATTCGTCTGGTTAGGCAACGATGTGACATTGGCTACATTTTTCACCGAAACACGTTGGTTCATTGCTGCTGTAATAAATTGCTGGAGTGAATTCAAATAATAGACTCCATATCCCAAGAAAAAACAAACAATGATAACAAGAGCAGCAAAAATCAAACGGACAATGAATGGCTTTTGTTTCTTTTCGGGAACATCATGCATATAGCTTTTCTATTATACAAGGGAAATCAGCTTCTTTGAGCGATGATTATAGGAGAAAAGTTGGGTATAGGAACCGATATCGATTGCTGCTCTAAACTGAAGCATTGCATCTTCTGTAGGGAAATATTGCTCTAAGTGTTCTATAACCTCTCTTTCCTCCATAGTATGATGTGGGCTTTCTTGTAAACGTTTTATAATATATTGGATAAGGACGATATTTCCTTCTGCTTGTGTACGAAGAATTTCTCTTGCTTTCTCTTGCAACGCATTAGCAAATGCAAGACCAACTTCTGTTAAAAGTATTTTATTTCCCTCAATGCCACCAAAGCCTAGAATATCAATAAGGCTGGTTAAATGAAGCATTTCTGCAACTGAAACAGTGTTTTGAACCGAATGGAGATCTACTTTACCACCAAACGCAGCAATACCCTTTAAGAATCCTTTCATTGTATGAATGCTTACCAGCGGTAATACTTGATACGCAGATTTTTCTTCTGCAACCGAAAGTTCTTGCACTCCATGAATAAGCTTTGCAGGACTGACATGTGGATTTGTCATGATTTGATAAATACTATCAACAAGCTGTAACCTCTCTGGAGTTTTCGTTTTTCGTTTTTCAACTGATAAGCCTGGTACTTCCACCCGAAACCTTCCCGGATTTGCTGAAAGAACAAACATTCGATCAGCCATACTAACTGCCTCATCAATATTGTGTGTTACCATCACAATTGTTTTGGTTGGAATCTTTTTCTCAAGCCATAAAGAAAGCAACTCATGGCGTAAATTTTCTGCGGTTAAGACATCAAGAGCAGAAAAAGGCTCATCCATGAATAGTATCTCAGGCTGAACAACAAGTGCTCGCGCAAAGCCAACTCGCTGTTTCATACCCCCTGAAATCTCTTTTGGAAATGCTTCCTCAAATCCTTTCAAGCCAATAATCTCAATAACTTCTTTTATTCTTTTTTCTTTTTCGTCTTTTGAAATATTTTTTGCAATAAGACCAAGAGAAACATTTTCGCGAACAGTAAGCCACGGATAAAGCGCAAAGTTTTGAAAAACAATTGCAGCATAGTGGTTCGGTCCAGCAAGAGACTTTCCATTCACCATAACATGTCCTGTAGAAGGAGGAATAAGACCGGCAAGGATGCGAAGAAATGTTGACTTTCCGCAACCTGATGGACCTAAGAGTGCAACAAATTCACCTTCATGAACAGAAAGGTTTAGATTATCAAGTACTACTTTTTTTGTTTTTCCATCTCCATACCATTTATGGATATGCTTTGCTTGTAATAAACTGTTTGACTCCATATATAGATTATTCAAAATGATACTTGCTTTCCGCAAGACGGTAAATTCTCTGCCAGAAAAAACGATTAATGGTAAAAACAAGAATAGCCATGGTTATGGTACTAATAAGTAGTAGATGAAAATTATTCGTATTTGCAGCTTCAGCAATAGTCGCTCCAAGCCCTACTGTTTGATGTACTTTCCCTGCAAAAGTGACATACTCAGAGACAATACTTGCATTCCACGCTCCACCTGTTGCAGTAATCATTCCGGTAACAAGATAAGGGAAAATAGAAGGGAGAATTAAGTATCGCCATCTGTTCCATCCTCTAATTTGATAGATTGTCGTTGCTTCCCGAAGGTCATTAGGAATTGCCATTGCCCCTGCAATCACATTAAATAGTACATACCACTGCGTTCCCAGAAGCATTAAGACGACAGCAGCAATATTTAATCCACTTGGAAGAAACAAAAGAAGCAAGAGTAATGCAGGGAAAAGTGCTGTTGCAGGAACTGAGGCTGTCATTTGGATAATTGGCTGCACCCTTTTTGCCCATTTTGGATTCAGGCCAACCGTAACTCCAACAGGAACAGTCCAGAGGAGAGATATCAGGAGAGCTGACATAGTCCGAAGGAGAGTCACCACAGCTCCTGTTCCAATCATTTTCCATTCAAGTGAGCTAATTTGTTTGACAATACCCAATGTCACAATAACCCCTATAACAAATAACACGACACATACGAATAGCAAGAATGCAGTGGCAATAGATTTTGTTGGAACCGTTTGTTTCCTTATATGCATTGGTTCTACCAATTCCTGTTTGTTGTCTCCACTACTAAACACCAAATCGATAAGTGTCACAAGAGGTATAAAAAGTACCTTTTCCAAAAAAGTCAAAATCCGTGATTGCAGAAGAAGTGATAAAAACCACGAATGAGGCTTTTCATCGGACTCATTTTGTTCTAATTTGAATCGATCTCCCCACGCAACAAGTGGACGCCACAGGAGCTGATCCAGAAGCACAATAACACAGATAAGAGTCCCGAGTCCCAACAGCAACGCAATGATATTCCCTTGATTTGCAGCAGCTTGTAGATATGATCCAATGCCGGGGAGTTGGAAACTTTTCGTCCCTAAGGTAAATTGTTCTGATGCCATCAGAAAAAACCACCCTCCTGCCCAACTCATCATTGAATTCCAAATAATAGAAATTGTTCCTGAAGGAATTTCTAAACGAGTAAATCGTTGCCAAAAGTTTAAATGGTTTATGAAAGCTACTTCTTTTAACTCCTCTGGAATAGTAAGAAGCGTTTGATAAAAGCCAAACGTAATATTCCACGCTTGGGAAGTAAAGATAAGAATAACTGCTGCAAGTTCCAAACCAAGGTTCGTGTGAGGAAATAATGCAACCAACCCAAGAACAACTCCTGGCATAAACGAAAGGATCGGAATACTTTGCAACACATCAAGTATTGGAATCATGATTCCTTCTGTTCTTCGACTCATGACTGCAATACGAGCATAGAGAAAACTAAAAAGAAGAGCTATCACATAGGCAATTGCCATTCTTCCTGTTGAGAGCACTGCATAATATGGGAGTTTTGTTGGTGAAAGATCAATACTAAAGTTTTGGTTAACAGGAGCATGCCATTGTACTGAAAGTATGATAATAAAATAGAGAAGGGAGAAAAGAACTCCGAACACCAATAGATCTGAAACAAAAGAATGTTTCTTCGGAAGGATTATATTATGAAATCCTTGTCTAGTATATGTGTGTGCCATATGTGTATATTACCGTCTTCTGCCTTTCAACAGACGGGTAGTCTCTTGTCTAGTAGGCATCTCCTTTTAGTGTCCTAACGTGAAAATCATCGCAACTGCCGCAGCACCCATTGAAATAAAGGTTATCCAAACTACTACTTGGGAAAGCCATCCACTAGCATACTCTCCCATAATTTTTTTATTTGCTGCTATTTTTGCAATAAGGAAAATTAGCGGTACCGCAACAACCCCATTAATCACTGCCGTTACAACAAGCGCTTTAATTGGATCAAGACCAATAAAGTTAATCATTAAGCCAATGAGTGTAGCAATAGTGATAACGCCATAAAATCCATGTGCACGTTTGAGCTTTAAATTGAGTCCTTCCTTCCAGCTAAATGCTTCAGAGAATGCATACGAAGCAGAGCATGATAAGACAGGAATAGCAAGAAGTCCTAATCCGATAATGCCAATAGAGAAAATGAGTTTTGCAAGATATCCAGAGTTAGGAAAGGTATGTACCAATGGTTCTAATGCTTTTGCTGCATCTGCCGAGGTTGCAATATTTGTAACTCCATGGGAATTCAGTACTGTTGCAGTGACGACAATAATACACCAGGTGACAGCCTCTGAAGCAAACATACCAAACGCATTATCAATACGCATGTTTTTCACTATTCTCCATACATTTTTTGGTTCTCCATCTGCATTCAGTTCATGATGTGCTTTCTCTTCTTCAACTTCTTGGTTCGCTTCCCAGAAAAATAAGTAAGGAGAAATTGTTGTCCCAAGAACACCTGTGATAATAAAAAGAAATGCAAAGCTAAATTCAAAGTGAGGAAGAATCGTTGCTTTTACAATAGTCTGAAATGGAAGATGAATAATAAGAAGAGTTAATGGGTATGCAAGAAGAGCTATGGCTAACCATTTGAGGATACGAGAATAAACATAATAGTTAGTAAATATTTCAAGGGTAAGAATAAAGGCCGTAAAAAAGAGTGTCCAGATCACAAAATGAAATGGAAGAATTAAATTTGCAGCAGCAGCTAATGCCCCAATGTCTGCTCCAATGTTGATTGTGTTTGCAATTAAAACAAGAACGACGACACCATATAGTACCTTTTTACTATAGTTGTCTCGTACTACAGCAGCAATCCCTTTTCCTGTGACAATACCTATTCTTGCACAAGCTTCTTGAACTGCAATCATTAAAGGAAGCATCGCAATTGCTGTCCATAGTTGTCCATATCCAAATTGAGCACCTGTTTGAGAATACGTTGCAATACCAGATGGATCATCATCTGCCGCTCCAGTAACTAATCCTGGCCCTAATACGCGAAAAAATTTGCGAGAATTCTTCTTTGTGTTATGCAGTAGTTCTTTTATCATGCCTTATTTATCTTCCTTATCTATTTTGCTCCTATTTTTTCATATATTGCAATAGCTAAGAGGATTTATATGTTGAAGTGATGTTTATTCGTTATCTCCCATACTTTTTTGTAATTCTTGGTGTGCTTTTTCTGTTAGTTCCATTGCTTGTTTACCTAATTCATAAGCTTTTTGTGTATGTTCTACCTCTTTTTCTTTATTTCCTAACGCTCTATGAATTGCAGCTCGCTGATGATGTTCTTCCACTTTTTCGTGAAGCGTTGCAGCATCTAAATGAAGTGATAATGTATCGTCCATAAAATACTTCATGCGACTTCTCTTTTTTATTCAAAAAACACAATAAGAGATTCCTAACTTAATGTCCCGTTGCAAGTTGTACAACTTTGATAATCATTAGTAATGCAGCAACAACTAAGTATCCTCGAAGCGTATACATACCGATTTTTCTTGTTAATGACCATTCAGGTTTTGGTAATGTCTCTAATGGTTGCATTCTCCAATTCATTTTTTCCTCAAGAGACATCAATTCTTTTTTCTCTGTCTTTTTCTTACTAAATAGATAGAATCCTCCTGTTATCAGAAGCCCGGCAATAAGAGCACTTCCGGTCCAAACAGTTACTTGAGTTCCATCAAGATTTGGGAAAAGCGTTGTCGCAGCAAGAATAAAGGAGAGCATAACTAACACTCCAATAATGATACCTGCAATTGCATTAAGCCATTTTGTATTTACCCAAGGGCCAAGCACATGTTTATCGTTGCACAAAAGGACAAGAAATACAGTGGCCGATGGAAGAAGAATGCCAGCTAAAGCTTGTACAGCAAGGTTAATAAGCCCAAGAGGAGCATGAGGAATAAGCACTATTGCTGCTGCAAGAACAACAAGGACTGAATAAGAAATGTAGAAGAATTTTGCATCTTTAAATGATCTATGGAGTGAATGATGCATTCGAAATACATCTCCAAATGCATATGAAGTTGAAAGGGTAACTGCAGCAGCACCAATCACTGCAGCATCTATAAGAATTATTGCCCCCATAGCTCCTGCTTGATGTCCAAATGTTGTAGCAAGACCACTAATGACTCCTGTCATATCTGAAAACTGTCCTGTAAGTTTTGTTCCTGCAAATGCAAAAGCAGTTACGATGATCATGGCAGCAGCACCAAATTCGGTAACAAATGATCCAAAAATGGTATCCATTACTTCATATTTAAGCCAGCGAGGAGTAATTCTCTTGTCAATAACGTTTGACTGTTGGAAAAACAATTGCCATGGAGCAACAGTAGTCCCAACAATACTCACAATAAGAAGGAGTACGGTGGAGTTAAGTCCTCCTGCTATTCCAGGAATAAACGTATCATGGAGAACTGGCATCCAGTGAGGGTGAACCATGAGAGCTAATGGATAAACCAGAAATGAGAAGACAATAAAGCCGTACATAAATTGCTCCCAACGTTTGAAGCTTCCAGTAAGTGCAGTTGCAATAAGGATTGTGGCAAATAAGGGAACAGACAGGTATGGAGGAATTCCAAAGTAAAGTGCACCTTGAGAAATACCAATAAATTCAGTGACAATAGTAAGAAAGTTTAAAATAAATAAATCCCCTGCTGAGAAAAATCCCCAGAATTTTCCAAACCGTTCAATAATCATGCGAGCATGTCCGACACCTGTCACAGCACCAAGACGAGCAACCATTTCTTGATTCACAATAAGAACAGGTATAAGAAGGAAGAGCGTCCACATAAGAGAAGTGCCGTAATTTTGTCCTGCTTGCATGTATGTAGCAACTCCTCCCGCATCGTTATCACCAACCATAACAATGAGCCCTGGACCCATGATCACTAAAAACGCAAGAAGTTTTTTTAATAGTCCTTTATGCTGATATGGATGTTCATCTTTTCGGATAGTACCCCATGCGCCATAGATATCACCCAAGTGGGCTGGATCTAACACAGCACTCCCCGCATGAGAGTCAACCTCATGTGGATGAGGTAAATATTTATAATAAACGTTTTTGAAAAATTCTTTCATCACAAACACCTCCTATGTAAAAGGTAATATTGGAAAGTTCGCCTGAAAGAAGAGGATTATCTAAGAGGAACCATACAAAAATAATCTACAATCTCTTATAAACTCTTTTTGTTTAGCGACGTCTTAACACCTCTTCTCGTTGAGCTTCGACTATTGCTGAAAGACGTATGCGTACTACTCTATTCGTTCTAACCTAATCTAAATCAATGAAATTAAGCTATTGCAAGCTACTTTGGATTAATCCTTACTCCGGAAAAATCTGTCCTGACCTTGACCGTCTCTCGACGTGGGGGGTCAGCAGCTTGTATTCTTTCAGCAGTCTCACCTAACGAGGTGCAACTAACTATCTGTGGAAATTATAAAACTTTAAATTTTAGTTTGTCAACCCCTCAAAAAGTATTTACTATTTTTCCAATATTGACAATCTAAACTACATAAGTATAGAATGTCAATATCTGAGCAACTGCTCATATATACATATATCACAATGGATCCAATTAACAAAGAACATATCCATAAAGGAGAAAAAGCAATACCACCAAAACCTCTTCTTGAGGTAGTAGTACAAGTATTTGAAGCACTTGGTGATGAAACTCGAGCAAAGATTCTTTACGCAGTGAGGAAACAAGAAATGTCAGTTCGAGATTTAGCAATCATTATCGATATTTCTGAATCTGCAATTTCCCACCAATTAAAATATTTAAAAACAAGACATTTAGTAAAATCACGAAGAGATGGAAATGTCATCTACTACAAAGTAAGTTTTAGACATTTATCAGCACTCCTTAAAGAAGCAGAGTATTATGCGGATCACCTGAAAAGTAAATTACCTGACCACCCCTATAGAGAAGATGAATAACTATGCATAAACAGCTGCCACACAACCATATGAAAGGCCACTCTGAGGAACACACTCATGGAACGATTGATCCGTCAATCACAACAAGTGACAAAGGATTATGGGCACTGAAATGGTCTATGGTAGGCTTTATTATTACCTCTGGTATTCAATTTCTTATTGTTTTATTCTCAGGGAGTGTTGCATTGCTCACTGATGCAATTCATAATTTTGGTGATGCTGGAACAGCTATTCCTTTATGGTTTGCATTCCAAGTATCCAAGCGTAAACCAAATCAGAAATTTGCCTATGGATTAGGACGAGCAGAAGACTTGGCAGGACTTTTTATCCTCGTTGTTATTTTATTCACAACAATTATTGCAGGATATCAAGCAACATACCGGCTTATCCATCCCCAACATTTACAAAACTTGTGGATTGTATTATTCGCTGCTCTTATTGGTTTTGTTGGAAATGAGACTATTGGACTCCTTCGTATTAAGGTAGGTAAAGAAATCCATAGTGCAGCCTTGGTTGCCGATGGACAACATGCTCGTATTGATGGACTGGCAAGCCTTTCAGTTATTATTGGTGTTATCGGCGCTTGGCTGGGATATACAATTGTTGACCCACTCGTTGGTATCGGTATTATCCTCATTGTATTACATACCCTTTGGGAAGCTGGAAAAGAAATACTTGTGAGACTCCTGGATGGTGTTGATGAAGAAGTGATTCATCAAATACAACATACAGCAGACCATATAGATGGAGTCGGAAAATTTACTGACATAAGAGCAAGGTGGAGTGGCCACTTTTTGTTTGTTGAATTGACAATTTTAGTACAACATAACCTGACTGTTGAAAAGGGACACACAATTGCAAGCAATGTTAGACACGAACTTCTTCATCATATGCCTCACATTGCAGACGTTACTGTTCATGTAGAGCCCGTGAAATAGCAAGAGAACACGAAGAGAAACCACCATTGTTGAAATTTATTGACAAGCACATGAAATAGGTATAGCATATGCGCATGAACCAAAACATAAAGCCAAATCTTCCAACAACGCTTATTTTTCTTCCAGATCCAGGAGTATCCTATGCTGATTTTCTAGACAATATGCTCATTTTGAGAAAATAAACGAAGTAACTAGAAAATCAGCACGACCAGCCAAAAGGCTGGTTTTTTTGTGGCAAAAATAAATATATGAAAGAACATAATTTTTTTGATTCAGATATATTGTTCACAATATCACTTGTCCTGCTCGCACTTATAATCAGTGTTCCTTTTATCTTAGGGAAAGCATCTCCTTTTTTTGGAGGAATAATTTTTGCAGCAGTTTCATATTTTGTTATTGCGGCTCTATAAGTATGTAGAACTAAGGAGAAGTCTTTATGTGGGGAAATAGCTGGTATTATCTTCTCAATGAAGAACTTGCAGAAGAAAATAATATAAATCTTAGTGAGGAAACAAGTAAGATGTATCACTCCTGTTTTCTGTTATTAGGGGTGTCTCTTGTAACAATGATGAAAAAATTATTTTTACTTAGTAAAAAAACTCTCTCTATTGTTATTATCCTATTATCCATAGTGCTGATTACAGTACTTTATTGGAACCTTGTTAATAATCTCATGAAACGAAGTCACAACGAGACATTTAGTGGTCGAGGTCCAATTCTGCATAAAGTACCCGTAAACACAAAATAGCTGTTTCCTATTCTTGAAAAAATTCTAGAAGCACAGGGAGGAGAAGGTTTGGTTTGATCATATGGGACATACCTTCTATGTCCACTTGTTTTGCATTTGGAATTATTTTTGTTACTGCCGCTACAGCTTTTCTTAAGCTTTCAGCGCTTTTTACTCCAGTAATAACAATTGTTGGCACAGTAATAGATGCTGCAGCTTTAGGAACGCTATTGTCCCCCATAATGGCAATATCGTAAGGTAAAGTATGTGCTACTGACATATTTTTTGCCCATACTCCTGGTATTAACCGCATGATATAAGTAAAGAAGGCGGGCATTCCCATAATTTTTGTTAGGAAATAGGTGACTGCATCACTTCGTTTATTATCCACAATCATCTGGTTCAGTTGCTGTATTAGATTTGCAGGTGGTTTCGTACCAACATAGGGAGGCTCAAAAAGAGCAAGTTTTTTTACCTTTACTCCCTTTGCAACAGCTTGCAGTGCTAACGCAGCACCAGAAGAAAATCCAACCATGTATGTTGGCTCGGCAATAGCCTTGACAACAGCTTGCAAATCTTCTATTTCTTTCTCAACAAGATATGGTTGTGTATTCCCACTCTCCCCACGACCTCGACGATCGTATGAATACACAGTAAAATGTTGTAAAAGCAATGGCATCATCATTGGCGTGGTTCCGGAGTCTCGAAAACAAAACGCACCATCAACTAGTATCAGGTTAGGACCCTTTCCTCTTTTTTCATAAATAATTTCCGTACCGTCTTTTGAAATTACTTTAGGCATATCTTTTACCAGAGTATCATACTACAGATGTTTTTTAAAAGGTATATGAAGAGATATATATTCTACCACCTACCAGAGTGGTTTAATGATTACTCGCTGCAGTTGTCGCTGTTGCTGCCACAGGTGTGGTTGTGGAAGTAGGGGTTGTATTTGTTCCTTTCAGTGGAAAAGCTACTTTTACTTTGCTAACTCGTGGAACACGAATAGTGATATCCGTTGCTGTTCCAGTTGTGTCAGTTGGATTTCCATAATACCATACAGTAACCATCTGATTTACTGCTAAATCTGCTGAAGAATCAGGTTGACCATTCTTTTGAACGATTGTGTTGCCTGTGAGAGTAAATGTATATGAGCTCTGGTTCTTTGCTACAACAGTAATTGTTGATCCTTGAATTGCAGTTACCATTCCCGTTCTTGATAGTTTTTTAGGTAGTACTACATCAATAGTTTTTGCAAGGTAAGTATTTGCTGCAGTTTGAGGAACTGCATATACTCTCACCATTGTTCCATTTTGGATTGCATGAGCAGTCGCATCATCTCTATTGCTATGGAACACTGTTTGCATATTCACTTGGATAGTGTAAACTCCCCCAGTTGCTGTCTGCAAGGTAAAACTATCTTGAGCAAAGTTAGCAATTGTTCCTGTTAATGGAACAATGAGACTTTGTGGAACACCAATCAGTACCTCTTTTGCAAGAGGGGTTGTTGTTGATGGAGTTGGGGTAGATGTTACACTTGGTGTAGGAGTACCAGAAGTAGTTGCTGTTTGTCTTGGAAAAACAACATGAACAAATGTACCTACAGCAAGGTTTGTAAATGAGGCAGAACCAGAAGAACCATATTGTTTAAATACTGTTGTATTATCTGTTGCAAAGGTAAAGATCTTATTATTTGGAGTCTGCACAGTAAAGTTTGGTGTACTTACTACAGTCACTTGTCCTGAAATTGTTTGGTTTGCACCTGGCTTGTAGCTAGGTGCATTGGTCAATGCGTTAACAAGTCTATTGATATTTGTTTGAGATTGACGAGTAGTAAAGTTAATTGCATTCTGAATTTGCTGTCTTTTTGTTGAATCAACTGTCGTCGTAAGTTCTTTATTGAGTACAGCAAGACGGGTCTGTTCTCTGTCTTTCACAGTATCAATAAGACTTGTTACTTCTTTTCCTTCTGCAGCTAATTTTTGCGTTGCATTACTTACCGCTTGAATATTTTTATTATAATCAGAGAGCATTTGATCTGTTAAATTTGTGTTATTTTTTTGGAGTTCTGCTTTTGCCTCTGATAAACGAACCTGTGCAAAATGCAGTTGCAATTGAGCTCTTTGGTAATCATCAATGGTAAAAAATGTTTGGACATTTTCTCCCCACCGTTTAAGAAAGTAAAACGGTGAATCAGGAAGGAGTCCAGGGTTTGAAAGATTATCATAGTTTTGTTGGTTAGGAGTGAGAAGTGTTGTTTGGGTAGGAGCATCCGTTTGTGAACTTGAACTATCCTGAGCAACAGTTGTTGCTTGAGGAGCATCCTGAGAAGGTGTAACAGTTTGTGCGAAAGAAAAAGCTGGAGAAACTGTTAAGAGTACCAAACTTGCAAATATGCCAAAAAGACTAATAAAAATTTTTCTCATACTTTTATGATAGAGCACCTACTATTATTGTCAAGGATTATGAACAGAAAATGAAAATATCGAGATATCTTTATCTTTAGAATGAGGATAAATGAGACACAAGCAATGGAATATGCAGGATTTCCCTATCTGTTTTTAGCCGAGGGTTGTAGCATACCTACAACATTATTTTCACTATCGCGAAAAGAGATATACATTCCTACTTCAGGAATATTCATTTTCTCACCTTCAACTTTTCCACCTGCTTCTTCAACCGCTTTTATGCTTTCGTCTAAATTATCAACGGAGATAACAAGATGGGGAGATCGGTTAAGATCATCATCTTGATAATCAAAAAATCCACCATTTATTGCCCCTGGAGTTTTAACCATCCCTTCTTGGTCAGTTTCAGTCGTATGCGCAAGGACGTAATTTGCCATATCAGGACCCAACTGTATCATATTCCATCCAAATGCCTTTGAGTAAAATTCGGCAACACGCTTTTTATCCTTTGCAGGCATTTCAAAATGAGTTACTGGATTTGGTTTCGTCATAAATTTATTTTAGCAGCTGTTTTCCAAAATACAAGAGTCTTTGTCTGTACTTGCTGCAAAAAAGCATTTCTATCCTCCCCCTCATTATCTAGAAAAGTTCGAAAATAATAACATTACTTAGTTTGAATTTTACATAGAAGTCTTAACTATGTTATACAATATGAAAGATGAAATTCATTAATAAGGATCAACGAATTGACGATTACATTGAGACACTTCCAATTTGGCAACAGGATATTTGTCAAAAAATTCGAGAATTAGTGCATCTTGCAGACCCAGAAATTGTTGAAACAATTAAGCGAACAAACCAACCATATTTCACTTTAAATGGTAATGTTTGTGCACTTCTTGCTACAAAAGATCACATGAATGTCTTTATTTATGATCCTATTGCTCCTGACCCAGAAAAAATAATTAATCAGGGTCAAGGTAATTTAACTGCACGAGCAATACAAATCTACCAGAGAGATACAATAAAAGAGAAAGCTTTTATAGATCTCATTAAAGCAGTAATCGCAAATAATCGTGCAGGAGGCTGGAGAAAATTACAAAAAAATCGATAGCACTTATTGGATAAGAGTTTTGATATAGTCTAGTAGTACATACTAAACCGTATTCTTGTCTATATACGTCTCCTTTACTATAATGGGCATATGTCAGATAAAAAGTTTTCCTCGATTGATGACTACATTCGTACTTTTCCTCATGATGTAGTCGCTATTCTTGAAAAGATAAGACAAACAATTCGCAAAGCAGTACCAGACGCCGTAGAAACGATTAGCTATAATATGCCAACCTTTGATTTGGAAGGTGAACATTTAGTCTTTTTTGCTGGATGGAAAAATTATGTTTCACTTTATCCCTTACCAGCAGGAGATAGTGCTTTCCAACAAAAAGTAGCACCCTACAAAAAAGAAAAAAGCACACTACGGTTTCCACTTAATGAACCTATCCCTTACGACCTCATAGAAGAAATTGTTACTCTCTTAATCAAAGAAAGGCAAACAGTTCTACAGATATAAACCCATAAAAATATATTGACACAGGTTAGTAATCCTTCTGATGCCAATGCTCTTCTTGTCAAAGAGCGAGATTGGCAATATATGCATTTGCTTGAGTTAGGGGAAAAATTATAATGTAACGTGTATACTATACATAATGGGAAAAAACTACACGATACTTTATCTACTTATCGCTGCCCTTCTTTTAACTATTTTCTTCATAAGACCAGCAACCCATCCACTCCCTAAAATTTCAACGCCAACTCCCATACCAACTGCTACCCCAACCCCATTTATCTTTACATCATATACCTTGCCTGTCATTGAAAGAAAAGACGTATATAAAATTGTTATGGTTGGTGATTCAATGACAGCTGCATTAGGCCCGCACGGAGGAGGTTTGAGTGAATATATGAATTCATTATATAAAAAGAACCCACAAGACCCTCAAAGGATTATCATTGATAATTATGCGAAATCAAGCAATATTTTAGCTATAAATGATGAGTTAACAAAAAAAATTACTATTAGTGAATACACCTTTGGACCATTACTTTCTGATAATTTTGATCTGATTCTTGTTGAATCATTTGGCTACAATCCCTTATCACAATTTGGACTAGAGGAGGGTTTAAAACAACAAAACATTGCATTAGATAAACTCATGCAAACGTTGATGACAACGCACCCCCACGCCGACATTGTATTTGTTGCAACTATTGCACCCAATCAGACAAACTATGCAAAAGGAGTACAACCAAATTATTCGCCAACAGATAGGGCAAATTTAGCACAGGAACGTATGACATATATTAAAAATCATATTGACTATGCAAAAAAACATTCTATACCACTTATTAATATTTATGAAAAATCATTAACAAAAGAGGGAGAAGGGAATATGCTCTATATTAATCAAACCGACGATATTCATCCTTCTTTTGTGGGAGTTGATTTTATTGGGCACGAAATTGGAAATTTTATCTCTGATAATAAAATGCTACAACAATGAAGATATCTTAATGTGCTGGGGAACCAAAACGACTGCTTTGATCTGTAATGTAACAGGTCCAGAAACTCAGTCAGGGCATTAGAACGATTCGCAATAAAAGGAATTAGGACCTGCTCTTGAGGTTATAATAAAGTTATGAAGAAATTTCTAATCATTCTTTCGATAATTGCTACATTTGTCCTGCTTTCATATGCTGCATTGCTAATCTATATTGGCAACAAGGCAAAACAAGATACGAAAGTGAAATCAGATGTTATCCTAGTCTTGGGTGAAGGAGCCTATGGGGGTACTTCCTGCTACGGTCCCATATGCCAGCATGGCTTTGTCCCACATCCTCAATATAGTCCTTGTCTGGTCGCCCGAATAAATCAAGCAGTTTCTCTTTACAAAAACCATTATGCTCCAAAAATTCTTATGTCTGGGGGAACCGATAAAGAAGATCATGTAAATGAATCTGAAACCATGAAAAAAATCGCTATCGAATCCGGTGTTCCCCAAGGGGATATTTTAATGGAAAAAGAATCAACTTCAACTTATGAAAACTTGCTACTCTCTCAAAAAATACTTAATAAAGTCGGTTTACATTCAGTCATCATAATTACGGACCCTTATACTAACGCCAGAGCTGGACTTGTGGCCTCAAAATTACGTTATAAATACTCTTTGTCTCCTGCTATAAATACTCCCTGTTCGCATCCAAATGAATATTTTCACAGAGAACCTTTAGCAATAATTGCCTATATACTCTTAGGTAAAATATAAAAGCATTCATCAACCTAAACTAGAATTTCAAGCTAAAATTAGTATATCCGCACCCTTTGATCAAAGAGGATTGGTTTGGTGTTTCACACTTTACTGCATGGTTTTAGTAATGTTCAGGAGTGCATTTTTGCGATCCAAATGTTTTGAAGAAGAATGATGGGTTTATAAAACCTTTACAAACGAAATGGACACCCCGGTCAGTTAGGGGTACCCGTCTTGGCTGGCGGATATCAACGCTATTCGAACTTTTTGGCAAACCTCACGAGAACAACTTTACATTCCTAACTATCTATAATTAACTAAACTTATTGACAGAAGTAAATTATTCAAATATACTTAACTTATAAGTTAAGTATTATGCCCAACTCCCATATACCACATGATTTAGATAAAGTTTTTGAATCTCTTGCCAACCAACACAGGAGAGAAATTGTTTACGTTTTAGGCTTACAACCATATTCAATAAGCCAGTTAGCTTCTATGCGAAACCTTTCCCTTCCTGCAATTCATAAGCATATAAAAATACTTGAAGACGCGGATATGATAGTCCGTAAGAAAATCGGAAAAAGTAATGTACTTACCCTCAACCGAGAATCATTACGAGAGCTTCAGGATTGGCTTATGCAATATCATGCTTACTGGGGTAACAGCAAAGAGACATTAGAGAATTATGCTAAACATTTAGAGCAAGCAAAACGTCGAAAGGAGGTGAAGAAAAAATGAAAAAATTTGTACTCATCTTCTATGGCAAAGTTAGACCAGAAGATATAAGTAAAGAAGAAATGAAAAGTACAATGGACAAGTGGATGGCCTGGTTTGACACATTCAAAGATAATATGATCGACGGAGGTAATCCATTTGCTGCTGGCGCAAAGTCTGTGACAGCAAAAGGCGTTGAAACGATTCCAGCAGATATGTGGCCTGCTCAAGGTTACACTATTATTAATGCAAAAGACATGGATGAAGCGACAGAAATTGCTAAAGGGTGCCCTGCACTTGAAAATGATAATGAAGGAGCCGTACGTGTCTATGAAGCACAGGTAATGTAAACAGTTTATTTATGAAGAGGTATCCTATCTCGGGATACCTCTTCTTTGTGAGCGAAAGGTTCGAATCCGAGTTTGTCTATTTGCTGCGGATACTATAGCACATTAGAACTACTCTAACCTTACAAAACTTCATATCCATATAATTTTAACTTTGATATAATCAAAATATAGTATGAAAATTAACACATATGCTGCATATGCCCCAAAAGAAGAATTAAAAAGTTTTTCCTATGAAAGAACTCCCAGAGAAAATGAAATAGTCGTGTCTATAAACTCATGTAGTTTAACCAGAGGGGATATTAGGTTTATTGATAATTACTGGAATGATACTCAGTATCCCATGGTACCAGGTCTTGAGATAGTCGGAAGAGTTACTGAGATTGGTAAAGATGTGAAAGAAATTAAAATAGGAGACGTAGTTGGGATTGGTTACCAAATAGAATCATGTTTTACATGTGAATATTGTTTGGTTGGAAAAGAACAGTTTTGTCTCAAGCAAAAACTTATTCCTGTTCATGGGTATGGAGGATTGGCAGACACTATAATAGTTGATTATAGATTTGCTTTTAGGATGCCAGAAAATTTACAATCTCCTGAGTCAACGCCACTTCTATGTGCTGGTCTCACACCGTATGCAGCAATTAAAAAATGCAATGTAAAATCTGGCATGAATGTAGGTGTTATAGGAATTGGTAGTCTTGGGCACTTTGCAATTCAATTCCTAAGCAAAATGGGATGCAAGGTAACAGCCTTTTCTCACACAATGGATAAATCAGAAGACCTTAAAAAATTAGGTGCGAGTAGTATTATTCTTTCAACTGATGAACACGCATTGCAAAAATTGGAAAGACAATATGATTTCATCATTTCAACATCAGCTGGTAATTTATCCTGGGAAAAATTTATTAAGATACTCAAGCCAGAAGGTATTTTGTGCTTTGTAGGATTACCTCCAGAACCCATTTCTTTCAAAGCGGAGTTACTCGCTGACTTTGCACAAAAGAGTATCGTAGGTAATTACATAGGTAGCAGAGAAGACATGAAAGATATGCTTACCTTTGCTTCGAAACATAGCATTAAATCCATGGCTGAAATATTCCCAATGGAAAAAGTTAATGATGCTATTGCAAAAATGAGAAAATATGAAATCCCATTTAGCTTAGTTCTCACAAGAGACTCCTAGATAGGTTCGAATCCACGAGGCTGAAGATTTTGCTGGGGATAATGGAGTACAGTAGAACCACTCTTGCCTCCAATTCTAGTCAAACAAATTAGTTCTCTGCGGAATTTTTCATGATATAATACTCTCGATGCGGTCGCCGAGTTGTCAGGCATCTGTCCGCAAGACAGAGGACACAGGTTCAGCGCCTGTCCGCATCTCAAGTTTTATGACACCACAAGAATATATTCTTTCAACACTAGAAGCACTAAAAGCCCCTGTCCAAATAGAAGATATTGGCAATACTTCCTTTGAGGATGCAATTTATTCGAAAGTTATGTCGAAAAAATTTCGTAAACTCAAACCAGGCGAAGATGCAGTAAGACTTACCAAACAAGCAATCCAACGTCTCGTTAAAGACAATAAGCCAATCAGAATTTTTGAGATGTTTGGCGGTAACAAACTTTGGCGATTTGAAGAAGCACCTGAAATTGACTGGGCAGAACTTTTTAGCTTTACCTACTTTGCACAATGGGCAAGACTTATTGCAAGCGTGTATAAACCAGGAGTCATTTTTGAATATTTTTCTCAGGATATTTCTGTTGAAAGACTTAATAATATTCCACGAATTGAAACAGATAAATATAGCGAAACATTTCGCTCAATGCTTAAGTTTGTTAAACCATATCTACCAGAAAATGTACAATTTATTTATACCCGTCATTATGATTTATTTAAAAACCCTAACGATTACTATAAAGAGATAGAGGAAGCTAAGCAAGAACTTCTTAAACAGAATAATGGCAAACTTCCAGAAATGACAGACGCTATGAAAGCTGCAACTGAATTAAACGTAAAATTAAAGCCTGGACAAAACAATGATCCACAATGGCGGGAAAAGGTCGAATTGGAACATCAAGCAATCTTTATAACACCAACTTTAAAGAAAGTTTCTGATGATCCAGCGAAGATTTGGACATGCCCCACATATTATTCTGATTCTGTAGTAACAGGAAGCACCAAAAGATCTTATGCCAAATTTTGGGCAGGCATTGGTGCGTTACAAAAAGAAGGAAATAGTTTTGCAGAGTTAGTTTTAACTCCTAGACAGTTAGAATCTGCAGAATTTGATTGGGAAGAAGTTAGTATACCAGGACTTGAAGGTAAAAATTTTAAAAGAGTACGGATGTTAAAAAAGCCTCTATAAATTTACCTCAGGTTCTAACCAGTCTATGAAAGGTACTTGAGATTAGGCTGTCTTATTAGACTAAATTCAATTGCTGGCGGACATAGATGCTATTCGAACTTTTTATATAACTACTCAAGAGCAATTCTATATACCGAATTATGTTTAATTAATGTTTTTTAAATCTTCTTGTGTGCTAATAAAACCAGCAATTGGAGTGTCAGTAAATTCATCTTTACTATTGAACCCATTTATTAAAACGAAACAACTCATATTTGCGTTGAGTGCCGACTGTACCCCAACCATTGTATCCTCAATAACAACACATTCTGATGGTTCTACTTGTAGTTCTTCTGCAGATTTGAGGTATATCTCTGGGTCAGGTTTATGATGAGCTACATCTTCCTTGCAAATTATTGATTTGAATTTTTCATAAATACCAAAGTATTTGGTTAACTCTTCAATTACTCTTCGTGAACTCATCGAAGCAAGAGCAAAAGATAGCGAACCGTTGTAGTTTTTAATAAATTCCACTGTAGTTTCGATTGGTTCAACATATTTAGTTATATTACCTTTGTATTCTTTTTCATACTCTTCTATAATTTTATCTATTAAAGGTTTTTCGCTTTCTTGAAGAACATCGTTGAGGAAGTTAATTGTTGTCCTGCCAACCATTTTTTTTATTGCTTCGTCAGTAATCGTCACACCATTATTTGATGCTGACTGTTGTATTACTTGAAATCGTGGTTTTTCACTCAATACGAGGACACCGTCAAAGTCGAAGATTATTGCTTTGGTCATAAAGCGATTATAGCAGGTTCGAATCCGAGGTTGGTGTTTTTGCTGCGGGACTTGGATTCGAACCAAGATGAATGGATTCAGAGTCCACTATCCTACCATTAGATGATCC
>CAYYSJ010000008.1:0-54514 GCA_964474445.1 uncultured Gammaproteobacteria bacterium
TTGCTCCCCCTCCAATGACCAAAAAAAACTGGCGGTCATTGTGTTTCGCCAGTTGTTCGCGGATAAAGCTATTGAGCTTCTTAAGAAATTCGGTGTCAATTCCACCGTTAGGAACAATAAGGGACCCCCCAATTGACATGACTACCTTGTCAAGAAAATTAGATCCCATAGCTCTAATTGCGTATCATAGCAGAGACGATTAGATATGGCAAGAAGCAATTAGCAAAATTGAGGAGAACGTCTTCTTTTTTCCAGTTCTTTTAGCCAGTCTGATCGAAGGATACCCGCTTCTGCTTTTTCTTTTCCTGTCACAGAGTCTTTAAATATATGTACTGCAATACTCCCTGAAATAGGATCATCATTACCCACTGATTCCATTGGAACATGGCTATCTTGGTTATCTTTTGTAAAAGGTAAAAAAAGTTCAGTCATACTAATTGTTATTGTAGCAAATTTACTATGAGCTATCAATAGGTTACAACAAAGCCCTCTTACAAAAGAGGGCTTAGGAAAAATAAAATCAAGGCTATAATTAGTTTAAACCTTTTCTTGGATCAAACTCTTTAAGATTCCACTTCTATCTAGAGACTTCTTGGAAATCTACTGTTAAATTCGTCTTTTGATATTAAATCTGGAATATGTTTGCCTCTTCCTCTTGTCCACCAAGGGACTGCTCTCCCATATGCGACCTCACTACCATCCGGTCTACGTTCTACTCTTGTTCCATAATCTTTACTAGGTTGGGTACTTCCGGCATTAGCTACATCTTCTTTAGGTATTGCCATTTTTGTTACACTTCCTTTTGGTATTATTAGAACAAGAAGAAAAGTAGTAGGCAACAAAAAGTAGATCTTGAAGCCTATTGCCTTAAACTTCTTTGTCTAAAACAATAACGACAAGAATGTACTATACGCCTAATGCTTATAGCTGTCAAAAAGATTTTTATACAAAATAGCCTCGTTAATGCACAACAGATTATGAATAATCTAGTGTCAATAACAATGTTTACTTAACTTGCCGTCCTATTGCGAGATCCGCCTTTATTTCCATTAAATGGACCAGGATCTTTAGGTGGTTGGGACATTTCTTCTTCATGATCATAAACATAAACAGATACCCCTCCAGCAGTTGTATAGATTTGTCTTTTTCTACCTTGAAGCTCTTGTTTGGGGCTTTTTCTAGCATCTGCATCTCGAAAAACGATATCTGCTAATCTTGCCCAATCTTCTGCTGTCATATCTTTATAAAGAATACCTCTCTTTTTATTACTTATCTTGACTCTGCTCTACCAATTCTCTAACACATTCCTGTCAAAAGGATTGTAGAGAGACATTCTCCTGACAGTTTAGGTGAGAGAACACAGAATTTTTATGGCAATAGTGTAAGAAGTTGGTAAGCAAGAAGACAAGAGAGGATTTCAAACATGTCGTAACTTACCTGCCGTACTGTCAAACTGAGGACGTACTCCATCGCGGTATAAATCAGTTATAGAGGTACCACTAACTACCTGGAGAGACTTGAACTTCCAGCAAGCCTTGTTGAGGTTTGCCTTGTGAGGTTACTCTTTCTGATAACTTTATTGTCGTAGACAAATATTGTACTGTACTATAGCTTTTGCCATTTTCCCAAGGTTATTTCCTATTTTTGACAGGTTTGACAAAAGTAGGTGCCACGACCACCTAACATGATTTTCTTGATATGTGTTCCATCCCTTTCACATGCTCCCTCTTTCCCATAAACCTTCGTATGATTTTGGTAATTGCCTGACTCCCCTAGCACATCCACAAATGTTAACTCCGATGCTCCCCTCTCTTCCAACCCTTTGTGTAGGACCTTCAGAATGGCTTTGTAGAGACTTATTACTTCGTTTTGACTCAAACTGTTTGCAGGACGTCGCGGATCGATTCTTGCCACGTACAATGCGTCATTTGCATAAATGTTACCAACTCCAGCCATTTTTTGCTGATCCATAATAAATGGCTTAATAGCTGTCTTTGATTTAGAGAGAATTGCAGCAAATTGTGCCTCTGTTAATTTGTCTTTTCCTTCCACTAATGGAAATTCTGGCCCGAGTTCTTTAAAGAAAGGCAATTCTGAGACTCTATCAGTTAGAACCACCTTTATCCATCCAAATTGTCGAATATCATTGTAAAAAAGCGTTGCACCTCTATCTAAATGAAAAATAACATGAGTCCAGGAATTGGGAAGATCTTTGCCTACTCGCTTGAGGTCAGTATGAATGATATGAGGCTCATCTTTCCCTCGATAAATTAGTTGCCCTGTGAGCTTAATATGGACTGCTAAAGAATGACCGTTCGATAAATCAATGACTAACCCTTTTCCAAATCGCCTAACAGCAGTTACTTTTGCACCTTCGATATCTTTCACATTCCCTTGAAAAATCTTAGGACGTCTCACATCAATTGACTCAATAGTATGTCCAACAACATACTTTTCAAGCCCTCTACGTAACGTTTCTACTTCTGGTAACTCTGGCATAGGTTCTTATATCCCCCTTAGTATCGCTTGTATCTTTTCTTCAAAATGTTTTCTATTAAATTTTTCTGCCTGTTTGATACAATCCTGTGATTTTATATTCATAGTTTTGAATTTTTTAATTGCTCTTATAACACTTGCAACAGTGAGCTCGTCAAAGAATACGCCAGTCTTGTCTTCAAGAACTGTCTCTTTCACTCCTCCTGATCTATACGCAATAACAGGAGTACCTACCCCCATTGCCTCGACGGGAACAATCCCAAAATCCTCATCCTCTCCTGCAAAGAAAAATGCTTTTGCATCCTTCATCAAAGCAACTTTTTCTGCATCGCTTACCTCTCCCACAAACTCAACAGTAGACCCAGCCATCGCTTGTAATTCGTCGCCATAACCTGCAAAACCTTTCCCGAAAATCTTCAGTGGAATCTTGAGTTCATTTGCTGCTTGAATAATGAGATCAAAATGTTTTGGTCTGGCAAGTCTCCCTCCTGCGAGATAATATTGATTAGCGTGTAGTCCATTAGTATCTCGTTGTTTTTTCTCTCTACTAGTTGCTCGCTTTTGATCACTAGGTGCTATAACGACAGGCGGATATACCACAACAGCATCACGTCTATAGAATTTTTTGATCCTTTGAGCTACTTCTTCAGAATTCGCAATGTATTGATCCACATTCTGAGAGGCTTTGAAGTCAACCATGCGTAAGATGTGATTCATCACCTCAGCGGTTACTCTTATAACAAGATTTTTCTTCCATTCTCTTGCTGTTGCATAGCCATACAGGTACCGTGGTGGTGTATGGCAATAACAGACAAGCTTTGCAGTTTTTTTATTGAGCATGTTTGGGATATATGCACCGGTTGCAGAGACTAAAATAACGTCATAACCTGAAAAATTAAATATACGAAACAGCCAAGGAGCAAAAAGTCTATAGATACTAATAAATTTTTCTTTGAAAGGAACGTCATTAAACGGCGATGTTTTTATATTCCATGAAGCAAACCTTTCTTTGTGTGGCCCCAAAAACTCTGGACAATAAACAAGTGTATACACAGGTGCATCTGGATACATCTCATGCAATGTTTCCAAGACTCTTTCTGCTCCACCATATTCCTTAATATAATCGTGTACTAAAGCAATCTTCATCTATCAGTATTCTACATGACAACAAAACAAGACGCTACTATAGCAAATTTCTTGCATACTCTCTAGCCATTTTCTAAAAATCAGCTTCACGTATTTCTCTGTCTGATGAAGAAATAGAAAGATGGAAACAAAATCCTAAACCTCACCTTAAAGCATTATTTGAAAGGTTATTAGTGCTGCAAAAGAGTAACGAAAGAACTGTCAAAAAGATAAATATGCTATCTGAGAAGTAATCTTGCAGCAATAATACAACATACCAAATCTGCACAAAGATGCCCTCCTCCTAACACATGAAATGCTTTGACCTACTTTGACCTTTTTTATCCTGGTTGACCAGATCGCCTTTCTCCCCTATCATGCTCACTATTGTTATGAAAGGATTGAATATTCAAAAATTGGATTTTCTGCTATCTCTTTATATTGCATGTATTGCAATATCAGAATTGATGGGAGCCAAAACATTCCCTATTACAACAATTGGGACATTTCATTTGTCTGCAAGTGTTGCAATTTTTGTTGTCCCACTTGTCTATGCTATCAATGACATCATCACTGAAGTCTTTGGGAAACCTCGAGCACAAAGTATTGTCCGCTCTGGGCTTTTTATGGTCTTTCTATTTATGATTTTTTCTCTTTTTGCAACGCGTTTGCCTGCAACTCCTCGTTTTGCACACACCGAATCAGCATATGAAGCAATCTTTAGCGTGTCTGCACGAATTGCAGCTGCATCCCTTACTGCATTTGCCATTGGAGAATTTTTAGATGTCATTCTTTTTGCAAGGCTTAGGAAAAGATTTGGCGTTCAAAGACTATGGCTTCGCACTAATCTTTCTAACTTCGTCTCCCAATTTTTTGATACAACACTCTTTATGTTTTTGGCATTTTATGCTTTCAATAGACCTTTTGGAGATAACTTCTCATTCCTCTTTGGCCTCATTCTCCCTTACTGGCTCTTAAAGTGTTTTCTGTCCATTATTGAGACACCTCTGGTATACTTAGGCGTACGATTGCTCAAGAAAGAAGAGCTGTAAGACTGATGATTCATGAAGTATGACCTCTTAAATCTTGCATCTTAAATTTATGAAAGTAGTTTGCGTTATGGTCTCCTCCTTGAATGGGAAAATAACAAATGGCACAGATCCTCATATCTACACATGGACTTCCAAAGAAGACCAAGATCATTTTTTTTCACTTATCGAACACGCATCATGTATCATCATGGGACGAAATACCTATGAACAGGCTAAAGATATTATGAAACACAAAGAAGGACGACTTCGTGTCGTTTTAACTTCTACTCCTGACCAATTCCAAGGGGAGACAATTCCTGGCCAACTCGAATTTACCAACGAATCTCCCTCCAAACTTCTTACCAGACTAGCAGAAAAAGGGATTCAAGAAGCACTTTTGGTTGGAGGAGCTACAACCAACACGGCGTTTTTGCAAGAAAACTGTATTGATGAACTGTGGCTTACCGTCGAACCAATTATCTTTGGCACAGGTACTCCCCTTTTTACAGAAGATATTTTAGAAAAAAGACTCATGCTACAGAACATTGAAAGATTAAATAATAAAGGCACACTATTTTTGCAGTATACATTTCTAAAGCAGTTCTAGCTGCTTCTCATTTTCTGTTTTTTCCTCTTTATTCTCTATCTGTCGAATAGATTTTTTTGGAGCTTCAGGTGCAAAACCCAATCTTTTCTTTAATGAGTTAAATCCAAAAGGTTCAAATGCTTGAAGAAATTTTTCTTTGGTAAAGTTACGAACAGATGCTTTCTCAAGCTCTAAATGAACAGGTGCGTCTAAATGAATTGTTGCCAATGATTTGCAAAGACTTGCTGCTTCTGCATCTTTAGCCAATTTGTCAGCAATCTCAGGCTTCACATCTGCCAAATGGGTATACAAATTTTCCAGAGTCTCAAACTGCTGTAAAAGTCCTGCTGCTGTTTTTGGTCCGATCCCAGCAACACCTGGATAGCCATCAGACTGATCCCCTACAAGTGCCTTGTAATCAATAAATTGAGACGCCTTAACTCCATATTTTTCCTCAACAGCTTTCTCATCCATAATCACAGATTTTGTAATACCCGTTATTGGCATCAACACTTTTACTACTCCATTCACCAGTTGGAGTAAATCTCTATCTCCTGTCACAATCATTGTCTCCAAACCTTTTTCTTTTGATTCTTTTGATAAAGTTCCTATTAAATCATCTGCTTCATACCCTTCAACGCCATAATGTGGGACACCCAAGGCATCAAGCGAATCATACAGCCTTTGGACTTGAGGAACCAAATCATCAGACATTTTTGGTCTATTTGCATGGTATCCCGCATACATATTCATTCGGAAGGTTGGTGCTCCCCTATCAAAACAGATAGTTACATAATCTGGCTTTACCTCATCGAAAAGCTTTATCAGCATGGCATAAAATCCATAAATCGCATTCACAATATTTCCATCTTTATCAGTAAATGGTGGATAGGCATGAAATGCTCGGTGAAGAATGGCATTCCCATCAATAAGGAGTAATTTTTGCATAGAGTTAGTATAGCAAATTAGAAAAGCTGGGGCAGGCAGCTTTTCAAAAGACAATAAAATGAATTTAACGATTATCATCCGTTGCCATTTCTATTGTCATCACTATGTGGAGCTGGTGGATGTCCATGCCTATCAATGTAGGTTTGATAAGCCCAATCTGGATAACCATGGTCTCCTCTTTCATGAACATCTCTATCTTGTTGCTCTTGCTCGGGAGTATAGTTATTTCCGTGTGTTGCAGGATCTTGATGTGCTCGCATCACATCTCCTCTTCTTCTCATTATTGTAGGAGAAGATAATGTTGTCAAAACATTTTGTCTTACTTCTCCACCTGCCAAAACTTGTAATCGTGCCATTCATATCACCTCCTTTCTTTTTGTTGGAAAAGTCTAAGACTGGAGGCTATAATAAGCAATGCAAAAGAGATATGAATCACTATTTCTATAAAAGTTACTCTTGCTACGTTAAGAGCCGGATTTTTCCGGCTCTTTATTTTCTTTATTTTTTTACAGAAAACTTTATTTCCCTTTTTCATCGAAGTGTTTCTGCAACATTTCTTCTGCAGCCCAATTGGCTGCATCCCCTTCTGTGTCATAAGGTTTACTCTCGTGCTCCTGAGCGACAAAGATTAAACCTCGACGACGATTGGCGATTGGACTTGGGCCTGTTTGATCATCATCTGGTCCTGGCGGAACATATGCTTCTGAAACATATAAGGCAGCACTAACATGACCTCCACCTGTTGCTCTTTCTTTGAGTGGTCCAGTTGCTCTTCCTTCGCGACTTGCTCTAAATCCAGTTGATCCTGGTTCGTGTGGTGCTGGATTTGTTGGTTCTGGATTAGGCCCTTCACCTGGTCCCCAAGATAAAAGAGCGACTTGTCTTGCTGCAGGCAAGCTACCTCTTGTTGCTTCTAATGTTCTTAACATTGTTATCACCTCCTTTCTCTTTTATTCAGAAGATGATAATTCTGAATAGGACAATGAGCAATGCAGAGGAGATGTGGAAGGAACTCAATTGACTTTTATCAAATGTTGGATACCGTAATTCTTATGGTTTATCAGAAGACCTCTTCTAGGGATGTAAAATAGACATAGTAAAAATATTAGGGGTAGCACTGAAATTTAAAATGAAATGTAAGAAGAATTAACGTGTTCTACGAAGAACTCGTCGCGCTAAATTTGTCACTGCGTGTACTGCACATTCAACTAAACTAGGACCAAAATGAACACCATTTAATGTTCTGGCACGCCCCATCTGTTTTAGGGCATCTCTGTTAACATCACTCACCCATGCAGCGTTTGCAAGAGGTCCAGCATGTATATCTACACCATGTATTGCAGCAGGCAGCCTATCTTGCATCATTTGTTGTGCTCGTCTCTGCAATACATTAGCAGCAATTCCTTGAATTTCAGGACTAGGTAATCCAGACACTCTTTCTTCAGGGTATTCATAGCTCATAGTAGTTGGATTATAAAAGGAAATGGTTACTGTGTCAAGCTTTTCCCAATAGGTCGAGTAATAACGCTAAGTATTAATCCCTAGCCTCTTACTTTTGCGGCAGCAATTTTGGGAAGGAATGGAGAAATAACTTTTGGTTTTTGTCCCAATAATGCTATAAAGTCATCTGCCTCCATTGTTTCTTTCTTCATCAGCGCTTCAGCCAATTTATCCATTTCTTTTCGTACTGATTTCAGCGCCTTGATTGCATTATCATACGCAGCATCAAGGAGTCTTTTCACTTCTGCATCAACTTTAGAACGCATATCTGGAGAAACTTCATATGTCTCATAACTAAATCTTTTATCTGGCGCTAAATTAACTGGGCCCAACTCACTCATTCCCATTTCCAAAACCATTTGTCTTGCAACACTGGTTGCTTTTTCAATATCATTTGCTGCTCCTGTGGAGATTTCACCAAAAACAACTTGTTCTGCAGCTCGACCTCCCATCATCATAGCAAGCTGTTCCATCAAATAGGTCCGAGTCTCATGCAAATGCTCTGCTGGCTCTGTCATTGTATGCCCAAGACTCATACCACGACTTACAATAGAAATTCGGTGAATTGGATCCATATGTGGCATGTACCAGCTTACTAACGCATGACCAGCTTCATGGTATGCAGTCATTCGCTTATCTTCATCTGATTGGAGTCGTTTTTTCTCAGGTCCTAATTTCACTTTAGTTGCAGACTCCTCAATATCTGACATTGTAATTGCTTTATGGCTAAGTCGTGCTGCTCCAATTGCTGCTTCATTGAGCATGTTTTCTAAGTCCGCTCCTGAAAATCCAACAGTACGTTGTGCAACTTTATCCCAATCTACCTTTGAATCAAATGGCTTGCCTTTTGCATGAATTGCCAGGATTGCTTTTCTGCCTTCCTTGTCTGGCATATCCAAACTTACCCTTCTATCAAATCTCCCTGGTCTCACAAGTGCTGGATCTAAAACATCAGGTCTATTGGTTGCGGCCATAACAACAATTTGCTCATTTTGGGTAAATCCATCCATCTCAACTAAAATCTGATTGAGCGTTTGCTCCCGCTCATCATGACCTCCCATAAGACCCATACCTCGTTGACGCCCAATTGCATCAATTTCATCAATAAAGATAATTGCAGGTTGTGCTTTTTTCGCAGTGTTAAACAAATCTCGAACACGACTTGCCCCAACACCAACAAGCATCTCCATGAATTCAGATCCTGCCATTGAGAAGAATGCAACACCTGCCTCTCCTGCTGTTGCACGGGCTAAAAGTGTCTTTCCAGTACCTGCAGGACCAATCATCAGAACCCCTTTTGGTGTGCGTGCACCCATTGCTTTATACTTTCCAGGATTCTTCAAGAAATCAACAATTTCCGTCAGCTCTTGCTTTGCCTCATCCACTCCTGCGACATCAGAGAAAGTTACCTGTGGGGTGTCTTTTGTGATTTGTTTTGCTGAAGATTTTCCAAAAGAAAAAATATTCTCTTGTGCACCTCGTGCTTGTCTGAAAATAAAATAAAAGAAAGCAACCATCAGAAGAATTGGCAAAACACTAGAAATGAGGTTAATCCAACTCCCTATACTACTTTCGTCCTTCACCATGACTTTTGTCTTATCTAAAGATACTCCTGCGTCTTTGAAAAGTGTGTAAACATTTGCATTTGCTTCTTTCGTTGTGTCAACAACTTTTCCACCTTTTTCAGTTGCTTGAATTTTTGTATCACTTACCGTAATGCTTTGCACTTTTCCATCTCGTACATCTTGGACAACTTGTGAAAGAGGTACTGATTGGTTACTTTCAAATCCAGAATTAAAGCCCATGAAAACGAAAAAGAGTAAAAAAAGCAAAAATCCGTAGAGAAGAATATTTTTCCACGAGAAGTTAAACTTTACTTTATATATCCTTTTGGAGTTTTTCTTTGGAGTATTTCCTGCCATGGTAATAAGGAGTATATCATAGGCATTTTCAGAATGCACGTATTGCCTGATTGCTGACAAGATAAAAACAGCTTTCTAACACCATTTTTATTTGCCTGACAATGACATTCCACGGTATAGTAAGATTCCTATGTCATACAGAACACCAGATAGAGAGCTTGGAGGGATACCAAAAGAAGGTACAAGAACACCAACAAAACCTGCAGATAGAGACAAGCTAAAAGAAACGAATAGCATACAGACTCCACCATCCTTTGTTCCCTCAAGAAGACTTCATCACGTTATAACTAGAATTAATGGTGATTTAGAAGTTCTTTAATCAGCTTATCTCCTCCTCAAATATTCATTACCACTACATATTGACAAAATGCTATTACCTTATTATCATGCATTTGTCAGGTTATTGTTTGGACAAAGTTTTTATCTTATGACAACAGAAGCATTATCAAGAATATACAAAGGTGAGCTGCCAAGACTCGTTAAGCAGTCTACAATGGACAATTACTTCAGACGTCTTAGTTCAGAAGAGCAAGAAACAATTAGAATACAAGCAGAAAGAGTGATAAATTCAGATCGGCAATGGTATTCATCTGAAGAAGCTCGCGCATATAGAAGCAGAGTGCAAGCAGAACAAAGAGCTCTATAAATTCTTCTCTAAGGCAGTTTAATATTATTTCCCTCTTGCTGGATAAGAAAATCTTTCTTCATTCCTTGCAGAATAGTTTGCATTCGCTCTTTAGAAACAGGTGTATCAAGGAGAGTAAAATGTTCTTGTATTGACTTTTTCTCTACTATTCCCTTTTCCAAAAGAAGCTTAAGTATCCTTCCTCTGTAGTATCTATCAGAATCTTTAAATTTGGACTGCTTTGGAATTGGAATCTTATGCGCTTTCAATTCTGTTCCTGCATAGTCCATCAGGGCCTGGTTCCATTCATAGGCTTTTCCTTTTGGCAACAACTTCTCCGCTAAAAACTGTATTGCCTTTCTCTCCCTGTCATTCCCACGAAAGCGGGAATCTATTTCTGGATCCCTGATTAAATCAGGGATGACATCGTTAAAATGCACTAAGATTACTTTTCGAACATTGGTATCAATGACAGGAATTTGCTTATTAAATGCAAAACATAAGAGAGCTCTTGAAGTGTATTCACCTATTCCCGGAAGTTGTCTCAACTCTTTTTCTGTTTGTGGCCAAAGTATTTTTTCCCTGAACACAGTCGAAGGGTTATTCTTCGAGTGAAGTCCTAAGCTATTCCCTTTTGAATTTCTCGATTCGACTAATAGCTTTCTCGAAGAAAAAGCTATTTCTTTTGCCAATCTTTGCAAATACAATGCCCGTCTGTTATATCCGAGTCCATTCCAATATCGAAGGATTTCACTTGTCGGTGCTTCTGCCACATCCTGAATTGTAGGGAACCTCTCCATCCATGCAAGATATTTTGGGATAACTCGTGCGATTTGTGTCTGTTGGGACATAACTTCACTAACCAAAATTTTGTACGGATCTCGTTCTTTACTATTCTGAAGCTTCACTGACGGATGACGCCATGGTAAGTCTCTTTTATTCTTTTTATACCAATCTAGAATCTCTTTTTGAAAAGACGTAATTTGTTCCTGTGAAAGTACTGTCATGTCTTTCATTCTAACACAGGCCATGCTCGTTACATTGAGACCTGAATAAGGGTACAAAAGATTATTTTCTTCTGCTACCATAGACTAATGGAAGTAAAAATTTTGCAACTTAATATCTGGAAAGGAAAGCTTTTTGATAACTTTCTCCCCTACCTCAAGACTACTCATTTTGATATTCTTCATTTTCAAGAAGTTGCAGGACCTGGGGTGAGCTTTTCAGGAGAAGATAACTATAGACAGCTCCAAGAAACCCTTGGTATAGAGTATATCGGGCTTCGGGCCAAAGAATTCGATACCACTTTCCCTGGTGGCTATGAAGGGAGTGCAACATTCTTTCACTCAACATTTTCTCTTGTGGAAGAAAAAGTACTGTATCTGAATAGTCAGTTTGACCAACCAGTGGACAATGACTATCTTACTAGTATTCAAAACAGCTCCAATCCCTTTTTTGAAAATGTTCCACGAATTGCCTTAGCTACAAAGCTAGAAAAACTCGGTAAAGTCTGCTGGTTTGTGCAAAGCCAATTTGCATGGAGCCCTACACCAAAAGATACTCCTAAAAAAATACCCTATGCGAAAGTTTTAGAAGACTTTATTTCTCAGTTGAAAGACCCCTTTGTCCTAACAGGAGATTTTAATGTTGAAAGTGGAACAAAAGTTGTCAAAGGATTTGAAAAATATGGCCAAAACCTCAATACAAAATATAATGTAACAAATACACTCAATGGACGGGTACATAGAGCAAAGCATCTCTTTCCCCCTGGTTTAGCAGTTGATTTTATTATGCCAAAGAAAGGAATGAAGGTAAAAGAATTTGCAGTTCTTGATAAAGACTATTCAGACCACCTAGGACTTACTGCAATTGTTGAGATATAACGTATTGATGAAAGCTTGTTATCCGCCTACAAAGGAAGGCCCATTTTTACTTTGACTTCATTGATTGTTTCTGATGCAATGGCTAAACATTCGTTTCTTCCCTGCGCAATAATATCTTCTACAAGTTGGGGATTTTCTTCAAAGTACTTTCTCTTTTCTTGGAAAGGTTGTAATTCTTCATAAATTGCTTCTGCCAAGTACCCTTTCAAATCACCATACCGAATTTGACCCTTCTCATAATCTTCCTTATATTTTTTATAAATATCGTTCTTATTAAAAAGTGCAAGAAGAGTAAAAAGACTTGCTACTCCCCCTTCTTTTGGTAATGGCCCGCCGGTTGTTCCTGTATCTGTCACGACTTTCGATAGCTTCTTTTTTATTGTGTCGAAATCATCAGTTAAAGCAATAAAACTTCCCTCCACTGTTTTACTCATTTTCCCCTTTCCAGTCAGTGATGGGACGTATTCTCCCATTGTTTTAAAACGCCTGGGTTCTGGGAATATCTCACCATACATTTGATTAAACTTTCGTGCAATTTCCCGTGCAACTTCAAGATGGGGTTCCTGGTCTATGCCAACCGGAATTAATTCTCCTTTGTAAAGTAAAATATCTGCCGCCATAAGGATTGGGTAATACAAAAGAGCTGTTGTAATATGTTTAGGAAATTGAGCTACCTTGTCTTTAAAGGTCGGTAAATCCTGAAGCGGCGCTAATGGATAAATTGTTGCAAGAAGATAGGCAAGCTCTGTGTGTTGTGGAATTTGAGATTGAATTTCAATTCGTGCTTTTTTAGGATCAACTCCTGCTGCTAAATAGTCCAATATGACACTCCTAACACTTTGTCTCAGTGTTTTTGGATCATAAGGAGTAGTCATGGCGTGCAAGTCTACAACACTAAACGTACAATCATACTCCTCCTGCAACGCAAGCATGCCTTTCACAGAGCCAAGATAATTTCCAAGATGGAGATATCCCGTTGCTCTGACTCCATTATAAACTCGTTTTTTATTCATATTTTTTTCTTTAATGTATTTTTGATCCTGGATTTGTTGGTCTCTCTGGACCCAAAAGTACAATTCCCTGTTCGTTATCTGTTGCCATAATCATACCTTGAGATTCATACCCTCTAAATTTTCGGGGCTCAAGATTTGTGACAACACAAATTTGTTTACCTACCAAAACGGATGGGTCTGGGATGTATGGTGCGATGGCTGACATAATTTGCCTCACGTCTCGTCCTGGATACTTTTCCAAAAGTTCTGGAATTCGCGTAAGACCATTTGCGTCTTCTTCTGGCATTGGACCAAAATCAAAGATAAGTTTTATCAAACGGTCAGCATCCGGAACTTTGGTTGCTTCCAAAACCGTTCCAATTCTCATTTCAATTTTTCCAAAATCATCAATTGTTATCATATGTCTTATATTCTACCATGTTTGGTTGTTTAATTGAATGAGGGAGGGCGCGCTCCTCCCACATCCTTCAGAAGTGAGATTTTACCCTTACTCCTTTTTCCATTGCTACTCTTTCTCCTTGAAGAGCAAGATCAACCAATCTATTCACTCTTTCAGAAAGAGGATGTCGTAAATAATTAATCCCATCTTCAGGAAAAATTCTTTGTGCAATAACTTCAGCGGTAATAATACCCCTTTCTTCAGCAACACCCTCTCTACGAGCTCTGTGTGTTGCAATTCTTCTTGCATGCATTACTTCTCTTTGTATTTCTCGTGTCATATTCTTTCACCTCCTTTCTTGTGGCCTATTCGCTATTCATCTCCCAAAAAACAGCGGATAGCCCACAAAAAAACCTCTCGTGCTTGAGAGGTCTTCCTAATTTTTATCTTTAAAACACGGTAAGAACTAACCTCTCAATAAAGAGAAGTTACCCCACCAATTCAATGTTCTTTTTTGTGCTTTTGTTTTATTCATAATTCGTTAGCCTATCTATATATACCTAAATCTTCCTTCCTTAATTTCTTTTGATCCGCGAGTAACTGTTGCAACACCAATACCTAATCTTTTAGCTATTTCGTGTTGTGCTACCCCCTTTTTTAAAAGCCGGACAATTTCCATCCGCTGTCTCAGCTCTTCTATTTCTGAGGAAGTTAAAAGACCTTCAAGAAGATTTTTCATTTTTTCATCTGTATCTGCATCTCTTAAGACCTTAACTAATTCAGAAATAGCTTTCATTCATACTAGTATACTAGTACAATAGTGTTTCTGTCAAGAGCATTATTTCTCTTCTTTTGAAAGAGGTTTTATGGAAGGAGTTGTGCTCCAACCTTTCGAAAGTAACCTACAATATCTTTTATTTACGCTCCTGCTATTTTACGAATTCTCTTGGAAAGCACTAAAGTATGAAAGAAGAAAAGAAAAACTTTATACAATATTCTCTAAAACGATATAATAGAACTATGCAAGAACAATTAGCCTCTAGAGAAGTGCCTGTACATAAACCACCGTTATATGTTCCTGGAGTGATCCGCATATCTCATTTGGCCTCAACCCCAGAAGGATTTACTATTCAAACTCGTCATACTCTTCGTATGAAAGAAGGTCTGACAAAACAAGAAAGTCAACCCGAAGAGTTTACTTTAGGGTCTCCTCTTCGAGCAAAAGCTTCTTCTGAAATGAGACAAGAAATGCTTCGAACATTAAAGCAGGTTATGACTCTCTCCGAAGCTGATGAGCAACTATTCCTTAAACCTAACCGAGCACCAGAAGAGAATAGTCATATCCACTCATTAATAAAAAGTTTGAATTCTGAACAACACAGAAGATATAACGATCTTCTTCTTACAACCAGAAAAACAGGATTAAGAAGTGCCAGAAAAATTGGAATAGAAAACTTGGTTGTTGAAGACAACACCATTACCGTTGATGTGAAGAATCCATATTACAGAATGTATGCTGCTATTCCTCCCACAGCATCTGAAGAAACAAGAGAATTGGCACACCCTGCTGCAGTTGCTATAGTAGTTCAAACAGCTGATAATTATCTTGTTCTTCAATATAGAAAAGCATATGATCCAGAAAAGAAAATTGGAAATCGTTTTTATGGTGGAATTCCTGGAGTTAGTGCAGCTGGATATTTTGATGCTCCAAAAGGACCTCAAGGAACTGGGAAACCAGGTGAAATAAATAATATCGAAGTTGTAAAAATGGCAACAAGGGAGGCACAAGAAGAACTCGGCCTTGTACCTGAAGCTCTTACTCACGTTGCGATTACAGGAATTGCACAGGATTTTCTCAAACCTCATGATGAACTACTGCTTTTTGCAAAAACCGATAAAACAAGTACAGAATTGAGAAGCTTGCGTATCTCAGAGGAAACTGCACAAAGTGAATACGACTTTTCAGAAAGTTTTTATACTATTACTTCAACACCTGATGCTGTAGAGCGATTGCTAACAAAGGTTCATATCCCACTTCCCCCTACTCATGTTGCAGCTTTTTTTGCAGCAGGACATGCATTAGCATTGGAGCAACTTGGTCCCGATGCAGCAAAACAATGGGCAGAAAGGGTTGAAAAAGGTATTCAGAATAACTTTTCGCATATTGACCATACTGTTAAGCTTTATTGGCAAAAAAGAATGCATGCAGTAGCATCTATTGCAGATCCTGAAGAACGATCTAAACAACAAAACTTATTACTTCAACAAACAAAAACCATCACTATTGATCGATATGATCCGCAACTCTCTGCAGAACAACAAGGCCTTCCATCTCTTTCTATAGAGCTTCAACGAACAGAACTTATTGAACGAACTCCACATCATGCGTGGCTTTTTGATATAGACGGTGTAATTACCAATCCAAAAGAAAAACGGATTACACAACCAGAAATGGTCAGAGAACTAGTTAATAAACTACAGCGAGGAGAACCCATTGCTCTTATCACAGGACGAGCACTTCCCTGGGTTGAAGATAGAGTAATTAATGAGTTGACAAGGTATATGAAAGACCATGGCTTGGAACAAGATCTTTTAGATAATGTGTTTGTTGCAGGAGAATTTGGAGGATGTACGATTACTTTCCATAACGGAGAAGCCTACCGAAGTATTGATCCAACTATTTCTATCCCTCCGGATATTATTCATGCTGCAAAAGATATTACCCACAAGTATGAAGAATGGGTATTTACTGATGAAGCAAAACAAACACAATATACTGTGGAACTACAGCAGGGAAAGGATATTGCTGCGTTTCATGCAGGAATAAGAAATAAAATGGCTGATGAATACAGAAAACTTTTAAAAAATAAGGGCGTAGACCCCGAGAAGCTTGAAGTGCATGAAGATAGAATAGCAATCAATATTCGAAGTAGAAAAGCAGATAAGCGTTATGCAACACGTCAATTTTTGACCTGGCTTGCAAAGCATAATATTACCCCTGAAAGATATATTGCCTTTGGAGATAGTCCCAACGATTTAGAAATGGGCATTGAATTATATACCCAAGGAAAGTCCTTTGAATTTGCCTATACTGGTGATGTTGGACAAGATTTAGGAGGTCGAGAGCTTCAGTTCCCTATTCGAAGTTCTGGGCTTTCTGTTGACCCAAATCATACTGACACAGCAACACTTACTATTTTACAAAATATGGCAAATGAACAACAAATACAATAATTTCTCTATTTTCTTACTTGCCAACAATAAGCATTATAGGGTATAATGCCGCACAATGGCCTTGGTAGAAAGCAAAGCAAAAAGGAAAATTCCTGATAGACTTCCTCGAAAAGAAATTTCCTCAGCAGGATATGGCCTTTCTGTTTTTGCTCAGAGTCTTGATGGACTTACGCTCAAACCTCACCGGCTACTCGCTCAACCATCTCTTTCCCGAAGATCTCAACGAAAAGTAGAACTAAATGCTGGTCCCCAGACAAGTGAAGTCGTGAGCATGGAACATATGGAAGTCGTGGGAGAAGACATTATTATGTATGACACATTCCCTGCTGACTGGCAAACATGGAATGTCCTTGCAACGAAGAGGTTCAGAACTCCTAAAGAAAAACGTGTAGGACACCTCACTGGAGTGTCTGTTGCATGGATTACAACTGAAGCTGATGGATCACACAAGCTTGCTATTCAAAAAAGAGACATACGAAACCAAACAAATCCTAGTACCTATGGGCCATCCGCAAGTGGAGCATGGGATGCAGAAACCATAGATACACAAAGTGGAAAAGTCATTCTAGATCCTTCAGATGCCAATGCAAGAAAGAATGTCTTTAGAGAGACGTCTGAAGAGCTTGGACTTTCTGAAGGTCTTTTAAGAGACCCTCGAGTCAAACTCTCTCTTGCAGCAATTGTTGAAGATCGACGAAAGCCTCATCATGACCTTATCTATTTCGGTATATTGCCTTATTCAGCAAATGAAGTCAAACAAGTCCATGACAAAGCTCGTAAAGCAGATAATGGCAAAGATTATGGGCATGGTGGAACCGATGGCCTCACTTTCGTTGATGCAAGTCCGGTATCAATTCGTAAGATGCTAACAGAGGTCACTTCTCCATTCCCTCCTGTATCTGTTGCAACATTTCTTATGGCTGGATATATGATTGTTATGCAAGAGACTCTTGAGCAAACAGGAGATCAAGGGAAAGCACAACAAGCAGCTAGGCTGTGGAAAGCTGAAACCGAAAAAGGCATTGAAAAAAACTATGCAAAAATGGTCCGAAGAGCACGATTAAATAATACTCTTACCGGAACAGAAATGCTGAGAGAAGCAGTAAGGAAAGGCGTAAGAAGAAAAGAATTTAGAACTGAAGTAGAACAATGTGTTCAACTTATTGGAAGAAAGTACGACACCGCCAAACTCCCCCAAGATCAAGGACTCCAGGATGTGGAAGAAGCCCTCAAAGCCAATGGCATTGAAAAGCACCATTTTCCCAGAACGCCTCTTGATGCACTCATTGATCCAACAGGAAAACATGCAGAAGAGCATCAAACACTCATGGAATTATTAGATCCAGCAATTGTCAAATTAAATGCATTATCCAGAGTAACTGAAGTACCCTGGTTTAGTTTTTTGAAACGGTTACAAGAAGCAGATGATCCAATAACACAGATTATGTACGGACCTACTGAGACTCGACTGGCAAGACTGCAATACAGAATTGGTAACGGCTATGAATTTATGCAAGTCCCTGGATCTGGAAGGAATGTGGCACTCCAAGCAGATACATGGGGATCAGATATTAAATTTGACGGAAAGGCAGAAAGAAAATTGAATGAAGATGCCATTCTGGCTATCCCTTTTGGAGACGGAAGGATTCTGTCTGGAGTCTTCGATGGTGCAAGTAGCCAAAGACCAATTTCAGGACTTGAAAGATATGGCGTTAGTGGGGCATGGTATGTATCTCATATAGCAGCACTTGAATTCCCTCATTCTGATGAATTCAAAGCTCTTTCGCAAAATTCAAATACAACAGCAAGAGATGTCATGGTAACACTTAATACCTGGCTTCATGGAAAACTAAGTGAAGTAGACGGAGTTAATTACGATGATGTGTTGTATCTACCGGGAATGGCAGCAACACTTGCTGTTGTTGATTACAACAAACAGGCCGTTGATATTGCTCATGTTGCTGATACGATTGCCCTGGTTGAGTACAACAATCATGCAAAGATTGTAACGAACAATCGAAATAAAAGTTGGGATGAAGCAACGCAAGCTTTTGTTGACATAATTGTTGAGGAGTCTCGACAACAAGGCCATACTCTCTCCCCCCTTGAAGCATCCCGTGATCCACGAGTAAAAGCACAACTTGCTCAGTCTTTTTCCCAAAAAATAAATACACCCTATGGGACGGGTATTGTGAACGGTCAAACAGAGCTTGTTGATAATGATCTTATCCAAACCGTTACTATCCCTTTCACACAAGAAGGTGGTATGAGACTACATTTACTTTCTGATGGTATTGCCACTCCATGGATTGGGAGAAAAGATGTCACAGAAGAGATTGCAATGAGAAAACTCTTAGGAGCTTTATATGTTCCACAATATTCACCACGAAATCCTATTTACGATGGAGTTATCATTCTTGATACAGATACAGAAGCACAGATCTTACCTCGCATTATCAAACAGTACGATGATGCAACAAGAGTTACTCTGGTTATTAAACCAGGAAAACAAGCATTTACAAATTTCCAAAGAGAAAATAGAGCCCTGGTTGCAGAGGATATTGGGCAAATATCTGCACTGCTTGAAGAAAGAAGAAGAAAATTATCCTAGCCACTCACTTTTTAACTCACTAAACCTCTCCTCAAGAATTGTTTCGCGAATCTTTTTTGCTAAGTTGATAATAAAATGAACATTGTGGAGTGTTCCAAGTCGTTTTCCTAAAAGTTCGTCTGCTTTATATAAATGACTCACATACGCTCTTGTGTAATTTTGGCAGGTGTAGCAGGTGCAATCAGGCTCTAGGGGCTTTGGATCAAGAGCAAACCGACTATTTACAATCGAAGTAGTAAAGTTATTTTCCTTATTTCCCCCATTTTTTGGAGAAATATAAATATTGCCATGTCTTCCTCGCCTGGTTGCCGCAACACAATCAAACAAATCCATTCCCCGCTCTACTGCCTCAAAAAGGTCAGCAACTTCTGCAATTCCCAAAAGATGTCGTGGTTTGTCCTCCTGAAAATATGGGGTACACCAATCAATGACCTTGTAGAGTGTCTCTTTTGAGGAGTATGAACCCCCAATTGCGATTGCACCAAAATGCTTGTCTGTAAATTTTGCTGATTCAATCCGCAAATCCTCAAACATCCCACCATGAACAACGCCATACATTAACTGGTCGTCTCGTGTTTGAGCTGCAAGAGATGCCAAACCCCACCTATTTGTTCGTTCAAGAGAAAGCCGTGTCTCCGTATGATCCCACAAAGGTGATTCATGATCATCGAATTCAACAATAAGATCCGCACCCAAAGCTTCCTGAATTCGAATAGAAATTTCTGGATCTAAACGCTGTTTACTTCCATCTAGATGAGAAAAAAAGGTTACACCATCTTCATCCATTTTTGCTGGTTTAATACGAGAGGTGAAATGCTCTTGTTTGGTTACTTTACGCATAAAACTCGACTTTTTGACATCCTCTTTCACTTGTTTGAGAATTTCTGGAGTTAATTCTTCCGTACCTGTTACCTCTTCAACTACTGCTTCATCTTCTGGATCCACAAACACTGAGTTAGTAAATTTATGCAATTTTTTCTTCCCAGCTTTTTGTGCAGAACCTAAAGAGAAAACCTGAAACCCCCCACTATCTGTCATTGTCGGGCCGTCCCAGGACATAAACTTTGCAAGTCCACCCATTTGCTGAACGACGTTCTCCCCTGGTCGCAGATGTAAATGATAGGTATTTGCCAAAACAATTTCTGCACCCATCTCTTTCAGCTCATGAGGAGTTAAGGTCTTCACTGTTGCTTGTGTTCCAACAGGCACAAACATCGGAGTATGAATTTCTCCATGAGGAGTCTTGAGAACTCCTGCTCGAGCTCTTGTTTTTTTATCTTTTTTTTCAATAGTAAACTGGAATTTATTACGCATATAAAACATCCCTCCCTGATGATATTGTCATTTCGAACAGGGCATGCCAATCTTAGGAATAGACTGTTTCGTTGTTTTAAAAACTCCTCGCAATAACGAGGAGTGCTAGGCTAGTGTAGCAATTATAACAGATTGACTTTCTCTTTAAATTGGTTGCCTCGGTCCTTATAATTCTTAAACATATCAAAAGACGCACAGGCTGGTGATAACAGTACAACATCTCCTGGCTTTGCTAGCTCCTTGGCCTTCGTTATTATATCTTCCATCGTTGTTAATCCTTCGACAATTTGAAATTTGACGTTTGAAATTTGAGATTTTATTCTCTCCCACTCTACTCCAATACCAATAATTGCTTTTATATTTGAAACTGAACCGATAACTCTCCCAAGCTCTGTAAAGTCTGAGTTTTTACTTGATCCACCAAGTATGAGAATTTCAGGTTCTGTAAATGCAGAAATCGCAGCAATAGTGGTCTCAGGGACTGTTGAGAAAGAATCATCGTAGTATCTTACCCCATTTACGACTCGTACCAATTCAAGTCTATGCTCCAACCCTTTAAAGGTCCTTAAAACAAATGCTATATCTGCAACACTTACTCCAGCTGTAAATGCAGCCATCGTTGCCGCACAGACATTTTCTAAATTATGTGCTCCTGGTAAGAGAATATCATTTGTATTAATTACTTCTGTTTCCTGACCATTTACACGAAGAATAACCTTGTTATCTCTTACAAAACATCCACTTTCTACTTCTTGATACCTGCTTACCCATGCAACTTTTGCAGGTGTTTTGGTTGCAGATGTTTTGGTTGCAGGATAGTCTGTATTGAGGACTGCCATATCTTCTGCACTTTGCCACTTGAGAATATTTCGTTTAGCTTCTTGGTATTCCTCAGTCGATGAATGGTAGTCCAAATGTTCAGAGGTTACCATAAGCATGACAGAGATAGAAGGACTTTTCTCCAGATCTTGCAGTTGAAATGAAGACATTTCAAGTACAACAACTGATGAGGGTGTAAGACTATCCAAAAACGTAAAAGGAGGCTTCCCAATATTCCCTCCTAAAAAGCTGTCAAATCCTCCTTTCTTGAGCATTTCATAAATAAGAGTACTAGTCGTGCCTTTTCCTTTTGTACCAGTTACTCCAATAATGCGAGCTGGACAATTGTCAAAGAAGAGTTTTGTTTGAGAAGTAATTCCCCCAGCAAAATTTTGGAGAAACTCTTTATGAAGAGGAATACCAGGAGACCGAACAACAACATCAAAGTGCTTTACTGTTTCACCATTTATTTGTTGGCCAAGAACTAACTGAATACCCTTGTGCTTAAGGAGAACAATAACTCTTCTCCACTCCTCTCCAACAGAGATTACCTCTGCCTCACTCTTTTCATCAATAACAGTAAAGGAAATATTATGCTGTAAGAAGTATTCTGCTGTAGAAAGTCCTTCAACGCCAAGTCCTAAAATGGCAACTTTCTTATCCTTTAATTCCGCTATCTTCATATTGCAATTGTATCACGCAAAGGTTTGTCCTTTGTTAAAAATCCGATTTTAAAAGACATCATTCTGGCTTGCTCAAAATCTGAATTTCTGATTTCGTAGAAATAATAGGCAAAACACGCTCATGAACTATCCTTGTAAATATATTTCTATCTCCTGTTGTATATAGCAGATGCTCTCCTTTTGTCTTCCTCGCAAGCATTTTATTCTGTTCCAGAACTTTTCTTACCTGTCGTGCAATAGCAGCTCCCGAATCTAGTAGCATAACGTTCTTTCCAAGTATCTTTTGCATTTCCTTTTTTAGAAAAGGGAAATGAGTACATCCCAACGCTAAAACATCAACATGTGCCTTTCTAAAAGGTTCTAATTCCTCTTTTAAAGTCTTGAAAAGAGCATCATTCAACTCTCCCTTCTCGATAAGAGGAACTAGTCTATCTGTCCCTAAATTTATGGCGTGTTTTCCATCTGAATATTCTTTGAGGAGTGATTTTTGGTACTCACTTTGTGCAGTCTTAGTTGTAGAGAGAACACCAATTGTATTCGTCTTCGTAGCCCCTACTGCTGTCTTAATAACCGGGACAGTTCCAATAATTGGAACCTGTGGAAAAAATTTTCTAAGTTTGTCTACCCCACTCACTGTTATAGTGTTACAGGCAACAACAATAAGCTTCACATCTTGCTCAAGAAGAAATTTGATCATTTTTGAGGCAAGCTCAATAATCTCTTCTGTAGGGCGAGATCCATAAGGTGTATTTTTTGAATCACCAATATAGATAGTTGATTCATGAGGAAGTTCGCGGATAATTTCTCTCCAAACCGTTAACCCACCTACTCCACTATCCAGAACACCAATCGGATGATTAACCATAAAACGTCTCTTCAGTAGGAAAATGTAGCAGGGGCGGGGATCGAACCCGCGACCTACAGTTTATGATACTGCCGCTACTACCACTGAGCTACCCTGCCCCACTGAATTGAAATGTAAACCTTCTATTAATCCTAAGACTTTATAGTAAAGTTCTCCTCCTTTTGCCACTTTTATGACAAATGTTCCATAATGGTTTTCGAAATTACTATAAACCTTTCGATTTTTTACTTTTTTGAAACTGGTCTTCGTAAATTGCTGTAAAGAAATACCGGTTAGATTTGACCAATACGCCTTTACACTATCTTCACGAGTTCTATGCATTTCATTTATACCGACATAACATTTAAGATCTGCAGGCTTTACATGAAAGCATTTTTGTAACCAGTGTAAAAAGAATTTTATCATTTTAGGATCAGAATTACAAAGCTCTAAACGTCTTTGTTTCTTACTACCTTCAGCCCAATATAAAGCAAGACCAGCAATAAGAAGCTCTCTTTCCGTGATGTGAGAAAACATTTTTATACCCTCCCTCTTTAGTTTTTCTTCCCTTTCTAATCTTTTTTGTTTTTGTAAGAAAGCACTTCGCAACCTTCCTAATTCTGCACCTTTAATCTCACTATGACGAAGTTTTTCCAACTGTTCGATTGTTAAAACAATATCCCTAACCCAAAGGCTTGCTGAACTTTTTGAAACACCAAGTTGATTAGCTATTTGTTTAACACTTATTCCTTGCTTTCTTAGCTCTCTTGCTTTTAAACGCAAATCATATTTTGCCATATTTGACCTACCTAACAGAGGTTATATGCTTATATTATCTTGGGTTCGATAGAGAGTCAACAAGATTGACCAAATGTATTGAAGCTGTTATAATGATTTTATACGCGGGGTAGTGTACAGTGCACATGAGGCTTGTAAAAATGGGCCGGCTTATTAGTAATAATAAGCAATGAACTCAGCTATATCGGAAAACTCCCACTTCTTTAAAGAAAGGACAATTCCGAGGGAAGGTTCGCCACTTGGCGAAAACCCGTAGAGACTATACGCTGAGCCAGCCACTGGCTGGATGATATAGTCCGACACTCTGAGTAATCAGAGATAACTGATGCATAATCTCATAGGCTAGGCGCAACTCCTAGCCCCGCAACAAAAGAAGCGTATCAAAAATGGCAGTTGGGAATTAAAAAAGCTTGGTTAGCAATCTCCAATTTTTTTGTCATGTCTACCCCCTGTTTTGCCACTTAAAGAACGGTATTTCTCTTGGATTTTGAATTGTCAGGGTAAGCTGAACAAGCAAAGTGGTGAGTTTCAGGAGTTATTTTCTAAGAACCCGAGAAAGAACATTTGGAAAGGTATTAAGCTTTTCTGCTTCACGCATGATTTCTACTAATCTCTTGTTTCTTTCATAAGCTGATTTTCTTTTTTCTTGACTACTGCTCTCGCTTAAGAGAACAATTCTTCTACTTCTTAAATAATGGATTCCTTCAATTACAACTTCAGAAACACCTAAAGTGGGATAGCTGATTACTGTTCTTATGTCTTTGGAAATACGTTTCATATGATCATTATGTCAAACTTATAGTTTAAAATCAAGGGTGGAATCAGGTTCTGATTTCTCTGAATCCCCGCAACACAATCTGTAAAATAGTCCGCACTTTACTTTTCCTTTTCCCTTTATTACGCTAAAAAGTGTTATGGTAAAGCAATTCAAAGACCGATTTTTCCTAACTGAGCTTCATAGGGACGAAAGGAAAACTGTACTGGCCTTTGTTGTTGTAGGCATAATCCTTGTAGTGCTACTTTTCAATTCGTTTTATCTAACATTTTTGTCAAACACACAAAAAGGGAAAAATAACTTAACAAACCAACCATCTCCTACTCCATCTGGAAACTTATCTCCTACACAAGCAGTTATATCAACAATTCCAACACAAACACCAGTTTTCCAACCAATCATTAACACACAATCGTCAGTAAAAGAATACTTTATTCCATTTGGTATAGGAAGTAACCAAACAAGCGATTGGGTAGATGTTCCTGGGGCACAAACAACTGTTGATTTTGAAAATTATCAGAATATTAAAGCAATTCTCTTCGAGACATCTGTTAATGTTCCAACAGCAAATGAAACAGTATCTGTAAGACTTTTTAATGTCACCGACAGACATCCTGTCTGGTACTCGGAAGTTACAACGACAAATAATATGTTTGTTACCTCTCAGCCAATTGTGTATGATGCCGGCTCAAAAGTCTATCAAGTGCAGATGAAAACCCAACTCTCCTATCCTGCTAATCTTACTCTGGCTCGACTCCATATTATCTTAAACTAAAGCTAGAGGAGTCTCTTATTTCCCTTCTGCAAAGGAAAAATACGAAGACTCAGCCACTATAACATGGTCATATAAAATAACGCCCAATAGCTTGCCTGCTTCATGAAGCCTTTTTGTAAAAAGGATATCAGCATCTGATGGAGCAGGATCTCCAGAAGGATGGTTGTGCACAACAGCAATACTGGTACAAGGAGTTAAAAGTGCTGGTGCAAAAATTTCTTTTATTTCTATACCTAATACATTAACATTTCCTATTGCTATAGTTTCCTTTTTAATAAGTTCATTGCGCGCATTCATATATAATACGACCATATGTTCTTGTTTTTTCTGACCCATGTCAGTTACTTCTCTAAGAACATCTTGTACTGATTGAATATGTGTAATATGAAGAAGAGGCTTTGCAAATAATCGTTCTCCCAATGCGAGTGCTGCCTGTATACGTGCACTCTTGGTCTTCCCTACCCCAGAAATTTTTATTTGTTCCACTTCTTTTGAGTTTAATTCTTCTAAAGGAATTTTCTTAAGTATCGTCTGAGCAAGCGTAAGAGCATTGTGTTTTTTTGATCCTGTCCCAAGAAGAATAGCTAACAGTTCTTCATCGCTGAGCGCTGCTTGACCTTTTTGGAATAATTTTTCTTGTGGTCGCTCTGAGGGAGGTAAATCTTTTATCTTCTTTTTTGCCATAGGAAAGCTAATAATTTAGTAATAAAACAATTTTCCGTATTATAGTATAATACAGAAAATGAATCAGATAGATCAACAGAAAGCACTTCAACTCTTAGCAAAACGCATTCGTGAAGCACGTGAGCAAGCTAATCTTTCTCAAGCAACACTAGCAAAGAATATTGGTGTTTCTGACAAAGCAATCTCCTCATATGAAAAAGGTCGAAGTGTTCCTCCCTTTGAAAATTTAAAAAAAATTGCAGAACAGACGAATAGGCCACTCACCTACTTTACGGATGAATCAGCTGTTGAGTCTATTATTGCAACAAAATTGGCAACTATCGAACAGGAACTAGCAGCAATTAAAAAACTCCTTACTGATAGAGAAAAATAATATCAAAATAACATCTTGACAGAATAGACTTATCTCTCATAAGATGAGAGTATGTATGGGGTTATTCTCTTAGATTCTTCACAGATCATTATATTCATTTACAAATATACTCATGATAAGAACTTTATTGTTTTGAACACAAATACCTATAACCTTACCACTACTGATGAATCAATCGCAGTTGATGCAACTCATATTCTCGCTGTATTAATGAGCTTCTTCCTTAGCCATAAATCATATATTCGAGAATGGCGTGTCATAAGTAAAGGCTTGCCAGAAGAAGTAGTAAAAGATGTTGCAAAAGCAATTGATATTCCCTATGAATTACTCACCTCACAGCGGGAGCAAGAACTTTTGTGTAAAGCTATTGCTACAGAAATTGTTCGCTACTATCAAATGTAACGTTGTGTTAACTTATTAAAAGGATTTTTCAATTTACATTTCTCTATACGCTAGCTAGAATGGGAGTATGACGACTGCTAGAGAATCTATAGCACCAGCAGCACCAATTGTAGCACGCATTCATACTCATCTTGAATCTGTCTCTGTGCCTTCTGATAGACCACAAGAAGAAATGTCCTCCCACAAAGAAAAATTTCAACCTTCAGGTCGCCTCATGTGGGCTGTAGCTACTGGTATCTTTGAGGAACAAGCTTTTCATCCAGAATCTCTTACTACACCCCTTACTGAAGTTGCTGAAATATCTTATAAGGCACTGGAAGCACAGCATAATAAGACAAGAAGTAATGACTCAGCTCTTCGTCAATCAGCAGTTGACCAATACTTATTAGAACGAGAGATTCCCATAAATGAAGTTCTTCCTGAGATGAGACATCATGTAGAAATGTTTCTCTGGTCAGGAAAAGAAGCGCAAACTATTGCTGAAATGATTACACATGGTAATGGAGAAACTATCGCAACACTCAAAAAACTTCAGTTCAACATTCCTGATGATGTTGACCCTCATACTTTTCATGACCTGTTACAAGATGCCCTGTATAATCCAGACTCTGGAGAATATGGCCCTTTTTACAAAAAATACTGTTCTTGGGGAGTGGCTATGAATGAACAGCTTGCACACGATCTTACCCCTGAACAGATGGAAATAGTAAAACCTATGCTTGTTGATATCCTGGGTGGAGAAACAGCATTTCAGGCTTTAAAAACTCTTCGTTATACACAGGATACCCTTATTGCTACTAAAGATAGTCAGGTCAAACAAGTAGAAAAGTACACTTCGGAACCGAACTTACGACCAGAGGAACAAGATATTTTCACATATTTCAAGGAAGGAGCCAAAGTAATAAAGGAACATTTCGAGGAAAGACAACAACCCAGGCAATCTGTTGGACGGATACAACCTCCTGCTCCTACTGAGGTACCCGATGCTCCCTACTCACTCTTACCTGAAGATTTAAGATTAACTCCAGAACAACAAAAGAAAATTGACGAAGCCAAACAAGAAATTTTCGATAAAGCAGAGAATCATGAAAGAAATGAAGCTGATGTGAGGAAACTCATTCAAGAAACCACTGAAGCAGTTACTAAGAGAGAAACAGACGGTCACGGAATGATCAAGGGAACAATACAAGAGACAATGGCAGAAGTACGAAGACTAGGCAAAGCAGAAAGTATTATTCAAGATCAGTACATTGTGGCAATCCAATCTCGAGATGCTGATATTACCGTATTAGGTGATATTCACGGAGATTTTGCGGCAATGAAAAGAGCGATTGAGAAGAGTGGGTTTATAGAAAATATGGAAACAGGCAATAAATCAGCTGTTCTTGTCCTAGATGGAGACTTAATTGATAGAGGGAGAAAACAGACGGAAACTATGGAAGCAATCTTAGCTCTCCAAAAAAGATACTCAAATAATGTTATTGTGATGAAAGCCGACCATGAAGTAGATAGAGGAATTTCAGATCATGACTTTAAAGCAAGAATTGCGGGACGTTATCCAGGATATCAACAACAAGCAAAACAGATGTTCATAACAGCTAACAGGTTGATTGAGAGCCAATTAAAAAATAGTACCTCACCAACGAACTCCGACAGTATTGTATTGTATGATTCCCATACAACTGTATCTAAAAAAGATCTAGAAAAATACCTAACCTTAAAGCTGGGTAATGTTCTGCAAATTCGTATGGCTGGTGATACAACTCCTCCAATATTTACTCCTGAACAAAAAAGGGAGATAGACCGAATGTATTATGGAATTCAAGATAGGATTATAAACAGTATTGATAATGACCTCTATGCCAGGTATATGGACTTCTTTGACAAATTACCCAGAATGACGGTGTGTGAAAACGGTCTCGTTGTCACACACGGAGGTATTCCTCCCCATCTATACAAACTGGACCAACTTAAACAAAATCCTCAAATCCTGGATGCATCTGTTACATGGGCGGATGTTCTTAATAATAGACAAGACCAGACAGTATATGAAGCAGAAAAGCAAGGAGTTATTAATCAATTGGAACAATCATTAGCTACACAGAACGCAAAAATTACCTATGGTGGAAAACAATATGATAGACCTATTGTTGAAAATGCTTTAGAAACCCTTAGACAACCAGGAATTTATTTTGATGCAAGAAGATCATCTGGATCAAGAAATTATCTTGATCTTGCTCTTCAAGGAGTACATATTGTGTATGCAATCGAAGCATTAGAAAATTACTTAGGAGTAATTGGAGGAAAAGTACTTGTAAGAGGACATGAAACACCAACAGATATAGGAGGCCCCCTTCAGTTGGAAGGGAAAGTTGCCACCCTCCACACAGCTGGTGCAGGACCTGATACTGATCAAACACGTCTTTATGAACCCCATCCAGTTGCATTTAGAACAAATCTTGCAACACCAATTGAGAGGATAACAGAACAAAATCTTTTTGAGGTTTGGTCGTGAGACGATAATTTCGTTAGAAAATCAAATCTCCCGCTTTGAGGTTGAAGGTATCAGCAGCATTGCCACCCAAAACAATAAGCTCTACAAATTTCTTATCATCAATACCAGAACTGCCAATAATAAGAGCACTATCCCCTACAGCAACATCTCTCATGTGAGTGTGACAGGTAAGCTCACCAAATCGTGTTTGGATTTTTTTGCCTGCTTCAAAACCAATTTCTTCTGGAAGAATTGTTGTCTTTGCATTCCCAAAGTTATCAATAAGCCAGATAGCTTGAGGGACATTGGCAATATTATCAAAAGAATATTTTTCATGAGGAATTTCAAACCCATCCATTATCCAGCGAGCAAGCCGTGGCATATAGTCATAACTTCTAAATTGTGTCGTGGCAATTTGCTCAGAGAGCTGCTTGTCAATATGCCCTTGCTCAAACATGGCTCGTGCAACAGTGGGGATATCAGTAAGCATAATTTCATCGGCAAGTCCCAGTTTTTTCACAAGGGACAATGTGTACCCATCAACAGTAGAGATAACAAGAGTTTTCTTATAACGGAAATACCCAAAAGGAGTACCATTAGGCCATTTTTTCTTTTGCCTTGGTGCGGCGTTAACTAAAATAACACCCTCCTGCCCGTCTGACGCATCAAGCATATCTATAAGATTGCCTGCAGCTTCAATTTCAACGAAGTTATTGATACCAACTAGGTTAATGGCAATACCAGGGAAAAGGTTGGCAAGACGGGTCGCTTGCCTTCCAAACGTATTCCCATCTCGGCAATCGTTAATAATAGTGACAAACATAGGGGTTTTATTATACCAAAGGCAAATGATAAATCCACACTCTTATTGAGCAAAAAAGAGATCTAACCATTGCTGCCAGTGAGGTTTATTATCTTGTGTCGTAGATTGCCTGGCAGGAGCTTGGGTAGGCATAAGGAGACTACTCTCTCCTGGTTTAGCAAGAAATAGCTTATCTCGGGCTTCTTTTTCAATAAAATCAGGGCGTTGTACCTGCGTTAATTGATTTTTTAGCTTTGTATTTTCTTTTTCTGCAACTGAAAGCCTTTGTTGTGTTGAAATAAGAAGGTCCTTTTTATGATAGAGTTCATAGATCGATTTTGACAGGTTTGCAATGATCATAAGGAGTACGATACAGATAGTGAAAAATAAAATTCTCTTCATTGACTACTCTCTATTCTTGTGATATTATAGGTTACAAAGCTTATGAATTCCGTTGCATTACGTGCTGCGCAGCAGCAATTTACCGATTTTTTGAAAGAGAAAGGCCGCTCTAACGCTACCATTGTAGCATACACAAAAGACATTGATCAGCTCACTAGCCACCTCGAAGGCACTGGCAAACAAGATGTAAATGCAATTAATAAAGAGGATATTGAATCTTTTCTTGGCAAACTTTCAACAGCAGGCTATACACCAAAATCACTTTCTCGAAAAATTAATTCTATAAGGACATTCTACAGATTCTTAAAATCAAAATCTTTAGTCTCAGAAGACCCATCCCTTCAGGTTGCACACCCACAATATCAATTAGCAGCACCTCGAATTCTTACTCCAACTGAATACCGAGCTCTCCGAGATGCAGCAAGAAATGATGCGAGAATGTTTGCTGTTATCGAGCTTTTGCTCCAGACAGGAATCAGAATTGGAGAATTAGCCGAGCTTCGTATGGACGATATACTTCCAGAAGGCCTTCGAATTAGACCTTTTGAAAAGCATGAAGAAAGAGTTGTTCCACTTAATAAATCAGCAAAAGAGGCATTAGATAGATACGTAAAGACACGACCACAAGTTGCAGAACAAAAAATCTTTATCACTAAATCTGGTAGACCATTCCTTATCCGAAATATTCGTACTGCAGTTGAACGATACTTTAGGCTGGCTGAAATTAAAGGAGCAAAGGTAAATGATCTCAGACATACGTTTATTGCCCACCACTTAAAACATGGTGTTTCTTTAGTGTTACTTTCAAAGATTGTTGGACACAAGAGACTTTCTACAACTGAAAGATATTTGGAGTTTGTTCCAGACCGAGCAAAAGAAAATACTCATCTCACTGAACTCTAACGCGTCACGAGTCAACAATCCTTAGGGCATCAGTATCCTCGTAAAACTCTCTGCATATTCATACCCTTTCCCCTTTCCAAACATATGTGACCTCTCCTTTATTCTTTGCAAAAAATTTTCAACATCTTGGAATTGTGATTGATGGCATCTGAGAGCTTCCACTTTTTGATTCCATGTTGAAGAGATATCAACAACATGCTTTGGCTCGGTAAAATTAATAAGCCATAATTCTGCTGTTTTCCAAGGTAAAAGTCCTTCTTTTTCATGTTCCGGAAATGTTAGTCTATCCCTTGCTAGTGGGAATACCGCATCGAGTGTTGCAAGACCAACAGCCCTATGGTCTGTATGATTCACAAAACCAAATTCATCCCCTGCATAGAAATAAAAGGTTGGATCCATAGTAATTGCAATGGACGGCCTCACAGTACGGATAACGCGTACAATTTCTTCCTTGAGTAGTAAATCAGAAACAAGTTGAGTATCTGTATGCCCTAAGAAGAAAACATCTTTGACTCCCAAGACTTTTGCCGCAGCCAATTGTTCTTTTTGTCGTATCTCACCAAGGCGGGCATGAGTCATTTGTGGATCTTCCGATCCCCTACTTCCATCCGTTGCTACAATATAATAGGCATCCCAACCATCTTTAATAAATTTGGCAATTGTTCCTGAGGCTCCAAAGTCCATATCATCCGCATGCGCTCCCACTGCTAATATGGTCTTCTTATCACTCATGATAAAATTTATTATAACAACAAACTGCAAGTACAGACCTGCTGCAATTTGACAAGATATGGTAAAAGCACTAAAATCACACAAATCTATGGAACCACACCCCAAAATGAAAAATTCAACGGTACCTGAACTTCGAGCTCAATCTCCTCAAGAAAGACAGCACTATCTTCTGGGAATGGTTAAAACCATTGAAAGAAAATATCCTGAAATGGACCCAGGAGCAAAAGCATCATTTTCCTTTTTCTTGACAGAAATAACTCCTATTGTTAGACCTTCTGGTGGAGAAAAAGCTACGAGAGAGCATCTCATAGCATGGTCTCAAAATCATGAATATGCCGATCAAATGAGCCTTGCTGTTGATAATGCTGGGAATTTACTCATTACCATAGAAGCAACCAACGGATACGAAGACATTCCTGGAAGCATTCTGCAATCTCATATGGATATGAATTGCAATCCCACTGCGGAACAGAGACCTGACATAAGTCCCGCAACCAATCCTGTTATCCCTGTTTTTAAAGATAATGAAACAAAAATTGGAACAGAAGGGACAACATTAGGAGCAGATGACGGGCTGGGTATTGCAACGGCAATTACACTTGCTGAAGAGTTATTTACGAATAGTGTCCCCCATGGGAAAGTTGCTCTTCTCTTTACGACAGATGAAGAAGTTGGATTAACCGGTGCACAAGGATTCTCGTTTCCGAAAGAACTATTACAAGGATACAAATATTATTTTAACTTAGATAATGAAGAAACCCACGAAGCTATTGTCGGCGCTGCGGGCGGAATACGACTTGATATCCGTCTCCCTATCACTAGAGAAAGTGAAACAGGTGGAAGAAAATATCTTACTCTTGGTTTAGGTGGACTAACAGGAGGTCACTCAGGAGCAGAGATCCATTTGGGACATTTAAATGCGATTAAAGTTATGCAACGAATGCTTACTGATACCGTTTCTTCACTTAGTGATGTTCGCCTTGTTACATTTGACGCGGGAACAGCTGATTCCTCAATTCCTCAAAGGGCAAAAGCTATTATTGCAATACAGCCTGATAAAGAGGAGCTTCTTAAAGACGCTCTTGAGAAAGCACGACAAAAGATCATGGACAAAGACGTACAGACAAAACATGATCTTGAAAAGAGTCCTGTTGTAAAAGAAAAAGAAAAACTAAAAAACAAATTACAACCGGAAACTCCCCATATAGAGGTATCTGAGACCTCAGGAGAGGCTTTGGAAGTACTCCCAATGACAGCAGAATCAACTCACCAAGTCTTTTCCTTTATTGAGAGTATTCCTTCAGGACCTCTAGAAATTGATGAACAATATAATATTGTGAAAACATCGACGAACATGGGAGTTCTTCAAACACTACATGATGAAGGAAACGATTATATACAAATTTCTAGTCTTACCCGTAGTTCGTCAGAACAAAGTATGGAAGAAGTTAATAGAAAAATTTTGGAGGCCGTTACGCAAATCGGAGCAACCTCTATTCCTACAGACAAACGATTTTCACCATGGGAGCCAGACTTTTCCGATCCCCTTCTTCAGGTGGCACAAGAAACTCATATACAAGCAACGGGAAAAGCCCTTGAAGTCAACGTGATTCATGCAGGACTTGAATCACATACTATCTATCTAAAAATGAGAGCAATTTTGGGGGATGATATGCCAGAAGATTTTCATATTATTTCTTTAGGACCAACTCTTGATGGACCTCACTCAGAGAATGAAAATTTTCCTATTGAGGAAGCCGCAGAATTTTTCCCCGCGATGAGGCTTCTTTTCAATACAGTTTTGGACAATGAATTAGCTCAAAGAAGAAGTATAAGACGCGATGCCTAAAACCTTAAGGACAACGAATATTGTGGGTCAGGCAGGACTCGGACCTGCGACACCCTGTGTATAAGACAAGTGCTCTAACCAACTGAGCTACTGACCCTTATTTTTGCTTCAGTATTATATCAAACTTCTATGAAGTTAAAAAACAAGAAAAACGTCATGAATGGCGCCATTCATATACTTAATGTTCTTTACGTTTCATGCTTCTATAGCTTTGCTCTCGCGGAAATTTCTGCTTCAACTTGTGTTATATCTTTTGCATATTTGAGTCGTGAAAGTTCTTTAATTAACTCTCCTACTCGTGGGTTATCAAGTGCTTTTTCCTTTGCCATATCTTTTGTGACATCAATAGAGAAAGGGCTGACTGGTTCACCATGAACAACAGTTCTAAAATATGCGTTAAATCGATCAACATTAATCAAATCTCCTTCATTAAAGACAGGTTGGAATTCATGCTGTAAAAAGTTAGCATCCTGGACACCAACACGGAAAGAAGCAATCGTACCAACATTTCCGAAGACAGCATTTTTCACATCATCTTCCATCTGGCCCGTAAACTGGTTCGCAACAATCAGATTTAGTTTATATTTTCTTGCCTCAGAAAGAATCGCTGCAAAGTCAGGAGTTGCAAAATTCTGGAACTCGTCAACATAGAGATAAAAATCTTGTCGTTGTTCAAACGGAATATCCTGTCTACTCATAGCTGCAGTCAACAGTTTTGGCACAAGAATAAGACCTAAGAATTGAGAATTCTCTTCTCCAATTTTTCCTTTAGACAAATTTACTAGTAAGATTTTTTTCTCATCCATGACTTTTCGAAAGTCAAAAGCACTCTTTGACTGTCCAATGATGTTTCGCATGAGCTTGTTAGTAACAAATCGACCAAATTTAGAAACAATATAGTCCAACACTTCTGACTTATGGAAGTCATTTGTCTGAGCAATCTGGTCAGTCCAGTACCGTTTAATAATTGGGTCTGTCACTTTTGGCAAAAGATCCTGAACAAAACTGGTATCAGTGAGTGCACGCTGTACCTCAATAAAGGTATTGCCGGGTTCTGCCATAACAGTAAGCATTGCATTACGGATACCGTGCTCGAGTCGAGGACCAACAATACCTGTTTTGTTAGGATCATACAATTTATAGAACAATCCAATAATGGAAGACACCATGTAGTGCTTTTGCTCTTCTGTGTATGCTTCCATAATGTTAATACCCATTGGTCGCTGAGTATCTGATGGGTCAAAGATAATAACATCCTCTGCTCTCTCCGGTGGTACACGAAGCAGAATTTCTTCAATCAAGTCACCATGAGGATCAATAACACACAGTCCTTCCCCATTCTCAACATCCTGCACAATCATTTGCTTTAAGAATTGAGATTTCCCAGTACCAGTCTTTCCGATAATGTACATATGGCGCGCTCTATCTTCTTTGAGCATATAGACAGGACGTGAAAGGCCTCTAAAGGTACTCTTTCCAACATAAAGTCCTTCTGTTGGGATTTGGGTTGGGGCTGGCGCCCTCTTACTGGTGAGCCAGAAAACACCTGGTGTTGTGACCTGTTTATTGGGGAAATGATATATAGTTGCTAACTCTTCTGAGGACATAATGCCAGTGCACTTTCTCATTGGCCAGTAACGGTAAATAAAATCTTGCATGAAAAGTCCTTTGAAACGATGCTTATTTTTTGTGAGTGAGTTTGCTCCACCAAACATCGCAAATGCACTACCAATATTATCTAAGTGAGACTTTGCTGATTCAGAAGTACTTGAGCACACAACTGCACGAATAACAACCTCAAATCCTGGCTTGCTAATTTTATTTTCAATTGCTTCCAGTTCTTTCGGATCTGTTGAATAACTGGCCTTTTCCGGATTTGATTCTTTTTTCTTCACACCTGCGATATGACTTCTTCCTACTTTTTTCCATGCACCATCTGCAGGACTAATAAGAAATTGAATTGCAGCTCCCTCCCCTTCCTGCATTTTTGCCAATGTTGAGGTAATCATTGACATGCCATCAACTGCCATTTCTTTGTAAATTTTCATCGGCTTATATCCAGGAGCTTTTGGCCTCCAGGATGCAAAAGCAACTTTCCCGTCCTCCGAAAAGATGTTATATTCATTGCCAATAACACCTTTTTGCTTGACATCATTCTCATCAACAACCGAAATATCAGCATCAGGATAAGCTCCATTAATTTGCTTTTCTACTAAATCTCGGAGTTTTTTGGGAACATAGACGTAGTAGCGAATATCTCCTGGTTTGCCAACAATCTCAAATGATAAAAATGGCTGAGGGTGAAAATTTGCAAATCGTCCACTTTTTCGTAATGACGAAAATCCTGAAAAAAGTTGTTCTGCAGCATCTATCTTAACTTCATTATCTCTGGGAAGTGATACTTGAAGGAGAATTGATTCAAGAGACGCTTTTTCTCTCTCTTTCCATTTGTACCAGAGGAATAATGCATATCCTCCGATATACCCAATACCAGCCAAAAGTCCTAATGACACGATTGTTGCTAAAAGACTAAATCCAAGGGCTGCAAGTCCGTCTGATGTTGTTAAAAGTGTTGGGTCCATTATTCTTTTCCTCCTTTCTCTATCTCACGATCGCGCTTTCTTTGTGCAAGTCCAACTAATTCTACTAACCATCGCACTGCATCTTTCATATTATTATGTGTTTGCTTAACTCTTGCCAATACGCTTGGTGATGTATTAATGGTTATCTGTTCATCTTCTGAAATTGAAACTGGGGTTGCATCCTTAGCGACTGTCACTCCTGCTTGCTTCACGTCATTTGGTAAAATAGGTGCAACAGGTTGTACTTCAACACCATGTTCTTTCAACTCCTGGGCAACATTCACCTCTGGAGTAGAAGGTGCAATCCATTCCGAAGAAGATGTTTTTGGCATTGGGGCCTGTTCTTTACCTCCAGATGGTATGCTCTGAGGCACTTGAACAGGTTGAGACGTTCCATTGCTCCCCGAGTTAATACCTTGTGTTGAAGAGTTTACCCGTGTATTTCTATCATCTTGTATAGATTGCTGCTGCGGCTTTTGTGTACCATCCATAGTAATTTAATGATACCACTCTCCGTGGCTATTAACAATGAAACTAACCTTTTAAAGGAGTAACAATAATTTTTGACACTTAATTCTTCAATAGATACAATAACTATATGAACGAACAACTTCTCCCTCCCGCTGCTCCGATAGCACTTCCAGAAACCCCACCTACTGAAGAAGCATCATCCCCAAAAAGTCTTGATATCCCACAATGGCCAGATCTTGACTATCAAAAAATTGCATCTGAGGCTTCAATAAGACCCTTCAAATCTCGATGGGGCAAGCCTATTAACCTTTCCCTCATAAGGTTTTATGATTGGATTTTAGGAGGAAAGGGAAAATCCTTTCAAGAAATTGCCACCGATACTATTTATGAAAGTCTTACTGTAAGACCTGAGATACTTGATCAAAAAGAAAGTGGCACAAGGATAGATATATCTCGTTCAGAATCTCTGAAAGAAAGCGCACATCATTTTGAATCGACAATCGAATTAGAAAATCAAAGGCATGCTCCTCACGAACAAATCTCATTAGAGAATATTGATATTAATGGAAAATCACACCAACACGATGGATTTCTTGTACATCACTCAGACAGAAAAGAAGGCGATGATGCAGTAACAGCAAGAGCATATATCACTGTTGACAGGGAAAGAGTGTCACAAATACCTGAACGTTATGTTACTTTACTGTTCCGGTTAAAAGAAGCGGGTGTAGAATGTTCTTCTAAGGCATTGGACCCCTTTGGAGCTAAATTTAGCACAACAGATATTGTTTTCTATCTTTCTTCTTCACAAATAGATATGGCTAACTTAGTATTCACAACATTCCTAGCAGAACATCCTGAATTTGGAAAAGGACATACTAAAGCAGGTATACCTAGCGAACAAGAGGGGCTTACTTGGTCGCGTGAACCTAATCAAAATCAGAGAGAACTCATAAGAGAAATCCGAGGGGAGAAGCAATTTATTTCCTTTAATGAGTTAATAGCATGCATGGCAATGCCTGCCTACTTACACAGACTCCATGAATTTTATCAAAAAAAAGGAAAACATAAGGACGCTGCAAGAATTAAACAAGAGCTTGAAAGGGTTGAGGCAATAATCAAAAGATATAAATCTAAAGAAGCAGACACTACTCAGGCAGAAAATTTAGATCATGCTTCTGTTCCTATTGCCCCACAAACCTCCACAGACATATAAAAATACATTGTAAACTTTCCTTTTAAAGAAGACCATTAAATATCATAGAATTCATATTCCCAGATTCTTAGTTCTCTCCAGGTTTCCATCCACAGTCCGGACAAACAGACATTGTCCCATTTTGCACCAAAATCACCTGTTCAGATGTTGGTTCCCATCCACATCCCCTACATTTTATTTTAAAACATTCTTGGCAATCTTGTTTCATATGTATTGTTGTATGACTTTACTGAGAACTGCCAAGATTCTAACAAGCAAGTTCTGGATGTTCTTTAATAAAGTCTACTTTTGTGTAATGACAATGGGGACACTCATCTCCAACAGGGGGTTTTGCTCGCTGTTCACATTTAGGGCACTGAAACCAACTTGATTCATTTTCCTGCGTTCCACTGGCAAGTCGTCCGCTTCTATACCCACCCATAGTCATAACAGATGTGGACTCATTTCGTGAAGATGTTCCTCCTCCTGCGCATCCTTTGATTTTTTGTACCTCTTCAAATACCCTCCCAAATGACATAGATTGCTGGAGAAGAGCCATTGGAACTAGAAGTTTCATCTTATCCACATCGCATCTCGTTGCTATCAATTGTTTGTTAATCTGCATAGCATTCTGCTCAGTTAAGAATACTTGAGAAACCCGAAGAAGGGTTGCGGCAACTGCTTTCTGCAACTGAAGACGACCATGTCCACCTTCCGCAACATACTCCATAAACTCTGACACATATTGTTGTGTTTGTTGATTAAAGTTATACAACGCTTCACCCTTAGCAACTCCCTGGTATACTTCATCCCACGCTCTTCCTTCAAAGGCATTATCTTCACCACGATAATGAAGTTTTGTTTGTCTCATAAGAGAGATTACATCATCAACACTTTGTATATCGTCGCGTCTTTCATTTGGGTTGATGAGCGCAATCGTTTTTACAAAGTCTTGCAAACTAGCATCAAAGGGCAGCTCTTTTCCTGTTAATGTTTTAAGCATTGCGCGATACTCTTTGTTAGTAAAATCTGTTTTTATCGTAGACCCAACAATCTCATTACCTTTTTTCTGCATAACAAAGAAAAATGAGGTAAGATATTCAATTGCTTTTCCGTCATCTGTAGTAAGACCACTCGGACCTTTAGGAGAAGGGACAACAGCAATTGCTCCATCTTTTGTCTTGGGATCAAGGAAAAAATCCTGAATCCGTCTCATATTTTCAACGACTACACCCCCTCTTTCTCGTGGGTCTATCATGTCCACTGCGCTACGATTGCCATACAGTGGGTCAACAAGTTCTTTAGTTCCATCAGGCTTTGTATGAACTTTGTATTTATAAACAAATACCAATCCCTTGGATAAGTATTCTAAACAAAACCCTAAGATATCTCGTTTTGTTTGTTGCGCCCATACATCTAACTCTTCTGGCTTACCTTCAGCACCTTCTGGCAGTAAGTGCATTTGGGTATTCATAAGAAATCCAATGCCATGAAACTTGTACCAATCTTTATTTAATCCATGAGTTTTTGGTTTGTTGTCAAACTCTTGGATATGCCATGCTAAGGATTGAAGTCTAGATCCTTCATGTCTTATCTGTTCTCTTGGTATTGGTTGTAAAACTGCTCCTTTTTCCATAAAAAAACTCCTCTTTTTAATCCGAGGAGCAATAATATATTGCTTCTGCTCGGAAGTCTTTGGGGCTCGGACTTTCCTGACAATACAGGATCACCGTTGCGGCACAGTCAAGGAATTGCTTGCACTTCTTCATGAAGGCAGCGCACCTTATTCACCCATTTTCAATTTATTCCAAATGGTCTCTTTTTTCTTTTCTTTAAAATTGACAAATCTACTCATAGTAAATAATAAATCTGAGAGCCTATTGATATATTTAATAAAACTTGGTTCAACAGACTCTTTTTGGGCAAGTTCAGTAATTCGTCTCTCAGCTCGTCTGGCAACAGTTCTGGCAAGATGCAAGGATGCTCCTGCCTTCCCTCCACCAGGAAGAATAAAGTTTGTAAGCAAAGGCAATTTTTCTGTCATCGCATCAATTTGTTTCTCAAATTCCAAGACCCTGTTGTCAAAATAGCTAGTGATTGGAAGCCTATTGTTAGTACTAGGATTAGCAAGCATTGAACCAACTTCGAATAAATCTTTTTGGATTTGTTCAAGTTCTTTTCTAAGAACTGCATACGCATTAGCAGATATATGCGATAGTGCCACACCAAGTATAGAATTCAGTTCATCTATTGTTCCGTATGTTTCAACTCTTATATGGTTTTTAGGAACTCGAGAACCGTCCATAAGCGACGTTTGCCCTTTATCCCCTGTCTTAGTATAGATTTTACTCATAGATCATTTGTAGACTATTGTGCTGCGTTAAATCGGAAACCTTTCACAATATGTAAGACGGTCTCATATCCACCAAATAATACTGTAGTGTAAAAAAGATCTCCCACTATAGTGTTCCTAAAGAATGGTAATGCCATGACATATGCCTCTATCATTCCTGAAAACGTTTTTGGATATAACGATGTTACATACCAAAAGGTAAAATTCGTAAGAAGGAAGAACAACAACGAAGAGACTAATGATGCTCCAATAACGGTTTGAATACTTTTATGGGAATGTAACCATAGTCCTATAAATCCAGTAATTAGAAAACTAAGATATACAAATGGTGTACTAGCACTAAATCCAAGGAAAAAGTCCGAGAGAACCATTGCTGCAAGTGGAACAATCAACGCATATTTTTTATTCAGATAGGTTCCTCCAAAAAGTGCCATAGCAGCAATTGGTGCAACGTTTGAAATATGAGGGAGCAAGCGTAAAAGAGCTGCTCCAATGATTAAAAATAATGCAAACATAGCTTACTTTTTTCTCCTTTTCAAGGTATTGGTAGCATAGAACAAAAGGAAAACTATGCCAAGAGTAGTTACTATAACAAATGCTATCGTATTTTTTCGATACACTGTTTGTGTAACCGCTTTTTGATCTTGCGCTCCCAATACTTCTGTTGTCGGACTTGCCTCAGGTGTGAGATTTGTGTCTGTAGCCAAGACAAGAGCACCTGTAACAGGTGCAGGAGAGATAACAAGTGAAATTGGTTGCCTTGAGCTTATTGATGAGGTTATGGTTGGAGTTGCCACCTGTATAGATGTTGGCATTGGAGTAACCGTCAGAACAACTGTTGGAGTAGGTGTACTACTTGGCGTAGGACTGACTACCGATGGAGATGGTGTCGTTGCACTCGAAGTTTGCGAGCTTGTATTGAAGCTCTGAATAATCCATCCTTTCCCGCTTAACCCAATTAACGCGTGAGCTGTTGTTGTCGAGTTAGAAGCATACCCTGTGCATGCAAATGTCGTTGGATCCCACTGATTACAGGCAGTAAATCCTCCATCAGTTGGTGATTGTTGAGATAATAGCCATGTGCGTGCATTACCTGTTTCGTCTGAGTTTTGCATTGCCAATACATTTAAAGCCATCAAAGCCCATGTCGTAGAGTCAGAGTCTGGTGTTGTCGTCCACGGGTTTGTGTCATACAGGAATCCCCCACTTTTGTCTTGAGTACTTAATAGGTATGTTTTTGCTTTGTTTAGTCCAGTATCTAACAATCCATTAACTACACCGTAATTTTTGGCAGCAACTAACGCTTGTATTGCTGCAGCAGTATCATTTCCATCGCTTCCTGCTGTTGTTGAGTATCCAAAACCACCATCGGCATTTTGGTGAGCAAGAATAAATGAAAGACTATCCGTTAATTCAGCATCTGAGGTGGCAACTCCACTTGAGACAAGTGCCATAACTCCAAACCAATCATCATTCTCAGTAGTAGGATCTCCAATTTGGTGGTTGTTATAATATGGAGCTGACTGAAGTGTAGTCACATAGTTGATCCCTCCAAAGCTATAGGGATTTTGTCCACTTGCTACTATCGCAAGAGTCCATTTTTCCCATTCAGTTACAGATGAAGATGTTGTGGGATGATTGTTCTGCAAATACGTTATTACTGACGGAGCGTGTGTTGAAGTTTTTACCGTTGACAGATCTATCCCATTTGCTGAAAAAGCAACCGCAGCCCACGGAGACGCATCGCCAGTTGAGCCTCCCGTTATCTGTCCTGTTGCCCCGTTGAGTTGGGTTCCTAAGTAATTTATCCCCTTCCCTATTGCAGCATCTGTTTTCGCATCTGCATACACATGTAAGGCACTCAGGTTGAGTATGAAGAATGTCAATAAAACGATCAGCGCTACTACTCTCATATGGTTATCCAAACTTCCAAACAATACTGTCTCCTGAGTTGGGTGTATACAAAGAACAGCCTTGAGGAGACTTTCCGTTGACTGTTACTGTCCAATTGTTTTGATACCCATTTACTTCTTTTATATAAGCACTATGGAGAGATGACATATAAGAATAATCAATAGTTACGGACCGTACTTTCCCCTCATTCTTCGCCTCAGTAAGATTGTCACAAAGATTATTCCCCGAATTAAGAGTAACTGTAAAAGTATTTGTTCCATCTGGCTCAATAATCTGCATCGTGACAGTAGGTTTAGGTGCCTGGCTTGGTTGAGAAGTTGGTGGTGTTGATTGAGATACAGAAACTGGGGTCATTGAGATTGGTATCACTGGAACCGTTGGAGGTGTTGTAACAGCAACATGTTGTATCTTTTTTACTATCTCCGTAGGGGTCGGTGGTGGTGTTAGTTTCTTTGTTAAGCCTGCTACAGTAGTTGTTTGCTTTATCCCCAAAAAATGTTGGGGCGAGATAACAATGCCAACTGCGAGTAAAAAACACAGTATTGCTCCAAAGAGCGAAAAGAATATTTGTAACTTTTTTGTGTTCATATACTAGAGCAAAGAGGTATTTTGAGGAAACCTTTTGCTCGAAAGGGGGATTTAATCACAAAAAAAATCCCTCTTGATTCCCAAGAAGGATACAAAAAAATCCTGCTCGGGAAGATTTGCTTGTTTAGTTTTCTGGGTTTACAGTTGCGGCACACCCACGGACTTTCACCGTGATTGCCTAAACAGGCATACTGATTATATTTTCTCTCTTGTTATTGCTCAATGCACATCAGTACTGCATTAGCATTCGCTGTGTCCACAGCTATAGCATTTCTTACAACCGTCTTCGTACGCAAATGCACTCACTCCACACTCTGGGCAAATATCGTACAAATTTGTTTTTGCACTTTCCTGAGCAAATAACGACTCTTGTCCAACAACAGGAGCTTGTGTTTCTTCTTCATGAACAACATGTGTTTCTGCTGTTGATTCTACAGATGGAACAACGCCATCTGTTAAAACTTGCTTAATAACATTTCTATCTTCCACTTTCCCATTGACTGCGAATGAGAAATGCTGTGCCAATATTTTCGCGATAGCATCTGGAAGAGATCGCACTTTGTTTATACCAAAGCCGACGCTTCGTGATCCACCAATACCGGTCAGTTGTGCAACAACTTGTCGTATTCTCTCTCGTGGAGCAAGTGCACCATTGAGACGAAGATTAAGAGAAATCATTCTACCTAATGCGTCTGCCATTGCAGCAACATCAGAGCCTGATTTACCAATGGTAATAAATACTTCAAATGGCTGGTTGTTTTCGGTGTGATTGATAGTAATAAAGGTTTCGCCAACAGGTGTTTCTGTTTTGTATGTTGATCCATCAATTCTTTGTGGTCTTGCAACAACTGGCATAATTGCAGGAAGTGGTGCTTGCACTGGTTGCTCAACAGGCTTTGCTTCCTCTTTTTTCTTTTCATCAACTCGCTCCAAAACTCCTTGTCTACTCCCATCTCTCATATATGTCACTCCTTTCAGACCGTAATCATATGCTGCCATATAGAGTGTCTTCACATCTTCAACAGTGTGTGCATTTGGTGCATTCACGGTTTTTGAAATAGAAGAATCAATATACTCCTGAGCAACTGCTTGTACTTTTACATGCTCAAGTGGAGTAAGGTCATTTGCTGAGACAAAATAAGCTGGTTTCTCTTGCCCTTCATGTGATTTTCTCCAGAGATCGTAAAGGGGATGGTACACCATGTCTTCCCCTCCTCTCCAGCGTCTCAAGAATGAGAATTCATATACTGGTTCCACTCCTGAGGATACTCCTGATACAAGAGATGTTGTTCCTGTAGGTGCAATTGTGAGCAAAACTGCGTTGCGAATACCATTCTTTGCAATTTTTTGTTGAATTGCCCTAGGAAGATTTTGGATATGATACCCTTTTAAGTATTTTGCTTTTTGGAATTGAGGAAATGCTCCCTTTTCGTTTGCAATCTCTGCTGATGCCTCATATGCTTCGTTTCGAAGTGTTTCAAAAATTTTATGGATGACAGGGAGTGACTCTTCAGACCCATATGGTAGATGCATTTTAATGAGTGCATCTCCTAAGCCCATGATGCCAAGGCCCGTACGTCGAATTTGTTTTGCTATTTCTTCATTCTCTTTAAAGAAGTAGTATGTTTTATCAATCACGTTGTCTAAGAAACGCATGGCAACCCGGACATCTTTCCCAAAGGCTTCATAATCAAACCAGCCGGGCTTATCATTCGCCAAATCTGCATCTCTCACATAGACTGACAGATTCATTGCTCCCAAGTTACAGACTGCCCATGGACCAAGAGGCTGCTCGCCGCATGGGTTAGTAGCGACAAGTCTTTCAAAATACCAGGTATTGCTTCTTTTGTTGGATCTTTCCATAAAGTGAAGTCCTGGTTCAGCAGATCTCCATGCTGCAGTGCAAATAAGATTCCACAATTCTCGTGCCTTAACTGTTTTGTATACTTTTACTTTCTTTCCTAATGCTCTCCATTGATCAATCTCCCCATTCCACTTTTCATCATACTCAGGGTCGTCAATATCAGGATATACCAAATCCCAATCTGCATCTTTTTTCACCGCTTCCATGAATGCATCAGAAATACAAACAGAAAGGTTTGCTCCGTTAATTTTTGAAAGGTCTTCTTTAACAGTAATAAATTCCTCAACATCTGGATGCCAATCCCACAACATGAGCATCGTAGCACCTCTTCGTGTACCTCCCTGTTGCACAACGTCATGGGTTGCATAGGAGAAAAGTCCAGCCCAGGTAACAGGACCTGAGGAGGTTCCATTTACTTTCTTCACTCGTGCGCCCCGAGGCCGAAGAGAGGACAAGTTAAGGCCTACGCCCCCGCTTCGGGACTGTATTTCAACGAGCTGCTTAAGTGATTCTAAGATTCCATCTCGGGAATCTTTTGGACTTGGAATAACAAAACAATTAAAGTAGGTTACTTGATAGTCAGTCCCTGCTCCAGAGAGAATTCTTCCTCCTGGAACAAATTTGAAGTCATTCATGAGGTCATAAAATTTATTTTCCCAAAGCTTTCTATTTTTCGGTAGTTCGTTTTGGGCAATACCCCACGCAACTCTTCTCCACGTTTCTTCAGGGGTTGTTTCAGTGAGGTTTCCCTCTTTATCTTTGAGAGCGTATCTATCTAAGAAGACTTTCTCTCGTAAAGTTCCAACGAAATCTTTTTGTAATGTTTGTTTTTTTGTATCACTCATAAATATTGGCTGAATTTGTTCCAGCACCTCTATTGATATTCGAATATTTGAAATGACAACGAGACTATTACCGAATAAGTCTCTTTACTTCTTTTTCAAAATCCTCGACATCAACAAACCGTTTAAAAACACTTGAAAAACGAATATATGCAACCTTATCAAGTTTTTTCAAACGTTTTGCAACCATCTCCCCTATCTCTTTGCTTTTCACCTCAACACTATCTCGTCCCCGTAACTCTCTTTCTATATCAGTTACTAATTTTTCAACTGCATCAACAGAAATTTTTGTTTTTTCTGTTGATGTGAGCATACCTTTTTTTAATTTATCTCTATTAAAAAGCTCACGCCTGCCATCTTTTTTAATCACATACAAGTCGACATTTTCTATTCTCTCGTATGTTGTAAAGCGCTTTCCACATGCAGTACAAGATCTTCTTCGTCGTATTGTCTCAAGTTCTTCATTATCCCGAGTTTCGACCACTTCTGTCTGATTATTTCCGCAATATGGACACTTCATATCTCTTGTAAAAGAACTTTTGTTTCCGTCCGACACCCTGCCTACATATAGTGTCTGTATCAATAGTAATGCGCTAGATCTATGGCGTCAACTAGAAATAAGTGCATCAATCTGTATCACTCTTCTGATCTAGCCTCGAAATGGTGTAAGACGGAATATTCATAAAAATAGTGAGTACAAAAGCTCACCATTCTCATGAATTTAGGCACTATTGCTTAGAAAGAACATTTAGCATGCTTTCAAGAGTTCCGAGACGAATGAAGTCATGTTGTAAATTTTGTCGTAATTGGGGGGATGCTCCTTGTTCCATTTGGGTAATAATTTGTTTATGTTTCAGGAGTGCAGTGTGCAGTGTCCCAACTTGAGCAGTAGCATCTTCACCCATGGATTTTGCTTGTTTTGCCTCCCCTACTGCACTGTTGAAGTAATTTTCTGCCTTTGAAACAGTACTGCCCACTAACTCATCATACGAGTTTCCCTTTTTTTGCAAATAATACGCCCCCTGTAACCTTTTATCTGCTTGCAACACATCAAAAGAAGAGCGTTTGAGAGGATCAGAGATAAAGAAACTAATAAGCTTGTCTCGAAAAACTTTTAACACATATAACGGATTATCAGGAAGGAGTCCAGGATAAGGCATTGTATAATCAACGGTTATCGGGGTAGGAGAAATTGCTGCACTTTGTGTGCCAGCTGACTGAGCATACTGAAGCTGCGGAAAGGTAATGAAGAAGAGAAGAGGAAGTAAGAGGGTAATTCTTTTCATACAAAAAGTATAGTAGTACAGTCTACCCAGTTTGACAAGAGTCAAAAGGTTCATTGCTTATTCTTGAAAGGAATGGGAGAGAAATGCAAAGTCTAGTGGAAGAGCTCTTGTCGTTTCGCCTCAATAATAGCCTCAACTTTACTCACTGTTTTCTCTAAATTACCATCTTCATTAATAACAAGATAGTCACAGTCATCATATTGTTCCATCTCCCACACAACAAGTGGTTCATTCCATCGATGATGAACTAAATGTTGCTCATCCTGTTGCACTCTGGTTTTTAAGACATCAATTGTTGGTGCAGTTAAAAAGACAAAAATACTTCGAGGAAACATTTCTTTTACTTTTTCTTTAATATTCTTGACTCCCTTTGCATCAATGTGCCAGATAACATCGTTCCCTGTTGCCAATGCTTTTTCCAATGTCTCTTTTTGTGTGCCATAGAGGTGTCCCCTAAATTCTACCCATTCAAAAAAAGCCCCATCAGCAATTTTTTGTTCAAAATCAGATCGCTCTATAAAGTAGTATGGGTGACCTTCTGATTCATTCTCTCGTTTTGAACGACTCACTGTTGTTACAACTTTTACAATAGAAGGATTGCGATCCATGAGGTGTTTGAAGACAGTATCTTTTCCTGCACCTGTTGGTCCTGTTAATACAAGAAGTACTCCACGCTTTCTCTGATCTGTTATTTCATCATTGATATGCACACTGCCCATTATTTACTCCCTACCATGCTGACCATCTCAACAAGCCTGTTAGCATATCCCCATTCGTTGTCATACCAGGCAACCACTTTCACCATATTTCCTCCGACAACTTGGGTCAAGGAAAGATCGGCAATAGATGAAACGGATGAACCGATTATATCAGATGAAACGATCGGTTCCTCTGTATATGCCAAATATCCTTTTGCCCATCCATCTGCTGCTTGCTTCAGAGCATTGTTCACTTCTTCAACAGTTGTGTCTCTTTTGAGTAAAAAGGTAAAGTCAGAAAGCGAACCAACAGAAACAGGAACGCGAATAGAAAGCCCATTAAATTTATTTTCAAGAGCTGGAAGTGCTTTTGCTGCTGCTTGAGTGGCACCGGTTGATGTAGGGACAATATTTTGCGCTGCTGCCCGTGCACGCCTGTAATCTTTATGTCCCCCATCCTGCAATTCTTGATCTGAAGTATATGCATGAATTGTTGTCATCATCGCCTTTTCAATACCAAAAACTTCTTCCATAACCTTTGCAACTGGAGTTATGCAGTTTGTTGTACAGGAAGCATTGTTAATAACTTCTTCCCCTTTAAAATCATTATTATTAATAGACATAACATACGTTGGGGTATCATCTTTTGCTGGAGCAGAAATAACAACATTTTTTGCACCCGCTTGAATATGTGTCTTCGCTTTTTCTGTGGTGAGAAAATGACCAGTGGATTCAATAACAACATCTACTTGCAAATCCTTCCAAGGAAGAAGTGTTGGATCTTTTTGAGAGTAAACCTGAATATCTTTTCCATTAACTGATAGCGTTCCAAGAAAATCAGGTTTTGATTCATCAGTATTTGGGGTAACTTTGAGATCATACCCCTGCAATACACCATAATTTGTGTCAAATTTGAGAAGATACATCCACCCTTTTAGATCTGTTGACTTCCCTGCATTAATTGCAACGACCTCAAGTTCTGGATGTTTTTGGAGGATAATACGATGTGCGACTCTTCCAATTCTTCCGTATCCGTTGATTGCAACACGTGCCATAGAATTAGTATAGAGAGTCGTTTGAAAGTTTGCAACAAACAACTTGTATCATTCTTTTAAGTCTCTCCTTCTATAGAATGTTCACTTGACATGATCTCTCAGTTAAGTTATTATAGGACATATGAGTTTGTTTTCAATCAATCGTACTCCTGAAGGCTGGAGTATAGAACCCAGTAGAGAAGTCCCTACTACACCACTTCTGAGAAGACTTTATCTACAAAGGGATACTCGCTCTGCAGCATTACGTCACCATGAGGAGAGAACTTTTCGCTCACAAGACAACACTCCTAGAGGCCTTCAGGACTCTGCTCGTGTTCCACGATGGCATAGAGGGTAAATAGTGTCAGTCTGTAAACTCTTGGACAAACATCTCCCCATAAATTCCTGCTGAAATAACTCCAATACCTACTTTTCCAAAATCCTTGGATAAAATATTTGCTCTATGTCCTGGAGACTGCATAAGCCCCTGCATCGCCAAAGAGACATTGGGTGAAAAGGCAAGATTCTCTCCTGCAGCAGTATAACGAACCCCTGCCTGGTCCATCCTATCAAATGGACTTAAGCCTTCAGGTGTATAGTGAGAAAAGTATCCTCTGTAAAGCATATCCTGAGCATGAGCATGTGCAACCCCTTGTAGTTTTTTATCCATAGTAAGTGCTGGCAATCCTCGACTCGTTCTTTCATTATTCACCATAGTTAGCATTTGTTCCTCTGCAGATGAATCAATACTTCCATCTTTAAAGGTAAAATTGAGTCTAACAGAAGAATTGCTCTCAGGCTCAACAGTTAAAAAGTTTATTGTTTCATTTGCTGCTCCTCCGAAAATAGCACTGAATTGTTTTTCAAGACTTTGAGATCGTTGAATGAGAAGTCCTGATATTCTTCCTTCGCTGATTGAGTTTTTAAGGTAAGGAGCAACTGGAAGAGAGATAATGACTGTTAATAAAAACATTAATAGAACAAGTCCTGAGAATACTCCCGGAACTAACCCTATTACACTGTCTAGTCTCCTCCATTCAGGTTTTCTCAAAATATTTCCCGCAAGCACTTTCGTTAGGATACCTGAAAGAACAAGTTGTAAAATAATTTCTACCGCAAAAGCAACAACAAAAAACCCTAGTGCATTTGCAATTCCCTTCGGAAGAGAAAGATATTGGAAAAGCAAAGAACCAGCAAGACTATATATTTTCAATGCCAAGAAAAATGCAATAACAAACTTTAAGAAATCAAAAAATGCAGCAAGTCCCCCAACAGCATACCCTTCAACGGCATAAAAAAAGAGAACGCCTAAGGTAATGTAGTCGACCCAATTCATATAAATAAGTTCAAATAGTAACTTAGCCTATCTTTACGATCAAAATTCTTGTAACAGACTCTCTTCCATGCTATCATAAAGCCTATGCCAGAGGCAAAACATTCCTCTATTCCAGAGCATGAACTTTTCTTAAAAATTCTTTCGTACTGGAGGTTTCTAATTCCTGTTGTTTTGCTTGCTGGACTCTTTTATTACTTTATTTTACGAGATCTTCCCTCACCCACTAGACTCGCAAGTAGCAACCTTCCCCAATCAACACAAATTTTCGATAGGAATGGTGTTTTGCTCTATACTATATATGGTAGCCGCAACCAGACAACGGTTGCTCTTTCCTCTATTCCCAAAACCCTACAAGAAGCAACTATTGCTATTGAAGATCGAGATTTCTATAGACATGGTCCAATTGATATTAAAGGGATTGCGAGAGCATTCTATGAAACGCTATTCCACAAACAAATACAGGGAGGATCAACGATTACCCAGCAGCTTGTAAAAAATACTCTCTTATCACCAGAAAGAACGTTAACGAGAAAGGTGCGAGAAATTTTCCTTTCTTTTATCACAGAGGTTTTGTATCCGAAAGATAAAATTTTGGCAATGTATCTGAATCAAATTCCCTATGGTGGAACAGCTTACGGAATAGAAGCAGCATCAGAAACATATTTTCGTAAACACGCAAGTGAACTAGACTTGGCTGAGGCATCACTTCTTGCAGGACTTCCTGAAGCACCCACCTCCTACTCACCCTTTGGCCCTCATCCTGAACTTGCTAAACAAAGACAACTACAAGTTTTGAAAGCGATGAGAGATAACGGCTACATTACAGAAGCACAACGTCAACAAGCAGCAAGTGAGCCACTTCATTATTCAACATTTGGCAATGATATGAAAGCGCCTCATTTTGTATTGTATGTAAAAGACCTATTGGCACAAAAATATGGAACCAAAATGGTTGAAGAGGGAGGGCTAAAAGTTCAAACTAGCCTTGATCTTTCTGTGCAAGATTTTGCACAAACCACTGTTACAACAGAAGTCGCTAATTTAGCCTCATATCACGTTACTAATGGAGCAGTTGTTGTCAGCAATCCAGCAACAGGAGAAGTTTTAGCCATGGTTGGGAGTCGTGACTATTTCAACACAACGAATACTGACGGGAATGTTAACGTCACGACAATGAAAAGACAACCAGGCTCCTCTATAAAACCAATTAACTATGCTGATGGGTTAATTCATGGTTTTACAGCAGCAACCCCGTTTATCGATCAAGCGACATGTTTCCCTAACCCTGGGAAAGCACCATATTGTCCAGTAAATTATGACGGAAAATTCCATGGTGTTGTTGATATACGTCACGCCCTAGCAAATTCCATTAATATTCCAGCGGTAAAAATGCTGAAAGTAAATGGCGTGGATAGTATGCTTCACCTTGCTCAAGATATGGGGATCTCTTCATTAAGTAACTCAAATGATTATGGACTTGCACTGACTCTGGGAGGAGGAGAAGTAACCATGCTTGATATGACAACTGCGTATGGTGTTTTTGCCAATAGTGGATACCGTATTGACCTTCACCCCATTCTCAAAGTAATAGATAGCAAAGGCCAAGTTCTTGAGCAATATACTCCAGTCCAAAGTCCCATTTTTGGAACAAAAGTACTCCCTGAAGGAGTAGCTTTTATTATTTCAGATATCCTTGCTGACAATAATGCCCGATCTTTGGAGTTTGGTTCGAATTCTGCTTTGTATATTCCAGGGAAGTACGTTCCCGTCAAAACAGGAACAACCAACGATTTCCGAGATAACTGGACTATTGGCTATACGCCAAATTATGTTGTCACAGTTTGGGTAGGAAATAATGATAATACACCAATGAATGGTCTCGCATCCGGTATTACTGGCGCAGCTCCTATATGGCACAAAGTTATGACATATTTATTGAGTGACAGACTTGCTCCACAATCTCCTCGACCAGGAAATGTCGTTCAATTGCCCGTCTGTAGTGTAACTGGTTCGCAACCTTCTCCAACAAACCAATGTTCAACACATATGGAATACTTTATAAAAGGTACTGAGGGTAAACAGATCGCAAATATATTTACTGAAAACCAGTGGATTGATAAATCAACAAATAGACTTCCAACACCAGGCCAGACTGATAATTTGGAAGTCAGAAATGTTACCATGGTGACAGACCCAACTGGGGATAAATATTGCCTTTCATGTCCAGCTCCATCGGAAACACCTACCCCCACGCCAGGACACTAAAATTCAAGAATACACACTATTTTGAAAATGATATAGTTCGTCGTATTTTCAGAGAAAGAGACCTCCTTGTATAATCAAAACAACCCTGCTGGACCATGTGTCTTTTTGGGTATGAAAATAGTCAAAAGAGCGTTTATTGTTATTGAAACTGCGCTTATCGCAATTGGCGGTGGCACAATTGTCATTCTCTCTTTTGTATTAGCATTTTTTGACCTCTGTGCTTTTTTAATTCTGTCTTTTCTCAGAACAGCTGGTAACCATATTAAACATCCTATAAAAAAACGTCGTACAAAGAAACCCCTCTATTCTCCAGTAAAAATGAAATTAAAGTATTTTTTTATAGGAATATTTTTTTCATTCCTTTTTCTTTTTCTTCCACTCCTCGTTGTAACTCTTTTGCAAAGTCTTCCCAACCCATCCGTCCTTAAGCAGGAACAATTCCCCCAAACAACCAAAATTTATGATAGGAACCATCACTTGCTCTATCAATTTTATGCAAACCAAAATAGAACGATTGTTCCACTCACCAATATTCCCAAAACCCTTCAACAAGCAACAATCGCAACAGAAGATAAGAATTTTTACACAAATCCTGGTTTCGATTTGGCAGCAATCCTCAGAGCCGCTCTTACGAATCTCCATGGAGACAAAATACAAGGAGGATCAACGATTACCCAGCAGCTTATCAAGTCTGCCTTCCTTACCTCAGACAGGAAAATAGGGAGAAAAATACAAGAACTTATTCTGGCATTTTGGACGGAACATCTGTATACCAAAAATCAAATTCTTGAAATGTATTTTAATCTCGTCCCCTATGGAGGAACAGCATGGGGCATAGAAGCTGCTTCTCAAACCTATTTTGGAAAAAGCGTCAAGAATGTAGATTTAGCACAGAGTGCATTCCTTGCTGGACTTCCTCAGGCCCCCTCGCTGTACTCCCCTTTTGGAGCAGCAAAAAATACTCTCTGGAAAGACAGACAAAAAGAGGTACTCTCTCGTATGGAAAGTCTTGGATTCATTACACAAAGACAATATGACGATGCAGTTGCTGAACAACTCGTTTTCCAATCTCCCGAAATTCCGCTGAAAGCACCTCATTTTGTAATGTATATAAAAGATTTACTTATTCAAAAATATGGCCTACCCATGGTGGAAAAAGGAGGATTAACCGTTACAACGTCGCTTGATTTAGCCATGCAGGAAAAAGTTGAGAAAATGGTTGCAGATGAGGTTGAGAAGGATGGGTATTTGAACCTGACAAATGGTGCAGCAGTTGTTGTGAGCCCCAAAAAAGGAGACATTTTGGCAATGGTTGGAAGTGCTAACTACAACAATCCTGATTGGGGTAATGTAAATATTGCAACTTCCTTAAGACAACCTGGCTCATCAATAAAAATTGTCACGTATGCGGCAGCTCTTTCAAAAGGATATACTCCAGCAAGCGGCATTGATGATACACCTGTTTCTTTCCCTGGAGCAGTTTATGCCTATGCACCGGTTAATTATGATGGGCAGTTTCATGGCCGAGTTACAGTAAGACAGGCATTAGCAAACTCATTTAATATTCCTGCAGTGAAACTGTTAAATACAGTAGGAGTTGATGCATTCGTCAATTTAGGGAAAAAATTAGGGATCTCAAGTCTTGACAGTCCTGATAATTATGGACTGTCAGTTACCTTGGGCAGTGCTGATGTAACCATGCTTGATATGGCAACTGCCTACAGCACCCTTGCTAATTTAGGCACGCGTGTTGACTTAAATCCACTTCTGAAGGTGATAGATTCTAAAGGAAATGTACTTGAGGAAAAAGAAGTTACTCAAGAGAATGTCCTTGATAAAACAGTTGCCTTTCAGATAGGGGATATTTTAGCTGATAATCAAGCTCGTTCTTGGGAATTCGGACCAAACTCTCCGTTAAAGATTGATGGACACCGGGTATCAGTGAAGACTGGTACTACTGATAATAAACGAGACAATTGGACTATTGGCTATACTCCTGATTATGTTGTCACAGTGTGGGTAGGAAATAATGATAATACCCCGATGAGCCAGAATTTAGCCAGTGGAATAACAGGTGCTGCTCC
>CAYYSJ010000009.1:0-35914 GCA_964474445.1 uncultured Gammaproteobacteria bacterium
CTACTTTGAAATTTCTAAACCATTTTTAATAAAATGTCCCAGTGCCATAGCGTAGCCATGGCCCAAATTAAAATCTGCTTTTAGCCAAGCTATGAGCTCACCTGGTTTTGTGTCAGCATCGAACCCCTTTTTTTTTGCTAAAACAATAAACTCGGTAGGTTTTTTACCGGTCTTTTCTTCAATTTTCGCTAATAATTTATCACCTAATGCCATATCTTTCTAAGAATAGTAAAAATGAATTGTAAAAAACAATATATCTAAACCTAGATAAAGGTATACTACCATATTGACAGGAACCTGTCAATATGGTAAGGTGTAGTAATGCGAATGAAAGAAAGACCTACTGATGCCTGGAGTAACTTTGCGTTAAGCATTTTTAAGCTTAATGGTTTAATTATGCGGATTGGTGATGGTATTACAAAACCTATTGGTCAAAGTAGTGCTAGATGGCAAGTACTCGGTAGAGCCTTTGAACCACAAACCGTTGCAAAGATGGCTCGTGACATGGGGCATGCTCGTCAAAGTGTACAGCAAGTTGCTGATATCCTGGTCAAGGAAGGTTTGATCGTCTATAAAACACATCCAACAGATCGACGCACAAAATTGCTAGAACTAACATCACAAGGGATGGAGGTGCTCACTGCAATTTACTTACGCCAAGTGAAGTGGTCACAGCACATCATGACCAAGCTTAATTCAGAACAATTATTGTTAGTAACAGACGCGCTCGAAAAGATTGGGCAAGTACTAGAGACTGATGAAAGGAGGTGATTATAGATGAGAAGATACATTGTTTTATACAAGGCGCCACTGTCAGTAGCACAGCGGTTCGCACAAGCAACACCCGAGGAAGCCATGAAGGGCATGCAATTATGGACAGCATGGGCAAAAAAAATTGGACCTGCACTGATTGATCCAGGTAAACCACTTGGAAATGCTATGCATGTAACTCAAAAAGGAGTTACAAAAAGTGATACCCAAATTATTGGTATGTCAATTTTGCAAGCAAACTCAATGGATGAAGCGCTTGAAATGGTTAAGGAGCATCATCATCTGACTTGGGCAGAGGGAACTTCTATAGACGTTCTCGAAGAAATGCCAATTCCTGAAATGGAAGGTCATTCTAAATAATAGGTAAGAGTAACTTGATAATATATCCTGTTAAAAGCGGGATATATTATCAAACTTTTTTTTGAGATTTCCTAGGCACGATTTAAGGCTAGAATGTGCAGCAGGGGTGTCAGGATTCGAACCCGAAAAAGAGGTTTTGGAGACCTCTGTGATACCATTTCACCACACCCCCTTGTAAAATATAATCAAGAAACAAATGTAAAAAGAACTAATTTGTACTTGATATTTTACCATAGAGAATCTATCAAGGAAAGAAAATTCTCACTTGCTCAAATAATAAAAAAACCTGGCATGTGCCAGGATCTTTCATCTTTAAAACTTTAGCTTTAATGCTTACTTCAGTTTTTCTGTCTCTTTATGTTCGGTTACTTTTTTACAGAATGGGCAATATTTTTTAAGAAGTAATTTTTCTGCAGTATTTAGCTTGTTTCGAGAAGAAACATAATTTCTATTCCCACATACCTTACAGGTAAGTCCAACTTTTACTCGATGTTCGCCTTTTTTTGCCATAGTTTTCCTTTAGTTTTGCTATTATATCAGAATATTCGGCTTCTGAAAAGCCTTTTGTGAGCCGACAGTGAGAATCGAACTCACGGCCTTTTTCTTACCAAGAAAACGTTCTGCCCCTGAACTATGTCGGCATTTGATTCACTTTCTTTAGTTCTTGCATCACCCAAGATTTTAGCTTTATGTTTGATACTTCCAGTATACATACACCACATTGCGACTTTTTTCTATATGTACCTTTTCCTTGAGGAGCAATCTGAACTATTTTACCAAATTTATCTTCAGTTGTCTTTAATTGGTTTGCCCAATAACTTCTTACGTTACTAGTATTACTATCATTAAAACAAATAAGGTAATAGTGAATCTTCGAAGGTGTAACCCTGCAAATTGAAGTAAGAAATTCACGAAAAATAAGTATAAGATTAGGATCTGAGTTTGCTACTCTTACTTTGCCTTTTGATGTTTTCTCTCCTTCTCCCCAGTAAATACCTAATCCAAGACCATAGAGTCGTTCTTCGATAGGAGAGAGTTTAGTCTTAATATTAAAAGGATCGCCATTAGGATTTTCAGCGAGATATACTGCTTCCGAGAATGATCTTCTCTTAATATTATATTTATTCATCCAATATGCGACTTTATGCACAGAACAATTAAGACATGTAGCAATGTTTGTCATTGATTTTCCTGCTGCATAGAGGGTTTGTAATTGATCTTTTGGTATTGGAAGCTCATTAACCATAAGACTAGTTCTATAATAAACAAAGTCTTTGAGTAAAACAATAGTAAAAAAACTGACTACATTAGTCAGTTTTTTGTGCTGAGTGAAGGATTTGAACCTCCGTAGACCTTTCGGTCGCGTGATCTACAGTCACGTGCGATTGACCACTCCGCCAACTCAGCTAATTAATTGTTGTTTTAATATACTTTTCTTTTCTCCAAGATCTCCCTTTGCCTCTATTAAGATTTCTAAAATTCAAACTTAAAGAATGACAATTAGGACAAATTAATCTTAAGTTACTCTCTGAGCTATCTTCAGGATTTCCATTAATATGATCTATTTCTAATGGTACCTTTCCTGTAATCAAATGTTTGATAGCCCAATTGCAAAGAGAGCATTTTTCACCAAATTTTTCCACTAGATAGTGTTTAATATATTGAGAAATGTTTTTTGTATGAATTCCTCTTTCACCACTAGCTAAGCCTAATTTCCATCTTTTAATATAATCGTTATATTGATATAACTGTTGACATTTGTTTGAACAATATTTGTAGAAAGACCTTTTTGGTTCTTTACCACACGAAAGGCACAAACCCATATTTAGAGTATATCAAGTTTTGAGCCGACAGGGGGATTTGGACCCTCGACCTTTACTTTACAAAAGTACTGCTCTACCACTGAGCTATGTCGGCGATTATACCTTCCAAAGGTAAGATCAATTTTATCAAAATACTCTTCATATGAAAAGGACAAAGTAAATACAAAAAAACCATCACACAACATTGTGGATGGCTGTTATCTTCATCCCGAGCTGAAGAGCTCTCCCTTAGCTATATAGACTCTCACTCAGGTTATGATGATATGGCTTTTAGATAAATCCTGCTCTTTTAAGCGTCGAAACCGTTGAAAATTTCCCCCGAAATAAAACGTGCTGGGGCTCCTTTTGACCACGGCCAGAAGGAAGTCCACTCGCTTTGTCAAAAAGACAAAGGGTCATTTCTGAAAGGTGTCAAGGAAAAATACTCCAACGATCTAGATTGCTAAAGAGCAACTCTAGTGTAAACCCAAGATAAGCATTATGTCAATAACCTGGAGTCAAATCTTACAAGTAGGCAAGGGCATAGTTAACAAACCATATGAAACATATAAAGGCAATCTGCCTTAGTTGAGGTCAATTAGTAGCCAGGTGTACTAGGTCAATTATCATGGCTTCAGTTCTTGCCAGTTGAAGTTTTTGGTGCTGAGGAATTTGCCATCTGCAATAAGATTAAGAAGGTAATTGAGTAAGACTCCCTGGTCTGTCACATTTGTTCCATCTCCAATCTCAACAGAGGAACAACTGGTATCGTAAATACAAAGGTCACGATTGTTGACAAAGGATCCGCCTCCCTTTGCAGCATTCGTAACAACAACTCCCAAGACGTACAGTCGTTTATCAAGTGGAGTTCCATCAGCATTACAAAGATTGTTACCTGAGGTATTGGATTGGACAATAAAGGATTGGTCAGCACTATATACTCCTTCCAAATTTGGTGTATTTACTGTCGTACTTGTTGGGTCAGTAATAACATTGCCAACACTTGGATCAACATACATATTCCCCGAGACAGAAAAGACAACCACAGAGCCTTTAGGGACAAGAATATTGCTTTTGATAAATAAATTTCCTTTTATGAGAATAATATACGCCTGTGAGATTTTCGTGGGATCCGCTGGAGCAGGGAAGGTATAGGGGGTATTATGGAGTGTTAGATCACCGTTCACCTGGTAAATACCTTTTGGTAATGTTGCAGGCAGGGTACAATCAGTTGTGGTACATGAGGTATTTGGGTCCGAGTTTTGGGTATTATCCAAATTTGTTGGTGTGATATTTGATTCTTTGGCTGTTGTCATCAGGAAATCATATGACGTTGGAATCACATCAAGCCCTCCTCCTGTATAACATTCAGCATTTTGATTTGCACCCCCTGCAGTCCAATTATTTGCATCAGGTGATCCAAGGCTAAAGTCAAAAGTTCCGTTGCAGGAGAAAATAATACCGGAGCCAGTGCTGCAGGTACCATTGTTGATAATAGCCTGCGAGCCATTTGCTCCTCCACAGGTAGCGCCAGGAGCAGGGAAGGGGTCAGAAATGGTTGCACCGCCACTATTATCAGTCCTAATATCCATACAAACAGAACCATAATGTGGATTTTCATTGGTTGCACCAAAATTAAGCCCAGAAATACTTCCATTATTTGGATTGCCACAGCTTGCATCAGGGGAAGTGCTGGTACTACATGAAGGGCTGCCATTTCTATTACCAACGGTTACCGCCCAAGAATAGGGAGTTGTGTATTGATATCCTGCAGGAAGGGAAGAGGCAACGGAAACAGTATATGTACCTGAGAGCAAATTACCAAATGAATAGTTACCATTGCCATCTGTATTAGTTGTGGTATTAACCCCATTGCCAGTAATTCTGACTGTCATGCCTGAAAGACCAGGTTCTCCGCCGTCCCTTCTCTGATTTTTATTAGTATCGGAGTAGACTGTTCCAGAAATTGAGTAAATAGGGACAAAGGCGTAGGTTAATGTTGAACCACCATTGTTATTTGTCAGAGTGATACTTTTAACAATAACTGAATTTTGCCAAACAACACCACTTTGTGCTGGTGCTGTCATTTGAACATATGCAGTTACTCCAGAGACAAGTGCACTATTTGCGTCTGTAGCGTTACCATTGCCATCTGTTGTTTGGATATACCCATTATCATTCATTTGAACACCTGGGAAATTAGGCTCACCATTATTTTGTACGCCATCATGGTCGTAATCTATAAAGGCATGGGCCTTAATTGTCGTCTGACAATTTTGCTGATAACCTGCACCTGTTGGACAATAGTAGTTATTCGAACAGCTATTGTAATTATAACCACATCCAGTAGAATATGCGGATTGAGAAGTAATGTCGCATGGGTCGCCATAGTAATTTGTATTATGGTAACATGTCTGATTCCCGCTTGTTGATCCGCAAGTATTTGTTGGTTGTGATGCACTACAGGCAGAACATGCAGGGTTTGTAGCAGGTCCTCCGGTATTACAATATGGATAACATGTTGTCCATCCACAGTTTCCGTCTGGAATGAAACTTATGGTAGATTCTGGCGGATTAGCACATGTTTGCGCTGGAGCACACTGCATACAACAACCATCCCACATATTTGGATTGCATGTGTATAAGTCAGTGTATCCATACCCATTTCCACAGCTTGGACCATTATGGCAAAAAGAAGGGATTAATGTGTTATTACCACAACTATACGTAGTTCCTACGGGTGCAGGTGGAATACAAACATAATCTGGTGGGGTGAATTTTGCATAGTGGATTGGGCATGTAGCACTATCATTCACGAACGAATATCCATTAGGGCAAATTGTGCCTCCCCCCGATGTAAGAGGTACTCCACAGCCATTACATGTAGGAAGATTACCTGGTCCATCACAACAGCAGGAGCCTGCTGGGTAAGCGTATACTTGGGGAAGAAATGTCGGAGTCTGGAAAAGAAAAGAAATGACAAAACAAATGCAGAAAAAGTGCGCTATGAATTCTTTGCGTAAAATACGTAAAAATAAATAAGCCATGCGATATCCCTTGTTTTACTATAGCCATATAATGAATGATTGGCAAGAGGATATGTAAAAAATTACTGTTGGATCTCAGGTGTTTTTTGCCTTTTATGTCTTCTAGAAATATAGTAATCTATTGCCGTTCCTATAACTAATCCTATAAAAGGAGCAAGGATAGCAAAAATTGTGGCTGGTGCCTCTGTATGTAAGCCCAATTTGATGCCTTCTAGACTGCGCCGAATGCTTGTGCCCATATTAGCGGTATAAGAGATACCAGGCAACTTTTCAACCCGCACTTGGGAGCTGAGTTCATGAAGCTTATATAGTGTATATAATACACCACCTATTGCAGTTCCAGCTGCGTAAGTATGTTTTTCAGGTTGTAAATCAGGAGAGGCTGTCATAGGAACTATATAGAGGACTATAGTATGATATTATCAGTGTGATGAAATGAAATTTGTAGGAATGTTGTAAGAAACTATATCTTCTCGAGGTCATTAAAAATCTGTGATATATAAAAGAGTAAATATTATTAACTTATTTTACGGGCCCTTCTCGACGAGGTGTGCCTAGAGATCCTACTCCAAATTTTGAAATATCAGATGCCGAACGCTCTCCTGGTTGTGCTAAAGCAAACTTTGCGATGTTAGAGACTAGAGCTTTAGCTGCTCTTTTCAGGTCAAACCCTGGTTTTTTCTTTTCGCCAGATGCACCAGATGAAACTGATACTTGTTCAATACTATATCCTGCTGCCATAACCACTTTATAAACCATATTAATCAATCTGTCAAGAGGCAAAATCACTTTTAGGCACAAAGGAAAGTGAAGCTTAGAGTAGAATACTTAAGGATCTTCTATAATCTTTACTAGCATTGTGGTCTGACTTGAGAAACAGAGACTGAGAATGGTGCAGTACAACCTAGAATAGTAAGAGACGTCAAAACGTTTTTTCGAGAGATTAATCCTCTTACTGATATTCCTTGAACATAGGAAGTTGTCGTAAATGACTGCTGGCAGAGTATCCTTTCATCAGTTTGGCTACAAGACCATTCGGAACTGTTTTTTTGTTTTTGAAAAAATGTATCTGTCAGCGATGCAGCTAAGGAAGCACTAAGGGTAGTAGTAGATGGAGTTTGTATCAAAGAAGTTAAGTCCTTTAATGTATCTGGTTGGATAATTAGGGTTGTTCTCCCTTTTAGAGCGGGAGGCGCTGTCCTTATTCCAGCAGTAAAGATGAGATTGTCAGTTTGCCATTTTAGCTGTAATTCTGTGTTTGTAATCGTTGGGGATGTTCTAGGGGGAGGTAAATAATGACTTTTTAAGCGTTCCTGAAGATATGTAGTAAGAATTCTTTGATTCTCAGCGAGACTATTGTTTTGATTATCCCTATTGATCATTTGAGGGTGTGGAAGGAAAGAAAGAACAGGAAATGCGGATGATATCTTAAGGATGTTGAAATAATTTAAAATACCAAAGATACTAAAAAGTAAAATAAAAACAAAAATAATTTCCAGCAGTCCAATTTTGAATAAAGAAAGTAATTTTGGTTTTGAGGTATTTTCTTGATAGTTAAGGGGGGCTTCGAACTGATTTGGAGAAATTGGCATACTTTTATCCTAGAAAGGACGCAAGGATAAGTCAAGGAGAGGAATTTTATACGAGGGTTACACTCTTTTGGTATATGTATTAATACATGTGTTTCTTATAGAATATTTTTACGATATACTTTATTCAAGAGAAAAGTATATGGTACAAAGATCAAAGAGAGTATCTGTAATATTTGTTCTACTTGGGATCCTTATTATTGGGTTACTTATCTATCTTAATTTCTTTACTACACAATTTTTAGAGAGAAGATCCAAATATCCTGTTACAGTACCATCAAAGACAAACACTTTTAGTTCAGGTTTAGAAATGTATACAAATAGCTCTATAGGAATTTCTTTTCGATACCCATCAGATTGGAAGGTTGTAAGCGGTAACGTCATTCCTCAAGCAAATGGTTCTATAGCAATGCCTTTGGTTGGATTAGATCCAAAAGAAAGGGTTCAAGGTAGTTCACCTATTCCGCTTATTCAGGTTGTTTTTTGGCCAAATCCAGGCAACTTGCCTATTAGTGAGTATCAGAAACGTTATGGAAAAGAGTTCGGTTTTGGAGCGTGTGTCCCGTCACAATGTAATGGGATTATTGTAACTTCATTGAAAAATAATTTTTTAGAATTTAAAAGTATTTTAGTATCAGATGCAAAAACATATGCGCCTCTTGAAAAAAAGATCCTGCAGCAAGTAGTCTCGTCACTACAATATAATAAGTAAGACGGAAGAATTCTTTTTCCAATTAAATAAGCTCTTTCCTTTAAATAATGAAAGTTAACACAAGTTAATTGCTTCAAAAACATCTGATAAAGAGGCATTACTTCTTAAAACATGATAGGTTCAAGTCTATCTTTAGAGTGTGCCTTGGAAATGGAGTATAGTACGTTTGGAAAAGTAGAGACGAATCAATAAGAAATCTATATTGTAACGAAAGTTTATTCTCTAAAGTTAGGGTAGAAAAAATATTAATTCCTTATTTAGCAGAATTGGAGGCGGCTGCTGGTGACATTTTGACTACCAATTTAAGGGTTCCGCGAATTGTTGCAAAGTCATTTCTTATTTTTGCAAATTCACTTCTGACTGTTGCTAAGTCTTTTCTGACTTGAACAAATACAGATTGAGGGTCACTGGTATTCACAGTGACGTTAGCAACTAACGTCCTATCTGTTGAAAGGGTAGAGTTGATCGCTGCAAGTTGAGTATTGAGATCACTCAGTGCTGCTTGAGCTGCTGATGTGTCTTTTCCTTGAGACTGTAACTTGGTAATAAGCATTTGAACTTGTGCAGAAAGTGAGCTGACTCTAGTAGCTGATGTCTGTAAATTACTTATTGTTGTCAGGAGTCTTTCTTTTGGTTCAAAAATTGCATAGATTCTGAAATTAGTAATGATTGACTTTGCATCTGCTCGAGCTGTTGCTACATCTGTATCAGCATCAATTTTTTGCTTAAGAGTCTGGAGGCTACCAACAGTTGTTTGGATATCACTAATGAGACTTGCTCTATCTGCATCGGAAAGTCTTTTATCTGATTGTACCCGATCAAAAAGCTTTTGCAGACTATTCAAGCGGGAAGCGATAAGCTGATCTGCTCTTTTAATAACCTGAGCAAGAGTATCTCCTTGGCGTTCTGCTGCACGAGAAGCGCGTGCTTCTGCACGTTGCATCATCAGTGTGTTTTTTGCAGTATCTGTAAGAGCATTTGCAGGTGGGACGGGAATATTGAGTGCAAAAACAACTGCACTGATAGTAACAAGACTATATATTAATAAACTCTTTTTACTCATAGGTTTATATACTTTCCGTATCATACAAGACTTTTTGGTATAGCTCAAGCAAAATTCAAGCTAGAATCCAGCTGTACTATCTTGTGACGCGTCAACTTGGTTTGCTGCATTTAAATCAGCATCAACCTGATCCAATGTCTGCTGCATTTCATTATCTGCATTTTGAAGGGCTGCATCTGCATTCTGTTGGGTCACTGGACCAATCGTTGGCAAGGGACTACCTGTTCTCATGGTTTGCATTACTCTCGGCAACGATTTTTTTGATAACAACAGAAGGGGAATTGCTGCAACAAGAATAATAACAAGGCTAATAATCGTGAATTTATATTTTTGCATTAGTGTCGGAGATTGGGAATCCATGGCCTTATTAAAAAGTTAGCAAACTAGTTGGTTCTTGTCAAGCAGGTCTGGTTGGTTACAAATGCAAAAGGGTGAGTGCAAATTGAAAAAGTTGATTGATAAGATTTGGTAAATAGAACCCACCAATTGGCATAGAGAGTAACAGAAAAAGGATAAAAATGCCAACGGTGCCAAGGGATAAATAGGAAGCTGCTTCACGATCAGGCAAAAGGAGAGCAAAGACTTTTGACCCATCAAGTGGGGGAATGGGAAGCAAGTTAAATATTGCTAAGTACAAATTGATTTCAACAATAGACCGTAAAATTCCTTGAGCAATACTAGCAATAGTAAAAAGTGTACTCGGGAGGTGAACGAAAGCAAGACCTTTGAGAAGAAGTGTTGCAACAATAGCGAGCAAAATATTCGTCAAGGGTCCTGCTAATGAGACCAGTGCCATATCTTTTTTTCCTTCTTTTAAGTTAAATGGGTCAACAGGGACTGGCTTTGCTCCGCCAAAAATGACATGACTGCCTGAAAAAAGGAGGAGAAGAGGAAGCAAAATACTCATCAGTGGGTCGATGTGCTTGACAGGATTCAAAGTAAGTCGTCCCATTAGGCGCGCAGTTGGATCACCTAATCTATCTGCTACTACTCCATGGGCAATTTCATGCAGTATTGCCGAAAAGAGTAGGATAACAAGGGAGATAACAATGGTAATAAGAAAATCCATAAATACAATGTCTCATACCTAGTAACAATTTCTGTATATTACTTTAACTATGTGGTTTTTATGAGAAATTATCTATTAGGTATTGGTAGGTAGTTACTTCATTCTATCACATATTTTCTCGCTTGAGCTAGAAAGACTTCTATGGTAAAATAAACAGACTATGGCACTCATGTGTAGGAATTGCGGCAAGGGCGTTATGTACGGACACAACGTTTCTCATGCAAAAAACCGAACTCGAAAAATTTTTAAACCTAACCTTCACTCTGCACGTGTTAAGGTTGGTACTACTATGAAAACAGTACGACTTTGCACAAAATGTCTGCGAATGGTAAAGCAGGCGACCCGTGCAGCAGCCACCCAAAGTGCTCCAGTAGCCACCGCTTAAGAATTCTTTTTGGGCTAATCAAGAAACTCTTCCTTTTTATATTTTCCGTTATCTCTTAATTATTTTTTCTAACCATTCTTTGGCCTCGGGGTAGCCATTGAGGAAATCCTTGTAACTTTGTGGTTTTTTCCCTTCGACCTGTACTTTTCCTTCAGGTAACAATTTCATAATTTTCCCTTTGAGTCTCCCCTCGAGACTCATTCTTGTCCAAACAGTTGGCCAGGGAAAATAAGCACGAACTTTTCGGTCGAGAAGCTCATGGTTCATCGTTGCTAATTCCTGGTCTGAAACATATCCTGATTCTCTTGTCAGGTGAGGTTCTGTAAACGTTGCTTTGCTATGGTCTTGTTCGACTGGTTTGATACTTTCTGCTAGGTATTCAGGCAACACTTTTTTCAAAAGCGCTGTTCCTTCTTGAAAGAGGCGTGGATAGAGTGTTCCCGAAGTTTCGTGAGGATATATTTCTGTTGTTACTTGTCCAAGAAGCGGGCCATGATCTAGGTCTTTATCTAAAAGCATGATACTAATTCCTGTTGTCGTATCTCCACGCAGAAGTGCTGTCATACCAGGCGTTGGTCCTCGGTAAAGAGGTAGGAGAGATGGATGAATATTGATAATGCCTTTTGAGAAAAGATCAATAACGGATTGTGGGACTAAAAGGCCAAAATCTGCAAGAACTGCAAAGGATGAATGCAGTGATACGAGTTTATCGATAAGCGTTTGATCTTTGAGGGTTGTCACAGAGACGTAGGAGATCTGATGATTCTGGCAATAGGTAGGCACAGCTCCGTCTTCTTTTTCTGTAGTAATAATCAATTGAAGATCATAGTTTTCGTGAAGGTATGCAATAACGGGGAGAACGTAACTCGATGCACCAAAAAAAACAGTAGGAGTTTTCATAATTTTCTTTGAAAAATGAGATGAATTAGGTTACGTTTCCTTTATAGTTCCACTGGCTCGAAAACGTCTTCGCCTTGTTCATTCTTTTTTGATCTGTACAGTTGTCCTTTTTGTTCAAGCACTCGTCGTGGGAAAAGGAGCCCTTGTAAATGATCGTATTCATGCTGAAGAATTGTTGCATAAAATCCTGAAAAGTATGCTTCATGGTGCTGACCTTTTTCATCCATCCAGGACATTTTGACCTTCTTTGCTCGTTTAACAGTACCCCAAATAACTTTCAAAGAAAGGCATCCTTCCAATTTTTGCCGGTCTGCTTTTTTCTTTTTGGAAGGCGTCTCTTCTTTATCAGGTAGTGGCTCAAGCGTGGGGTTAATATAAATATCAAAAGGAGCCTCATTATCTGGTTTAACAACAAAAATTTGGAGAGATTTATCAACTTGTGGAGCTGCAAGACCAACTCCTTCTGGGTCTTTTTGTGCAACTAACGTCTCTTTCATGTCCTCGATAAAGTTGAGGATTTGTGCATCTATTTTTTCAACTGCCTTCGCTTTTGCAGACAATACTTCATTTGGCGCCTGAACAACATCTAATATCATGAGGCTATTATATCATGAATCTCTCTTTGCTTCCTTGACAGCTTCCTTTCTCCTTTTGCATACTAAAAGTATGACACTTCTTATCATTTTTATGATTGGATTTACCCTAGGTGGGATTGTTGAATATACACTCACTTTTCTTTTAGAGTTTTTAGAAAAAAACCAATTCGTATTAATCACAAGTTTACCTTGGGGAAACGAATTAGTCTTTTATCTCTTCCAGTCTGGGGAATACTTGCTGTTATCTTGACCAATAGAGCGTATTCATTTTTGACATTATTCATTGCTTCAGCACTCGTTGGAACTATTCTTGAAGGACTGCTCGGGAAATTTCTTATTAAATTTTTTGGTGTAAAGGTGTGGACTTACAAAAAGGGGGTTATAGGAGATTTTACTAGTTTGTATGCTATTCCATATTGGGGGGCTGCAGGACTCTTCTTTGGAGTATTAGGAAAATATTTTGGCTTATGAATCTCCTGACTGTATTAGCCTATTGGTGGAGTCTGCCATATATGCGATGGCACATGACATTTACCTTTCCAACGCTTTTTCTTCTATGGATCTTTGAATGGAGGTATTTTCTACGATATAGGAAAGTATTTCTGTATGTGTTACTAGGCGGAATTGTGTGGGCTGTCCCATTTGATGTTCTTGCTGCGCCCGTTTTCCATATTTATTATTTTCATCCAACAAAAAATCTTGGAATATGGTTATGGGGAATTCCTCTTGAGGAATATCTTTTTATTCTTCTCGTTCCACAGGTTGTTGTTGCTCTCACATTAGTCATAAGAAGGATATTCTATGGAAAAGTTTGAGTATGGTGGACTATTAGTTCTTTTTCTTATGCCAACAATTTGGATTTTGGTGAAACGATATCAAAAAGAACTGAAAAAAATAAAGAAACTCATTATTGCCATGTGTCTATTTGGTTTTGTTGGATATTTTATTACTATTCCAACTGGAGCAAATTGGGGAGCCTGGGGATATGATTACAACAAGACATGGAATATCCGTATTGGAGCAGATTTGCTTGAAACATTTTTTTGGACTATTGCTGGATGTTTGATTCTTGCAATTATTGTTGGAGTACAAGCAAATAGAATAGATAAGAACAACAAAAAAACAAAGCGGTAAATTTCTTTTATTCTTCCTTCCAAGACTTAAGGGTTGCAGGAATTTTCAAATTACCATCCTGGTCCATACGATCCATAATAAAGTGCATTGTCTTGACTGCGTTTGCCTCCATTGCTGGATCTGTTACTTGACCATTTTTGTCAATTGCAAGTTGATGTTCATAGAGTCCAAGAGCATACCATGCATCTCTGTAGTCAGGTTTCAGTTGTACTGTTTGGTTAAGAACGTCTACTGCTTTTGCAAGATTGTCATTTTGTGCATACAAAAGTGCTAAATTGTAGCTGACCTTTGCATCTGTTGGAGCAAGGTCATGAGCTTTTTGTATTGCCTGGAGTGCTGGAGCTAATAATTGTGGGTTCACTTGAGAGAGAGCGTAGAGGACTCTTACCCGAGTTTTCCAATAGGTGACAACATTAGGATGATCCCTGACAATCACGTCGCTCACTTGTAATGCTTCTTGTGCAAGTCTTGATCCATTTTGTGTGTCTTTTTGTTGAATAAGTGCAGCAGCAAGGACTGCATCATTGACTGATAATTCATCTTGGAAAACAGGTTCTGATGGACGAGTGGCAACAGCGTCATGAAGATAGGAATATGCTGCTTGGTATTCATTCACATGATCAAAGTTTTGTCCAAGAGCATACGACGTATCAGCCAGCCAAAATCGTACGAGAACAATAAGAAAATAACAGGTGACAAGGGCAACGCCGCCAAGTAAAATCCACTGCAATTCATTCACTCGTTTATAGACTCTTCCAGATGTTGGGTAAGCCCATACACTTTCTGGATGCAACGTGTCTTCTAAGTAAAAAACAAATGCAGGGGTGAGGAAAAGAAAAATATTCATAATCACAACAGAAAACCCAAAAAAGTTTGTCACAAGAATACTTATATACGCTGCAATAAGGGAAGCGGTAATGAGTGATGAGGTAGGAGTTATGGTTAGGGCAGAAGAATTCTGATTATTGGTTTTTAAAGCAGGTGCAGACTGTTCTTTTTTCTGTAAGCCATAGCACATGACCCATAACCCATATCCAAGCATTGCAACATAAGTGAGGAATCCAAGTCCGCCTGTTGTTGCTAAATAGTTGAGAAATTCGTTGTGTGCCTTATTGTACAAATAATCCCATTCAGAAGTGAGATTATGTCCTACTGGTCTGTATTGGTAGTATGCAAAGGCAAATGTCTCAACACCAGTTCCAAAAATTGGGTGATGCAAGAAAATTTGCCATGCTCCTTGCCACACATACAATCGGATTTTCCCTGAGTCTGTTCCTCCTAATTCACCAACTGGAGCTGCTGGTGTTGCTTTTTTTGCAGAAACAACAGGAGAAGATGGAGCGACCTGCTTATGGACAAATAATTTTGCAACTCCTGCTGGAGTAAAGAACGAAAGTTGGGAGAAAGGAGTACTAATAAAAAAGGTAAACAAAACAAGACTGCCAAGAAGGACAATCGTATACAAACTTTTTACTAAAATAGTGAGCGGGTTTTTCAGAAGTGTTACAAGATATTCTTTATTAATGAAGGCATAATACGCAAAGAACATCCCCAGCGAAACAGCCATACCAATCATTCCGGATCGTGCTCCTGTATACAGTAAATCGACATAGAATAGTGCTGTCAGGAGTAAGAAGAGAGAATACAATAGGATATGTTTTTTCTTGGCATAGAAGAGAGTGAATGCTGTTGTGAGGGGAAGTAAATAGACAAGATAGGCAGCAAGCCAGTCTGGTTGTCCCATGGTGGAAAAAATTCTCACTTTTGGTTGGAATGCAGAAGTCCAACAGGAGACATCAAATGTTCCTCGGAAGAGAAGACATGTTGGATCATATCCAAAATGAGAGGGAAGTCCCCACAAAGCGACAACGACCCCTGATCCGATCGATACAAAAAGATGTTTCAGAAGATCTTGTTTTGCAATATTGGTAACAAATGCATAATACAAAAAAGCATATGTCAGCAGTGAGAGGAATCCTCCGTTAAATCTACTGTAGTATCCCCAAATAGACGTGTGAACATCCATTGAAAAAATCGTTGATAAGAGCTGTGAAAGCAAAAAGAGCAGAATGGGCATATCAAGTGGTGTTTTTTGAATGACTACCCTTCTTTGGATGATCATTTTCCCCGCCCATGCAGCGCTAATAAGGAGCGTAAGTCCAAAGGTAAGCCACATTTTATTAAATTCAAAAAGCTCAGAAGTATTACTCGCAAAAATAATGGGGACAAGGAAAAAAAGACTGTAGAAAGACCAACGAATGATCCAATTTAGAAAAGAGAGCATATATTCGATGCTAACATATTGGCATTAGTTGCTCAAGGTGTTAGAATGGATCTCGAACAAACAAATAGGCAAATAATCCTGTTTGTATGGTTATTTGTTCATTCAGAGGTTTATAAAATATGTTTGATTGGTTTTTTTCATTGTTTTCTCATGATATCGGTATTGATTTAGGTACTGCAAATACGCTCGTTCATGTGAGAGAAAAAGGGATTGTTATTCGCGAGCCATCTATTGTTGCCAGACACAAAAAAACAAAAGAGATTATTGCTATTGGTTCTGAAGCAAAGAAAATGCTTGGGAAGACTCCTGCAACAATAGAAACAGTACGGCCGCTTCGAGGGGGAGTCATTGCGGACTTTGATGCAACAGAAGCAATGATTCGTCATTATATTCGTCAAGTGCATGAAGTCGATAAAGTGCTTCCTCTTTCGTTTATCCATCCAAAGGTTGTTGTTGGTATTCCATCAAGTGTGACAGAAGTAGAAAGACGTGCTGTCTGGGAAGCATCACTAGCAGCAGGAGCACGGGAAGCATATCTTATTGAAGAACCAATGGCTGCTGCAATTGGTGCAGGGCTTTCTGTTTTCCAGCCAACAGGGATGATGGTTGTTGATATCGGAGGAGGGACAACAGAAATTGCTGTTATTTCTTTGGGAGGAATTGTTGTGAGTAGGTCGCTGCGACATGCTGGGGATGATATGGATCAAGCAATTCTCCACTATGTACGACTTCGAAATGGGTTGTTGTTAGGAGAAAAAACAGCAGAAGAGATCAAGATGAGAATAGGGAGTGCATATGAAACAGTATCTCGCAAACCTCAATCAGGAAATGCTAAGTCAAAAGATGAAGACGAAAAGGAGAAGATGATGATTGTTCGGGGACGGGATATTGAAACAGGACTTCCAAAAAGTCTGAGACTTTCTGAAGTAGATGTTCGGGAAGCTCTGGCTCCAGTTCTCTCTCAAATTGTTGAGGGGATTGCTGATGTGTTGGAAGAGGCTCCTCCGGAGCTAACCGCTGATATTTTAGAAAGAGGGATTCTTTTAACAGGAGGAGGAGCAAACGTTTCAGGGTTAGACAGACTGATTATGGATAGGACTCATATTCCCGTTGTTATAGCAGAGGATCCTTTAACAACCGTTGTTCGAGGAACAGCAAAAGTTTTGGAAGAAAAAGAACTTCTCAATAGAGTCAAAGTGACCGGAGGGTTACAATAATTGAGTTAACCATACTATCTCTTCATTCTTACTCTTTACCTCTTTCCCTTGACAATCCTGACGTTTCATGCGAAGGTTATAGCTATGCAGCGCAAACAATATATATTGCCGTACACACTTATTGTTATTGCGATTATTTTTTGTCTTTTTTTTCTTGCAGTAAAAGGGTGGTTAGGGGTTTTTGAAAATTCTGTCCAACTTAGTTTTTTTTCAGTAGGTGCTCTTTTTCATCATACCTTTACCCCTCAAACAGAACTTGAAAAACTAAAAGCTGAGAATGTTCGGCTGTCGCAAGAGTTAGCACAAAAGCAACTGCTTGAAAATGATAATAAGGCTCTTCGTGACCAATTTAATACCCAAAGCATTGCTTCCACATCACTTATCCCTGCACGAATTGTCGGAATGCCTGCGGCGATTCCAAATGTAACACTCCCAGAAGAGGTCGTTATTGATAAAGGGAGCAAAGCAGGTATTGAAAAAGAGATGATTGTTGTCCTCACGAATAATGGTATTGGGCAAATAAAAGACGTGAGTGATTATTTTGCCAAGATACTTCTCACAACAAGCAGGCAATTTGCGTTATCTGGGAAAGATAGTGCAACAGGTGCGTTAGGTGTTATTAAAGGTATGGGGAATGGAGGTATTGTCTTTGATGCCGTCCTTCTTTCAGACACCCTAAACGTTGGGGATATTGTTGTCAGTCAAGGAAATCAAGATATGAATGGAAAAGGGTTTGCTCCAAATATTGTCATTGGGAAAATTACCGGTGTTGAAAAAAATCCAAGCGCACTGTTTCAACGAGCACAAGTTGCTCCACTTTTTGATATGCAAAAAGTATCATTTGTATTTGTTGTTAAAAGCTTATGAAATGGATAGGGATTATTGTTGGCATTGTTATAGGTGCTTTTCTTGAATCTACATTTTTCCACGTACCTTTTGTCCTGATTATCCTTCTTCTCACAGTTATTTTTATCCAGAAACCGTGGATAATTTTTTTGAGTATTCCTGCTGGATTTTTACTTGATAGTCTGGCATTTCGCGTGATAGGAGAGAGTAGTCTTTTTTTTGCTGTGATGATGGGAATATTTTTTGCTTATGGAAAAAAATTTGAGCTGGAAAGTTTAGGGTTTATGGTATTTGCTAGTGGGTTAACTTCTCTCGTGTATTTTCTTATTTTTGGGAGTGAGACTATTGTTATTCAGACAGGTCTTTCAATAGGAGTTGGGATAATACTTTTTATTCTACTGTCTTTTCTTACAGAAAGATTTTCGTCCTCCAAGCCTCATTATTTAGGCCTATAGAATTAGTTTTCATTGTGAAGGTGTGGTATAATAGGTACTCTTATGGCAGAAAGAAAGCTATTCATGGGTCATGGTGAGGGTCTTTATAAAAAAGGAGTAAAAAGCATTCGGCACTTGGGAGAAAATCTTCGTGAGGGAGGAAAAAGAGTCCTTCGGCAACAAGAAGAACATTTTTTGCCAAGACGTGCTGCGGAGAGACAGGCATACGAACAACAAAAGCTTGCTCTTCAAGATCCCTTAAGTGAGGCATACAGGCAAGAAATATCCATAGTACGTTCTATGGTTACTTCCTTGATGCCGGATGAAGTAAAACCCAAAAGGGAATTGTTTGAGAGAATAGCTCCCACGGATCCTCGTCTCTTTAAAAAGGTGAGTCAAGCAATAGATTCTGATCATAACATTCCACATATTATGAATGCAGCATCCCTTAGTATTATGGATGCGACGAGACGAGCATTGAAACAAACTCCAGGAGAGAAAATTTCACCTGAAAGGCTTGAAGAAGTCCAGGAGCGAGCAGGGGTTGTTGGTGAATTACATGATGTTCGCCGAGGAGGGGATATTGTAGCCTCCCTGATACCTTTAGTTTTATTGCATGGTTGGTCTGCAGATCTGAAAAAAGAGCCATTGATGGAATATCTGGGAGTTAGTGAACAGATACGAAGAGATACACAGGCAGTAAAAAACATTGGTCAAGCATTAAGACACCATGACATTGATCTTCTTGACTGGGAATTTTGGAAAAAAGGTCAGAAATACCGAAGTGCAGAACTCCATACAATCAAAATTGCTGATCGCGCAACGATCGGAAGATTATTTGAGTCAAAACACTGGATTGTTCGGTTACTTGCATCATATCTTGCTGAAAAAAGAATGAGAGATTATCCTAAGGATGCAAAGGAAGCAGTAGATCAAGAATATATGAATACACTCATACGAATTGCGGGAGCAATGGATATTTTAACGCGACAAAAAGTAAAACAACAAGAGGGAAAACCAACGCTAGAATCCGTTTATAAAGCAACATTGAACACTCTTGGAGATCTCGGGTTTTTTGCAAAAGCACAAGAGGGAGAAACAGATCCTCATATGGTAACAAGACGTCGAACACTTCCTGCTGCAGCATAAAAAGATTTCTCCAGGCGAGGTGATTCATCATTACCCGTAGTGTTATACTAAAGTCCAGAAACTTCAAAGATGAATAAAAAGACATTACATACTATTTCTATTGAGGGTGTTCCTTGGCAGTATTATGATATTGGGGAAGGGGATCATGTCTTAGTTATTTTGCTTAGCATTCTTGTTTTCCCCAAAGAGTGGGAATTTTATATAAAACAGTTTTCCAAAAAGTACCGCATTATCATTCCTATTTATCCTGAAATTTCCAATTATCAAATACTCGTGCGACACGTGCAAATATTACTGGAGAAATTGCATGTGCAAAGAATGACACTTCTTGGCAATTCTTTGGGAGGCATGATTGCACAAGTATATGCATATAACAATCCAGAGCAGGTGGAGAACCTTATCCTTCTTGCAACAATAGCTCCTCATAAAATGTATGGCTTTTTAGCATTAATCTTGTACAGAATGGGACAAATCGTCCCAGGATTTTTTGTAACCTTTGCTGTTTGGCTTGGAGCATGGATAAGTCTTTCCAGAAATAAAGAACATCAGACAGCAAAACTTTTACTCAAACACATTCGTCGCAAAAGTACAAAAAAATACATACTCGCGCTGAGCAAATGCATTCTCGATTTTTGTTTTACATTTCAACATACCCTTACTCCTCACAGACCACTTATTACTATTGAAGGAAAAGGAGACATTGTATTTCCTTCCTTTGCACGCAATCTTATGAGTGTCTATCCAACTGCATTTTATTATATGGTACAAAATGGAAAGCATCTTGTTGAAATAAATAAAAAGGAAGAAGTTCGAAAAATACTCCTCAAAGAACTTACAAACAATTAGCATTTTTTAGGTATAATGAACGTTCCTAACACGTGGTATGGTAACAGCATCAGAGAGAAAATTATTGCAAACCCAACAATTAAGAAGTGAACCTTCTTCAGTGAGGGTATTCTTCCAAGAGTATCCCTTAGAAAAAGCTGCAAAATCTACTCACGCAACAGTATTTTTGCCTGGGTGGGCAATGCGAGGAGATAGTGCTGCTCTGAGAGAAACTGGACGAGAAATGAGTCGTGCGCGTCCACATTCTCGTAACTTTACTCTTTCCACAAGACCTTTGTCAGACTCGGTTCCTGCAGCAAAGGAGGTTGAGGCAATCAGTGACTTTATCAAAGAGCAAGGTATTACTCAGGTGACTCTCATGGGTTATTCAGAAGGGGCAACACGAGCGATATCAGTTGCAGCAGAATTACAAAAAGACTCTCAAGTTTCAGTCGATGGTCTTGTGCTAATTTCCCCGATGGGACTTACTCCGTTTGAAAGGACGGAAGCTTTCACCTCACTCATGAAAGCGGCAGGATGGTATATTCCTGTTAATACACTTCTGCATATTGCTAAAAAACCACAGGAATGGAAATCGTTTTTTAGAGGCCTGCGTGCTGCAGGAGGTGTACTGAAAGGAGCACTTGAGGAAGTTAGCCTTCAAAAATTACGATATCCTTCAACACTCCGAAGAGAAATAAGAGAGGTGAGTAAGCAAAATCCTTTTGTCGATTCTTTATCAGTTCCTGTAGTTGTTGTCGGTGGTGAAGTAGATAATGTTGTGAGAAGAGAGGTTCTTCAAAGATCTAGAAAACATTTTCAATTGGCACCGACAGTATTTCTCTCCGCACGAAAGCTTGGTAATCATGGATTACCTTTTGTGCGACCAGAAGCAGTTGTGAGAGCATCCCTTCATACTTTGCACAGAATAAGTAGGTAAATTGCTTCTGTGATATACTAAAAGCCAGGTCAATACGTCAGGTCCTCAGAAATTTAGATAGTATACACGTTGTCTTTCTATCACTTCTGATTTTCTGAACTTCTTATCTATGAAAGTTGGTCCCGTATTTTCAGAATATATCCATACAGAAAAGATTTCGCGATTCGGAAAAAGACGATATGATTTTGATAGTGATGGACCTCATGTAAGGCCGTCATTTTTTCTCATTGTCCTTGTTGTTGGTCTTGGCATTTTGGTTGCACGACTTTTTTGGATGCAAATTATTCAGGGGAGTCATTATAAAAACCTTTCTGACTCCAATAGAATCAGAAGTGTTGTGATTCATGCACCACGGGGTATTATTTTTGATAGAAATGGTAAGTCGCTTGTCTATAATGTTCCGGGTTTTCGGGAGATAGTTGATGGCAAGACAAAACTTATTGACCAGCAAGAAGCAATAGATCTGTTGGCAAAAGGAGATACCCAGTTAGAAGTTGATAATCTTCGAAACTATCCCTATAAAGATGCATTTGCACATATAGTAGGCTACATTGGGCAAATCTCCCAAGACGATTTGAAGCGATTAACGGAATATAAAAGTGGAGATGTGATTGGACAGATGGGGATTGAGCAATCATACGAGTCTGTATTAAAAGGTTTGGATGGACAAGCTCTCTATGAAGTTGATGCAACAGGCAAACCGCTTCGTCGTCTTGGTCAAACAGACCCAATCCCTGGACAAAATATTACCCTTACTCTTGATGCTGATTTGCAAACAAAAGTCTATGATGCAATGAAAGATGTCAAAAAAGGTGCGGCAATTGTCTCAACACCAGATGGACAAATTCTTGCACTAGTGAATAAGCCTTCTTTTGATCCAAATCTCTTTACGATGGGGCAACATTACAAAGCGAATGCTTCTGATATGTATCAAAAAGTTGAAGATGTGCTGTTAGATGGGACTAATCAGCCACTTCTTAACAGAGCAATTGCTGGTTTGTATCCACCTGGGTCAACCTTTAAACTCGTTGTGGCAGCAGCAGCACTGCAGGATAAGACGATTGATGCAAAATTTACGATTGAAGATACGGGTATTCTCCACGTTGGAAATTTTTCTTTTGCTAACTGGTATTACACAAGTAACGGTGGGACTGAAGGAAATGTGGATGTTGTGAAGGCAATAAAAAGGTCAAATGATATTTTCTTTTATAAAGTTGGACAAATGGTTGGGGTAGATCAATTATCTCAATTTGCTGAAAAATTTGGCTTGGGCCATTTGCTTGGAATTGATGTAAGGGGAGAGGCAACAGGGCTTGTTCCAACAAAAGAATGGAAACAAAAAGTCATTGGTGATAAATGGTACTTAGGAGATGATTATCATTTAGGTATTGGACAAGGGTATTTGCTAACAACCCCTCTTCAGGTGAATGCGTGGACACAGGCAATTGCCAATGCAGGAAAATTGTATATGCCTCATCTTCTGCAAAATATTTCGCCACACGTTACCCAGAATAATTTATTGACAAGTGATAACTTTACCCTTATTCGAGAAGGAATGATTGAAGCATGCAGTCCAACAGGTGTTGCATGGCCTTTATTTGAATTTAAGGTCAAAAATCAAAACGTAAAGATTGATGGGAAGAATTTTCTGGATGTGCCAAATGCTACGGATAGTGCGATGAGGCAGATAGCTATTGCCTGCAAAACAGGGACAGCACAACATGGAGATGATAAAACACAACCTCATTCTTGGATAACATTGTTTGCACCTGCTTATAATCCACAAATTGTTGTGACAGTGTTGGCGGAAGATAGTGGAGAAGGAAGTAATGTTGCAGGCCCTATAGCCAAAAGCATCTTAACAAGTTACTTTGGAAAATAACCTTGTTGTACGAGGTGCAAGCAATAGATTACATGCAGCAGTTAATACAATGAATGCACCCCAAAATGTGTCAAATAATGTGATACTTCTCAGACCTCGACAAAAACAATTTTAGATTACCTGTACAGTTTCTGGTACTTTCTGTAAAGCCACTAATTTATGAAGAGGATTATGGGGAGTTACTCTTCCAGCATTCATCCAAAGTGATCTGAGGGTTTGGGCATGATTGAGGGTTGATCCATCTAATCCAAGTGCATATTTTGCAAACGTTTTGTCATCTCCTACGGGAATAGTATTTCCCTGACTGTTATGGATGCCACTAAGAGCTCCATCTTTTGCAAACACATATTCAATAAGATTATCATTTTGGACTACTTTGACTCGTGTTTGAAAATCAAGTGCGTTTGCTGATACAAAGGATGGTTTGCCAGTAATAATCACGCTTACTGTTTGGTCTGCTTCACGAGCGTGGTGAGTTGTACGAAGCTGAAGAGATTTTTGACCAACAGGATCAATGGTAAGAAGTGTAGAATGCAATGTGTTTGGCGTTTGACGATTGCGAGCAATTGCAGATCTCATCCAGGGATTAGGACCTTGGTGTCCTGCTGGATAAACATCCAGTCCTAACAATACAGTATCTTTCCCTGCGTAAGGAAGAGGAAGCCTTTCTGGGAAAGCGAGTGGGAAAAATGGTTGTGGCACGTGTTGTCCATCAGAAAGCTTGTCCCTCTGATAAAAAGGCTTTTGTGTGTCTTTCGAAACCAGAGCAACTGCAGGCAAATCCCATGCAAGCATCTGCAGTTGTAAATAAATTTCCTGAAGTGAGTCTTCTCTCCTGGTGCCATGATAAAATGCTTTCCAGTCAGGAATTGGCTGTGCACTCATTATAGTGTTCCAGGGAAGACTTGTTTTGGCTTCAGTTGCAATATGTACTCGTGCATTTTTTCTGGTACGGTTTGTATGATACTGAAAATATTCAGGTGTACTTCTTTGTACATCTTTCTTAAGCATACCCCGTATTACACCAAGACTGAGCTGGAATTTGAGCAAGAATGTCCTTATATGTAGGTAAGAATAGTTGACAATACTCATGGTGTATCTATAAATTGGCATGAGTTTTCGTTCTCCTCCTCGTGAAAGATGGGTGGATGGTAAACCTACTGACGCAGCTTTTGTTGATGGAGATAAGGCTGCTGCAAATAGAGCTCGTGTAGCAGGAGGACAGGAAATAAGCAGGGAAGAAGCGATGAAGCGAAGTGAGCGATCTCAAAAAGGAGCCGAAACAGCGAAAGCAAATGGTACCCGAGGGAAAGGCAAAAGAAGAAATACTTCTTGGCGGTAAACACTAATTTTTTGTAAGCCCTGATTACAAAACCCCATTAGCCTATGCTTATGAGCAATATCCTCAACTGGTACCTATCACCCCAGCCCAATCAACTACTTGACATGCTTGATATAATGGAACACAACGCAAAAGTCAAAAACTTGGAAAGAGGTAGTCGAAGAGAAAGAGAACCTATCCAACTTTTGCAAATTAGGGCATTGCATTTTGACTACATTGTTAGGAAAATGGATACGGACTCCAAAACCATCAGGAGTCTTTTGTCTCTGATGGAACTGAAAGGAAAAGTTCAGATATCATTTCCATCTTTTAATTACATATATGAAATTAGTTGTTGTTGAATCACCCACAAAAGCAAAGACCATTGGTCGATTTTTAGGCGATGGATACCAAATTCGGGCATCCATGGGTCATATTATGGATTTACCAAAATCAACGCTTGGAGTGGATGTAGAGCACAATTTTGTACCACAATTTGAAATTTCTGAAGACAAGAAAAAAACCATTACTGAATTAAAAAAGCTTGCAAAAGAAGCAGACGGTATTATTCTTGCAACAGACCCTGATCGGGAAGGAGAAGCAATTTCTGCTCATATCGAAGAAGTTCTTGCAAATGGGAATGGAAAAGATAAATTTTCCCGCATTGTTTTTCATGAGATTACCAAAGATGCAATTGAAGAAGCGCTTGCACATCCAGGGAAAGTAAATACTCATTTAGTAGACGCGCAAATTGCAAGACGTGTTTTGGATAGATTGGTAGGGTATAAATTATCTCCATTATTATGGCAAAAAGTGAGGAGAGGACTTTCTGCAGGAAGAGTTCAGTCAGTTGCTCTTCGTCTTATTGTTGAAAGGGAGCGAGAAATTCAAAAATTCAATAGTGAAGAGTACTATACCATTCTTGTTGATTTATCACACAAGGGTAAGAAAAGTAGTACAGAATTTGAGCTTGTAGAAATCAATAAAGAAAAAGTTGAGCAACAAAACAGCTTTGCACTCTATGACGGAAAATACACAGTAACAAAGACAGTTATTAATTCAAAAGAAAAAGCGCAAGATATAGAAAAAGATTTAGGGACCAAAACGTACACAGTGTTGGATGTTACGAAAAAAGAAACAAAACGGTCTCCTCAGCCTCCATTTACGACATCAACCTTACAACAGCAAGCTTCTCAACGTTTTGGGTATTCTGGAAAACGGACAATGTCTCTTGCACAAAAATTGTATGAAGAAGGATATATTACCTATCACCGTACCGATTCTGTGAATTTAGCTCAGGCTGCTATTTTTGCAATGAGAGGGTATGTAGAAAAAACGTTTGGGAAAGAATATCTTCCTGCAAACCCACGTTATTACAATGCAAAGCAAAAATTAGCGCAAGAAGCTCATGAGGCAATTCGTCCAACAAAGATCCAGGTGGATGTTGACAAAGTTGCACTGGATTTGGGGAGAGATTATGCACGGCTATATGAGTTGATTTGGCGACGAGCTGTTGCATCACAAATGAGTGATGCCTTGATTGAATCAACGGCTGTCTTAGTAGAAGCTGCATCTTTGCAAAACGCATCGCCCAACGCATATACGCTCAAAACCACTGGATCTTTGCTTGTCTTTGAAGGATTTTTGAAAGTGAATCCATTTGGACTTGAAGATAAGAAATTACCTGCATTTACCATTGGTGAAGAGCTCGATATGCAGAAAGTGATGGCAGAGCAACATGCGACAACACCTCCTCCTCGCTATAATGATGCATCCCTTATTAAATCTCTGGAAGAGGCGGGTATTGGCAGACCATCAACCTATGCAACGATTATTAGTACTATCGAAACAAGACAGTATATCGAGCGTGAGCAGAAAAAGTTTATTCCAACCTCTATTGGTATGGCTGTCAATGACTTTTTGGTAAAAAACTTTTCAGATATTGATGACATTCCCTTTACTGCGGAGATGGAGGATACGCTTGATCGAGTTGCAAATGGAGAAGAAAAATGGGAACCTATGATAAAGGATTTTTATACGCCGTTTGAAAAAAAATTAGAAGTAGTCAAAAAAACAGACAGAGTAGAAATTCCAGCAGAGGAAACAGGTGAGAAATGTCCAAAAGATGGCGCACCTTTGGTTATTCGTGTTGGACGATTTGGGAAATTTATTTCCTGTAAAAATTTCCCAACGTGTGACTTTAAAAAACAATATATCGAAGAAACAAATTATACGTGTCCCAAAGACGGTGGAAAAGTGATTGTGAAAAAGACAAAGAAAGGAAGACCTTTCTATGGATGCAGTAATTATCCAAAGTGTGATTTTGCCGTTTGGAAGCTTGAGGATTTGAAAAAACAAACTAAGGAAAAAACTGCTGCAAGTGAGTCTTCTACAAGTACTGTCTAACTTCCAGGTTTCTCCATTCTCTCTCTCAATTTTTGTGTTGCTTTGTCTATTATGACTGTAAGTCTTGTCACATGTTTTTCAAGTCCGGCCGTTGCTTGAATCAACATATCTTCTTTTTGGATAACTCCTCCAATACCTTTAAGCGCTTGGCCTTCTTCTACAAGTTTTTCTCCTTCCTTTCCACGTACTTGCCCATATGCTATAAGGAATTCAGGTGATAAATGTTCGTTTCTTCTTGCCATTATTTTCCTCCTTTTGGTCAACCATATTATATCTTCTCCTGCCAAGAAGACAAGCAAGCAATTGGTAAGAGTCATCTTGAGGAAGATGTAATACAAGTAATTTCTTCTCATAATACTACCTTCATCACAAAATCATAAGCTATTCGTTATATAATTGGAGCCATGAGTGCACTCAAAAGGTTCCAGAAGTTTCTTTCTGCTCCAGCAGAATGGGTATGGTTACAGGAAGCAAAGCTTGGAGATAAGGAGGCTTTTGGGAGACTCTATCAGTTGTATCTGGACAGAATATATCGTTTTGTTTTTTTTCGTGTGAGTCAACAGAAAGAAATTGCAGAGGATATTGTGTCTGATGTATTCGTAAAAGCATGGGAGAAAATAGAAACATTCAAAGAGGGAAGTTTCCAAGCCTGGCTCTATATGATTGCCAGAAATCGGGTTATCGATTATTATCGGGGAGTAAAACACAATGTAAGTTTAGAAGATAGTATCATTGAGGATAAAGATGATCCTCAAGAAACCGTTTTCCAACAATTGGAAGTAGAACAAGTCAAAGATGCACTTAAGCATTTGACCCAGGAACAACAGGAAGTCATTGTCCTAAAATTTATTGAAGATGTATCTAATAGTGAAATTGCAAGTATTTTGGGAAAGCGTGAAGACGCTATTCGGGCCTTACAATCTCGAGCAATAAAAGAGTTACGAAAGGTATTGGCTGAACATATATGAAATTAAAACAACAATTACTGACATTACAAGAAATAAAAGCATCCGATTTTTTAAAGAATCGGATACATGAGACGGTAAATAATTTACCTACCAAATCTCGTAGATTATATTTCCCACTCGTTACATTCCAGGCTGCATTTGCTTTGGTTATTCTTCTTATTGTCGTTGGCATTGGTTCTGGACTTGTTGCTGGGGTAAAACAAAGTCATCCAGGAACACTCCTGTATCCAGTGAAAGAACTTATACAAAAAAAGACAGAGGACAAAGGAATTATCCATCAGCAAGTTGTTTCCTCTCCAGTCCCGACAGCAACACCAAAACCTTCCATACAAGTAACACCAAGTGGGCAACCCAATGCTCATACTCAAGTTGCCCCTTCAGTGACAGCCACTGCACAAAATAACGAAGAAAAACACAACGTAACAACGACTAACAAAGAAAAAGATTTTTCAGAAGAAGCAGCCTTACATGTGGAGAAAATCTTAAAAAGACTTTTTCCAGAAGGGGATCCTCTTCACCATGACAATGGAAAAGATAACTCCTCTCATCAACAACAAAAAGAAAACGACTAAGACTGCGTCACATTTTGTCTCCTTGTTCCGTTCTATATGTAGATACCAACAAATGAAGGGAGGTGAATACATTGTCAGCAACGATAACATTATTATTAACAGCATTACTCACATTAATAAATCCAGTAAAGCATCCATTGTTAACTAGTGTCGATGGGCAAACAACAGTGAAAGCAGATGTTACTGTGGAGCCTAGTACAACACCAAGTGTCACACCAAGCGTTACTCCATCAACAACGCCTTCGGTGACACCTACTGAGACTCCAACAGTCACACCATCGCCATCAGTAACGCCAAGTGTTAGCCCTAGCGTAACGCCTAGTGTCACTCCAAGTGTGACACCCAGTGTTAGTCCAACACCAACTTCAGATGAAGAAAAAAATGAAGATCAAGGGGGGGACGATAACGGCGAACATGAAGGATTTTTTCATGGTATGCCTTTTGGCTTGTTTGTGAGTGCGCAAGCTCACGTTAAAAATGAAGAAAAACATCACGGGAGTGAACAAAAGCATTCCAACAATTAATGGTGTTCAAGTAGTGTAAGCAGAGAAGGGGCTCCGAAAGGGGCCCTTTTTTATTTACCTTTAGTACGCAAGGGTATACCTGTATTCAATTTGTATGCAAAATTAGGCACGTTTTGTGCAGTCTCTATTCCGCCATCAACGACTCTTACCACTTTCTCTTGTTGTTCGTTAAATCTATCTTCATGTACTACTCGTTGAATTTCTTGTAAAGAAGGTTGTTGTCCCTTTTCTGCCACCAGAGAAGCTCTATAGAAGATTTTTCAATTTGAAACCAACAGGAAGAAGAGAAAGAAGTGTTGCAATAACTGCAACGCCTTCGCCTCCAGTACTTGGTAATTTAGAGGTTGTTGGTGCTGGAGCAACGGTTGCTGCCAACACAACTTGCTGCTGTTGTTGCTGTTGTTGATTCACGTTCACAATAATTGTTGTTGTTGGTTGTGGTGTCGGAGTTGGTGTAACACCTTGCGTTGGCGTTACTGTAGGTGTGCCTGTTGGCGTCACAGTTGGGGTAACTGTTGGTGTAGCAGTCGGCGTAACAGTCGGAGTTGCAGTTGGTGTCACTGTTGGTGTTGCTGTAGGAGTTGGTGTTGCAGTTGGAACAGTACATGTTACTCCGGTGTGGCACCATGCTGCATTATTGTTCAAATCTCCTGGGTTAGCAAGAGAAATACCACAAAGAACTTTATTTGGGTTATCATTATTAGTCACAAAAAATGCAAAATCGTTTTGATAGTATCCACAAGCCAAGCCTGCAAAATCACCAGATGGTCTATTTACTGGAGATGCTGCTGTTACAAATGCTTGATTGTCTCCTGTAAGGCCTCCAACTTGCTCATTTGTTGTCATCACATTACTCAAACACGGTGCATGTGGGTCTTCTGTTGGACACCAATATGAATTCCATTTCCAGTGGACAGCATAGGCCCCAAGGGATCCAGGAGCAGCTTTTACGAGAATAGAAGATTGATAGGAGGAAATATTACCGTTATTGCTGCCATTACATGATTCACTGTTTGGAATAAGTTCTACTGTTAAAGCAGGACCGCATGCATAATGTTGTGTTCCTGTGAACCACGCTGCATGAGTTTGCTGTGGTTTTGGTACCAAAATGAGATTAATGTACGCAAGTGCTGCGACTGTGAAGAGACCAAGTAAGAAAAGGCGTACTGCTTTCATGGCTAAAATCCGCAGGGCAGTACGGTTGTTTCGGGATTATACTATAAGGCAAGAAGAATTACAATACGTACTTATAAGACTGTCTTATTATATACCTTGAATCTATGAGTTCATTCGTTTTGCAGGTCTCAGTTATAGGAGTTTTTTTAACTTTATGCCAAGAGGAATAAGCGTTCCAAGGAAAAAAAGTGTATCCGAGCCAGCTCCGGTACTTGGTAATTGCGTTGTTACAGGAGCTGGAGCAACCGTTGCTGCAGCTAAGATTTGCTGTTGTTGTTGCTGCTGAGAAACGTTAATGGTGATCCCTGATCCAGGGGTTGGTGTTGGCCCTGATGTTGGAACAGGGGTTGCCGTTGGTCCTGATGTGGGGGTTGGGGTAGCTGATCCGGTAGGTGTTGGTGTAGCAGTAGGACCCCATGTTGGAGTTGGTGTAGGGGTTGGAGTTGGACTTTGAGATGATGTTACCCATGGTGTTGGCGTAGGAGATGCGGACACATCTGGGGTAGGGGTACTCGTTAGTGTTGGAGAGGGATATGGTGATATGGTTGGAGTTGGGCTTGCCTGGTCGCATGTTCTCCCTGATGAGCAAAAGGAAGATCCCAAGACATAATTAGGATTGCCGTAGCTACATACCTTTTGTCCATGTATAAAAACATCAAAATTCATATCAGTTTGGACAGAACCACAGGCTGGTTGGTCAAGATTTCTCGATACCGGAATATCTTTTGTTCCACCTGCCGCAACATCTGCACCAAACGCGTTGGTAGCAAGTGATTTGCGACAGGAAAGTCGAGAGGTGTCTGATCCATCATGGGGATAAGGGTCAGTACAATACCACGTTTGTGTATTGACTTGCAGGTGAAGAGGTTGCCCTAAGGATTTCACCGTGTAGATAGCTGCATAGTTTTGGTTAAGAGAGCTATTCGTGCTCGCGTCACAACTAGGATTTTCCGTTGTGGTAACTTGGAGAAATTGTCCACATCCTCCCGCGTTAGGGGGATTATGAGAAGCAGAGGTTGTTGGAACGGTTGCAATAAAATACCCTTCGACCCCGAGTATTGCCAAACTAAGAAGAACTATCTTAAGTGACTTAATAGAAAGAAAGCCCATAGAGTACTTGCCAAACTGTATCTGGTAAACGTAAGTACGAATTAAGAATTACTACTCAGAAGTGTAAGAAAGCTTGTGTTGGAAGCGTGACTTGACAAGATGGGTGAAAGGTATCATGATAATTGTATGAAGGTGAAGGTTGGTATTCTTCTTAGCCTTGTTCTGCTAGGTATTTCTTTGTCTCCAGTTCATGCGATGAGAAAAGGAGTGCTAGGTCTGACAAGTGATCATTTATCAATTCCTCCAACCGTTGAAGGTCCTGGATTCTTGCTCCCTGATAGCCCACTGTATTTCTTAGACAAAATGAAGCAACAAGCCCGACTGTTTCTTGCATTCACTCCACAACTGAAAGCACAAGTATACTCATCTGTTGCAGGGGAAAGGTTAGCTGAACTTCGTGTTGAGCTCTTGAAGAATAATACACAGGCTGCAGAAGTTGCACTCACAGGTGTTCGAGAAAATACCAAACGGGCTGCTTTATCTCTTGATGATGCACGTTTGATGGGAAACAACGTTGAGAAGGATGCACAGGATTTGAATCGTGAGATCAAAGAGCGTCTTGTCAGTCTTGATCTTCTTGAGTTGCAATCGAGCGGAGAAATGAAAGCAGCAGTTGCATATACTACCCAAACTATGACTGATGCAAAAGCAGTTGTCGAGGATGGTATGAGAAGAGATTTAATTGCGAATGAAGTACAGGATGATATCAGCAGAGAAGTCGCAAAGAAAATTCTTGGGACAGCAACGACAGCAGAAGAGTTAAAAGCAGACTTAGATGAGCTGCAAAAACAAGCGACAAGTGATGCACAAAAAGCATTGCCAAATAGAAAGGACGCGTTACAAAAAACCATAGGACAGGATAAGAGTGCATTGGCTGTGCAGAATGCTTTTGATATGAAAAAGCAGGATGACAAATTTAAACTGCAACAACAGACAGCTGCGTATGTGAATGATATTGTTACCGAGGCACAAAAAGCAGCACTTCTTTACCAACAATCACAAAATGGGCAAAGTGCAAATAGCCAGTAGTACTTAACCCTTTATTACTCTTTTTTATCTCCTTCTCTAGTTCACGTTTTATGTTGGCTTTTCACATATAACTATCCTAGTTCAGCATGAATGTGACTCTCGATTGACTATCTCTGTAGCAATAGTGGAATCAGTAGATAACGAGCTTTTTGATAATACTGATTAGGTGTATAAGTAAAAGGGAAATGGGATGGATTTAGTTATCAGATTCTCCAATTTCGTACCCATGTTTATCTACTCCTTGTCGTTGATAAACGCCATTTGCGCTTCGCCATCGAGCATATTCTTGTGAAGTACCCCATACTCCACCACCTGGAGCATTTGGATCATCATGCCATTCTCTTTGATCACCACCGCTGCCGAAGCCTTCTTGTATTGGAAAACGTCTAGAATTAGAAACTTGATGAGATTGGGGTGAATCTGTGCGCAGGGGTTGTCCACCTTCGCCTGTAGGGGAGAAGTCAAGACAGATAGTATGAGAGAAATGAGCGCTTTTGCTATAATGTCACCATGATTAAACTAGGTGCAAAAGAACTCCGAACCACTTTTGGGGATGAAGAAATAAAAAAACAACTCAAGAAAAATCCAGTCTATATTATTGTTGATAATGTGCTTGATACCTATAATACAGGTTCTATTTTCCGTTTAGCGGATGCTGTTGCAGCGACAAAAGTTTTGTTGACAGGAGTCACTGAAACTCCACCCAATACTCGTATTAAAAAAGCATCTATTAATACAACAGAATGGGTGGAATGGGAATATTTTTCAACGACGGAAGAAGCAATTGATGCTCTTCGGAAAGAAGTACCAGGTATTCAAATTGTTGCTGTTGAGCAAAGTCCAAAATCGATTCCATTTGATAAAGCAGAGTATACATTTCCTATCGCACTTATGGTAAGTAACGAAACAAGTGGTGCAACCCAAGAGGTTCTGGACAAAACAGACCTTATTGTCGAAATGCCAATGTGGGGGGTAAATAAGAGTTTGAATGTTATGGTTAGTTTAGGCATTGTTCTTTATCAAGTTATTCAGAAACTTCCTCGATAGACATCCACATCCTTAGCGAATTGTTCATTATTTCTCCTTTTTTTACAATTATCACTAAGAAAGTGAGGTGATAGTGTATGACAACTTTGCAAAGAGTTGAGGGAGGAAGGACATTGAAAGTGTTAAGAGCTTCTGTCCCAGGGAGTGAGCCTGAAATTCATTTTCCACAACCTCCACAACCAGAACCAGGCGGTGGTGCTTGGGGTATGAGGAGAGGAAGAGGGTTAGGATTTCGGGCGTCAGAAGCACCTGATCCAGACAATTCTGGTAATTGGGAGCCCTTTGTTCCAAATCCACATGTTCAAGGAATCAACAACTAGAGCAAAGGGCTGGTAGCACCGGCCCTTTTTTATTTTCTGGTTTGTTTGATTTTTTTTGTTAATCACCGGGAAAGTATGAAACGTTCAATAATGTGTGCTGCGCCATCTTCTTCAACTGATGGTGCAATATAATCGGCAATTGCCTTAAGTTCTGAAACAGCATTTCCCATAGCAATTTTTAATCCACATGCCATAAGAAGAGGGATATCATTTGCCCCATCTCCAACACCAATGACCTCATCTTGAGTGATTCCTAAAAGTTTTATGAGCTCAAGTACACCGTGTTGTTTCGTCCCTGAAGCATTGGTGATAATAAAATCAATCTTGCCTTTTTCCCATGAGGGAACAGAATGGATAACAACGTCGGGAAATTGAGAGACAAATTGTTTATAGGTATGCAGAATCTCATCAGTTACTTTATGTCCCCAAATATTATATGGTTTGTATGGTGTGTAGTTTGAAATATTTGTTACTTCTTCACCATTATCATAGATCTTGAAATTGATATGAAGACTTTCAGTAAAGTTTGCTAGTTTTTTTGTGGTAGTAACATCCATGGGTTTTTCCCAAAGGGTTCGTTGTGTAGCTGGATCAATTATTTTTGTCCCACCATGAACAATTGATGGCCCTCTTAGTCCAAGGGCTGAAGAAATAGGAAAAAGCAATTGAAACGATCGCGCTGTTGCGACCCCGATATGAGAATGCATTTGTGCCTTACTTACTGCATCAATAAGTTTTTGTGTTACTTTCCCATCTGATTTATTTTCAATAAGTGTCCCATCAACATCAAAAATAATAGCTTTGTATTTCTTCATAAGATACTGTTGAGTATAGAAATGGTTTTGGTAGAAAGTCAAGAAGGGATGCTTAAGAGGTTCCTCGTACAACACTTCGTGCTTTTCCGATGAAGAAAGGAAAGACTTCAGTGATGACTAGTTCTCCAAGAGGGGTAAGTTTTAAAGGTCGTCGGTCTCGTCGTATCTGAGTTTGAGAGTCATCATGAGTAAAAATAGAGAGATTATCCTCAGCAATCATCCCTCCCAGAGTTACTTGTGCAGTTGATTTCTTTATTGAAGGAAATTGCTTATTAACTGTTGTTGCAAGATCTATTGCTGACATAGTTTGTTGAGGGTCTTCCCAGGCAAGCAATATACCAATCGGAGTACTGGGATGAAGGGGGTCACCCTTTTGAAAGGGAGGTTGTCTAAGAGGATAGAGTGCTGCATATAAATCTTGTTGAGATAATTGAGCTCTATTTAATATTTGTGCTGCCCCAGTTACTGCTTCTCCCAGATATCTTTTTTGAGGATCAATATCATACTTTGGTTCCTCAGGTTTTCTATAATCTGGGTTAGGTTGATCGGTCTGGATGAATTGAGTCTGTCTGGCTATATTCCTTATTTCTCTCATGACGCCTTGTTGTGTGAGTCCACTTCTTTCTGCAATTTGACCAAGAGTAAGGGAACCATGGGTGACTAGTGTATGTACTATGTGAAAATACCCAAGAGCATTTACCATTTCTAAGAATATTCCCTGTTCAATTAGAGTGAGCTGTTCTTTCTTTAGCATGTTTGAGTCTGTCCAATGTTCTCTAGTATCAGGTGATCTCATAGCTTATAGCATATTATACCAAAACAATAACAATGGTAGCCTAGACTTAGAGTTTGATAACCTAGAATCGTTTTTTATATAATGCGACATTATGACAGAAAGAGAACCATCTGGTTCAGAAGAATTATTCAAAGCTATCAACGATTTCTTGAAACGAGAAAGAAGATCGCAGCCAGACAGTACTGCCGAAACTGATCAAGAGAGGCAGGCAAGCTTACCAGATAGGCGGTCTCGAATTGCAGCGGAACGTGGCTTAAACACGTTAAAAGGGTTACGAAAAAACCTTGCGGCAGAACCTGGCCCTGAAAGACTAGCGTATATAGGAGAATACGTGGTCTCAAAGGTGCCTATGGTGGGGACCGTGTTTGGCCTTGGTGTTGGGGGTGCGGTTGCTGCTGGACTTATGATAGCAACAGGGGCAAATGTCTTGTATGTGGCGAGTATTCCGTTTTTAGCAGCTATTTTAGGATATGGAGTTGGGAAAGCATTAAGTAAGGGAATTAGGAAAATTTTTAAATTGTAAGGAAAGAGACGACCTGGCTTTCAGATGTTGACATACGTTTAATTTCAGCTATAATGTATGTTGGTATGGATTAAACCTAGACCAAAGCAAATTATCTACCGAAAGGTAGAAAAGTACCCGCTTTGGCGGGTTTTTTAGTCCCTATTTGAAGCTCTTTGACAGTTGAAGAACACTTAGCCAAAATCACTTTTTGAAGATCAAGAAGTGGTAGGAATCTTAAAGACAAGAGACCTAAAAGTCTCCTGTCGATTTTTTTTGAGAATTTGATCCTGGTTCAGGATGAATGCTGGCGGCGTGCCTTA
>CAYYSJ010000010.1:0-23560 GCA_964474445.1 uncultured Gammaproteobacteria bacterium
AGGTTGATGGCACCTCCCCAACGCGTATCGCCGCCGTCTGCGTCCTTCCTCGGTTGAAATCTCCTAGGCATTCATTATTGGCATTAATGAGTAGACTATAAAGTAAATAATTCCCGTACACGCACTCTTACAGCCAGGCTGTGGCTGTTAGCATGAATATGCGTATACGAGACTTCTCTTCACTTGTCAAAGAGCTCTAAAGTCTATGCTTTAGGGAAAACCCCCTCTCACTAGGGGGCTTGCCCCAAAACACACTTCCTCTAGAACATTTTAAAGAACTTATCTTTTATCCTGTGGACCTAAGGAGACTCGAACTCCTGACCTCCTCATTGCAAATGAGGCGCACTACCAGCTGTGCTATAGGCCCGAATATACATCAGGTATACCTCATTCGTCATTGCAAGAAACTGAAAGTTCCATAGCAACCTTTTACAGATACCTTAACCTGCTTAGATCCAAAGACTTTAAAGAGCAAATACTATTTCAGGAGACCAAAAAAGAGCTTAATTAGGCGTCAAGAAGTCCGTCGTGGACTAAAAATACTTGAGAATTTACTATCATAAGCAACCATTTTGGTTCCATTTCCGATCTTACCACAGCCTCACTCAAGTGTCAATATAGGAAGTATCTACCTTTATAGCTTTTCGTTACTATTTTTGTGAAGGTTAATGTCTAGAAGCTAAATATCTTTCTATATCTAAGGCAGCCTGCGCACCATATCCTGCAGCGGTAATTGCTTGTTGGTATCTGTCGTCTTCAACATCTCCTGATACAAAAATTCCTGGGATATTGGTGTGTGTCCCATCCTGTGATTTCACATATCCTCTTTCTGTTACTTCAATTCCCTGAAAGACTTTTGTATTTGGCGTGTGACCAATTGCTACAAACACACCGTCAATAGGCACTTGTTTTACTTCTTGCGTTTTCACATTTTGCACTTTAACTGCCTCCACCTTGTTTTCTCCTACTATCTCTACGAGTTGGGAATCTAACAAAAACTGAATCTTTGGATTTTGTTGACATCTATCAGTCATTATTTGTGATGCTTTAAACGTGTCTCTCCTATGCACAACAGTAACGGTGTTGGCAAAATTAGTTAGAAAATTTGCTTCTTCCATTGCGCTATCTCCTCCACCAACAACCATAATATTTTTCCCTCTAAAGAAGGCTCCGTCACAAGTTGCACAATAGGAAATCCCATGTCCTGTTAATCTTCCTTCACCAGGAACACCAAGTGTCTTAGCATCAGCACCTGTTGCAATAAGAAGAGTTTTCCCTTGGAATGTTTTACCATCAGCAGTAACTGTGAAAACTCCATCTTTTTGTTGTGAAAAATCTGTTGGATCCATATCAGCATCCACAAATTCTGTTCCAAACTTTTTGGCCTGCTCTCTCATTTTCACCATGAGCTCTGGACCTTGAATACCTTCTGGAAATCCTGGAAAATTCTCAACTTCAGTTGTCAATTGAAGCTGTCCTCCCCACTTCAGCCCTGTGATAATAACTGTCTTGAGAGATGCGCGTGTGGTATAAATTGCAGCAGTGAGCCCCGCTGGACCACTACCAACTATAATTACATCGTAAATTTCACTATTCATAAATAAGTAATAACGCTTGCCCCGCTAAACGCCCCCTGACTGCGTGAATGTGAACCACGAGGCAAGGCAAGTTTTTGTGGGTCATACACATTTTCCATAATCGTCATTCTATACTAGCAAAGTCGTCAAAAGGTGGCAAGAGAAAAATTAACTACTATTTTTTAGATAGGACTTTCTGAGTCAATGCTCCTACATGTTTTACTACTTTTGCTCCCTCCATTACTGCAACTTCTGCAATAAGCTCTTTTTTGCTCCAGGCATATCGAGGAATCGTAAATCCGTTAGCCTTCCGCATTTGCCTTAACATCTTAGCTGTTTCCCTTGTAGATTTATCTTTCCAAAGAGCCCTTTCTAGTCTTTTTAAAGGAAAAACTGTTTTTTCACTTGGCTCTCCAAGATAATATTGGAGGGCATATGGAGCATTCTTTTCTTGCTGGAACTTATATATCTCTTGGATTCGTGCAGCAACGATCTCTCCAAGATTTACCTGTCCCATCTCTACTTTTTTTATCGCCTCATTTCCAATGAGTGTTGATAATAAGTGAATATTTGTTTCCATAGTTTGTAGTTTTAATAGAGCCGCCTTTTCTTTTCCTCTTCCTAAGATAAAACGACTGACAAGTGATGGACGATTCATATTTCTAAGGAATTTTTTTGTAGATCCTGTAATGGGAAAACTCTCTATAGCAGTGTTTGCTTCACGTAATTCTGATTGAGCAGGGCCTGACGTCGATTCTTCTTTCGCCGTTTCTCTGCCTCCCAATGCTTGTAGAAAACTCATCATTCTTTCTCCAGGAGCGGCATTTTTCCCTGCTGATACAGCAGTCTTAATTCGTTCAAGTGCTGCTCGAGCAAGGCCTGACTTTTTCGATGGAGTAGGAATCTGAGTGGACACACTTTCAGCGGTTTGAGGAATAGTAGGACTTTGTGCGATTTCACCTGGCATACATCTTATTATAAAATAAACAAGCTAATCAGATAAAGAAGTATTACGCAGCCAGGACTTCATCAACAAGCCTTTTGAGGGAATCCTTTGGTTGTGCACCAATGGTAGATTTGACTGGTTGACCATTTCTAAAAACCATGAGCGTTGGAATACTCATAATGCCATATGTTCCTGAGACTTGAGGATTGTCATCAACGTTCACTTTAACAACATCAACTTTCCCTGCATACTCTTTGCCTAATTCCTCAACAATTGGACTTACTACTTTACAGGGGCCACACCATGGTGCCCAGAAATCGACCAACACAGGGTTTTTTGCTTGAAGGACTTGCTGCTGAAATGTTGCATCTGTTACATCTGACATAGAGGTAGTATCCATACTACACCTTATCCTAATTTCTTTGCAAGAGGTTATTTTTAGGGAAGCAAGTTACCAAGAAGAAAGAATTATTTTCTAAGAACATTCTCCTTCTCTTATTATTAAGAGACTAAATTTAATGTTCTGAGGTTTTTTGTGCCACACTGGTAGAGAGTCCTAACTTCCAAAGTCTATCTAGCACACTATTCCTTGCCTTCATTGCTCCTGCGTACGTACCCATATCTCTAGGATCCTTTTTTGCTTATCTAATATAGAGTACGCAAACTTTCTTATGCTTGAAAAGTGACTATAGTAATAGTAGTTATAGTACAATTAAGATATAATACGTCTATGCCAAGAGGAAAACGTGAAATAACAGCAGATGGACTGACAGAAGTGATCGATAGAGCATTAATCTCTAAAAACCCAGCAAATTCAGTACGACTTCTTCGTGCTCTAGGAGAGAATGTTCCCCGTGATCCATCAAGCAAAAGATATGCACGCACCCGATTGGGAGGCTATAAACGTGAACTCCTTGCACCACCAAATGATGAAAATAACTAAAACCCTACTCTAGTTCTTCCCTCTTTGTGTGCAGGTACCAGAAGAGTTGGTCGAAGAAGTCAAAAATAGCCTTGAATGGAATTTCAATCACGTAATCAAAAAGGAAAACAATCACATTAATTTGAGATATACCATCCGTAAACATTCTTCCAACTCTCACAATCGGGATGAATAAGAAGTCTATAAATGGTGTAAAGAGGCCTGGCTTTGAGTCAACATCGTATTGGTGAGCAGTATTGCTTATGCCATAAGCCAAAAAGGATACAACAGCAATGAAGAAAATAAATACTGCCTGGCTTACAATATTAAAGTGAAGTCGTGTCAAAATATCAACCATTGTCCCAAAGCTCACAAAGAATGCAAAAAGCCACAGCAGAGTAAAGACACCATGAATTGCTTTCTTTTTTGGCTTGAGTGCAACTGTATAGATAGGGGTAATTTTGGGTTCATCTTCTAGAAGGACTGTTTTAACCTTCTCCAAAATTCTCCGTGAATTATCTTCTTTAGGACGAGAGATAAAAAGGCTCACGATAATGAGGAGTAACGGCGGAATGCCTATATTAAGGGCAATTGCAGGCCATTGAACAGTTCCATACGCAAATTTGTCATATGTTCCTTCAATACTCAAGGCAAAAATAGCTTTTGTTACCAATAAGAAGACAACACTTTTAACTATCGCCAACTGAACTCTTCGAGAAATTCCTTGATACCTTTTTTCACATGCATCAAAAACGACTTTTTGAAAGTCTTCTTCTACTGCAAATGCTTGATTGGTATTCCCCTTCTCTTTCGCAAGAACATCTTCCAGAATAAAGAAAACAGGTGCTTGTTTTTTAACATATTGGTAAATTTTTTCTTTTAATTTGTATTGTAATTGAGAGCGAATTTCTCCATATCCATGCTTGAATCCGTGAATAGCATGCTCTAAATTATGCTCAGATAACTCTCCAAAAATCTGATGAAAAAGAGCAAAGCGTAAGAATGCCACATCGTCTTTTGCATAAGCACGCCGCACTGCCAAATAGACCTGAATGTTCTTTCTTTCTTCACTATCATCACTGATTTTTATTTCATCTTTCATGACATAAAACATAAAGTTTGCAATGGTATTGCGATGAACTTTTGGACTGAGGAATCGTGCCAAGTGTGCTGAAAGGAGTTGGTACATCCACACGTTCAAGACACTGTCTCGCATAATGTAGCGAGACTTCACTCCCTTTCTCCAGCGAAGCCAGAGATCAATAATATCCGCTGTCTTATGGATGTAGCTTTCCGGAAGACTTCCATTAGGAAAATAATGTGCCCATACCAATTCTTTTAGCATGGTCTCAGCAATAGTCTTTCCTACCAGAGTGGAGTTTTTGGACAGATGGAATCCTAGTCTTCTCTTAAGAATTCTCTGGATTGCAGCACGAAGAACAACTTCTTCATCACGATAGTCCATAGCATTGCGAAGTTTTTCATACCAGTTGGCAACGGCTGAGACAAAGTGGTTAACAGTAATTTTAGATTCGTGGTTTGGACTCTCTTTCTTCGCAAAGATATCAACAACTGCTTGCGCAACTTTGGAAAAAACAGCAGGTGGTGGAGCTGCTGGTTCAGGATTTGGCACGGTCCCAAGAATTTGGACCGTAGTAAGCTGCGGTTGTTGTTCCATATATTCCTTGAGCAAACGCAGTGAGTCTCTCACGCTCATTATAGCCCTTTCATGGTGAAGGTACAAGTAAGGGCGCTTGAGTACTTTTTGTGAACTATCTATTCTTATTTTTGAAAGAAAAAGAAAGAAATTTACTCAGTTTCTACCACATTCACAGGAGCATTGGAGAGGTATCCTTTAACGTTCTGTAGACTAATATCAAGTATTTCTTGTACCGCTTCTTTGGTATTAAATGCATTATGAGGAGTAATAAGAACGTCATTCCTATTTAAAAGCATGTGCTCCATGAGATCTGTTTTTAAATCACAATTGTTCAAGAATTCTGTACTAAGCAGTTCTCTTTCTTCCCGTATGTCATGCTCGTTCTCCAATACATCGAGTCCTGCACCTGCAAGTATTCCTTTCTCCAAAGCATTCAGAAGCGCTTCTGTCTCAACAAGTCCACCCCGTGCTGTATTAATAAGGTATGCTCCTTTTTTCATATATTGAATATTGTCCATGTTAATAATGTGTTTTGTTTCAGGGGTCAAAGGCAAATGAAGCGTAAGAATGTCTGATCGGGAAAGAATAGTATTGAGGTCGGTAATATATTCGACATTTGCGTTTTCTGATGTTTGTGGATGTCGTGTATAGACGAGTACATGCATCCCAAATCCAATTGCAATGGTAATAACCGATGTTCCAATTTTACCTCCTCCAATAACTCCCAATGTTTTCCCGCACAAATCAATTCCCTGAAGCCCATCCATAGAGAAGTCCCCTCGTTGTGTCCTTTCAACAGAAGGAAGAATCTTTCGAGTCAAAGCAAGCATAAGAGCAAAGGTTTGCTCTGCAACAGTATGAACGCCATATGAAGGTACATTACTGACAACAATACCTCTCTCTTTACAATACGCTACATCAATATGATCAAACCCAGTTGAGCGCGTTGCAATGCATTTGAGATTAGGCATTTGCGAAATAATATCTTTTGAAAGAGTGGAATAGATAAAGGTTGAGACAATATCTGCATCTTTATACTTCTCAAGCGTTTGCGCGTCCAACTTATCTTTTGTCAACTCAACGTCTTGTCCTGGAAATGCATCCTTAATATATTGATCTTCCCAATCCTCTACTTCAAAGAAAACAACTTTCATTACAATAAGAATACACTGTTAAAAAGATTTTTGTCTATACGTAATTTTGTTAGTATAAATAACCTGCACCAATTCATCATTGATCCAAAATAAAGACTCCTATTCTAATTCTAGATAATGAGGTTAATTTTCTGCTTGACAAGTCTGAGAGCCTTTGCATATACTCGGGTATACTTATGGCACTAAAACGGCAAGCAACACGACTAAGCACAAGTAAAACATCGGATTTTGTAATGCCACAAGAAACTCCTCGCAAAAGACTCTCTTTCTCTGTTCCTATGCCAAAATCCTATACTCCTTTCTTAATGATTTTGCTTCTTGTTGCATCATTTTTACTTGGTATGCTTGTAACAAAGGTCCAATACTTAGAGAAAGCAGCTAATGCCGGTACAACAGCAGGTACACAACAGACAGCAGGAGCACAACCCTCTGTTGCAGCAGGTCAACCAGTGAATGTTGCTGTTGGGAATCTTCCTGTAATGGGTAACAAAGATGCGAAAGTAAAAGTTATTGAATTTGCAGATTTTCAATGCCCATTCTGTCAACAATGGTTTAAGAATGTTGAAACAAGTCTTATGAATGACTATGTAAAGACTGGGAAGATCGCATTCTATTGGAGAGATTATCCATTCTTGGGTCAGGAATCAAATTATGCAGCTAGTGCAGGTCGCTGCGCTAATGAGCAAGGAAAATTCTGGGATTTCCATGATTACCTCTACAATCATCAAGGCCAAGAGAACTCTGGAGCTTTTTCTAAAGACAACCTCAAACAGTTTGCAGCGAGCTTGGGATTAAATACTGACCAATTTAACTCCTGCTTAGATAGTGATAAATATGCAAAAGACTATCAGACAGATTTGTCTGATGGACAAAAAGCGGGTGTGAATGGTACACCAACTGTCTTTATTAATGGTGTTCCACTTGTTGGTGCACAACCATACACAGCTTTCAAAACAGCAATTGATCAAGCATTGGCAAAATAACTCCTCTTGGCCTAACGAACCGTTAGCTTTGCTATAATACAACTATGCGGAAAATTCCCTCCCTGTTTTTTGTTGCAAAAAAAGAATTACTTTCTCCCCTTTCTCTTCTTATGATTGTCTGTATTGCCTTTTTGTATATTCTTGTTTCACTCTTTGTATTAAATAACAGGCTTATTATTGATACATTGGTATCTGCTACTTCAATAACGTACAAAGCTGCACTCTTTTCTACTCTTTTTATTGGTCTTTTTACTGCATTTACGCCGAGCGATACTGTCATTATCGTCGTAAGCAGTCTTTTAGTTGGAATAAATCTTGTTCTTACAGGAAAAACTCTTTATACGCTTGAGCATCAAGGGAAAGTGAGATTATCTATCGGAGGCGCAACACTTATTAGCCTTGTCACAACAGGTTGTAGTTCATGTGGATTCTCCCTGCTCTCAGTTTTGGGACTTGGATCGTCACTTTCCTTCTTACCCTTTCATGGCATGGAACTTCATATCGCCTCTCTTCTCTTGCTTCTTTTGGCAGCATGGTACATGGTTAAAAAATTACGAGATGGATTGTATTGTAAAATAGCTATATGAAACGACTACTTAGCATCTGTTTGTTTGTCTATTTGCTGCTTGGATTCTTTTTACCACAAGCTCATGCACAAACGATCACAAATAAAGAAGTCTTTATGAAGGCGAAAGTCCTGCAGATAATAAAGGAAGATACGCTGATTGGTGACGGCGGTCAAACAACAATTACACAAACACTTAAGGTCCAACTTCTCGATAATCCTGAAAAAGGACGTATGATTACTCTGCAACAAGGTACTGATGCACGAATTGCAAGCTTGCATAAGTACTCTGAAGGGCAAACAGTTGTTGTTGATAAAACAATCGCCCCTGATAATTCTTCTCACTACACCATTACCGACTCCTATCGCCTCCCTTCTCTCTATATTCTTGGTTTGACATTTTTTCTTTTTGCACTTGCTATCGCCGGGAAAAAGGGACTTGGTGCAGTCGTCGGCCTTTTAGTAAGTTTTATTGTTATTGTTGCCTATATTGTGCCTCAGATGCTCTACAATCGACAAGATCCCCTTACTGTGTGTATTATTGGTTCTTTTGTCATTCTTTTTATTACAACCTTTTTAGCTCATGGATTTTCTAAAAAAACAGCAATTGCTGTTGGCTCTACCTTTCTTGCACTTATAGCAACATACTTTCTCTCCTTAGGAGCAGTTCACCTGGCACATTTGGCAGGACTTGGAACAGAAGATAGCTATCTTCTTGAACTCACTCCTGGTCAAACCATTAATCCCCAAGGACTGCTTCTCGGAGGCATTATTATTGGAACATTAGGAGCATTAAATGACATTACAACAACACAAGTTGCAACAATCTTTGCACTTTTTAAAGCAAATAACAGCCAATCTCTTTTACAACTTTTTGAGCATGGAATTAGTGTTGGACGAGAACATATTGCTTCTTTGGTAAATACACTTGTTCTTGCCTATGCAGGGAGCTCCTTACCCATATTTATCTTCCTTATTCTCAACCCTAACCACCTTCCTTATTGGGTTATTATTAATAGTGAATCCATTTCCGAAGAACTTGTGAGGACAATTGCAGGAAGTATGGGCCTTATGCTTTCAGTCCCTATCGCAACTCTTTTAGGAGCCTGGCTTGCACCCAAGTTTAGTAAAAAGTAGTCAGTGTATTAAATTCCTGTTTGAAGTAATAAGATCCCTTTTATTCAACATCGTGTCGTATAACAAATTCCTTGTACGGAAAATCCTTGTCTTCCCACTCCACATCAACAGTAGTTACTTCTGATAACATCGGGCCCTTTTTACAAATTGCAATGAGCTTCTCAATTCTGTCCTCTAGCCCTGCTACCTCAGCCTCAACCGTTCTTTCCGGTAAATTCCTGACCCATCCTACAAGTCCTAATTTTTCTGCTTGATGCTTTACAAATTTTCTATACCCTACCCCTTGAACGTAACCGTAAATAAGCAAATGTGCAACTTTCATGAATAGTTTCACTCCTTCACAAACCTAGCGCAGACAAATTGTTAATAAAAGCTTGGAATCTTCGCCCCTAAAAAGGCTAATAATGTGTCTCGTAAGAATCTGGCTACGAGCATAAGAAAAAAAAGTTTTACTGGAGAATATTCAGTAATTCCTGCAATGAGTGCCAATGCATCAAAAATTGGGTTTGGAACAAGTGCAAAAACAAAAATTAAAAGAGTGCCGTAGGTATGAAAATTTTTCTTTAACCATTTATACCATCCATATTCGTTATGGCTAAGAACGATATGCTTGCCAGAACGACCAATAAAATATCCAATCATATTCCCTATTGCCGCCCCAAGGGATGCAGCAATTCCTACTAGAAATGGTGCATAGAGTCGTCCTCCAACTACAACAGAGACAATCGCAGGTGCTGGAACGACAACAGTGGATGAGGCAACAAGATTAATAACAAAAATGCCAAAAAGTCCAAAGGATTTTACATGGGCAAGATGACGCTCAAAAAGAATTGCAAGATAAATAAAGAGTCCTGATAAGGCAAGTGAAGCCATATACCCTACTCTAGTAGAAGTAAAAAAAGATGATTGTTGTCTTGTTTGATGTTTTTTCATATATACGAAACAACAAACCTGAATTCAGAAGAGTATTTCTCCTCTTACTTATTTAAGTATACATTAATGTAATAGCACTATGCTAGAATAATTTTTCCTGTTCTATCTTGATACTCTTCCCTTTTGCTTTCATTTCTTTTTTCATTTGCTGCACCTTCCACATAAAAAGTGCTCCTTTATTTTTTGCTGTGCTATCGACAACAAATGACAATGCCTTTTCAAGAATTGACCGATGAATCTCTTTTGCCATCTTTATATACAAAGACTTATGCTTCATATCGTCAAGAGTCTCTGCCAAATGCACACCGAAAGATTGAAATTCACGGCTCACATATTTATCTTTTGTAGGATTGAATTTTTTGAGGACATCACCAATTGATTGCATTAATTTAGTATAGCAAAAATAGCCGTGAAGAATTTAATTAGTAGGAATTATACCAAACAGTTACTTTGTATTGTACTTATTCATCGAGAATTCCAAACCGGCTTCCAAGCCTGTCTCAATTGCCTTTGCAGCATGTTTTATTAACTCACGAACTTTTCCATGTTCTTCATGATTGAAATCTCCTAACACGTAGTCATCGATTCCTTTCCTATTTGCTATTTGTAATTTATTATTAGCTATGGTTTCAGGCCTGCCAATACCACAACGAAATCTCCAAAAATTACCTTCTGGGAAAACAGCAAGAATTGATTCAATCCCTCTATGACCCGCTGATCCTCCTCCCTGACGAATACGGAATGAGCCAAGTTGCAAATCTACTTCATCGTGAACAATCCACATATCCGAAGGATCAATTTTATAGAATTGTGCGAGAGCTGCAACAGCCATGCCAGAATTATTCATATATGTTTTTGGCTTCACGAGAATTACTCTTTCTGCTGTACTTTGCTTTGGCTGCCAGGTGATTTCTGCAACGTCTGACTTGAATTTATTATTATTCGTCCAGACAGTATCTTTTGTAGATTCAAAATCTTTGAGAAATTGTTCAACCACCATGAACCCAATATTGTGGCGGGTCTTCTGGTACTGAGATCCGGGATTCCCAAGTCCAACAATTAACTTCATACGTAGTCTACAGTTATTATACTCCAGATACTCAAGAGGTAAAAGAGGTCTTGAGAACGAGTAGGAGTGTCCATCATAATCGCTTCAGTAATGTTTCAACTTCCTCATCACTCACCTGAGAAAAGCTTTCGTAAAATTCTCCCACAGATCGGAAGAACAAAGGAATTTGGAGTGCATAAACACTGTGAAATTCTTTGCGAAGTTGTCTGTATGTATCTTTTGCAACAACAGGTGTTGCAAGACTAATATGCTTTGCTCCTTTCCCTAAAAGTACTGTTTTGGCACATAAAACAGTTGCTCCTGTTGCAACCCCATCATCTACCAAAATCACATCTTTCCCTTCTATTGATTGTTCCGGATAAAATGCTCGAAGAAACTTTTTACGCTGGTTAATCAGCTGTAGTGTCTCTTTTAGTGCCTCTTTTTTATCCCATTCTGGTATCTCTGTTCCTACTTCTTCATCCCAATAGACTTCTCCACCCTCACCTGCTGCTCCAATAGCAAGTTCTGAATTGGTGGGAGATGGAATCTTCTTCACAATCACAATGTCATAAGGAACATGAAGCATACTTGCAACCCGAAGAGCAACGACAACACCACCCCTTGGAATACCAATAACAATAGTATCCTCTGACTCTTTTCCCATGAGATACTCTCCAAGAAGTATTCCTGCTTCATCTCGACTTGATAACATATCCTAAACATTCCTCATTACTAATTTCTTATTGACGGAGAACTAACACAACCTATTTTCAGCAATCAGATGTATTAGATGAGGAGCTATTCAAGTTTATCACACAAAGAGTACTCTTCAAAATGAAAAGTACTCTTTTAAAAAATCTCTCTTTTTATTTATAGTAACTTTTTATCTGATATAACAGATAAAAGCTAATCAATGCAAAGACAATACCGCTGAGAGCAAAAGAAAGAAGTGCTGCGACAAGACTTGCCACTTCACTCCAGAATAACATGTTCCATCCCTGCATCTTGCGATCTTTCGTCCCTGGAAATGCTGCTAAAAGCAGTGCTGATGCAACAACAGCTACCACCATTCCAAGAAGGGATCCCGATGCTGCCGCAAATCCGCTACCCAGCATCATAAATGGAGAAAGCACTGAGAGGACACCAAGTCCTGCGAGACCAGCCAAAATACCAAGAATTCCAAAAATAAGAGCAAACCATGGAGTTGCTTTCACGAGAACAACTTTTGCATTCTTAGGAAGAGAAGGAAACCTCAAAAAGAAGTCTTCTACCCTTGTTTGCCATTCTGCTTGTTTGACCATATATGTTCACCCCCCTTCTCCTTAGTAGCAGGTATTACATATAAATAAATTCCAATCCATACCACTAGGATATTTTTAGTATGCAGCCAATTTAAAAAAATAACAAGGGAGATCCATTACGTTACAGTTCAAGACTTTCTTGAACTCCTGTTGTTGACGATGCTTCTTGACCAACTTTTTTACTTTCTTGCCAGATCTTTACAACTCCATACACACCATCGTACCCAGGTTGTATAACAATTGATTCACTGCGCACTTTTCCTATTCCTTCCGCAATCTTCTTGGCACCCTCAACTGAGGTCACAGGCAACGCCATAGTTTCAATGTCCTGTATCGATAGTTTTAACAAAACATGAAATTCAGATATTCCTTTTTGACAAAGAGTGTCAAAAATACGTTTGACCTTAGGGCTTGTTACAGGACTGCCAATTGCTTCAGCAATAATTTCATTCAGTGGCACAATTTTAACAAAAGAAGGGTGATTTCCTTTTGGGTCTGTTATCCACACTACATTGTGACCATTTGCCTTATGGATTCCTCGTGGATCTTCCTGAGCAAGTTCTTGCACCCGCCTCATGACTCCATCAGTTACTTTTCTCTTGCAGTGAGGGCAAATACTATTTGCTGCACGTTGTTCATCTGGCGTCTGAAAGACATCGCAGTTTCTATGACCTGAATAGTGATACTTCCCCTCTTCCGGATAAAATTCAATTGTATAGAGGACTTTATTTCTAGGTGAATGTTCATCATTTTCAGCAATCTTTTCCATCACCTCTGCGTTGTGACCCTTACTTGGTGCTAGTATTGCCTGTCGTATATGTTCATAGGAAAGACTCTCAAGGCGAAAGACTGTTGCTTCTCTTCCCATTTTTGCAAGAGAATGAGCATCTGAGAAGGAAAGAATAGAGCGGGTATCAAGCTCTCGTATCTGCCAGTTCATTTCAGGATCTGAGGAAAGTCCCGTTTCAATACCGTAGACATAAGGTGCCAACTCTTCAAATGCTTCATCAAGTGAGTTAAATCCTGAGAGTTGTCCATAAATACCAAACCACGGCGTCCAAATATGTGCTGGAATGAGAAGGCTTCGCTCATCTATTTCCAAAAGAAGTGAAAGTAAATTTTTAGATGAGAGACCGATGATGGGCCTGCCATCTGATGAGAGATTACATCCACGTTTTGTCAGCTCTTTATTTACCTTTTCTGCTGTCTCTAGGTTTGGAACAAACACCAAATTGTGAATTCGTCTTCCCTTCCCACCTTGAGAGTATATAGAGGAAATTTCAACAGATAAAAGAAACCTCATCTCTTTTTTCTCGCTTCCTTGCACCCCTTCTCCTTTGTCCTTTATCTTATACAGTCCTTCTTCACTTTCCTCCAATTGACTCCTCATTTCTCGAAACCACATTGGATGTGTCCAATCTCCAGTTGCAAGGACATCAATTCCCTTCTGCTCACCAACTTGTGCCATAAGGGGTAAGATCATTTGATTACTCACAGCTCGGGAGTATTTTGAATGGAGATGTAAATCAGCTACTATATCAACCATGTGTATAGAAAAAATGTATCACGTAGAAAGCCCTCGAAAATGGAAAACTAGTGATCTAGTAAAGGTATTCTAACACAGAAGCGTATCATTGTGACACGCATAACCATACTTTTGTAGTTATGATTATCTTTGTCAACTTCTCATATCATGTAATCACTATAGGGACAGCAAGTCTTTTTTGCGGTTGCGGCAGTGATACAAAGGGAGCTAGTGCACCTTTTACTGCTACCTCATTTTCTGCTACTGCTGATCCCAATCTAGTCTGCTTTTCAAGATGTTTCATATAGAATGCCATTCCTTCACCGTGAACCATAAATTGACTTTTCGAAGTAACATCACCCTGCCTTACTCCTCTTCGTATAAAAGCAGTCCCTCTTCCAACAACAACTTCCATATCTCTCCCTCGCCTTCCGTATTTCTTTTTTAACTCCGGAATGAGAAGTTCTCCAACATATCTTCTTGCACTTAAAATAGTCAGTTTTTCTCCTCTTCGAAGAATATGAGGATCAAATTCCGACACACCACCTAGTAGTTGGTACCCACCTTGTTCTACATATAATTTATAGTCAGGAAGGTTCTCTCGACAAACCTCTTCTAGAAGTTGTTTTCCTTCAGGAGTGAGTCGTGTGGGTACAGGACGAAACCGAGGAAGTCTATCGTTACCGACCATATAAGAATTACTTTCTCAAACAATATCTGGAAGAGGGCCAAAAAATGGTAAGAAAACAATGAAGCTATTTCTTCCCTTGTTCATTGTACATTTCAATAAGTTCTTTGACTGTGGTTGCATCTTCTGGTTTTTTGTCTTTAGTTCGAAAACTAACAAGTCTTGGAAATCGAAGCGCATATCCTGGCTCTTTTACTTCCCCATTCATCACTGCTCCTGCTGTGTGAATAGGACTTCGCGTTATTTCATCTGCCAAAACTTCAATCACTATTTCAGGTTTGAGCCAAACAGACGGAGTAATAACAGATTCAACTCTGGCCGGCTTATGTTCTACTTCTAATCCTTTTGCTTTTTCCTTGATACTCTTCCACTCTTCATCTTTAAGACCTGTTCCAATTTTACTTACTGTTACAAATACATCTTTTTCACTATCATACACTGCTACCAATAATGCTCCTGCGCCGAATGCGGTTCTCTTCCCTTGTCCATAAATATACCCGACAATTACGCAGTCAATCGTATCTTTTAACTCGCCTGTCTGGTGACGCTTCAATTTCACCCAGTTAAAATTCCGTCCTCCGGCAACATAGGGACTTGAAAGTTTTTTGACAACAACCCCTTCAAGGCCTTTCGTGATCGCATCATCAAGCATTGTTGCTAGTTTTTTGGCATCAGAAATAGTCTGGGTTTGAGCTGGAATTAGGGTTTCTTCTCCCTCAATTGTCTCTTTCAAAATTTCCAATCGCTTAGAAAGAGGCTCAGAAAGCAGTGATTTCCCATCCTTGTACAGAATATCAAAGACAAATGCTTTGAGAGGCAGTTGTGCTGCTACCTCTTCAATATTGTGCTTTCTACGTCTTTTCGTTGTTTCTTGGAAGGGATAAAACTCTTCAGACTCTGGATTATACGCAAGTGCCTCACTGTCAAGGATTGCCGTTTTTGCTTTAATCTGGGTGCGTGCTGCTTCAATAAGCTCTGGAAACATATGTGTCATATTTTCTAGGTTGCGTGAGAAAAGTGAGATGGTACCTCCATCTTTGTGTAATTGCACTCTAAAGCCATCGTATTTATATTGAGCATCAACTGTTCCCATTTTCTCAATAGTTTTTTCAGGATTTGGCAACCGCTCGCATAGCTCTGAACGAATGGGATGACCAACAGTTATCTCTAATTTCTCAATGCGATCAACAGCATCTACTGGATTTTTTGCTCCCCAAAGAGTTTTAGCAATAAGTCCTAAATCAGAAGTCTTATTGTATGCATCTTCTAAGTAGTGACGTTGTTTTTTATCACCTAATTTTACCTGTGCTAAGCCGTCCAATACGGTTGGATCCCCTATGCCAAGGCGTAAATTACCCAATGGGATTCTTACCAAGTGTTTGGCAGAAATAGAGTTAATTCTTTTGAGAAGATCCGAAAAGAGAGTTTGTTTTTTTTCCACCGTCCCCTCACCGCTTGTTTTTGCAATCTGAGTGAGAACTTCAAAAACATCAGCAACCGTCACTCTTGATTCTTGGTTTTTACTTCCTGCATCTTGTGCAAGATTTTGAACAACAAGTCCCAAATCCCCCAACTTTGCAAATGACTTTAGTACATCTTCTTTTGTAGACCCATACGTTTGCGCGATCGCTTGTGCGATACTTTTGTCCGCCATTCCAATTTCAAAAGCCGCAAAAAAAGGAGCAATACGACCCTGCACTAAATAGCAAATCTCTTCTATTTCCTGTGGTGTCTCAACCTGTTTAAAAAGATCTGACAAAATATTAATAAGTGAGAGTCTGGAAGAAGTAGCTTCTAATTGTTCAAAATAAGAAGCGAGCTTAGAAAATGTCATACTAGCTTCAATAATAGCATACTAAAGAACATTTTTTTCTGGTTTTCTTCCAACCATCACAAATCTGTCTCTAAATGCTGCTTGTTGCATTGCGTATTTATTAGGTGTTGGTTTTACCTCCCATATAGCTTTATTATCAATAAACCCTTGTGCATAATTTAATTCTTTTTCCATCTCAGCTGTCATAAAAATAATGCCACCTGGCTTTACAGCATCATATGCTGCACTTATAAAAGCTTGGGCATTCGCATCTGAAGGGCCTGCAATACGTGGATTTCGTACTGAGACAATGTCAAAGGCTCTACTCATTTTTCGCTCAGGTTTGGTGATATCAACTTGTTCAATATGGATAGCAGGATCTCTTCTGAGTACCTGTCTTGCTTCATTTATACTTTCTCTAGAAAAAGTAATAGCGCTATCCTTAATATCAATAACTCTCACTTCTTTCGCATTCGGATAAGAAGCACGCCATACAAGACCAACCAACCCACCAGCTTCTCCTCCTCCAACTTCTAAGATACTGCTAACATTACGTCTCTTATGCTCCCTTCTTGAAGAGCCATCTACCACATATCTTCTAACAGTTTCAAAAAAATGTTGGAGTAACTCTTGACTGCCTTCTTCTCTGTTATAAAAGCTTGCAAGAGCTTGTATATCTTCTCGCTCTGATTCTTTTCTTCCCATATGGCATATTATAGGATATAATTAGTGAATTAGCAAATCCAATTACTGGTGGAATATTCCCCTATAAAATTGTCAGTATAACCTGGTAAAATGCACCATGATCTGGGGAAAGAATATCTATTCTAGAGAAGGACAGATTCATTTTTCTGGTCCTTGAACCTGGAGGCATCATACTTGTAAGGGCTCCTGTTAAAAGTTCTGCATTCCTCAAATTTTCTGCAGAATTATCAATACCAGTAATATTTGTAGGCCAACTGTCTACTCATGCATCTATCGATTGTGGCATATTTGCCTGTGAAGATTGTAGATTTTATGTAGTGAAACAAAACCTAAAGGAGTAAAAAACAGCTTCGCTATCGAGGACCAAATATCCTAAAGACCCACATATTTTGTACATCAAAATTTTCTACTACATGTTTAAACTCAGGAATTTGTATATCGATTTGTTCTACATGCATCTGTTGCTTAAGCTCCTCTATTGCTTGCTTCATATCTTTCAATTCACTCGGAAATGGAGCAGTTTTTGTCAGGGCAAGCAATCCTGAAGGTTGAACCATTTTCGCCATCTTCACAAGACCACCCAGGCTTACAACATCGGGATGAACATCTAGTGCTGCTATCATTTCCATAGGTCCTCCAAAAGGATTAGGCTCTTTGAGTACATCACCCACAACAAAATTCATTCTCAGTTGATTAGCAAGTCGTGGGAGAACATTTATAATAGCTTCCGAAAAAAATTCTGCATTACGAAGTGCAGTTGGATTATTATCAACACTAATAATAGAGGTTTTCCCTATACCAAGACGAGCAGCAGGTGGTTCAAACATTCCTGGCCCTGCGAGCCCAACTTTACGAAAAGCTCCTTTTCGATTTCTTGGAGGTAAATACTGGCCAAACGCATCAAAAAGCTGTGCGTAATTTTCAAGGACTTTTTCATTATCCGAACCTATTTTCCCTTTTTCATTAGGCCGTAGTTGGTGTGAATCTTCTCGTGGCATGTGGTGTATTATAACATGACCGAGTGCACCTGCAAGATATATGGATCACTGATGTATCAACGAAACAAAAACGATTCTTCTTAGACACAATGCTCCAGATGATTGTTCAAGAATTGGGAAATAGGATCTTTGTTCTGGATCTAAAGAAATACGTTTTTTACCTGTTATCGATATTATTGTATTCCCTCTTTTATCTGTCACTAGTCCTTGTGCATCTTCTCGTTGAGGCTTCATATCAATAACTGGCTTTTCTCTACGGCTATGCAAGATGTACTTATATGAAAGACTTTCTTTACCAGGAGTTACATCTTTTGGTAGGTGGTGATCAACCACTTGCTGGGTATGAGATATGCCCTCTTCTTCTGCCCGCAAAATAGCATGGTTAGGAGACTCTCCTTCCTGAAGAACAATACCATCTGGATAATCCCACAATACTACTTCCATAGTCTCTATGGTAAGAACTTGGCAGCGAAATATTGTAGAAAAAAGGTATGAAAATATTAAGAGCAGCTTATACCATTATATATTTTGCACCTTTTGTAGATCCTGATTTTTTCACAATGCCAGCCTTTAATAGAGCTTTCAAATCAAGAAGCACAGAATCCTCACTAATCATTGGGAAAAGTGACTTGAAAGCCTGGTTTTGCAAGAATCCTGTCTCTTGGATATATTCAATAATTTTTAACTGGCGTTCAGAAAGCATTAAAGGCTTGCCACCAAGTCGCTGCTTAAGTCTGTTATCAATAGAAACATGCTCCACTTTATCTCGAATTTTCCCAAGCTCAATACTTAATCCTTCAGTAAAATAATCAAGCCAGGATGTTAAATTTCCTTCATTTTTCTCAACAGATTGCAAACTGTCATAATATATTCTAGCGTTTTTATCAAAGTACTCTTCAAGAGAAAAGAATTTCCGGATGTCATAGCCATGCAAAAAAAGCATCAGGGTTGAGAGCGCTCTCGCCACTCGTCCATTCCCATCAACAAAAGGATGGATTCTGACGAATTCATAATGAACAATTCCTGATTTCAAAACTGGATGGATATCTTCTCCTGTCGTGCTATTGATAAATGCCAATAATTGACCCATTTGTGGAATAACTTCTCCTGGCTCTGGCGGTCTGAAGGCAACTTCTCCTGAAATACTATTGCGAATCACAACTTGTGTCTGTCTATACGCTCCAGCATGTTCTGTCTGCAAAATTTTCTCAACAGTCAATTTGTGAAGATGCAAAACAAATTCATCGGTAATTTCTTTTTTCCTCTCTGTACTCCCCCACTCTCCGATATACTCCATCACATTTCGATAATTGATAACCTCCTGAATATCTCTATCTCTTGCTGAGACCATTTGTCCCATCAGAACTTTTTCAGCTTGAGAAAGATTGAGCTCGTTTCCTTCAATATGAGTACCATAATGAACAGCTCTCACAAGTGCGTCTTCTCGAAATTTTTTCTCATAGTACGGAAGGAGTGGTGCATGATCGATAACCTCTTTTGCTGCTTCTATAAGCCCAATATTACGAAGCATTTTATTGGTAATGGTATAGTTGGGTTGATACATAATCTAAGGGTGATAAGAGGCAGGACCCTGCCACAATATATGTTATAATATTAGTATAAAGCAATGGCGCGAAAAATACAAAATTCCCGAAAAACTCCTCGGCAAACGAAACTCCATGAAAATTCAAAAAAACTTACTCTTGAAGTGATCACCCAAATGCTCACCCTTGCAACAAGCGGGTTTGGGTTAGTAGCAGCTTTGGCTTGGAATAGCTTAATTCAAGAGATAGTGAATAACTATATAAAAAAGTTTCTCCCTAGTGGCAGTGGCATTACTTCTCTTCTTATTTATGCACTCGTGGTTACTATTCTGGCAGTTGTGGTAACATTACAACTCTCCCAAATCAAAGAGAGACTAGAAGAATAAGATAAGAGACTACGTTCACTTACTATCCTAATATCTTAATATTTCAGCCATCACTCTTGGTATTTCATTCACCAAATCTGTTGCATTAAAAAAGAAGCCTACTCTTTCAAAAAGCGAGTCGCCTGCTTTTTTATTGATATACGCTGCTGCTTTTGCAACCAGATACATATCATCATTTTGTGAAGCAAGTGCCGCTGTCAGACCAGCTAATACGTCACCTGTCCCACCTTTGGTCATCCCAGCATTTCCCCCCCGCACACTTACACACTCGGTGTTTGAACAGACTATATCTTCATGTCCTTTGAGAAGAATAATACAATTGTGCTCTTTTGCCATATGGATAACATGCTCTGGTGTTGGTGTCATATGAAAAACTCGTTCAAATTCCTGATGATGCGGTGTCAAAATCACATTTCCTGAAAGCTCATCCAGCCAATCAACATCGAGCATTTGCAGTGCCCCAGCATCAATCACCCACCTCTTGGTGGGGTATTTTTGAAGGAGATATCGAGTTAAGTAATATGTTTGTAAACCTTCATCATCGAGTTGGTTTATCTCCTCAATTGTTTTTGGTTCATAGTTCATCGTTCGTGGCTTTTCATCTGTCCTCACCATTCCGGGTCCTATGAGCACCGCATCTGCTTCTTGTATATATGCATCTATCTGGTCTCGTGGAACAACTATGCCATTGACAAACGCAGCTTTTTGCTGCTGAACTATCTGATTGTTTTGCGGGACAGAAGCATAAAAAACCATGTCAACAATTTTTGAAGCAATCTCCAGAGCCCACAAAGATGCGGCGTGGAAAAGCTCTGAGCCGCCAATAACCATGGCTCTCCCATTCTGTCCTTTATGCGAGTCAGGGGGAGGCATATACAATTTTTTCAAATCGCGTATGTCGAACGTTTCCATAGTTAGAACAAGTCTTCTTGCTTTCCCAACTCTATCATAGCAAAGTCTCCGATTGATGTGTTTTGGAGAAATTCTTTATGTGTTGTGGTAAGAATCACCTGGGACCCAGCAACTTTCTTAAGAACAAGCTGTATATGCCTATTATCAAGTTCTGAAAAAATATCGTCCAATACAAGAAGGGGTGAAACACTTAGATTTTCTTTCATATAGGCAATCTGTAAAAGCTTTAATTGCAGTACAACAAGTCGCTGCTGTCCCCTTGAGCCAAAATGTCTCACATCTTTTTCTTCTCCATTTACTTTCATGGTAACGTAAAAATCATCCCGATGAGGACCAACCAACGTATTCCCTGCTCCAATTTCTGCTTGTTCGTACTGTTCTAACCGCTCTTTGGAAATTATACTGTGATCATAAACAACGACGAGTGGAAAAATATCGTGCAAAGATGTGTTGATAAATGCAATAAGTTCCTCACGCTTTTTGGTAAGTATCTGGCCATTTTGAATGAGGAGATTGTCCCAGTATTCAAATTGTTGACTGTTTTTTACACCCGTCTCTTTGACAATATCTAAGAGTGCATTACGCTGCCTAAGTGCTTTTTCATAGGCAATGGATGCGAAGTAGTACTCTCTATCTGTTTGCTCCAAAACAGTATCTAAGAATTGCCTCCGAAGCGAAGGACCTGCTATCACAATATCAAGTTCTTCAGGGTGAAATAATACAATTGGAAGAAGTGATCGAAGGGTTGCACGACTGCGAGCTACCCCATTAACGAGAAATTTCTTACTATACCTTCCTGTTGTAACCCCATCCAAAAGCACCACCTCAACCTTGGTCTTTTCACCATGCTCTTCCAACACACCTCCCACTCTCCCAATATGCTGATCAAAAGAAATCAGTTCGCTATCTGTTGTTGTACGAAAACTTTTCCCAGTGGCCAAAAGGTAAACCGCTTCAGAGAGATTTGTTTTGCCAGCAGTATTTGGACCGATAATAACGGTCATTTTTTCTGCAAAATCAAATTTTTGTTGAGAATAGCTTCGAAAATGCTGGAGAAGAAGACTCTTAAGTAACATTGCTCAATTGTAATGACTTGCATAAAAAGTTACAAGGAATGAAAGCAATATACAAAGGATATGAGTAATAAAGCAAAGATAATTCCTTAGTAAAAAGCTGAAAAATTCCTTTCGCACTTGATGATAATAGTTTTGTAAAAACTAAAGAAAATATTAACTTGCCTTATGCATGAAATCCCCTGCCAAACAACATTGCTCATCTTTTATAATAACTGTATTTTTACACTTACCAATGTACTGGGGTATGACATACATATAAAAGACCTTACAAAAACATCCGAAGGATCTGGGACTTCGGATGTTTAATACCTGATAACAGCGGTAAACTATTTTAAAATGTATATCTTAAGTACCTCTTCCTGAACAAACACGTTTATAGATTGGCCAACAATATGCAGCAGAATGCCTTCTGTAGCATTCTACACAGTCTCTAAGATCATCACCCCACAAATCTCCTGCTTGCATTGTGCTATCTTTTGATGTTCCTCTTGCTATGACAGCTCTGTTGACAGTTGGAGCAGCACTTCTGGAAGCTTCAATAGTACCTCTACTAAATGCCATATATTATCACCTCCTTCTTTTTTAAAAATCTCCCAATGGACTAACACTTTGGGAGATAAAGATACCCACAATATAAAAAGAATTCTAACTATTGGCAATGCAGATAGGATATGAATCTAATCTCTCATATACATGGTAGGGTGGGAGTAAATAAAAATTCTTCTATGAAGTACTATTGGTAACGTATCTGTATCTAATCACATGGAGAAAAATGTTTCTAAAAGTACTAAGGCCAGATAAAAATAAGATCAGCACCTGCAACCTGTAGCTTTATCGCATAGAGATCGAGCAAGAGCGTTCCACTTGTGACGTCTTTCACACTCATACTGTTCGTTACAAATCTGATCACAAGTTTTCATAACAAATACCTGCGATGGACGTCTTCCTTCTCCTGGGAATGAGATGCCTGCATGTGCGACACTTTGAGAAACAACACAAACTCCCTCTCCTTTTGCTAATCTCATATCTCTGCATTGTATTTCCACTAAAATACACAAACAATGCGTTATAGATATGCAGTATTTAATGAAGTTTATTCTATGACTGTTCCGAGGAATGGTTTGCCATCGAAGTAATTTTCAATATTTTCAAAATCATCTCCACCCATTACTATTGTCTTTACACCCAACTCTTGAGATTTTTTAGAAGCAACAGGATCAAATGGTGCATTGAGACCTGGCTTCCATTCATCCCCCACTATTTTTCGAAAATCAGCCCAAGAAATATGGTCTATAGGAGTTGCATTTTGGTCTTGTCGAGGATCGGCTGTGTAGACTTGTTTGATGTTGCTTAAATTAACAACTGTGTTGACCCCATAGTCTTCACACAATAAAGATGCACAATAGTCTGTACTCCACCCTGGTTTCCAACCTGATGCCACCACAACTGGTTCTTCTACTTTTCGGATTATTTCGTAATGTTCTATTATTGTTGGGTGAGCAATGTCGCGGAAAATGGTACGAATAAGGTGAGCATTTAGGCGGGTAGTATGGATTCCTAACCAGTCCATATCTTCGTTAGTTAGCTTCTCAATAACAGCCTTTCCTGCATCAATATAGTGTCTTGCTGTTGCTCCCCCTCCAATGACCAAAAAAAACTGGCGGTCATTGTGTTTCGCCAGTTG
>CAYYSJ010000011.1:0-4979 GCA_964474445.1 uncultured Gammaproteobacteria bacterium
TCTTGTTTTAAATGAAAATATTTTGATAACATTGTGGATTTTATTTAATGTAATGAGGTGATCTCATAAAACCTTAGTATGTAATAATTCTATCAGAAGAGCAGCATTTCCTCCATGAGAATTGCAAATCTTCAAAAGGAGCTGTTTTAGGTGCTGTGAGAAAGATACATCTTCTTGGTTGTCTTACTCCTCTTTGACTAGGAAGTGCTGTTATCTCTTTGAGTGGGATCGGACCTGATGTTTCTTCCACCACAATTAGTTTATTATAACTCTTTCCATAAACAACGGAGGTCATGCGAATGTCTTCACATAAACCTCCATTAATTTTTCTCTTGGCAAAACCAAAATAGAGATGTTACTAGAACAGTTTATAACTGAAAGAGTAATAGTTCTTCTTAAGAAGTAGACGTTACCCCTAGAAGGGGGATATGTCCTCACCTCCATTTCTTCTTTTCCACCAATCAATTGCTCTTGGTGCTTTTGGTCCATTTGTATCACCTTCTGGATAATGTCTTGGTGAGAGGTCTGCCCATGGTCCTCTGCGATGTTTTGCTGGTAACGTATGATTAAATCCGCCCATAATATCATGCACGTCAGAACCGATAGATCCTCTTTGTACTGGCCAATCAGTAACTCTTGGTTTTTGTTCTCCTTGTGTCATAAATATTTCACCTCCCTCCTTTCAGACCACAAAAAAACTCCCCTGTGGGGAGTTCTGGAATTTTGTGAATCTCTGTTACTTCACACTATTCTCCCCACTCAGAGAGTTTCTAAAACTAAGGAAAAAGAGTGAGAAGAGTTTGTGACTCATATTTTTACTATATCAGATATGTTTCGTTATTTCAACTTTGCTTTTGATGTCTACTCAGAAAATCTGTAAGTGTTGTAGGAGTAGGATTAGGTTTTAATTTTTCTGTACCCGGAACAATAATAGTCCTTCCTCCAGGATCTGGATCTCCACGCCATGAAAGCTGTTCATACACGTCTCCTGCAGGTGACGGATCTCTCCTTCCAGCATTTCCTACCGACCCATCTCTTCCTGGACTATATGGTTGTAATCCTTGTTTTTCAAATTGTGTCATTTGTTTATTCCTGTCTCCTTTGGGTATCCAAGGGTATTAGTATATGATGTATCAGAACATCTGCCAATACCCCTGAAATTTATACTCCTGGTGGTGTACCAGATGAGTCTTGTCCAAATTCTTCTGCTGCTTGATGATCTCTATTAACTGTTGATTCTCCACGCATTGTGGGAGGGGAAGCGGTATCAGTTAACTGAGTCCCTTTCACTTTCTTCACCACTGCCATAACTCCCCTTCTTGCTGATCTTCCATCTAATGCTGGGTCTTGATGGGCGTCAACCACTGGCCCCACTTCTCTTAATAAATTTCTTGACATAGTGTGTAACCCCCTTTCAATAATATTTAGGTACCAGGGGTACTGGTATGTAGATAATCAGTGCTATCTGCCAATACCCCTGGAAATCTTAAATTTGATGGTTATGATCTGGTCCCCACTGTTGAGTTGGTTTTAGTCTGCCATCAGGTGTTCGTTGCTGAGTTGCAGGATTTGGAATATAATCCCTTCTCGGTGTTCGATTATCAGATCCCTTTGGATTGGTTTTGCCTACTTCTCCTCTTGGTCTTTCGCCGTTTCTCATATTCATTTCACCTCCTTTCAAACCACAAAAAAACCCGCCTATCTGGCGGGGTTATACTTTACACAGTATTACCTCCCGCCCTTAGGGGGTAAGGATAATAATACTAAGAATACTGTGTCGGACCATAACAAAATTATTGTACCAAGATAAGATAAGCCTTTCAAGAAGAAAAATGTAAGAATGTGTAAGAACAATAGTGGAAATAGAGGAGATACGGGTTAACCAGTTGAATTAGAAGAAGATCTTTCACCGGACATAAGCTGACTCATATTCTTTTTCATCTTACCAACTGCCATTTTTCGCTTACTCTTCACTGTTCGAAGCCATGCTCCTGCATCCTCAACTCGTTTTCTCGCATCTCTCACAACAAGAAGCATCCATTCAAAGAAGTTTTTGTGGTAGACTCCCACATTGGTTGGTGTTGATGGCCCAGTCGCAATAGCAACGTCTTTTTCAATCGCTTTAGAAGAAGATGCTAAGCGTTTCAGTTCGTAAATAACTGCTTGTACTTCTTGGCGAATTTGGTGGGTTTCTTGCTGTGTCGTATGCTTTCCTGCTTCTGCAATTTCTCTGGAGTAACTCATTGGCGCTTCATTTCGTGGAGCTTGTGCTTTTTGCTCTTGTGCGTGCTTGAAGTCAACTGCCTGTCCTGGGGTTAAGTCTCCACCCATTTTTGGTTTGGAAGGGTTTTTATCTGCACTATATTTATTTGTCCCCAAGATAGAAGCCCACATATCCTTCACTGCAGCTTGGGATGCTTTTGAGACTTCATTTGCAATGCCTTTTGGGATGGATTTAAAAGAGGAATCTGTTTCAAGATCGTTTTTGACTGGGCTTTGTGGTTTTTTCTTTGATTGATTGGCCTGTAGCGTATTCATATACTGGCCTAAACCCTATCATAAATGCTTGAGAAAATCAAGCGTTTTCTGTTGTCTTAGGATGCTTGCAAGCAAGTATTTGTTTGCTTCTAAATTCTGTTTTTCTGACGCATCTTTTGCCTTATTTATCGCCTCATCTACTTCTTTTTGTTCAACAGTAATATGTTCTTCATCTGCAATTTTTTGCAAGGCAAATTCGAAGGTAATATCATTTCTCGCTCGGTCTTCATACTCTTTTTTCAATTGATCTATAGTTTTGTGAGTTGAACTCAAATATTGATCAAGGGATAACCCCAAACTTTTCACTTCATCCAAGAGTTGTGAGAGAAGTCTTTCTACTTCAGTATCGATCAAAACCTGAGGAATAGTCACTTTGACAGAATCAAGAAGTGCTTTGACAAGATCATCCATATTCACATCTTGTTGCTGTTTGCCTGGTACAACGATTTTTGATTTTGCAGTCACATCCCCTACTGCCTTCTTATACCCTCCCAAATCAACTTCTGGTGTTTCTGCAAGTGTTGCTTCAAATTCCCAGTCTTCCCCATCGGTAATTTTTGATACATGAATTCGTGGACTCATGATAGGCTTAAGTTTATGCTCAATCACTGCCTCTGAGTAGGCTTTTGGAAGAAGTTCTCTGAGAACATCTTCTTGAAGGTGCGTTTTATCTAATTTCTCCTCAACAAGATCTCGAGGTGCTTTGCCTTTTCGAAATCCTGGAAGCTCTGCATTTGCAACTGCTTGGTCAATAACAGCATCCATTGTCTTACTAATGTCTGCTTTTGGTAGTGGAATAGTAAGGGTAATTGTTCCGTCTTGAGATTTTGTTAGTTGTGAAACCATAGTGTATGAGTGCGGACGAAGGGACTCGAACCCCCATGACTTTTGGTCAATAGGTCCTAAACCTATCGCGTCTACCATTTCGCCACGTCCGCTTTAGGTTTGGCTGAATCGTCCTGCTTTGCGATGGCCTAAGTATACCTGATTTAAAATGAAATAGGAAGAGGTGTATTTTGAGATATGGCAAAATTTTCCATATCATTCATAAAATATACCACTCGTGAAGCCCACGTTGGTGAGGCTGCATACCGTCTTCCAATACTCCACACATCCTCTGCTCCCCACTGATCAATGTATTTTTTTCGCAAATCTCTGGAGATTACTCGAATACCCTCATCATAGGAATGGAAACAGAAAATATGTTCATCATCAGGGATATTCCATCCCCACGCATTAGTGCATGGCACAGCTTTTCCAAATGTTGACTCAACGCCTGAAATTGCAGCCACAAATCGCCAATCCAGATTGTATAAATCGGCTTGATTCACAAATACTTGTGCGTAGATTGCCAGCGGTGAGTTATAGTGCTCAAGGTACTTTCGCAAGATTTCAGCACGGTTATCACTGCTTCTTGCGATAAGAAGAGTATTAAAGGTAGCTGAAGATCCTGAGGCTTGTTCCTGTGCCTGGATCTTGGAAGGAAGAAAAAGTGCAAGTGTTGTAAGGATGGTGAAGGCAAAAAGTAATGCTTTTGCTTTCATAGTATATATGCCGACAAGACTCTCGCCTTTTTTTGGCATAAAAAAAATCCTAACGTATGCATTTGAAGGGCATACCTTAGGATCTAAAAAGCATTATAGCATGTAACTATAAGTTTGTCAAGGGGTACTATAAGATTGATTATATCTTACTCATAATGAGGATAACATTCTCAGTCCAGTTGTTGGTATTGTCTGGGTTGTAGATCTTCCCGATTTCCTCTAGGGTGCTCACTCCATTCATTTTTTTATTTGCAAAATATCTTGTAATAGTGTCGATTGCTTCTGAGTAGCTAGCAAATGAGGTTATTTTCTTGCCGTAAATACCAAACCCCCAGCAATTATATGGAGCTTGAGAAAGCGTTTTTTTACAAAGGCCAGACTCTTGCATGGCAATAGCTGGTATCAATCGATAATCTATATTATATCGATCTGCTTTGTCCACGATCTCCTGTGCAGAAAGAAGCAGAGGTGAATGGTAGAGTGAAAAAAATGATTGTAAAGATTCAACGCGTCTATCAGTAAGGCTTGCTGAAGCGTCCATCACATTTTGTGTTGTTGGTAATGCTGCGTAGGCAACACCTTGTGAAGGCGTGATAGAAACACCAAGCACAAAGGTAAATGGTTTGTGGCCGTTGTGGTTATGGAATGAAAGAAGAGCTAAGCTAACTACAAGAAGTACTGGTGTTATGAGAAAAAAACTAAACAAGAGAATAATCTTTCTCATAGTGTCGTCACTAAAGTTATGGTGGCATATTTCCTATTCCTTGTCAAGCTAAGGGCCGCTCTGATAAAATCACTATAGTTTACTCTGACGCCCAGATGGTGAAATTGGTATACACGCTGTCTTCAGGAGGCAGTGCCGTAAGGCATGGAGGTTCGAGTCCTCTTCTGGGCACC
>CAYYSJ010000012.1:0-4860 GCA_964474445.1 uncultured Gammaproteobacteria bacterium
GAACGATCAAGGAAACTAAACTTGAGTTTAATGTTTTGGATCTTGGTCACTCCTCCGGCGCGAGCCCGACCAGGTCGAGCAGCTCGCCGAGCGCGGACAGCAGCCGACCGTGGTAGCGGGCGTACACCAGCGCCGCATCCTCGCCCGGCTCCGGCAGCGCTTGGGTCTCGGTGAAGGTGCGGGCGGCACGGACGTAGGCGGTACGGGCCTCGTCGTCGAGCGCGGCGAACCGGCGGGCGGCGGCCCGTTCGATCTGCTCGGCGTGCTCCCGGTAGTCGTCCCCGGTGAGGCCGTCGCAGGTTTCGAGCGTGCAGCTTCCGGCGTCGTGCTCGGCGGCGTGCGCGAGGGTGTGGGCGGCGGCGTGGGTCTGAGCCATGGGGGGTCTCCAGTTCCGTCTCAGTTCTGTCCGAGGGTCGAATACCGCCAACGTTCGTCAACGGTCGTCAACGCTCTTTTTCCTGCTCAGAGACGGTGCGGGGACATATCCCCAGGTGATCAAACCGGACGGAACTGAACCCGGCCTACAGGCCGACTCGTCCGTCGCACCATCTCTGAGCTGCGGCGCAGCGTGTGCGCCTACTGCTGGTTCCGTCTCAGTTCTGCCGGAGCGTCGGCGAACAACGTTCCGATGGCTCCCCGGCCGAGGTCCTCGTCATCCGGGAACAAGTGACCGTAGGTGTCCCAGGTCTCGGCCATGGTGGCGTGGCCGAGACGGGTCTGAATCACCTTCGGGTTGAGGTTCGCTCGGATCAAGGCGCTCGCGTAGAAGTGCCGTAGATCATGAAACCGGGTCCCCTCCGGTAGCCCGGCCTTCTCGACGGCCTCCCGCCAACAGGTGCCGAACGACGACCGTTGCACGATCTTCCCGATCCGGTTGGTGATCAGAACGCCCTCGGGGCCGTCCTTGTACCCCTTGCGCGCCATGTGTCGGTTGATCTCGTCAATGATCAGATCGTCGACCGGCAAGGTGCGCTTCGACGCCTTGGTCTTCAGCTCGACGAGCTTGCCGCCCTGGGCCTGCTGCCGGATGAGCGCGCGGCGCTTCAGGAACTCCACGCGCAGCTTCGTGAGCCCGAGGGCCTCCCCCTCGCGCAGCCCGAGCCCGGCACCGAGCCACACCGTCAGCCGGTACCGCGGCGTGATGCTCTCGGCGAGCGCGAGGATCGCGCCGACCGGCAGCGGCTCGACGACGCGCGGCTCGACCCTCGGCAACGGGACCCGGGAGCACGGGTTCGCGCCGATGAACCCGTCATCGACCGCCGACTGCATGATGGACCGTACGACCGCGAACACCGTCTCAACCGTGCTCGGCGCGAGGCCCTTCTCCACCAGCAGCGCGACGAAGTTCTTCATGTCCGAGCGGTCCAGCTCGCCGAGCCGCCGGCCGCCGAGTGCGGGAAGGATGTGCGTCTTCAGGTGGCTGGCGTAGGTGTCGGTGGAGTTGCTGCGCAGGTGGACCTGGGCGGGCTTCCATTTGTCGTTGGCGAAGTCCTTGAGGTACATCCGGCCGCGCTGGTGGTCGACGTAGACGCCGCGCAAACGGTCGGCCTCCATGGCGACGCCATGCGCTCGGGCTTGCTCCTTGGTGGCGAACGCCCTCGTCTTCTCCTTGCCGTCCTTGCCGTGCCAGATGGCGAGCCACCTGCAGGCGTTCTTGTTGCCGCCGTTGTCGGGGTGCTTGCGGGTCTTCTTCTTGACCGTCTTGGTGGGGTCGCTCGGGTCCTTGACCGAGGTGTGCCATAGATCCTTAGTCCTGGCCATCGGCGTCCGGAACCTCCAGGTCGAACTCGGCTATGTTCTCGCGAAAGTTCTTCTCGGCCGCCTTTACCGCGGCCTCGGCCCTCGCTATTTCAGCCTTGACCCTGTCGATTTCAGTTGCGAGGGTCTCTACCTTCCGGTGGGCCCTGGTCAATTGGGCGGTCGCCACCAGCATTCGCGCACTTGCGTTCCAGTTCTCTCCGAGTTTGCCGAGTAGTTGTCTGACGTCGACCCCCAGAACACCCGCCAGCGCCACAAGCTCATTGACGCGGATCGGACGTGTCGCGGCCTCTGTCTTGGCGACGGTGGTCTGCCGCCAAGAGAAACCGAGGTCGTTCATTGCCGTGGCGACCTGCTCCTGCGACATGCCGAGTTCCTCGCGCCCGGTTTTCAGCAGGTGGGCGGCCAGCATCTCCGGATGGTGGGCCCGCTCGATCTTGAGCTGACGTTGCGTTGGCTGGCGTTTATTCTCCACGAGGATGGACGGTACACCCTCAGCTGGGTTGACACTAGAGCTTTGCGGCGACATCCTTGAGGCGAATGATCGAACGATGCTCAAGGGGAATGATGATCGAGCACGCCCCCGCTGCCCCCGATGGGTTCCTGACCACCGCAGAGGTGGCAGCGCGCTACCGCACCGCACCGAGCACCGTGCGGTACTGGCGCCACGTCGGCACCGGACCGAAGGGCTTCAAGGTCGGGCCACGGGTTCTCTACCGCGAATCCGAACTCCTCCGCTGGGAGTCCGAGCTCGAAGCCAAGGAACTCGCGTAGGCGCCAACGGAGACTCGGGGACATCGCCATGATCGAGATTCCTTCCAACTACGTAACACGCGCCGAGCAAGACCGCGACATCGAGAACTGGTGGTTTCGCTTCGGTCACCGTCTCGGCTGGGACGAGGGCTACGCGGCCGGGTTCGCCCACGCGGAAGCGGTCAACGACCAGGTCTGGCGGCAGATCGCCACCACGGTCAAGGAGTACGCCAAGCACCCGACCTTTCAAGAACTCAAGGAGTACCGGGCGAGGCCGGGTGGCGCTATCTGGATAGCTGAGCAGAAACGCACCGGCGGCAAGGAGTACACCGGCGGGCCGGTGCCCGAATGGTGACCGCCAACATCTTCGACCACGTCCCCGGATTCGAGGCCGAGGACGAAGACCCGGTAGAGGCGCTGCTGGCCGAGCTGCTCGATACCAGCGACCTCGACAACATCCCCGCGCTTGAACCGCTCATCGCCGATGTCCTGTTCGTGGACACCGTCGCCCGGGTCTACGGGGAGTCGGGTGCGTTCAAGTCGTTCATGGTGCTCGACTTCGCGGCGTGCGTCGGCACCGGCAAGGACTGGCACGGGAGAGCAGCCCGGCAGGGAACCGTCGTCTACCTCGTCGCCGAGGGCGTCAAGGGCATCCGCAAGCGCGTACGGGCATGGGAGCAGCACTACGGGCGCAAGATGACCGGCGTCAAGTTCCTGCCCCGCCCCGTCCAGGTGAAGAGCCCGGAGTGGCGGGTGCTCATCGAGGCGTGCCGGCGGCTGAAGCCGTCGCTGGTCATCGTCGACACGCAGGCCAGGGTCACGGTCGGGGTGGAGGAGAACAGCGCGACCGAGATGGGCGTCATCCTCCACCAGGTGGAGCAGTTGCGGGGTGCCTGCGAGGCGTGCGTCCTGCTGGTCCACCACAGCGGTATCGCCGGTGACCGTGGCCGCGGATCCACCTCGATCAAGGGCGGTATGCAGACCGAACTCGGGGTGTCCCGGAAGGGCAAGGGCCGCGATATCCGGGTGACCCTCAGCACCGGCAAGCAGAAGGACGACGAGGAACTCGACGATCTCGTGTTCGCGCTCAAGGTCGTCGAGTTGGACGGGGAGGCGAAGGAGGACGGGAGCCCGGTCACCTCCGTTGTCCTCCTCCCCCAAGACCCGGCCGAGGCGGATGATGACGGGCTCACCGAGCAGAAGTGCCGCATCGCCAAGACCCTCGCCAGCGCGGTCGAGCCGCTCAGCCAGACGCACATTGAGGAGCACACGCCCGGCAAGGCTACGGCGACGAGGAAAGCCCTCCTGGCGCTTGTCGACAGCGGGCATGTGGTCGTCGAACCGGGTCCGCGAAACGCGAAGCTGCACCGGTTGGTCAGGTCCTATCCCGACCCTGTTCCACCTTCCACCCCGTCCCCGTCCCCACTCCGTCCCGACCCCGTCCCGGACGGGGTGAGTGAGCACCCCGTCCCCGTCCCTCTCTTTAAGAGGGACGGGGTGGACGGGGTGAATCACGGCCTCGAAGACGTAGTGACCCCGTCCCCGATCAAGGACGGGAAGACCGGCATCTGCGGCGGCTGCGGGACCCCGATGAAGATCATCACGCTCGGCCAGATCTGCCACCCCAACGACGAGTGCGAGCGCCTCTATCAACAACGGCCGATCCCCTCCTCTGGCGTTCCCGGTGTCTACGGCCCGGGCGAGTGGGCCGCCGCCGGACACCCGGGCATCGGGACGGCGTCATGAACCAGGGCACCCTCTTCGACGTCGCCGCCGAACCCGGAGCCGTACCGGAGCCGCCGCCGGTCCCCACCTGCCGACACTGCCAGCGTCCCCTCACGGACGTGATCTGCAACGCGTTCCCCCGCCTGCCGCTGCTGCCTTTCGAGAAGGCGGCGGACCGGATCATCGCCGAACTCACAACCGAACGATCCAACAGACCCAAGGAGACAGGATGACTGCATTCGATTGGACGACGGAACGGGCGCTTTCGGTGAAGGCGCTCATCGAGGCCGACGGCCTGAGCGACGACACGATCGAGGCCGTGAAGAACGATCTCGCAGCGGCACTGGAGCGGCACATTCCGGTCCGGGCGTGGAAGGTGTCGGCGGCTGTGGCGGAGCCGGGTAGCCGTTCCTGGTCGAGCGTCGGAGCCAAGATCACGAACGACGAGGCGTCATGACCGACGAGTGGCCCCTGGTGGATGTCCAGCTCCTCGACGGCAACCACGTCGAGGTCGCGATCTGGACGGGCTACGTGGTGCCGCCGCTGGACCACTTCCCGAACGACAACTACATGTTCCCGTACATGCTGCTGATCGACGGGCGCGACTACATCAAGCTCCGGCCG
>CAYYSJ010000013.1:0-4230 GCA_964474445.1 uncultured Gammaproteobacteria bacterium
GTCTTCAGGAGGCAGTGCCGTAAGGCATGGAGGTTCGAGTCCTCTTCTGGGCACCCAAGGAGACACCCTCGGTGTCAAACATACGAATAGATTGATAAATCGAGCTAAACGAAGATTTTGCTGTATTATTACTTCCCCATAACATTGTGAAGACTTCACTATTTTTGTAAAATCCAGCCTCATTTTAGTGTTCAATTAGCCTTCTCGTATTTACAATTATATTTACAAATATATTGACAATATGGTAACAGTTGATTACTATCATGTTGGTTTGGATCTTGAAAACTACGCATAATTTTCCATATCCAAGGTAAAAAGTGTTCAAAAGAAAGTGCATCAGGGGCACCACAATACACGGGAATTTAGGCAAAGATATCTCTTATTTCTCTAAATCTTCGCAATATAACCCCAAAAATATTTCTATAAGTCTTTGTTTGTTGCTGACTTCAACCCCTTTACAAATACTATAAACAGATATATACTATTAGCATGAATGTAAGAGAATCCGCAGAAGTAGTGGGCCCAGCAGTTGCAGGCCTAGTCGATTCCGTAGTAAACAATGCACATGCCACCGGTGTTCCTCCACTAGCTGCTGCATGTGTTACAGCTCTTGTTGCAGCTACAATGGAAGTAGGTGCAAGAGTAAGAAAGACAAATAAAACCCCTCAAGATCAAGCATGAGCACCTAGGTCTATTTCCTCTTAATTCCCACAATAAGTGTAATTTAGATTGTAAGGATAAGACAAATCACTATTTATGAGAGGAGCAGAGGAATTCAGAAAACCAAGGTATCTATCCGTAACGCTATTCTATAGAAACAATAGCCGAATTATACTATAAGATTTTATTGTCGATACCAAGAACTAAAGGATTGTATTTCTATCTCGCCTTAATTGCTCTAGCACTCCGTATTGTAAGGCAGCCAAAGGAACCCATAGAGGCATTGTGGCTATTGTTCTCATTGGACGTCTTTGCATATTCTCTCCCACATCTTGTAGGAATTCAGGAAAAGTGCGGTGCTGTGCCCTACCCAGATATTCATAATCTTTTTTGGACATAATGCGGATTATTATGTATCAACTCAGATAGAAAGCAATGCATATCTGTTACGCATCAGCGTACAAATGTGAAGTTATAAAGTGGTTAATAAACAAACAAATTATTTTTACACAATTCTAACTTGACATGGTATCTTCGTTGTACTAGATTCGATATATCGCGATATATAGATATATCGTCATGAAGGAGGTGAATACTATGTTTAATAAGCAAAGATTAGCTTTCAAATTCCACACATGGGGTGAAGATATGCCATTTGGGAAATGGATGGGTCATGGCTTTGGCCATGGAGGATTTGGACCACAACGCTTTTTTGAAAGAGGAGTTGTGAAATTTGTCATCCTCGGTCTGATAAAAGAACAACCACGACACGGGTATGACATTATCCAAGAACTTGAGAAAAAGTTTCATGGCTTTTACAGTCCCAGCGCAGGGACTGTCTATCCAATCCTACAGCTTTTAGAAGACCAAGGGTATGTAACCATTAACCCAAAAGATGGAAAGAAGGTCTACTCCATTACAACAGATGGAGAAAAGTATCTTTCAGAACACGAGGAAGAAATAGAACATTTAAAGTCTTTTGGCAAACATTTTGGAGAAGCGCATGGACAGACTCTACATGAGTTGAAAGATGAAGTGAAGCAAACTGCAAAACTTATCTTTCATAGTGCTGCCCAAGGTGCTTTGAAAGATCCGCAGACCATGAAGGAACTACGCTCAGCTTTTGAGGATTTCCGAAATAAGGTCGAGACCATTTTTTCCAAACAAAAAAGTGGAGAAAAAGACGAAGAAGAGAAATAAGCATTTCTCTCTTTTACTTCAGGACAGAATGAGCATTCTTCTGTCCTGCATAAAGGAAAATTTTTATTACATCTGTTGAGCAATTGCCACTTTTAGTATTCTCCTTTATAATACCCCCATGACAAATACAAATAAGTTAGAACAAGCAATTGCTCTTGATGCAGTGTCTATCGCAAAAGGACAATCTGTTGGGAGAATACCAAGAGAAGGAGTATCTCCATATGACTATGTCAAACAGACAATAGCCGAAGCACGAGAACAAGGAGCTGATTTTGAACAATTACGAAGAGCTGTACAAAAAGGATTTACAGGCCGTCCAAACCCTTACCTCAACTAACTCCTTCCTCACCCTTTTTGATTAACAAATACCTGAATGTTCAAAACAGAGAAAGCACTTACAACACCTGTCAATAGGATAGATAGATTGTTATAGCAATCTAAACTTGAATTATGTTTAATTTTGTGGTATAGTAGGATTACAAAGATCCAGTTTCCGAATTGTCGCCGTATGGTGTGCGTTTCTAGGATTCCCTAGAATAGGAACTGGATCGATCATTTAAAAGGCCAAATGTCATCTTCTCTCCCTTTTATAATCCCTTTATAAGTATCCCAATCCTCTGCATTATGATCATAATACTTGCGAATAGCCCCTGCTACCATATCTGCAAGTTGAATAAGAACATCTTCCTTAGAATCTCGAAAGCGTAAATTATCCATAACTTTTTGAGTCTTTGAATTAAGACTTTTCCTTAAATAGACAATAAGATTTTTTTTGAATGTTCTTTCACCTAAGCCATCAAGTCGGATCTTTGCATTTTTTATCGTCTGATTATTATTCTCAAGTACTTGACGCAGTGCGAAATTATAAAAACTATCTTTAGAAGTCCTTAAGTGTGAACTGTATAACACTTCTTTTTTGAAGACAATGGCCCGAATACGAAATTTTGAATCTTTAACTGCTTCTAAAAATTTTACACGTAAATCTCGCTTACACTTATTAAACTTAAATTCAAACTTGTCACTTTTTCCCAATTCTCTCTTTAATTTTTTAATTCTCAGAGCTGTCTCTTCTGCTTCTAATTCATCATCAAAAATAACAAGTGCAATTACAAATGTAGCGCTTGATCCTTTTGATACTTTAAATCCCGCATCACCAGATTCATCAATAAAAACTAACATACCAAGATATTAGCATAAAAATATACTTAAACAAGAGTATGTCTTTTACTTTTAAAATTTGAGGGATATTCCAAACAGATGGACACCTGAATGTCCCAATCTCCTCAGTAACTATCAAAAATAATATGCTGCTTACTTTTGGAAGATCTTTTTAAAGAAGCTTCCTATGTCTTCCTGTAAAGACGGTGTAGCAGGAGCAAGGTAGATAGTTTTACTGACGCTTTGCCCTTTTTGAAGAGTTACTAGCTCTGTTTGGTCTTGATAGCCTTTTATGTGAAGACTAAGTTGTACCTGTCCTGTGGTGTCAGGGAAAACAATATAAAAGTATCCATTGTTGGTTGTGTAGACAGGTTTCCCTTTATCCAAAACAATCATAGCATTTGCAATAGGTGTATTATTTTGTCTATTGAGTACAAAGCCTGACAAAACAGCATCTGAAGGAGAAACATGTGCTGTCCAGGTACTTGGGAGAATAATATGAAGCAGGGAGGAAGAGGTATTTCCTGCTGTGTCATATGCTTCAACAGTATAGGTTAGTGTTCCTGATATACCGTAATCCTTAAATGAGACATCCTGTGTTTCTCCAACTTTCTCTCCGTTCCTATATATTCTGTAGCCTGCAATACCTACGGGGTCAGTTGAGGCGAGCCAGTAGATATGCACTGTTCCCTGCTCAGCATGGGTATATGGTGCTTGTCCGCCAACCAGAATTTGTGGTTTTGTCGGATGTATACCAGAAGCATTGGAGGCAAACGTGTGCTTATAGATATGCATCAGAGGAAATAGAAGAATGGCAAAGACCACAACAGCTGTACCGATAAGATGTGGAATATCTTCTCTCACATACGGAGGGATAACAGCATGCAGATAATTTTTTACCTGTTTTCTCACATGTCGTTTTATGTGCTTTTGTGAGATAGCACTTCGTAACAGAGATAATCGTGCCATCTGTTGTTTTATATACTCGTATATCTTCTTTCTCATAGTGTTAGTTATGGACAACTACCTGTCCTGTTACAGAAGTTGTTGGATCAGCAGCACCTGCTGCACCTGGTTGCGTATCAAATACTACATTTCCAGAGGTATCTTTAATTTGAAATCTGATAGACCCATTCGTTGATTGTTGGCCACCACTACCTGAGGCAAGAAAGGTATACCCTGTCTGGTTGTTAACTGTTCCTGTTCCGACAA